>NZ_CP006019.1:0-1200000 GCF_000725425.1 Palaeococcus pacificus DY20341 | reverse complement strand
AAATCGTCGCTTAGCATCAGCGCTATGGCCCCTGGCAGAACGGCTATAACTTGAAGAGTTATTAATCCAACGGTTTTCACGATAAGGGCTCCAATAGAACCCACTATTACATAAAGGAGCATCAAATAAGCTCGGACATTACCACCATAGCTCTCAACACCCGCTGGATCAAAGCTTACGTAGAGGAAGTCCCTATAGAAGAATGCCATTATGAAAAATATTAATGCTCCTCCCAAAACGAGCATTAAGAGGTCGTTCACGGTTATTAAAAACACTTCTCCCGTGAGATAGGAAACTATGCTCTGGGAGAAAGCAAAGTACGGCCTTGTCGCCATTATCTTGTAAAGTATGCCAAAGCTAAGAACCGTAGCGCCGGCAACGAAGCTTGAGATAATCCCCACGGCGGTATCGCTTGTAAAGCCCCTATTCTCAAGCCATGCTATTAAAGTGACCACCGCTATGGTAACCATCAGCGCAACCCAAACCACTATCCCAAGGTTTTCGATTATTAAGCCAAATATCATGCCCAAAACCGCACCAAAGAGGAGGGAGTGAAACGTGGCGTGCGTGAGGAAAGCCAGCCCTTTCATGTTTATCAAAGGACTCAGGAGTCCGAGGAGGACGCTTATCATAACGCTCGCTAAAAGGGCCCTCAACAGGTACTCTGGGATCATTCCCTAGCACCCCCTTTGTGGATGTGCACATCCCCAATTATACAGTAAAGCCTGTTTCCAACCCGTACAGCTTTTGAGAATGGCCCATAAACCTCGCTTATAATCTCATCCCTCAGGACTTCATCAGGAGTACCAAACGCCACCAAACGCCTGTTTAGGAGCATCACTTTGTCTCCAATCTCCGTTAAAGGATTAACGTCGTGAGTGGTAATAATCATGGATATTCCCTTCTCTTGTTTTATCTTTCCCAAAACATTTGCTACTTCCACCCTTGCGGAAGGATCCAAAGCTGATAGCGGTTCATCTAAGAGAAGGAGCCTGGGATTAGATATAAGTGCTCTAGCCAGCAGAACTCTCTGCTTTTGACCCCCGCTGAGCTCGCTAAAGGGTTTATCCTTTACTTGGCTTAATCCTACAAACTCCAAAGCCTCTTCAGCACTTTGACACACTTCTTTTGAGAGCTTAGTGTGTACGAATCCCTTCTTATAAATCCCGCCTATAGCAACGACTTCCAAAGCTTTGAGGGGAACACGCTCATTTAAGCTGTAACTTTGGGGGACATAAGAGATAAGCTCTTTAGCTTCACCAGGAGGCTTGTTAAACACCAAAAGCTCCCCACCGTAATTTTTATGAAAGCCCGCTATTGTCCTGAGCAGTGTCGTTTTTCCTGCACCATTTGGCCCCATGAGCAGTAATGTTTCTTCCTCCTCGAGCTTAAAGGATAGCTCTTCCACTGCTTTTTGGCCATTGTAGTAAATGCTGACATTCTTCGCAATAACTGCTTCCATGCTCTCACCCCGATTTAGGCTCACCTAAAAATCCTACAACTCCAAATTTTTAAAGCTTTTTCTTAGAAGAAAGCAAAAATTAAAACTCGAACTCAACCCCGTTGTCGTCTCCTTCCCAAAGAACAACCTTGTAAAGTCTAGATTCAGCTGGCAGAGCTTCTCTTATGCGTTCAGCTATCCAAAGCGCTATGTTCTCTGTTGTTGGATTATTGAAGAGTCGGTTCAAGTTTTTGTGGTCGAGCTTTTCTATTACTTCCCTCTCAACAATGCGCCTGAGCTCTAGAAAGTCCATGACATAGCCTTCCTTCAGCTCACCTTCAACAAAGACTTCCAAGCGGTATGTGTGTCCATGAATCTCTTCCAAACCCCCATTAATAGCAACGGCATGGGCTGCTTCAAATTTAAACTTCTCCCTGATACGAGCCCGCATAAACTCACCTCACGGCACTATGTGGTGCCTTCTACACCTCGCCTCATACGCCTCCTGACCCCCTACCAATATTATGGGGGAATCCCTCGGCGCCGGCTTTCCATCTATAAGCCTTTGACTTCTTGTGGCTGGAGCACCGCATATAGTGCATATTGCAGTTAGGTAAACTATGTTGTCGGCTCTTACCAAAAGCTCTCTCGTAACCTCAAACGGATCCCCTTTGAAGTCCAAGTTTAAGCCGCTTGCTATAACATAAACACCCTCATCTGCGAGCGTGTTTAAAGCTTCAACAATTGAAATCGGGAAAAACTGGACCTCATCAACGCCAATCACTTCAAAGCCTTCCCTCTTCGTTATCTCATAAATCTGCCTAACACCTTCCTCATCGGTAGGAATAACAAAAGCTTCGTACTTAAGGCCATTGTGTGCCACAACATGGTTTTCGCTGTAGCGGTTGTCTATGGCAGGCTTAAAAAGGGCTGCTTTCCTTTTAGCAAAGATTTGACGCTCAACCCTCTTAATGAGCTCTGTAGTCTTACCCGCAAACATTGGTCCTGTGATAACTTCCAAAAATCCCTCTGGATGCATAG
Source organism: Palaeococcus pacificus DY20341 (assembly GCF_000725425.1). NCBI lineage: Archaea > Methanobacteriati > Methanobacteriota > Thermococci > Thermococcales > Thermococcaceae > Palaeococcus > Palaeococcus pacificus. The sequence goes on along the minus strand of NZ_CP006019.1, from coordinate 1,197,518 downwards.
CACCACCAAAATTTAACACTCATCTCTTGCATAAAACTCTATCGTCGTCTCTTCATGCAGAATTTAGTGGAATATTTGGCTGGACGTCAAAGAACAGGGAGTTTTGTTGATTATTCTTCATCGAGCTTCTCAAAAGCGGCCAGCGCTAGGAGGAATAGGGTCGGAAGCAAATAGCGTTCATCTTGAGCAACCCAAACGAGAGGGGCCAGCGCATAAAAAATTGCCAAACTCAACACAGGCGTTAGTCCTCTTTTACCTTTCGCAAAGTGCCATATCAGCAACACTATAGGAACAAACCCGTTTAAAAGAAGTTTTGGGAGGTAGAACTGAGCGTTGCTCACCACTAAAGAAGAGGTTATGCCCTTTGAGGAAGCCTCGCTTATGTATCCCCAAAATCCCCTATGAGTCACAAAAGTTAGCCCAAAGTAGAAAGATAAAGACGCTAAAATGAATAATATACCATACACATCCCTAAATAGAGCCAACGAAATTAGGGGCAGTATTAGGGCTTGGAACCTTACTAAAGCACCGAGCGATGCTGAAGCAGATGCTAGGATAGTGCTTTTGGCAGTTTTATATCTCAAAAAGGCCAGCGACAGGAGTAGAAACGTCAAAAACGTCAGCTCCGTTGAAATCGTATATGTGTACTGTCTGAACAGAGGGATCGTGAGGATTAGTAGGTAAGAAATGAAAGCCAGCTCTTTATTCTTGAAAAACAGGAAGAGTGAGCTCAAGAGAAGAAAGAGCATGAATATTTGGTATAGAATAACGCTCTCAACTGTTGGTGAAAAAACGCGGAAGAAAGCGAGGAAGAGATATGACAGGCCTGGAAAGCCTCTACCTCCTATGATAGTCTCATAATGTCCCAAATAACTCAAAGAAAGCGCTCCGTCGAAATATACAAAGAGAGAATCCCAAGCCAAAACAAAAGCCTCTATGGAGTAGAGCACCCACACGGCCGTAAGTATTAACGCTGCCAAGTAAAACCTTCTGTCATCGAGTGCAACGAAAAAAGCTAGAACTAACACAAGAAGGAGAAGAGAGAATTTTAGAATATCCTCTCCCCCAACGTCCTTGTTTTCTTCGAAAAAGCGCTCTATTAGAGGGAGGTTCTCATCGCTCCCAGTTATGAAGAGCGTTCCATTCATAAGCACTATCGAAGGATAGAGCGTATAAACTTCAGGCAACTCACCAATTTCGCTCCATGTCTCGTTCAAAAGAGCATTATTTTGGACGTTCCCTACCAAAACAAGCCTCTTTTCTTTCCCAGAATATTTGTGAAGCTCATTTTGGATTAACTTTGACCACCTAAGCGCTACGCTCGAATTTCCCTCCACTATCTCCCATTCGCCGCCTTCTTTGATGTACTCCCAAACTGCTTCCTTAGAGGGATAAACTACAATGTTGCTTGGACTTGAAAAGTTGAAAAAGTACTCTAAGACTATCTTAGCCGTCTCAAGCCTGTCTTTTCCCCCATAGCGCTCAAAACTGCCGAACTCAAAATCTTTGGGGACAGCGTATATCCCTCCTACAATAATGAGCTTATCAGGGTTTTGAGACTTTATCTCCTCCAAATACTGCACATCTCGACTTCCCCAAGGGATTAAAACTACAGTTGCGTTTAAATAGCTCGCTAAATAGCGCGCTATAGTCTCATCCTGATATGAGCTTACTACAAGAGTTTTTGCGCTAACTAAAGGTGAGAACGCTATTAGCAGCACCATGATTACTGCGAGCCTTTTCATGAACTAAAGTGAATGAAGAGAGAATAAAAGGCTTGCCCTGAGATTTTTATATTTGAAGCACTTAGTTTAGGTCATGGAGATTAACATTATCAAAACTAAAGCAAAGAGCATATACACCAAAAGCAAAATTCCCGGCGTTGATTACGTGATAAACCAATACGCTGGATGCCAGTTTGCGTGTAAATACTGCTATGCAAAGTTTATCTGCAGATGGAAGCCCTATGGCGAGTGGGGCACGTGGGTAGAGACCAAAGTCAATGCTCCCGAGCTCGCGAGGAGGCGTGTTGAAGGAAGCGTCGTGATGTCGAGCATAAGCGACGCATATCAGCCCATTGAAAGAGAACTAAAGTTAACGAGAAAAGTGCTCCAGTACATGGACAAGCGCAATGAACTGAGCATCCTCACAAAATCGCCGCTTGTCTTGAGAGACATCGACCTTTTAAAGCTCTTCGAGAAAGTGGAGGTAGGACTAACGATAAACAGCTTTGAGGGAAAAGAAAAGGCACTCATCGAGCCCCTAACTCCTTCGCAGAAGCTTAGAGTGGATGTTCTTAAGGAGCTCCATGAAGAAAACATGACGACCTACGCCTTTATAAGCCCCATAATTCCACATTTAACAGATGTTGAAGCGATTGTGAGGGAAACAAAGGATTTCGTGGACTACTACTTCTTTGAGGTGCTCAACCTAAGGGCTGCTGGAGGAGAGTTCCAGAGACTTTTGAAGGAGCACTTTCCCGAGAGCTATGAAACGATGGTGGGTGAAGAAAAGTTCTGGAGCTTTATAAAAGAACTGAAGGACAGCATAAAAAGGTTCAATATTAAAACGGAGGGGATAGAGGTTCACAAGCAAGGGTGGAAAGTTGTAAGAGTTTAGAGCTCATTCTATCCCTTTTGGGAGGATAAGAATTCCTCAAGTGTTGGGAATTCCCTTTTCAGCAGGGAGTATTCTTTGGATTTTAAAGTCTTTTCATTCACAGGAACTAAAATTATCGTGTTATCAAAAACACTGTAGTCTTTAAGCAAAGTTAAAAACTTGAAGATGCTCTCAAACCCATTTTCAATAATTAAATATTCCAGACCATCAATGACTATAAATTTTGGCTTGTTGTCCTTCTTCATAAAATCCACCAGATTTTGTATTAAATATTCCAGCCTGCGTGGATGGACATGGTTATCCCCTTCTACTTTTGTTAACCATAAAATTGGGACTTTTTTGAGTTTCAACTGTTCTCTAAGTACTTCAGGGGGCCTTCTTGAAATTATAACACCAGCTCTACCTTTTAGGAGTTCGTATATCTCCGGGTTGGGAGTTTCGTGGCATCCGCATAGGTAGAGCCCCGAAGGAATATCCTTTTTTGTTGTTCCAGGAAATTCTACGATGCTCGGAATCAGCACGTACCTCTTTGTAAGGGTGCGAATTAGAGAAACCCATGCATAGAGAAATATCAAAGTGAACATGAAGACAACTGCATTGGCGAGAGTGTTCAAAAGCCTTGCAGTATCTTTATTTAGGAGTATTATACCTGCCCTATCTAAATTCAAAGGTAAAAAGAGGAGTTTTGAAATTGCATATAAAGCAAATCCAACCGTAATATAATCATAAAATTTGCCAAGGAGTGGATATTTTTCATGAAATGCCTTTCTGGTCCATAGTGTAAACGCCGCAAGGATGATACGCATAATCGCATTAACTATGGATATTATGACACCAGACCAATCTATCATGGTTTATTCTATATTATTCCTCCATTTTAACTCTTTTGATTGGCTATCAATTTATTCCTACTTCTGACACTTTCAAGTCTTTGTTCCGTCCGGTTAATAGATAAGCCTTATATTCTTTCTTTGCAAAGTATAAAATAGACATGAAGAAAGGAGTAGCTGAACTGCCGCTTCACGGCGGTCATGTCCCACCTTGGCTCGCCCTTAGAATGAGAAAATTAGCGGGGTTAGTTCTAAAGCTCTTAGTTGATGAGTATGGAACGAAGGGAGTTCTCGAGCGCTTAGCCGACCCAGTATGGTTTCAAGCGCTGAACAACCTAATAGGCATGGATTGGGATTCTTCGGGCAGCACGACGGTGACGACGGGAATATTGAAAGATGTTCTCTTAAAGGAAGACTTTGGTGTGAGTGCTGCTGGTGGGAAGGGAGCAAAGAGCAGAGAAACTCCTTATGAGCTGAGAGAGATAAGCAAAAAGTATGAACTTGACGCGGAAAGTTACATAAAAACCTCTAAGCTCGTTGCTAAAGTTGACACCGTGGCTCTTCAAACTGGCTATCAGCTCTATCATCACACGTTTTTTGTTGATAGAGAGGGGAGATGGACGGTTGTGCAGCAGGGGATGAACCCCAACATCAAGATGGCGAGGAGGTATCACTGGTTTTCTGAAAATGTCGAGAGCTTTACGGTAGAGCCGCACAAGGGCATAAGCGGAATTAAGGAGGAGTATGCACTAAACACGGTCTCAAGAGATGCTAAAGAGTATCAAAAGACTCTTTTGGATATTGTCTCCGAAGATGTAAGAAAGATTGAGCGTGAGCTTGAGACGCTTAAAGCCATGACCAAGGGATACAAGCCCCTAATTTACTACAAGCCTTACGATAAAAGGGAGGTTACTCTTTTCCGCAGGTATGAGAGCTTGGGCAAAGCGGAGCTAAACAAGAGGGCTTTAACCCTCGCTCGGGAGCTTTCGGTTTCAAACTATGATGAGCTCCTCTTAATCCAAGGGCTCGGCCCGAGCACTTTGAGGGCTCTCTCACTTGTCTTGGAGCTTGTCTACGACGTCCACCCCTCGTGGAAAGACCCGGTAACGCATCCGCCAGACCCCTTTAAGTTCACCTACGCCGTTGGCGGCAAGGACGGCGTGCCCTTCCCTGTAGAACGGGCTACGTATGATGAACTAATCTCTTTCATGGAGACGCTCGTGGAGAAGAACAAAAACGAAAAAGTCTTGGTTAGACAGGTTACTAAGATAAGCAGAGGATGGAAGTTTCCAAAGGAGGAGAAGAAGGCGACTTAACAACCTTTTCTGGGGAAAAGTTGATCAAGCTTCTCCCGATATTATGCAAGAAGAGTTTGTTCACTACCTCAACAAACGAATAAGCAAAGAGGTATAGACGCTGCAATTTCTCCATTCAGGAGCATAAGAACATCAATCCGCTCCCAACTGGAGAAAAACATGATTAGTGAACAATTTGTCTCAAACCTTTTGAATCTCCTAACAGAAAGACCAGACAGAATTGACGTCAGATTACCGAGTGATAAGGAAGTGAGGCAAGCCTTAGCCAAAGTCAAGCGAGATGAAATGTTAATTGTCAGCTTACTTTGTCTCTTCAGTAGCATAAGAATAAAAGAAGCTATCAAGTTGTTAATGAGTTTGATAAGGCCAAGCTTCACATAGATGGCAACATATCCTACTACAAGCGTGGTTAGAGGAGAGGAGGAAAAAATCCATTACTATGTCTTCATGCCAGTGGAAAGAGCGTCGTTAGAGTCAGATTAAGCCTATCCACTGCGCTACTATGTAGATGACCGCTACTACTATCCCTCCAACTAGAAGAGCTGCCGTTGCGGTAATAATTCCGACAACTTTGTTCATGCCCGCTCACCTCCCCAATATGCATTTATGTTTCTACGGGTAAATATACCTATCTGTCACCTATATGGCACCGATTCATCCATACTGTCCTAGGTTTGTGTCTATGGTAAGTCATAACCAATACAACCAGCTTTTTCACCAAAAAACTATAAGATCTACACGTTGCTCTTTTGTATCTCTTATCTTTCTCACCTCATTCCAGCTTTAATTCTACTCCTTTCTTGTTTGCTTTGGTGATGAGATAATTGATTATTGCACAGGAAGTTACAAGAACAAACTTAGCTTCTTCAAATTCAGGCATTTTCTCTCCTTCTGGGTCTGAGTGCCTAGCAACTGTATTTGTGTATCTCCACAATTGTCCAATAGCCTTAGCAAAATGCTCATCAAGTTCTAAGACTTGCTGTACTTTGGGCATAAGTTCTCCTAGTGTTCCATGTCTATGTGTAATTAGTTTCGCTACTCCTTCAACAGCCCTAATAGACGCCACAACCGAGTCTTTGTAGTTTGGATGTTCTCTATCAGATAAGTGCTTTAGAGCTGAAAACAAGTCATCATAGACGCCCTTCCAAGGTTTTACATTTTCAAAAGCAGTTTCAATTTCTGAAATTTCAGTTTTCTCAAAGATAGGCACAATCATGCCATTAATGAATCTGTATCCTGCATTTTCTTCCTCTAATACACGGTTACAACACTCCATGAATTCTCTGTTTCTTTCTTGGTCAGGCCAATTGTTAACAACGAATTCTAGAAAATCATAGACTTCATACCATTCACAGCCAAAGAAATAATTCTCTAGCATTTCATATAATTCTTTCCAATCCTCTGTCCAGTCTTCTCTTAATTTGTTTAAGGGAAGTCGGAAGTAGCTGTCCCATAGTTCATGGATAAATTTTCCAATTTTGCGATATTCCCTGAGAGGACGTTCTAATCGGTTACTCTCCTCTTTACTTGGTTGAGTTCTTTTAGCAAGGTATGGAAAATATCCCCAATCTCGTCTGTATTTTCTAGTTTTCCAATCTGTCAAACTTTCCTTCTTAATGTACTTCCAATAGTATCTTTCGAGACAATTCCATAGTCGGGTTCGTAGATTTTTATTAATGTATCCTACCTGTAACTCTTTCTCTATAATTCCTTCTCTCTCAGAGAATAGTGTAGGCATGGTTCTACCTCCACTCTTTTTATCTTTCAAAGAAGATTTAAGACTTTCCTCCGCTTTGGCAAAAGATATATATCTGAGTTAATATCATTTACTATTGTTTGTAGTATAATCGCCATAGGGGTTATAGGCTCTATAGTTGGAGGTACTGACAATGGGGGTTGAGAGCGAGCGGAAAACCACAATCTGGGTGAGTGTGGAGTTGAAGGAGGAGTTGCGAAAGATTGCAGTTTTTAGAGTGGTTATGTTTTAAAAAAGTTGTTTTGGAAGGGGGTTCATCTTCTGGTGGGCCCGCGGGGATTCGAACCCCGGACCTCCACCTCGTAAGGGTGGCGTCATAACCATCTAGACCACGGGCCCGCCCAAAACGCCAACCTTCTCTTTTCAAGTTTCCTTTTATAAAGTTTTCGTGCTAGTGCTCCTTCTCAAGCATTTGAATTATATACTTCGCGTACCACTCTGGCCAGTCCTCATCTCTATGCCCAAGCTTTTTCTCATAGGAAGCATGTGCCTTCTCCGCTTCCCGAAGGAGCTTTGCGAGCTTTTCCACCGTAAGCTCATAGCACATAAGACCACCAAAATAAATCGCTTTAAAAGTAGAAAAAGGTTGTGGAAAATCTGATGGCCTAAACTTCATCTAAAATCTCCTTGGGAGCGTCAGCGAACTCTACCAAGTATTCAGCCTCAACTATGTGGAGCTTTCCTGGAACAATCATTATATGTGGCTGCTTTCCAAAGTCCTCTTTAATCATATCCTTAACGTAGCCCGCTTTAAGCGTTGGGCTCAGTGAACCCGCTCTAGCCAGAACCACCACTAGAGTGTCCTGTGTGAAGACGTTTTGTTTCTTCATCTCCTCCACTTGAAGGAGGATTTCCATGGCCTCGTTTGCCGTCATGTATCTCCCTTGGTCAGCTTTTATGTCGAGGAATAAAAGCGTGTGTAAGTTATGCTCCTTGTTTTCTCTTATCACATCGTAGTGGCTCGTTGGGAACCAGTTCTTTTCAGGGTAAGCAACTGTAGCGCTCTTTCCAAACTTATATATGTGGAGGCCGGTTACGGCTATGGCTGAATAAATTGAGGGTGCGTGAATAATGTAGCTCTCAATCCCCATCTGCTTTGCCCTTATCCTCAAATCCGAGTGAGTCGTGGCAACCATTGGGTCTCCAGCTGTTAAAAATGCAACATCCTTGTCTTTGGCTTCTTTTAGAACTATGCGCTCGAAGTTAAGCTCAACATCTTCTCTGTTTAAAAGCGTTATTGGCTTTCCCAGCTGCTCTTGAATTTTTTCGATCGTTGTCCCTGCCAGCAGAGAAGTGTAGAACTCAGCAAAGACCAAATCACACTTCCTCGCTATCTCAAGACCTTTGAGAGTTATATCCTTCTCATCGTACAATCCCAAGCCAATGAAGTATATTGCCATCTCAACCACCTATGCTTTGGTCCAATACTCTTTTTCTTCAATCATTGCTCTGATCATTTCATCCTCATTTTTATACATAGTCCTCCTCGAGGGGTTTTGCATGCCATAGTACTCCATAAATGGACTTGGGCGACGCTTGAAGGGGTAATAGAGGTAAATTGCCACTAGGTTCCTATGGGCCTCTGCCATCTCACTTATAACCCCTGCAGAGACCTCTTTGGTGTAGTGATAAACCGCTATCGCCTTGCTAACTCTAACAAGGTTGAAGTCTCTATCAACGAGCTGTCTCCTCAGTATATCCGTTGCCTGCTCTATGTCTTCCCTATCAAGCTCCTCAACTGCATGCCCATCGAATATCTCTGTTATTTTGATTTTCCTTACGTTGGGGTCTTTTTCCACTTGGCTGTCATATTCGGCAACGACCCACCAATCATCCAGCGCACCGGGGTCAAGGACTGTGAAGTGCTCGCTCAGCTTAGCATAGAAGCCCCTAACCCTTTGGTAGTACTCCTCCTCGTGGCCTGTCATTGGATAGCTCAGATAAATGAGTGGCTTCTCCTTTTCGCGGAAGATTAAATCGAGAAACGTTTCGTATGGGTGTCTTATGCCGAACTGCAGAACGTAGCGAACCTCTATGCCTTCCTTCTTAAGCTCGTGAACGAGCGTTTTCACATGATTTATTGCATCTTCACGCCACATCACAAGGGTAGTCAGCTTTATATTGTCCTTGTCGTTTCCAAAGCGCTCGAACCACTCCGGGTCGCTTATTATTCTTCTCCTAACGCTCAATATGTCGTCGAGGACTATTATAACGCGGTTGGGCTTTAAAAGCTTTAAATTGCTTAAAGTGAAGCCCAAAACGCTCCCGCTCCCCCATCTAAAGAGCGCTGGCGTAGAAACAAGGTGGACTTTTTTGTCGCTTTCATCAATCTCTTTTCTTATTCTTTCAAAGGATTCATCCCGTATATCATTCATGAGCTCTGGATGGTTGAGCGCAAAGTCAAGAACGTTTTTGCGCGTGATTTTGTATCCTCTCTCCTTTGCGACACACTTTATGTAATCAAAAACGTGATAGTAGGCGTAGCTCTCGCCTTGAGCGATTTTTAATGCTTCCTCAATGTACTCGTCTCTCCCGTTAAGCGGTGCACCGGTTAAAAGTACTACCTCTTTCATTTTCATCCCCTCAAGATATTGGTGGAAGTGTTCTTTAACTTTTTCCAAATACCCAAAGTCGTGGAGTTAGCTTTTTAAATGCCAAAGCCTACGCCCTCTTGTCATGAGGATACATATCGAAACCTACGGATGCACGAGGAATAAGGCAGATGCGGAGATTATGGAAGCCCTCTTGCTTAACGCGGGCTATGAAATTAGTGATTTGGATAGTGCGGACTATGTAATCGTTAATACCTGCGCCGTCAAAGATCCTACGGAGCATCACATGAGCAGAAGGATTAAAGAGCTCTTAGATGGCGGAAAGAGAGTTATCGTTACAGGCTGTTTGCCCCACATTAACCCTAAAGTTATCGATGAGAGAGTTTCCGCAATTTTGGGGGTTAAGAGCATAGATAGAATAGGGGATGCAATTAGACTTGCGGAAGAGGGAGAAAAGCTGATTTCCATAGAACAGAGGAGCGTAGATAAGCTCGAGCTCCCCAGAATTTGGAAAAGCAGTGTTGCATTTGTAGTTCCTATCAGCGAAGGCTGCTTAAACGCGTGCACCTACTGTGGAACGCGCTTTGCGAGAGGTGTTTTGAAGAGCTATGCCCCGGAAAAGGTGGTTAAGTGGGTTAAGGAAGCTTTAGCTAGAGGCTATAAAGAAATCCAGCTAAGCTCAGAGGATACCGGATGCTACGGCTTTGATATAGGAACCAACTTAGCGGAGCTTTTAGATGAAATTACTGCCATTGAGGGCGAGTTTAGGGTCAGGGTAGGCATGATGAACCCAAACCATGTAATAAAGTTCCTCGATGAGCTAGTGGATGTATATAAAGACGAAAAAATCTACAAGTTCCTCCACCTCCCTGTGCAGAGCGGAGATAATGAAATTTTGAGGCTCATGGCGAGGACGTACACCGTTGAGGAGTTTGAAGAGATAGTTGGAGCATTTAGGAGGAAAATCCCGGGGCTTAACTTAAACACCGACATTATAGTCGGCTTCCCCGGTGAGACGGAGGAGGCTTTTCAAAATACCGTTGCTCTCATTGAGAGGGTTAGGCCAGACAAGATAAACGTCTCACGCTTCTCACCGAGGCCCGGAACTTTAGCGGCTAAGATGAAAAATCAGGTGGTTGGGTGGAGGGCTAAAGAGCGCTCTCGCTATTTGCACCGCCTGCGTTTGAGCATAAGCTATGAAATTAACAAAAAGCTCGTTGGACGAGAATTGGAAGTCCTAACGCACGGCCAAGGACAAAAAGGCGGAATTGAAGGAAGGACTATGAACTACAAAGACATAATCCTTCCAGGGGCACCAGTGGGCGAGTTCGTTAAAGTGAAGGTCACAAAGGCAACGGCGACCTATTTGATGGGCGAGCTCGTGGAATAAACCGATAATCTTTTTTTATTTTCCAATTTCTCATACACCGAAAGCCTTATATAGATGTAAAGGAACCTTTACGTAAAGGAAACTTTACATGGTGATAAATGTGGAAAGATGGAAGCTTGCAAGATATGCGATACCTGTGGGAACCACCCTCATGTTGATGGTGGCTCTTAGGGTGGGAAGTATTGCCCTCGCTTTGGGTGTTCTGGCCATGGCGATGGCTCTCTCCTACGCCTATGTGGAATGGCTGAAACGGCGCGGAGAGGTTCTTCAGGATGAGAGGACACTTAGGATAGAAGAAATGGCCTCGCGCAGGACTCTTCAGATGCTCATCCTTGTGCTGGCCTTTACCGTCGTTTTCCTTGCAATCCTCTCCCAGGACAGGCAGGGGTTGAAGAGCGCCTATTACCTCTCCATAGTTCTAATGGTCATAACTTCCATCATCAAACTCTCGCTGAGGCACTACTACTCAAAGGTGATGTGAGATGAAGTACGAACACTTGCTGGGAATTCTCGTTACGGGCATGATAATCGGACTGGCTTACTCAACGAAGTCCGGGAGGGCTCTTTTAGCTGTAGGGATCTTTGTAGCAGGCTTTTTGCTTAGCTATTTGCTCACGTGGTACTACAACTCGAAGGTTGAGAGGGTTGAGGACGAGAGGACAGAGCTCATAAGCGCGAAGAGCGCGAGGAACGGCTACGCGGTGATGAGCTTTTTCCTCTTTGCCGAATACCTCTGGGAGTACAGCAGGGGAAACGTCGAGGTGGCAACGAAGCTTATAATTCCCCTAGCTCTTGGAGCGGCAATACTCCTAATCTCCCATTATTACTACGACAGGGTGATGTGAGTGAAGAACCGTCTGAGGGAGCTTAGGGAGTGGAAGGGGCTTACGCAGGAGGACTTAGCCAGAGCCTTGGGCGTTACAAGGCAGACGATCATAGCTATAGAAAAAGGTAAGTACAATCCTTCACTCGAGCTGGCCTTCAAGATGGCGAGGTTTTTTAACGTTAAGATTGAAGACATATTCATCTACGAAGGTGAATGAAATGCTAAAGTTCCTCCTCATAGTTTTTGCCCTCTCATGGCCTCTCCAGTTCTTGGGCTATCCTCATGCCTCGATGCTTGCCGTAGCTCTGGGAACACTCATCACGGTGCATATTGAGGGAGATTTTTATCCCAGCTTCACTTATAATGGAAAACGCTATGTGTTAATGGTCGTAGGATTCATTATAGTAGTTTATGCCCCTGCGTTTTGGGCTTCGAGCGCTTTTAGAGTGTTTTTGTCCAGCAGAGGAGTTTTGAGCCTTTTGAGCACTGTGGTTCTTCAAGTTTTGCTATATCTGGTTTATGCATATGGTGAGGAGATTGGGTGGAGGGGATACATGTTCCCTAAGCTTCTTGAACAGTATGAGCCATCAAAGGCTCTTCTAATTCACAATGCAATATGGGCAGTTTGGCACATCCCAATATTGCTCGCTTTAAGTCCGGGGAAGCTAGAGCCCACTGTTGATTTTTTAGGAACTTTTGTTCATGCTTCTCTTTTTGCATATTTCTATTATAAAGGGGGCCTCGCGGTTTCAATACTTTACCACGCTCTTTGGAATGGCTTTAGAGACATTTTAATCACAGCGGGCGGAATCAGTGAAATTTACATCTCTGCCGCTGTTGTACTCTTTGTCGGTTTGTACTTAACATTGACCCCTCAAATTTGGCTTGGAGGTGAAAATTTTGCCAGCAGTTAAAGTTAAAGATCTTGAGAAAGATTATGGAAAAGTTAAAGCATTAAAAGGAATTAGTTTTGAAGTTAAGGAAGGGGAGATTTTTGGTCTCATTGGGCCCAATGGGGCTGGAAAAAGCACTACTTTAAAAATTCTCGCTACATTGTTAACACCAACTGGAGGAAGCGCAGAAGTCTTTGGAAAGGATGTTGTCAGAGATGCCGATGATGTGAGAAAGCTTATAAGCTACCTGCCGGAGGAGGCAGGCGCCTATAAAAACCTCACGGGGATGGAATACCTCGAGTTTATGGCCAAGCTTTATGCTAAAACGGGCAAAAGCGTTGAGGAGATGCTCAAGCTCGGTGTCGAGATAAGCGGCTTAGGGGATAGACTTAGGGATAAAGTCTCGACTTATTCGAAGGGTATGACACGTAAGCTCCTCCTGGCGAGGGCTTTGATGGTGAGACCTAAGCTGGCAATTTTAGATGAGCCCGCTTCCGGACTGGATATCGTGAATGCCTATACAATTAGGAAGACCATAAAGGACTTCGCAAGGAGAGAGGGAGTTACATTCTTAGTTTCGAGCCACAACATGCTTGAAGTCGAGTATCTCTGCGACAGAGTGGCTTTAATTAACAAAGGGGTTATTGTGGAAACTGGAGCTCCAAGAGAACTCAAGGAAAAATACGATGTGGAAAATCTCGAAGAGGTTTTTATGACAGTAGTTGGTGCAAAGATAAGCGAGCCGGTTGGAGGTGGCTATTAATGAGCGACTTTTGGATAATTGTGATGAAAGAACTTAAACACATGCTCAGGGACAAAGGACTTCTCTTTGGAATAATCATTGTACCTTTAATACTCTACCCAGCGTTGGGTCAATTGATGCAAATAGGTATAGAGCAGGCCCAAGAAGAGACGAAAGTCGTTCTTGTGAACTTTGACACCGGCGAATACGGGAGTTATCTCATAAAAGCCCTTGAAGTGGCTCCAAACGTCACTGTGACACAGATAGAGGCTAAAGACTTAAACGACGCAATAGAAAAGGCAAAGGAAAAAGACTATAACGTTGTCGTGGTTATACCGAAAGACTTTTCTCAGCGCATTGAAATGAATGAAAAAACAAATGTGGAAATTTATGCTATTTTTAAGGGTGTGAGTGCTGGAATGAGGGAAAGCGTAAGCGAAGGACGCATAAATGCCGTTGTAAGCGTTTTAAACGAATATCTGGCAAAGCTCAAAATTAAGGACAGGGTGGAAGGGGATCCTGATGCGATTCTCCATCCAATAGATGCCCAAAGCTACTCCATCATAAAGGACAGGATTGTGGAGGTTCCGCCTTCTGTAGTTTCAAGTATAATAGCAGCGCAGGCTTTCTCAATACCTCTCATAATATTTCTAATGGTTATCATCATTGCTCAAATGGCCGCTGGAACGATGGCCATGGAAAAGGAGAACAAGACGCTCGAAACGCTCTTAACGCTCCCAGTCAAGAGGATAACTATCGTAGCAGGAAAAATAACTGGAACCGCAATTATGGGACTAATAGCGTCAATAACCTACATGATCGGTATGCGCTATTATATGGGCTCGCTCATACCACAAGATGCTGGCTCAGGTATTTCCTTTGAAGAACTTGGGCTTGCAATTACCCCTAAAGGAGCCTTGTTATTTGCATTAACAATGTTTTTAGCTATAGCATTTGCTCTAAGTTTGGCGATGCTGTTGGCAATCTTCGCAGAAGATGTTCAAAGTGCCAACACTGTGGTGAGCGCGGGAATAATGCCCTTGGCCTTTCCAACCTTTGTGCTAATGTTCACAGACATTGAAACCCTTCCAACAGCTCTCAGATACATCCTCATGGCACTTCCCTTTAGTCATCCAATTTTAGCTTTTAGGGCAATGCTCATGGGCCAGTACTCCAGAATGTATGCGAGTGTTGCATACCTAGCTATACTTGCACTAACAACTCTCTACATAACCGCAAAGTTCTTCACAACGGAGAAAATCCTCACAGCAAAAGTGAGGTTTGGAAGGAGAAAGAAAGCTCCTTAAGCTTTTCATTCTTTTATGAACATTCCCACTGCAAATCCCAAAACAATGCCAATAATCATTGCCAAAAGCACATAAATTTCACTCACTCCTTGCTTGAGCTCAACAGTTTTTGGCTGGCTCTCTTGGCTGCTCAAAGCTTTCAAAATCTCCGCGGTGTTCTCCTCCAAAACTTTGGTATATTCCTCGTTTGTCCACATATACACTATGTTTGCTAAAGGTCTTCCGCTCCTTTGGGAAAGCTCCATAGCGGCATTTTTTAGAGGGTCGGGGCTGTTTTTGGAATAAACAATGAAGTCCACATCTTCAACAGCCGACAGTAGAACATCTACACTTTTTGCAGGCGCCTCTTCCTCGGGCTTGATAGCATCGACAACTTTCACACCAAGCCAATTTAGAGCATATTGATGAGCTGGGAGCTCGATTATTGCTTTTTTCTTCCCCATATTTTCAAATATCACCTTATATGCTTCCACTATGGTTCTCACACGCTCTTCAAAAACACCATACTCCCTCTCATAGACATCCTTGTTTCTTGGATCACTTTCAATTAGCGCTTCTTTTGTTGCTTTTGCTATTGCAAGCGCATTGTTTGGATCCATCCATGTCCCGTGTTCGTTGCTCCCACCCATCCAGCTCTTCTCTACGAACCTAAAACCCTCTTTTTGGTAGTCCTCAATCCCAAGAACTTTAGCGCTTATCTCCCCTTTTTCGCTTAACTCTCTGAGCTTCTTCTCTGCAGGCAAGTGACCTCCCGTGGTAACTATCACAAGAGCGCTTTGTGCTTTTTCCACCTGCTCTGGGCTGAGCTGATACTCGTGAGGATCAACTCCCAATGGAACGAGAATCTCAACTCTTACGCTATCTCCAAAAGCCTCTTTTACTATCTCGGCTAATGAAGGAATGCTCGCTATTACAAGGGGCTTCTCCTCCGCGAGAACACTAGGGGCTAGGCTAACAGTAAGCAGCATGATGAGTGCAAAAGTTCCCCACCTGCTCGCCAGAGATCTCATTTTAGGTCACCCTAAAAATCTTTATCTTATTAGATTTTAAAGATTGTCCCGAAACTTGAAAACAGCTACTCCTCGATTATTAGCTCCACAACGGCCTTTTGTTCCGGATTTTTGAGCCTCTCCACAATTTCCCTTTTTATATCTCTCGCTGCTTTATTGGCTCTTACCGCAAGCGTTCTTCCATCTACGTACTCACTCTTCCTAATCACCATTGAGAAGGGATGTTCTAAGATTAGGCGCTCGTCTCCATAGGCAACAACTTCATCAACCAGCTCATCCACGATTATCCGGATCCTAAGCTTTTTTCCAGCTTTTAAAGCATTTTTAAACTCTTCACTTAAGTCATCTATTCCTTTATCTGCGTTAATGCATAGGATGCAATCACCTCTCGGCGTTAGAAAGTCCTCCTTTGTAAACTCAAGCGTTGACTTATGTGTGGCTCTGACGTTTTCATGCCCCCAGCAGATTATTTTCTCCATGAGCATGATGGAGGCTTAGCAGAGGGGTTTATATCTCTTTCTTTTGGATATCCTCAGAACTTTAAGAAAAAATTTTAACTTCAAACGCTCAATCATCCTTGGTGATAGCATGGGAGTTAAGGAACACAAGGCTAAAGCGCCAAAAACTTTCAAGTTCGCTGTGATAACTGTCAGCGATAAGGGGAGTCAGGGGAAAAGAGAAGATTTAAGCGGTTATTACATAATTGAAGAGCTTAAAAAAGCTGGAAACGAAAATGTCTACTACAAAATTGTACCCGATGAAAAGTTATCTATCCTAAAAGCTCTTCTCGAAGCTTTAGAAAAAGCTGATGTGGTGATTACCACAGGAGGGACAGGAATAACGAGGAGAGACGTTACGATAGAAACCATAAGGCCGCTCTTCGATAAAGAATTAGTCGGATTTGGAGAAATATTTAGGCTTAAAAGCTATGAAGAAGTTGGAACAGCTGCAGTTCTTAGCAGAGCAACTGCAGGGATAATAAGGGATAAAGAGAGCAAAGTCGTTTTCTGCCTCCCGGGGAGCTTAAACGCCGTAAAAACTGCCATGGAGATAATAAAACATGAGGCGTATCATATATTAAAGCACGCGAGGGAGTAAAAATGCGCGAATTTAAAAGGCTTACACCCTATAGAGATGCCTTTAACATGATGATTAACGATATTGAAGAGCTCCAAAATGTTGAAGAAATGCTCCTCGATGGGGCTCTTGGGCGAGTTTTAGCTGAGGATATACATGCGCCAATAGATGTGCCTCCATGTGATAGGAGTGCAGTGGATGGATATGCGGTTAGGGCTGAAGACACATTCCAAGCGCGTGAATACAGTCCAATCAAGCTTGAAGTAATAGATGAAATCACCGCAGGAATGGAGAGCAAAGAGGAAGTAACGAACGGAAAGGCAGTAAAATTGATGACGGGCAATAAAATGCCAAAGGGCGCAAACGCGGTAATAATGCAAGAAATGGTAAAGCGCGAGGGCAACACTATTTACGTCCTAAGGCCAGTTGCTCCAGGACAAAACGTATCCTTTAAAGGTGAGGATGTTAAAAAGGACGAGGTAGTTCTCAAGAAAGGACAAATCCTAAGGCCTCAGGACCTCGCCATCCTAAAAGCGCTTGGATTTAAGAGTGTCAAAGTCAAGAAAAAGCCTCTCGTGGGGATAATTGTCACAGGAGACGAGCTCATTGAGGAGCTCAATGAAGAGGAACTGATAAGCGGCAAAATCCTTGAGAGCAACTCCGCGATGCTAAAAGGCCTAATTAGAGAGTATTTTGGAGAGCCGCACTTTTATGGAGTTATTCCCGACGATGAAGCCAAAATTAAAGAGGCCATTGAAAGGGCGAAGAGAGAGTGCGACCTCGTTCTAATCACAGGCGGGAGTGCATTTGGTGAAAAGGACTACGCGCATAAGTTCGTTAAGCTCCTCTTCCACGGCACGACGATAAAGCCTGGAAGGCCAGTAGGCTACGGAGAGAGAGTTTTTGTTATGAGTGGCTATCCCTCAGCTGTCTTTGCCCAGTTCCACCTCTTCGTCAAGTATGCACTCGCAAAGCTTGTGGGAGCGAACTACAAGCCCGTAACGATAAAGGCCAAGCTTAAGAATAAGGTCGCCTCTTCCTTAGGCCGCCATGAATTCGTTAAAGTATACTATGAGAACGGTGAGGTGCTCCCAATAAAGAAGAAGGGAAGTGGAATAATAAGCGCACTTGTGGAGAGCAATGCTTATCTGATAATTCCGGAAGACAGCGAAGGGCACAGGGAGGGAGAGGAGGTAGAGGTGGTGTTTTATTAACTTTATTTTTAGTTATTTACTTTCATCATATATTTATATAGTAGTGTTTAGTGTATAATATTTTTTCGAAAGTAAATCTTTTAAGATACTTCATATTAATTATAGAGGGAATAATCAATGGATATCATAGAGATACTCCTGTCAAATACCACAGTTTTAGAGAGCTTACTTAATAAAAGCCCACTGTTTAGGATATTCCAAGAATCCCTTAATACTCATCCCACCCTAGTGGATGTGCTGATATTCTTATTTATACTGGTATTATTAAAGCCCGCATTTGAAGCTATTCTCTACTTCATTTTGTGGTCTAAAGAAGCAGTCAGGATTTTACGTTCCATCTTTTCTGTCATATTCTTAAAATTTCCTAAAGAATTACCAATGGGGAATGTAAACGTCCGGATTGCACAGATTATTCAAAAAAATATAGCAGTTCAAAAGGTGCTTAAGTATCTAGATTACAAAATAAGTGCCACGTTCTTTTTAAGAAACACATCACAGGATAATATTTGCAACCTTCTCCTATTTTTTGTTGGTATTACCCTTCCAATATGGATCACAAAAGTCTTACAATATCCTATTAATGTTTTAGCCTCTTTCATTATTTGGATCATATCTTTCATGCTATTCAAATTTAGCTTTAAAGGTAAAGGATACCTTCCTAGTTTCACATTTGCATATTCTGTCTTTGGTATGTATACATTTCTTCCCATCTATATTTTTTCTTACATCTGGCCGGATAAAAAGTACCCCCTATGGCTATTCATATTCTTTTTAGTCATAAGTGTTATAACAACACGATTTATAGACAGATTGTATGTTGAATCTTGGATTAATATGCGCATGAAATTATGGGAGGAGTATCCAAGTTCACTGGTTTTTAAAAAACATCAAAAAACAAAATTTAAACAGGAGGATGAACCTCTGTTAAGTAGTACCAGATTATCCAGATATGTATACAAGCTTCACATGAATATCATAAACATTAATATAATTTTAGCTAAACGATTTAATAATATGGCCTTGTTATTTCTCAAAACCCCCATTTCGTTACATGTTTCTGACATAGAATATTTCCGCAAAGATTTCCCATATCTCCGTATCCACACGAACAATAGCAAAGAATTCTATGGTAAACTTTGGGATTTATTTGATCCAGTATTTTTACATTTAAAATGTAAAGAACAAGATGAGGATGGTGTTATACGAACTAGGCATATCTATATTCCCTGGGAAGACATTAAGTACATAGAAATTTATGAATGATACAGAGAATATTCCCGTAGAAATGGTACTAGCTACTCACTTATTTTGCTGTTGATTAACAAAATAATTTAGCTTTTCAACCGATTCAACGCCTTCACAAATCGCTCCACAACCTCACTAGGTGCAAAAACCTTTGGACTTCTCTTCAAACGTGGCGGCTTTCCATCCATATACTCCTCAAGGATTTCCACGGCTTCCTCAAAAGCCTCTCTAAAGTTTCTTACAGGTTCAAAAGGCTCATCGATGTAGTACCACTCCTCGCTTTTTGAATCATAAACGAGGATAGATGGATAGAGCTCATCGTCTTTACAGGGACACTCAGAGTCAACGCTCACTTCAATCAAAAATTCTCCCGTGGTTAAGACGCCCGTCTCTTTAAGGCGTTTCTTCCACATGGATCTCACATAATCATGAAAAAATTTTCATGGATTTAAATTTAATCCCCAATCCAAAAGCTTAAAGGGTACTGTAAGTGGAATAATAAACGAGGGATGTAAATGCTAAACTTATATGGTATAGCACAGAGAGAGCTGGCAAAAGATTTAATATTTGAGATAGATGGCGAAAGCGTTGTTTTATCCATTAAAGGGGCTATGATAGCAGTCTCAAACTCAAAAAACTACAATTTCTCATTCATTGAAATAAGTGAAAATGAGTTTGTTATGGTCGTTCAAATGGGAGGTTATGTGCTCTACATAGGCATGGAGAGCGATGAGGAAATAGATGAAGATGCGTATCCAGAGCTTTTTAAGGCCTTAATGGTTCAGCTGTTGCCAGTTTTAGAAATTTTAATTCAAGAAGCCAATAAAATGGAATACAAAACAAAGAGGAGGGCAGATATACTCCTTGATGACGACATGAGCAGCGATATGAAGGAGTTCTTTTATCAAACACTGATCAAACATATTAAAAATATTCCAATTTATGAACAAACTGAAGTAGCATAATTGTAAAATTTACAATCTCTACTGGATTTTTTCCAATTGTTTAAGTGTTTTGTTGTAAAATTTCTCTAATATTGCCAATCTATTTAAAATTTACTTAAAATTTTGGGCAAAATTTATATACAGATTGGAATCTATACAATGGTGAGAGGGCGAGGTCATTCTATGGAGGTGAGATTATGACTGAAGACGTCATGATCATCGTTAATCCTGAGTATCATAATATACTACGTTTCGAATTTGTTGATAGGATAATTCAGGGATTGGAGCCCCTTGGAATAGAGCCCGTTAGGATCTTTGTAAAAGCCGAAGAACATTTCTTAAGAGACGGGAGAAAGGTTTTAGTGCCTTTAACATACCTCGCAGTTGATGATTCAAAAAGCTACCTTATTTACGATCAGGATATTATTGTTGAATCAATAGTTCACAAAGCTCTTGAGAATTTAAATGATGCCCTCAAAAAGAGGGGGATCTTAGCGTACATCCCTGAGGAGGGTCTAAAAATAGATTTCACAACCTCCGAAGAATATATCAACGAAAACAAAGCCAGCATAATTGTTGATGGCCCAGACGAATATGTTAAAGAGCTCGAAAGATTCGGGAAAGGAATTGTGATTCAGTTTAAGGACAAAGGAGTAAAGATTGAAAGCTTTGTTATATCTGCACAAGAATTTTACACTGGGCTTGGGCAAAGGAAAGGATTAAAATTGGATTTTGCCTTAACACTAAAGAGGGAAGGCCTGCAATACTCAAAAGAGACAATAGAGGAATTTTTGCTGGGAGCAGCTGACAGGTATGCATCATTTTTGCTTAATTCCCTAAATCTAGCAAAAATCACATATGGGAGCATACACATAATTATGCCCGGAGAAAAAAAGGCTCCATCAATTGTGCTGAACCAGATAGATAAAATTTTAGAAGAAGTCGAAGAGATAACAAATGATGAAAGGATTCAAGAGCTTGTAACAATATTAAAATAATCAACAGGAGATTTGAATCGAGCTTGCTAAACTCAACTTAAATCCGTTTACAATCATGTCCAGTCAGGTTTATAAAAGAGTTCCCCTTCTTTTCTTTTGGTGAGCTAATGAGAGAGAGCGAGTATTACTCATATTTCGTGGGCGAGCTTCCAAAAGGGTGCCAGCTCTGTGTAAAAGGGGCTAAGTTAGTGCTCTTTACCACTGGTATATGCCCAAGAGACTGTTTTTACTGCCCTCTAAGCCCATGGCGTAGAGAAGATGTTATTTATGCTAACGAAAGGCCTGTAAAAGACGAGCTCGATATTTTGGAAGAGGCTAAAATCCAAGAAGCCTTAGGAGCGGGAGTTACAGGGGGAGACCCACTCGCGAGGCTTGAACGGACGGTTAGGTATATCCAGCTTTTAAAAGAGAACTTTGGAGAGAACTTTCACATTCATCTCTACACTACGGGGGCATTAGCAACTAGAGAAGCCTTGGAAAAACTATACGATGCTGGTCTTGATGAGATTCGCTTTCACCCGGACATATTCAGTCCTAACTCAAAGCTCTTCCAAAAGGAGATAGAAAACATAAAAAATGCTAAGGACTTTGATTGGGATTTTGGAGGAGAAGTTCCCGTAATCCCCGGAGGGGAGGAAAGGATAAGGTGGTACGCCGAGTTCTTGGATAATCTTGGAGCGAAGTTTTTAAATCTAAATGAGCTTGAGTTCAGCGAGACGAACTTAAGAGCGCTGATTGATAAAGGATTCAAACCGGTGAGCGATGAAAGCTCCGCTATAAAAGGAAGCTTAGATTTGGGACTCGAGCTTTTAAGGTGGGGTGAGGAGAGCACTTCGTTGAGCTACCACTTATGCACGGCTAAGCTTAAGGATGCTGTCCAATTAAGGAACAGGTTAAAGAGGATGGCAAAAAACGTTGCTAAACCTTATCACGAGATTACAGAAGACGGAACGCTTCGCTTTGGGATAGCAGAGTATGAAGATTTGGAAGAGCTTTATAGTCTGCTCGTGGAAGAGGCAAGCGTTCCAAAGGAGTGGCTCTATATCAATGAGAAGAAAAAGCGCATAGAGATGCCCGAAGAGGTAGCGATTGAGCTTGCCGATGCAGTAGAGGGAGATGTGAAGTTCTACATCATTGAGGAGTACCCCACATGGGATAGAATCGAAGTGGGAAGGATTCCTCTACCCTAGAGGGTAACGGTGATGTTAAATATTTTGAGCGCATACGTATCGTGGGTGGTGAGATGTACAAGATTAAAGATGAGCACGGTGAATTTTTAGTTAAGCTAGCTAGAAAAACGATTGAGGAGTATTTAAAAAGTGGAAAAGAGCCCGAACCGCCCGAAGACACTCCAGAAGAGCTTTGGGAGAAGATGGGAGTATTTGTCACGCTCAACCGCTACAAGTCCCCACCCCAAAGTGCTCTTAGAGGATGCATAGGGTTTCCTCTCCCAATATATCCCCTTGTCAAAGCGACGATAAAAGCAGCTATCTATGCGGCCGTTGACGACCCAAGATTCCCGCCTGTAAAGCCTGAGGAGCTCGATTCGCTGACGATAGAGGTGAGTGTTTTAACACCCCCCGAAATAATAGAGGGCAAGCCTTCGGAAAGGCCAAAGAAGATTAAAGTAGGAAGAGACGGACTAATTGTAGAAAGAGGCATTTATAGCGGTCTTTTACTCCCCCAAGTTCCAATAGAATGGGGATGGGACGAGGAAGAGTTTTTAGCCGAGACATGCTGGAAGGCTGGCCTTCCTCCGGACTGCTGGCTCGATGAGGAGACCAAAGTTTACCGCTTCACAGCAGAGATCTTTGGAGAGGAGCATCCAAAGGGGCCTATTAAAAGAAAGCCTCTAACCAAAGCTTAGCTTTCTTCATTCTCCTCATCCACATAGGGCACGGTTATAACCTTTCTTATTTCTCTCGCCTTCTTTTCACCAATGCCTTCCACTTCCATGAGCTCTTCTTCGGTGGCGGTAAACACGCGCTCTACGCTTCCAAAGTGCTTTAGAAGGCGCTTCGCCAGCGTAGCAGAAACGTTTGGTAAACCTTCCACAATCAGCCTTTGCCTCTCCGCTAAAGTTAGAGCTTTCTTCTCGCCCCTAAGAGAAACCTCTTTCTTCCTTTCCTCCTGCTCTCTCCTAGCTATGAGGTAGATAAACTGGGCCGTCTCCTTAGCATCGTTTGAAAAGAGTATTGGAACACCCCAATCGAGCGCAACTGCCGCCAAAGCCCCCCTAATAGCGTTTGGATGAACGTTTCTAATCCCGTAAAGCTGGCCTTCGACGATAACTATCGGCCTCAGATAAGCATCCTTCAAACGCCCCATCTGCTCAAATAGGCGCCCATCGATAAGTGATTGAATAAAATCGTTTGCCGATTTCCTCTCCACCGCAACGTCTTCACTCACAACGTAATCTCCAACATCGAGGGTTTTAACCTGAATCTCCGCTCCGAGCTCCTTGAGATATTTTGGTACTTGGCTCTTAAGCTCACGCGAATCAACGTAAACAACTATTCCCTTAGGCTTCTTAACAAAAATGGGCTTAACAGGAAGTGCCTCTTCTTTAGGAGGCTCTTTCTCATGTTTTGCCTCCTCCTTTGCTTTTGTTCCCATAAATCCTAAAAGCGAGGCTTGCTTCTCCCTCTTAACCATCTCACTCACCTTTTTAAGCGTAACAAACATAGCCTTCTCCTTTCTCCGAGAGCTCCAATAATAAGCCTCATCTCTCGTCCCACGAGCCATTAGAACTACCACGCGCCCGGGTCTGTGCCTTCCTGTTCTTCCTCTCCTTTGGATGCTCCTAATTGCAGATGGAACTGGCTCATAAAAGACGACCAAATCAACTTCGGGGACGTCTAACCCCTCTTCACCGACGCTCGTCGCTACGAGCACGTTAAAGACTCCCTGCGAAAAGAGCTCAAGGACCTCTTTTTGCTTCTTTTGACTCATTCCTTTATCCTTTTCCCTGCTTGCCTGTCCAACAAAGCGAACCGCTTTAATGCCGAGCTTGTTTATCTCGCTTGCAAGCTTCTTTGAAGTCTCACGATAGTTTGTGAAGACAATTATCTTTGAGTTGGGCTTTTTCTCCACCTGCTTCTTAATGAGCTCAAAAAGCTTGTCCATCTTTGGGTGGTCTAAGCCAAGCTCATTCGCCTGCATTAAAAGGGAAATGGCCTTTCTCATCCTTGGATCCTGTATCAATTCTTTAGCTGATTTTGTCTTTCCTCTCTTGCCTTCATTATAGAGCTTTCCTAAGTAGCTCCTCAATGCAGATAAGCCCTGCGTTTCAAGGAGCTCTATTGCGTGGTGGAGCTTCATAGCCTTAGCTTGATACAGCATGAGACGTCCAAGGGCATAGTTTCCCCTTGCCACTTCAGCGTTTATTATCCTTCCAGCGTTTAGAACGTCCTTCTTCGGCAAATCAGGGGAATAGCTATCAATTATCCCCGCTTCCTTTAGGGGCTTAAGCGAATCTTTAAGCATCTCTCTCAACAGCTTCCTAACCTCTTTGTAAAGCTCGGGGAGCTCTACCTTAATCCATTCGAGCTTTACTCCCTGGACATAGGGCTTAACATCGGGCGAACTTTCGGTTCTAATCTCTACATGCTCTATGTGGAGATTCCGTATAATCTCTCTAATTTTCTCCTCATTGCTTCCTGGAGATGCCGTTAGACCCAAAATTAGAGGATGCTTTGCCTGTCTCGCATACTCTTTTGCTATGTAAACATAAGCATAGCTTCCCACAGCCCTATGGGCTTCATCAAAGACGAGAAGAACAACATCTTCCAAGCTAATTCTCCCCACAACTAAATCGTTCTCTATCGTTTGGGGCGTTGCTGTAATAATAATACTCTTTTTCCAAACTTCCGCCCTTTTTTCCGGGGAGAGCTCCCCCGTGAGCGTATTTATCTTTTCCTCAGGAATGTCAAAAAGCCTAGCAAAGCTCTCTCTATGCTGAAGAGCTAGGGGTTTCGTAGGAGCAAGCATTAGTATCTTCCCGCCATACTTAGAGAGGCGATAGTCGGCTATAAGCATGGCTATGAATGTCTTTCCCAAACCTGTCGGCAGAACAACTAAACAGTTCTTCTCTTTGCATCTCGCAAATATGACCTCTTGATAAACGCGTGGTGTGATTAAATCTCTCCTTAAATACATAGGCATCTTCAGGTATTCTCTACCTCTTCATTTATAAACGTTTAATACATCTCCTTGTCATAATAAATCATAATACCCCCATCGGCGATTTCATAAGGCATCTTCTTTCTCAAATGGGCCGTACCTCTCATTTTATGCACTAAAATGTAACGTCTCAGTCCAATACTCCTTTCGGCCATTTCAAGTTCTATTGTACCATCACAGCAGTTATCCTCGCAGAACATCGTTAGTCTCGATCTGTCCCAATATCGCATTGTGGTGATTATTGTGGTAATTTCTTTAGATTTGAGGAACAGATAAAGTCTAAACATCTCCTTTTGTATAGATGTCTTTTCAATTAACGGGAATAGGAAGTAAATGTCATCAATAACAAGGCGGTCAGGCTTGAACTTAGAAAATACCTCATTCAAGAGGATTATCAAGCCCTCAATAGGTGAGGATAACATGTCGTTCTTCAGTAAAAACTCGTTAATCTTATCTGTTCCAATTATTTGAAGACTTTTAGACTCGCTTATTCGCCTATTATAAAAACTGGATAAATATTCAATTATCTCCTTCTTCCTGCCTTCCAAACTAACAAAGAGGCTTTTCTCCCTGAATTTTTTAACTCCATTATAGACAAACTGCCAAGATAATATAGTTTTCCCTGCGGTCTCTTGCCCAACAATTAAAACTATATTACCCTTCGGAATTCCACCATTGAGCAATACATCATCAAGCGGTTCTATTCCAAACTTGGCCCTCATGCTCTTCATACATAGTTCTAATCTCCGAGACCCATATTTAATGATTTTTCTTGACTCTCACTCTAGAGTTAGGTCAGCCGAAAACTTTATAAATTTTTGTGCATATGCTCATAATAGAAATGAGGAGGTGGTGAATGTGAGGATTGCAATTCCAAGTTCAAACAGAGGAGGTTTGGAGGATGCTGTTGCACCTGTCTTTGCAAGGGCACCAACATTCACAATCGTCGATGTAGAAAACGACGAGATAACAAACGTTAAAACACTCCAAAACCAAGCGGTATATGCTGGAGGAGGAGCCGGTCCAATGGCTGTGCAAATGCTCATAAACGAAGGCGTTGATACAGTAATAGTACCACAAATTGGCCCAAATGCAGTGGGGGCACTCCAAGCAGCTGGAATTAAATACTACACTTTTGCACCCGGAACACCAATAAAAGAGGCTGTTGAGCACATTATTAAAGGAGAAGCCCCACAAGCTTCCGTTACTCCCGCATATCCAATGCCACCAGCTCCAATATATGCACCACAACAGCAAACAGCCCAATCTTCCCCCTATTATCCCCCAGCCCCGGCATATGGATTTGGTCCGAGATGGGGTTACGGAAGAGGCCTTGGTAGGGGTATAGGCTTTGGCCGTGGTGGCGGTAGAGGAGGAAGAGGTTGGGGGGCTCGCTTAGGCTATTGCCCCGCAACAGGAATGCCCAATAGGAGAAACTGGCTTGCGAGATTTTTTGGCTGGTGGTGAGTTTTCTTTTTTGTGCATATGCAAAACTTTTTAAATTAGATCCCTCCAATTTTTTAGGAGGTGAAAAGATGCACATAGTGGTCGCTACTACAAGGGGCGGTTTGGATGACTTTGTAAGTCAGCACTTTGGGAGGGCTCAGACTTTTACAGTAGTTGACGTTGACGAAAGTGGAAACATCACAGACGTTAGAGTAGTTCCAAATCCTGCTCACAGTGCTCCAAGGGCTGCAGGGATTCAAGCTGCACAGTTCTGCATAGATAACGGTGCAAACGCTGTAATAGCTGGAACTTTCGGCCCTAATGCATCTCAAGTGCTTCAAACAGCGGGAATAAAGTTTATCTCTGTTCCTCCAATGATGACAGTTGAACAAGCAATTAAAACGTTCCTTCATGAAGAGCTTTAACCAGTTGATTCTAAGTAGCCGATAAACTCGCTCTTTGTCCTCTTTGATTTTCTGCTTAAGGGAAAACTGTTTATACTTCATATGTCGTATGAAAATTTGGTGAAACTTTATGAAGTACAGCAAGCTTGCTGTAAAAATTCTGGAGTATGAAGAAAAGGAGATATACTATGATCCTGCCTATCACGGTAGAACACTGAAGATTTTTGGCATTGATGATGACCCCACCAAAATCATAGACTATATTGGAGACAAGTTCTTGGAGAAGGGTTATGGTCTGATCTTCTTTGATACAAGGGGAAAACACCCCAAAGAGAAGTTTGATACTGTAATAAAGATAGAGGACAATAAAGAAACAGGTTTGGACCCTATAAAGATGGTAGCTAAAGGGCTGATAAAGGATTTCTACACTGCGGCAACAATAATTCAAACAATTTATGGACTGGATCGGTCGCTCACGAATAAGCTTTACTCAGATATACTGGAGGGTAAGATTAAAAGCACCCCAGAGGTTGCCGCATCCAAGGCGCATTATGGAGAGGTAATACGGGAGAGCTACACTCTTCTGGATGAGGTCTTCTTTAAAGGTGAACCTCCGGAGCTTGGAAAGAGCATTTTGGTGGACTTTGGCAGTGCTCACAGCATAACACTGGTAGGAATGGCATTTTTGATTCTCGCAGCGGCGGTGAGAGATAGAAGAAACACCCTAATTGCAATTGACGATGCTGCAGTTCTGTTCTATACAACTCCTGGAAGCGCCGCTATTCCACTGTTGACCCAGCCGATGAGGGGAAGAGTTACCCTTCTAGGAACTAGGTACGTTGTGGAGAACCTTCTCAACACTCCCGGTCCAACACTTGTACTTTACAACGACCCGGACATGCAGAGCATGATTTATGAAGCAAACGGTGTTCCACAGGGGGATATGAGAAAGCACGTTCTTAAGGGAGAGGGAGCGTTTATATGGAGAACTACACAAACCTTGGAGGTTGAGTTTGGCAGATTACCGATTTGAAGATATTAAAATGAATTTGCAACAATGATAGAACGTTATTTTTGAGGTGTTTTCATGAACGAATATCACGAGGCTAACAAAAGAGGATGGGATGCCACAGCTGAGAAGTGGCAAAAGAGAGTAGAAAAACTATGGAGAAAAGCCTATGAAGACCCAAAGACTGTTTTAAGTGAGCTCGAACTTAAGTATCTGGGAGACGTCAAAGGAAAGAAAGCCTGCGTTTTGGGAAGCGGCGATAACTTGGTGGTCTTTGCTCTCGCGGGAATGGGGGCTAAAGTTACATCTGTGGATATTTCACAAAAGCAGCTCGAGATTGCTGCAAAGAGGGCTAAAGAAATTGGCGTCAATATTGAGTTTGTGCAGGCCGATGTTGTAGACTTGCCATTTAAAGATGAAAGCTTTGACATTGTCTATACCGGTGGCCATGTGGCTGTTTGGGTCTCTAATTTAGAAAAATACTACAGCGAGGCATGTAGGATTTTAAAGCGCGGCGGTCTCTTCATCGTGAACGAGTACCACCCATTCAGGAGGATTTGGAAGGAAAGCGATAAGCTAGAGATGGAGTTTCCCTACTTCGATAGAGGGCCACACAAATACCAATTTAACACTTCTAAGGAGGTTCTCCCAAGCTACGAGTTCCACTGGACGGTTGAGGACTTTGTTATGGCGATGCTAAAAGGTGGCTGTGAGCTAATAGCGCTCCATGAGTTTGGCGATGAGCGGGAGTGGTGGGAGGTTGCGAATTTGGAAGGTCTCCCAAGGTGCCTGCTGCTCGTGGGAAGAAAAAAGTAGAGTGCTCTACAGCTTCTCCTCATCGAATATAAAGAGCTCCTCTATCGTCGTGTTTAGGACTTTTGCTATTTTATAAGCCAGTTTGAGCGATGGGTTGTACTTCCCCTTCTCAAGGAAAACTATTGTTTCCCTCCTCACACCCACCATCTTTGCAAGCTCCGCCTGCGTGAGGTTATAGCGCGCGCGGAACTCTTTAATCCTCGTTTTCATCGCGCTCACCTTATGTTCCCGGTCCTACCAAAGTTCCACTTAAGCCCAAGGAAGAGCAGTGACATGAAGAGTGTAGACATTATGAGGGCTTCAAATGTGTTGGGCTCTGGCAGTGATAGGTTAAAGACATGAATAAACCACGTATACCAAAGTAACGCCAGCATGAACCAAAGTCCACTCCTCAAGGCGTAGTAAGCGGCTCTACCTTCGATGTACAGCGTCATCTCATCCTTAGGTGGAAAGCCCTCTTCCTTCTCCTTCTTGGTCTCCCAAGCCTTCCATCCGACAAAAAAGAGATTTGCAACAATTATTGCAAATATAACCGCAAGCAAAGCGCCATCTCGACTCCATTCAGCTCTCCACCATAATATGAAGAAGGCTATCAAGCTCGCCGTGATTGTCGATGCCCATTTCTTATCCCACTTCACTTCCATACCTCCTGATGTTAAATATTTCTAACACAATGTTAGGTATAGTTAACATGTATATAAAGCTTTTGCTTTGGAACAACTTTACGGGAGAACTCTTCACCGGATGAAAATAAGCATTATGAACCCGACAGTTAGCACGGTTAATACGGCCACAACCGCCGCTTGTCGCAAGCGCAGCTTCTGAACCACACCTACGGCGACGGTTGTTAGGATGAGATACCACACCAGTGCCACGAGCTGGTAAGTACTGGCAAAAACCCGCAGGGCACCTGGTTTTGAGGTCATCTCCAATAATTCCCGCTGGGTTATCGCACCTGCGAGAAATAGGAGTGTCATCACAGTCTCGGGAATCCAAGTGACAAACATTGGAACCGTCAGGACAAACCCCAGAACTGCAAGAGTATCCTCAAATGTGCCTTCTCCATTGAACACTCTTCCACATAACTGCACTAGTCCTGCCGCCAAAATCCATGCCATCACAAACACGGGCAGGGTGAAAAATATCTCCCAGAAATAATAATCCTCCGCAGGGATTGCTACCCATGGAGGAACCACAGGCACAGCATGGGTGATGGCCAAGCCCACAACTGTCAGCGTGTAGAGAGCGCTGATTAACAAAACGGCTTTGAAGCCATGGACAAGCCGTCGGGGGTCTTTAAGTAGACGATCAAATGTGCTACGCGGTTTGAAGGCTGCACCATAGAGATAACCCCAAAATCCGGACATGCTTTTCTCCACCTGTCGTTTATTATAAGTTCGGATGTTAAAACATTTGCTCTTCACGTGTGCATGATAAAAAAGTTTTAGTCCCGAAAAGCGCTGCATGCACAACCCTCTTATATATGAGAAGCATAATATAAAGTAGAGGTGGTATTTTGGCAATTATGAGACTGTGGCACGGGAAAGTTCCCGTTGAAAAAGCTGATGAATACGAGAGGTTCTTGATTAAAAGGGCGGTACCAGATTATAGCTCCGTTGATGGTTTACTAAAACTATATTTCACGCGAAAAGATGAGAACAAAGTGGCCCACTTCCTTCTCATAACCATCTGGGACTCAATAGAGTCGATTAAAAAGTTTGCAGGCGATGAGCCCGAACTTGCAAAGTATTATCCAGAAGACGATGAATTTCTGCTGGAAAAGGAGAAATATGTCTCCATGTACCAGATATTTTATGAGAAGTGAGCATTTATGCGTTAAGGCTAGATAATGGGGAAAGGGTGATACTATTGAGAAGAAGCCAGCGATTGGCTGGTATTTGTGCACCCCTTATTGGATTAGGGGGAATTTTCGTTGCAATCATCATAAATCGCTCCTGGTGGAGCATAACCGATAATGCCATAAGCGATCTTGGAAGGGTCAGTTTGCCTTATAACTGGATTATGAACATATCCCTGATTATAGCAGCACTTCTGGGGATTTACTATGCAACAGCCCTATTTGAAGAGACAAATAACATCGGAAAGCTCGGTATAGGAATTTTCATCATGGGACTAGTCTTTTTGGCGCTCATAGGAATTTTTCCCGAGGGGACGGGCCCTCATTATCATGTTAGTGTGGGATTCTTTGTAAGCTGCAGCGTTGGGATGCTAATAGCAGGAATTGGATTCTACATAGAGGGAGACAAGTCCTTCGGATCCTTCACGACTTTGCTCTTCATTATAGGATGGCTCCTTGCGTTCTTGGCAATGAGAAGATTTAGAGGTGTGGCAATCCCAGAGTTAATCATCTCGGCCGCAGTCGCGATTTGGGTTTATGTGTTAATTTTCAAGAGAAGAAGGAGAAATTAAAGACTGACCTCATCCCATAAAGCTAGTCCATTTTCCTGCGGCTTTCTTTCGAGGGGCTCGCCGAGCAACTCCTGGATGAACACCTCAACCACAAAGACCTCCCCTTCTATGAGATGGCCGCCGAGTACTTTCCCTTCACTATCGCCAAGTGAGACGTGGATGTGTGCGAAAGGCGCTCTATCTTTTAGAGTAATGTTGCCCAGAGCAGATATTAGCTCGTAGGTGCCTTCAAGAGATATAACCTTGTAGTTCCCTTTGTCCTCCTCAAAGTAGCCGATTTTAGGATTTTTAAGCGTTCCAATCGCACTCACAGTCCCAATTATAACGTTATTCTTTTTTGCAAAAGTATTAACAAAGCTCAAAAATTCCTCTCCCTCAGGCACCCTAAAAAGAAATGCTCTTCCTTTTGAAAATCTCATGATATCACCTCAAGATTAGTTAAGCAAAAGAAGAATTTAACCCTTTAGGTGTGTTATTTTAACTTAGATATTAGAAACCTGACATAAAGCATAAAGCCAAAAAAATGGTAAAAGAATTAACCTTTGCTCTCTTCAACCTGCTTCTTGAAGTATGCATACATAGCATCGTATAAGTAGAACTCCTTCTCAAGCGTTTCATAGTCGTCCTTACAGATCATGCGGTAACCCCGCGCGAGAATATCAAGGGCAACCGCTAGAGGCGATGGGTTCTCCACATGTGTGTCAGCTTCCCTTACAATCTCGGCAATCTTCAAAACCGCGGGATCGGTGATGTTGTACTTCTCCACGAATGCATCAAAGGAGCACTTTCCATCATGGTGGCCGAGCTCCACGCCTTTAAAATCAAAGGGTATTCCTTCCATTATCGTGGCGGGGTCAGTATCACGGGGCACAAAAATAAACTCCGCATCCGGGTCAATGAATCTCTTTATAAGCCACGGACAGGCAACCCTATCAACGTGGACATGCTCTCGCGTTATCCACTTCACAATGTTCGCCTCCAAATTTTTATAAGTCTAACTCAAACCTTGTAATATTTAATGTTTTTCTTTACAAAATTTTAACTTTATTACACAAAAAACTGCATAAGATAAGCAAAATTTGTTAAATACCAACACTAAAATAAAGCTGAAAGAAGTGCTAACGCTCCAAAGTTATCTCTGCATAGCTCCTCGGGTCTTCCCACACCTTAACTCTTATGCGCTTCACATTTTCTCCTGCTTTCTCCGCTACCCTCTTAGCAAACCACTCAGCTATAAGCTCAGCTGTAACATTTGAAGCATCGATAAGAACAACTTCACCCTTTGGAATTCTGAGCTCCTTTTCATTCTGCTGGATTATAAGGTAATCTCCCTCTTCTCTGACCCATTCAGCGCTCGTTATAATCCTGTGGTCAAGCTTTTTGATGAGCTGGCTCAAATGATTGAAGTCAAAAATCATACCGTTCTCGTTGAGCTCACCCCAGATTTCCACATCCACATTGTAGGTGTGCCCATGGATTCTCAAACATTTGCTATCATAAGGAAGAGCTAAAAAGTGGGAACTGTCAAAGTCCTTATGCCACCCTATCTTTCTCTCCACGACTTTAAACTTCATTCTCCTCACCATTAAAGACTCTATCTGCTGGCCTTTATTAATCTTCTTGAGCGGGTGGCTAAAACCTCACCCCTCTAACATCTTCCCTATTTAAGGTATGCTTCTCTACAACATGCCTCTTCAAATCTTCCAAATCCTTGGCCTTATAGCCGCAGAAAGGACAAATTAGTTCAAAGCTCTGAGGCTTCGTAAATTTTTCTTTCTCCATCTTCCTCCACCAGCCTGGCCTCATACACCTCAGCACGCCCGTTGGTGCTTACCTCCATGAGGACTCTGCTTGGACTTCCCTTGATTCTCTCAGTGACCTCTTTTTGGGTTATTACTTGGATAAAGACATCACCTTTGCGCTCGAATTTGAATATCAGCGTATCTCCACGCATTTCATAACCTTTATAGCTCACACCGCCCATCCTAAAGGTGGCCCTCAACGTAATCACTTCTTTATCCCCTACATAGTTCCAAGCGAGCACTGCTCCCACTATAAGTAATACCGAGATAACAGCTAATAATTTTTTCATGCTTTCACCAAAACAATTTAGTGCCTTATACTAAAAAAGCCCTTTGATGGATTAAAACGAAGTTGAAGCGGTAGATTTATACCTAAATAAATCAAAGTTTGAAACATGGAGGGAAACATATGGTTGTTAAAATCACATATTTTGTACATGGAACAACGATAGATAACGAACAAGATTTAGCCACTGGATGGCTTCCAGGGGAATTATCCAAACTGGGCATTAAGCAAGCTAAGGAACTTGGAAAATTAGTTTCTAATAGATGCTATGATGCTGTTTTCTGTTCTGATTTAAAGAGGGCTGTTGATTCTGCTAAGCTTATCTTTGGTGATAAATACAAAATTATTCAAGATGAAAGATTAAGAGAAATTGATTATGGTGATTTTACCAGAAAACCAGCAAGAGACTTCAAGGACAGGATGATTGATTATGTTAACAGTCCATTCCCAAATGGAGAAAGCTATAAAGACGTCGAAAGAAGAATTGCCGATTTTCTCAAATTCCTGAAGAAAAATTATGATGGAAGAGAGATTGCTATTGTTGCTCATCAAGCGCCTCAATTGGCTTTGGAGGTTTTATTAAACAACAAAACCTGGAAACAAGCTATTGATGAGGATTGGAGAAAAAAGAAAGCTTGGCAGCCTGGATGGGAGTATATTCTCAAGTAAAAGTTTTGCCCTTAAGTTGTTTAATTAATGGAACTTCTTTCTTAAGGCATGTCCATTTTCTCGAGATATTAAGGGAAACCTCTATAAATCCTAAATGAGAGTTCTTGTTTGGTGTTAAAATGCCTTGGGGAATGGGAAGAGGTAAAGGGAGAGGCAGAAGGAGAAAGATGCGTTTCATTGGGGTTATTCCGGAAATTAAGCACTTCTATCCAGCCCGTCCACCTATTGGGCCTCCTCAACCACCGATTTTTATGACCTATGAGGAGTTTGAGGCTTTGAGATTGGTGGATTATGAGG
The DNA here is from genome assembly GCF_000725425.1 of Palaeococcus pacificus DY20341. Classification (NCBI taxonomy): domain Archaea; kingdom Methanobacteriati; phylum Methanobacteriota; class Thermococci; order Thermococcales; family Thermococcaceae; genus Palaeococcus; species Palaeococcus pacificus. The sequence goes on along the minus strand of NZ_CP006019.1, from coordinate 1,163,458 downwards.
GCTTAACGCAAGAAGAGGCTGGAAAAAGAATGGGCGTTTCGAGAGGAACAATTTGGAGAGCTTTAAGCTCAGCAAGGAAGAAAGTTGCTCAAATGCTTGTTGAAGGAAGGGAGCTGATAATTTTAGCTCAGGGAAACGAAGTTCCAAAAGGAGAGGAATTATCTGAGTAGCCAGATATTTCCAATGTAAACTCTCCCCAATCCAGCATCTAAAGCGGCTTTGTAAACACTTTCCATCTGCTTTCTGCTTGTGGTTGGAACATCGTGCATTAAATGCTGTGGAGCAAAAGCCAGCAGAACATAAGGCGTCTCTGGATTTAGCTCAGCTATGTATTTAGCTATATTATACACTTCAAATTCATCAATGTAATGCGGAACAACCAAAGTGCTAACGACTAAAAGCGGAAGTTCTCTTTCCTTACCCATCTCTATAAGCAGCTTAACATTCTCTTTAACTCTTCTTAGAGCTTTTTCTCCGTTTATGCCTGTTAAAGCTTGGTAAATGCTTGATGTGTAAGCTTTCCAGTCAATCTTAACAATCCCCCCACTTTCAAGGCTAAGCTTTGCCATCTCCTTCATTATCTTTGGATTCTCTAAGCCATTTGTCTCCCAGCAAATCCTTTTAGTTACATTGCCTTCTTTTGAACGCTTTTGAACTTCTCTCGAAACTTTAAGTGCATAGATGCTGTGCGGCGTTGGATCTCCTCCAAAATAGCAGATGCAGGAAACTTTACTCCTCATCGCCACATTTGAAAGCTCACTAAAACTTAAAACAATGCCCTCCTGAAGATCTACTTTCCCATCCTTTATCATGTATTTGTGCTGAACGTTCTGGCAAAAAAGGCAATCTAAGTTACAGCCTGCAAAGAAAACGGCCAAATTGTAAAAGCCATAATGTTTTCTCTCCGGGCAAACGGGCTCAGCGACGCAGTTGGTTGGATGAGGATCGAGATACCAATGCAAGTAAGCCTTGTTAAAGCTTCCAGTTATCGTTGTTAGCCTTCCCCCTTTGTTCCATATTATACCACAGTAACCAGAGCTATCTCTTGGAATTTTGCACTCATTAACGCAGATTTTGCAGGAAAGTTCTCCCTCTTGAGGAGGAAGAGAAGGTAAGTTTATTAGCTCGCGCCATTTGAAATGAGACTTCATAACTTTTGTTAAAGCTTTTTGAGGGTTTCCCCTAAGGCAGTTAACACATACTCCAATTGATTCGCTAATTTCTTCAGACTCATAACCACATAGTTCACACTTCGCCATCTTGAAAAATACTAACAAGTTGCTTAGCTTTATGCTTATCGGTAAAGTCTCTCAAATATTAATATCAGCGATATAGCACATATCAAGGCTCTAAAAATAAGAAAAACCATGAATGCTATTCTGATATTTGCTCCAAATATTGCCGCTATTACCCACCACAAGGGATTTTCATTCAAAAGATATGCTATCACAATCCCTATGCTGTTTCTTGTTTTGTGATAAACCCAAGTGAACAGGAAGCCAAAGAAGAAAATGTCAGCGGGATCAAGCTTTCCAGTCAGTAGGGGCGTATTATATAGCCCGGACCATAAAATCGCTATTAAAAATATTGCAAATTTAGGAGAAATGCCATGCATGAGCTCATAGGGAAAAGCCTGCCAAAAAGCAAAAGCAACGGTGCCAACTAAAACCCAAAATAGAACTGCAAAGATTAAAATTCCTAACGAAATTGGGAAATTCACCCAAGAGGGTTTGGCAGCAACTAATAATGTATCAATACCCACAATTTTTATGCCTATGAGCCAAAGCAGCGGAATGGGCGTTGAAAGGGCTGCAGCTAACAGAAAGCTTTCTTTTATCCCCTCTCCCCTAATTCCAAAAATGGAGGGAGTTAATTTTTTGTTATTTAACTTTAATATGAGAAGAGCAGCTAAAAACATCCCTACTAATATAGTTCCAATCGTTGTTGTGAGATATAAAAGAACGTGAGAGGTTTTCAAATAGGAGTTTATAACAAACGTTGAGCCGTAGACAATTAGATAGACGAGCAAGTAAAATAGTATGATGCTCCTTATTTTTCTGCTCGCTAAATTATTTGAGCTCTGCATAATCATGGTTATATAATCACGATTATGTTATTTAAAAATTGGTAAGCGAGAGAAATAGAAAAGTCATCTTAAAATCTCTTCCTCAACAGTCTTTGCAATTTCTTTTAGAGCTTTGCTTGCCTTCGAATCTGGAAAAGCTTCAACAACTGGCTTCATTTGAACCATTGAGTCTGGAATAGCCCTATCATAAGGAATTTCACCTAAAATTGGCATTCCTTCTCGTTCTGCGAACTCATGAATGCCTTTAAATCCGAGATTAATGTCAGCTTTGTTGATTATTAAATACGCTGGTATTCTAAAGTGCTGCACAACTTTGTAGACTCTCTTTAAGTCGCTCAGTGAAGCCGGAGTTGGTTCCGCTATTAATATGGCAACATCTGCTCCACCAACACTCGCTATAACTTGACAGCCAATTCCAGCAGCAGAGTCAACTATCATGTGCTCTAAATTTTGCTTTTCCACAATCTTCTTAGCCCACCCTTTTTCTTCCGTAACAAGCTTGCCGGAGTTAGGCCTTCCCACATCCAATTGAGCTGAAATCAGCGGAAATCCATAATTGGTTATCGTTTTCCTTACAATTCCTGAGCGAACCTCTTCAAGCGTTATTGTATTCTGGACAGGACATACAAGCTTACAAACGCCACACCCTTCACAAGTGAGCACATTCACAACATAGCTACCATTTACAAACTTTATGCTGTCATAAGGACATCTTTCAGCACAGATGCCACAGCGAATGCAGGTCTCTTGGTTTATCCTCGCAACTTTTGCTCCAACTAACTCTTTTTGTTCCTCCCACTTCTCAACACCAAAGAGTAGATGAAGGTTGGGAGCATCAGCGTCGGCGTCAACCACTATGAGCTTATACTTATCCTTGAGCAAATAAATCAGCGAAGCCGTAATAGTTGATTTTCCAACGCCACCTTTTCCACTCGCGATAACAACTTGCATGCTCTCACCTCCTTAAGTGCTCAGCAACTTTTTCAGCAAGTTCTTTGAATATTCCAGCCTCTGGAGAATCGCTCAATACAATAGGCTCCCCTTTAACGTAGCTCTTAATTATAGCCTCACTATAAGGGATTTCAGCAACAATTTTAGCGCCGTATTCTTCCGCAACTCCCTCAATATTCTCAACATCTCCAAGGTCGCTCCTATTCACAACAACCCAAGCTTCCACATTCATTATCCTCGCAAGCTTAAGGATTAAACTCAAGTCATGCAGGCCAAGAGGAGTTGGCTCTGTTACGGCGATTATAAGCTCTGAGTCTTCTAGTGCTTTTGAAACTGTATTGCTCGTTCCTGCAGCAGTATCAACTACCAAAAGCTCTTTGTTTAAGCTTTGAGCCCTTTTCTTTGCTGTGGCAACAATAGGCATTGCCCTTTCTTCCCCTTCCAAAAGCCGACCTGTGATAAGTATGAAGTTGTAGGGCGTTTCGCTCGCATAGGTGTGACCCATAAGCTTTTGCCCTTCAATGATGGCACCATCAACGGGGCAGACTATTTGACAAGCAGCACAACCAGAGCAGAGAGTTGGCATTAAAAAAGGAGTCCCATCCTTCATTGTTATTATTGCGTGCTCTTCACATACTTCAGCACATTTACGACACTTAATACATTTAGAATAATCAAAACGGGGCATGAATGAATTTACCGGCTCTTCGTTCTGGAGCTCAACACCTAAAAGAATGTGATCGTTTGGAGCCTCAACATCTAAATCAGCTAAGACCAAATCAAAGTAATCTCTTAAAGCAATTGCTAGATTTGTAGCAACCGTTGATTTCCCGGTTCCACCTTTTCCACCACTAATTGCTATCTGCATCTCAACACCTCCAGAATTAGGCAAACCTAAAAGTTTAAAAATTTTGTGCATATGCAAATTTTATAACTTCCACAATCTCCTCATCAATATCTTTTTTTGAAATATATTCCGCTAAACGCGGCCCATCACGCACTTTTAGATAGTTCAAACCATATTTTTTAAATATCCCCTTTAAAACTGCCGAACCCTTTGCCCCGCTTAATCGTTGCAACTCTTTTTCAATTTCATCCCTATCAACATCTATCCCTTTCTTGTTCAGGAGCTTGGATATAGCATCAGGCACTAGAAGGTAATCCTCAATTTCGCCTCTTTTCCATTTGTGTATGTTGAGACTTTCTTGGGGGTAGTCATTATCAACAATAGCCAATACATTAGGAGGTAAAGGGGCTCGCTTAAGGATCTCCGTAAGGTTGTCTTTGCCGTCTAACCACAAAAATACGACGTCTTCTTTAATGCCAAGCTTTTCCATGAATACTCTTAAAATTGCCTCATCCGATTCGCCTTCTACTAAAAATACTCTTTTAAAAAGCTTTGAAAGGTAGAGAAGCTTTGTAACGAGAGGTGGGGCATCTGGGCGTGGAGGTTTGACTAAGATAAACCGGTCATCCTTGAATATGTATGTGTTTACGGAAAAATCCACTTGGTTTATATCCCTCACCTCAATAAACTCCTGAGATTTTCCACGATGTTCTATTCTCAAAGAACTGCCATCATACTTTAGATTAATGGCTCCAAAGAATGTGATTAATTTTGAAAGATCTGTGATTACAAGATTACCCTTTTTAGTCAACAGTGTGAACTTGACACCTTTTTCAGCTAATTTAACGTGTAAAATGCCCGGAATTTTCTTTCTAATAAAAAATTGCGTCTCTCCAGGGCTTAGTTCAAATTTAAGGGAAGCATTTAGACCGTTTTTTCTTTGCCTGTTGAGGAGGACGCTAAATGTATCATATATCATACCCAATACATCTGTATCAGAGTAGTTAACTATGATATTTCTCGTTTTTACAGAGGTTAGGTGCAAACATGTCGTTTTTTTAGTCAAATGTGTCCCTGTATCCATTTTATCCCCTATTTATTTTTGTTTTCATGATATATATCACTTTTGACTTCAATTTTTTACTAGTTTGTATATTAAAAAATTAAATATTATAATTGCGTTTTATTTAATAATGATTGAAAATTGCAGATTTAAAAATATTATTATATATTATTTTTTTGATTTGATATTTTAGTAAATTTTAAGCAGATTTTACTAATTATAATGTTAAAAAATTTGGATTTAATACTCTTGTTAATTGTAAATAATAGTTTGCACAGATATACTCGACAAAATTTGACAAAATTCCTCAAGATACCACATACCAAGAAATCACCAAATTCCCGCCTACCTCTCCATGACTTCATTACCAACAAAGCTTTTTATAGTGTAATGGTTGCATTTCCTTCATGATAATGGACATGTTTATGCATAAACTTTAGATATAATGTTGATTATATCCAAAACTCTTGAACAAATATGCACATTTAAAGGGGGCATATACAGGATGCCAATGAAATCAATTAACCCCCAAACTACGAGCTCCCCTAAGGCGGAACATCTTAAGCATCTCTCATATGCAGACCCAATAACTCCAAAGTCTACATTTAGAGAACGAAAAATGCACAATCTAAGGTTAATAGGATCCCACTACTTTGAGCGCAATAGCTAAAGGTGCAACCTAAAAACCGCTCACTCATGGCAAAGACGTCATAGTCGCTTGCACTATAGCTTAAACTTTCGACTCATACCATCTTTTGGATAAGTTTAAGTGAGAATCCAAAATGATAGGAATTTAATATACCATCTAACTAAACTAGAGTTTAGCTTTTGAATATAAAAGCAATGCATGCTTCAATCAATAGAGAGTCTTTGTAGCTTCCACGCATTATTCTCGCGGCATGTAGTGCGTTAGTGTGAGGTTGTTGATAAAGATCATCGAACTAAATGATAATAGCAAATGAGCTAACTTTACTGCAATCACAATATCATTGTGTTAGCTTCATGTAATGCTGCTGGCAGATCATACTACTATTAATTGTAACCATGAATTGATGCCACATACTCTGAGTTTTTCAAGAATCTTAGGCACTTTTTAACAGGCCATATCATACACTTTCTCCTGCTTTCATCTCCAGTTACCCTCACTCAAATCATAAATGTTACTCTTGTGTGTAAAGTTAATACAATTTTATAGAGTATATTTTTTGCATTTTATACCTTTATTTATGGTATCATATTGACTAATTAATTGAGTATAAAAAGAATAATAAATATAATGATTAAAATGACAATTTAGAATAATTCAAAAAATAATACATAAAATGCGTAAAATTTTCAGGTCTCACTCAGAGATTAACTGCAAACACAAATAATTACAAAAAGTTATTAAATAACACAAAACCCTAAAAACCCATTTAATCCAAGAAATAAGGCAAAAAGAAAAATTAAAGAGCAGGCGATTCTTCACTCATCAGCTTTTTCAAAGCCCATATCAATGGCCCGTAAACTGCTAAAATCACCACTAGTGCGGCTGCGTAAACTGCATCCATTTTCATCCCCCCAGCACAAACTGTGAAATATATATCACCACTATTACTATTGGATACACATACTTAATCCACGGTTTCCAAAGGGAGGGCATCTCTATTAGAGCGCCTTTCTTGATCTCTTCGTATGCCCTTTCAACTCCAAACTTTATTAGTGCTAGAGCAGCGATTAAAGCTCCAATTGGGCCCACATAGATTGTGGAGATGTTTATGAGAACCTTCTCAAAATAATAGGGGCTTAAAGCTGCTGGAGCACCTATCGCGAAAGTAAGTAATCCCAAAAGTATTGCCGCTTTTTTCCTCTCCATTTTTAGGTTGGTTATTGCTGAGTCCACGTATACTTCAAGCATTGAAACTGTTGATGAAAGTCCCGCGAAGAGCAACAGCAAGAAGAACAAAAATCCGAAGAACGCTCCTCCACTCATCTTTTGAAAGACCATTGGTAGAGTTACAAAGACTAATCCCGGACCTGCTCCAGGTTCAAGACCAAATGCAAAAACCGCTGGGAAGATTAAAAATCCTGCTGTTACTGCTACCGCAGTATCTCCAAATGCAGTGGCAATTGCTGATAGAGGTATGTCATCGTTCTCTTTCAAATAGCTGCCATAGACTACCATTGTATTCCCTAGCACACTCAAAGAGAAGAACATTTGAGAGAGTGCAATCATCCATGTTTCAGCATTTAGAGCTTTGCTGATGTCTGGGAGCAGGTAGAACTTCAATCCCTCGTATGAGTTGGGCAGCGTAACACTTCTTATCGCCAATATGATTAAGAGCACAAATAAAGCGGGCATCATGATTTTGTTGGCCTTTTCTATTCCTTTTTGAACTCCTAGTGCGACTATTGCGACTGTCAACATTATAACTACGAACTGCCATATCATTGCTTCTTTGCTAAATGCTAGTCCGTCAAAGAATGCTCCTGGGTTAATCCGTAATAGCTCACCTGTTAAAGAGGCTATGAAGTACCTCAATATCCACCCTAAAACGAGGGAATAGAATGCAAATATCATGAATATTGTAATGTTGGCAAGTAGACCTAAATATTTGCCTCCTGGAAGACCGGCTTTTTGGAACGCTACTATTGGCCCACCTTTAGTACCTCTTCCTAATGTCCACTCGACGGTTAGGGCAATAACACCCACTGCAAACAGCAGGATCAAGTAGGGGATTAAAAACGCCGCTCCACCGTATTTTCCAGCCCTCCATGGGAACATCCAAATGTTTCCTAAACCTACTGCACTTCCTATGGCTGCTGCCACAAAACCTACCCTACTTCCCCAGGTTTCTCTAGCCAAAAACAACACCTCCGCTAGTTGTTAGTGTAAAACACCCCAAAACAGATTTTAGATCAAGAATCACAAAAGCTTCGCTCAATAATCCTGAGAATAGACTAAACGGCTTCTTTGAAATTAAACCTCTTTTAGGCGATTCTCCAAAAACCCTCACTCCTGTTCACTATAGAGCACCAAGGCAATTAAATGGACATTAACTATAAAAGCTTTTTGGGAAGTTTTTTGGCATTTTGATAATAAAAGGAGTAAAAATCGACAAAAATATAAAAACCTAAGCTTTCTCTGCTCTCTCCTTCTCATCTATGTAAGCTATAATATTGTCCACTATCTGAGGTGCTAGGCCTATGTAGTTTTCAGGCTTTAGACTTTCCACATCTTCGTCACTTAAGTACTTCCTAACTTCTTCATCTTCTCTGATAACATCTATGAGGTCTCTCTTCTCGTGAAATGCTTTCATAGCCAATTGTCTAACTAATTCATGAGCCTCCTGCCTTCCCATACCTCTCTCGGTGAGCTTGAGCATTAGAGGCTCTGCCATAATCAGGTTGTTGGTCATGTAGAGGTTGCGCTTAATATTCTCAGGGAAGAAGTCTAGACCACTCAAGACTTTTTTCATGTTTTTGAGCATTTCATCCAAGAGGACAAAGCTCTCAGGAAGGATAACCCTCTCCACAGATGAGTTTGTTAAATCGCGCTCGTGCCACAGGGGATTGTTTAATAAAGCAGGCATTACATTTGAGTAGATAACCCTAGCGAGGCCGCAGATCTTCTCGGTTCTTATAGGATTCCTCTTGTGAGGCATTGTTGATGAACCCACCTGCTTCTTTCCAAAGGGTTCGCCAATTTCTAAAATCTCTGTTCTTTGAAGGTTTCTTATTTCAAGGCCAATTTTATCGAGCGTTGATGCTATTAGAGCTAAGATAGCCATTAACTCCGCATAAACATCTCTTTGAATAAGCTGGTTGCTAATTCTTGCAGGCTTTAGGCCAAGGTCTTCCATAACCAAGCGCTGTATTTCAAGGCCTTTTTCACCGAAAGACGCCATTGTCCCAACGGCACCGCTCATCTGGCCGACGAGGATTCTCTTCTTAGCTTCTTCGATTCTCTCTATGTGCCTTTGAATCTCATCGAGCCATATAGCAAACTTCATCCCATAAGTTGTGGGTACAGCATGCTGTCCATGGGTTCTCCCAATGCAGACGGTGTATTTGTGCTCTTTTGCGAGGTCTTTTAGGATTGAGCGAAGCTCTCTTAAATCTTTAAGTATGATTTCAAGAGATTCCTTTATGAGCAGGGCATTTGCGGTGTCAATTATATCGTTGGAAGTTGCTCCAAGGTGAATGTATTTTCCGTGTTCGCCGCAGACCTCAGTTAGCGCTTTAACAACAGCCATTATATCATGATGAATTTCGTCTTCTATCTCCTTAACGCGCTCAACTTTTACATACTTGGTGTTAGCTTTTTCGCTTATTATCTTTGCACTCTCTTCGGGAACGTTGCCCAGTTTTGCGTGAGCTCTAGCTAAAGCCGCTTCAACATCGAGAAGCTTTTGAAGTTTATTCTCCTCATCCCAGATTCTTCTCATTTCTTCACTACCGTAGCGATAATCGATAGGATGAACTGCCATGATATCACCACACAAATGTAAGTATTAGACTTAAAAATAGTTTGGTTTTAACATTCTTACGGCAATTTATGGAGAGGCATTGCAGTTCTTTTGAGAACCATATGGAAACACAAAAGTGCCTAATTGCTCTTAACTAAAACAACCGAAAAGTATTTAATACGAGAACACTCATTGAGCTATGACAAAACTTTCGGAGGGTCAAAAGATGGCAGAGGAGCATGTTGTATACATTGGAAAGAAGCCTGTTATGAACTATGTATTGGCCGTTATAACACAATTCAACGAGGGCGCTAAGGAAGTTAGCGTCAAGGCCAGAGGAAGGGCCATTAGCAGAGCTGTTGACGTTGCAGAGATCGTCAGGAACAGGTTCCTTCCAGAGGTTAGAGTCAAGGAGATCAAGATCGGTACAGAGGAACTCCCAACAGCAGATGGCAGAACAGCCAACACATCAACAATTGAGATTGTTATGGAAAAGCCATGAATTTAGTTTAGCTTTTCTCTTCCTTTTCACTATCATCTTTAAATGGTTTATCTTTTGTTTTGTGGGTTTTGCTTTAACTTGAGTTGAAGTGAAAAGCAAACTTTAATAGTTCTTTGATCTTAATCCTCACAGGTGTAGGCATGGTTGAATTTGAGACTATCAGCGTTGACGATGAAAAAGCAAAAGAGCTTGCTCAAATATTAATAAATGATAAAGCTCTATCTATCCTAAGGCTTCTTCAAGAGGAGAGCTTATCCGCTTCCGATATTTCAGCACGCTTAAATTTGCCTCTCTCTACTGTTGTCTACCATTTAGACAAGATGTCCCGTGTTGGCTTAATAGAGATTGCTGGAAAGAGATATGGGAAGAGGCTGCAGGAGGTTAAACTCTACCGTGCATCACCTAAACCAATTCTTTTAATGCCTGCTAAAACTTCGTTTAAGAGGCGCGTTTTGAGAACAATTGAAAAGATACAGGTAATAAGCTTGAGCATAGCTGGCATAGTCTCTTATGCAGTTTACAAGCTCTCAAATGCATTCTTTATCAAGAGTGGTGCTCCTCAAACAGTAGCTGAAGAGAATTTAACAGTAACTCAAACAATGCCAACTACTACCGAGATATCCAAAATGGTAGTAGAGACCACATCCAATGCAACACAAACTGCTACCGAAACCATTACTTCGTGGTCTGTCCAAGAGGGTGGACGTTTAGCAGGCCAACCAAACAATATGGGTGCTTTTTTGGCAGTTTTATCCTTTGTTATTGTGGCTTTAATCCTAAACTATTACCTTTCAAAGCGTAACTTGTAAACTCGAAACGTTTTTAAGAGTTGCTTTCCTAGAAGCAATTGTAAAATAGAGGAGGGGTAACAATGCCAACAGGAATTACCGTAGAACAAGTGATTAAGAGAAAACCTATTCTTGTTAAGCCAAGCGACACAGTTGATAATGTGGCTAAAAAGCTCTCACGGGCCAAGGTAGGCAGTGCAATTGTTGTGAAAAAGGATGAAATTGTCGGCATCATAACCGACAGGGATATCTTAGATAAAGTAGTCGCGCAGGGCAAAAATCCAAAGGAAGTCAAGGTTGAGGAGGTAATGACCCCCAAACCAATCACAATTGAGTATGATGAGGATATTGAAGATGCAACCCAATTGATGATTGACAAGGGGATTAGAAGGGTCGTCGTCACAAAATTGGGAAGACCAATAGGATTTTTGATGGCCGTTGACTTGTTGGCAGCATTATCTACACTTAGCTCTGAAGAAGAAACGGAAGAAGAAAGTATAGAGCCTGAATTCTATGGATACTGCGAAGTTTGTGGCCAATACAAGTCATTGGAGAGAGTAATCCACGAAGGCAGGGAAATGTGGGTATGCGAGAGTTGTAAAGACATGATTGGAGAAGGACAATGAGTCTCTATTAGAATCTCGCTTATCTTCCTTTTGGTTAGTTTTCTTCTTGTCCTAAACTTTAAAAGCTTGGAGAGATAATTTTCATTTGATCATGATCACGGGGTGATGATAATGGAAACGAAGAAAACCGGGACAACAACCGTTGGAATTAAAGTTAAAGATGGGGTTATTTTAGCGGCTGACACTCAGGCTTCTCTCGATCATATGGTAGAAACTTTAAACATCAAAAAAATCCTTCCAATAACAGATAGAATAGCCATAACAACCGCAGGAAGCGTTGGGGATGTTCAAATGCTCGCGAGGCTTCTTGAGGCAGAGGCAAGGTACTATCAGTTTACATGGCACAAACCAATGAGTGCCAAAGCTATGGCAAATCTTTTGAGCAACATCCTGAATGAGAACAAGTTCTTCCCATATCTTGTGCAGATTATCATAGGTGGCTACGTCGAGGAGCCAACCTTAGCAAACTTAGATCCATTGGGTGGCTTAATATTCGACAACTACACAGCAACTGGCTCAGGCTCACCCTTTGCAATAGCCCTCCTTGAGGATGGTTACAAAGAGGACATGAGCATTGAAGAAGCTAGAGAGCTAGCAATTAGGGCTGTAAGAACTGCTGGAAAGAGAGATGTCTACACAGGTGAAAGAAAAATCCAAGTAGTAGTAATCACAAAAGACGGCATGAAAGAGGAGTTCGTCGAGTTTAAGGCATGATTTTTATTCTTTGCTTTTCTCTTTAAATCTAGTTATATTTGGATTTTGGAAGATATGCGATACTAAGCATTGAAGAGTTAAACGACAACTTATATATTCCATTTAAACACCTAATTTAGAGAATTAGCCCACAGATATATTCAAAGACTTTATGATGAGGTGAAGATTAAATGAGAACCCGCAGCGCTTTATTGGTTGCTGTTATTTTGATAGCGATTTTAACATCCGCAGCTTATTATTACACTTATCCACGGAATATTTCCAAGAGCATGCCCCAACACGAGCTTTACAATATAACAATGGCGGTTTCTCAGGAGGTCGAGGAGATAAGGAACTTGACATTTAAGGAACAGCCCCAAATTATCATCGTCAACAGAAGCTGGGCCGTTCAGGAGTGGCGTTCCTCGCCCGCTAACCTTGAAGAGGCTAAAATGTGGGAAGAGATTTATAAGCTCACGCTCTTTGCCCCTCCAACCTACAACTACACAAAAACTCAAGAGGCTGTTAAGGCTTCTTGGATAGCCGCAACGTCTGGAAATAAGATGTATATAATTGAGGAGAACTTTAAAGAGACGGGAGACACTGCCTACAGAGTAATTGCCCATGAATTAACACACATCCTCCAAAAGCACTATTTTGACCCATCATACCCAAGCACGCTCGATGGGCGCTTAGCCATAACCGCTTTAATTGAAGGGGACGCAGATTTGACGGCGGATATTTACTGCATAAAGCACAATATTACTATACACAAAATTAGAAGCCTTCCCTTAGACGATCCTCCAATGGCCTTGGGTTATTTCCCATATGTATATGGCGATAAGTTTGTGGAGTTCCTCTACAACACTGGCGGTTGGGAGCTCGTTAATGAGGCCTACAATAAGCCACCTCTTTCAACAGAACAAATAATGCATCCAAAAAAGTACCTAATCTACGAAAAGCCCAAAAAAGTGAGCATCACCATAGCGAAAGGATATCAGATTATACACAGAGACACTATGGGAGAGTTCTACGTTTACCTCCTTATTGGAACTCATCTTGGCGCGGATGAGGCATCTTCCGTGGCAGAAGGCTGGGAAGGGGATACCTTAGTATTCTTGAAAAACTCCACTCATGAAGCTGTTATTTGGAAAACCCTTTGGGAGAGCGAGAAAGATGCAAGAGAGTTCTATGGTGCAATGAGAGCGATAATAGAAAAAACAAAAAGGAATATCCCACATTCAATATTACCACCAAGCTGCAGATTAATGGAAGTGAGGTTTTGTTTGCAAGCACTAAAAAGATCTAATTGGGGGTTAAATTATGATTCCGAAATTTATAACTGAAAGGGTTGCATTCTCACCCATGCCCTATCCAGAGGATGTTCCCCAAGTTGTGAAGGAATTCCAGGCCGTTGTTGTTCTAACTTATGAGTATGAGCTCTACTACGAGCTAAGTGAGCTCCTTGAAAACGGTGTTGAAGTCCTTTACGCTCCAATCGAAGATTTCACTGCTCCAACTTTAGACGAGCTAAGTGGAATAGTGAAGTGGATTGATGCAATGGTAAAGAAGGACAAAAAAGTATTAATCCACTGTCTTGGAGGGAGTGGGAGGAGCGGCACTGTTGCGGTTGCTTATCTAATGTACTCCCAAGGACTGAGCCTTAGAGAAGCTTTGGTTAAAGTTAGGATGCTTAAACCCTCCGCTGTGGAAACAGAGGAGCAGATGGAAGTTTTGAAGGAGTTTGAGAAATACTTACAGGAGCAGGGAAAAGGAAAAGCCAAAGTTTAGTTTTTCTAACTTTTCAGCTCGAATTTGTCTAAGCTGTAAACTTCTTCAAGCCTTTTCCTCTCATATTTGGGCTTGTCATCGTTTGAATAGCCCACTGGGAGTATTACTTCGAGACGGTAGTCCTTTGGCGCATTCACGAGCTTTGCTATTGCCTTAAAATTTGGCGGCGTGTATGTGACCGTTGCAAGGCCTTCTTCCTCGAGCGCCAATAAGAGATATCCGATTGAGAGCCACGTAGATTCTTTTGAAAATGGTGCTTTAACGTTGGAGAAGACCAAGACCAAGTAAGGAGCCTCAGTTAAAAAAGGCTTCTCCCAGGTAAAACCTTTTTTGCTCAGCCAGTCGCCGAGTTTTCCCTTAACCCGTTCATAGAACTCTTTCTCGCCCTCTTCACAGGTTTCTCTGATTCTCCTCTTCAGTTCCATATCTTTAACCACTACAAAGTGCCAAGGTTGAGCATTCATACCTGACGGGGCTTCTTTGGCAGCTTCAATACACTTCAAGAGCTTTTCAAGTGGAAAACTTTCGTGCTTAAACTTTCTAACAGTTTTTCTCCTCTTAGCGAGCTCAAGAATCATAGAGACCACCTCAAACGTAGAATATCATGCCATCATAGGCCACCAAAACCTTCCCATCGTATTTTTGGCGTACATATTCGGCGAGCTGAAGGAATGGGAGGTTCTTGTGAGAGATGTGCGACAAGAGAACCCTCTCTGCTATTTTTATTCCCATTTGGGCACTCTCATCCACGTTGTTGTGGTAGGGGTCATTTACACCCGGAGCATAGGTAGCGTCCATAATTGCTAAGCGGAGCTTTTTCTCCTTAAGCATTTTCAATGTTTTCTGAGAAAGGTTCTTAGTATCATAGAGGAGAGCTATTGCCTTATCATCCTCCTCAATCAAATAACCGAGCGTTTCTATTTGGTGATTTAACCTCAAAGCAGTTACTCTAAGTGAGTCTAGGATTAACTCATCTCCAGCACGGATAAAGTGGACTTCAATGTTCTTTGGGTCGGTAATGATTAGTTGGTCGGCGTGTTCTCTCGGTGCGTAGAGTTTAGTTTTTCTAGCGGTCCAGCGGAGCTTGTAGAGACCGTATATGTGGTCGTGGTGCCAGTGGGTTAGGAGTATGGCCTCGAGGGGAACGTGGAGCAGATCCCTTATATCCGTCCCAACATCTATTAGAACGGCTTTGTTGTTCTTCGTTATTATTGCGAGGGTTGAAGGTTTTCTCTGGGCAAAACCAAACTTTCTCGCCTCCTCGCACGTTGGGCAAGTGCAAAGGTGAGCAGGGATGCCCTCTGAACCGCCTGTTCCAAGGAAGTAAACTATCATTAAATCACCTTATTTCATGAACATGAAATAGCGTTTATAAGAGTTGCTAAATTTTTCTCTAACTTGCATCAAAATATGCATCCCCCCACCAAAAGAACTTTATCTTGAACGCGCTAATAACTTTTGATGCCCATGGAGGAAAAACCCAAGCTCATAGCTGACCTAATGCTAGGACGCCTCGCAAGGTGGCTTCGCTTGTATGGATACGATACCATTTACGGTGTAAAAGATGATGACGAGATTTTAAAAATTGCCGAGAGTGAGGGGAGGATTGTTTTAACGCGCGATGAAGACCTTGCCAAAAGAGCGGAGAATGTTATTCTCATACATTCAAATACGTTCGAAGAACAGATAAAGCAGCTGAGAGAGGAAGGTTTTAAGTTCGAGGAGCTTTTCCCTCCAAACGCCCGCTGCCCAAAGTGCAACGGCTTGATAAGAGAAGTTGAGAAAGAAGAAATCATTGAGAAAGTACCTCAAAGAGTCTACGAAAAGTACGATGAGTTCTACGTGTGTACCCAGTGTGGTCAAATCTACTGGCCGGGGAGACAGTGGAGGGAGGTTGTGAAAATTGATAAGAAATTGAGAGAAGCGAACGAGTAAAGTTCACCCCCTAATTGGGTGGTGGCATGCTACGAAGTGTCCTTTCTCGTACTCTATGTATGCTGGCTCCATCTTCCTACACCTCTCATCTGCAAACGGACACCTCGGATGAAAACGACAACCCCCCGGAGGGCTGACCGCGTTTGGAACTTCTCCCGTTATTTCTATCCTCTTTCTGTGCTCCTTCCTCTTCACCACCGAAGGCACAGCTTGAATGAGGGCGAGGGTGTACGGGTGCCCGGGGTTTTTGAGAACTTCATCCGTTGGGCCAATTTCAACTATCTTCCCAAGGTACATTACCGCTATCCTGTCTGCGATGAGCTTTGCAACAGCTATGTCATGTGTGATAAAGAGCATGCTGAGGTTGTACTCCTCTTTGAAGCTCTCGAGAAGTTGAAGTATCGAAGCTCTCATGGAAACGTCTATCATCGACACTGCCTCATCGGCCACAACGAACTCGGGCTTGAGTATCATCGCCCTTGCTATGACTACCCTCTGACGCTGTCCGCCACTGAGGTGATGGGGATAGCGATCATAAAACTCATCTTCGGGAGTGAGCCCAACACGCTTGAGCATCTTAAGGACCAGCTCCTTTGCCTCTTCCTTACTAGCCAAACCATGAATCAGAAGAGGATGTGCTATCGCTTCACCTATCTTCATCCTTGGACTCAAGCTCGCATAAGGGTCTTGAAAGACCATCTGCATCCTCCGCCTGTAGGGTCTAAGCTCCTCATCATTTAGCATCGTTATGTCAGTGCCGTCGAAGATTATCTTCCCATCAGTGGGTTCTATAAGCCTTAAAACTACCCTTCCTGTCGTGGTTTTTCCGCAACCGCTTTCTCCTATTAGCGCGAGCGTTTCTCCTTTCCTCACCTCAAAGCTTATCCCATCAATGGCCTTAACGAACTTCTGAGGCTCTCCTCTTAGGGTCTCGATGATTCCCCTTTTGACCGGAAAGTATTTCTTAAGGTTCTCAACCTTTAAGATTGCTTTATTCACTTCCCACACCTCCCCGGAGATGACATGCTACGAAGTGTCCTTTCTCGTACTCTATGTATGCTGGCTCCATCTTCCTACACCTCTCATCTGCAAACGGACACCTCGGATGAAAACGACAACCCCCCGGAGGATTTCTAAGATCTGGTGGGTAGCCGGGTATTGACTTTATCTCCTTGCTCTCGCTCCAGAGGTCAGGTACGCTCTCAAGAAGGGCCTTCGTGTAGGGATGAAGCGGATTCTCAAGTATACTCTCTACGTTCCCAAATTCGACTAGTTTACCTGCGTACATAACCGCTATTTTGTCACTCCTCTCGATGGCAAGTGAGATGTCATGGGTGACGAAGAATATGCTTGTCCCCTCAGCCTTAAGCTCGTCTATCAGATCCATAATCGAGTCCTGCACTATAACGTCAAGGGCTGTCGTTGGCTCGTCTGCTATGAGGAGCTTGGGATTGAAGGCCATTGCCATTGCTATGCTTATCCTTTGTCTCTGACCGCCGCTGAGCTGGTGAGGATATGAGTTTATCCTGTCCGCTGGGAGGTTGACTTTTTCGAGGAGCTCTCTCGCTCTTTCGTAAGCTTCATCGTTTCCAACGCCATGCTCCATCAAAACCTCCGCTATTTGATCTCCAACCTTCCTGAGGGGATCGAGGCTTGTCATTGGATCCTGAAAGACCATACTTATCTCCCTGCCTCGTATCTCCTTGAGAGCCTCTTTTTCGAGCGTCAGCAGGTTCTTGCCCTCGAAGATTATCTCTCCAGATACTATCCTCCCTGGAGAGGGAACAACGTTAAGTATCGCATGGGCCACCGTGGACTTCCCACTTCCGCTTTCACCCACGAATGTAACCCACTCCTTCTTGTCAATAGAGAAGGAAACCCCTTCAACAGCCCTAACAACACCGTTAAGCGTGAAGTAATGTATGCCAAGATTTTTAACTTCCAACATTTCCATCACCTCGTTCCAAGGGATATCCTTTCACTGAGTGCTTCTCCAATTAGGGCAAAACCCATGGCAAAGAGCATTATCATGATTCCTGGGAAGAACACGAGCCACCAGTAGCCGTCGAGTATAAATGGCTGTCCAACCCTGAGGTCATAGCCCCAATCAGGCGTTGGAGGAGTCACCGAGAGTCCAAGAAAGCTTAGACCGGCTTCCGTTAGTATAGCATCGGCGACACTCAATGTGAAGACAACGAGTATCGTCGGAGCGAGATTTGGAAGAATGTACTTGAACATTATCTCCTTGTTTTTGGTACCTAAAGCCCTTGCAGCCTCAACGAAGAGCTGACCCTTGAGACTTAAAGTCTGACCGCGCACCATTCTAAAGTACGTTGGAACGTAAACGAAAGATATGGCTATGGCCGTATTTATAGGGCTTGGACCGAGGACAACGGCGATGACTATGGCAAGTATAAGTGCTGGGAAGGCGTAGATACTATCCATAATCACACTCAACATCCTATCTATCTTTCCACCATAGTATCCGGATACTAAGCCAAGAGGAATCCCTATGCTCATAGATAAGAGAGTAGCCACTATGACGACGTAGATAACCACCCGCGAACCCCATACTATCCTTGAGAATACATCTTGTCCAAGCCTGTTGGTACCCATGAGGTGCTTCCCACTCGGTGAGGCGAAAGAATCGTCACTCGACTTTGTTGGATCGTAGGGGGCTATAAGCGGCGCAAAAATTGCCATGATAAGGACAATGAACACTATGAGTAGGCCAGCTATTAGCATTCCTCTCCCTGGCTTCTTCTCAAAGAGAGGGCGTGAAATTTTCCGTATCAGCTCCATTTTAACCACCTCAGTACTTTACCCTTGGATCGAGCAGTGCGTAGACAACATCTACTATGAGGCTTATCAATCCTACAAAAAAGGCGAAGAACACTACAGCTCCTTGTATGGCGTTGTAGTCTCTGTAGTCTATCCTATCGACGATGAATGTTCCCATACCGGGCCAATTGAAGGTTGTCTCCGTCAAAACTGCTCCACCAAGGAGTATGGCAAACTGGAGGCCCATAAGCGTAACTATAGGGATGAAAGCGTTTTTGAGTGCGTACCATGTTATCTTCCAATCCCTAACACCTCTTGCTTTGTAGGCCCTTATGAAGTCCTGACTGAGAACATCGACCATGTTGTTCCTCACAAGACGGGTATACGCCCCACTTAAAACAAGTCCAAGCGTGAAGCTTGGGAGGATTATGTGTTTAAGCGCATCTATGAATGCCTCTCCGTTGCCTGTGAGTATGCTGTCAAAGATATAAAGACCTGTTATTGTGTGGAGATCAAGTCCGGGGCTTATTCTTCCCGATGTTGGGAGAAGGTGAAAGTGTACTCCAAAGATGTATTGGAGCATCATACCGAACCATGGAATAAAGAGCGTATATGCTATGATGCTGTAAAGTCTCATCCCTGCATCAATCTTTGTGCCCTTCTTAACGGCACCAATTACTCCCGTTAGGAGGCCCAAGAGAACGCTTATTGAAAAGCCAAAGAGTGTGAGTTCGAGGGTAGCGGGGAATCGGAGTTTTAAGTATTCAACAACAGGCTTCCCCATTGGGAATGCCAAAGTTACACCAAAATCACCATGGAGCATTCTCCAAAGATAATCAAAATACTGGACGTAAAGAGGCTTATCCAGTCCAGCCATCGCCCTCAAGTGCTCCAGCTGCTCGGGGGCGATGTTTTTTGTTCCGACTACAGCCAAAATAGGGTCACCAGGGAGAATACGCAAAAAGATGAAGACGATTGTATAAAGGATTAAAACCGTCGGGATAATCATCAAACCTCTTATTAATATGTACTGACCGACGCCTCTAGCCATTCTACCACCTCACGAGATTTAAAAAGGAGAAAAGAAAAATCACTCCTCCTTATAGAGGGTGTAGTATTTGAATATCATATCCGGACCAATTTTAACGCCACCAACCCCTGGACTGGCTACCACGAAGAGCTTTCCTTGTATGAGTGGAATGTATGGAACATCCTCCGCGAGTATCTGCTGTGCCTGCTCGTAGAGAGTAGCTCTCTCGTTTTGATCCACAAGGGTTTGGGCTTTTGTTAGAACCTCATCCATCTGTGGGTTGGCGTAACCTGTTCCTGCCCAGCTGTTGGCAGTGCTCTTAAGGAATGGTGTGGTATAGTCATCTGGGTCGAGGTAGTCTGGATACCAGCCGAGAAGATACACCTGCATTTGGCCTTTCCTAGCGTAGTCGACATAAGTTCCCCACTCAGCGCTCTTTATGTCCACTTTTATAACGCCTGTCTTCTCCCATTGCTCCTTAAGGACTTGAGCAAGGTCAGCCTCTGTGTCACCGTAGTGTGTTGGAGTGTACCAAAGTTGTATCTGGAGAGGGTTGTTCTCGTCATAGCCAGCCTCTTTGAGAAGGTTCTTGGCAAGTTCAATGTTGGCGTCGCCGTACTTTTCCTTAAATGCATCGATATGAGACCACATCCCGTTTGGAATTAGGCTATAGAGTGGGTCAACTGTTCCCCTAAAGACCTTGTTTGAAAGATCTGCCCTATCAAGAGCCGCTGCTAGGGCTTGTCTCACCTTAACCTCTTTGGTCGGATCCTTTTGAGTGTTAAGGCACACGTACCTTATAAATGCTCCCGGTATCTCGATGACCTGGAACTTACCTTCTTTTTTGAGGCTCTCAATGTCAGTTGGTTTGAGGGTCCTCCAAGCTATGTCTATCTCGCCGTTCTGGAGAGCAAGTCTCATTGTTGAGGCATCACGATAGAACTTTATGATTATTTTTTCAGTCTTGGGCTTCTCGCCGTAGTAGTTCTCGTTAGCTTCGAGAACGAGCTCCTCATCACGAACCCATTTGGCTATCTTGTAGGGTCCAACTCCACCGGCTGTTTGGTCACTATCAATCTCATTTGGCTTGTAGCTTGGATGTACTGGGAAGTAGGGTGGTGTTGTAAGGAGTGATAGGAAGTAAGACACGGAATCTTTGAGGTAAAAGACAACAGTGTAGTCGTCCTTTGCTTCAACTTTATCAACGAAATCAGTGACAAGCCACGCGGGATCTCCATTGATGTTCATAACCCTCTCTATGCTCCTCACGACGTCTTGAGCTTTTAGAGGAGTCCCATCGGCGAACTTGGCATCCTTTCTTAAATAAAATGTCCAAACCTTGGAGTCATCGCTTACCTCCCATCTTTCTGCAAGCGCTGGTTTAATCTCAAGGGTCCCGGGTTCATATTTAACAAGACCCTCCATAACATTGTTTAAAACTTCCCAAGTGTAGAAGTCGTAGGCGTTGGCTGGGTCAAGATCCGTCACTTTGTCGGTGACCCCAATAACAAGTTGCTCTGCATACTGTGAACCACTTTGGGCTGAGGTAGCTGTTGAGGTTTCTTCACTTCCACCGATACAGCCGCTGGCTAAAACTGCAAAAACAAAAAGTCCAATCAAGAACAAAGATATACCACGTTTACTCATAGCGTTCACCAAAGAATGATTAAGTACATCAATGCATTTAAACCTTTTGTGGTCATTAAACTGTCAGAATACCCGATTTAGCGACATGATTTACCGCTTAGTAAAACTTAAAAAAATACGAAAAATCCAAAAATAAAACGAAAAATTTTGAATAAAATCGCCTAAATATGAGTATAGTACAATAAAAAATTGATAAAGTTCAAGCAATCTCTGAGCAACTGTTTTATACTCATGTGCCAAAGGCTAATACATGGAATGGGAAGAATGGAAGCCCTTTTACGATGAAATTGTCAGAGAAATGGGATTCGATGAAAAAGCCGATAGGAAAGCATCGCTTATTTTGAGAGATATTTTGCTAAAAAGCGAGAACTACACGACAATCAGTGAATTAAGGAAACTCATCAGAGAAAGGGCCTACGTTTTTGGAGCTGGACCAAGTTTAGAAGAAAGCCTAAAAACGCATACTTTTGATGATGGGATCCTTATAGCAGCCGATGGTGCAACTTCCGCTCTCTTAGAGCATAACATACTCCCCCACATAATTGTGACAGACTTGGATGGGCGCTTTGAGGACATAAAGAAAGCCAATGAGCTCGGCTCATTCGTGGTGGTTCACGCCCACGGCGACAATATTGAAAAGCTCAAAGCTTATGCCTCTAAACTCAAAAACGTTTTAGGGACATGCCAGACCGAACCTTTGGACATAATCTACAACTTTGGCGGCTTCACGGATGGGGACAGAGGTGCTTTTTTAGCCGAAGCTTTGGGGACGAGGGAGGCCTGTCTGGTTGGCTTTGATTTTGGAGAGATTGTGGGAAAATGGAGCAAGCCCCATCTAAAGGAGCACTCCCCCATTTGGGAGTCAAAGAGGAAGAAGTTTTACTTCGCCCAGAAGCTCTTAAAGTGGCTCGAAGAGAATGGAAAGGCCAGGATAACCTACCTTTAAGCATATTAAGATGCCAAAGATCACGCATCCTTTTAATGTGGCTTTCTTAGGACGCTTTCACTTTAAGCCTACTATCTTTTGAGAGGGCTTTCTTTTTTGCGCGTAGCGTGGTTGGAGTGAAAGCACACCAAAAAAGAGGACAAAAATAAAGGAACTCACTTCCTAAACTGCAAGCGAAGTTTGCTCGGCCACTCCCGCACTCATCATCATTCAGGTGGTCAAAGTATCGTCATCGCTGCGTTAAGTAGGCTCAAGAACTTTTAAAGAATCTCTCATGATCAGTTACGTACTCAAATCATAAAAGCCTTTCAAAATCCCATCTAACTGAAGATAAAACTTTTTAAAGTTTGCTTGAGATATTAGCATAGGTGGTTCAATGGCTGATATTGAGACAGCTAAACTGCTGATAAAGATTGGAGGAATTTTGAGCATAATAATGCCCCTCGTTATAGGGCTCTTCCTGTTCATAACCGTTGTGGGGATTGTAATAGCAATACCCCTCATGATCCTCGGCTACTGGATATACCGGCGGACAGAGGAGGTTGTGGAGCTCATAGAGAGAGGGGAATACAAAAAAGCAAAGGACACACTAATCATACCCATGGTGATTGCGCTGATTTTGACGAGCAGGATCGGCGGCATTTTAATGCTCATTGGACTTGTGCTGCTCCCTTCACAAAGTGAACCTAAAGGGATTTCAACTTTTTGACCTTATTTGCTTTTATGTCTATATATCCTTCCTTCTCCAGCTCTCTTAAAATGGCTTCCATAGCCTTTTGATTTGCGAGATTAATGACGAGCAGACCCTTCTCACTCGCTATCTCTACTGGAGAGGACTCCAAAAAGCTTCTAATCAGGATGTCTTTTGGAATCTTGTCATGCTGGCCCAAGGCACTCACAATCTCTTTTGAGAGCAAAGCCTTTGAAAGTAGAGCAAAGTAAGCGCTGAGCACCTGACGCTCACTGAAATACCTAGCAGCTATGTTTAAAGCAAGATTTATCTTTTCAAGCTCCACCTCTTTAATCTCAACTATGTACTGCGGAAGCAAATCTACGAGGGCATACTGTTTGGCTATCTCCTCAATGCTCTCAGGAATTTCAATCAGCTCATAGGGAATCTTAAATTGGAGCTTGAGCTTAGTAACATCCACATCCTCTTTCAGCTTTATGTTTCCTTCTCTATCTATATCCACTGCTCCATTCCTCATGAGCTGGTCAATAACATCCCCAACCCAATAGCCTTCTCTCAGCAAAGCTTCTATGTGTTCGCCTTCCTTCAAGTGCTCCAGCACGTGCAAAAACTGCTCTTTGAAGGTTTGAAATCCTTGGAGAATAACATCTTTTTCCTCGTCTCCCAAGGTTTCGATGATAGCTCTAATCTCCTCAAAAGTTCCCTCAATGACGTATCCTATGAAGGTTTCATAGCCTAACTCCTCCCTAATCTCATACTTTATGCCCTTCTCCCTGAGTTCACCCAAAAATGCTCGTTTAATTGCTTCATCTTTCATAACGAACCTCATGCTCAAACCTCCATGATGAGTGAACAAAAAGCATTTATATCTTTTGGGATTAGCTGGAGAGGGTGAGGGCATGAGCGAGGAGAAGCCGTACTTAGCAGATGAAACGCTCAAAAGGTGGCGGAACAAGAAAGTTGTGGTTTCCATAGGGGGAGAGCATCTTTTCACTGGCATTTTAAAGGACTTTGATGAGGAAGTTGTAGTGTTAGAGGATGTAGCAGATTTTACTGGAAACAAAGGGAGAGAGCTCCTCGTTAAAATTGATGGAATAAGCTGGGTAATGTTAATTGAATGACCCCTCTTCTCCAATTCTTGTAGCTGTACAAGAAGTAAAAGAGTAGTGTCGAACACTCGGCATTAATGGCGCCGGGGCAGGGATTTGAACCCTGGCGGGCGAACGCCCAGTGGATCTCGAGTCCACCGCCTTCCCGAGCTAGGCTACCCCGGCGCCTGCTCAAGGACATATACGTATCACCAACATGCACTTATAAGCCTTACCTTAAAAATAGGCAACGTATCTAGAAAAAGAAAAAAGCCGATTTAAACAAGCACACTGCAGAAGATCAATTACTACAATACAAAAACATCTTAAGGAGTTTATTACTCCTCCTATTACGTAAATAAAATGGTCAAAAAGACGTAAATTATATAAATATTAATTTCATACTGTTCTAGGTGATCCTATGAAGAGCACCAAAAAGACATCGATATTTTTGGTAATGTTCTTATTAGTAGTTTTTGTAGCAGGATGCACACAAACATCAGAAGACACTGCCGAACAAATAAACAAAAATGCAGGTACAACCGAAACGCAAACTCCACAAATCTGGACGTTATTTGACAAAGAATATACCTTCGATTCCAGAACATATATCCCATTTGAGCTCGATTCAACATATAAACTCACTATAACACTAAACATTCCATCCGGTAAAAAGCTTGAGTATCTAGGAATAATACCCGAAAGCGAACTGGAACAATGGAAAAACGATGATACTGCTTCAGAGTATCTCTACCTAAAGAAAAATGTTGAAAGTGGTACATACACCACAACACTTAACAAAGGAAACTATGTTTTTGTAATAGGAACACCAACACCAGAGTCTACAATTCTTAATGAAGATACTGTAGTAGTAAAACATGGCGATTATGAAGCAATACCGATTTATTTAACCAATATCCTCTATGCTCAAAACGTCAAACTAAAAATAGACATCAGAGAAGATCTAGACATAAACATTTATTTAATGGACGAAAAAGAGTATAACATCTGGAAACAAGGTGGGACACCAAAAATATATTTTGCAGAGAAAAAAGCCACAAGCGGGTACTACACACTAAGAAACTATCTACCAGCAGATACCTACTATTTAATTCTCGATAACGAATACTCACTACTCACCGACAAAACCATAGACTATAGAATAGAAGCCGAAATTGCAAAACCCTTCACAGGCCATATAAAAATAATAGCTGAAGAACAAAACTAAACCTATCTCTTTTTCTTCTTTCTAGTTTTAAAATTATATTCAAGATTTCACCGGTTAATTGGTATGACATATATCAAAAATTATGGGCAAAATTTGGAATGTATGTCAAGAAAATCTTTATATACAATAATACCCAACTGCCAATTAAAGTCTCAGCAGGAAGGGGATGTACGCTGTGGCTGGGGCACCATCGGCCTAATCTCCCCCTTCTCCCGGTGCTCCATCTGGTACTTCGAGAGAGCGCAAACTGGCATGATTTTGGGAGGTGTTGGGATGCCAATGTACCTTATAACTCACAGATGGCCCGAGGAAAAGACTCTGGACGCCATGAAAGAAGCTGCTGAATTCTTCAGTAACTTAACCAAGCTTCCTGAGGGCATTGAGTTTTTGGCCAGCTACAACACCAATTTTGGAGCATACACCATGTGGAAGGCACCAAATAAAGAAGCGCTTGAAAAGATAATGGAAAACTTCCCGATATTTAAGAAGGAAGCTGAGATAACGGAGATTGTGCAAAGCTATCCGCCTACGGTTGAGTACACTGTGAGGATGTGGAAAATGATGCTTTCACTGGCTGAAAAGTGAAGAGTTGATTTTTCTTCCCTTTTTATTTTCCAAACCCACTCAGGAATTTCCATTACATCTTTTTTGCATTTATAAATTTCCCTCAGCAAGGTTTAAATGCCATGAGAAACATAGAATATATTGAACGGAGGTGACAGCAATGGTCGGTATTCTTGTTGAGGAGGTAATGACCGACAAGTTTTCTAGAATTGACATCGACGCACCGCTTTCTGAAGCAATTGGTATTTTTGAAAAGGAAGACCCAGACCTAATACTAGTTTTTGACAAAAAGATGTATAAGGGTATATTGACCCAAGACTTAATTATAAGGTCCCACCTCAAGTGGGATCCAACGAAGGCTAAGGTTAGGGATGTCTATAAGACCGCCGTAATATTAAAGCCTAAGGATGATTTAAGCTTAGCTGCTAAGCTCATGCTTGAGATAGATTCTAGATCCTTACCTGTAGGAAAAGATAAATTAAATGTGTTCGGTGTAATAAGCGATATTGCTATTTTGGAAAGACTCTCAAAAGAGGAGTTCGGTACGAAGCCTATCAAAGAGTTTATGACAATGGATGTTATTACACTAAAACCAGATGATACTGTTGCAAAGGCTTTAGCTACGATGAGAGACCACGCAATCTCAAGGATACCCATAGTAAACGATGCTGGTAAACTGGAAGGATTGGTTACCCTTCATGACCTTATTATAAGGTTTATGAAGCCGAGATTTAAAGCCCACTTCGGTGAAGTGGCCGGAGAGAAAATACCCCCCTTCTCAACGCAGTTAAGAGAAGTTATGATCAGAGGAGTCATAACAACCACCCCAGAAAAGAGCATCAAAGAAGCTATCCAAATAATGCTAGAACACAACATTGATGGATTGGTTGTACTAGATGAGGAAAACAAAGTGGCAGGTATTTTGACCATCAAGGATCTACTGCTGCCAATATCCAAAATGACAGAAAAAGAAGTTAAGTTCTACCTCCAATTGGGTGGCGATGCATACTTGCTAAGCGATTTCACAAGAGAGAGGATAATAAGCGATGTCAGGAGCTTCGTAGATGGCTATGAGGAGCTTTTAGGCAACGAGGGAATAATATACTTGGTGATTAGAAGATTCAACGAAAAGTTCAGAGGGGTACACCTATACCAAGCGAGGATGAGAGTGGTAACGGATAAAGGCACGTATATAGCCACAGGAGAGACATGGGGAGCAATACAAGCGGTTCACGATGCATTGAGAGCTATTGAGAGGCAGATTCTCCAAAAAATCGAGCTCCACAGAGACGTAAAGTATTCAAAGAGATTTATTGAACAGTTGGGATTCTGGCGCTGAATCCTTCTTTTATTACCTCTTAAATATTCTTTAAGCTATTTTTCGATTTTCGGTTATCAACTTTTGGTTTCGAAAACTTCTAAAAACCCCTGCTGTCTATTTAGCATTAGGTGAGAAGACATGTGTTTGGCTGTTCCAGCAAAAGTTATTGAGATTAATGGTAATGTTGCAATAGTGGATTTTGGAGGAGTTAAAAGGGAGGCGCGGTTGGACTTTGTCAAAGACGTTAAAATTGGCGATTATGTCATAGTTCATACAGGATTTGCGATAGAAAAGCTCGACGAAAAGGCTGCATTGGAGAGTCTAAAAGCCTGGGAGGAGATTATGAGCGTCTTGGAGGAGTGAGCATGCTCGACTTATCAATTTTTGGAAATAAAGAGCTCGCTCAAAGGATTTTGAGAGCGATAAAAAGAGAAGCTGAAAAGATCGACCATGAAGTAAGGCTGATGCACGTTTGCGGAACTCATGAAGACACTGTGACAAGGAGTGGAATACGCTCACTATTGCCTGAAAACGTCAAGATATTCAGCGGGCCAGGATGTCCCGTTTGTATAACTCCAGCGGAAGACATAGCTAGAATGATGGAAATAGTAAAGAAGGCGAGAGAAGAAGGAGAAGACATCATCCTGACCACATTTGGAGATATGTATAAAATCCCAACAGCCATTGGAAGCTTTGCCGACTTGAGAAGTGAAGGCTATGATGTTAGAGTAGTTTACTCAATCTATGACTCATATAAAATGGCGCTTGAGAACAAAAATAAGCTCGTGGTGCATTTTTCTCCGGGCTTTGAAACGACAACAGCCCCAGCGGCTGGAATCTTAAAAGAGGCTATAGAAAAGGAGATTCCAAACTTTAAGATATACTCCGTTCACCGTTTAACTCCCCCCGCAGTCGAGGCTTTAATAAAAGCTGGAACAATCTTCCACGGACTAATAGACCCAGGCCACGTTTCGACAATAGTAGGTGTCAAAGGATGGGAGTACATAACAAAAGAATACGGTGTTCCTCAAGTGGTGGCGGGCTTTGAGCCTATCGACTTCCTCATGGGCGTCCTGATGCTCCTTAGGATAATTCGCAAGGGCGAGCCAAAGATAGAGAATGAGTACACAAGAGTCGTGAAGTACGAAGGCAATGTCGAGGCTCAAAAAACAATGGAGTACCTCTTTGATGTGGTTGATGCAAAGTGGAGGGCTTTGGGAGTTATTCCTAAGAGCGGACTGGAGCTCAAGAAGGAGTTTAAGGAGTACGATGTGAAGAACATCTACAATGTTGAGGCTCCAAAGCTTCCCGAGCTTGAAAAAGGCTGCATCTGCGGTGCCATCTTAAGAGGACTGGCTCTACCAACACAGTGCCCACTCTTTGGAAAGGAGTGCACACCACGAAAACCCGTTGGACCGTGTATGGTCTCATACGAAGGCACGTGCCAGATATTCTACAAGTATGGAGCTCTGCTCTAATCTTTTTTTATTCAATTATTTCAAATTCCCTTACAATTATGGCCTTCTGCTTTTGTGTAAGTGCATCTAGAGACATAACCACAATCAATGAAGCGTCGTTTCTCAAAACTCTATCTTTTAAGGAGAGCAGGAACTTTGCAGAGGCTTCAAAGCCATTCTCCACTACTAGATACTCAAAAGTATCCATGTAAACGAGGTTGTAGCCCTTTTGAAGCTCCTTATTGATCAAATCTACGAGAATGTCTATTTTTGCAGGACTTATAGCATATATCCTGGGTTCAGTTTCAATCCATCCTTCTTGAGCTCTCGTTATCCAGAAAACAATTTCATCTGCATCTACTTCCCCTCTAAGGACTCGAGGATCTCTCCTTGTTATCAAAATCGTGTTGTTTTCTTTGAATATGTTTGGATATGCACTCCTAACGCTCTCGTAGCTTCCAAAAATGTATGGCTTGCTCTCAATTTTGGATAATGCTGTTTCCTCAGGAAAGTGCAGGGGATACATCATGAATCTTAAAGCACCGATACTCATGATTACTCTAAACACCATTCCCATTGCAAAGCCATAAGGCAAAAACCACTTCAAAGTTGCTGTATATGGATAGGTCAGGTTAAGAAGCCCCAATGCAGCCATCCCAAATGGAAATAGAGCTTGAAGAGGTTCTCTCTTAATGATGTACTGGTAAAGAACATAAGCAACATACAAATGCCCAGTGCCATAAACCAACATTGGGAAGAGAGTTTTAAGTGTAAACATGGAAGCAAGCTTCGTGGTGCTAATTAAAAAGAGCCAGATATAGGCAGTGAATCCCAAGGTACTTAACATTATGGCATCTCTTATCGTGAACTCAGACTTTGAGAGATACACCCCTGCAGCTATTAGGAGAAGACCTACTGCAAAAGAGTTTATTGTACTTAAAATGGATGTTGCTTCCTCCATGAGCCGCAAGTTTAAAGGTTCCAAGAGTAGCTTATCCACATCAAGGGCATTAAGCAAAAACGCCAAAGTCAAGAATAGCCAGCCCTTGCTTTTCTCCTTGCGGAGTTTATATGCCGAGACTCCGAACAAAATCCAGCGGGAGAGGAGATTTAGAGAATTTACCCAGTCCATAATCATCTCCTCTCAGCTATTATTTTTTCCTGCTTTACAACTATCATTGAGTCCTCCGGAATGTTCTTATCCACTACCACGCCCGGCCCTACAAAGGAGTTGCTCCCTATCTTCCTTCCAGGATAGATAGTCACGTTTATGCCTACTTTGACGTTGTGACCTATTATCGCCCCAAGCTTTCTCCTTCCGCTGTCCTCAAGCTTACCTTTAATTTCCACCTTAACATGGCCGTTGTCATGTCTCAGGTTTGCGGTTATGGTTCCAGCCCCTAAATTGGAGTTTTCCCCTATTATCGAATCGCCTACGTAGTTTAAGTGCGGTGCATTTGAGTAGTCCATTATTATAGAGTTCTTTATCTCTACAGCGTTTCCTATATGGCAGTGATTCCCTATGCTCGTATAAGGCCTAATGAAGCAGTTGGGTCCGATTTTGGAGTCCTCACCTATAATAACAGGCCCCACAATGTAAGCTCCACTCCTTACAATTGTGCCGCGCCCTATATAGACTGGTGGAATGATTTTGGCACCTTCTTCTATCAGCCCTTCAATTCTATGTTCAAGCTTTGTCTTGAGAAGATACTCGTTCAGCTCGAGAAGGTTCCAAGGCCTTCCAACATCATTCCAGTAACCTTTGTAGGATGCCACGCCAATCTTTTTCCCCGCTTTTAAGTAGAGATTCAGCGTGTCGGTTATCTCATACTCACCGCGCTCGCTAAGCTCGGTCTTTTCGATGAACTCGAATATTTCAGGCTTAAAGATATAAATACCCAGGTTGGCATATCCCCTTACTTTTCCAGGTTTCTCTTTTACTTCTTTGACTAACCCCTTTTCAACCTCAATCATGCCAAAATGGCTCAAATCTTCGAACTCCTTAACAACCAGCGCGGCATCATTGTTCCTAAATGCGTGCATTAACCCCTTCAGAGCATCAAGCTCAAAGTAAATATCTCCGTTAACAGCCAAAAAAGGTTCGTCTTCGACAAAGTCCTTAGCTGAATAAATTGCTCTTGCACTTCCATCTCCTTCAACTTGATCGACGTATGTAATGGGCTTTCCTCTAAACTCATCGCCGAGCGCTCTCATGAGCTTCTCCTTTTTATAGCGAACAACAACTATAAACTCATCCACAAAGGGATAAAGGTTAGCAAGAACATACTCAATAATTGGTTTATTTGCCGCTTTGAGGAGAACTTTAGGTCTATCGTCTGTTAGAGGCCTCAACCGCTCTCCCTTACCAGCAGCTAAAACCACACCTTTCAAAGTAACACCCCCAATAATGATACTATCAAAGCTATGCTACCAAACAATATGCAGAACTTTGAGAAATTTAACCTTTTGGCCGCTTTAAGCATCACCTCAAGCATCACTAAGCTCACTGTGAATGAACTCAAAACTGCAACGACTGCAACGTTTATGGGCATCGGGTTTTTAGGGGCCTCTAGGAACAAAGCACCAAATATGGCTGGAATTGCCATCAAAAAGCTCAACCTAACAGCTTTTTCCTGTTTAACTCCAAATAAAAGCAAAGCCCCAATTGTCATTCCCGAGCGTGATATTCCCGGTAAAACAGCTATTCCCTGAGCAATGCCAGCGGTTATGGACTCAACGATACTAACCTCATCGTCACTCTTAAGCCCTTTTTCTTTTTCTGCTCGCTTTATTGGATTCTCCTGTGTCTTATATAGCACTAACCCTGTTACAATCAACGCCACGCCTATTAAGCCGTTTACGACTTCGATGTTGAGGCCTGCGACTCTCTCGCTAAACGTCTTATATAGGGGATACCCTATCAAGCCTGTGAAGAGAGTAGAATAGAATAAGAACTTCTCCTCCTCCCCCCATTTGAAGGCTATAAACTTAAGCAGGATCTTCCCCAAATCGTATCTAAACTTATAGGCTAAGGCCATAAGCGTTCCCAAATGGAGCATCAGCGCGTATGAGTATGCCTGTTCCGGAGGGACACCAAAGAAGTTCATCAACGCTAGCATTGTTTGACCAGAGCTACTTATAGGGAGCCACTCTGTGATTCCTTGAAGGACACCCATTACTACAGCTTCCATATAGTTCATTTCACTCACTCCCAAAGATATCTAAAATAACTAAAATTAAGATTTACGCTTAAAGGTATTCCATGAGCAGTTGGACAGCCTCTTCAAACACATCTCTATCTTCAGCATCTACCACATGATCCAAATAGTGGAGAGCTTTTATGTTTATTATCAAGTAGGCCTCCCCTCTACCCAAGCCGAGCTCATAAGCATCGTAAAAAACCCTCTCTTCACCCAAGGCCATATTTATCATTTTCACAAAGTGGGCTATCTCATCTGTAGTTATCTCGTCCCACTTGCTTTCCATCTCATCAAAATACTTCTCCAGAAGGCGCAGCTTTTCAATATCAATCTTGAGTGTTCCCTCGACATAAGGAAACTCTCCCAAACGGAATATTTTCATGCCCTCATCGTCCTGAATTCCAATATAATCCCAAAGGAGAAGACCTTCTATAACATTTCCACTTCCATAACGACCTGCTAAATAGGTAAACCTCCCCAAAATATCATCCATATCGCTCAAAAACTTCTCCTCATCGCTGTATCTAACTATTTTACTAACTGTGCTCATGCTCTACACCTAATCGCCATTTACATTTCACATTAAAATACATTGTCTTCAAAAGCCTTATTAATTTTGAGTTCCAACTTTCGTTGCCCGAGGAGTATTGGGTTGCGATGACCTCGGGACCCCCAGGGGGGCGACATCTCAAATGCCCCCCGACGATTAGTTTTTAAACACTCAAATTTTACTTCTCCACATGCATAAGCTTTTAGCCAGTGCTCTAAAAGAGCGTTTTCAGCTCAACGAACTTCAAATACGCGCTTTTAATGAGGTTATTTCTGGGAAGAGCACTCTAATCATTGCCCCAACAGGAAGTGGGAAGACAGAGAGCGCTTTTCTTCCAGTCCTAAACGAGATACTTGAGCAAAACCTTTCCCCCATATCTGCCCTTTATATCGCCCCTATAAAAGCTCTAAATCGTGATTTGCTTGAACGCTTAAAGTGGTGGGGAGAAAGAACCAATTTAAGCGTGGAAGTTAGGCATGGGGATACCTCACAGTACGCCAAAGCACGCCAAGTCAAAAAACCACCTCACGTTCTTATTATCACTCCCGAAACACTGGGAATTCTTTTAACTATGAAGTCAATGAGGAAACATTTAAGCAATGTCAGATTTGTAATAATTGATGAGATAGCTGAACTCATTGACAATAAGAGGGGAATTCAGCTAAGCTTAGCTCTTGAGCGCTTAGAAAAAATAGCAAACTTTCAAAGGATTGGATTGAGCGCAACCATAGGTAATGAGGAGGAGGTAAAGAATTGGCTGAAAGCGGACGTAATAGTAAAGCCCTCACTCCAAAAGAACTACAAGATAAACGTCCTATTTCCCCAGCCGGAGGAAGGAGATGAAGAACTTGTCCAAAAGCTCAGAGTCTCTCTCGATGTGGCAACGCGTTTAAGGACACTCTGGTCAATTGTGGAAAAGCACGAAAGAGCCCTCATATTTACGAATACGAGGCAGTTCGCCGAAATTTTGGCCCACCGCTTGAAGGCTTGGGGAAAGGAGGTTGAAGTTCACCACGGGAGCCTCTCCAAGGAGGCAAGGATTCAGGCGGAGAGGGCGCTTAAAGAGGGTAAAATAAAAGCTTTGATATGTACTTCTTCGATGGAACTCGGTATAGATATAGGTGATGTTGACGTTGTAATCCAATACATGAGCCCCAGACAAGTAAACCGACTAATTCAGAGGGTTGGACGCTCAAAGCATCGCCTTGGCGAAGTGAGCGAGGGATATATAATAACCACCAATGTTGAGGATTACTTGGAGAGTCTAATAATAGCAAAGCGGGCCGTTGAGAAGAAGCTTGAAGCAGTTAAGCCCTATGAGAATGCTTTAGATGTTTTAGCACACTTCATAGTCGGTTTGCTGATGGAATACAAACGCTTAAGCAAAGAGGAGATATATCATACGGCTAAAAGCGCTTACGCTTATCGAAACCTAAGGTGGGAAGATTTTCAAGGTGTTTTAGATGTTTTAGAGAGCGCTCGGCTTATAGGTTACGATGAAGCTAAAGATGTCCTCTATTTGAGGAGAGGCTCTTTTAAATACTACTATGAGAACCTCTCGACGATTCCCGACGAGATAAGCTACCGTGTGTTGAATATATCGAGCAACCACATAGTAGGCAGACTGGATGAGAACTTCGTTATGGACTTAGAAGAGAGCATGGAGTTCATTATGCATGGAAGGAGCTGGATTTTATTAGGAATCGACGAAGATGCGCGTTTACTTAAAGTCAGAGAGAGC
This sequence comes from Palaeococcus pacificus DY20341, assembly GCF_000725425.1. NCBI lineage: Archaea > Methanobacteriati > Methanobacteriota > Thermococci > Thermococcales > Thermococcaceae > Palaeococcus > Palaeococcus pacificus. Next base: position 1,129,484 of record NZ_CP006019.1, on the reverse strand, counting down.
AAGAGTTTAGAGAGTGCAATCCCATCTTGGGAGGGCGAGATGATACCTGTTCCGTTAGAGGTGGCTTTAGAAGTCGGAAGATTAAAGCGTGAACTCCTCTACAATTTTGACATGGCAAAACGGTTTTTAAAGAACGTTGAGTTTGATGAAAATGAGCTAAAGCTGGCAGAGAGCATTTTGAAGGAGCAAGAGCCCTTAAGTACTGATAGAGATAGTGGAATCGAAAGTTTGCCTAAAGCCTTAGTCATTCACGCAGACTTCGGAAATCAAGCAAATGAAGCCCTTGGACGCTTTATTTGGGCATTTTTAAGCGCTAAGTATGGAAAGGTATTCACAATGAAGGCTCAAGCTCACGCAATAGTTTTTAAAACGCCGTTCCAGCTCAATCCAAGCGAGGTAAAGAGCTACCTCCTCCAAGATGCCAGAGCCTTGGAGTACATCATCTCACGCGGGATTAGAGGGAGCAATATCTACAGGTGGCGCATGATCAATGTGGCTAAGAGAATCGGTGCTTTGAGGAGAGAAGCAAAGATTAGAAGAATAGAAAGGCTATTTGAAGGTACAGTTATAGAAAAGGAGACGCTGAACGAGATTTTCCACGACAAGCTCGATGTTGAAAAGGCCGCAGAAATTTTGGATAGAATTCAAAAAGGGATGATAAGGATTAAAACGAGGCTTAAAAGTGAGGCTTCCTACCTAGCGAAGCTTAACTTAAGTGTAGGCGGCGAGTTCTTAGTGAGCGGAGAGCTCGAGAAAGATGAGATTTTGGAGCTGTTTAAGGAAAGAATCCTAGACACCGAGGTCGCTTTAGTGTGCACTAACTGTGGATGGAAGAGCACAACAAGGGTTTCCCGCCTAAAGTCCCGCTTAAGTGTGTGGAAATGCCCCAAATGCGGCTCCTTCATGCTCGCGGTAGCTCATCCAATAGATGCCGAGCTTTTTGTTAAAGCTGTTAAAAAGATGAAGCTTGGAAAAGAGCTTGAAAAGGATGAAGAGAAAGCCTACAGGAAGCTGATAAAGGCGAGCGACCTAATCCAGAGCTATGGATGGGACGCTATACTCACACTGAGTGCTTATGGTGTGGGGCCAGATACAGCCGCGAGACTTTTGAGCCAATATCGTGGGGAGGCACTCCTGGTGGCACTTTTGGAAGCGGAGAGAACTTTTATCCGAACGAGGAAGTTTTGGACCTAATGTTTCTCGAGCGACAATTCTATAAGCATTTACCCTAAGTTTCTCTTATGAGCGTGAGGATTTTTGTCACGGGAAACCCAGGTGTTGGAAAAACCACCCTCGTGTTGAAGATTAGCGAAGCCCTACGAGACAAAGGAATAAAAGTTGGAGGATTCACCACGCGAGAAGTGCGTGAGAGGGGAAGAAGAGTGGGCTTCAAGATAAAAGCACTCGACACCGGTGAGGAAGGAACTCTAGCGTGGGCTGGCTTGGATGGGCCAAGAGTTGGAAAGTACGGCGTTAACCTTCAGGACTTAAATGAAATTGGTGTTGAAGCGGTTGAGAGGGCTTTAAGGGAAGCTGATGTTGTAATAATTGATGAAATCGGCGCAATGGAGTTCAAAAGCAAAAAATTTGCGGAGGCAGTTGAAAAAGCAATTGAAAGTGAAAAACCCCTCTTAGCGGCTCTCCACAGAAGATGGGTCGATAGGTTTAAGGATAGGGGAAAACTCTATGTTCTGACTGTGGAAAATAGAGAAAAAGTTAGGGAAGAGATTTTGCTGGAGCTGCTGAAAGAACTAAAGGGCATTTAGCCCACCGTTAAGCTTAAAAAATTGTCGAGCTAATTTTAGTCGGGTGTCGAAAGTGAGCGTAATTATAGAATTTGTGATAGTCCCTCTAGGAGAGATAAGCTTGAGCAGATACGTCGCTCAAGTAGTAAAGTTTTTAGATAAAAAGGGTGTAAAATATACATTGACACCTATGGCTACGATAATCGAAGTTCCAACCCTCTCTGAGGGACTTAAAATAATCGAGGAAGCCCACGAGCTTATGTTTGAGCTTGGGGCAAAAAGGGTCTCCACCACAATAAGAATCGATGACAGAAGAGATAAAGAGAGAAAAATGGAGGACAAAGTGAAATCGGTCTTGGAGAAGGTGAAGGAGGGTTAAACATTAAGGTTCTAATTTTGGCCATCGATAGAGATGATGACTTCGGTTTCAAAGCGGGGGTAAAGGCCCCGGTTATTGGGAGAGATGCTTGTATAGATGCTGCTGTAAAGCTGAGCTTAGCTGACCCTGAGGATAGCGATGCCAACGTTTTATATGCGGCGGTTAAGCTCTATGATGAGCTTAAAGAGAAGGGAGAATTTGAGGATGTGGAAGTGGCTTTGATTACAGGTCATCACGATGTTGGTGTTAAGAGCGATTTGGAGCTAAATAAACAGATGGATAAGGTTTTGGCGAAGTTTCCTGCCGATGGCGTCATACCCGTGACTGATGGAGCTGAAGATGAACAGATATTCCCCATTATTGCCTCAAAAGTTCCCATTATAAGTACGAGAAGGGTAGTTGTCAAGCAGAGTGAGAGCATAGAGACAACCTATTACATAATCTACCGCTATTTCAAGGAGGTTTTAAGTGATCCAGAAGTTGCAAAAATCGTACTTGGACTTCCCGGTTTAGTGCTGCTCCTCTACGGCATAGCGAGGCTCATATCTATAAAGTACCCCGAAAGCATTAACATAGTTTCCTCCACCGTAGCCGGAACCATCCTGCTCTTAATTGGGGGATACTTCTTCAACAAAGGATTCAACTTGGTTAGCTACTTCGTGACGTTCTTCAGACATATAAGGGAGAGCATGAGCAAGGGGCTTGTAAACTTTGTTTCAACGATTGCAGGACTTTTTGTAATAATGGCGGGAGCCATACATGTTTACTTCAACTTTGAATATTATATAAGAAACTCAAACATTCCGGGGATACCCACGGATCCCCTTTTAGCCGGAATAACATATATGTACTTCTTTAACAATCTGCTCATCACAGGGCTTACAATCATAGTTACAGGAAAAATCTTGCAGGCATATATGAAAAAGGACTACCACATCTGGCACTATCTTACAGCTCTGCTTTTAATACCCGGCATCTGGGTCACAATAGATATAACAACGTCCTACGTTCTAAACTTAACTTCCCCAGTGCTGATTGACTTCTATAAAAAAGTTTTAATTGCTGTCTTGGATATAATACTAGCGACCCTAATGGGCATGTACCTTAGGGAAAAAGTTAGGGGATGGAGAAGAGTTGAAGCTGGAGAAAGCACTTCACAAGCTTGAAAAGAAAAAAGAGGAGTCCTTAAAGGAAAGAAAAAAGCTCAAAGAAAAATACACCAAAAAATCTTCAAAGCTCATTGAAAAGATAAGCAAAGAAGTTGAGGGCTTAGAGAAGGCCAAACTCCCAAAAAACATCGATGATAGGGTATCAAAGATTGTGCAGAGTGAGAGGAGAGCATATGTTGAAACTTTGAGGAAGCTCCTTGAGAAGAGCAATGACATAGATGAGCTTGGCCGATTCCTTCCTGATCTCTCAAAGTTCCACGTAAGCCACGGGAAGTACGTAATGCTAATTTTTGAAAAGCGGATCTACAAAATAAACCGCCTCTTAAAGGAGCTTTCTGAGGTTTATAAGGAATACCACGGACAGTTGGCCAAAATTGAAGAGCCAGAGGCACCGGATATTATGGACATTCTCAATAGCATTGGAGATACAAAGAAAGCTGCTGAGGAGCTGGAGCACGAGATAAAAGTACTGAAAGAAAAGGAAGCAACTTTAAGTGAAAGGATTCACGAAAAGAGGGGAAATGTAGAGCTTCTGGAACTTGAGGAGAAAATAAAAGCGCTCAGAAAAGAAATATCCCACAGAGAGATTAAACTTACCTCCGAGCTCTCATCACTCAAAAAGCCTTTGAAAAAGGCCAGGATGAAGAGCGAAGTTGTGGAAAGCTTCCTGAACGATACAAAGTTTGCCCTAAGAGAGCCGCAGAAAGTCAAAGACCTAATATCAGATGCCCTAAGCAAGGGTTACTTTGATAAGAAGCACGAAAGGAAAGCTAAAGCATTGATAGCGGTGCTCGAAAATGAAGCAAAGGAGATACTGCAAAAGAAGGCCGAGCTTAAAACCCTTGAGGAGAGGAGAAAAGAGCAAACTAAAGAGATAGAAAGTTTTGAAAGTGAGCTAAAGAGAGTGAAAGAGAGCATAAGGAAGAAAGAAGAAGATCTCGAAAAACTGAAGAAAAAGGTAAAGGAGCTTGAAAAGGAGCTTAACGAGAGTTTAAAGAGGCTTGAGAAAATCCTGAACACTAAAATCGAAGTTGATTGAGGATTTTTCTCTTTTTATGCTTTTAATCCTTTAACATTCCCCAGCACATCTAACTTTGAGTTGCACAAGTTTTATATTTTAGGGCATCCTAATTTTTGTGGTGGTGAGAGTGAGGATAAAGCTCAAAAAGCTAAGGTTTGGAACGGCTGGAATACCTATATCCACGCCAAAGCGCTCTACTATTAATGGGATTCAAAAGGTTAGGGAGCTAGGGTTAGACGCTATGGAGCTTGAATTCGTTAGAGGAATTAATTTAAAGCCAGAACTTGCTAAAAAAGCCAAATACGTTGCTGAAAAGAACGATATTATTCTCACAGCTCACGCTCCATACTACATCAACTTAAACGCCAAAGAGAAGGAAAAGGTCGAGGCAAGCAAGCGCAGGATAATTCAGAGTGCGGAGCGCTTACATGAAGCGGGCGGCTACAGCGTTGTCTTCCACGCTGGTTATTACCTAAAGCAAGACCCTGTAAAAGTCTACGAGCGTATAAAGGGAGAACTCAAGGACGTTGTTAAGACCCTTCAAGATAAAGGAATAGAATTGTGGATCAGGCCAGAGCTAACGGGCAAGCCGACCCAATTTGGCAACTTAAAAGAGTTAATCAAGCTCAGCCAAGAGGTGGAAATGGTTCTTCCCGCAATAGACTTTGCCCATGCTCACGCGAGGAACAAAGGGGAGTACAATACAATAAAAGAGTGGCGTGAGATGCTCTCTCTTATGGAGCAGGAGCTTGGGAGGGAAGCACTGGACAACATGCATATTCACATAAGCGGAATAAACTACACTGAAAAGGGTGAAAAGAACCACCTCAACCTTCAGGATAGCGACATGAACTGGGAAGAGCTTTTAAAGGTGCTCAAAGAGTTCAAAGTTAAAGGTGTTGTGATAAGCGAAAGTCCAAACATTGAAGGAGACGCAGTTTTAATGAAGAGAAAGTACGAGGAGATAAAAGTTTAGCTTTTTTATTCTTTACTTCAAACTTGGATTATCCAGAGAAAATAAAGGAAAAACGTTCAAAAAATTTCAGTCCTTAAGATCAATAATCTCAAACGAATCACATGCTAAGTCCACAATCAAAAGTTTGTTGGTTAAGAGTTCTCCACACTTAGTTATGAGCTTAACAACTTCAGCCACTTCAATTGTCCCAATAATCCCTGCTATTGGCCCAAAAATAGGAGATTTTTCTTTTCTCCCCTGAGGAGGATCTGGAAACATATCTTTTAAACACTCGGTCTCTCCGGGGATTATTGTTGTAACTTGACCGTAGAAGCCGCTAATAGCCGCGTGGACTAAGGGAATATTTTTCTCCGTTGTGTATTCGTCCAGAATATAACGGGTCTCGAAATTGTCCACACAGTCAACCACAACATCTACCTCTCTCAAAACTTCATCAATATTCTTTCTCGTGAGCTTTCCGATGAAAGTCTCAATTTTTATATCAGAATTAAACCTCTCAAGCTTCCATTTGGCCGAAATTACCTTTGGGTTCTTGTTCAAGTCTTCTTCCCAATGGAGGATTTGCCTATCCAAATTATTTAGTTCTGGTTTCTGCGCATCTATTAGCAAAAGCTCTCCTATGCCCGCAGCAGCCAAATAATAAGCCACCGGCGAGCCCAAGCCTCCAATCCCTACTACCGCCACTTTGGAATTTTTAAGTTTTTCTTGCCCCTCAACACTTAGTATCTCAATCTCCCTACTATATCTCTCCAACTCTCTTTTACTCAACACTCCAACCACCTCAAGAGCAGAGACAGCACAACTACAACTGTTTGAGCATTCCTGTGTAGCAAAGACCTTAGAACTTCAAATGAAACAAACTCCCCATTAATGCTTCAATATTTGCTGTTAAACGTATAGAGCCCTAATAGCCGTCAAAACACTCATTGAATCTGTCTCTGCCAATGTCTAATTCTAAAAGAATAATTTAATTACTACACAAGTGTTGACCTCACTCCTATATAAGAGTATGGATGGGATCCTTAATTCAATAAAAACTCCGAGAGTTTGCCTTCAAAAAAAGGAAAAAGCGGAGAATCAGCCAGTAGCAGTAGCGTTGCACATTAGAGGTTGAGGATTGAGGTTAAACACCGCTGGGTGTATGTATTTGGCCAGTTCCTCCAAACCTAAAACTATCCTCGGCCCCGGTCTTGAGATTATGTTATCATCGCTCATCGTGTAAACATTTCCCTCTCTAAGAGCTTTAGTCTTAGCGAGCTCTGTATCACAGAGTTCCTCGGCTGTGGTTCCGCTGTAATGTGCGAGTATTATAACATCCGGATCTCTCGCGAGCACTTCTTCGAGGCTTACCTGAGCCCAGCCTTCCACGTCGTTGAATACGTTCTCTCCACTGGCAAGCTTGATTAAATCACCTATAAACGTGCCTTTTCCAGCGGTATAAATTGGATTCCACCATGCTATGTAGAAGACTTTTGGCTTAGGCTCTTTTCCAACTTTTGCTTTAATCTCTTCAACTTTAGTTTTCATCTCATTAACTACGCTCTTGGCATATCCTTCCCTATTTGTGACCTTCCCAAGGAGCTCTATTTGTTTGTAGATTTCATCTATGTTTTTAGGTTCCACGATTATGACAGGAGCTATTTTTTCGAGCTGATCGATATATTGCATGTGATATTCAATCCCTATTATTAAATCTGGTTCCAATAAAGCAATTTGTTCAATGTTCGGCTCCGTGGTTCCTATCTTTGTTATATTTGCAACTTGCGGAGGATAGTCATCAAACTCCGTAACGCCAACTACTTTATCGCCCGCCCCAATAGAGAAGAGTGTCTCTGTTATGCTTGGTGCTAATGAAATAACTCTCTGAGGCTCTTTTTCGATCGTAACGTTCCTCCCTGCAAAATCAACAATAGTTAGAGGGTACTTGGATTCTTCAATTTGAGCTGTCGTAGTCGGGTTTTCTCCAACGTTTTGAGCTTGAGATGTGCTAGTTTTGGGTGGTTCTTGCGTATTTGTAGGAGTTGTTTGGCTTTGATTTATGCACCCTGCAACAATAACCCCAAACATCAAAATGACCAGCAGTAAAGCCATCCCTCTCTTCATCTTCTCACCTTGGATTATTTGTCCAGCTAAAAATAACGCGAAGGATATATAAACTTTTGGAGGTTTTATCCAATAGATAACGTTGAATCTTTTCTATAAGAACCTAAAGCTACACTACTGCAGGAACCAGCATTGGAGGAGTTAAAGACTTACTCTAAAGAAATGGATAAATACTCCAAACCATAACCAAAATTGAGGGATTACAATGGGTGAAAGAGTTGAAGGAAAAGACAAAAAATGGAAGGAAAAGCTTGGGCTTGTGCACATTTACACTGGAAATGGCAAAGGAAAGACAACAGCAGCGTTAGGCTTAGCTTTAAGGATGCTGGGAAGTGGAGGAAAAGTTATGATCATCCAGTTTATGAAGGCGCCCAAGGTCTATGGAGAGTACTTTATGAGCGAAACGTGTGGCTACAGCCTTGAGGCTTATGGCCTGCCGAAGTTCGTCCATGGGGAGCCCGAAGAAGATGATATTGAGGCAGCCAGAAAAGCCTTGGAAAAAGCCAAAGAGGCAGCTTCAAGTGGAGAATGGGACTTAGTCGTTTTAGATGAGCTGTGTGTTGCTTTGGGATTTAAAATGTTAAGAGTTGAGGATGTCAAGGAACTCATAAAGAACAAAGCACCTCATACCGAGCTTGTTTTAACGGGCCGCTACTGTCCGGAAGAGCTCTTTGAATTAGCAGACTACGTTACAGAGATGAAAGAGATTAAGCATCCCTATCAAAAGGGGACAACTGCTAGACGTGGGATTGAGTATTAATTACATTTTGTACCGTATCTCCGGCGATTAATGTGGTATAGGGAAAGATTTAAGTTTAATGACGTAGACATTACTACATCACCAGCAATATTTTGGAGGTATTGCAATGAGAGTTACTTGGTACGGTCACGCGTGCTTTTACGTCGAGACACAGGGAATCAAAATTTTGTTCGACCCTTATCTTGATGTTGATGATGACCTCATCGGGGATGTGGACTACATTCTAGTAACGCATGAACACCATGACCACTATGGAAAAACCCCCCTCCTAGGAAGATTGAGAGATGCAACCGTTATTGGGCCAAGGACTGTCTATCTGATGGCCATAAGTGACGGTCTAACAAAGGTCAGAGAGATTAGTGTAGACGAAGAGATTGAGCTTGGAAACAACGTTAGGGTTAAAGCGGTTTATGCTGAGCATCCCTCAAGCCAGTATCCCGTTGGTTACATCGTTTTTGGAGATAAAATCCTTTATCACCCCGGGGACACTTATTATTCTCCCCGGATTAGAGAGCTCAAAGACTACAAAATAGATATTCTCCTCATTCCCATAAGCGGCAAATCTACAGCGAATGAAAGAGAAGCAGCGGACATAGTGGAAGCTATACGGCCTAAGAGAGTTATTCCAATGCACTACGGCATTTATGGCGATGCAAGTATTGAGATGCTAAAGCAGGAGCTTATGAAAAGACGAATTTGGGCGCTCGTTCAGGAGATGAAACCTGGTGAAACGATAGAGGTCTGAGTATGCTCACCACGGGGAGCAAAGGCCTCGATGAGCTTTTGGGTGGGGGCATAGAGAGGGGAGTTCTAACCCAGATTTACGGCATATTTGCTAGTGGAAAGACTACATTAGCGATGCAGGTTGGGCTTTTGAGTGGGGGAAAAGTTGCGTATATCGACACCGAAGGAGGGTTTTCTCCCGAAAGACTGGAGCAGATGGCTATAGCTAGAGGGATTTCAAGTGAAGAAGTTTTAAGCAGGTTTATACTCTTCGAACCTTCAGATTTCAGAGAACAAAGGCGGATGATAGCTGGACTTAAAAAGATTGTAAACGAAAAGTTCTCGCTTATTGTTGTCGATTCCATAACCGCTCACTATAGAGTTGAGGAAAAGAAGCATGAAATGCTAAGTGAGCTAAGCAAGCAGCTCCAAGTCCTCCTGTGGCTCGCTAGAAAATACAACTTGGGCATAATTGTGGTAAACCAAGTCTATTTTGACCCCACACACAATGCACTAAAGCCTATTGCAGAGCACACCTTAGGGTATAAATGTAAAGACATCCTGAGGCTTGAAAAACTTCCTAAGCCTTTCTACAGGATTGCGGTTTTGGAGAGGCACCGCTTTAAGCCTGAAGGTGGGATAGTCCACTTTAGAATAACGGATAGAGGGATAGAGGACGTGGGTGTAAACCATTCTGTTTAATACTGCCCAACATGTTTCATTAATGTACTATATTTTATAGCGGCAAAATTATAAACATTCAATCGTAGTGTTCTTTTGGTGGTTTTAATGGCACTGAGTGATATGCTTGAATTAGTGAACCCATCTGAGATTAGAAAGCTCTTTGATTTAGCTCAAGGCGTTGAAGGATTAATCTCATTGGGAATTGGAGAGCCGGACTTCGACACGCCAAAGCACATCAAAGAATATGCCAAAGAAGCTCTCGATAAAGGGCTGACGCATTATGGTCCAAACGCCGGAATATTGGAGCTGAGGGAGGCAATTGCGGAGAAGTTCAAAAGAGACAACGGAATTGATGTTGACCCAAAAACGCAGGTAATGGTCACCGTTGGGGCAAACCAAGCACTTCTTATGGGTTTTGCAACGTTTTTGAAGGATGGAGATGAAGTTTTAATCCCCTCACCTATGTTCGTCAGCTATGCACCCGCCGTCCTTTTAGCGGGAGGAAAGCCAATAGAAGTCCCCACATATGAGGAAAACGAATTTAGGCTTAGCATTGAAGACTTGAAGAAGTATGTAACCCCAAAAACAAAAGCACTGATAATAAACTCCCCAAACAACCCAACAGGAGCAGTTCTCACAAAGAAGGACGTTGAGGAAATAGCGGACTTTGCAGTGGAGCATGATTTAATGATTTTAAGCGATGAGGTTTATGAATACTTTGTTTATGATGGTGTTAAAAATTACAGCATTGCTTCCCTAAACGGCATGTTTGATAGGGTAATAACAATAAACGGATTCTCAAAGACGTTTGCAATGACCGGCTGGCGCTTGGGCTTTGTTGCAGCGAGAGAGGACATAATAGAAAAGATGGTGCGCTTCCAAATGTACAACTCTACGTGCGCAGTTACCTTTGCCCAAGTCGCTGCAGCTAAGGCCTTGAGAGACGAGAGGAGCTGGAAAGCATTGGAAGACATGAAGAACGAGTACGAAAGGAGGAGAAACCTCGTGTGGAAGCGCTTGAATGAAATGGGGCTTCACACAGTAAAACCAAAAGGCGCATTCTATATCTTCCCAAGAATTAGGGATACAGGGCTGAAGAGCAAGGAGTTCAGCGAGCTGATGATTAAGGAAGCTAGGGTTGCTTTGGTGCCGGGAAGCGCCTTTGGAAAAGCTGGTGAAGGATTCATAAGGATAAGCTACGCTACAGCCTACGAAAAGCTTGAAGAGGCTATGGATAGAATCGAGAAGGTGCTGAAAGAGAAGAGACTTGTTTGAGTCCCCTCCTTTCTTTTCTCCTTAACTCTATCGAAAAGGTTATAAACCTCCCAAAAGCTAAGAAGTTTGGGCGGGCCCGTGGTCTAGACTGGTTATGACGTCGCCCTCACACGGCGAAGGTCCGGGGTTCGAATCCCCGCGGGCCCACCATAAAGTTGAACCCCCTTCTAAAACAGCTTTTTTAAAACATAACCACTCTAAAAACTGCAATCTTTGCTCAAGCTCTCCTAAACGGGCCTCTACATTAAGTGAAGTATCATTAAGTTGTACAACATTTTGTACAACTTGCGCGTTCCCATTCCCATCAACATAAATTACAAGGGCCTTTCTACCATCAACAACTTTGAAATCAATTTCAACTTCTCTCCCAATCAGCCAGTCAAAATCTCTAGGCAATCTTAAAATCGGATATCTAAACCCATCTTTGCTTTTACTACTGCTAACTTTCCTTTTCATACAAATCACCTTCTATTTTGCTTTTCTACTTCTTCTCTTGTTTTTATATTCCCACTAATTTCACCTGTGAACTTTACATTGCTGATAAACCATTTATTGCCAGCATACCAAATGTAATTTCCTATATATCTGGGAGTATCTCCAGGAAATGCGATTAGCTTCCCTGTAGTGTTCCTATCAATCAGCACCTCAAATATAATAGCATCTTCTTTTGATAACTCATCCGAGAATATCTTTATTGATTGATAACAATTGGGAAAATACTCTGTTCCATTTATAATTACTTTGGCCCATCCGGGATAGATGATATCATAATCTGTTCCTTCAACGGGAAGTTTAACATAAGTTAAAACACATCCTGGGAAATATATATTCATTCTAAAATCCTCGATAAGTGTGTAGCCATTGTTCTCTATCATGACAGCATATATCTCATACGTATCTTTCCAGGTAATGTTTCCATAAGACTCTACGACTTTTCCTATCTTATATGATTCTGTTTCTGGTTGATTGTAAAATATTTCAACTCGTAAGTTTGGCTTTTCATATATTCCAATTTTTGTATACATCCATGATATCTCAGGTTCAAGTAGTGGGGATAACACTAAACCAAGTATAATTCCAACGATTATCCAAGTAAACTTTTTCAATCTATGTGGTCTTTTCTTAGAATCAACAGGATTTTCTGATGTAGTTTTAGGGGCTTTGTTGTGCTTAGATGATTTTTTTCTTTTACTCATGGCATCACCTTAAAACTATTTTTTTAATTACTTCCTCTAGCTCTTCAGGACTTATCACAAACACATTTGAGGCCCCATGCAATATACTAAATGCTCTCGATGCCTTAATGCTTCTTTTAACCAAATTCTCGACGTCTTTAATCACAATAAACCCATAATCGCACATTCTAGACAAGTTAGCAATATCCCCCAAAATATATTTAGTCGGCCTGTCGCTTAATTCTAGCTCAAATCCAATAACAACCTCCTTATCAACATCACGATATTTCGGTAAAATCCCAAGCCATTCCTCTCCATCATTAACGCTCATTCTCTCTTTCATCTTCCCATTAATGGCCTTTAAAAACTTAACAAACCTTGGATCGGCCCGTTTATACCAAACAACATCAATTCTTGGGATATAAACCTCTCTCCTATCTTCTTTTCTTAACGGTTCCGGCGTCCATTCCTCGGCCACTTCAAAACCTAACTTACGGCCCAAATCCTTTATTTTCTCCCTAAGCTCCCTCTCATAATCCTTGTTTAGCATAGGTTATCACACTAGTGCCATTTTTAGCTGTTACCAACTTTTGTGGACGTATCCCACTTTCAAACTGTTTCCGTAGACTATCAACGAAATCGATGAAATCAAAGCTAAAAACCACCCATAGGTCATTTTCAAAGTAGAACCTCCAAGAACTCCTGATAACGGTGCTCCTGTAATCACTGCAACTAGTGGATAATCATATCCTATCATACTTAACACACTTTTGAATACATAGAGATAGTACAAACTCACAAAAAGCCCTAAGAACCCCGTTCCGATTAATATCCACCTCGTCTTCCTTTTTTCATATGGTCGAATGAATCCCATTATTACTCCAATTATTGCCAATATAGATGTGACACCAGCTAAATAGAACATCTTTTCACCATAATTAACTACAAAACCCCTTATCAAAAGTTCTTCTGGATCTCTCATTGAAGTTTTTGTACTTGAAAGCCTTATCAGCAATTCTGTAAAAGAATACGATTCTCCCCAGCTTCCATCTATGGTATTCATCTTATAAACGACTTTATGGGTGTATATGTCTGTTGAAAGTAGCCCCATTGTTGCTCTAGAAGTGATTGTGGCCCATGGTAGCATAATCACAGAAAGTAATAACAAGCCACATAATACAACCTGTCCAGTTCTATATGTCATTACTTTCACCAATATAAGTTCGAGATTCAAATATTTAATGTTTGTGGACTTTATAACCCGTTTAATTAGGATACTAGCCAATTAACCACTTCAATGACATTCCTTGTCAATCTTATGAAACGTAAATCACTTAAAAAATTAAATTCAGCTTCTAAAAGCCCCAATCATGTTTTAAGCCCATAACGACCCTTAGCAACTTAAACAAAGGAAAAACAACAAAAATCACTTAAAAAACACTATTAACATATCTTTATTCAACTGCACATTCGCAAGTCTAGATCCAACCTTGTCCATCCCATTAAGATTTTGCAAAAGGTACTCATTCACAACAACATACCAACCTGCTTTTTCGCGCTTGGAAATCTTGACCGCATGGGGTATTTTCTCTTTTAAGAACTTAAATGCAAACCCGAGACACTCCTCCCCATCATTGTCATTCACCGTATAAAACTCTACATACTGAGGTTCAAATCCTAGTTCCTTAGCAATACGTCTACTTAACTTAGCTGAAATACGAATACCATATCTATTACGACTCGAATGTTTGGTTATGGAAACAAATTCACTAGAACTTTTGTCCGCAGTCACTAGCTTTAGTGTTAAATTAATCTTTTTACCCCCTCTTTCCTCCATATTTGTCACCAATTCATTTTTTGAGGATTTAATTAAATCTTTAATGTACACTAGAGATCAGTACACATGGAAATAAAAAATAAAGTTAGGGAGTGGTCTTAGCAGGTTCAGGAATTATCGCATAATATTTATCCTCTTCATCATAAAGTCCCTTTACAAACAGCTCAAGCATTATTAATGTGGCACTATAAAACCCTTCAATAGTATATTCCAACGGATGCTGGTACCAATACACCCTGACATCACTTTCCTCAAGCTTTTCCTGAGTGCTATTTTCCAGTAATCCATTTCCAATAATCAGCAACGCTTTTACAAAAGTAAAGTTCCTCAAATCGAAACTATTAATCCCCTGCTCTTTTAAATAGCGTATCTGATCCTCTTCAAGTTGTTTCGCATCCAATTCTCCCTTAGTGATCAACGCGCTCTTAATTTCTCCGGGTTTATAAGCAGCAATATAATATCTAAGCAATTTTAGAAGACCTCTCTCAGTGTTTTTGAATTTCTTTATTACATTGTCCTCCTTTTTGCTATTTGAAATAAGATTCTTTTCGTCAAGGATTGTGTGAACAATCCTATGTTTTATCTCAATCAAAAACACTGTTCCGAAGTCTTTTAAAATTACAATTAAGTCCACATAGTGCCTCCTATCCTTCCTTCTGCGAAGCTTAAAAAGGGGAATCACTATAGCTCTCCCTCTCTCAATAGATGGCTCTAACGTATACAAAGTTCCAAAATAAACAAGTCTCTCTGCAATTTCTCCTTTTTCTGTAGCACTTAACTCGTTAGGATTATTAAGGCGATAATACTCCCACGCTTCGAGCAATTCAAGATCTTCTAATAATCTTTTGACGGTTCTATCATCCTTTTTCTCGATTTTAACACCCAATTGTTTGTTATTTAGCCCATATAATTCACTCAGTTCCTTAACACTCTCTGCTATCACAGTTTTCAAATCCCTTAGACAAAGGCCCTTTATTATCCCTTTTGTATATACCATTGATTTGAACTCTTTGCACAGATAATCGTCCCCAAAATACTCTTGAAGCTGTTTTAGTAAGGTTTTACTTCTCCTACTCTTGCAGTCTGTATAATCATATTTACCACAATTATTACCACATATCAACCACATCTACCTCCCCGGTTTTGTTTTTATAAAATAAATTTCATAATAATAGGAAGAGCACGAGAGTACTAACACCTACGATAAATCTTCTCTCAATTTTTCAAGCGATAAAAGCATTAAACTCCAATCAAACAAAACCTACTTCGGCCCCTAATACAAGAACAAAACAATAAAAAAGCATATTTAAACATCAAAAACCAATTACATCTTCTTTTCATTAAGAAAGCCATTTTTGGAGGTTCTTTTGTAAGGTGTCCATCGATTAGCTTTGAACAAAATGGGGGTTATTTTGAACTGGCTTGGCCCTCAAGTGAAAATTTTTGCAAATAATGATATACCGTTGAGCTAACAACGAGCCTCACACTTGAAAGCGAGTCCTCTTAGAATCTTTTAATAAAAACGCGTGATTTCATCATGTCCAATAATTCTGGGGGCCAGAAACATTAAACCTAGCACAATTTTTAAACGGGCAAAAAAGACTTTCCAAACTTTAACCGGCCTTAGTAAGCTCTAAGCTCCCATCAAGCCCAACAGAGCCCTGCAATCTACTTAAACTCATCGAATAATATCTTTTGGCTTGGTTAAATAAATCCAAATAATGAAGGCCCATTATATTCCGGCCTTGACTATGCCCAACCATGAACTTAACTACACTTTCTGGGACTTGGAACTCAACCATCTTGTTAATGAACCATTTTCGTAAATACTTCATTTTAATACCTCTTTTCACAGCGTAGGACTGTACTTTGTGATAACTTGTGTCGAACCTTTTTAACTCACTCCCAAGCCATGCCGGCATAAAACAATAATTCGCCTGCTTTGAACCCCTTCTCCAACCAAGCTCATAATATGCAATTTCAACACCATTAAGTGTTTCAAACTTTAACCGGCTTCTTTCAAACGTTTCCAAGATTCTAACGACTTCTTTAATCCTTAGTCCACTAAAAGCAACCAATAAAACCGCCAATCTAACATCGTCCCTATCCGCCCGTTTAAGCCACTCCTTAACTTCGTCATTTGTCGGAACATACAAATCGACACCGCTCGGTTTGATTTTAATAGCTCTCTTTAATTTCCTCGCAAATTCTTCACTAACTATTTCATTCTCGACGCAATAATTAATTAAATTCCTAAGGCCCTTCCCCAAGTGGTCTTTACCCCGCTCAGCCTTGTTCATTATTCTAAACACATCAGCAGGGGCCGAAATAACCTCCCCACTTACGTATCTGTCCAAATTACTAATATAATCTCTAGCAACACCCTCACTAACGCGGGCTTTAATCCAAGTAATAAAATCAAGCCTTAACTCATCATAGGCAATGACATTTTCAAACTCCAATCTTAATGAATGTGAGGTTAAACTTGAGCTTTGTTTATTAAACGTATTGGTTACAGTTTCAGTGTTTAGATTGTATGTACCCTTTATGTTAAACATGTCACTATTATACTCTCTTATACTCTGGTAAGCAAATGTACTAGAGAATGTGCTATTAAAGTTTGGAGCATTATATGCCCTGTTCAGACTAAATAAACCCGTCTCCTTTCCATTCATGCCCTCACACGGCGAAGGTCCGGGGTTCGAATCCCCGCGGGCCCACCATAACGATTCTATGAAGTTCATGTTCTCACACTCCCAAAAAACAAACATCTAAGGGGCATATTGATAAGTTTGGACTTGTTGAATGACGCTTTCTCAAGAACTTCGCCCACTTCTTCATCAATGGCAATATGAATGCGTGTCTTTCGCCGTTTTGAAGCATTTTGAGACGAATGAGAGCCGCTATTTTCAGTGGCCACTTTGGACACTTTGGCCATTCATTTTCACCAAACTTTGAATATGTTTATAATCTTACTAGCTTAAAGAGATTTTTGCTAGACTTTGAAGTATTCCTCTCGTATCCAGTCCTTTTCTTTTCCCCATAAGATGCGGTATTTGTTGTGCCAGTTAGAGCTTAGGTTTTTGTTGGTGTATTCCCACGTGTCTTCTATTGGATCCCATCTTATAAGAGCTAACTCGTTCCGACCTTTAACGCCTCTTTTGTCGCGTGTTCTCTCGTAAATCTCTAAATATTCATTTCCATCGGCCATATAGTGTTTGACCACAAGATATTTGCCAATATAGATGTCTTCTCCTTCGTCTGTTTTTTCATAGAGGACGCCGAGGATTTGCATCATACCTTTTAGGCGTTTGATATTGTCTTTGGCTCTTATTTTTCGCCATTTTGTTTTAAAAATGGCCATACTAACCACCATGATTTTCACACGAATTTCCTCACTCTGTGTTGTCATCACGTGATTACGTATGTTAATGTATCCACTACGTCATACATAGTATGTTATTGTTTATAGGGCTTATCATATTACTCGAATATCTACGGTGTCGGTAAGCTGAATTTGAGGAGTAAAATCACAACACGAAAAATGAGAGTAATAATTACGATCGTAATTTATTTAAGCACGACATTCTAAAACTTTATTGTTTGTAACTTTATATGTGGGTATGCTTAGATGATCTGATGGCCAAAGATAGAGCGATAAATGTAACTATTTGGAAGGACATTTATGGGGCTCCTCTTTTGATTGGGGGGAAAGATATGTGGAGAGCCCTTGACACCAAGACTGGAGAACGGATAACTGCGAGCGAAGCTGCGAGGAAGGTTGGAGAATCTTATGAGGCAAGGCACCAAGCTTATGTTGAGAAGCGGTTTGTATGTCCGGCCTGTAAGATGGAAGTTTCGCTGAGGAAGAGCAAGAGTGGTCGATGGTATTTTTCTCATGTCCCCACTAAAAATGGTTGTGAGTACTATTATTGGTCTGAGAAGGAGGAATGGGCCGAGGAGCTTCATGATGAGTTTAAGCTCTGGCTTAAAGAGCGTTTGAGTATCCAGAGAATTAAGGTTGAGGCTGAGGAGATTATGGACTTTAATAAGTACAAACTAATTCCGGATCTCTACTTCGAAACTGGTGGAAGAAAGGTGGCTGTTGAGGTTGTTGTAAGCTCACCAAGGACTAAAGAGGAAATATTAGAGAAGTCGAGGAGATATGCTGAGCAAGATATTTATGTCCTCTGGATTTTTTACTGGAAGTTCAAAAGAAGTGATGGTGTAACAGTTACAGATCTTGCGAGGGCATCTCTTAATGAGCAGAAGGTAAACAAAAGGATGTTTCGTAAGGACAGTCTTTTCCGCTTAATCCATGCTCTTAACAGAGGGATAATACTTTTCTTTGAGGATGAGCCTACTATATCGGGTGACCCTTATTCTGTCGTGGCTATGCACTTATTGTGGGATGATAACAGTGGCTCTCTTTTGGGACTTATGCCATGGGTTCTAAATTATAAACAACCCCTTGAGCTATCCTTTAAGTTCAAGGATCTAAAGAAAGTGAAACGTTGGCCAGATGGGAAAGTTATAAATGGGCCTTTTAAGATAGCTTTGGTAAGTAACGCATATCCTCAGAAACACGTGGCAATTCTTGGATATTACTTTGAAAAGAGAGGATACAGAATTCGTCTGGGTATATCAATTGGCAGTGGGATTGCTCACAGATTCTATCTAAGAAAAGGGAAAAAGTATTGGTGGGGTGTGATACCTCTTTATTGGAAGAGATACGGAAAATCATGGAAGTGGATTATATCTGTATCAGATTCTTGGCCAGAAGAAAAGCTGTTAACTCGCAAAGATCTTTACAGAATGTTTTACTTAGTCCTTGATAACCTGAAGAGAAAGCTGAGAGATAATGTGCCTTCTGAGATTTTGAATCAACCCCTACTGGCTTGGAATCACAAACTTGGAGTTGGGTATTTTTTAGGTATCACGTTCTCTGAATTTTGGGAACATAAATACCCAAAGATGGTATTTATCGAAGAGGATTTACTATTCCTTAAGAGTATCGGTGCCCTAAAATTCGAAAATATTGAAAAAATAGAAAATAGCCAGTCTAAGAAGAGTAAACAAAGAAAAAGCCTTAAGATCAGCAAAAAAACTTAATAAATTTTGAGGCAGGATTAATTTTATAGAAAGTTAAAAACGTCAATACCCCCTCGAGGTGACTTATATGTGGCTAGAGGTTTGGGAATTCGTTGGAGAGGGGAAACTCATCAGCAGATTCGTACGACTTGATAAAGTTGTTAGCTACAAGGTGGTTACGAATTTCAAGCGAAATATTGGGGATATTCAAGTTAGAATTGATGGATTGGATGGCATTTATCATATTTTTATTCCTGACATAAATGTAATGATAGAAGAGGGCGAGGAAATGTTGAATTTTTTGGTATACCATGCTCTCAAGTTAGAACTGCCGTATAAGTCACATATAACATGGGTGGACTTAGCTTGGGGATTTTATTGGAGATTATTAAAAGAGTTATCAAAGTATTACAAAAGAGGACAATATTTTGTCACTTTTGAACAAATTGATAGAATCTTTGAAAAGTATGGAGTGAATTCAAACTTTGAGGAAATCAAAAATTCACTAGATGTTGTTTTTGACTATAATGGTGCCATATCTAAGCTTGGTGGAATTGAACTTAAAAATTCCGACGATTGGAATTGGGAATTGACATATATAGAGGCAAAAGATATGGAAGTTGAGGCAGAGAAAATCATGAGAACTTTAGGGATTTGGTGATCTATGCAAAAAATAAAGACCCTTTGTATATGAGTGTCTCTTTGTCTCTATTTCTATTGGAGGGCATTGCGCCCGTTCACATATAACTTTGCTTGAAATTTTGCCAAGGGTTCCACTATCCGTTATTGTTTTTCCTGATTCTAGACCATATGTCCTAAGAATATCTTTTTAAGAGCTTCTTTAATTCATAATGAGATTTCTTTCAAGGGTGCTATAATGCTCGTAATCACGATGCTTGACAAATATGACAAGGAGGCTTTTGAAGTTACAGACTATGATAAGCTGCCAAAGAGAGTTTATAGAAGAGATTGAAGACAAAATTGGTGTTCCTGTTGGCTCAATAAGGATAGATCCAGAGTCTTGAGCATATAATTGGTTTGAGAGAGAACATCTATTATAACTCTAAGAATATTTTTACCTTTTCTAGTTCCTCAATTTTATCAATATCTTCCTCACAAAATTTGCTAAATAATTCGTCAAATAGGTGACCCCAACATCGAGGACCAAGAATAGTATGTATGATTCCGGTTTTTCGTTTTTTAAAAATACTCATTTCTCGGTTACTTTCGCTGTTTTCTTCATTAGAATAATTTTCAGATAGAATTCGAAATATTTTGTTTAACACATCTTTATCTCTTTGGGGAATGAGAGGATTGATAAGGTCTACAACACTGAATATTAAATCTTCCAAACATCCTCTGTATACAATAACCTCCACAGGAATATTAAGCTCTTTTTTGATTATTTCATTCTTGGCTGTAATAATATCTTCTTCCCCGTCTTTATCTCCAATTAGGAGTATTTTTGAGATTCCCACAATTTTAACTAGTGCTTTTGAGGCCTCAGCGACATCTTTGAAATATTGTTTTCCTCCAATGCTAAGAAGAATTACCTTTTCTGGATTTGTATGCTCTAAGATATCTATCCTAGTTCCGCCAGGATTCTTTTCAAAAAGTTTGTTAAACTGATCTTTTAAGTTGGAATTCCTATTTGTGCCCTCGTTATATTCCTTTACTTTAATCAGAAAGCTTTTGAAAAACTGTAAATCATTGAATCCCTCAAATACAATGAGGATCATCTTAGGTCTACCCCTATTTTGTTCACTGCTGCATTAGCTTCATTAAGATCATAGGATTCAATTTTTGGAATTCCTTTATCCCATTTTTCGAATCTAAAGATCCTTAAGTCTGTTTTCTTTTGGACTGCCATATCTAGTAGTTTCTCGAGAAACTCAAGACTATGTGTTGTAATGAATATTTGGTTATATCTTGAAGCCTCAAGAATCATATTAATTACTTTATTCATTAATCCAGCGTGAAGATGATTCTCTGGCTCTTCGAGGAGGATATAATTGCCTTTACCAGATAATACATAGAAATATATTAAAGAGGTCTTTGTTCCATCTCCTAAAAGACTTACAGGTATGGCCTTTCCATCTTTTGTTATGATATAAAATTCTGATAGTGTTTCTATAATGTTCTGAATTTCGAGTGTAATCTGCTGAGCTAAAAGTTCTTTAACAGACTCTAGTTTAGGTTTGAAAATTCTATCCAATCTCTTTAATAATTTTGAGAACTTGGCTGTAGTACCAAGATATCCTCTAGTTAGATACTCATCTATTAAAATTGCATTAGCACGTCCTGTCTCTGGATTGCGTTCTAAGAAAATCTGGTAATCTACGAATCCTTTATGTTTAAATTTTATGACTGCCATTACAATCCTACCTTTAGGGGTCATCAAGACAAATTCGGGATGTAAACCTTCTACTGCCAGTTGATTTAACATTTCCAAAATTTTTTCATCTTTTGACTCTTGATCTTGGGTAAGTGCTTCAAGGATTTTTTTAGTAACTGATATTGCAGTTTGATATCCAGAAATATACTCCTCTATAAAGTCGGGGGATACCTCGCTTCCTTGTTTTAATACTAACTCATATTGTGAAACATTAGATTGTATTCTAATATAGTTTTTATTACTAAGGCTATTGAAGAGATAGCTTAGTATATATTCCATGTATTCCTCAACATCAGCTTTCTCCGTATCTGTAATATCTCTAGGATTTAATCCCCTTCTATAAAACACAAGCTCGAATGGTATTCTGCCAAGTAAATCTAGGTGCCCATTAGTTACATTTAAATAGATTGCCTCTAAAACAGTGCTTTTACCTGTATTGTTTTTCCCAATAAACACATTTATATCTCCAAATTCTTGTAGTTTAACTTTTTTTATTCCTCTAAAATTTTCAATTTGTATCCATTCAAGTTTTTTTCTCTTGTTCATTTTTCTCACTCTATTTCATTATTTTTGATAAAAGTTTAAAAATCTTAAGATTTCCTCTTCAATTTTTTCCTTTTCCAATCTTGCATACTCCTCAAATGAGAACCCCTCTTTGAGTCACTAGGATGAATTTATAATAGCCGAGATGATAAATGGGGGAAGTATTAAGGAACATTAGAATCCCCACTCATCTTCCTCTTCCAGTTCATCCCTTCATCCTCTTCAACCGCTCCACTACTCTCAACACCCTCAAGCAGAAAACCGACAATGGCTTTAATCGTGGTTAAATAATCTTCAGCACTCCTAAAAATAGGCCTTCATTTGCTCCATAATTGTTTTAGCAAGGAGATAAAAAGAAACTCCAAAGGCAAATTATGTCATCTCCCCTCAGTCAAGAATAACCCCTAGTACTTGTTCTTTGTCTGTTGGCACTTCTTTAACATCTAATATCTCTACATCTCCTTTTAGCAATTCTTCTTTTTTGATATATTCTCTGACCAATAGCTCGACCCTTCCTTCGTCTCTTGCTAGCACTAGAAATGTTGCAAATGCTTTACTGTCTTCCTCTTCACCGTAATTCACCACGTGAATCTTAAACAACTTCATAATTCCGCACCACGTTAATTATTTCAGGTTTCCTTTACATGCTGAGCATACTTCTCTAGTACAGATACAATCTTTAAGACCTCTTCTTTAGTAAGTCTGTTAGGGAATTGGTTAAGATATGCATCAAGCTTTTCTAATTCAAAAATAGGGACTGTAGATTTCGTTTTTTCCCAAATTATGGCATCTCCTGTAAGCACTATTAAAGGCTGGACATAATACTCTTTTTTGAGAACTCTTTTTAGAAGGGAGGATATGGCAGATGCTTCTCTTTTGGCTTCTATTGTTGGGCTTCGTATTCGTCTTTTGCGTTTCTTTGAACTTCCAATTGTCCAAACATCACCATTAACATAATATTCTCCAGAATAGTTCTTAGTTTCAAGAACAAATATCCCTTTTGAATTCACGATTACATGGTCTATGTTGCCCCTCCTATTTGGTAAGTGAATGTCTGAGAGGATAACGCTTTCAGGATAGTTGAACTCTTCAATAACTCTAAATTCCCCTTCAAAGCCTTTTTTCCAAGTTATGTGTCTGTTGTATTCTCTAAGAGTGAAAATTAGCGTGAAAAATCCCAAATACATGAATATAGGGTGAACCAAGAATAATATGAAAAGTATGAGAGTGATGACTGCCAGTTTTTTAAATCGCTTCTTATGGTATATTGCCCTTTGAGCGGTGTATAACATCCTCTATCACTAAGCATAGCTATTCTTTTTCCATAAATAAAATTTTTGTTAAAAATACAAAACTAAGGCAGCTCATTAATGATGCATAATTTCTTTATCTCTATTGCAACGTCCTCGATGAGCTTGCGGCCGTACTCGGTCCCCATGAACTCTTTCCCAAAAGCTTTTCACAGAGATTTTTTCGACTTCAATTATGTTTTGTCAAATTTGCTTTCAGATATCTTGCACACTTCCGAAAGCTATTTATAATTTTCTTTCAGATTAACATCATGGAGTTAAGATGTATATCATAGAGAGTGGTTAGGAATGTATGTAATAAAAACCCGAAAGCTCACCAAATTTTTTGGAAAGCGGAATATCGTGTATCACCTAAACCTTAAAGTGCCTGAAGGAGCGGTCTACGGGTTTTTGGGGCCAAACGGTGCAGGAAAAACCACCACAATAAAGATGCTCACAGCAGCTTTAAGGCCCACCTACGGAGATATAGAGATTTTTGGCTTAAAGATGCCTGAGAAAAGAGTTAAAATAATGAAAAACGTTGGATATATGCCCGAATATCCTATAGCTTATGAGAACATGACCATTTTTGAATTCCTGATTTATATAGGAAGACTCTCGGGCTTGAAAAAGGAGGAAGCGAGAGAAAAAGCTAAAGACCTAATGCAGTACGTTGGTGTTGGGAGATTAGCTTTAAACAAGATTAAAGAGCTCTCCTCCGGGCAGAAGCAGAGGGTATCCTTTGCCGCGGCATTGATTGGAAATCCTTCCCTCCTAATACTTGATGAGCCGACTGCTAATTTGGATCCCTTGGGAAGAATTGAGCTCATCGGCAGGATTTTAGAGCTCTCCAGAAAAGAAGGCAAAACGATATTCGTAAGCTCGCATATAGTGAGCGAAATTGAAAAGATGTGCAACTATGTAGGACTAATCAACCAAGGCCGCCTCATAGCCCAAGGAAAAATTTCAGAACTCACAAAAATTGAAGAGGACGAATACGACATCCTAACATCGCACAATCCTGATATCATCGAGTTCTTGAAGGAGAGGCCTTACATCAGGGAAGTTTGGGAGGAAGATGGCATTATTCGCGTAAAGGTGGAGCTGAAGTTTTTGGATGAGTTTTTCCTGCAGTTTCCAAAATATTTGGCTAAAGAAGGAATTAGGCTTAAGCTCTTTAGGCCTCACACAAGTCCGCTGGAGAGAATTTTGATGGAGAAGTTTAACATTGAGGTGAGCTCATGATTTCCATACTCTATCAAAACGAAATCATTAGGCTCCTAAAATCTAGGCGGTTTAAGGTTATGCTATCGGTAATGCTCCTCCCTGTGGTTGTTTACTTCTTTACGCATGAAGAAATCACCGAATATGGTGTTAAAGCGTTGGAAAGGTCTTTTCAAATAAATATGTCCGAGTTTATGATCAACTTTTGGATGGGCGTAATTGGACAGCTAATAGTTATAATCCTCATGAGCGACCTCTTAGCGAGTGAGATAGATAAGGGGACAATGAGATTGCTTTTGACAAAGCCCATAAGAAAAAGCGAGATTGTAATAGGAAAGTTCTCCGCCGGGATGACAGCCCTAGCGGTTTTATACGGTATACCTTACTTAACCATGCAGATTTATGGAGTTTTGCTCTATAAATCCGGCTTTGAAGGATTTACATCAACTCTCAACGACTTTCTCTTTGCTTTGGGAGTCACTCTACTCCTGCTTGGGAGCTTAGGAGCTTTTGCAATGTTTCTATCCATTATAGTGGCGAGGCCGCTCTACGCTTCACTCGCGAGCTTTGCAGTAGTTTTCATAGCCCAATTTATAATCCCCTCCCTTCCATTCTTTGACAACCCAGAGCGCTTTAACCTGAGCTATCAAGTAGGAGTGCTTTTAAAGAAGGGCTTTAGCCTTCACACCGGACTCGATGCGTATAAAGGCGACCCCAACATGAGCGCCCTCTTCTTCTTAAGCATAATCCTAATCAGCCTCATATTGACTCTAGTGGGCATATACCGGAAGGAGTATGAGGGATGAGCTATGAAAAGGATCATTATCCTCTTAATCCTGTCCTTTTTCCTTGGAAGTGTCTATGCATCATCCATAGAACTCGGGATAAACGAGGTCCTGCTTGTAGATAATAGCACCGTAACTTTTGATGTAGCACAGAACAACCCAAGCTTAATCCTTTTGATGGTGGAAACTCCAAACGGCACAATTTCAAAGCCCCTAACCTTCGGCGAAAGCTTGTATGTGGATGGAGTAAACTACACGATTGGACATTTTGATGCCCAAACTCTGATTTTAACGCTTCATTTGTTTGGGAACTACTCTCAAGCGAAGGTTTTAAAGAAAAAAGACCTCAACATTAAAGTTTTAGAGAGCTTTGATGCATATGTTAAGTTTGAGGTCAAAAACACCGGCTACTCAGATTTAAACGATACGCTGACAATTACCTCAGGGAGTTTAATTTTGAAAGAATTGCCCTTAAGCTTGAAGCGCGGTGAAGGAATAGCTATAAAAATCAAAAACCCGCCTTCAAACGTCTTTACATTTACACTTGAGGAATCGAAGATAAGCAAAAGCGTTTTTGTGGAAGAGCTGAAGCCCCTTGTGAGCGTTGAGAAAATCTGGAAAGACGAAAAAGTTCACGTCCTCTTAAAGAACAATGGAAACGAAAGTGTAAATGCTACGCTCAAGCTCTCCTTCAACGGCCTAATTGTTGAGACCAAAAAAGTTGAGTTAAAGGAGAAAGAAGAAAGAGATGTAGTGTTTGAGAGCGATATAGACCAAGGGACAATTTTGCTCGACTACGGCATTTTAAAGCAGGAGAGCTTTTATTTTGAGCCTCCTGAGGTTTCAGTTTTAAAAGCTGAGAGGATAGGAGATAAAGTTAAGATCTGGCTCAAAAATGAAGGAAGAACTTTTGTTGGGAAAGTCAGCGTGATGCAGAACTCCGTTATTGTAGGAGAGCCTCTCTATCAAAGCGTTAAGATTAAGCCCAACGAGGAAGTCAGCGTTGAGTTTAAAGTTTCGGGGGAGGTTTCTTATTTAACTGTTGTTATTTCCTCAAAGGAGTTCTCCACAACAGTTCCCATAGCCCTTGAAAGAGGGCTTGAAGTTAAGGCTTTGAACACCTATGCAAAAGCATTCTTAGGGGGAAGTGCAAATTATCTCATCTCAATTACAGGGGATGGAAGGATAAAGCTTGGCGTTGAGGGGCTTCCAAAGAGCATTAAGGCAAACTTTTACTATAACGAGATTCAGGTAGATGAGCTTGAAATTCCAGGCAGTGCTCAAGTAGCTCTGGTTTTGAGCCTTCCGAGCTTTCCTCAAGAGTTTAAAATAAATGATATCGTAGAGTTCAACCTAACTGTAAACAATATTAAAGTCCCATTGAAGCTCGAAATTAAAGGAGGAGGCATTTTACCAATTTACGGGGATAACTGGCTCGCAAAAATAAATTACACAAGTGAAGTCCACCATATAGCCGTTCCCTACAGAGTTATCGGAAGGGATATAACTCCCCCATACGTGTTTGAAAAGGGAGATGGAGAGCTTATAGCGTTCCTGTACGGCAGATACGTTAAACAGGGCAGCGATTTAAGACTCCACCTCCTAAACGCCTATGGAGAGATATTAGCTTCCTCACAACAGCCAAAGGGACAAGCGGATTACATAGTCTTCAACGAAAGCAACTTTATGGTGATGGTGGAGGGCAAAGGTTACTTTGAGGGCATTCTCTTGGTCGCAGATTATATGAACTACCCGAGAAACGTATCCTTTGAGCTCAAAAGAAGGGATTTCGGAGAAGGATTAAAGGTTTTCATTATCAATGCCACAAGGCTTAGGGGGAAAACACTGGAAGTAAAAGCGGAATCAAAGGAAAAAGTTGAGCTTAGGGCTTACTACTTCACACTCAACAGCGAAAGGGAGGACTTTGATTCACTCTCTACAGACATTAAAAAGGCTATCTTTACTGTAAGGGGAAACAGCATCAAAGGCGAGATAAATGTTAGGAGTGACGAGGACTTTTTGGCTGTGGTTGTAAGGGGAGAGGGAAACGTGGCTTTAAGCTTTAATGTTAAAAGCAGAGGGTTGAGAGTAGAAGAACTCAGCACCAAAGAAGTTTATTTGGCAGTTTTAGGGCTCTTAGCCCTTTTAATAGCCGCAATCATGTTGGAAAAGAAGATTGGATAATACTCTTTTTAAGTTTTCAAGGGTTTTCCCTTTCTTGGACAATTTATCCAACACAAAGCGCCACCTTTTAAAATGTAAAAGGTTTTTATAGGCTTAAAACATAATGAGTTAGGGTGGTGCTCATGACTTTTGATAAGAAAAAGGTGGAAGAGATTAAGAAAGCTGAACAGGAATGGGAAGAAAAAGCTGTAAAACCGCTCATCGCTAAGAGACCCGAGAGAAGGGAAAAATTCATGACAGACGACGGCTTTGAGATTAAAAGGACTTACACCCCCGCGGATTTGGAAGAATGGGACTACTTAGAAAAGCTCAACTTCCCTGGTCAATATCCCTTCACGAGGGGCGTTTACCCAACGATGTATAGGGGAAGATTTTGGACGATGAGGCAGTACGCAGGGTTTGGAACCGCTGAAGAGAGCAATAAAAGGTATAAATACCTCCTCTCCCAAGGACAAACAGGATTGAGTGTTGCTTTTGACTTGCCCACACAAATTGGTTATGATAGCGACCACCCAATGTCTGAGGGAGAAGTGGGTAAAGTTGGTGTTGCGATAGACTCTTTATGGGATATGGAAATTCTTTTCGATGGAATTCCTTTAGATAAGGTCTCAACTTCGATGACAATTAACGCCACAGCGGCAAACCTCTTAGCTATGTACATATTGGTTGCCCAAAAGCAAGGTGTTCCCCAAAATATCCTCAGAGGTACAGTCCAAAACGATCTCCTCAAAGAGTACATCGCGAGGGGAACTTACATCTTCCCGCCAAAGCCGTCAATGCGTTTGGCCACTGATGTTATTATGTACTGTGCCGAGAACGTTCCAAAATGGAACCCAATCTCAATAAGTGGTTACCACATTAGGGAAGCTGGTGCAAATGCGGTCCAAGAGGTAGCGTTCACATTAGCGGATGGTATTGAATACGTCAAAGCTGTCATCGCGAGGGGTATGGACGTTGACAAGTTCGCTCCAAGGTTGAGCTTCTTCTTCAACGCTCACAACAACTTCCTTGAGGAGATTGCCAAGTTCAGGGCCGCAAGGAGATTATGGGCAAAGATAATGAAGGAGAAGTTCAATGCCAAGAATCCAAAATCAATGCTCTTAAGATTCCACACTCAAACGGGAGGCTCCACCTTGACGGCCCAACAGCCAGAGAACAACATAGTTAGGGTTGCCATCCAAGCTTTGGCTGCTGTTTTGGGTGGAACTCAATCATTACACACAAACAGCTATGATGAAGCTCTTTCACTCCCAACGGAGAAGAGCGTTAGGATAGCCCTTAGAACACAGCAAATCATAGCCTACGAGAGCGGCGTTGTTGACACAATCGACCCACTTGGAGGCAGCTATTACATAGAGTGGCTCACCGACCACATCGAAGAGGAAGCCATGAAGTACATCGAGAAGATTGAAGCCATGGGCGGAATGATGAGGGCCATTGAGCGCGGATATATTCAAAAGGAGATTGCTGACAGCGCTTACAAGTACCAGAGAGAAGTTGAGGAGAAGAAGCGCATCATAGTTGGCGTTAATGAGTTCGTCGTTGAAGAAGAGCTCGATGTTGAAATACTTAAGGTTGACCCAAGCATAAGGGAGAAGCAGATTGAGAGGCTCAAGAAGCTTAAGGCTTCAAGAGACAACAAGAAGGTCCAAGAAGCATTAGACGCTCTTAGAAAGGCTGCAGAGAAAGAGGATGTCAACCTAATGCCATACATCATAGAGGCCCACAAGCACTTGGCAACATTAGGAGAAGTCACAGATGTCCTCAGAGAAGTTTGGGGAGAATACAGAGCTCCATTAATATTCTGAGCCTTTTCTTTTCTCCTTACTTTTGAATATACTCTGTAAGAACTATTTATTTTGAAGTGAGCATTTTTAGGACATTAGACGATGAGGGCAAGATATATAATATCCTTTGACTTTTGTTATAATTTAGGTGTGAAGGATGCCGTACATAGAGAAGCTTGAAATGAAAGGTTTCAAATCATATGGCAACAGAAAAGTCGTAATACCTTTCTCCAAGGGGTTCACAGCAATAGTGGGGGCAAACGGGAGCGGTAAGAGCAATGTGGGCGATGCTATGCTTTTCGTTCTCGGCGGACTCTCCGCAAAAGCAATGAGAGCTACCAGGATAAGTGATTTAATCTTCGCAGGGACTAAGAAAGAGCCTCCTGCAAAATATGCTGAGGTAACCCTCTACTTCAACAACGAAGATAGGGGCTTTCCCATTGATGAGGACGAAGTTGTGATAACGAGAAGAGTTTATCTCGATGGAAGGAGTATCTACAAGCTCAATGGAAAGAGAACAAGCAGAAGTGATATTTTAGACTTGCTGAGCGCAGCGATGATTTCCCCAGAGGGCTACAACTTAGTGCTCCAAGGAGATATCACAAAGTTCATCAAGATGAGTCCAACTGAGAGACGTTTAATAATCGATGAAATTTCAGGAATTGCTGAATACGATGAGAAGAAGAAGAGGGCCATGGAAGAGCTCAAGCAGGCGGAAGAGAATTTAGCGAGGGTTGATTTGCTTATAAGTGAGGTTAAAAAACAACTCGATAAGCTTGAAAAAGAGAGAAACGACGCTTTGCGGTATCTCGATTTAAAGGAAAGGCTGGAAAAGGCTAAAGTTACGCTTTTGGTTGGTGAGATTAAGAAGCTCGAGCGCTTGATAAATGAAAGCGAAAAGAAAGAAGCTGAACTTCAAAGTAAAGAAAGCGAAATAGAGAAACGCTTGAGTGGAATAGCTAAAGAGATTGTAGAGACAGAAAAGGAACTCCAGAGGGTTGAAGCCACACTTGAAAGCGAGAGCGGTGAAGAGCTTTTAGAGCTAACGAGAAAGATGAGTGAGGTCCAGTCGAAGATAGAGGTTGCTAAGAGGAACATTGAGCTTGCAAAGAAAGAGATAGAGGACAGCAGATTTAGGATGGCCAAAGCCAAAGATGAGCTAAAGAAAGTTTCTGAAGAGATAGAAAGGAGCAAAGGTGCAATAGAAAGGTGGAAAAAGCGCAGGGAGAAGTTGATAGCACAAATTCAAGAGAAGGAGAAAGAGAGGAATGAACTTGTAGTCAAGCTCGGTGAGATAGACAAAAACTTCACGATAGCAAAGCAGGAGTTCGATAAAACCACAGATGAGCTTGAAAACCTCAAACGCCAATACTACCAAAAAGAAAACGATATCACAAAGTTCAATGAAAATATCGAGCGTTTACAGGTCAGGATAAGCCAGTTGAAGGCCAAAAAGCTCTCACTAAAGAACAAGATTCAGGAGCTCAAAGTAAAAATAGAGGAGAAAAAAGAAGAGCAGAGCAAAATAGAAAACAGTATGCAGAGGGGAGAGAGCAAATTAAGAAAGCTCGAAAAGGAAATAGAGGAGAAGCAGAGGGAGTTGCAAAAAATTACTGCTGAATTGGAAAGTGCCAAGAAAGAACTCATTAAGTTAGAGGCAAGGCAGGAAGCCCAAGGAAGTAAGAACAGAGCTATTGAAGCCCTAAAGCGTTCTGGAATACGGGGCATTCATGGTGCCCTTGGTGAATTGATTAAAGTAGTTGATGAGAAGTATCTAACGGCTGTAGATGTTGCTTTAGGATCTCACTTCGATAACCTCGTTGTGGAAGATGATAAGGTTGCAGAGGAGGCAATAAAGTTCCTCAAACGTAACAAACTTGGACGTTTAACTTTTCTCCCTCTCAATAAGATAAAGCCGAGAAAAGCGCCGAGTGTTGGCGGCGGAATCCCAGCGATTGAATTGGTGGAGTACAATCCGAGATATGAGAACGCAGTTTCTTTTGCCCTCGGGGATACCCTCGTAGTTGAAGACATGAACGAAGCGCGGAGAATAGGGATAGGCAAGGCAAGAATGGTAACCCTTGGCGGTGAACTCCTTGAGAGGAGCGGTGCAATAGTTGGAGGGCACTATAGACCGAGGCAGAGGATAAGCATTGGAAACATTGAGGAAGTTAGAGCAAAGGTTCAAGCTCTCGAAACCCAAAAAGAGAGTATGGAATCTATTTTAAACGCGCTGAAGGTGGAGCATAGAGGACTTGAGAGAGAACTGTTTGAGCTTAGAGTAAAGAAAAGCGACGTCTCAAAGGACTTGGAAGTCCTCCAAAAGGACATGATGAGGCTTCTAGGGGAAGATAAGCTTGCGAGCGAAGAGATTGAAGAGAGTGAAAAGCTTATAGAAGAGCTCAAAAAGAGGATAAAGGACACGAAGGGAGAGATGGCAAAGCTTGAAGGAAGGATTGAGCGCTTAGAAAAGAAGAAGGAAAAGCTCAGAAAAGCTTTGGACAACCCAGAGGCAAGAGAATTGAACCAGAAGATAAGGGAAGTTGAGCATGAGCTCACAAAGCTTAAGGAAGAGCTGAGCAAGGTTGAATCAAAGCTCGAAAGTTTGGACATTAGAATTAACGAGGAGCTCATCCCCAGGAGAGCGGATTTAGAAGAGGAGATTGAGGGCTTAGCCAACAAGATAAACGCATTTAAACAGAGCATAACCAAAAATGAAGAAGATATCGAGGTCTTAGGTAAAGAGCTCCAGAAGCTTCAAGAAGAGGAGTCAAAGTTGAAAGAGGACGTGAAAGGCCTAAGGGATAAGAGAGAAAAGCTAAAGACAAAGCTCATATCATTAAGGGAAGAGAAGGACAAGCTTAGAGAGGAACTTCAAAAGCTGGGAATAGAAGCAAACACGTTGAAGATACAGGTAGCACAATACAACGCCAAGCTCCAAGAGCTTAACCGTGAGCTCAAGCACCACGACGTAAAGCTCGTTAAAGAAATCCCCCTCGATTTGGAAAAGCTTAGAGATGAGATAGACGAGATGGAAGAAGAGATTAAGAGACTCGAACCTGTCAACATGAAGGCTATTGAGGACTACGAGGTCGTAGAGACGCGCTATCTCGAGCTTAAGTCAAAGAGAGAAAAGTTAGAGGCTGAGAAGGACAGCATTGTGGAGTTCATAGATGAGATAGAGTCTCAAAAGAAGAGCGTTTTCATGGCAACACTCAATGCCATAGCCGAAAACTTCTCCAAGCTCTTCGCTAAGCTGAGCCCCGGAGGAGAGGCCAAGCTTAAGCTGGAGAATGAGGAGGATCCATTCAGCGGAGGACTTGAGATTGAAGCAAAACCCGCAGGGAAAGAGGTAAAGAGGATAGAGGCTATGAGCGGCGGTGAAAAAGCTTTGACGGCATTGGCGTTCGTCTTCGCCATCCAGCACTACAAGCCAGCTCCATTCTACCTCTTCGACGAAATTGATGCACACCTCGATGACGCCAACGTTAAGCGTGTGGCTGACCTAATTAAAGAAGGCTCACAGACGAGCCAGTTCATCGTGATAACGCTTAGAGACGTGATGATGGCCAATGCCGATAAGATAATCGGTGTCTCAATGCGTGAGGGCATTTCAAGGGTCGTCAGCTTGAGCTTGGAGAAGGCCATGGAGTACATTGAAAAGGCAAGGCAGAAAAATGCTTTAGGCCTTTAGTTTTTAATTTTAAAAACCTTTAATTGGAGGCTTTGAAATGGAGCATAGAATGGAGGAGGAAATAACTCCCGTTGATATACTACTCCAGCTTGTCATGATGGGAAAAGTTGACCCATGGAACATTGACATAGCTGACCTGACGGAGAAGTATATCGAGAGGCTTAGGGAGATGAAAGACCTAGACCTAAGGGTCTCGGCGAGAGCTATTTTAGCAGCATCGATTTTGCTTAGGATGAAAACTGAAGCGCTCCTCTACGGTGATGAAAAGGATGAGGATAAGGAAGAAGCAAAAGAGCGCATTCACGTTGAGGTCGATCCAATAGTACCGCCCATTAGAAGAGTTGAACGCCACTATACCTTGGAGGATCTCATAGATGCCCTCATGGACGCTCTCGAAGAGGCGGAACGCAAAAAACCAAGAAAGAGAAAGAAGGTCAAAATAGAGGAAGAGATATTCGTCGTTGATGATTTTAGGGTTGATATCGAAAAGCACGTTAACCGTTTATACGAGATAGTGAAGGAGGCCTATGAGGAGACCAAGGATAAGATAAGCTTTTGGGATCTTGTATTTGACCCACGCCCAAAGATAGTGGCAAGGACATTCCTCTACATCCTCTTCCTAGCGAATATGGGGAAAGTGGAGATAATCCAAGAAGAGCCCTTCGGTGAAATCTACATACTCCCTATAGAAGCATTGAAAGGAAATTAAATTCCCTCAACACTTTTTTATCCTTAGAAGCACTCGATTATAATTTAAAAAAGAGGGAAAAAGACTACTCCTCGTTAACTTCCTCGACTTCTTTCACTTCTTCAGCATCAATACGCTCAAACACTTCCTGCGTTATCTTAAGGACAGCCTTGTAGAGCTTTTCACTTATTATTCCATCTTCATAATGCCTTGTTAGTTCATCTTTGTCGATTATCTCCTTCTTTCCATCGGGCCATCTAACGATGTCCACCTCTAAGTCTATGTATCTAGCCTTATCCGGGTATATCTCAATGGGAGTGTTTATGTTGTAGTACTCTCCCTTAAGCTCGCCGTCTTTGTTGTAATACCTGTGTACAAACCACCACTTACCTTCTCCGAGCTCTGTTATTGCATAGTCTCCGTACTCAATGGGCATCTCAAGGCCGTCGTAGAACTTACCCGGTTTTAAGCGCCTTTTAACAACGACCTTAAATGGGTCGAATGAAATATCAACAACTTCTCCAGGACCAATTTTTACTTTCTGGCCATCTGGCTTAACATGCTCCAAGCTAAAGAGCCATCCAACTTTTGGCCCCTTGTTTTTAACAACCGCCTCCAAAAAGCCCTCTTTGACTTTTGCTCTTTGGCCAACTTTACCCAATATAGCCTCCGCAACTTCAACTGCAAACCTAAACTCCGGATCGTAGGCTTTGAACTGATGGTGTCCTTCTATTGTAGGAATAACTTCATTTCTAATTGCATCCAGCTTCTTCTTCGCCCCTCCTCCAAACTCTACTTCATAGATGTTCCTTCCATCAATTATCTTAGTTGGAGCAGAGTAGTTCTCAGCATCTTTGAGCCTATCGGCCAGTTCCGAGAGCTTTACAAGTTCTTCCTTCAAAAGATTCCAATCCTTATATGCAGCGGCTGTTCTCCACAGAACCCCCCATTCTCCAAGATCAATGCTTAAACCAAGTATTTTGAGCCTATCCCTCTCTTCTCTGTCCCTAATCTTTCTCGATATCTTAACATGCTTCTGAGCTCCAATAGGCTTAGGGATCAACACAGCATAGTCTCCGGGTATCGTGAGCAAAATGCTCAAGTGCGGCAAAACGTTGTACTTCTTAACCTGAACTAAAACCTCATCTCCTTCGACAGCATCGGGAAGTTCTTCGATGAGTACTGTCCCTATGGCATCTCCGATATCGACGTATATGTACTGCTCGTCTCTGTTCACCACTATTCCTTTATATATGCCGTAGAGCTGGTAGGGCATCTTTCTGAAAAACACATCAATTAATTCTTCTTCCAAGGCTTCCTTAACGGCCTCAACTTTAGTGCCTACTAAAACAACACCCTGCTCATCCTTCTTGTTGTATATATCCACATCAAATTCTTCATATGTCTTTTCCAAATTGAGTCTCTCAGCTGTCTTCTTGCTCGGCTGGCTTATTTTGAAGCCCTTGTCTAATAGCAGCTTCGTCAGTGCTGTGCTATATATTCCCCTTATCCTCACCGAAACCTCTGAGTTTGTAGACACTTTCACCACCTCTCATCTTCTTTTCCACAAGACCAATGAGCATCAAACCTTCGAGTATCTCGCTGGCGCTGTCTCTCTCAACCCCACTCTTTTTCTCAACATTTCTCGCTTCCACCCAAAGCAGACCCATTGAGTGCCACTCTCTCAAAGCTTCTTCAACTTTATGGACCCAAGAGGGGTGAGTATAAAGGTGATAAGTGAACCTTAAGAGAGTGTTAAAGTCTTCTTCTAGCTTACTTATTTTATTTATACGTTCGAGTATTCCACCGGGAAGCTTTTTCTCTTTTTCGCTTCTTCCAATCAAGGTTAAACCCTCAACTTCAGCACTCAAAGCTTGGAGTGCCCGATGTGCGGAGTAATCGTAAACGCGATAAAACTGCAAAAGCCTCTGAAGTGTTGAGTTAAGCTTAGTCCTCTCACTATAGCTCTCAAGAGCAGATGTTAAGGCCGCTAAAACTTCCTCAAGCCTAAACTTCATTTGGTGCTCATTCTTTTGGAGCTCTTTAGCCTCGTTCTCCAAACCATAGATGAATGCCGCTTTGTAAATTTGAGAAGAAATGTTGAACTTCTCCTCTGCGAGTGAATAAAGCTCATGCAGAATCCCCCTTAAATCCTCAACATGACTCACTATTCCCGGTTCAAACAGCTTTGCAAACTTTTTCCCAAAATTCTGGTGGAGCTCATCCGCTTTAGAGATGAGTTCTCTAAATTCGCCTATTTCCATCGCTACCCCCGAACATTTCTTTGGAACAAGCCCTACTTTTACTTTTCGCTTTGATTGAGGATAACTTTAAACACCTTAAAGAATACAATTTTTTGGTGAATGACATGAAAATCACGGTAATATTTGAGAACCACAGCGGCTTTAGGAAAGGTCTCTTTGGAGGGCACGGATTTTCGGTTTTGGTGGAGCATAAAGGTCACAAGATTTTAGTCGATACTGGAGTAGATGGTAAAGTTTTGCTCAAAAACATGAAATCCCTTGGAGTTAACCCAAATGATGTAGACTACCTATTCCTAACCCACGGACACTACGACCACACCTATGGCATAAAATCGCTTTTGGAGGTAAGGGAGGAAAAACTGCCAATAATAGCGCATCCAGATGTTTTCTCCAAGCGTGTTGCTCTAAAGCCTCGCTTAAGGGACATAAGCCTTCCTTTCAGGCGCGAAGAACTCAAGGATTTGGGGGCGGAGTTTATTTTAGTAAGTAATCCCTTTGAGATAGTTGAGGGAATTTGGGGTAGCGGCGAAATAGAGAGAAGGACTTGGGACAGGACAGTTGGATATAAAATTAGAGAAGGAAAGCTAATTAAAGATGACGTTAGAGACGACATGGCCCTAATTTTGGACTTGGATGATGGAATAGCTGCAATAACTGGGTGCGGCCACAGCGGGATTTTAAACATAGCTATGCACGCTCGAGATGTTATGGGGAAGCCATTGAAAGCCTTGATAGGAGGATTTCACCTAATTAACGCTAAAAATAGGATAATAAACGAGGCCATAAAAGGATTAAAAGATATGGAAGTTCAAAAGCTCTATGCTGGCCACTGCACCGGCTTCGATGCAATGGCGCAATTTAAAATGACCTTTGGCGAAAGCTTTGAGCCTCTCTATGTTGGAAAGGTCATAGAGCTTTAGTCCTAATCGGAAGCAGGCTTAAAAGGACAAAGAGCAAAGCCAAGGCATACTCAACACCGAAGCCAAAGCCTTCCACGATAAATCCGCTTGAGAGACTGCCCACTATCAAACCTAAAGAGTTCACGAGGTTGTAAATTCCCATAGCTGTTCCCTTCTCTTTTTCGCCTGCCAACCTTCCGACCAAGGAAGTGCCCGAGATGCTTATAAATGACCATGAGAGGCCCGCTAACAAGTACGAAGCTAGAGCTAATATGAATACACCTCTCGCTCCAACAACTGCTATGAAAATTGCCGCTATTCCCAGGAATCTAAGGAGCAAGCCCCTCCTTAAGACCTTGAAGAGGTTGTCATTCTTTAGCATTAAACCCACCCGAGTGTACATGAAAGCGGAGATCGCAG
Organism: Palaeococcus pacificus DY20341; assembly: GCF_000725425.1. Taxonomy (NCBI): domain Archaea; kingdom Methanobacteriati; phylum Methanobacteriota; class Thermococci; order Thermococcales; family Thermococcaceae; genus Palaeococcus; species Palaeococcus pacificus. The sequence continues at coordinate 1,092,374 of NZ_CP006019.1, read as the reverse complement.
AGTTTGCAATGGCAATTAAATAAATTTTTTCTCTGCTGAAACCGCTAAACGTCAAGAAGACAGGTACTTGGGAGAAGTAAAGGCCAGTGGCTATCCAAAATAGGAAAGAATGTGCATAAAAAGCCCTGCACTTTGAGAACCTTCTAAACCCTTTGAGTGTACTGGGTATGTGGAGAACGAAGCTTGGAGCATAGCGTGCCTTTTGGACAACTGCGTTTCTAAATAGGGCTATGCTCTCTCTGTTTACGTATATCGGGATTTCCCTAATGAGAGACGCACCTAATAAAATGGAGGGAAAGTTAATGATAGCGAAGAGTAGCAATAGAGCGCTTATGCTTAGATATTTGGAGAGCGCAAGGCCTAAAACCAAGCCGAACGTCCAGCCCCAGCCGCCTATTTCGCTGAACTTTCCAAGTCCAAAGTCCCAATATGTCTTTCTAACACTCCTCAGCGCTAAAACAACAGGTACGGAGATAGTTGTAGCGAGGAAAAATGCATAGAGAGTATTGAGGATGATAAGCTCACCGGCACTTCCCACAATTGCGAGGAGAGCCAGGAATATGCTGACACTTGAGAATCCGAGCGTTATAAATAGCCTTCTCTTTAGCGTTTTATCTGAGAGTCTGCCCCAAAACAGCGTCCCAATCATTGACGCTAAGCTCGCCAAAGAGTTCATAACACCAACCAGCTGGGCACTTCCACCCAATTGGAGGAGATATAAGGGCATTAGGACAGAACTGCCGCCCGTGGCAATTTTAAATGGCACGAAGGAGTAAAACCAATTCGGTATCTTAAATACCCCATAGTGAAAGCTATACCTCCGTTTTGTCACCATGTTCGCATGATTCTTTCTTGATGAGGAGACCACTCTTTGACTCATTTTTTTCACCTTGAGGGGCGGGGTGGTGTACATTGAGTTTATAAAGTTTTGGGTAAGAATAAAAGGATTGAAATAAACTTTGAAAAATCCCAAGACAAGCAGAAAATTCCAAAAGGTTTATACTATTTTAGGTCAACCTAACACTTGGTGATAAATAATGTCAATAGCTTTTGGTCCGGTTCCTTCAAGAAGGCTTGGCAGGAGTTTGGGCATAAACAATATCCCTGATAAAGTCTGCTCCTATGCTTGCGTTTATTGCCAAATTGGAAGAACATTGAGGATGGAAGTCGAGAGGAGAGCATTCTATCCTCCGGAGCTAATCTTTGAGGAAGCTAAGAAGAAGGTGGATAATGCTAAAGCAAGAGACGAAAAAATAGACTACATCACCTTCGTTCCAGATGGAGAACCAACCCTCGATGCGAACCTTGGAGAAGAAATTGACCTCTTGAGGAAACTCGGAGTTCCTTTGGCTATCTTAACAAACGCCTCGCTAATTTGGCATGAAGACGTTAGGGAAAACTTGCTAAAATTTGACTTTGTTTCTCTAAAGCTCGATGCTGTGAGTGAAGAGCTATGGAAGAAAATCGACAGACCGCATAAAAGCTTAAAGCTCGAAAAAATACTTGAGGGAATGCTCGAATTTAGGGGAGAGTTTAGGGGAAAGCTCGTAACGGAAACAATGCTCATTGACGGCATTAATTATAGCGATGAGTTAGAAAAGATTGCCGAATTTTTGAGGGAGCTTAAGCCTGATGTGGCTTACATAGGCATTCCCACACGGCCTCCAGCAGAGGAGTGGGTGAAACCGGCTAAGGAGGAAGCAATAAATCACGCTTTCCAAACCTTTGCCAAAGCCCTCGGCGAAGATAGAGTTGAATATTTAATGGGCTACGAAGGAAACGCATTCGCATTTACGGGAAACATTGAGGAAGATTTGCTCTCAATAACTTCCGTGCATCCAATGCGCGAAGACGCTGTTAGAGAACTCTTAAAGAAAGCCAATGCCGATTGGAGCATTGTGGAAGCACTTCTAGGGGAGGGAAAGCTCATCGAGCTTGAGTATGAAGGTAAGAAGTTCTACATGAGAAAGCTCAAAAGCAGAGCATGATTTTCTATTTTCCAATCTTTTAGGTTTTCTTTTCAAACTTATCTTAATCATTAGGCTAACCAAACGTTTTTAAGGCATCCTACGCATCTTATAATCGAATTAGGGTAACCTAACGGTGATGCTCATGTATGTACGTTTGACTCAGATGAGGGAAGGAGAGAAAGGAGTTGTTGTAGACATTCAAGGAGGAATAGGCGTTAGACAAAAGCTTATTGGAATGGGAATAACTCCAGGGGCGCGAATTGTAGTCATAAAATCAGGAAAACCCGGCCCATTTATTATTGCGATTGGAAACATGCGCCTTGCCCTAGGTAGAGGCGTTGCCGATAGAATTCTCCTGAGGAGGGAAGCTTAATGGCGTCCTGCTGTGAGAGGAACGACATCCCTAACAAAAAGAAGCAAGGTTTAATGGTGGTAGCGTTAGCTGGAAATCCAAATGTAGGTAAAACGACTATCTTTAATGCTCTAACCGGCTTGAGACAGCATGTTGGAAATTGGCCCGGTGTAACCGTTGAGAAAAAAGAGGGCATAATGAAGTATAAAAATGAGGAGTTTCTCGTTGTCGATTTACCGGGAACTTACTCACTAACAGCCCACTCTATAGATGAGCTCATTGCAAGGAACTTCATCCTCAAAGGAAATGCAGAAGTTATAGTTGATGTTGTTGATGCCTCATGCCTTATGAGGAATCTTTTCCTAACGATGGAAATACTTGAAATGGGGGTTAAAAATGTTGTACTGGCCCTCAACAAGATAGATATTGCAAAGAAGAAAGGGGCAAAGTTCGACATAAAAAAGATGGAAAAAGTGCTTGGGATTCCCATAATTCCCACAAACGCTAAAGAAGGTACAGGCCTTGAGGAGCTAAAGAGGACAATAGCTGCAATGGCGGAAAGAAAAATAAGCACAAATCCAGTGATTCCGGTCTATGAGGAGCCAATTGAAAGGGAAATAGAGCATGTAAGCCGGGTTTTAGAAGGGACACCTTTAGCAGAGCAGTATAATATTAGGTGGCTTGCCGTAAAGCTCTTAACAAGAGACCAAGAAGTCATAAAGCTCGTCTTGAAGTATCTAGGACAGACAAAAATGGACGAGATTCTGCAGCATATAAGCGAACTTGAGGTTCATTACAAGCGCTCTCTCGATATAGTAATAGCAAACCAAAAGTACGAGTTCATAGATAGGCTAATGCACCAATTTGTGACACACTTTGGGGAAGTTAGAGAAACACTGAGCGATCAGCTCGATAGAATTCTAACCCATCCTCTTTACGGCTTTTTGAGTCTGCTGGCAGTTTTCTATGCTTTATTTAAGTTCGTATTCACATTAGGTACTCCAATGCAAGAGTTCCTAGACAGCTTTTTCGCCTCACTTGGAGAATCAATAGCACCATATATCGCTAACGAAGCTCTAAGAGGATTAATTGTGGAGGGTATCATAGGCGGCGTTGGTGCAGTGCTGAGCTTTTTCCCATTGGTCTTCTTGCTGTTTATAGCAATGGCAATATTAGAGGACACAGGCTATATGGCCAGAGTGGCAGTTGTTATGGAGAAGGTAATGAAAAAGTTCGGCCTGCCCGGAAAGAGCTTTATCCCAATGGTGCTCGCCTTTGGGTGTAATGTCCCTGCAATAATGGCCACAAGAACTTTGGAGGATGAGAGGGATAGGATTTTAACGATGCTGATTAATCCTCTCGTGCCGTGCAGTGCAAGAATGGTGGTAATAACTTTCCTAGCAGGGGCATTTTTCACAGAGCATCAAGCCTTAATAGCCGTATCCATATACACCGTTTCAATATTCCTAGCTCTGCTCTCAGGCCTGCTCCTTGGCAAATTTGTAATCAAAGGAGAAGAGAGCCCATTTATAATTGAGCTGCCTGACTATCTCCTTCCATCATGGAAAACTGTAGTGCTCCATTCATGGGAGAGAAGCAAGGAATTCCTGAGAAAAGCAGGAACAGTAATCCTAATCGGTGCAATAGCTATTTGGTATTTGAGCAACTATCCAGAACCAATTGGAGGAGGTTTAAGCTATTCAGAACAGCTTGGAAGGGCTTTTGAGCCATTTACCATGCTTATGGGGTTGGATTGGAAGGCTGCAGTAAGCTTAATATTCGGAATAATCGCTAAAGAAAATGTTATCGCAACTTACGGAATAATCTATGGCGTGGGCGAAAGTGAAGAGGCTTTAGCAATGCTAATGAGAGGCGCAATGACACCCCTCCAGGCATTTGTCTTGGGCATAGTGACTACCCTATACCTACCATGCATAGCTACAATTGGTGCTATAAGAGCCGAAGGAGGCAATAAATGGGCTTTCGTCGCAGTAGTTTACAACTTGGCCCTGGCAAGCATCATAGGGATATTAACTTACCACATAGGCCTTTTACTTGGCTTTTAATTTATTTTTAGGGGGTTTTGAGATGGGAAAGCTCGACGAAGTTTTGGAGCTGATAAAAAGAGGGGCAACAAATCCAAGAGAGATTGGGGAAAAGCTCGGTATAGACGAAAAAGAGGTAGAGGGGATAATAAAAATTCTTGAGAGCTTGGGATACATAGAAAAAGTGGAACTCGGAAGCTCCTCATGCGGGAGTTGTCCTCTAAAGGAAATCTGTCCGGGGAGCTGTATTCAGTTTAAAGGGACGCTCTATCAAGTGAGTAAAAAGGATTCCAAAGATAATGTTCAAAAATGAACATTATAATAAAAGCGTTCATCGTTATCCATATTTAATGGCCGTAAAATATATAAGCTTTCTACTGTTAATTATAATTGGTGATATCATGAAAGCAGTTATTCTTGCTGGAGGATTCGGAACGAGGTTAAGGCCAATTTCATCCACAAGACCAAAGCCGATGGTACCTGTTCTCGGAAAGCCAAACCTCCAATATCTCTTGGAGAGCTTAGAAAAAGTTAAAGAAATTGACGAAATAATTCTCTCAGTTCATTACATGAAGGGAGAAATCAGAGAGTTCATAGAGGATAATATGGCGGATTACCCAAAAGACATCCGCTTTGTAAACGACCCAATGCCTCTCGAAACAGGAGGAGCACTCAAAAATGTTGAAGAATTCGTTAGCGAGGACTTTTTGGTCATCTACGGAGATGTGTTTACAAACTTTGACTTTGGGGAGCTCATAGAAGCCCACAAAAAGAACGGTGGCTTAGTCACTGTTGCCGTTACAAAAGTATATGACCCAGAGAAGTACGGTGTGGTTGAGCTAAACGAGGAAGGAAAAGTTGTGGAGTTCGAAGAGAAGCCTAGAAGACCCAAGACAAACACAATCGACGCTGGAATATACGTTGTGAACAAGGAAGTCTTAAAGGATGTTCCAAAGAACAAAGAAATCTACTTTGAGAGGGAGATACTTCCAAAATATGTGAGCCAGGGACTAGTTTACGGCTATAAGATGGCGAGGGATACATATTGGGTTGACCTCGGAACTCCCGAAGACCTGTTCTACGCCCACCAGATAATCCTTGATGAGATAACCAAGGAGAACGGTTACTACACCATAAAAGAGGGTGCAGAAGTCGCAGAGGATGTCGAAATACAGGGGCCTGCGTACATAGATAGGGGGGCAAAGGTCGGGAAAGGCGTTAAGATAAAAGCCTATACATACATTGGACCGAACACCATAATTAAAGAAAAGGCCTACTTAAAGAGGGCAATACTTATCGGAAGCGACATAATCAAAGAGAAGAGCGAAATTAAAGACTCAATACTCGGTGAAGGCGTTGTTATTGGGCAGAACGTCATAGTTAAAGAGAACGCTGTAATAGGAGACTACGCAAAGATTTACGACAACTTGGTAATCTACAGTGCTAAGGTGCTTCCATGGAAGAAGGTAGAGGAGTATGAGGCTTGGCTCAAGCTCAAGCTCGACCCAACCAAGGTTAGGCCCGAGCTCACGCCAGACAGATGCCCACTTGGACTTCCAGAGTGCATTTACAAGAAGTTCAAGGCCATGGCCGGGGAAAAGCCCCCATGCGATGAGTGTATTGAGAACCAATGGCTCTTCTGATTCCATTTCTCTTTTTCTGGGGGGATAGGAATAAGGATTAAAGCGCTTTCAAGGGAGATAAAGGACAAATGTTCCTCTCGAGGCTTTAAAGCCATTGAGGAGTTCCGCACTGCCGATGGAACCCGCATAGATCTGGCCATTTTTGGAAAAAACGATGAAAAGATAGCGGCTGTTGAATTTGAGAACTCCTACAAGTGGATAAAGCAGAGGACACTTTACAATGCCTTAAAAGCTCATAGGGCGGGCTTTAAACACCTGATCCTTGTATATCCCTTTAACAACAATCCCTTAAAGAACAGCTGGATTATGGATTTCATTGAAAACGAACTGAGAATGAGAGTTAGCCTTGTGAAGCCTGAAGCTCTTTTGGGGTGGATAGATGCACATTTAGAGGCTTGTGATGAGTAAGGAAGCTCCATCAATTTCCACAATCTTCGCTTTAATACCATAAACATTTTCCAAAATATCTCCTCTAAGGCTGCTTGGTGTTCCTTCCCACTCTATCGTGCCTTTATTGAGAAGGAGTAACCTATCAGCATACTTTAGGGCCAAGTTGAGGTCGTGCATCACCACTATTACAATCTTTTCATCTTTGAGTGCATTTAAAATCTCCATTATCTGGAGTGCATGGTTTATATCCAAATGAGATGTTGGCTCATCCAAAAGGATTATCTCGCTTTCCTGTGCCAAAGCCCTTGCTATCAGAACGAGCTGGTATTCACCACCGCTTAAGTTCGTCACGAACTCTCTCCTCCTCTCCCAAAGACCAACCCTCTTTAGGGCACTCTCGGTGTCACCCCTAGTCGCATACGCACCCATCTCGACAAATTCTTCTATGGTAAACGCAAACTCTGGAACGGAGCTTTGGGGCACATAAGTCACAAATCGGGCTCTTTCTTTTGGCTTTAGCTGAAGAAGGTCGAAACCATTGAACTTAACCTCTCCTTGAGGCTTTAAAATTCCCACAAGGCACTTTAAGAGAGTGGATTTTCCAGCGCCGTTGGGCCCTATGATAGCTAAAAGCTCCCCTTTTTTTGCCGAAAACTCAACGTTTTTTAAAATCTCCCTCTCGCCGTATGAGAAGGAGAGGCGAACCTTTAAAGTTCGCTCATGCATAGAGCTCACCCCTCTTCCGTTTAACTAGAAGATACAAGAAGAAAGGAGCCCCAAAGAGAGCAGTAACGATCCCAACGGGGATTTCGGCAGGCTTTAACAAAATGCGAGCGAGTAAGTCTGCAAAGACCATTAAAATTCCTCCAAAGAGAGCTGATGCCGGGAGAAGCTTTTTATGACTCGGCCCAAAAATTATGCGCATTGCGTGGGGGCTTACCAATCCTACGAAGCCGATTATGCCGCTCGTTGCAACAGCAAATGCAGTTAATAGTGAAATTACAAAAATGACAGCTTTTCTATAAAAGCCTATGTCCAATCCGAGGGCTACGCTTTCCTCTCCAAATAAAAGGAGATTGAGCTCTCTCCAGTGGGTCATTAAGAAGGCAAACCCTACCGCAGATGAAATCAAAACCAGTTTCACATCTCCCCACTCCGCACCGTTGAAAGTCCCCATAAGCCAAAATATGACGTTATGTATCCTTTCACGCCCAACATAAAGTAGATATGACGTTATTGCACTTGAAAAAAAGCCAAAAGCTATTCCAGCCAATAGAAGGGTGTCTATTGGTATGTGGCCGTCAATTTTTGAGATTCTATAAACGATATACACCGACACAAGGGCAGAAGCTAAGGCAAATGGTCCTATATAGCGTGGGAAGTAAACTGCCGCTATTGCCGCGCCTACAGATGCACCGCCACTTATGCCCAATATATACGGATCCGCTAGGGGGTTTTTAAAGAGTGCTTGAGAAGCTGTACCTGCGGAGGCAAGGCTTAATCCAACTAAGTATGCAAGAAGAACGCGTGGGAGCCTTATTTGAAGGATTATGGTCTCTGTGGTTCCCAACGCTTTAGGGTTTTCCAGAACGAGTTTGATGTTTTTAAAGGCAAAAGAAGCAATAACCTGAGAAAAGGGAAGATTAACAGAGCCTATTGAAATTCCAATAACCATCACAGCCACAGATACAATGATCAAAGTGAAGATGCGCCTCATAGTTATCGATGGATTATTTGTCCAATATATTTAAAAAGCTAACCCAAAGCATAAAAGCTCTCACGACAATTTAAATATTAGGTGTTATCATGTGCGATGTTTTGATTGCCACCCCTAGCGCAACAAAAAATAGAGAAATGATTTTTGCTAAAAACAGCGATAGAGAGCCAAACGAGGCCCAAATCTTAGAGTTCATCCCGAGAAAAAAGCATGAAGCAGAAAAAGTCAAGCTTACCTACGTCGAGTTTCCGCAAGTAAGGGAGACTTATGCCGTCCTTCTCTCGAGACCTTGGTGGATGTGGGGGGCGGAGATGGGCGCAAACGAGTTCGGTTTAACCATTGGAAATACCGCCGTCTTCACCAAAATAAAAGTTCCCAAGACGGGAATTTTAGGAATGGATATGATACGCTTGGCTTTAGAGAGGACAAAAACTTCGAGGGAAGCCCTTGAGTTCGTAATCTCACTCATTGAAAATTATGGTCAAGGAGGAAACGGGAGCTACGGGCATAAACTCCTTTATCACAACTCTTTTATAATAGCCGACCCCAAAGAGGCGTGGGTTCTTGAGACCGCTGGAAAGCACTGGGTGGCCAAAAAAGTTGAGGGCGTTTACTCTATTTCAAATGCCCTAACGATTGAAGACGACTGGGATTTAGCATCTGAAAGTGTTGAACGGCTCGCTAAGGAGAGAAAGGGCTTTAGCTTTGCCAAATATTTTTCCGATAAATTCTATACCCACTTTGCTCACGGCAGGGAGAGAAGGGCTTTTACGTATAAAAAGCTCAAAGAAAAAGAGGGAGAGATCACGCTTGAATACATGATGCAAATTCTCCGCTCACATCAAAGAGAGCCTTTTGAACCGGCAAACGGCTCAATGAGAGACATTTGCATGCATTACGGTGGCTTAACAAGACCGTCTCAAACAGCTTCGTCTCAAATATCCGAGCTTGGAAGGATAAACGTTCACTGGTTTACGGGGACATCACTTCCGTGCCTGAGCTTATTTAAGCCGGTCTATATTGAGGCCGGCCTTCCCAAATTGGGTGATGAGCCAACGAACGAATTCAATCCAAAGAGCTACTGGTGGAGATTTGAGGCATTCCACAGGAAGTTCCAGACAAGCTATAAAGAGCACATTGAAGAGTTTTCAAGAGACATAGCTGAGATACAGAAAGAGCTCATTGAGAATGAGAAGGAGATTAGAGGAAAGGCTTCAAAGGAGGAGCTCTTAGCATTAACGCTATCGGCATTTGAGGAAGAAGCCAAGCTCCTGGAAATGTGGGAAAGCAAGGTGGGAATTAAAAAGCTCCCTCTGCTTTATGGACGAGTTTGGAAAAAAGTGAACGCAAAGGCCAAGCTCAAATTTTAGGTGCTCAAGAGTGACCACATAAGAGATGTCTCTTGACCACACAAGTATATATCAGGTGGTAATTATGATTGAGGTGTATGAAAGAGAGTATGAAGTGGGAAAAGTTAAGCTCGAGCTTGAAAATGTGAATGGGACAATAAAAATCAAAGGGTATGATGGAAAGACGCTCAAGCTTAGAATAGAGAAGAGCTGGGGCCTTCTGGGCAGCGAACCAAAAGTTAAGATTAGAAAGAAAGGAGAGTTTTTTAAAATATTTACAGAGCACAGAAAAGGACTTAACATAGATCTGGGGGGTTCAAAGGTCAATTTTGAAATTCTGGTGCCCAAAGAGGTCGAGGTAAACCGCGTGGCGAGTGTAAACGGCAGCATAATTATAACGGGCGTTTCAGGGTGCATGGAGGCAAAAACCGTCAACGGCCCTATATCCCTAGACGTCGAGTGTGCAAAGGACATCAAAACTGTTAACGGGAAGATTAACGTGAAGGCTGAAAGGCTAATAGGAAACATCAAAACCATCAACGGCATGATTGAGGTCTATCTCAGAGCAATAGGGGATGACGTTAAAATCAGCACAGTGAACGGGCCCATAAACCTCCACCTGCACCCTACGTTTAACGGCAGGATAGAGATAAGCACCACAAACGGGGGGATAAAAAGCGATTTTGAGGAGATCAAAGTTGTAAAGACAAACAAGCGCTTCGGACCTAAAACAGCATCAGGTGCCCTTGGGGAGGGGAGGAATACCCTAACGGTCAGCACAACGAACGGCCCAATCAAAATTCTGAAGTGGTAGTTTTTCATCTTTTTATAGATTTTCAAATAGCTCTCATTAAAAGGTAAAGAAATGTTGAAAAACGAAAGCTACTTAGTCGCTTTCGTTATTCCAACGTCTTTCACAAGCACGTAAGGCGTAAAGACCGGAGTAGTAACCTCCCACCAATGGATGTGGTAGAGGTCTCTGCCCAAAGCGGCTATGTTCTCCAAGATTTTTTGGAAGTTGTCGCTTACCCTAATATTCTTTACAGGCTTTACAATTTCACCATTTTCTACGAGAAAGGCCCCATCTCTTGGAATTGTTGAGAAATCACCAGTAACATAGTTTTGGAAGCGCGTATACCACACGTTCGTAATGTAAATACCCTTCTTGACCTCACCGAAGAGCTCTTCTTTCGTATAGTCCCCCGGCTCAAGATAGACGTTCCAAGCGCGGGGCACTATTAAACCTGCATTTGCCGTTGTCTCTGTTTTGTACTTTCTTGCAAAGCTCGTATTGAGGAGATACGTCTTTAGGGTTCCGTTCTCAATTATCGTCGTCTCCCTTGTGGGCACACCCTCATCATCGAACTTCCTTGAACGGTAGGCATTTGGCATGTTTCCAACATCCTTAATCGTTACGTTCTCATTTGCAACTTTTTGATCGAGCTTGCCCACGAGGAAGCTGAAGCCAGCCTCAACAGCAAAAGCCGATGTCATGAAGCTCATGTAGCTCATTAAGTTTGCGAAGGCTAAGGGGTCGAAGATCACATCGAAAGTTCCAGCCTCGCCTTGAGTTGGGTTTTGTGCTAACTTCGCTATCTCTCCAGCTTTTCTTCCTGCACTCTCTGGGTCAAACTTGTCTAACACCCTCGAAGAGCTCGTTCCATGTCCGCTCTCCTCGTCACCTATAAACGCTCTAACGCTAATCTCAATACCCGTTCCCTCGTCGAAAGCCTCAACGCCGTTGCTCGTAGTGAGGTGGATTTTGTTGTGGTCTGTATAGAGGACTCCAGCAACTCTTTTAGCCCCTTCTTCAATGGCAGCATTTATGGCCCTTTCCACATACTCATTCGGTTCATCAAGCTCAACTATTCTCTTGTCAAGGGTTTCTGGGATGTCGTTATACTTAAATGGACCATCTGCTATTCCAAAATAGTCCTCTTTAGGGGCCATCGTCTTAACACTCGCCAAGAGAGTTTTGAGGGTCTTTTCTATCGTCTCTTTGTCGAAAGTCGTTATTGTGGTTACGGCAAGCCTTTTTTCATACTCTACAAAGAGCTCAGCCTTTTGATAGTGCCAATTTTTAGCCACAGTTATTTCATTGTTTGCAAAGCGCACTTGCCTTCTATTGTTTTCATAGCCTAAAACAACCACATCCCCAAAGCCAAGTTCTTTAGCTTTCTTCAAGATGAATTCGTTAATATCAAACATTTTTCTCACCTCCTTAAAACGACCTCTCTTAACCTCGCGTGCGCTCCCCCCATCCACACGGGCACTCCTTGGCCAGGTTCGCCTTTTCCACATGTACCCGGGTGGAACTCAATTTCTTTGCCTACAGCATCAACGCTACTCCAAAGCCCCTTTGTGGTTATCTCAAGGATGGGCTTTCTTACGGGATACTTTATCTCACCGTTTTCAATGAGATAAGCTTCCCTTCCGATATAACGCTGCTGGTATCTCCTATCGTCAATGTTCCACTCGTTGAAGCTCACCATATAAACACCGAGCTTTATATCTTCAATCAGCTCTTCGAAGGAATAATCACCTGGAGCCAAGTAAGTGTTCGCCATTCTAACTATAGGCTCCCTGTCATAGTTTATTGCTCTCGCAGAGGCGTTTGAGTGGGTTCCTAGATAATAGGCGTACTCTCTGTTCATTAAAAACTCGTTAATTATGCCCTCCCTTATCAAATAGCGCGGTCTTGCTTTAACGCCCTCATCGTCGTATAAGTAGAATCCCCAGCTGTTTGGAATTGTTGGGTCTTCTATAACCGTTACCACCTCACTACCAATCCTCTCTCCGAGCATCTCGGGCTTTACAAAGCTTTCTCCTGCTTGGGCCGCTTCTCTTCCCATTATCCTGTCGAGCTCATATGGATGCCCAACGCTTTCATGGACAGCTATTCCAGCAACCTCTGGAGAGATTACAACATCAACTTTACCTTCAGGAGGCTTTTGGCCCTCTTTAATAAGCCGTTGAAGCACTTTCACATCGTTCAAAGCCCTCTCCCAAGGTTTATCTCTTTCAATAAGTTCCAATCCCCCTGAAAAAGCCCTCTGCACAAAAGGCGCCTGCTCCATTTGTCCTTCCTCAAGGACAACTAGATTGTAGGTTATGGACACCCTCGGTATGAAGCTCTCAACCTTTGCTCCCTCATTATTCACGAAATACTTGTGCCACATAAAGTCTCTATATGCTAAAAAGCGCATTGGAACGGTTATTCCGCTCCCTGCGATTACTTCCTCGATTTGTTTTAGATAATCCATTTTCTCCTCAGCGCTTATGTCTCTAAAGTCCTTTTTCATCCTAACTTCATAAGAAACTTCGTGAAACATCTCCTCACTGAATTCAATTGGTTTGTTCCTCACTTTTGAGGCCGCTTTTGCAAGCTTTACTGCTTTTTTAACCGCTTCAAGAACGCTCTCTTTAGTTAGGACATTTGTAGAAGCAAAACCCATTCCACCATTAACTAAAACCCTAATAGCTATACCTCTATCAGCCAAAACCGCGAGTCCTTCCGGGTTGCCGTTCTTCATGACGATCTCAGTGCCATCTTTCTCTTCAAATCTTGCCTCCGCATATTTGGCCCCAAGTTCTTGGGCCTTTTCCACGGCAAATTCTACAAGTTCATGCATGCACATCACCCCATACCAATGCATAAACATGTCCTCTCTTGAAGTATAAAATCGTTTCGTTTCGATGGTAATTGAAAAGCTATCCTCACCATTTGAGGGCATTGCAGAATAACCCACATTTTAAAAGCACCCTAAAAATATAAAAAGAATCAAATTAAATGAGAATCGGAGGGGTAAAATTGAACCACTTAGTAAGGGAGGTACCTAGAATCAATACAGGTATAATCGATGAGTTAATTGAAGGCGGTATCCCTATTGGAAGCATAATTCTCATAAAAGGAAATCCAAAATCTGGAAAAAGTCTGTTTATAAATCAAATTTTATACAATCAACTCCGCCAAGGGGTTCCTATAATTGGAATTCTTGCTGACGAGCCTAAGGAAGAGTTTCTCCAAAATACTCGTGAATTTGGATGGGACTTCTTGCGTTATGGGGATAAAGTACGTTTAGTAGATATTTTTTCTAAAAGGATAAGGAAAAAAAGTGTGTGGGAAGAAGACCCTATAATCACAAATCCTTACGATATCCTCGAGTTTATGAGCATAATTAAAGATATAACCCTCGAGTTTATACTCAAACAGGACCAGCCATATATAGCCGGTTGGGTTTCTTCAATAAACTCTCTATTCTTTGGAATGGAGAAAAGCCTCGTTTATGAATTCTTTAACAATTTGAAAGACTTAGCAAAGAGGGCTAAACAAGTATGGTTCGTTGAGATGAACTCAAATACTGAAGTTCCTGATGTTGAGGCTGCGATAAATGCGATTGCTGATGGCATTATAGAACTAAAGCTAACAGAAGAGGACAAAACGTTGGAAAGATACCTCAGAGTTTACGGTATGAGGAGAACCATTCACTCCTCAACGTGGGTGCCTTTTGAGATAACAAAAAGAGGAATAGTGCTAAAAAATTAGCCTTTCTAAAAATGCCCCAACCTCTTCTACCTTGTCCCGTCTTGCATACACTCCCCACTTCCAGTACTTGTCCTTGAGCTCTACCAAACTTCTCACAAGGGGGGATACTTCGTTTAAGCGTTTTATCTCCCCACTAAATTCAACGTAGGTTTGGCTTTCCTCAAACTTTGGGTATCTTGGGTAGTCAAACAATGTCAAATGCCCGAACTCCTCCTCAAGTGCCTTCTTTAATTCACTGGGATTTTCAAGAGGAGTGTTTGTGTACAATACGCGTTTGTAGAGCTTTCTGTCATCTATTGCCTTCATAAGTTCTCTAACCTCACTATGCTCGCTCCCTCTTAAGCGCGCCACTAAATCAATTTCGTCCATTCTTGCTATTTCTCCTTTTGGAATCCCTTCTATTTCAACGGCCTTAACGAGCATGCTTGCTGCTATTCTGCTTACATGATGCTGGTAAACGATTGGGTACATGGTGCTCCTTGCGACCAATAGTGATTCTGCAGCTATAATACCCTTTTGCTTGACGATGAGCTTCTCACCATCGTAGTGAAGGTTTCTAATGAGTCTATCCAAATCAATCAGGCCGTGTGCAACGCCGGTATAATATGCGTCTCTCATTAGGTAGTCCATCCTATCCGCATCGATATCCCCTGAGACAACAGGGTGCTTTAAAAGACGTAAGAACTCGTTGAGTGAGTAATTTTCCCCTATTACATCCCCTATTTCGCCCTTTTTTATTATTTGGCGCGTGTTCTCTTCGTGGTTGCCGTAAATAATCTCCAAAACATGGGAGAAAGGATAGTGCCCCAAATCGTGAAGCAGAGCAGCATAAACCACTATGCCCTCCACGGTATCTCTATTGTTCTCGTAAATCTTTTGGGCTATACTATATGTTCCAATGCTGTGTTCAAAGCGTGTATGCCTCGCAGAGGGATATGCCAAATAGGAAAAGCTCAATTGAGTAATTCGCCTAAGACGCTGGAATTCAGGAGTGTCCACCAGCCTCACGGCGAAGTCATCCAAGATTATGTCCCCGTGTATCGCATCCCTAATAACCTTCATACTCTCCACCAAAAAGAAAATCAAACATACCAAGTTTCAGCTATTACATCGTGCTTGTGTATGCTCTCATGGCTTACGACTTTAACATGGATTTTGCCCTTAAAGCGCTGCTTTGCCTTGAAGATTATCTCCCTGGCAACATCCTCTACGAACTTCGGATTTTCATACATTCTCTGTACAACAGCGTTTTCGTCAATAGTTTTTAGGAGTGTGTAAGTAGGAGAGCTAAATGAGCCTTCAACGACCTCAATCATATCCTCTAAGGCGATTCCTTCGTCGTAGTCCGTTCTAATCTCAAGCATTGCAACTGCCCTCTGGATGTGGGTTTTCCCCTGGTTATTTGCCATCGCGTGTGGACAGGCGGTGTTCCCTATGACCTTCACTCTGAGAACCTTTTCCACCTTTTCGGGTTCCTTTATAACGCCGACCTCGACGTCATATGACTCCAAAGATTTGCGCTTGCTCGCTGGAGTTTCTCTTTCAAGAATTAGCTGGGTCTTTATCCAAACCTCCGCCCTCTTGTGTGGATGTTTTTTCTCCAAGCGCTTTATTATTGCCAGTTCAAGCTCCTCAAGAGAAGTGTGCGGTTGTATTACCTCTTCCTCCACTGCCTCACTCATCGTTTCGGTTATGCTCTCAACTAATCTGCTCATGTGTATGCCTTTCTTCTCCTCAGGAACGTCTATAGCTATCTCGAAATTTGGAATAAACGTGTAAGTCTTCCCCTTCCAGTTTATCTTCGCTACCGTCCTTAAATTGGTAATTCCCACTCTGTGAAGCTTCTCTCTAATCGTGGGCCTCTCTTCTTGGGTTTCAAAAATTTGCATTTACCTCACCTCTTAGGGAAACCTAAAGAATCAAACTTTTAAGGTTTTGCTTTTTGTTGCAAAACCCCTTTAAACAGTGCGCACGATCCTCTAATTGGGGAGGTATATGGCAACTATAAAAGTAAAACTTGAACGGGAAGATAAATTTGGGGAAATATACAGAATCTACGCAATTATGAGTAATTTAGCGGACATTGTTAAGGATCTCTGGGAGGAGGACGCCATAACAGAGCTTCGTGAAGAGAATGAGGCCTCACTGATGGATGACATGATTGAGGAGAAGGAAGAACTTTTTAAACGCCTAATTAGGGAGCTAGAAGCCAATAAAGGATTAGAGCATGCAAAGCTCATAATATCCTCTAAAAGTAGCGATAAGCATTTACTCATCGTAAAGATAGGAGAGTATATAAACTGGAGGCTATTACTAAAGCCAAACAAAGTCAAACTCATGGAGGTTTGAGAATTGTTTTTGGCGGAGATATTTAATAGTTGGCAGGGTGAGGGAGGAAGCGTTGAAGGCTCAGCCTTTGGAAGGAGGCAAATTTTTGTAAGGTTTGCGGGTTGTGACATTAGGTGTGAGTGGTGTGACAGCAGCGCTTTTCTAATCGCTTCTCAAGTTCCAAAATACCGCTATGAGGTAGAACCCTTCTCTGGAAAGTTTGCTTACAAAGAAAACCCTGCAAAGCTTGATGACGTAGTGGATATAATTTTGAAGCTCGACACTGGTGATATACACTCCATAAGCTACACAGGAGGCGAGCCAACTTTACAAACCAATGACTTACAAGCATTGATGGAGCGAATGAGGGAAATCGGCTTCAAGAACTTTTTAGAGACCAACGGCTCTCAGCCAGAGAAGATAGCACAAATTGCCCATCTCACTGACTACGCGAGCGTTGATATAAAGGATGAGACGGCTAAAGCGACAAAAGATTGGCGCGACCTCGTTTTGAGAGAAGTTGAGAGCATCAAAATCTTCCGGGAAGCAGGAGCAAAGACTTATGCAAAGCTTGTCGTTACAAAGGAGACAAAAGTGGAAAACGTTAGATGGTATGCCGAGCTTTTGAATGGGTTAGCTCCTTTGGCAATACAACCGAGAGAGCCGATTGACATCTCTCAAGAGAGGCTCATGGAGCTCTACAACACGGCAGCAAAGGTTATGGGAAGGGAAAACGTTGGACTGAGCTTTCAGGTGCATAAGTACTTGAATGTCCTATAGGCTTTTAAGCTCTCTTTCTTAACTCTATTTAGGCGATGATGTAGATTGGCCTTTGGGGTATTTGATGCCCGGGATCGACGTTGCTGAGCCTTTCTTAAAAAAGTTTTTAAATTTTTCAACTTCAGTCAATCCAGCAGCGATGCTGACCTCTAAACCCTCTCAACCCTAACTTCCATGGCCTTCTTTGACACTTCTTCCATTGAAAAGTCATAGCTCCGCCTCTCAAGAAATAGTGCTGTAAAGGCATTTGCCATCTTAAGTGCTTGGATGAAAGGACATTCTCTGTAAAAATATGTAAACGCCGCTAAAAATGTATCCCCTGCTCCTGTGGCATCTTTAATCTTAGTTCTCGGCGGGTAGTAAGCATAAATTTGTCCCTTTTTAATTGCAATCCCTCTCTCCCCACCATTGGAAATCAAGGCAACTTCTACGTTCTCCTTCAAAATTTGAATAGCCTTTTCAAAGCTCCCTAAAGACAGGATTTCATTTATATCCGCATGGAGAATTTTAACGCCTCTTAAAACCTCGCTATCGATTTTTCCTATCCTTACCCCATCTTTGAACTCCCTGACAATGCCCTGCAAGTCCAAAGCTAGCTCTCCATTCTTTAAAATTTCCAGCGTCTCTTTTGGAATTTCCCCCGCAACAGGGTTTGCTAAAACTACATCAAAGCCCCCCAACTCGGGCAGCTCCTCTGGCTTCATCTCCTCGCCTCTCGCTAAAAGCTTCAGCACTCTTTCGCCCTCGTTTAGATATCTAAGCTCATAAGTGGTTGTTTGTTTTGAAGGAAGTGCAATCACTTTTATTCCACAGTTTTCCAGTTCATAGAGTTTTTCTTTTGGGAAGTCTTCACCAATTTTCGTTAAAATGCTAACTTCTCCAAATGTGACCAGTGCTAAAGCAGAGTAATACACGCCGCCTCCGACTCTTTCAAAGCGCTCGCTCCCTTTTATGATGACGTCCTTTGTTAAGTGCCCGATTACTAAGACTTTCATAGTTCTACCTAGTTCTCTAATTTTTTAATTGTTGTCTTTTTAAAGGGCAGGTATTTGGGGAAAGCTTAAATTCCCAAAAACTTATAGTTTAAGAACAGCGCTGATAAATGGGGTGAGAGTATGTTTGATGTTGTGGGAATTGGAAACTTGAACTACGATATCATTATGCTTGTTGATAGATTTCCTGAATTCCATGAAAAACTCCCTGCAAAAAACGCTTTCTTTGGATTGGGTGGTGCTGCAGCCAATACGATCTCATGGCTCGCACGGATGGGTTTAAAGACGGGTTTTATTGGAGCTGTTGGGAGTGATGAAATAGGAGAGGCACATATAAGCTACTTCAAGAGAATAGGGGTTGACACGTCGAGAATAAAAGTCGTTGAAGGCTATTCTGGAGTAGCGGTGGCAATGATAAAAGGAGAAGATAAGAGGATAGTGAAGTTCAGCGGTGCGAACACTTCTAGAGAGCTCGACTTTGAGTATTTAGCAAAAGCAAGGCACATCCATCTCTCATCGAATCCACAAAAGCTGATCATTAATGCTGTTAACTTTGCTTATGAGAACGGAATAAGCGTCTCTCTTGACATAGGTGAGGCGAAGCTTCCAGAGAGCATAGAAGAAAAGATAACATACCTTTTGATGAACGAGGACGAGTTCAAGCGCAAATTTGGGAGCTTAGAGCACATAAGTGATGTAAAGGCAAAGAACATTATAGTCACACTCAATGGTGGGGGAGCATTAATTAGGAACGAGAAAGGAGATGTGTGCAGAACCCCGAGGCTTCATGCTGAAGTAGTGGACACTACAGGAGCAGGAGATTCATTCGATGCTGGCATAATCTATGGCATTCTAAAGGGGTGGAGCCTTGAGAAAGCTGCTTTGTTGGGAACACTGCTGGCTTATCTCACGGTTCAAAAAGTAGGTGCTCGGAGTGCGATAGTGCCACTGGAAGAGATAAAGATGGCTGCAAAAAAACTAGGGCTTGAGCTTCCCTTTGAATAAAAGGCGAGAAAGGCTTATTAATCTTTCATAAAAAGTTAAGTTGGTGCTAAGATGACAACGCTTATAATTGCCGAGAAGCCCAACGTAGCGAGAAAAATTGCCTATGCATTGGCAGAAGGAAAACCTATCAAGAAAAGCTTGAATAAAGTCCCATATTATGAGCTAACGCGGGATGGGGAGAGGATAATAGTTGCTCCTGCTGTTGGCCACTTATTCACCCTCGCTCCAAAAGCTAAGACGTGGGGCTATCCAATCTTTGATATCCACTGGGTGCCAGTCTATGAGGCCGAAAAAGGCAAGAGCTATGCTAGAGACTACGTTAAAACTTTAGCTCAGCTGGCCAAGCAAGCGAGCGAGTTCGTTATAGCATGTGACTATGATACAGAGGGAGAAGTTATAGGTTATACAGCCTTAAAATACGCCTGCGGGATTGATCCTTCAAAAGCAAAGAGAATGAAGTTCTCTGCTTTGACTAAAAAAGACCTTTTAAAGGCTTGGTACAACCTTGAACCAACGATAAACTTTGGAATGGCTGATGCGGGAATAGCGAGACATGTTTTGGACTGGTACTGGGGAGTTAATTTGTCGAGGGCCTTAAGCTCCGCATTGAGAAGGGCGAGCGGAAAGTGGATGGTTCTTTCAACTGGAAGGGTTCAAGGCCCAACGCTTAAGTTTCTAGTTGAGAGGGAGAAAGAGATTGCAAACTTTAAGCCCACACCATATTGGGTTATTAAAATGCTCCTCGAAAAGAACGGGGAAAAACTGACTGCGAATTATGAAAAAGAGAAAATCTTTGATGAGAATGAGGCAAAACGAATAGTGGAAGAGGCCAAAAAAGGCCCAGCCTTTGTTGAGGCGATTGAAGTAAAGCAGCAGAAGAGGAATCCCCCTCATCCCTTCGATTTGGGAACGCTTCAAAGAGAAGCATACTCGGCATTTGGCTATTCACCTAAGAAAACGCTTGAAATCGCGCAGAAGCTGTATGAGCGCGGATTGACGAGCTATCCAAGAACCTCCTCCCAAAAGCTTCCAAAGAACTTAAACTTTAGAAACATACTCCAAAGCCTTGCGAAGCTTCCGGAGTACAAGCCCTTTGCTCATGAGCTTTTGGGAAAGGAGAGACTTAAACCCGTCGAGGGCAAAAAGGACGACCCTGCTCATCCAGCAATCTATCCGACGGGAGAACTTCCAAAACACGGGGAGCTCACCAAGGACGAGCAGAACATCTACGACCTCGTGGTGAGACGTTTTCTGGCCCTCTTCATGGAGCCCGCCCTCAGGGAGAGCATGAAGGTGGTGATAAACTCAAACAACCACCGCTTTATCCTGAGCGGAGCGAGGACGCTAAAGGAGGGCTGGCTCAAGGTTTATGGCAGGTATGTGAAGTTCGATGAAGTAATTTTACCCCCGTTTAAAGATGGCGAGCCGGTTAAAGTCCTCCAGATTAAGCGTGAGAAAAAGAAGACCAAGCCTCCAGCGCGCTATTCTCCAGCCAGCGTAATCAAGAAGATGGAAGATTTAGGTATTGGGACAAAAGCCACACGTGCCCAAATCTTGGAGACGCTCTACAACCGCGGGTATATCGAAGGGAAAAAAAAGATCAAGGTCACACCGCTGGGAATGAAAGTCGTTGAGGCCTTAGAAAATAGCGTGCCCAGCATAGTGAGTGTTGAGCTGACGAGGAGCTTTGAGGAAAAGATGGAAGAGATTATGGCACGCAGAATGGACAAGGATAGAGTAATTGAGGACGCAAAAGAGCAGCTGACCAAGATTTTAGCGGAGTTTAAAGCTAAGGAACTTGATATAGGGAGGGCACTTTTGGAAAAGCTCATTGGAGGAGAGACCAAAAAGAGTACTGCAAAGCGGAGCACGGGCAAAGAAAAGGAGATAAGCCCAGAAGAGCAGGATGAGATAAAGAAAGCCGTTGAGAGGGAAGAGAAGAGTAAAAAGCACCTTGTAGTTGGAAAGTGCCCTAAGTGCGGCGGCGACCTAGTAGTCCGCTACAACAGAAGGACAGGGAAGAGGTTTGTGGGCTGCTCCAGCTGGCCGGAGTGTAATGTAACTTATCCACTCCTTCAACGGGGCGAGATAATCCCGACGGGTAAAGTGTGTCCCGAATGTGGAAATGCACCTATAGTCAAGATTAAGGAAGGAAACCGCGAGTATGAGGTCTGCCTTAATATGAACTGCAACAGGAAGAGATGGCAAAGAGGAGCTAAATGAATATCCAGTCTTTTCTCTTTTTCCAAATTATCCAAACTACTAGGAAAAGCATGAAGAAGGTTTATGATGATATTCTAGCTCATCTTTTCATCAAGCATTTGAAGAACAAGCGACATGTTCATCACAAGTTTTATTTATCACTAAAGGATATTTAGTTCGAGAGGTGAAAATATGAGCTGGAAAAGGGGAGCTTATCCAGAGTTTGGCCTTGAAGATGTTGTGGCGGCGGTTTTTCTACTAAAAGATGCAAAAGGAAGAAAACAAATTTCTGAAGAGCTTAATCTAGGCGAGGGGAGTGTTAGGACACTTTTGAAGAAATTATCCCATCTCGAATTAATCGAATCAAAACAAAAAGGACATTACCTAAGTGAAAAAGGTCTAAAAAAGCTTAAAGAGATTAACTCCCTGTTCTCTGAGCCAAAAGAAATTGAAAAAATTGAAGGGATGCCTGCGTATGCTTTACTCATCCACAACCCGCCGGAATTCAAAAGCATTGATCTTAGAGACGAGGCAATAAGGTTCTTCGCAAAAGGAGCCATGATTTTGGTTTATGAGAAAGGGCAGATAATATTTCCAGAAGATGGTAGGCCTCTAAAGGACACCCTCCCGGAAATAGCGCAAGATTTAGAGAATTTAGAGCTAAAAGAAGGAGACTTAATAGTTATCACATGGGCACCTCAAAAAGCCCACGCACTGAAGAGTGCCATCCACGTCGCACTTTTCCTAAAGAAAGGAGAATTGCCGAGGGATATCCTAGAGGTGGTTGAATGAGCCGCTTAATTTTAGCGCTGGACGTGTATGAGAGGGAAGACGCTCTAAGAATAGCCGAAGAAGTTAGGGACTACCTTTGGGCGATAAAGGTTAATTGGCCTTTGATTTTAGGAAGCGGCATATCAATCATAAGTGAGCTTAAAGAGAGAACTGGACTCCCAATCATAGCCGATTTTAAGGTGGCAGACATACCAAATACAAACAGACTCATAGCCAAGAAAACCTTTGAAGCCGGTGCCGACTACCTAATTGCCCATGGCTTTGTGGGCAGAGACAGTATTAAGGCAATTCAAGAGGAAGGAGAAGTAATCATTGTGGTTGAGATGAGCCACCCGGGAGCAAAGGAGTTCATACAGCCCACAGTGGATAAGCTCATAGAGCTAGCTAACGAGATTAAGCCTTTTGGCATTATCGCTCCGGCAACAAGGCCCGAGAGAGTTAGATACATACGAGAAAAGGTAGATAAAGATATAAAAATCCTCACCCCAGGAGTTGGGGCACAAGGTGGAAGTGCGGTGGAAACTTTAAAAGCGGGTGCAGACTATATAATCGTCGGGAGAGCCATATATAAGAGCAAAAACCCTAGAGAGAGTGCAAAAAAGATCTGGGAGGAGATAGAGAATGGAGCTTAAAAGCAGGCGGTTCCTGAGCAAAAAAGATGTCAAAAATATAATAAGAGAGATGGGAGAAATTTTTGGAGAAGATGTCGCTCAAAGGCTTATAAAAAAGAAGGACAATGTTGAAATTGCGGAGATTGATAAGAAAACTCAAATAGTGCTGGTAAACGGAAAGGCTCGGTTCATAAAGAGGGAGGGGTTAATATTCCCTCTAGTGGCAGCGCTCTATGAGCTCTCCAATGAGGAGGATTTAAGGACTTGGAAGAGACGGGTAGTAGTTGATGCCGGAGCAGTTCCATTCGTTTTGGGCGGTGCTGATGTTATGGCGCCCGGAATAACCGATGCCGATGAGGAGATAAAAGAAGGAGACTTTGTTTTCGTTGTGGAAGAGGATTTTGGAAGGCCCCTAGCAATTGGGATTGCTCTAATGGACGGAAAAGAGATGGTAGAGAAGAAAAAAGGGAAGGCCGTTAAAAATATCCACCATGCTAAAGACAAGATTTGGGAGCTTACCGTTTGACCTTAAATTTTGGTGGTTCCAATGGGGGAGAACAAAAAAATCCGCGTTGTAGTGGGAGGTGTCTTCGACATCCTCCACGTTGGCCACATCCACTTTTTAACCCAAGCTAAAAAGCTTGGTGATGAGCTGATTGTTATAGTGGCACATGACGAGACTGTGAAGCGCAGGAAAGGAAGGATGCCAATAAACTCAATGCATGATAGGGCTGAGCTTTTGAGGGCTTTAAGGGTAGTGGATGATGTTGTTATAGGAGAGCCGGGCTACTTTAGCTTTGAGCTCGTAAAAAAGCTAGCCCCAGATGTAATAGCCCTTGGGCCGGATCAAGAGTTTGACGTTCTTAGGCTTAAAGAAGAGCTCAAAAAGCGCGGCATTAATGCTGAAATCGTTAGGATACCCTTCTCATATAAAAGCGATGTTGCGAAGACCAGCAAAATAATAAAAAGGATTGTAGAGTACTTCTGCGAGTAGATCTATTTTAGCACATATGATTTTATCGGCTTATTTTAGTGCTCTTATTCCAGCAGATGATATTTAAAGCGTGAGCTTTTCCAAATACTGCCTCAGCATCTCCTCGTCCTCTCTTTGGACGACGCTCATCAGTTCGCCAAACTTCCTCTCCCCAAGTGCCTTCTTCAAGTAATAGTAGAGGTTTACTGCGTCTTCAACGATAATGCTCTGCCTCCTTCCTTCATGGGCATAGAGCTCTATCAGTTTGAGGTTCATATCCTGACTCACAAATAGAGTCTTCTGCTTCTTGACTTTCTTTAGGTCTTTTCTCTTTTGATCCTTCTCGATTTTAGCTGGTTGAGTTAACTCATCAATTGAACCAGAAAAAAGCTTTGGGATTTTACCTTCTCTCGACAAGATTAATCACCTCATTGGCTAATTTTAAAAATGCTTTTGCAGCCCTCCCATCTCCATCAAACTCAAATATGCTTAATCCTTGAGACTGCGCCTTCTCTAATGCCACTGATTGAGGAATTGTCGTCAAAAGCGGAGCATTTGGATAAGTCTCTTTAAGCTCCTTTAAGCGCGTCTTTGGAACTTTAGTCTGCCTCGTAAACTTGTTTGGAACTATTCCTAAAAGGGAGAGCTGTTCATTCGTTTCCTCTTTTATCATCCTCATTAAGTTGAACATGAGCTGCATTCCAATAACTCCAAAATAGCTCAGCTCTAGAGGGATTAAAACGTAATCAGAAGTCGTTAGGGAATTTACCAAAAATATTCCCATACTTGGAGGATTGTCAATCAGCACATAGTCATAATCGGGCAATATTGGTTTTAGCGCTTTTTCCAGCCTCCGTTCTCGGTTGTAGGAGTTTATGATTTCAATCTCCTTTTGGGATAGGTTTAGATGAGAGGGTATCAAGTGGAGATTCTCCTTGACCTCAATTATGGTCTCTGTAACTTCACTCTCCTTGGTTAAAAGAGTCCCCACGTTGCTGTTTTCATATTTGAGGACATCCAAGCTAACTAAGCCAAAGGTTAAGTTGAACTGCGGATCCACATCGATCAAGAGAACTCTTTTTCCTCTATTCGCTAAAGCATGCCCAAGGTTTAATGTGAGCGTGGTCTTACCAACTCCCCCTTTCTGATTAGCTATGCTAACTACCACTGCCATTTTGTTCACCACGAAAATTAATAAAAAATAGCTCAAAGCTCTGGTATGTTATCTAATCTAAACTGACGCCTCCTCGGATACAGAGGCCTTTGATCCTCGCTGTAGAAGTCCCTGTTGAATTCAATATCCCTGTCTATATATGCATCTCTTGAAGAGTACTCCAAGTTGGGAGTTGGCTCTGGGATTATGCTGTTCTCTTCTTGAAGAGCCTCGGCACTTCCATAGATGTAAGGAGATCTAACGCCAGTCATTATGACCATAACCCTAACGTAGCCCTCAAGCTCATCATCTATTCTTGCTCCCCAAATTATTTCGCTCCTTGAGCCGAGCCTCTTGTTGACCTCTTCCATAGCTTTGTTTATCTCATCGAGCTTGACGTCGGGACCCATCGTGAAGTGAACCAAAGCGGCTTTTCCACCGTCGTACTCAACATCAAGCATTTTGTTGTTTAGAGCATCCAAAACTGCATCAACGGCTCTATTCTTGGAGTTAGACTCTCCAATGCCAATAAGGGCTGTTCCTCCTTTCTTCATAACCGTATAGACGTCTGCATAGTCAATGTTTACCATTGAATCTTGGTTTATGGTTTCACTCAATCCTTTAACCATTCTTGCTATAACTTCATCTGCAACTCTAAAGGCCTGAGTAATTGGCAAGTTTGGAACTAAGTCCAAAAGCTTGTTGTTGTCGACAACGATGACAGTGTCAGCGTACTTCATTAATTCTCTAACACCAGCTCTCGCCTTCTCAAGCTTAATTTGTCCCTCCATTTTGAATGGGAAGGTTACTACACCCACAACGAGAGGTTCTTGAAGCTTTCCACTGTTCTTGGCAACTTCCTTAGTAACTCTCGCCACCACCGGAGCGGCTCCGGTTCCAGTTCCTCCACCCATGCCTGCAGTTATAAAAACCAAATCCGCATCCTTAACAACATCAGCTATCTCCTGAGCACTCGCCTCAGCAGCCCTATAAGCCACCATCGGGCTTCCACCAGCACCTTTTCCATATGTGATGTTCGGTCCGAGAAGTATCTTCTTTTCAGCTTTCGTCCTTTGAAGCTGCTGAGAATCAGTATTCATAGCTATGAGCTCGGCACCGTTAACACCTATGTCATAAAGCCTAGTTATGGTGTTGTTTCCACTCCCTCCAACTCCAATTACTTTAATATTAACAGGACTTCGTGGATTACTCTTGCCATTCTCTTCATCATCAAATATATTAAGTCCAGCCTGTTCTAAAAGCTTAAATACCATCCCCTTTACCCCCCATATTTATTACTCTACAACATATTCAGGTCTCTCTTCTTCGATCTCTGTTTGATAGAGCTCTTTTTTGACCAGATCCCTAATTGCAGTTCTTATCGCCTCGCTTCTATTAGGATAAACACCCCTCCTCACAAGGGTATCAATGGCATTTATGAGGCTCTGCGGCAGTTGGACACTGATTATCTTCATCTTTCGTGGCATGCTGATATCACCATAGACAATTGCTAATACATAAATGTATATTATTTAGTTAAATACTTTTTTGTTCATATTAATATCCAGATAATATTAATTTTAAAAAATTTTTATTATTAAATGAAAATTATAAAAATTTTTTAACAGTACTCAAAATTGGGAAGTAAAAGGATTATAACCGTTAAAATTTAGTCTCTATAGGGGGATAGTGATGAAAGTAATTCAATGGAACAAAAATGAAATTGCCATTGAGAGAGTTGTAGTAAATGATATATCTGAAATACTCAGCAAACTTGAAGATAATATGCAAATAGCAAACGTGGCGTGCTGGGAACAGCTGGCATTTGCAACCATATTAGCACTAAAATCTGCCGAAAGAAAGACGAATAAAGCGAAAACAGTGAGGGGAGAGATTTTAATTAGATTGGTGGGAACTCTCCAAATTCATGAGGCTATAAGAAAAGCGGGTGTTAAGGAGGGAGAAAATTTCATAGTTGCATTTGGAGAAAATGCATCCAATCATCTGAGAGAATTTATACAAAAGAACAATCTAAAAACAGTGCCTATTGAGGATTGCAGCAAGGATAAGGCTAAAAGTTTAATGGAACTCTCAGCAATCGTGGATGTTTTGTGAGAGAAAGTTTAGCAAATTTTTTCTTAATAGTCTCTTTTTTATGAAGATTTTCCGTCGTAACATATTTAATTGTCAAAAAATATCTTCGATAGATTTATAAGAAAAAGCATTCACCCTTAAAATGCTCGAGGTGATGCTTATGCGCTATAAAAGCCGTAAATATTTCATAGCAGGGCGTATTAACCTAATACAGCGCTCAAAAATTAGGGAGCTCTTTGAAAGGGCTTCAAAGATGAAAAACGTGATTTCCCTCGGCATAGGAGAGCCTGATTTTGATACTCCACAAAATATTAAAGAGGCTGCAAAAAGGGCCTTAGACGAAGGATGGACACACTATACACCCAATGCGGGAATACCTGAATTTAGGGAAGCTATTGCTGAATACTACAAAAACACATATGGTATTGAAATTCCAATGGAAAAGGTTATAGTTACTGTGGGAGCTTATGAAGCTACATATCTTGCCTTTGAAACGCTTTTAGAAGATGGAGATGAGGTTATTATTCCCGATCCTGCATTCGTGTGTTACGTAGAGGATGCTAAAGTTGCAGAAGCAAAATCGATAAGATTGCCCCTTAAAGAGGAGAATGGATTTCAGCCCGATCCAGATGAACTTTTGGAGCTCATAACAAAAAGGACCAGAATGATAGTGGTAAACTATCCAAACAATCCCACAGGAGCAACGCTGGACGAAGAAACCGCTAAAGCAATAGCAGATATAGCTCAAGACTACAACATTTACATCCTGAGTGATGAGCCCTATGAGCACTTCCTCTATGAAAACGCTAAACACACTCCAATGCTCAAGTACGCCCCAGACAATACAGTTCTAGCAAACAGCTTTTCTAAGACCTTCGCAATGACTGGCTGGCGCTTAGGGTTCACAATTGCCCCAGAGCAAATTATTAGAGACATGATAAAGCTTCACGCTTATGTTATAGGGAACGTGGCATCATTCATCCAAATAGCGGGAGTCGCAGCTTTAAGGGAGAAGGAAAGCTGGGATGCAGTTAAGCAGATGAGAGACACATATGCAGAGAGGCGCAGAATAGTGCTCGACTACATCAAGGAGATGCCTTACATAAGCGCTTTTGAACCAAAAGGAGCATTCTACGTCTTTGCCAACATTAAAGAGACAGGCATGAAGAGCGAAGAGTTTGCGGAGTGGTTGTTAGAGAAGGCTGGAGTCGTTGTCATACCCGGCACTGCATTTGGAAAGAATGGAGAGGGTTACATAAGAATATCCTACGCAACCAAGAAAAACAAACTCATTGAAGCCCTTGAGAGAATGAAAACAGCTTTAGAAGAGCTTTGATTTTTTCTCATTTGTTTATTCACAGGTGGGGGAGACAATGAAAGAGATAATCTATGTCTTTGTGGCAATATTCCTAGCAGAGCTTGGAGATAAGACGCAGTTAGCCACTATGGCATTTGCTTCAAAGTACGGCTGGGCTAAAGCTTTTGTCGGAGCGATTTTTGGACTGGCTCTGGTGAATTTGATTGGGGCATTCATTGGGGATAAAATTGGCGATGCTCTCCCCATAGAGTTAATCCACAAAGGAGCAGGTATCTTGTTCATAATATTTGGCATACTAATGTTCTTTGGAAAGATCTAAGGTGAGGTGGAAATAATGAAGCGCTGGAAGTCTGTACTCCTTGACACCCTTGTCATGACTGCGGGTTTTGGAACTTTAAGCATGATGAGCGTCGCTAAGCCGGATATAATAGCTCACTTTGGAATAAGCGCTGAAGCTTACGACATGCAGCACATTGCCTATGTTTTTGGTCTCTTCGTGGCATTCCTCCTGGGCCACACAAAGCTCTATGAAGGCAGCTTCAAGAGAAGTGTTGCCATAGCATTGAGCTGGGCTGCAATACCTCAAGCATTAATCCCATACATGCCCAGCTGGCATGCGGTGGTGTTTTTAAGGTTCATCCAGGGTTTCGTCGTGACGCTCGTGCCGCTCTTCAGCACCCAAATAGCGAACTTCTTTGTAGCTGAGAGGCCCTTTGCAAAGGGTATAGTTCTCTCGGGAATCTTTTGGGGTGGTGTTTTTGGCTCAATGAGTGCTAAATATGCCGTCCAGGCTTTTGGGTGGAAGGGAGCGTTCTTGGTGACCGTTGCGATAATGTATGCTGTGCTCTTACTATGGTGGCTCTTTGTTGAGGATTTTGAGATAGTCCACAAGAAGGGTGGAGCTGCAAACGTCAACGTTTGGAAGATGAAGTTCACATGGGTACTCGGCTTTACCTTCTTCCCGGCCCTATGGGTTATCTTCACAATTATAGGCTTTTCCGCTTCACTCGGTTATCAGATGGGCTGGACTAAAGACCACGTAACTACACTCAGCACTTCCCTTAACATATCAAAAGCGCTCTGGAGCATAAGCATGGGTTATGCTGGTTACCTCCTCTCAAAGAAGAATCCAACTGCAAAAGGATTATTCAAGGCTATCGTGCAGGTGATGATAATATCCTACGCTATAGCCTTTGTAGGCCTTGCTCTCTACTCCAAAGCTATGCTTGATGGCAATTATTCACTTGCATTAGCCTCAGTTATTTTAATAGGTGCTCTTCAAGGAACTGGACCAGCATTCTGGACTTCAGCTCCAGCTACATATCCAAAGAGCATATTCCCAAGAGCGTCCTTCGCTTTGGGCCTAATCTCAAACTCAGCCAATGCCATAGCGCCATCAATCACGGAAATTTTGGCAAGACAGAGTGAGGCCCTAGCTTTGGCAGAGCTTGCATTCATGCCTATTTTGGGCATAATGACCTTAATAGCAGTGTCTAGAATGAAAATGCCCGTGGAGGAGCTTGGGGATGAGGCTTAAGCCTATCCTTCTAACATTTTTTATTTTAATGGGTCTCTATTTTTTGGGAATGGGTGTATTGAGCTTGGGAGATACTCCAACATCTGTGGGATTTGGAATAATCGGCCTAGTACACATTTTAATAGCCCTAGGAATATTCTTCGGGAAAGAGCTCTCACTTCAGGCCGGGACTTATATAACGCTTTTAGACCTTATATTCGGAATTATCTGGGTTATCGTGAGTTTTGAGCCCGCTTCAGCTAGCCTGACCTTTCTCGCGGCCATTACGTTGGTAATAATTACAAGTGACGAGGCAAGAAGGGAAATACTTTATTAGTCAATTTTGTATAACATTGCCTCGAACAAAACATTTATTAAGCCTTTTTCAGAGTGCCAATCGGTGATGCAAATGAATGTGTTTAACAGCACTTTAGAGTTATACGAGAAATTCAAGCCAACCCCCCTAGTTAGGCTTTCAATTGAAAGGGGGGATGTATTTTGCCAAACT
The DNA here is from genome assembly GCF_000725425.1 of Palaeococcus pacificus DY20341. Taxonomy (NCBI): domain Archaea; kingdom Methanobacteriati; phylum Methanobacteriota; class Thermococci; order Thermococcales; family Thermococcaceae; genus Palaeococcus; species Palaeococcus pacificus. The sequence goes on along the minus strand of NZ_CP006019.1, from coordinate 1,062,090 downwards.
AGAGTTCTTTAACCCGTTCAGCAGGAGCATTAAGGACAGAGCTGTTTTTAACATGCTTATGAACGCTAAGAGAAGGGGCGACATCAACGGGAACAACAGGCTTTTTGAGGCTACCTCAGGAAATGTCGGCATTTCCATGGCAGCGCTCTCCAACGTGATGGGGATTGATTTTAGGGCGTATTTACCCAAACCTACACCAAAGACCACGGAAGTTTTGCTTGGAGTTTTGGGTGCCGAGGTTGTTAGGACTGATTTTGAGACCATTGACCCCACAATGGTGAGCTATGTTGTGGAGGAGGCCAAAAAAGCAGGGGCAGTCAATTTAAACCAATTCGAAAACGACGACAACTTCGAGGCCCACTATAAGTACACAGCCAAAGAAATAGACGAGCAGCTTAAGAGCATTGGAAAAAGACCTACAGCGATAATAGCGGGAATAGGAACTTCAGGCCACATCGGAGGGCTGGCAAAGTATTTCAAAGAGCGCTACGATACGAAAGTCATAGGCGTTGTTCCAGCAGAGGGAGAGAGCATTCCTGGCATAAAGCGCTTAGAGACAAAACCAAAGTGGTTCTTCCAAGTAGAGATTGATGAGGTCATTGAAGTTACGAAGAGAGAGGCCATCGAGGGTGCAATTGAAGTTGCACGCAGGGACGGGCTGTTGATAGGGTTAAGCTCGGGAGCAGTGGTCAAGGCTTTCGAGAAAGTCATAGATAAGCTCGGGGAGGGAACTTATGTCCTAATCTTCCCGGACGATGGGTTTAAATACGTTGAGGCCTTTGAGGCTTATTTGAGGGGTGAGATGTGAAGCTTAGCATCTATTTGCTTTTCCTTCAAGCCTTCTTTTTGCTGTACTACTTTATCAAAGCGAGTGGAGTGAGCGCTTACACATACTTGGCTTTCGGCGTATTGAACTTCGTCCTTGCGTGGGGACTTATTAGAGGCGAGAGAAGAGCTGTTAAGGCTACGCTCATCTACAAAGGTATTGATCTGTTCTTCTCGATTTTAATGCTTATGGCCGGCTCTCTTGGAGCTGGAATAAGTGCATTGATTGACTTTGTGATAATCCACGATTTGGTGGGGCTTTTTGGGCAAGGGAAAGAAGAAGGAGAGGTTGTTGAAGAGTAGTTATCTCATTTAGTGCTTCATGAAAGCTCTATAACCACCCATATTGGCCTGTGGTCGGAGACCTCGACGTCGCAGAGGCAGCCGTAGTCCTTCACATTTGCCAGCCAGCCCTTCTTGAGCAGGATGTAGTCAATGTTCTCGATGTCGATGTTCCCCCAGTTGAAGGTGTAAGGCGGCCTTTGGGTGAAGGCATCGTAATAATCGCGCGTGAGTATCTCGATGGCCTTTTCATCGAGCTCGGCGTTGGTATCTCCGGCGATTATTTGGGTCGTTGGTTCCGCCTTGGCGAACTTGAGGAGCTCTTCTGCCTGCATTGCCCTTTCCTCAGGTGAGAGGCCCATGTGGACGTTGACAATAGTTAAGCCAAGCTCCTTGATAGTTACCTTCTGAGCTGGCCTCGCCTGGCCGACGCTCTTGAGGTTTAGCTCTTCCTCGGTCTTCATGTGCCAGCGGGAAAAGAGCGCCACACCATACGTCCCCTCCACGGCCGGCTTGTACTCGTAGGAGTAGCCGAGATAAGCTGAAACCATCAGAGGGACGTCCTGGTAGCCGTTTCCTATCATTCCTCCCACAACTTCCTGCATGGCTATCACGTCGGGGTTCTTCTCCTTTAGCAAGTGGGTTAGTTCATAACCATTGAAAGCTCCATCGTAGGGCCCAAAGCCCTGGTGGACGTTGTAGCTCCAGAGGAGTATCTCCCTTTTAGCCTCCACATAGCTCGGTCCCGCGTTGAAGATTGCCATGACAGCGATTGAGACCACCAAGAGAACAAGAAGGGGATATACAATCTCTTTGACGCTTGGAAGCTTAACTTTGACCTTCCTCTGCGCCGAGAGAGCGTAGACTATTGAAGCCCCTAAAATCAGCGCCTCAAGTCTGTCTTCCATGAAAGCTAGACCTATGTCCCTTCCTACGTATGCACCCAAAGCCAAAACCGCGGTGAGGACAAGGTAAACCGAACCCACCACACCAAAGCGGCTCCCCTTAGCACTCTCAAGGAGCGCTATTGAAGAGGCCAGCGCGAGTGGAAGGCCAAGCAAACTTATTGGGGGTATGAAGAGCGTCGCTGCACCAAGAACCAGCAGAAGAGATGCGATGCTGGGTTTCTTAGAGAGGTATGGGCCAATTAGGATGGCGAGGGCAATAACGAAGGAGTAGCCGATGAACTGAGGGAGGTAATATACCCTAATCCCCGAATACCTGAGGACGGCGTTTGGGTATATCAATCCCAGCTCGATTAAAGCCGCGAAGGCGTAGAGGCCGAAGCCAGGACTCTTGAGCTGACCCTCCTCCTTCCAGAGCGCGAAGGCTCCGAGGAGCACCAGAACCGCCAGAATGATCCTTGTGTGCGGGAAGTCTATGGGTTCGCCGCCAACGGCCAAAACTCTCAAACTTAAGTCGGCCACGAGGCCGATCGAGAGGTATTTAACGTCGAGCTCCTTGACGAGCGCCAGAGCGACGGGTAAAGCTATGGCCGCTATGAGGTGGAAGTATTCAGTCATGTCTGTGAAGAGCGAGGCTATTGCATAGGTGGCCATGACAATGGCTCCCGCCTTCCTGCTCGTCTTTCCCACGAGATAAGCGAAAAATACAAAGAGGACTATGCCAAGTGCCGAGGGGAACTTTACCCCATAAAAGAAGGTCTTTTCCAAGCTGGAATACGCTCCGGCCACGAAGATCCTCAACGTCGAAGCGAGCAGAATGCCTGTCCCAATTCCAAGGAGGAGTTTATCATTATAGCTAACCTTCATGCTACCACCTAAATATTGAGTTTGGTACTGAAAGAACTTAAAGTTTGCCGTGTTTAAAGGGACGGCGAGGAGAAAAAGGCAAACAGTAAAAAAGCCAGTGCATTCATTTATTAGGTCAATGACCAAGAAATCATCGTGTAATCTTCTGCACACCAATAGATACAAGTGTCGCTATTAGTAATGCCCCTAATAGTGCTTCTAGTGATGAGAGAGCTTTCATGATTCCAGTAGGATTTATGTCGCCATACCCGAGAGTTGTAAATGTAACGATGCTATAATATAATGAATTCAATAAGTCTTGGATTGGTTTACCTGTTGACGGTTTTTGGAGGGTTCCTATACAAATATTGCCATTTGAAATTACGTATCCTTGGATATTCAATCCACCAGTTAACCAACAATGTTCAGAATAATATCCACCAATCCAATACATTATTGAAAAGGCGATGATAATTATAACAGAGGTATAAATTACCTTTTTTGGGTTAGTTAAATACTCAGAAGGTAGATCCAAAAATAACCACTCCAAAAACGCGTGAAGGTTAGATTTTTCCCTCCTAAGAACTCTTTTGTATTTTACTAACATCTCATCGGCTTTGCTGTACAACCCAAGCCTTTCATAACTTATTTTTTGAATTCTTCTTGCTTCTGCTTCAGCTTTAGATAGTTTAAACCACTCACTTGGAATATCAATTTCAACTCCTTTATATACGTCACAATTAGAAAAATCCAAATCAGCATAAAACTTGTACTTCTCTTTGTCAGGCTTTCCAGTAAAGAGTGCAATTCTCTCAAAAGTGGTACCCTTGAAAATTACATTCCCCTTAAACACAGCATTATAAAAGGTAACTAACTTGCTAAATACGCAATCTAAAAAATTGCTTTCTTCTTCAAATATTGTTTCAATAAATTGTGCAGTTCCCTCAAAAGTGGATCCCTGAAAACTCACGAAATTCTTGAATGTGACTTCACTAAACTGAACATCTCCACCAAAAGTTATCCCTGAAAAAGTATTAACTTCTCCTTCAAAAGTAGCCCTATAAAAATTCGCGAGAGCATTGAACCTTGCTTTACGGAAACCAACAATGCTCTTAAATTCAGTTCTTTCGAAATATGCTTTTCTCAAGAATTTAGCTCGCTCAAAAATTGCCTGACCCTCAAAAACTGCTGGTTTGTTTGTTTCTGAGTCTTCTGAAAAGTATACCTGCTGGTTAAAGGTTGTATCCCTAAACGTAGCCATATTTCTAAATGTGGTGCCATAGAACTCAGCTATACCCTTAAATGTGGCAGAATCAAAAGAGGCATTGTCTAAAGTTGCTCCCGTGAACTTGGTGTGGCCTGTAAATTCCGCCGCCTGAAACTCTGCCTTTTTAAAATATGCTCCTCTGAACGATGCACCGTTTTTAAACTTTGCCCCTCTGAAGTTTGATATCCCATAAAACTGTGATGTTCCAAAGTCCACATATCCTTTGAATATTGCATCTTTGAAGATAACAGAATAAAATCTAGCGTCAAAAAAGGATACTTTGTTTAAAAACTGTGCATTAGAAAAATTAATACCAGAAAGCCTTGCCCTATAAAACTTGCAATCTTTTTTGAACAATGCATATTCAAACGAAAACTTTCCCTCCCACTTGTTTCCATCTTTATCAGTGTACTCTATCGGCCCATTCGGAATCTCCGGAAACACAAAACCCTGGCACTTTAGGTCGTCTTCAAAAACAAACCTCTTTTTCTTCCCTCCATCAACCCCAATCTCCTCAACCCTCGGCTTGAACCTCTCCAGAAACTTCCTGTAGAACTCCTTCGCATCTTTCTCATCCTTATTCGGCTTGTGAAAAATACAGTACTCATTGTTTCTTGTACCTTCATCACAATTTCCATAATGTTCTTCCAATTTGCACATACTACAACTTACGTTTTGAAAAAATAAAAGCTTTGTCCTTACATATAGCGGACAACATTTTTAACCCTAACATCCAAATTTGATTTATGAAAAAGCTCTACCTCATCCTGGCCGCAGGCTTCTTCGCAATTCTCTCCTCGACCATGAGCAAATCCCCTACTTTGCCGCTTTATGCTCAAAGTCTGGGGTTGGGCAAAGGAGAAATTGGCCTCATAGCTTCAGCATCAACAATCACTGGAATTTTTGTGAACTTTGCCTCTGGGCTTTTGAGCGACATCTATGGGAGAAAGAAGCTCCTCAATATCAGCGGTTTTGTGTTTCTAAGCGCTCCCCTCCTTTACTTCCTCGCCGATGATGCTCTGAGCTTGGCTTTGGTGAGAGCTTACTATGGAATTGCAACCGCCATTTTTGTCCCCGTTTCTCTCGCGTTAATAAGTGACCTCTACCCCGAAAGGAAGGGCGCTTTTATGGGAATTTTAAGCTCCTCCACACTTATAGGGAGAGCTTTAGCCCCTCTGTTGGCCGGAACTCTAATTTACTTTGCTGGCTTTTGGATAGTTTTTCTTCTATGTTCCTTCTTTGGCTTTCTTGTTTTTGCGCTAACTCTCACGTTTCCAGATACTGGGAAAGAGCTCAAAAAGTTCGAGTTCTCCTTCAGCTTTGATTTGCTCCTGCTGGGGCTTTTAGATGCTTCAGTTTACATGGCGTACCAGAGCATTGAGACCTTTTTGCCCCTCTTCTACTTCCTTGAAAACAAAGCCTGGCTCTCCGGACTGATTTTAACCATAGAGATTTCAATAATGGCAATTGTAAAGCCATACGCCGGCTATTTAAGCGACAAAATTGGAAGAATAAAGCCAATAATCTTTGGTATGGGATTGGTAAGCTTCGCCATGTTTATCTTTGCTTTTTCAAAGTCCTTGTACCTGGTAATTTTTGGTGCAGTTTTGTTTTCTCTCGGCGCTTCAATAAGTGAAGCCTCAACGAAGCCTCTGGCAACTGAGATCTCAAAGCTCAAAGGAACGGCATTAGGCTTCCTGGAGAGCATAAAAGACATCGGGCAAGCTTTAGGGCCGATAATCGTTGGATTTTTGGGCTTTAAGCTCGGCTTTGCTTTTGTGGGCACATTTGCAATCTTTGCATTGGGAGTTTTTCTCCTAAAGCTTAAATCGAGAAGAGAGGCTTAATATCACAATCTTCCAGACATTTTTAAAATAAAGAACAAATAAGGGAATAAAATCACTTCAAGATGATTCTTGCATCAACAATCATTGCACCTTCGCCTTCGTTGTAAACGAACACTGGGTTTAAGTCCATCTCTTTAAGGTAGTCCTTGAGATCATCAACCAATTGGGAAACCTTGAGCATCATGTCAACTATTGCCTTCATGTCCGCTGGCTCTTCTCCCCTTGCTCCTGCGAGAATTGGATAGCCTTTGATGTTCCGTATCATTGCCCAAGCGTCCTTCTCCTCAATTGGAATAATCCTGAAGGTTACATCCTTGAGTATCTCGACGAATATACCACCGAGACCAAACATTATTGCGTGTCCAAATTGGGGGTCTTCTGTAATACCGATGATAATCTCCCTTCCGGGCTTGAGCATTGGTGCAACGAGAACACCTAAAATCTCTGCATCTGGGCGGTATTTTTTGGCATTCTCGTGGATTTCTTCCCACTTTTTCTTTAACTCTTCCTCATCCTTAATCTTGAGGGCAATAACCCTGGCATCGCTCTTGTGGAGTATTTGCGGTGACATGAGCTTCAGAACAACCGGATATCCAAGCTCTTCTGCATATTTGATGGCCTCATCCACGGTCTTAGCAAGCTTCTCCTCCGGCACAGGCAAACCGTAAGATTTTAAAACCTGCTTTGCTTCGTATTCAACCAAAGATTTCCTACCTTGCGCCAAAACTTCGTTAATAATCTTCAAAGCCTCTTCCTTCATACTTTTCCCCCCATTTTAAGAGTAAAAAGTAAAGAAGCTCACTCCTTGAGCTTCTCCAAATATTTTACGTATTGAACTAAAGCCGCTGCCGCCCTAACTCCCCTCTCAGGTGTTAGGTATACTGGAACTCCCTTATCCTCGAGAATCTTTGCATAATACTCTGTCTTTTTACCACCCATAGCAACTGCAATGATTGGCTTGTCGCTCTTCTTTGCATATTCCGCTAGGATGTCAATTAGCTCCATCTCATCCAAGAGAGGAACTTGGAACAGTGTTATGACCACTATAACGTCCACATTCGGATCATTTACAAAAGCTTCAATTGCAATTTTGTATCTTTGAGCGTCTGTATCTCCAACAACATCGGTTGGGTTGCCTGCAACTGCGTGTGGTGGGAATTTCTCCTTCATATATTTGAGTGTCTCCTCGCTAAGCTCAGCCATTTTAAGACCGAACTTAGCAACAGCATCACTTGCCATAACTCCTGCTCCGCCACCATCTGTGATTATCCCTATCCTGTCTCCCTTTGGAAGCTTGCATTTTGCAAAGGCCTTTGCCATGTCGAACATGTGCTCAAAGTCCTCAGCTCTCAAAATACCCGTTTGCTTGAAGACAGCATCATAAATTGTATCCGCACCCGCTAAGCTTCCCGTGTGAGATGAAGCGGCTTTAGCACCGTATTCGGTTCTTCCACTCTTTAAAGCGATTATAGGCTTGTGGGGTGTGACTTTTCTCGCGGTCTCTATGAATTTTCTACCGTCTTTAACTCCCTCAATGTAGAAGGTTATAACCCTAATCTGATCATCATACATGAAATACTCCATTAAGTCTGCATCATCCACATCGAGCTTGTTTCCATAGCTGACCATCTTTCCTATTCCTATGTTAGCCATTGCTGCCCAATCAAGCATAGCCGCTGCAAAAGCACCGCTTTGGGTAACGAATGCTATCGCTCCTGTTTCTGGCCTGTCCATCTTTGTCTCAGGCAAGAAAACAGTATCAACACCGGTTTCTGGGACATAAACACCAACACAGTTTGGCCCGACAATTCTTATCCCGTTTTCTCTTGCTATTTGAAGTATCTCCTGCTCCATTCTCTTTCCTTCTTCACCGAGTTCTCCAAAGCCGCCTGTGATGATTATGACGCTCTTTATGCCTTTCTCAGCAATGTCTTTCATTGTGGCTGGCACAAACTTGGCTGGGATTGATATGACGGCTAAATCTGCATCCTCTGGGACGTCTTTGATGCTTGGATAGCACTTAACACCTTCAATCTCTGTAAGCTTTGGGTTAACTGGATATATGTTCCCCTTAAAAATGCCCTTCTCTTTGTTCACCTTAAAGTTCTCAAAAATAACATTTCCAACCTTTCCCTTCTTGTCCGTAGCACCGATGATGGCGACACCCTTGGGCTCAAAGAAAGGCTTCAACTCTTCCACTATCCTTGACTTCTCCATCCTCATCACCTTTGGTTAAAAACCTTCGTTGAAATTTCTTCGGAATTGAAAGTTCTCATTTGGAAATTCTCTGTTTAATGCTATAAAAGTTTTATGCACTTAAAATATGGTCTTTAATGATTAAAAAAGCTCATTGATGTGGGTTTTTGCAAAGACAATCCAAATAAATTTATACCTTTAACTTGTGAAAATTTGATGTGATGCACTATGGAACTTGAAGATTATATTGTCGAGGCAATCCGTCTTGCAGTTACTAAACTACCCGATGACACAGTTAATGCATTAAAAAGGGCCTATGAAAAAGAGGAAAACCCCATAGCAAAGCTGCAGCTGGAGAATATTTTAAAAACAATTGAACTTGGAAAGGATTATTCCCTCCCTATGTGTCAAGATACGGGAACACTTACTTTTTTTGTTGAAGCTGGAATTGATAATCCCCATTTAAAGGAATTAAAGGAAGTTCTAATTAACGCCACGAAAAGAGCCACAAAGGAAATTCCACTAAGGCCAAACGCTGTTGACGTACTAACCAATAGGAATTCAGGAGATAACACAGGGAGATTTGTTCCAATAATCCACTGGGAACTCATTGAAGGAGATAAAATAAAAATTATTGTTTTTCCAAAGGGTGGTGGGAGTGAAAATTGCTCCGCTTTAGCAATGTTAAACCCAAGCGAGGGCTTAGAGGGAGTAAAGCACTTTGTGGTCGAGCACATTAAAAAATGCGGAGGAAAACCCTGCCCGCCGGTAATTCTAGGAATAGGGGTAGGGGGCGGTGCGGACTTTGCCTTAAAGCTCGCTAAGAAAGCTCTTTTGAGGCCTTTAGGAGCTAGGCACAAAGATGAAAGGATAGCTGAGCTTGAAGAGGAGCTCCTCAACGAGGTTAATGCTTTAGGAATAGGTCCAATGGGCTTAGGGGGAAAGATAACGGCGCTTGATGTTAAAATAGAATATGCACACCGACACCCAGCTTCATTTCCCGTAGGCTTGGTTGTCCAGTGCTGGGCAAATAGGAAGGCTTTCGTAGAGATTAGCAAGGATGGAGGGGTTATAATATGGCAGTGAGACTAAAGACTCCTCTGAGGGAAGAGGATGTTTTAAAGCTTAAAGCTGGCGATATCGTAAAGCTTTCGGGAATAATCTACACCGCAAGAGATTTAGCCCATAGGAAAATTATAGAGCTCGCCAAAAGAGAAGAGCTCCCCTTCAACTTGAAAGGCGCAGTTATCTATCACTGCGGTCCCATAGTGAGGAAAACACTCCAAGGCTATGAGGTAGTCTCAGCTGGGCCAACTACAAGTGCGAGGATGGAAAAATACAGTGACGATATTTTATCTTTAGGAGTCAAAGGCCTTATTGGAAAAGGTGGGATGGGAGAAAAAACTCTAAGCACTCTGCAAAAGCACAAAGCCGTTTATTTTGCCTTCACAGGTGGAGCAGGCGCTTTAGCCGCTAAAAGTATAAAGCGTGTCTTGGATGTTTATTGGCTTGAGGAGCTTGGGATTCCTGAAGCAGTTTGGATTCTTGAAATTGAGGATTTGCCCCTAGTTGTGGCAATGGATGCATACGGGAACTCGCTTTACAAAAAAAGTCAAAGGCTAATGCCCGAAGAGCAGAGAACTTGAAACATGAATAGAGGAATGGATTTAAAGAGTGATGCCATTAGTTAATTGGGGTGAGAGAATGATAGCGTACGAACCGTTAATGGTCGCAATGCCTTTAGCGAAGTGGCTTGGGGAATTTGTGGTAAAAGAGCGGAGGATTCCAACGGGGGATGAGGTTAGAGAGTTTTTCAAATCTGTGGGTTTTGAAGAGGTGTTTTTAGATAAAGGTATGGCCGTTCACAGAAACCGATTCATCCTCGCAATAACACTCCCTAAGAAAAATACACTCGTTATTGATTTGCTCTCATCGAGTGGAGAGCTTAGCGATGCCTTAGAAGTCATAGCCTACCATGACAAGCAGATTGAAGGCTATATCATAGACATAATTCCTGCCAATGAGCTAGAGTTTGAGGGCAACGTTGGACTTGAACCAGCAATAATAGACGATAAGAACTTTGAGCTTAAGAGCACACCTGTTTTGGGATATTTTGAGGAAGAAAAAGAGGAAATTTCCCTCGTTATTGATGAAGAAGCATATAACCTTTGGAAAAAGAGCGGTAAGCTTGAAATCTGTCCTATCTGTGGTGCTGAGGGTTTAGTGTGGAAGGAGAGCTTTGCCTACTGTCCGTCGTGTGGATTTGGTATAAGGATAAGGGGGGAGAAAAAGTGAGCTTCCTAGTAAAGTCCCAGCTCCTCAAGTACTCCCGCTTAGCCCATGAAAGAGGACTAACAGCAGCTTTTGGAGGAAATTTAAGCATTCTCTTTAGAGATAAGATATTTATAAAGGCCACTGGTGCCGTAATGGATGATTTGAGCTTCTCCCAAGTAGCGGTCATGGACCTAGAGGGGAAGCAACTTAGCGCAATAAGACCTTCATCCGAGTGGAGGCTCCACTTTTACATTTATAAAGAAAGGGAAGATGTTAGAGCAATAGCGCATCTCCACCCTCCATACGCAATAGCAGCATCAGCCCTTTTGAAGGGAGAGCTACCAATAATAACCCCTGAGGCTGAGATTTACCTCAAGAAGATTCCCATAGTGCCTTTTAAGCCAGCAGGGACTGAAGAGCTTGCTCTCGAAGTAACAAAGCACTTAAAAGACTACGACGCCGCAATAATGGAAAAGCATGGGATTGTAACTGTTGGAAAAAGCCTAAGAGAAACGTTCTACAAGGCAGAGCTCGTAGAGGAGAGCGCAAAGCTGTGGTATCTGAGCAAATTTAAGAAGTAGAAAAATCCATAGGGAAGAAAATCAAACTCATTGGACCTGCTCTAAAGCTCCAAGAACTTCCCAAATTATAGTTCTAGTGTGCAAGGGCATGTTTGGATCTTCACTTATTTCTTCAAGAATGGCTATAGCATCGGCTGCTCTAACAGCAGGCTCAACATTTGTATCCATTAGTCTCTCAATTGCCTGCTCTGCAGCCCTTCTAATGTTCCTTGGAACGACTGTATCTTGAACAACTTGTTCCTTTAGAACTTGAATAATTTGTTGAATTCTCTCTTCGCTCATTCTACCACCTCCGCCATTTAGTAAGAATTAGTAACTAAAATTTCCTCATCCTATATTGCACTTTTGTAACTAAAAAGTTTTCGGTTGGAAATACTAAAAGAGAAATGAAAGAGCTCAGAACCACTTTGGCTCCAGCCCTGCCCACATCCTCATCTTCTCATAGGCTATAATCCTTGGAATGTTTGGTTTGTCATTTGGTCCTGGGTTTTTCATGTAGAAGGCGTTTACTTCATAGACTGGGCCAAACTCCTTCTTCTCAATGGCTATCTTTCCAAGTCTAGCTAAGTCCACTAAAAGGCCTGCCAAGGCTGGGCTGTCGTTTATCCTACCGTTTATGATGAGCTCGTCTATAGCCCCATTGAAGCTCACATACTCGATGTGCATTGCAATGAACTTTCTGTCGCCGAGGGGCTCCAAAAATCCAGTAGGCTTGATGTAGTGTGGTGCATCATAGCCGAGCAAGTCCTTAACAATGCTTGATTTTGTGAACTCCTTGCTCTTGTTCCTCTCTTTGTCAGTCAAAGCCAGAAAGTCGTTGTTTCCACCTATGTTGAACTGAGCAACGTCCTTTACATAGCGGTTCCTTTGGGCTAAGTGTGTCAAAACATCAGCGGTTAATGGGGTTGCACCTGTTGCCCCATCATCACCGAAGAGCACAAGGTTGCTCTCCTTTGCGAGCTCGATGAAAGCTGGGTCATTTGCTATGAGCGTTGGGATTGCATTGACGAAGGCAGCACCTCCCACTTCCTTAGCATACTTAGCAGCAGCATAGACGTAAACCTGAGTGGCTGTTAGTCTCTCCTTGTTGTTCTCTTCAATTGCTTTTACTATCTCCTCCTTGCTTCCAAAGGGTTCAAAAGCCTCAGTGGTACAGACGTTTATGAACACCTCAGCGCCTAAGCTCTTCCACTCCTCGACGAGCCTCTCAACAGCTTCGCTTAAGCTCATCTCATCTTCCAAACCTTCTGCCTCAATTGGGAGGTTCCTAAGGCTCCTGAGGTGGATTCCCTTTCTCACAATAATATTCTTGAGGCTTTCAGGAATCTCACCATCGTCATACCTCTTAACTACTTCATAGAGAGGCTTTCCTATCTTGCTCTTATCAACATCGTAGCTTCCAACGATTTCAACATCCTCAACTTTTATTGGGAGCTCATTAGCCAAAGGAATACCGTAGTAGCCAAGCTCTCCATTCTTTATTCTCTCAAGACCAACTGCAAATATGCTTGCAACGTATCCTTGCCCTAAGATTACAACCTTCACCATCTCTACCACCTAAACCCCAGTTTTATTTTACACATATTAAATAGTTTTCGGTTTTGTAATATTTTTAAACTATGAGCTTTTTAGCGGTGAGCCATATATAACACTTTCGGTGATATATTAAGTTTTTGCGTTTCTTCTCACCAGCAGAACTGTTGTGAAGACCCTAAGATGCGTTAGTGCTGCAAGCACGATAAAAACCCACTCGATTAATCCAAGCAAGCAAAACAGCATCGTTAAAAATATTCTCTCATCTCGCTTTCCGGGAAGATAGCGCATTGTTGGGGTTTCTTTGTAAATATCTTTTCCGTATGCTGCTTTATATCGCTCAGTTGAATAGCTCACCATGACAGAGCCAAATATGGCCAAAGCAACCCAGCTCCAAAACCCCAAGGAAGTTTTTCCATAAGCTAAAGCCAGCATTAGGATGAATGCAAAATCAACGTAGCGGTCGAGAATTGAGTCTAAATAGCCTCCAAATCTGCTCGTCCTCATTGAGGCTCTCGCTATCTCACCATCAACACCATCTAAAATTGAGCTCATTTGATATAGTAAGCCTGCTAAAGGGATGCTTAGGAAGGTCATAACTGCAGCAAAGAGCCCCAAAAGGAAAGTAAAGATTGTTGCTTGCATAGGAGTTATGTGGTTTGCCAAAAGAGCAGATATTCGCGTGGAGATTTTTCTGTTTAAATGCCTTGAAATGAACCCGTCACCTGTTCCCTTCACCGCGTTCAGGACTATAAAGCGGTTCGCTTTTTTGAGGTCTTGGGGAGTATCAACGTCCATCCAAAAGAGGCCCGACACTTCAGTAACCTTAAGACCCGCTTTTTTGACGATTTCGCTCAGCTCGGCTTTCCCCCTCTGCTCAAGAATCCCCTCGGCATATTTAAAAGTCTCCTTCGTAAGCACGAAAAAGCCTGTATCAGCGCCATCGTACGCTTTCAATCTCTTCCCAATATCTTTTATTCTCCCATCTTCAACTAAAACTTTAGTCGCTTCCTTTAGGTTAACATATTTTGGATTCCTATCAATTATAAGGCCCTCCCCGCGAATCGCCCTTTCGAGAAAAGCCCTCTCGTAGACATGGTCGCTCATAACGAGGATGAATTTCTCCCCAACATAATTCTTTGCAAGATAGAGAGAATACCCGTTTCCCTTCTCAGGGTGTTCATTTACGATGATTTGGGCATTGAAACCGTTCTCTCTGAGGAATTCCCTAAACTTGTCTTCATACTTAGGGTTTGTGACAATAATGAACTCTTCAACTCCAAGCTCCTCTAAGGTTTTCATAGTTCGATAGAGGATTTCCCTCCCCGCGATCCTTAAGAGTCCCTTAGGCGTTTCTTCAGTTAGTCTGCCCATCCTACTTCCAAGTCCTGCCGCCAAAATTACTCCCTTCACTTCACCACCTACAATTTTAGTAACATTTGGAAAATTTAAAGTTTTTGGGAAAAGAGAAAAACTCAAAAGCCAGGTTTTCTAACGCTCAAAACATCCCTATTGACGAGCGTCGGCGGAACCTCGCCTTTAGCAAAGGCTATCAGATTCCTAGCAACTAGCTCGGCCATAGCTTCTCTCGCTCCGTAAGTAGCGCTTCCTATGTGCGGAGCTAAGACAACATTGCTCAGCTTAAAGAGCTCTTCGTTGTAGTATGGCTCCTCCTCAAAGACGTCAAGACCCGCGCCAGCAATCCAGCCCTCTTTTAGAGCTTTAATTAGTGCTTTTGTATCAACTACTTTTCCCCTTGCGGTGTTTATTAGAATGGCAGTTGGCTTCATCATTTTGAGCTCCTGCTCACCGATCAAACCGCTGGTCTCTTCGTTCAATGGAACATGCAAGCTAACGAAGTCGCTCTCCTTTAGAAGCGTCTCTAAGTCCACGAACTCAGCACCTATCTCTTTCTCTGCTTTTTCTTTCCTCGTGCGGTTCCAGTATAGAATGCGCATCCCAAATCCCTTCGCCCTTTTTGCCATTGCCTGCCCAATCCTTCCAAAGCCGATTATTCCAATAGTCTTTCCATAGACATCATAGCCGAGATACATTAGCGGGTGCCACGCAACGCCTCTCTTCTTCCACTCGCCGCTCCTAACGAACTCATCCGCCTCGACTAAGCGCCTTGCCACCCCTAATAAGAGGGCAAAAGCTAAGTCCGCGGTGGCGTCGGTTAAAACGTCTGGAGTGTTTGTAACGTATATCCCTCTCTTAGTCGCTTCTTTAACGTCAATATTGTCGTAGCCGACTGCATATTGGGCAATAATCCTGAGCTTGGGCGCACCCTCCAAAAGCTCCCTGTCAATTTTATCGCTCAAAAGGGTTACTAATGCATCGACTTCCTTCACTTTTTCAAGGAGAACCTCCCTAGGCGGCTCTTTCTCTTCTCCCCAGACTTCGACATCGTAGTATTTCTCAAGGAGCTCAACTCCGTTGTCGGGAATTTGTCTTGTAATGAAGACTTTAGGCTTCATTTTTACTCACCCCCAAATGTTCTCCATTGCAGAGAATTTGAGGTTTTCGATGAGTATAAAAAGGCCCTTTACCTACCACCATACATGAAAGGAAAAGGCCGCATAGAAGAGATGAGCGAAGATGGCTACGGCCTCTTAGGTAAAAAACCCATCTATGTCCCTTACACGGTGGTAGGGGATTTAGTAGAAGTAAGAAAAACAAGAAGACGCTTTGGAAGACATCTCGCCACGGACTTCGAGCTCTTAGAAGAGTCGAGGTTAAGACAGAGGCCGAGGTGCATGCACTTTGGAAAGTGTGCTTGTCTTTGGCAGCACATTAAGTACAAAGAACAGTTAAAGATTAAGCAGAAAACTTTTGAGAAAATAACCGGCATAAACGCCGAGATTAAGGGCTCTCCCCAAGTGTGGAACTTTAGAAACGCCAGCAACTTCATAATTACAACTCAAGGAATTGGCTTCAAGGAGTTCGGCAAGTGGTGGAGCATCGTTGATGTGAAAGAGTGTCCAATCTTCTCAAATAGAACTCGTGAATATCTGAGCGCTCTAAAGGCATTCATGCGCGAGGAAAAGATAGAGCCTTGGGATGTTAAAGCCAAGCGCGGTATTCTTCACTATCTAAGCATTCGTGAGGGGAAATTCACCGGGGAAGTAATGGTTAACTTAATAGCCCACTCCGAAAAAGTTCCAGAGAGCTTTGAAGACTATTTTTCCTTTGCTGATTCCATCTATTGGAGCTTTAAGACTGACGAGAGAGACGATCCAAGGGGAGAACCCCGCTTGGTCAAGGGTAAAGAATACATACAAGAGAAAATCGGGAATGTGGTTTATTTAATTCATCCGAACAGCTTCTTTCAAACCAATTCATACGCCTTACCTGCCCTCTTAAAAGCGGTCGAAGACTTCACTGATGGTGAGAAGGTTTTTGACTTATACGCGGGAGTTGGCACCTTCGGCGTTTATCTCGCCAAAAGGGGTTTTGATGTTGAGGGTGTTGAGATTAATCCTTTTGCCGTTGAAATGGCAAACAAAAACGCCGAACTTAACGACGTAGATGCCCTCTTTAGGGTTGGCAATGCTGAAGAAGTCAAGCTTGAAAGTTATGACACAATAATTGTTGACCCCCCAAGAAAAGGTCTAAAAGAAGGTGCAAAACTCTTAGCCAAAAGCAGAGCGGAGAGGATAGTTTACGTTTCGTGCAATCCAAGGGCCTTCCTTAAGGACTTTGAAGCCTTAAGTGAAAGATACAAAATTGAGAAGGCTGTTTTGATTGACATGTTTCCTCACACACCGCATGTTGAAGCAGTTATAGAGCTTGTCAAAAAGTCATGAACAGAGCTCAAACTTGATGCTAAAAAAGATAACAAAAGGGCTCTAGAGGGATGCCCAGATTTCCCTTCCCTCTTCCAGCATGCGCGCTATTTCTCTTCCTATTGGTGTCTTCTTGTTCACTTTAACCATGCCCTTCTTTGACGGCGTTGCCGTGAATATATAATCCTCACCTGCGTAGAACTTTATTGGCATCCCCGCAAAGTCCTTGCTGACTCTAAGAACAAACTGGTTTTTCTTTTCATCAACATCCACGTGTATTTTCTCCTTGGGCCCTTCTTCTATAGCTCTCTCTTCAAAGCTCTTGACGTCTATGCTTATACCTACTTTTTTCTCTATTTCCGTTATGCGCTTCCCTTTCTTGCCTATTATGGCCGGGATGTCGAACTCATCCGCATATATTATGGCCCTGTGGGGACTTACGAGCTCAACTTCAGTATAAACATCGGGTAAAAACCTCTTAATCTCCTGTCTAAGCTTTCTTTCGGCCAGTCTTAGGGCAGGGGCCTTTTCCCCTTTCTTCTTGACTGGAACAATGCTTATCTGCTCACCGTAGGTGTAAATCTCATACTCAAGCTCGCCGCTCTCAAAGTCCTTCACTTCTATAACAGGCCTCGCTAAGTCCTCTTCTGTCATTCCGCTTGGCACTTTAACCTTATATTCTAAACTGAGCACTTTCTCGATTTTTCCAGATTTTATGAAAATCACCGTATCAACGATTTGGGGTATCATTCCAAGCTCTACTCTTCCAATGAACCTTTGGATAGCATCTATAGGCTTAGTGGCGTGCACAACACCTACCATCCCAACGCCAGCTAATCTTAAATCAGCATAAATCTTGAAGTCCCTTGTCTTCCTCATCTCATCGTATATTGTGTAGTCAGGCCTCACAAGGAGAAGTAAATCTCCGGTGAGCTCCATCTTGCCTTCTAAAGCGGTATATTGTGTTATCTCTTCACTGACCTGCAGGTCTCTCGGCTTCTCCATGGTCTTGACTATCTTGCCCATTGAGGCATAATATTCGGCCAAGGCTTGAGCAAAGGTTGTCTTACCTTCACCCGGAGCTCCAGCGATGAGTATTCCCTCTGCTTTGGTGGTTAAGCGCTCCTTGAGCTTCTCTGAGAGCTTGTAGTCCTCTATAGTAAGCTTCGTGATAGGTCTCACTGCGGTTATCTCTATTCTGTCTGCAAAAGGAGGCCTTGCTATGACTATACGATAGTTACGCATCTGCACAACTGTGGCTCCTTGAGCATCGAGCTCTATGAAGGACTCCGGATCTCTCTTCGTTCTCTCGACGATATCATCGGCAATCTTCTCTACTTCTTCATCTGTTAAAAGCTCCTCTCTTATAGGAACTAAGCGCCACTCTCCTGGTCTTCCTCTCTTGGCTAAAGGCCTTACGCCAGCTTTTAAGTGAACGCTCATAGTGTGCTCATCAAAAAAGTCCTCAAGGCGGTGTTTAACTTCGCGCTTGGCCTCCAAGTAAATGACATCTATCCCTTTAGCCAAGGCAATATCCCTTTGGATTTGATCTCCTGTAATCAGTGTTCCACCTAGTTCCTTAGCGACTTCTCTGACCATATTGTCTATTTCTCCAGATTTTGCTTTGATTATCTGCCAAAGCTCTGGCCGTTCACCATAGAATTCAAGCTCTATTTTGTCTTCATCAGCCATCTTCCTAAGTTTTTTAAGTTCTTCCAGTCCAACATGCCCAATTGCTTTCTTTTGGTTAGCTTGATGCTCTATCTCCGCAACAACAGCTTCCGGAATAATTATCCTAACCTTCTCACCTAAGCTTTCAAGATACTGAGTTAGTCTCCCATCCACAATCACACTCGTATCGGGAATTAAAACTCTCATTTTTCTCACCTTCTCACCATGATCTTCAATTTAATAAGCATTTGAACAACATATAAACCTTAGCAATGAAAAGTTCATAAAGGGGAATGTCAGATTACTATAAGGTGAGAGGATGGGAAAGTTAATATCACTCGTGTCGGGAAAAGGAGGGACTGGAAAAACAACTGTGGCCGCAAACCTAGCAGTGGCTCTCGGTAAACTTGGGAAAAAAGTTGTTGCTGTTGACGCTGACCTAACAATGGCTAATTTAAGTCTGGTTATGGGAATGGACGATGCTAGCGTTACTATTCATGATGTTCTTATGGGAGACGCTTCAATAGATGAAGCCATATACTCTCTTCCACAGTTCGAAAATGTTTACGTTATTCCTGCTGCAGTTGATTGGGAACATGTCATTAAAGCCGACCCTAGGGGATTACCTGAAACCCTAGCTCCCTTAAAGGAAAAATTTGACTTCGTGCTAATAGATTGTCCTGCTGGGCTTCAAGTTGATGCTATGAGTGCTATGCTGAGTTCTGAAGAGGTTATACTTGTAACGAATCCCGAAATCTCATGTATTGCAGACACTATGAAAGTAGGAATAGTGTTGAAAAAAGCGGGATTGGCTATTTTGGGATTCGTTTTGAATAGATATGGGAGGAGCGATAACGATATTCCACCAGATGCTGCCGCCGAAGCTATGGAAGTCCCATTGTTAGCAGTAATTCCTGAAGACAGAGCTATTAGAGAAGGCACGCTGGAAGGAATCCCTGTTGTAGTATATAAACCAAATTCAGAAGGAGCAAAGGCATTTATGGAGCTAGCAGAGCAGGTTATGCGCATCTCAGGGTTTAAAGCAAAAGTAATGTATTAAGGTGGTTGAATGATTTTAACATTCATTGGGACAGCAGGAAGCGGTAAAACGACTTTAACAGCCAAATTTGGACAATATTTAGAGAAAGAAGGGCATAACGTTGCTTATATTAATCTGGACACAGGAGTTAAATCCCTCCCCTACACACCCCACGTTGATGTTAGAGAAATGATTACCGTGGAGCAGCTTATGAAGAGCGGGCTTGGCCCCAACGGAGCCATAGTAAAAAGCTATGACATTTTAACACCTCATGCAAAAGAATATGCCAATGAAATATCAAAACTCGAAGAAGAGTTCGATTATGTTTTAATAGACACTCCAGGGCAGATGGAGAGTTTTCTGTTCCACGATTTTGGCTCAAATCTTATGGAGAATCTAAGAGAGCCTTTAGTGGTTTACCTTTTTGATCCAAACATTCTAAAGAACCTGTACGATTACTGCTTCGTTAGATTCTTTGCTTTGATGATTGATCTTCGGCTTAGTGCCACTACAATTCCAGCCCTAAATAAGATAGATATAATTAAAAATGAGCTCGAATATTACAAAAAATATTTGGATAATCTGGAGTATTTGAGCTCGAGATTACGATTAGACCCCTCAACACAGGGATATTTAGCCTACAAGCTGTGTTCTTTTTTGCCCGACGTTATTTCTTCGGTTAGGCTCCTCTACCTTTCGGCCATAAGTGGAGCTGGGTTTGAGGAGTTAGAGACCGTAGCATATGAGCACTACTGCACTTGTGGAGACTTAACTTGAGTGAACCTAGGCCTAAGAAAATCAAAGACTTTTGTACAAATTTTCAAGAGAGAGCATAAAAATATGAAAAAGCAAACAAGAGCAACGCAAAAAGGTTTTTTAAACGATAAATTAGACTACTTTCGGTGAGAATATGTGTTTGATAGCTGGAGGATTAACTTCAAACATTAAATCCAAGCTTATAACGATGATAAACTCAGGTAAGCATAGAGGAGGAGACTCCTTCGGAGTTTGGACGGACGAGGGAGTTTTAAAGAGTGAGAATTTCTCAAAAGTTAGTGATATCCCCAACGGGAATATAGGGCTTCTCCAATGCCGCTTAGCGATGACAGGGTCAAAATCCTTCACACAGCCTTTCTTTAATGACTTTGTTTTGGTGCATAACGGTGAAATTTATAATCATGTTCAAATCAGAGAATTTTTGGAGGAAAAAGGGGTTTCTTTTGAAAGCGACGTTGATACTGAGGTTATACTTCGGCTATTGGAGTACTTAATTGACAAAGGATATTCCGTTGAGAAAGCTGTTAAAACAGCTGTGAATTCATTAATAGGCGATTATGCTGTTGCATTTTCCGATAAGAATAGAATCTACCTTTTTAGGGACCCTATTGGGGTAAGACCATTATATTACTCACCAAACGGCTTATTTGCATCCGAAAAGAAGGTTCTCTGGAGTATTGGAGAAAAGGCAGTTCCAGTTGAACCCGGTGAACTAGTAGCAATATCCAAAGAGGGGATTAAAAAAACTAAGCTACTTAGTATAGGAGATTTTAAAGGTGCTCCTCTGCCATATAAAAGAGCAAAAGAAGGACTGAAAAAATCTTTGGAGTATGCTGTAAAAATTAGAGCGAGCAAAAAAACGGGAGTTCTTTTTAGTGGTGGTCTCGACAGCTCTCTCTTAGCCATGTTAGCTTCTGAGCACAGCGATATCATCCTTTATACAGCAGGAGCTGAAGGAAGTGTGGATTTAGAGTGGGCAAGAAAAGTGAGCGAAGCTCTAGGATTGGAGCTCAGAGAATACGTGTTTGACTTAGAAGACGTTAAAGAGGCACTCCCAAAGGTTGCTTTTGCCATAGAAGAGCCAAATCCCATGAACTTAGCCATAGGAATTCCTCTTTACTTTGCGACAAAGCTTGCTAGAGAGGATGGTGTTAAAGTCCTCCTAAGCGGACAAGGGGCGGATGAGCTCTTCGGGGGCTATGCTAAGTATTTGGAGAATCCCTCCTTGATGGAGAAGGATATCATTGAAATTGGAGAAAAGAATTTAGTGAGAGACGACAAAATAGCTATGATCAACAGTGTTGAAGGGAGAATTCCTTTCTTGGATTTAAATGTCGTCAGACTTGCTTTAAGAACTCCTCTGGAGTACAAGATAAGCGGAAGAATTAGAAAGAAAATTTTGAGGGACGTAGCACTAGAAATGGGTCTTCCGAAGGAAGTGGCATACCGTGAAAAGAAGGCTTGCCAATATGGAAGCAACTCTCAAAAAATGCTTGAGAAAATCTCGAAAATGCAGGGATTGAAGCCTAGAGAATTTGCGATAAAGGTCTATTCAGAACTATTCCCCAACGCAAAATGATGAAGGAGGGCCTATCTAAAGTCTGCCCAGTTTTAACAGCTTTTAAACGTTTTTAAACCATCTTAAACCTTCTTTAACACTAAACCGTTATCTTTGCCTTATTGACGCCCAAAGATTAATTTAACAAAACGATTTCGTGAAAAAGGCTTAAATAGTTGGTTTTTGTAGAGAATAGTGAGGGTGATAGAGTGTGGTGTGGAAAAAAGGCTTCGCAATCATCTTGGGGCTACTGACTGTTATAAGTTTAATGCCCTTCATAAGTGCCCAAGAGGGCAATAACATTGTGATTTTGGTGAGTGATAATGAAGCGGACTCAGCTGTGGCTGAGAATGTTGGTGGGCTTTTAGGGGCCCAAATTGTTACAACAACATGGGGACTTTACGATCCGCAAATTAGTGCCCAGATTATTGAAAAAGAGCCGGATTTAGTCATAATAATTGGAGGAGAAGTAGCTGTTCCAGAGGAATATGAAGAGGATTTAGATGATATGGAGATTGAAGTGATTAGGTGGGCCGGTAAGAACAGAGAGGAAACGAGCTTGGATGTTATTAAAGGTATGAAAGAATACTTTCCCAACATACTGGAACAAGTTGACGAGCTGTATTTAATCGATGGTAGGGAGGCAGTAAGCTACAAGACCATCAAGCTCATAAAGGAGTATGAAGGAAGTCCTTCACAAATTCTCATAGCATTCGTCAATTACAATTCTAAAGACTTCGAAGAGCAGCTAGAGGAGGTAATACACACCGCAGAAGCGGAAAATATTGTCCTGCCTGTTTTGATGTATGGGCGCAATAATGTCTTTAGCGGACACAGCAAAACCATGGAGCTGGCACTTCAGTATGGACAAAGCAGTGGCGTTTCGCTCTCCATCATAAACATATCCCTAAAAGAGGATTATGTTCTTGAGGTAATTCACCTCGCCGAAAACAGGATTTTGGAGGCGAAGGATACTTTGGATGGACTTGAAGAGCCAAAGGCTAAAGCGATGATAAAGCTCGCGGAGAAAGAAATTGAAGAAGCAAGAGATGCTTACGACAAAGGGGATTATCAAAAAGCGTATATAAAAGCCATGACTGCTAAAGGGCATGCTGAGATTGCTTTGAGGTCCTCTAACGAGATGTTAAGAGGAATATTTCAGGGAAGTATGGGGTTCGCATTAGAGCACCAATTGACGAGGCTAAAGTGGATGATGATAGGTCTCAGAAACACGGGAGTGGATGTTGGTGAAATAGAGCAGCTCTTAAATAGTGCAGAGCTTGCCCTAAAGCAGCATAAATATGACGAGGCTCAAGAAATCATAGAGGACATAAAAGAGAAGCTTAAAGAGTCATTTAAATACAAGAAAGAAAAAAGTGAAGAGCACATGCCAGTAACACCACCAAAGCCTGGAGATAGGAAAGAAAAGCCTTAATTAGAAACGTTTTTATTCTTTTGCTCTAACTCTTTTTGATCGCTATGAGGATTCTAATGATCGGCCACTACCCTCCCCATGGCGGTGGAATAGCAAATCACCTCAACAGCTTAGTTAGAGAGCTCAGGGAAAAGCATGAGGTGCACATCTTAACCTATGGTCCAATAAAACCGAGAGACTTTGAGAAGGAATTTGTTCACCAAGTTAAAGTTCCTAATGTTTTTGGAATCAGGGGGATAAGCTTTGCTCTTTTGGCATCAAAAAAGATCGTTGAACTCGACAGGGAGTTCAACTTTGATGTATTCCATGCCCACTACATAGGAACTACCTCATATGCGGGAGTTTTGGCAAAAGAAAAAACTGGAAAACCCTTAATTATTACCGCCCATGGAAGTGATCTCGATTTTATGTCAAAACTCCCTTTAGGGAAATTTTTTGTTAAAAAAAGCTTAATCACAGCAGATGAGATAATAACGGTTAGCCATTACTTGGCAAAAAAAGCTCTCTCTTTAGGAGCAAAGCGAGTCAAAGTTATCCCAAACGGTGTCAAAGAGATGAAAGTGGCTAAAAGCAAATCAGAGTATATAACATTCATTGGAGCGTTGAGAAAATATAAAAGCCCCAAAACAATGCTGAGACTTGCGGAGGCCTTTCCCCACGAGAGGTTCGTAATTGTGGGAGATGGGCCGCTCAGGAGAAGTCTTGAAAAAGAAGCGCCAAAAAATGTAAGATTCTTAGGTTATAGAAGTGATATAGAGGTAATCCTATCAAAAACGAAGCTCCTTATTTTACCTTCCCTTAGAGAAGGTTTTGGCCTTGTCATCTTAGAGGCGAACTCTTTAGGAGTCCCTGTTATCGGCCGCAAAGTGGGAGGAATTCCTGAACTTATACGGGAAGGAAAAAACGGAGCTACTTTTGAGGACTTTGAAGAACTTGTGAAGAAAGTTGAGGAATTTTTAAAGAGTGCGAAGCAGAGAAGAAAACTCGGAGCAGTTGGAGAGGACGTTTCTAAAATATACACGTGGAAAAAAGCTGCAGAAGAGGTAGAAAAAGCATATAACTCTATACTACGCTCTCCTTAAGTTCTCTCAATCTGTTTGTAATGTCATAAAGCTCTTCTACTATGCATTCATGAACAAAAATCCTTCCTTGGTAGGCAGTTGAGAAATGAACCTTCCCCGTATCCTCGTCCAGATAGTACTCTACCAGAAGATTGAGCTTGTTACAAACATCGAGAAGTTCTTCTAAAGACTCAACTTTAACTTGAGTCCCTTCGAAGACCTCACTTCTAATTCCCAAAAACGGTGCGTTTGGGAACAATCTTTTTAACTCGACTATAGCGTACTTAAGAAGGTCTGCTTTACTCTTCATTTGAAACACCAAAGTTTATTTGCTCTGATACAAAATAAGATTTGTGGGGTGAGAGAGTGACTATAGTAATAAATATGCGGGACGGACTGGATGAGAGAAAAGTTAAAATCGCAGCAAGGTTTATTAAGAAAGGAAAGTTGGTTGCATTTCCAACTGAAACAGTTTATGGTCTGGGAGCTAATGCTTTAGATAAAGAAGCTGTTATTAAGATTTTCCATGCCAAAGGCAGACCTGCAGATAATCCTTTAATAGTTCACATAGCGGATTTTGAACAAGTCTATGAACTCGCGAGAGAGGTTCCAAAAGAGGCTGAGCTTCTGGCAAAGCACTTTTGGCCCGGTCCATTAACCATGGTTCTTCCAAAGAAGGAAAATGTTCCAAACGAAACAACGGGAGGTTTAGACAGCGTTGCAATTAGGATGCCATCTCACGAAATAGCTCTTGGACTGATAAAGGCAAGTAAGAAGCCCATAGCTGCTCCATCAGCAAACATAAGCGGAAGACCAAGCCCTACTCTAGCTGAGCATGTTGTAGACGACTTTTATGGCAAAATCGAGTGTATAATTGATGGCGGCGAGACTAAAATAGGCGTTGAGAGCACGGTCTTGGATTTAACTACATGGCCTCCGATGCTCTTAAGGCCTGGAGGGCTACCTCTAGAAAAAATTGAGGAAGTTATTGGGGAGATTCAAATACATCCTGCAGTTATGGGAAAAGAAGTGGACTTAGCTAAATCACCAGGGATGAAGTACAAGCACTATTCCCCAAATGCCGAGGTCGTGGTTGTAGAGGGGAAAAAGGAAAAAGTTAGAGAGAAATTAAAAGAGCTCATTAGAGATCTCAAAGCAGAAGGCCTCAAAATTGGGGTAATGGCAACCGGAGACTTCTATGAAGCCGATGAATACTTCAACTTAGGTGAGAGTGAGGAGGAGATAGCACGGAATATGTTCAAAGCGTTGAGGGAGCTTGACAAAAAAGGCGTAGATGTGATTCTAGCGGAAGGAATAGAAGAGAAGGGCCTGGGATTAGCTATTATGAACAGATTGAGAAAAGCCGCTGGCTATAAAATAATCAAAGTTCAATAAGGCAACACTTAAATACGTGATCGTAGTTAGAAGTTCATTAGTGAATCTTAATTTTTAATTCATCTGAGGTGATTAACTTTGCCATTAAATATGACCTCCCCAACATCCCCAGAAGACTTAGAAAACATTGGGCGCAAAAAAATAAACGACGGAGATCTAAGGAGGGGAGTGAAGCTACTTGTTCAAGCAGGCAAAAAATATGAGGAATTCGGAGATACACTGGCCGCTGCCAAAGTGTATAAATATATCGGACTCAAATTATTACCGAATCCCACATTAAAAGAAAAAGCGCGACCTTTTCTGCTGAAAAGTGCCTTTTTGTATCTTCATCTAATAAGCGGTGAGATAGAAAAGTATGAGGTAAATCTATTTAAATTAGAGGATTTCTGCGTGAATGTTATCGAAAGCTTTGCAATATTAAACGACAGAGAAAAATTAAACAAGTATACAAAAGAATTTGCAAAGATGTATGAAGAGCTAGCAGAGTCATATTTTGATAGCGATGAGATTGAGTCAGCTATAGTGGCCTACGAAGCCGCATATAGGTATTACAAATTCATAGATGCAGAGGAAGAAACAAAATCTGTAGCTGGAAAGCTAATAGACCTATATGGAAAGATTTCCACTGAGTATCTAGGGAGAAAAGATCACGAGAACGCTGCGGACATATTCTACAGGATAGGCTACTTTGTCAAAGATTTATTTGGATATGATGAACATTACAAAGAAATGCTCGAAACAGCAGCGAAAAACTATGAAAAGGCTAGCAAAATGGCTTATGCTGAGGGGAATTTGGAAAAAACAACTGAAATTTTGCTCAAAGCCCAATATGCTTACCTATTAGCTAGAAAAACAGGTAGAGCGAAGTTAATTGGAGTGAACGTTTCTAGGATGCTTTATCAGCTAATAAATTCACATAGAAGTTCTGGAAACTACGAAAAAGCTTATGAAAAGATGATGCGTCTAGCTCAAGCACTTTTAGGATTAGGAAAACTAAGAGAGGCCTTAGCCATCTACAAGGATGTCATAGCGGATTCTCCAAAGCTGGACTACAAAATCACCATTAGGATAGCCTTTTTGAAATATCTAGCAGCTGAAAAGGAGGATACAGATCTCCTGGAGAAGATAGAACAGATTGAGTTCTACATGCGGAGAGGAGACCTCCTAAAAGCATTTGATATATCCCACAAAATCTTAGATGGAAATAAAGAACTAGAAGAATTTAAGAAGAAATTATATGAAGCAGAGGGCATTTCAAGTACTCTTTAGTTTGTATCCCCTCCGCCTCATATCCCCTAAAATATAGACTTCCTCCACAAAACCTTTTTCTTTTAAAACCTTCAGGGCATATCTAACGGTTCTTTCAGACATTCTAGTCTTTACGGAAATTTCCTTAGAAGAGAGCACTTTAGAGTCTGCTAATATCCTCAGTATTCTCATAGCCGAGTTTGGTAGAACAAAGTAAATCCCCCCTCATAGCACCACCGTTTCTAGGTACCAGTAAGGGGTTATAAATCTTCCTATGGCGGCAGTTGTGCATACCAAAAAATGTTTAAGGAACATGAGCGAAAAGTATTTATGCTTATGAAACATTTCCTTGTATATAATATGTATCATTGAAGGTGATATAAAATGACGAGTCCAATGGAAAGACTGCAAGAAAAGCTTACCAAAGAAGTTTTGTGGATATACATACTGAGCCTCCTAAAAGAAAGGCCCATGTATGCCTACGAGCTTAAAAATAAGATAAAAGAAAAATTTGGATTCGAACCAGCTACAGTTAGCAGTTATGTTGTTTTGTATAAGCTCGAGAAAGAAGGTTATGTTACAGCGGAGTGGCAAGAAAGTGAAACAGGAAAACCATCTAGAAAGTACTATGCACTAACAGAAAAAGGTGGAAAGCTCTTAAAAGAAGGAACTGATTTTATAGAAAATATGGTAGAAAAACTTAAGAGCTGAATCAGCGCCCAGCTCCTCTCGGCTCTTTTGCTTTTGGTCTTAATCCCTTGTAGCCACACTTTCTGCACTTGTCAGCTTTCCATGGGTTTGTGGCACCACACTTCATGCACACATACTTCTTAAAGAGTCTTGCCTCAGCTTCTGGAAACCTTGCCATTACAATCCCTCCGTGATCTTGACCTATGCACTTTTCAGTCCCTCCATTTTTAAACTTTATGCATCTCCTTTCATCAAAATCAAAAAAGCTTTAACCATCGAGCACGTTTCATTATCTGGTGTTGCTTTTGATTGAAGGGATATTTGTGCCCCATGTAACGCCCTTTGATGATGCAGAGGAGATAAATGAAGAAGCCCTTAGAGAGCTTGTTGAACACTTCATAAACAGCGGGATCTATGGGCTCGTAACTTTGGGAAGTAATGGAGAATTCCCATATTTAAGTTATGAGGAGAGAAAGAGGGTTTTAAAGATTGTTGTAGACCAGACAAATGGTCGAGTTCCAGTTATAGGAGGAACTGCGTTTTCTTCAACTAAAGAAACAATAGCACTAACAAAAGAAGCATGGGACATAGGAGTTGACGCTGTGATAATTGCCCCACCGTACTACTTCAAGCCTTCCCCAAGAGAGCTTTACTACCACTATGCCGCGATTATTGAGGCCACGGATGTTCCTATTCTAATATACAACGTGCCTAAATTTACAGGCTATAATATCCCCCTAGAGGTAATCAATAGGCTGGCAGAAGAATATTCACAAATAATTGGTATAAAGGACTCAAGCGGACTAATTTCGAGAATAGGAGAGCTCATTAGAACGCTGGGAGACAAGATAAGTATCTTAGCAGGCACTGGGGATTTGATATATCCTGCATTATCTTTGGGAGCCCATGGGGCTGTTGTGGCAGTGGCAAATGTTGCCCCAAGGCTTTGTGTAGACCTCTACAGCGCATTCAAAGAGAAGAAGTTTGAGAGGGCTAAGAGAATACAATTAAAGCTCAATTATCTAAATGAGGTCGTTGTAAAGAGGTACAACCAGCTAAGCGCAATTAAAGAATCCATGAACATGTTGGGATTAAACGTAGGACTGCCAAGGAGCCCTATTCTTCCCCTAAGTGAAGAAGAACTCCATGAAGTCGAAAAAGTATTAGAGGATATCGGTCTTATTTAAGCTTGTCATAAATTTGTCTATTCCCTAATTGTTCTCTTCAACACTTGAATAGTTAAAGTTAAAAATGCTCGAAAGGAGTTCCTATTGACAAACTCTTATGGAGGCACTCAAGATGATCCTGCAAGTTGCACTGGATTTAACCGATATTGAGCAAGCTATGTCCATAGCTGAGAAAGCTGCTCACGGAGGAGCCCATTGGCTTGAAGTTGGAACTCCACTCATCAAGAAGGAGGGTATGAGAGCTGTTGAGCTCATGAAGCGCAGGTTCCCTGATAGAAAGGTCGTGGCAGATCTAAAAACAATGGACACAGGGGCTTTGGAGGTAGAAATGGCCGTAAGGCATGGAGCAGATGTTGTCTCTATTCTTGGGGTTGCAGATGATAAAACAATCAAAGATGCTGTTAAGGTAGCAAAGAGGTATGGAATAAGGGTTATGGTAGATTTAATCGGTGTCAAGGATAAGGTTGCGAGAGCAAAGCAACTTGAGAAGATGGGAGTTGACTATATATTAGTCCATACAGGAATCGATGAGCAAGTTCAAGGGAAATCCCCACTAGAAGACCTAGAAAAAGTTGTAAAAGCTGTAAAAATACCGGTTGCAGTTGCTGGAGGGCTGAACTTAGAGACAATACCAAAAGTCGTTGAGATGGGCGCCACAATTATAATTGTCGGAGGAGCAATAACAAAGGCAAAAGATCCAGAAGAAACCACGAGGAAGATTATAGACCTCTTTTGGGGTGAATACATGCTCACAATCAAAAAGGCTATGAGAGACATAATGGATCACATAAATCATGTAGTAGATGCACTAAAGCTCGAAGAAGTTAGAGGAATGATCGACGCAATGATTGGAGCAAATAAAATCTTTATTTACGGTGCTGGAAGAAGCGGTCTGGTAGGAAAGGCTTTTGCTATGCGCCTGATGCACCTTGACTTTAACGTTTACGTTGTCGGTGAAACAATAACTCCTGCATTTGGAGAAGGGGATTTACTCATAGCAATCAGCGGAAGCGGTGAGACAAAGAGCATAGTAGATGCAGCGGAGATAGCTAAAGACCAAGGAGGAAAAGTAGTAGCTCTAACATCATATAAGAACTCGACTCTAGGAAGAATATCTGATGTAGTTGTCACAATCCCAGGAAGAGCAAAAACAGACGTTCCAACCGATTATATAGCAAGGCAAATGCTCACCGAGTATAAGTGGGTAGCCCCGATGGGGACGCTCTTTGAGGACTCTACAATGATATTCCTCGACGGAATAATAGCTCTCCTCATGGCAACATTCCAAAAGACCGAAAAGGATATGAAGAAAAAGCACGCTACTTTAGAATAGGGGATTTTCATGGAAGTTTCTTTTCCTTTTAACCATATTTTTGTGGGTATTGGAAACAATGGCTCGCTTATAGTTAGGAATATAAATATACCTGAAGCAACGAGAGTTGTTATTGATACTTCCGATTACTTACTCAACAAAAAGGCTTTCATTGATGAAGTTGAGGATTTCTTCAAGAAAGTTGATAAGAATGCTATATTATGGCTGATTTTTGAAAAAAAGCCTATGAACATTGAAATCGCTAAGATAATTGATTTTTACCTTCCAAGTGATGTCATGAGGCTAGCTTATGTGCTCACGCCATACATAGAGCTTGTGAACACTGAAAAGCCTACGTGGGCTGGAACATTTGAGACAGTCTTCTATGACTCCTTGTGGGAAGTTTTGGACGAATACAAGGAGGCCTCTTTAAAGGATGCATTCAATGCGGCAGGTAAGAGGATTGGAGAAATGTTCTCAAAGCTCTACAACTATTTGGAAGCGAACATGTTAGTGAACGTTGACTATGCGGACTTTTTTGCCATGATTAAAGGCGGAAACGTTGGTATATTGAGGCTAATTAATGAAATCGACTTCAACTGGCATTGGGGAATTTGGGAGAGAGGACTGATAAACATACGAGCAGGGAGGAACGTCCCTCTAAGCAACGCCCACAAAATCCTAAACCACTTTCAAGAGATTTTAGAGGAAAAGGACATAATATGGGGCGTTCAGATAGATAACGAGTCAAACGACGACGTGGAAGTGCTAGCTCTGCTAATCAAGAGGTGGTGAAATGAAGGCTGTTTTCTTTGATATCGATGAGACTCTGTTATCTGAGAAGCCCCTAATAATGCTCCTTTTGCCCCAAGTTTACAGTCAGCTCTCAAAAAGGCTCGGCATAACAAAGAAAAAAGCAAGAGATTTATTTTTAAAGGAGATTATTGGCCGGAGAGAGACCTACGAGTGGCATGATTGGAACTTCTTCTTTAAGCTTTTTGGAGTGGATATCACGTATGAGGAGCTTTTAAAAGCCTATCCCCACAAGCTCACAGTTTTTCCTGACGTAAAACCCACGCTTGAATGGCTCAAAAAAGAAGGATACCTTTTGGGAGTGATAACCAGCGGGCCTGAGTATCAAAGGTTAAAGCTTCGCTTAACTAAGCTGTCTAAGTACTTCGACGTTATTGTAACGAGAGAAGATGTAAACACAGTAAAGCCAGATCCAAAAATTTTCTTCTATGCTCTCAAAGAAGCAGGTATTGAGCCAAAAGATGCAGCTATGGTGGGCGACAGCCTACACCAGGATGTTTTTGGAGCTAAAAATGTTGGAATGAAAGGAATTTGGATAAACAGAAATGGGGAAAATGACTACTACTTTTCAGATTACGAGATAAGGACTCTCTACGAGCTGATGAAGATAACGAAAGAAATTTAGGGGTGGTGGGAATGAGACAGATTTTCACTAAGGAAGGCGTCTTTGTCGAATACAACGAGAAAGCGGTTGAAATTAGGGAAGGAGACAAAATAGTCCACAAAAAAGAAAGCCCAACTAAACTCTGGTGGGAGCTCAAAGAAGTCGTGAAAGGCAAGAAAGTCAAAATTGTTGTGTATGACCTCGAAGATTAGCGGTGGTTCAATGAGGATAATCTCTGAGCGTGAAATCAGTGCAGGGGACATAGTGATTTCCCCGCGGCCTATTTGGAAGTGTAGAGCGTGTCCAATGTATGGGAAATCTCCTTCATGCCCCCCTCATACTCCATCTTGGAAGGAAGCAAAGGAGTGGGTAGGACATTTTAAGAAAGCTCTCCTAATCAAGTTCGAAATCGACTATGAGAACTTTGACAGAGAAAAGAGGGATGCCATAAATTATCTCCTCAAAAAGGAAGAAGAATTTTTCAAAGCAGGCTATTACTATGCCTTTGGGCTTTTCCCTGGAAACTGTAACCTATGTGAGGAGTGCAGTTTTCAAAGAAATGGAGAGTGCAGTATGCCCACAAAAGTGAGGCCCTCACTGGATGCCATTGGTATTGAGCTTTTCAAGCTTGTGAAGATTGACTTCAACGAAAGCGTTTTGTATGGGTTGATACTAATTGATTAGCGTGATACTATGAAAGCTTACGTAACTATGCTGGGCCGCTCTACATGGGCAATGATAAACGCTTACTACGCGGTTGTCATGCACAAAAAGTACCATCCTGACGAAATTTACATATTTCTTGAAGATATCTACGTGGACAAGCTTCCTAAAGCTGTTGAAGCCTTAGAGATAATTTCTGAAGCATTTGGATTTAAACCAAAGATAAGTTGGAAGATAATTGAGGAGGCCAATTTTTTGGAGGCAGACAAAAAAATTGGAGAGCTTTTACGAGAGCTAAAATCGAGAGGGTGTGAAATTGCAGTTGAAATAACCTCCGGGAGAAAAGCTTTAGTTGCAGGAGCTCTAATTCATGGCATTCCTTTAAAAGTTGACCATGTATTCTATTTGGCAATTCGAAGCATGGAGTTTGCCAACAGGCCCTACATGATGATCCCGATGCAGATTCAAATTCTCAAGGATTTTATGGAGGATAAGCAATGAGGGAGCTGATAATAGAAAAGCCTGAGCTTCAAATTTTTTTAAATTTAATTCAGAAGAGAGGCATAACCGTTAGCTACCCACTTTACAAT
Organism: Palaeococcus pacificus DY20341; assembly: GCF_000725425.1. Lineage (NCBI taxonomy): Archaea > Methanobacteriati > Methanobacteriota > Thermococci > Thermococcales > Thermococcaceae > Palaeococcus > Palaeococcus pacificus. The sequence continues at coordinate 1,029,706 of NZ_CP006019.1, read as the reverse complement.
ATGGACCTTCTAAAAGCTGAGGTCTATGACGACGGCTACAGGATTAAAGTTTTAGCCAGTGAAAAAAATTTCAGAGACTTCCTAAAAGATAGAAAAGAGTTTTTGGAGGAGCTGCCAACATATAGAGACTTTAGGGAGTGTTTTTTGGCCTCAGGCATAATACGCTATGACAACGTTGATGAGTTCTTAGAGCGTTTGGAGCTCTATAAAGGGCTGACAAAAGGAGTTGTCTTCGCTCCTGATACCAATGTGCTATACCATTCATTCATATCAAACTTCAAACCTTTGAAAGGCTATGAAATAATCATCGTGGACCTAGTAAAGAAAGAAATTGAAAATTCAATGAACTTTAAGTACCGACCAGCGGATATAAAAGCATTGAGGAGGGTTTTATACCACGGCGAGCTTTTAAATGAGTTCTATAACAAAAGGAAGATGAAATCAAGAAAGGCTGCATATATAGCCTTGAAAGAATTCGACAAGCTGAAGGATAGGGCTATTGAAGTGGAGTCCGTAAAGGAGGAAGCAAGAACCAACGATGAGCTAATAGTGAAGACTTTAAAGAAATTCGACCAAGAAAACGCACCCCTAACCATACTTTTAACTGCAGACATAGCTATGACAGATATAGCAAAGCTCGAAGGAGTAGAGCACTTTTTGTTTGAATATCCTCATGGAGAGCTCGATGAGCTGTTTGCTGCACCTCATCAGCTTCGCGCCCTGCTATTCAACCTCGCAGCAGTTTTTGGAGTAATTCAAATAAACCGGGCATATCTATTTGGGGAATTTAGAGGGAAGGCCAAGTTAAACGAGCTCAAAATGCTCTTGAGAGGAGAATACGAGGAGATGAAGTTTCACTTAGAAATATGCAGAAAAATAATGGGACTAAAAATTAAAAAATAAATCAAAGCTTAATCTGTATTCCTGTGGATGTAATTTCGTAAGGCACCCATGATAGCACATGCCTCGTCCTCTTCATTCCATAGACCCTCATGTATCTTCTCAAAGTTTTGTCCTCTTCCATGAGCTTAAGCTCTATTATGCCATCAACTATAGCTTTTACCATAGTTTCGACATGTGGTGCCTCAATTCCCGAGTTCATCTCTAATATCCACACCTGCTTGTGCCTATGGGCCAAGTCCTTTAGATCTTCTAAAAACTTATAGATATCTTTAACTTCTGATTCAAAGAATAAGGGAGTTAATGAACTAATAACTCCTGTTATGAACGAAGGGTTTGCATTTTGAACAATTCTAAGGGTTATGTCTTTAATCACACTTATAACTTGTCCCATGTCGGCAACGTTAGTAATAGTTGCCTCCTCAAATGCAAATTTTGGTTTTCCACCGATTCTGCTTGAATAGGCATCTATTATAAAGAGTCTATCATCCACATAGGGTGTAAAGTCCCAACCAAAGTCCAAGCTGTTGCTCAAAAACTCATACTTTGAAACGTCTGTAAGAATTCCAATAACAGGGGCACCGTATATAACCTGATTATACATAAATTGGCTTATAAAAGTAGTTTTTCCCGCTTTAGGATCACCTATGAGAAGAATTACGCTACCTTTGGGTATCCCCCCCGTAATTAACTCATCTATAATACCAGTCGAAACTCGGGTTATATCCTTCTCAATCCTATCTTGGAGGATGTCATCTGGAAACAAAGTTATCACCTGAGATAGCGTTGCTAGTATATTTCTCCACTCGGGTAAACCACGATTCCTGTGTTGGTGATTTCAAAGGGATACTTCCTCATTGAATGCTTCGTTTCACGCATCTTCCTAATAAGGAGATAGCGCTTAAGCTCAATGTTTCTCTCTTGGAGATCCAGCAAGACAAGTCCCCTAGAGATGTACTCCTCAATACCATACCTGCTAATTTTGCCCGCTTGAGGATCAGGAGCCTCTGTCGTTAAAATTGTTGTAACCCCCATTTCGAGAAGAATAGTATTCAATTTAAGGAGAACCTCCCTAATTTGTCTTTCATCCTCAAGTCTAAATGCTAGGGATGGAATCGAATCTATAACCAAACGCTTAGCGTTTATTGACTTGACAACCCTGTAAATGTATCTCAAAAAGTTATCAATATTGAACTTTTCCTCGAGAGCGAACTTTTCTTCAGAGGGCAAACCCACAGCAGAGCTAACCCCATCAATTATTGCTATTAGACCCTTATTTTCTAACGCTTTAAAGTCCCAACCGAAAGATTTAACCTCTCTTCTAATATCTTTAGCTCTCTCTTCAAGTGTAACAAAAACTCCTGGCTCTCCATATTCTTCAGCACCTTTATATATAAACTGAAGGCCAAATGTTGTTTTTCCTGTTCCCGTACCACCGGCAACTAAAACAGTCGTGTTCTCAGGGAACCCCCCTTGAATAAGGTCATCAAAGCCAGGGATTCCACTTTTTATCCTTTTCATCTTATATTCAAGAGTCATCATTACCACCTTACACAATTATCAGCAATAATTTATAAAGAGATTCCAATACTGCATTGTTTAATTCTTTGTGAGTTACACTATTATAAGATTTTTGGATAACCCTTGACCAACTTTTAAAATTTTTATAATGGGGAAAGCTCCATATAGCGAAATCTTCAAGATTCTTTAAAAGTTTCGATAATTAGAATATAAAACAAATACATGTGGAAACAATTTTTAAAAAGAATTTCTAATTTTCTCCTGGTGGTCAAATGTTCAACGTATGTATGCGTGACTGCTACGATACATGCTCTGTAATAAGTCAATTTAAAAATGGAACGCTTACAGTGAGGGGAAATCCCAACCATCCAATTACCCAAGGTTTGCTGTGTCCCAAAGGAGCTCTCCTCCCAAAGTGGTTTCACAGTGAGGAGAGGCTTAAAAGCCCCTTAATACGCACTGGCGGAAGAGGGGAAGGTAAGTTTAGAAGGGCCGATTGGAGTGAAGTCATATCCCTAATAGCTCAAAAGTTGAAAGAAACTATAAAAAAGAATGGGAGTGAAAGCGTCCTTGTTTACCAATATGCTGGAGATAGAGGGGTAGTAAATTACTCATTCCCCCTAAGGCTTTTTCATTATCTAAACGCCAGCTTCATAGATTATGCTATTTGTGATCGGGCTGGGCAGGAGGCTTTGAAAGACGTTTATGGAAGTGCAGTAGGATTTAACCCTGAAGATCTCAAAAATCAGAAATTAATTGTTTACTGGGGAATTAACGCCTTTTGGACAAACCTCCACGGATTTATGTTGACTAAAAGATACGGGCTTGAAAAGTGGGTAGTTGACGTTGTAAAGACAGAGACTGCTAAGCGGAGCGATAAGTTTTTCCAAATAAAGCCCAACACTGATGTTCTGTTCGCACTTTCAATAGCTAAGCTTATAATCGAGAATGAGCTTTATGATAAGGCCTTCGTTGAGAAAAATGTCTATGGGTTTGAGGAATTCAAGAAATACGTGTCACGTCTTGATTTGGACTTTGTAAGTGCAGAAACAGGGATTTCAAAGCATGCGATAGAAGAGTTCGCCTTTAATTACGCTGAGAAAAAGGGTGTAATTCACATAGGCTACGGCTTCCAAAGGAGCCTCAGCGGAGGTGAAGCGGTTAGAGCGATAAGTATTCTTCCAGCCCTCGTCGGCCACAAGTTCGGCTTTATCTATGATATGAAAACCATAGACAAAAGCTATGCTGAAGGGTCTTTCTTAAGAACAAAGCCTATTAGAAGAATTCCGCAGATGGAGCTGGCTGAGCATATAGAAAGTGGGGAGATAAAGTTTCTCTACATCTATAACTCCAATCCTTTAGCTTCTCTACCAAATCAAAACCGTTTGAGGAAGGCTTTAAAAGAGAGCGATGTTTTTGTTGTGGTGCACGACATATTTTTAACTGACACAGCTCTCCATGCGGACATCGTTCTTCCTGCAAATACATTTTTCGAGCGCTTGGACATAGCAGACTCCTATTACCACCCCTACGTTATGCTGAACGAACCGGTTACAAAGCTCTACGGCAAGAGCAACCGTGAAGTAACTACCCTCCTGGCGAAAGCCCTGGAAATAGATAATCCCTATCTCTACGAGAGCGAAGAGCAAGTAATTAGAAAAATCTTAGAGCAAAATGGGTTAAGCTGGGAGGAGCTTAAGGAGAAAGGCTTTGTGAAGGTGCCCGAAAGACAGAGAGAATACAAAACGCCGAGCGGAAGGATTGAATTTTATTCCCAAAGAGCCACTGAGAGGGGATTAAACCCATTCCCTGAATATAAGCCTTTAAAAGGTAAGGGGTTGCAGCTCCTGAGTCCAACGCATAGGATGACCATAACGAGCCAATATCACAACACCTACGGCATAATAGACCCCAACCTGTATATAAACCCAAAAGACGCTAAAGAAAGGGGAATCGAAGATGGGGATTTGGTGGAGGTGTACAATTCAAAAGGGAGCATAAAGACCAGGGCAAAACTCAGTGAGGACGTTCCAAGCGGAGTAGTGCTCCTTTACAAAGCATTTTGGCCGAAACTTTTGGGATGGAACGTGAACTTTTTAACGAGCGACTCAACCGTAGAAGAATACGGCAAAGCCTCGGCATATCACTCAACTTGGGTGGAGGTTAGGAAAGCACAATAGTTTTATGTCATAAGCTTCAACACGTCTAAGGTGAGGCGATGATAGACCCCTTCGGAAAGAAGGCAAAGGAAACACTCGCTGAATTTGAGAGCATGAACAACTTCTTGAGGCTTATTCCAAACTATCTTGACATTGAGGTGGCATTAGATAGAGTTAGATGGGTTAAAGAAGGAAAAATCCCGGAGTATATCCTAAACTTGGACGACTTAAGAGACTTAATGAGCTTCTACGCGCTGCTTGGAGCTTTAGCATTCTCTCCCTATGGTATTGAAATGGAGCTCGTTAAAAAAGCGAACTTGGAAATCTACAGGAGGAAGATTTCTCAAAGTTTTGACTTGGATAACCTAGCTATCCCCATTGTGCTCGCCGGAAAGGATGAAATTCCAAAGGGAGATGCTGTCATATTGGAAAAGCGCTTAGAGGACGCACTCCCCGAGGAAGAAAAGGAAGAGCTGAGACTTAAATACAAAATTCACCTTAAAAATCTGCTCTCCCTAAGCTCAAAAGAGCTCAGTGAGTACTACATTAGAGGAGGCTATGCCTATTTAACAAAAGGGCAGTTGAAGGAGCTTTGGGAAAGTGCTTTTGAGAGAAACCTTGAGAGAGCTGTTAATCTGTTCTACGAGCTTAGAGAAGAACTCCCCTCTTATTATCTTGAGCTTTACAACCGTCTCAGCGAAATTGCTAGAGAGCACTTTAAAGAGCGTTTGGAGAGAATTGGAGGTGAAGCACAGCCTTTGCGCTTTGAGCTCTTCCCACCGTGCGTTAGGATTGCTCTCAGCGGCGTTGGGAGCGGCCTTAGAAACTACGCCATAACCGTGCTCTTAACATCCTTCTTGAGCTATGCGAGGATTTGTCCAAACTCTCAAAGAAGGGATGTTAGAGTTAAAGACTGCATTAAAGATATGAGCATCATAGAGAAAGAGATACTCCCAATCATCATAGAAGCAGGCAATCGCTGCAATCCACCGCTCTTTGAGGACCAGCCAAACGAGATAAAGAACATTTGGTACCATTTGGGCTTCGGGTTTACGATGACTCCAACCCTCGAAGACAGCGGTAGTTCTACATGGTACTTTCCACCGAACTGTTCCAAAATTAGAGCCAATGCCCCAGAGCTATGCAAGCCCGACAAAGATTGCCGCTACATCAAGAACCCGCTAACCTACTACCTGAGGAAGCTCTATATAGAAAGCAAGAAAGCGGAGGGGAAGGAATGAGCGAGCTCTTTAGGGAAGTAAGTAAGAAAGAGAGGAGGCTATACTATTCAAAGGAGTGGAACGCAACAAAGCTACCCAAGTTCTTGGTGGAACACCTTGAGAATCGAGAATTTGGATTTGACCACACTGGAGACGGCCCGAGCGACCGCAAAAATGTTTTCCACGACATTAGAGACTTGGAAGACTACGTTAAAACTACCGCTCCTTACGCTATGTTCTCGAGCGTTGCATTATATGAAGACCCCGCGGGGATGGAGGGCTGGCTTGGGGCAGAGCTCGTTTTTGACATAGACGCTAAGGACTTACCCCTAAAGCGTTGCAACCACGAGAGCGGGAAAGTGTGCCCAATTTGCTTAGAAGATGCTAGAGAGCTTGCCAAGGACACGCTTATAGTCTTGAATGAGGATTTAGGGTTTGAGGATATTCACGTTGTCTACTCCGGAAGGGGCTATCATATAAGAGTTCTTGACGATTGGGCTCTTGATTTGGACTCAAAAGCGAGGGAAAAACTTTTATCATACATATCAGCAGCTCATGAGATAACATTCGACGATTTAAGCTCCAAGAAGATAATACTCTCCTCTGGATACCCGAGGGTGTTCAGGCTGCGCTTTGGCTACTTTATTCTGAGGACGAACTTCAATCATCTTAGGAATATTGGGTTAAATAAAAACCAAATAGCAAGTATCTTGCACAATAAGGAACAAATCTACGAGGGATTTGTCAAAAAAGCAATACTAAGAGCGTTTCCAGGAGGTATTGGATATAGGACGCTTCTCAAACTCTTCGCACTCTCAACGACTTTCTCAAAGGCATACTTCGACGGTAAAGTTACCATAGATGTCAAGAGAATTTTGAGGGTTCCATCATCTCTCCACTCCAGAGTAGGCTTTGTAACTACATATATAGGTTCAAAGGAGGGAGATTTGGAGAAGTTTAACCCATTCAAAAAAGCTGTTCCCAAATTCAGAGCAAAGGAAGTTGAGGAAGCGTATAAGCTCTGGCTTGAATCTTCGGAGGAGGAGTGATGGACTCTGGAAGAGGTAAAATCATCCTTTCCATGATAATATGGGGAAGCGTAGGAATTTTTGCCCGCTTTTCCAAGATGGACGGAATAAGCTTAGCCTTTGTTAGGGTGTTCCTCGGCAGTTTAATATTTGCCTTCATCTACACTCTGAAGAGTCCTATGTGGATTAAAAATGCGTATCTGAGCATTAAGCCAAGAATAAAGCTCGTCTTCTTATTAGGCCTATCCCTTGGTTTAAATTGGATTCTCTTTTTTTCAGCAGTTCTCTACACGGATATCCCCAAAGCTACCCTCATTTATTACCTAGCGCCCATAATTGTAGTTCTCCTCTCAATAGTGTTTTTAAAGGAGCCTATAACACTAAAGAAGTCTGCCCTAGTTTTCACGGCCTTTTTAGGTGCACTGATAATAGCAGGCCAAGAAGAGATTTCCTTCTCAAATAGGGACTTTTTGGGAGTTTTATTTGCCTTAGGTGGGGCATTCTTCTACGCATGCGTTACAATACTTGGGAGATACCTCAGAGATGTTGAGAGCTCTGCCCTAACTTTCTTCCAGCTCCTCTTTGCAACTATTGTTCTGCTCCCAGTGGTTTTAGGTAGGGGTCTAACTTTCTCCTCAAGCTCTTTCTATGCCGCTTCCGTAATAGCCCTAGTTCACACGGTCTTTGCATTGCTAATCTACATGCAGGGGCTTAAGAGCGTTAAGGCCAATGAAGCAGCTTTGCTAAGCTATTTAGATCCCTTAAGCGCCATAGTGTATGCATCTCTAATTTTTGGAGAAATCCCCAGCCTTATGACCATAATCGGCGGCGGGCTGATTTTGCTCGCTTCCCTCTTGGACATACTCCTCCAAAGGCAATAACTTTATTTACATCTTTCGTGTATCCCTATTGGTGATATCATGCGCAAAGCCAGTATTGTATTGATTTTCCTCTTGGTGTTCTCTCTGCTTCCATATTCAAGTGCACAAGGAGATGTTAAAATCTCCAATAATGGCTTTGTACTGGAACAGTGGGAGATAAACAGCAAAAATATCATTGATGCAGGAGATAGGGGCGCTTTAGGGAAGAGCTATCCTCTCTGGGATTGGCTGCTGAGCGAACCATGGCCCGGTTCTCTAGCAACCAAAGAGTATCAGCTGCGGGTAGAAGGAGAAAAAATAATTGGAACAACAGAAGTTGGCGACCTTTTTGTTGAGAAGATTTTTGAGCAACTGGATGAGAATAGGGCAAGGCTCACTGTTAGGTTCACTAACAACGGAAAAGAGACATTTAAAAGTGAGACCAATTGGGACGGCTTTTCTTTGGGCTATGCAATGGCTTGGGCAGGCTATTTAGGAAAACCCGGAGGCGAAAAGCAGATTTGGGTTGATGACGAGCTCCATGTAGATAACAAAAACTGGGTTAGGCTGGGAACTAAACTTAAGGCCTTTGGGCTGGTGGATTTTGAGGAAGATTTGATAGCACTGATTTTTCCGAAAGAGGAAAGCAAAGCTCTTTGGCTCGAGAGCTCGGGCTGGGGAAGCGAAACAAGAGCGGAATTTGCTCCATTAGAGCTAAATCCCGGGGAAAGCAAGACCTATGTATTTGAGATATTTGTTGGGACTATTGAAGACGTAGAGAGCATTTATCCCGAGATTTATAGAGGAATGATAAAATACATCTCAAAGGAGAAGTTTAAGATAATTTTTGAAGTTCCTGATTTTCCAATTGAAGGTGAGAAAATAACCATTAAAATAAGGCTAATACCCAAAGAACCACTCAACGAAACTGCAGAGCTAAAAGCCCAGCTGGTGTGTAGTGAAAAGGGAGTTAGCCAAGTTACAGTTCCAGTTTCGCTTGAAAAAGAAAGTGAAACAACTCTCGAAGGCGCTGTTTCAGGCGTATGCAAAATAAAGGCTACGCTGGAGCTTAAAGATGAGGTTATTTCCTCCGCAGAGAAAGAGGTGTCAGCATTCAAAAAGGAAGGAACACCTTTATATGTGGTCTTTATATGGCATCATCACCAGAGCCCTGGTGTTTGGCCCAATGGAACCCTTCACGGTCCGTGGGCCCTTGTACACACTTATGAAGACGAGCTTTATCCTTACTATCCCGGAGGAGCATACTACTTCCACGCTTACATACTTCAAAAATATCCGCAGATAAAGATGACGTACCATCTTTCCCCCTCACTTCTGTGGCAGTGGAACCTTACTAAAAGCGGCTGGTGTCAGAGCTATCCCCAATACCAATGCTTTACTCCAGACAGCGCAGAGGCAAAACGTGTACAAGAAACCATAGAACTCTACAAGCAGCTCTATGAAAGAGGGCAGATAGACATTTTATCGAGCTACTTTGCCCACCCAATTAGTGGATACATCGCGGAGAAGTACGGGTGGTTTGACCTCTTAGACTATGAGCTCAATTTGGGAATGAAAACGACGGAGGAAGTAATGAACATTAAAACAAATGGAATGTGGCTCCCAGAGATGGCATTTAGTCCTAAGCTGGCATACCTGTTTGACAAATACTCTATAAAATATTTCCCTCTCGATGATAGATGCCATCTGAGGGTTCTCTATCCATATTCCCCCTACCACCTTTATAAGCTTGAAAACTCAAGCACTTTAATCCTCTTTAGAGACCACTCCCTAAGCGACGAGTTTGCATTTAACAACAACTTCAGAAGCGAAGAAGAAGCAAGGGAAAAAGCCAAAGAGATAGTGGAGAAAATTTTGAGCGTTAGAAGCAAAGATCCAAGTGCCGAAGTCGTAACGATAGCAGCTGACGGTGAAAATTGGATTATCTTCTCAAATAATCCTCCCTTAACAGCATTCTACTTTGAGGCTCTCCTTCAATACTTAGAGGAAGCTCAAGAGAAAGGCCTCTTAAAAACAGTAACGTTTAGAGAAGCCACACTAAAGCTCAAGCCCTATCAAAACGTTACCCCCCTAGCGACTTCCTGGCTGTGCTCTTGGGACAAGTGGACAAGAGAGCGCAAAAACCTTCAAGAACCAATGTGGAAGCGTGATGAGAAAGTTTACACACTAATTCAGGAGTATAAAGAAAAATGCAGTAAAAACGAAGTTTACTATAAAGCCCTTTACGGCCTTTCTCAAGCCATGGACAGCGACTTCTACTGGGCTGAGTTCATCTTCGATAAGCACGTCTATGCTTGGCTTAACTGGACAGAAGAAACTGTAAACGCTGGTTTAGCAAAATGCGAAGTCTCGACATCTTCTCCCTTCGAAACGACCACAACAGTTCCAGAAGAAGGCATATGTGGGCCTGTGATGATTTTAGCCATTGCTTTAGTCCCTCTAGTCTTGAGAAGGCGCCTTTAGCCTTTAATATTTTAAGAGAGTCCATAAAAACCGCAGGATATCTTCGAACCTAAAGTGCCCCGTCTCAATGCCGTAAATTCTCTCTACAGGAACTTCCTTTACTCTTGCACCCTTCTTTACCGCTTTTATCAGCACTTCGGTTTCTACCTCATAGCGCTTGCTCTCGATTTGAGGAAGAAACTCCCTTTTTATTGCCCTAAAGCCGCTTTGAGTGTCCTTAACATTTACACCGAGCTTAAGTCTAATAAGCGCGGTACTCAGAAAATTGCTGAGCTTCCTTATAAATGGCCTCTTTCCTTGGGTCTTTATCATTCTAGAGCCTACTACAAAGTCAGCTTTTCCGTCTACAATTGGCTTTAGGAGTTTAATAATCTCCTCAGGTTTGTGCTGGCCGTCCGCATCCATAAAAACCACTATATCCCCCGATACCTCTTCGATGCCAGCACTCATAGCAGCGCCTTTGCCTTGGTTTTCATTTAAGCGGATTACTTTAACACCAAAGCTCCGCGCAACTTCACTCGTCTCATCTCCACTTCCATCATCGACCACAATAACCTCATCCACAAAGTCAGGAATCCTCGAGAGAACTCCCCCAATCCTCTTGGCTTCATTATAGGCGGGAATAATAACGCTAATTTTAAATCCACCCAGCATTTTTCTTCAGCTCCGCTAGGCATTCTGCACAGAAGTAAGGCCTCCTCCTATCCCAATCTTGGATGTTCTTTGGAGGATGCATTATACAACTGTTCTCGCAGTGGTCTAAGCCATAGCTGTGGCCTATTTCGTGAAGTATACCTTTGGCAACTCTATCCACCAAAAGATCGGTATCCTCACTAAAGAACGGCTTTATTGAGAGCACCATGACTTCTTTCTCACCAATTTTTTTATGTATGCCCAAAAACTTCTCATAGTAGCCGAAGTAGGGGTTCCTGTCTATGAGCGGAAAGCTAACAATTCCAATAATCTTGTTAAACTTGAACTTCTTGAGCTCATCGTAGATATTGACGTTTTCTCCAAGCTTTTTTGCTTTTTCTTGAAGATTCTGCTCCCTCTTCCAAACCAAATCCTCCCTCTCTTCGAGGAGCTTTGAGTACAGCGCGTCAATGACTGCCTTTAAAGAATATGCCTTAACTTTGCCGTTTTCAGTCGGGATGGAAATTAAGTAGACTGGGTCAAGGGATATCTTATGAAGGAGAACTAGGTGAGTATCCTCAGAGATATCGTTGAGATTTAAATACTCAGCGACTCTCTCATAAATTCTAAAAATAATCCCATTTCCCATTACCTTTTCATCTCTCACGTTGCTAATGAAAGTTATCCCAATCAGCTCCACGATTTCACCGTTGAGAAATAGCAATGAAGAAGTTATTAAAGTTTCGCAGAAAGGAAGGAGAAATGAAAAATTACAAGTCCCCGTTCAAAGCTTTCTCCCCAAGCTCAAAGCCCTTGTGGAGTGCCCTAAGGTTTATTTGCTCCGTTCCTTTTGGAACAGCATCGAGAATCGCTTTCTCTATTGAATCCTGCTCAACTAAGCCTGTAACCTTTGCCAAAAAGCCCAAAACAAGGATGTTCATAGTTAAGCTTAGCCCAGTTGTTTCTTCAGCTATCTCCGTGAAAGGCAAAGCGTAAACTTTGAGGTTTTTCTCGAGCTCTTTGTTCCTATGGGGAACGAGATCAGCCTCAACCAAAACCACCGCTCCTTCTGCAGCTAATGGTAAATATTTGTCGTAGGCCTCTTGAGAGAGCAGAACCATGTATTTGGGCTTCAAAGCTTTTGGATAATCCACAGGTTCATCGCTTATGACTACTTCTGCTCTACTAGCCCCTCCTCTTGATTCTGGGCCATAAGCTTGTGTCTGCACTGCGTAAAGCCCATCGTAAACGGAAGCGGCTCTTCCCAGTATAACACTTGCTAGTATAACTCCTTGGCCTCCAAAGCCACCTATTAAGACTTCTTGCCTCATTCCTTCCACCCCATTATCTCCTTCGCTCTCCTTTTATAACGCTCATACTCCTCATCTAAGCTTGGCCTGTCCCTGTCCACGAATTCGCCAATGACTATTTTGCCTTCAAGCTCTTCTGGACTCATATTTTTAGCCTTACTTATCGGCACTGTAATCTTTTGATACCACCTTATTAGCTCTGCACCTGTCTTCATCTTATTCCTTCTTCCAAAGCTTATCGGGCACTGACTTAGAAACTCCACCAATGAGAAGCCCTTCTTTTGCAAAGCCTTCTTTATGCTGTTTATTCCTTGCAGGTAGTTAAACACGCTCCATCTTGCCACATAGTTGGCTCCGGCCGCGACTGCAAGGTTTGCAATGTCAAAGGGATTCTCAAAGTTGCCGTATGGGGCGGTGGTTCCTTTTAAGCCCTTAAGAGCGGTAGGAGCAACCTGTCCACCGGTCATTCCATAGGTAAAGTTGTTTATTAAGATAACCGTAACATCTAAGTTACGCCTTATTGCGTGGATAAAGTGGTTTCCACCTATCGCAGCAGCATCACCATCGCCCATAAACGCGATTACCTTTAAATCAGGGTTAGCCATCTTAATTCCCGTGGCAAATGCTAAGGCCCTTCCGTGAGTCGTGTGCAATCCGTCGAAATCAACAAAGCCTGGAACTCTCGCGGAGCAGCCGATTCCGCTCACCCACACTACTTCATCTTTGCTCCATCCCAATTCATCTATGGCCCTAAGGGTGTATTGGAGAACCGCTCCTATACCACATCCCGGGCAAAATATTGTGGGAAGCATATCCTTTCTTAAGTATTTGTCCCTAATATCATAGCTTGACTTAAGATACATGAGCATCACCTCACCGCTCTAACTATATCATCGGGTGTGTGTATCTCCCCACCTATCTTTGGAATTAGCTCAACCTCTGCTTTACCGTTTGCTCCTTCTTTGACAAGGTGGTAGACCTGTCCAAGGTTCATTTCTGGCACGTATATCTTGCCCACCTGCTCCGCTATATCCTCAATCATCTCAAAGTCAAAAGGCCAAACAACGTTGAGCTTTAACAGTCCAGCTTTAATCCCCTCTTTGCGGAGGATTTTAACGGCCCTTATTGCAGAGCGGGCAACAATTCCATAGCTCACTATCGCTACTTCAGCATCTTCAAGGCCGAACGTTTCATATTCGATGATATCATCCTTATTTTTCTCAATTTTGCCTATGATACGGTTAATGAGCTTCTCATGAATCTCCGCCTCAACAGTCTTGGGCCTTCCTCTCTCATCGTGCGTTAGCCCCGTCACATATGCGTGATAGCCTTTGCCGAAGACCGGCATTGGTGGAATTCCGTCGCTGTCCCAGTCTCTGAAAGGATATTTAGCTTCATCCTCATTCCTTGGAAGCTTCCTATAAACGAGCTCAATCTCATCTGGATCTGGTATGTTGACGCGCTCCCTCATGTGTCCAACTTCACCGTCCGTTAGCAAAACAACGGGAGTCCTATACTTTTCAGCCAAGTTAAATGCCCTAATTGTCATATCAAAGGCTTCCTGAACCGTTGCAGGGGTTAAAACAATTATACTGTGATCTCCGTGAGTGCCCCATATAGCCTGCATAACATCGCCCTGAGCTGCTAAAGTGGGCTGTCCTGTTGATGGGCCACTCCTCTGGACATCGACCAAAACCAATGGGGTCTCGGTCATAATTGCATAGCCAAGGTTTTCCATCATCAAGCTAAAGCCTGGACCAGAAGTGGCAGTCATTGCTTTAGCGCCTGCCCATGAAGCGCCAATCACAGCTGCCAAACTTCCAATTTCATCCTCTATTTGTATTGAAACACCGTCTACGAGAGGCATGTAGAGAGCCATTGCCTCAAATATCTCGCTTGCAGGGGTAATTGGATATCCAGCGTAAAACCTGCATCCTGCCAAAATGGCTGCCCTCGCTATGGCCTCATCCCCTTGTATAAAATCGCTCTCTCCAACTGGAAATGGATACTTCATTTTGCTCCCTCCTCATATCCAATTCTAAATGCTTTTAGGTTAACTTCTTCTGTCCCCTTTGGGACTCTTCTCTTTATAGCCTCTTCAACACTTTCTTTTTTCACAACCCCTGTCTTAGCCACTAAATAGCCTAAAGCCACCATATTGACTGTCAAAGCCAAACCAACTTCTTCCTCAGCCAGCCTTGTGAAAGGAGCACCTATAAACTCCCTGTCCGGCTCCACTAAGTCCGTGTCGATTATCAAAAGACCTTCATCTTTCAAACTCTCTTTTGTGCCCCTATAACCAATTTGCGACATTGCCAGAAGGACATCGGCTTTCGTGACTATAACATCGTAAATAGGCTCCTTTGAAATGATGACATCTGCTACAGAGTGCCCTCCTCTGCTTTGGGAGCCATAGTCCTGCGTTTGGATAACGTTTAGACCCTCAATAGCGGCCGCTTCACCCAAAATTACACCAGCTAGTATAACTCCTTGGCCGCCAAAACCGGCAATCCTAATTTGGGTCATTCTCCTCCCCCCAGCTTTTCGATGATTTTGTTGAGCTCTTCTGTGAACTCTGGCCTCTCCCTGCTGATAATTTCGCCAATGACTATTTTGCCTTCAAGCTCTTCTGGACTCATATTTTTAGCCTTACTTATCGGTACGCTGTTCTTTTGGAACCATCTAAGCATCTCAGCGGGAGTTTTCATTCTATTCCTCCTTCCGAACTGGACGGGGCACTGAGAGACGACCTCAACAAGGGAGAAGCCTTTAACCTGGAGAGCCTTCTTTATGCTCTCTATGAGCTGATACACATGAAAAGTCGTCCACCTCGCGACATAAGAAGCTCCAGCAGCAGCTATTGTCTCGCTTATATTGATTGGGTGCTCTATGTTGCCGTATGGACTTGTCGTCGTGTTGGCACCAAAGGGTGTAGTCGGACCCACCTGACCCCCGGTCATACCGTAGATAAAGTTGTTCACCAAAATTACGGTTATGTCTACGTTCCTCCTTGCTGCATGGATGAGGTGGTTTCCTCCAATGCCCGCTAAATCACCATCACCACTAATAACCACTACCTTCTTATCGGGAAGACCAACTTTAACGCCCGTTGCAAAGGCTATTGCTCTTCCATGAGTTGTATGCAAAGTATCAGCTAAGAAATATGGCGAGGCAATCCATGCTGAACAGCCGATTCCGCTCACCATTACCAAGTCCTTGGGATCAATTTTGAGCTGGTCAACTGCATTGGCAAAAGCGTTTAAGACAGTCCCACCACCACAACCCGGACAGAGAGCCGTGGGAAGGGCTTCTTTTCTCAAATATTTGGCCATATCATACTTGGTGTGAATTTTTTCCATACGCATCACCTTTAAATACCCAACGACTAAACCTCACATGAGCTATGATGAATATCTAATCCGCCGAACGGTGACGAGAACGCTCGGCTGAGCTCAATTCCTTTATCTCTTTTAGTATTTCTTGCACCGTTAATGGAACACCGCCAATCTTGTTAACACCCTTTAGCACAACGTCATCGTTGACAAATCTTTGAATTTCTAATATGATCTGACCGAGGTTCATCTCAGGCACTAAAATGGCCCTAACCTGCTTTCCAAGCTCTTTTATGCGCTTCTCTGGGAACGGGTGCATAGTCTTTGGAACGAAGAGACCAACATTAATGCCTTCCTCTCTCGCTTTGAGAACGGCACCAAGCGAAGGTCTTGCACTTACTCCCCAGCTCACCACTAAAATCTCAGCATCCTCAGTGTAATACTCCTCCCACTTTTCTATCTCAGCCCTATGCTTCTCTATCTTATCGTGCAGCCTTCTCACTAAGCGGTTGTGAACCTCAGGAGTGTAAACATCTCTAAGGCCAGTCTCTTTGTGTGTTGAGCCTGTGACGTGTGTGAAGTAGCCCTTCCCAAACAGTGGCATCGGTGGGATTAGATCGCCGTGGACATCACCAAAAGGATACTTAGCTTCTTCCTCATTCTTTGGAAGCTTTCTATAGAGTATTTCGACGTCCTCTGGGTCAGGAAGTCTAATCTGTTCCCTCGTATGTCCTATCACCCCATCGGCCAAAAGGACAACAGGAATTCTAAACTTTTCACTCAAGTTAAATGCCCTAATAGTTTCCCAAAAGCTATCTTCAACGCTCGTAGGTGAGATTGCTATTATTGGGTGATCCCCATGAGTTCCCCATCTTGCTTGGAAGAAATCTCCTTGGGCCCCTTTTGTGGCCTGACCTGTTGATGGACCGCTCCTCTGGACATCCACCAAAACTAGAGGAGTCTCAGTCATTATTGCGAGGCCTAAATTTTCCTGCATTAAGCTGAAGCCGGGGCCGGAAGTGGCGGTCATACTCTTTAACCCTGTCCATGAAGCACCAACAACAGCAGCAATGCTCGCTATCTCATCCTCCATCTGGATGTAGTAACCTTTCACCTTTGGGAGCTCCCTCGCCATAGTCTCTGCTATTTCGCTTGCGGGAGTTATTGGATAACCTGCATAGAACCTACAGCCAGCAAAAAGAGCGCCATAGGCTATGGCTTCATCGCCCTGCATGAAGTAGTTGCCCTTGGGATATAGTTTTTTTAAGAGCTCAATCTGTTCGGGCTCGTCACCACGTATTATCATTAAAATCACCATTTAACCGCTATTGCAAAGTCAGGGCATAAAAGCTCGCACAGCTTACATTTAACACACTTATCAGCTTTAACAGCCACAGGATAGTGGACACCTTTTTCGCTAAGCTCTTGGCTCCATTCAAAAACTGTTCTTGGGCAGAGTTCCAAACAAATACCGCAACCCTTGCATAAAAATGTGTCAACACTTATCTCAACGGCATCAGTTTTTCCTATAACAAGGTATTCTTCCTTTTTGACTTCGACATCTGCCATAATCATCACCTACGATTTGCTAAATCCTTTTACGTATGTAAAACATTTAAAGCTTTCGCCTACCAAAGGTGCACTATTGGGCATTGCCGTGATTTGGATGCTATTTGATAAAAAAGCGTGCATTAGATAAGCTTTTTTGGAAATTTTAGAAAATGAATGAACGTTTTTAAAATTATTTTGTCGTGGTGAAATTGATAGACGTAAAGCAAATATGGGGTTTTAGTTTAGCAAAAAGTTATTTAAATCTTTAACACCTAACTTATGTCGGTGGTCGAACTTGAAAAAGACTTTTGTTATACCACTATTGTTTTTTCTAGCAACCATGATAGTATTGAGTGGATGCATAAGTGGGGGAGAAAAAGAAACCATTGTAATCGGTTCAAAGCCTTTTAATGAGCAGTATATCCTAGCTCATATGATTGCTCTTCTCCTAGAAGAAGAGGGATACGATGTTGATGTAAAAGAAGGCTTGGGAGGAACTTTAGTTAACTATGAAGCCCTGAAGAAGGGTCAGATCCACATGTATGTTGAATACACTGGCACAGCATACAATGTTATTCTTAAACTTCCTCCTCTAGAGAAGTGGGATCCTAATATAGTTTATGAAAAGAGCAAAGAAGAGCTCCTTAAGAGGGATGGAGTTTTAGTTGCTGTAAAGCTCGGTTTTAGGGATGATTATGCAATAGCAGTTAAAAAGAGCTTTGCAGACGAAAAAGGAATTTCAAAGATAAGTGAGCTTGAAGAATACGCTTCCAAAATGACGCTTGGAACAGATCCAGAGTTTGCTTCGAGGCCCGATGGACTGCCGCAAATAAAGAAGGTCTACGGCTTCACATTTGAAGATGTAAAACAAATGGAGCCAACTTTGATGTATGAAGCAATTAAAAACGACCAAGTGGACGCGATAACAGCTTATACAACAGATGCAAGGGTAGATTTATTCAATCTTAAAATATTGGAGGATGATAAAGGAGCTCTGCCTCCCTACGACGCCATAATAATCGTTACGAAAGAGTTCGCAGACAAGCATCCAGAAGTCATGGAAGTTCTCAAAAAGCTTGAGAATAAAATTGACACTGACACCATGAGAAAGCTCAACTACAAGTATGACGTAGAAAAGAAAGACGCTAGAGAAATAGCGAGGGAGTTTTTAATAGAGCAGGGCTTAATTAAGGGATAACCCCTTTTTCTTTTTTGGGGTGGTTTTATGAGGCTCTTTGATAAAATAGAGAAGGTGGAGCTTAACGGCGTCACCAAAAGGTATGGGGATTTTGTGGCAGTTGATCACGTTGATTTAGAGGTAGTTGGTGGGGAATTGCTAATTCTCATTGGGCCAAGTGGTTCCGGAAAGACAACCACTTTAAGGATGATAAATCGGCTGGTTGAACTCGATGAAGGGGAGATTACAATAAACGGGCAGAATATCATGAGTTTCAACCCCATAGAGCTTAGAAGGAACATAGGCTATGCAATCCAGCAAATAGGACTGTTCCCCCATATGACGGTTAGAGGCAATATAGGGCTTTTGGCGAAGCTCGAAGGGTGGAGCGATGAAGAGATTGATAGGCGTGTTAGAGAGCTTTTAGAGCTTGTGGACTTACCCCCAGAGCAGTTTATGAACCGCTATCCGAGACAGCTGAGCGGAGGGCAGCAGCAGAGGGTAGGCTTGGCGAGGGCTTTCATGCTTGACCCACCCCTTCTATTAATGGACGAGCCCTTTGGAGCACTAGACCCGATTTTAAGAAAACAGCTCCAAGAGGAGTTCCTTGAGATTAAAGAAAAGCTCGGCAGGACGATAATCTTCGTAACCCACGACATAGAGGAGGCATTTAAGCTCGGAGACAGAATAGCGGTAATGAAGGATGGAAAATTAATTCAAGTGGGGGCACCTGATGAGCTGGTTCTAAACCCTGCTAATGAGTTTGTCGCAAAGCTCGTGAACGCTGATAAAAAGTTCAAGCACATGGATACACTGAGAGTTGGGGATGTTATGCGGCCAATCGAAGAAAAATACCTGTTTGAGTGGAGCTTAACGGTCAAAGAGGCTATAAATCTCATGACTGAGAGAGGTGTAGAATTTGGGATAGTCGTTGAGAGAGGGGAATATCAAGGTATTATCGAGCTTAAAACCCTCCTGAGGCTAGATGGTGAAAGAAAGCTAGGGGATTCAGCTAGTGAAGCCCTCTCCTTCACTTCCAAAGACAATTTAGCCTCTTCCCTTCAAATCTTGAAGATAGAGAAAGCATCG
Organism: Palaeococcus pacificus DY20341; assembly: GCF_000725425.1. Lineage (NCBI taxonomy): Archaea > Methanobacteriati > Methanobacteriota > Thermococci > Thermococcales > Thermococcaceae > Palaeococcus > Palaeococcus pacificus. Next base: position 1,010,442 of record NZ_CP006019.1, on the reverse strand, counting down.
ATAGCCATTGTTGTTGAAAACCATAAACCCATAGGAATGCTCCTCGCAGATGAAGTTCTCTTAAGGCTGATTTGAGGTGTCCAAATGATAAACACGTTTTTAGAAGTTTGGGAAAGCCAAAATTTGGGCGCAAGAACAGTGGAGCACCTCTCCATGTTCGGCATAGCGCTTTTTGTTTCAATCATTTTAGGCGTTTTAATTGGTTTTATCCTCTATAAAAACCCAAAGTTAGCGGACTTGGCCTTCAACTTCCTGAACATCGTCGAAACAATTCCATCTTTAGCACTGTTAGTCCTCCTCCTTCCATTAGCGGGACTAGGAAAAGGGCCCACGATAATAGCTTCAATCCTTTACTCCCTTCTGCCAATAGCGAGGAACACCTACACAGGCTTAACGAGCGTGAGTAAGAGCCATATAGAGGTGGCCCAAGCACTTGGCCTAACTGAGAAGGAGATACTCTTAAAGGTGCGCTTTCCTTTAGCGCTTCCTCTAATTGCTGCAGGAATAAGGATAGCGATAGTCTTCACGATGGGCGTTGTAACTTTAGGAGGACTTATAGCGGCAGGAGGCCTTGGAGCCCCAATTCAAACAGGGATTCACCTCTATGATAAAAACATCATCTTGGTTTCCAGCCTCTGGGTGGGCTTTCTGGCAATAGCCTTGGACGGGCTTGCGGCATTAATAGAGAAAAAACTCGAGGCGAGGTTCCATGGTAGCCATTGAGAACATTTTGGGCGCTACTTGGGAGCACCTAATCCTTACTTACTCCGCACTCTTCATAAGCATAGGGGTAGGGATTCCTTTAGCCTTAATCTCTCTCCGCAGCAGAAAGATTGCCTCCTTTATCATAGCATTTGCAAACCTCGTTCAAGCAATTCCAAGCCTAGCTGTGGTTGCGATAGTGGTGCCTCTCCTCGGGATAGGCTTTACTCCAGCGGTTTTCGCCATTTTCCTTAGAGCGCTCCTTCCGATAGTCAAAAACACATACATCGGCCTTTCTAAGGTCGATGAGTCCATGATTGACGCCGCTAAAGGTTTAGGATTGACGGAATGGCAAATAATACGGCACATTCGCTTCCCACATGCGTATCCAGCAATGTTTGCGGGAATTAAATTTGCAGCGATTTTAGCAAACAGCATCGCGATACTAACAGCCATAATTGGGAGCGGCGGCTTGGGGAGCCTTGTTTTTGAAGGTTTGGCGAGCTTCAACATGGACAAAATTTTAGCTGGAGCTTTACCCGCTATAGTCCTTGCAATACTTATAGACGTATCTTTCACAGTAATAGAAAGAAAAATAACGCCAGAGGCTTTAAAATAGTCACCAGGTCAAGAGCTGCCAGTCCAAGAGGCCTTCGCTCACAATGTAGCGCCACTCATCCATGCATCCATGCTCAATATTCTCAAGATATCTTAAGTCCTGCGTGTTTGAAAAGTTCCTTATAGCTTTTGCCACAGCTTTGTCGCACTCACCGCAGTTGTGGGGGCCTCTCTTAGAGCCAGCGCCCACAGGGTCGCTTAAAATCCTTAAGTGTGGGTAGGTCTTTTTGGCCCACTTTAAAACTTCCACAGCACTCCACAGCCACGGCGGCCTGTATTCGCCCTTCTCCCAGAGCCTTTCGTAAGTGGTTCCTTTTTGAATGTTCATAATGTTAATCGAGAAGGTGTCAGTGTATGGAGCGGCTTGCCTTATGGTCTCTTTGGCATCCTCTATAGCATGGCGCTCGCTCAAAAAGCTCGACTTGAGGAGGACATAAGTTTTGACCTTCGCTCCTGCTTCGTGTATTATTTCACTTGCCCTAACAAACTGCTCAAAGGTGTTGCCCTTGTTTATGCTCACATCGGCCACGTCATCATTTGCCGTCTCCAAGCCCAAGGCAACTTCAAAGTGCTTGCCTTTAACAATCTCCGCCAACTCACTAACGGCCTCATATCTAACGAGCTCGGAGCGCGTCTCCACGACGATTTCCTTTACATTCTCCATCTCTGCCAGAAGCTTAAACATCTCCCTCCTAGCCCAAGGTTTAACTTCACCGTCGTCTAAGAAGCTTCCCGAGGTGAAAATCCTCACCGCAAATCTTCCCTCTTTCCCTTCTATCTTCTTGAGGGCTTTTTTGAGGTAATCAATAAGCTCCTCTTGGCTCCATGGAATTTTCGGCGCTTCGCTTGGATAAGAGCACATGTAGCACGCTTGGCCTATTTTATAGCGGTAGCACCCAGTGGTGGGCAAAATAATATAAAGCGTGACCCCTTTTTCTCCCGCAACGTTGTCTTCAGCTGTCCAAAACGTCATTCTCTCACCTAAGGCAAAATGAGATGCGGAGTTTTTAAGCTTGTTGGGCACTAAGTTATTATAGGAGAGAGGATATAATCTAACTGGGTGTTTGTATGACATTAAGCCAAGCAAAAACTTATGGTGGTATCGGAGCAATTCTTTCACTCGTAGGAGGTGCAATACCAAGAGTAGGCGGGGTATTGAGCCTATTTGGTTTTGTGTTAATTCTGCTAGCAGTGAAAGGTATCTCCGAAGAAGTAAACGATGAATCAATATTCAAAAAATACTTAATGTCCTTTATTCTAAAAATTGGGGCCTTTATTGTCTTAATCGTTGTAGTTGTAGCAGCGATAGGAGGGACAATCTTAACAAAGGGCGGGATGGAAGCATTCGAAAGAGAGGTTGAGAGTTTCCATGAGATTAGTGCGATAATTGGAGGCATACTCATTGGCATCTTAATCGCTTGGGTTGTATTCACCATAGGGGCGTATTATCTGAAGGAAAGCTACAAATTGATTGCGATGCACACAGGAGTTGGCATCTTCAAAACCACCGGACTTCTCTATTTCATAGGAGCAATCCTTCTAATAGTCTTTGGTCTTGGAGCACTGCTCCTTTTCGTAGCCAAAGTGTTGGAGATAGTCGCATACTTCTCTCTTCCGGAGGAGATTCCCTCCAAAGAAGTTCCTGTGGCGATTTAAATTTTTTCCCATCTTTTCTTTTTGGCACCAAATTTATAAGTTTCCTTGAAAAGTTTAGTTTATGGCAAAGATTTTGATAACAAATGACGATGGAATACGCTCAAAGGGCATTAAAGCGGCTATTGAAGCCCTTCAAGGTCTTGGTGAGATATATGTTGTTGCTCCAATGTCCCAAAGGAGCGCAAGCGGTAGAGCTATGACCCTTCACAGGCCCCTTAGAGCAAAACATGTGAAGCTCGATGGTGCTGAGGCAGCTTATGCTTTAGACGGCATGCCTGTGGATTGCATAATTTTCGCTTTAGCTCGCTTTGGAGAGTTTGACCTCGTCGTAAGCGGCATAAATTTGGGAGAAAACATGAGCACCGAGATTACAATTTCCGGCACAGCCAGTGCAGCAATAGAAGCGGCAACCCATGGGATGCCAAGTATAGCCATAAGCTTAGAAGTGAACAGGGAAAAGCATAAATTTGGCAGCGGTGAGGAGATAGACTTTGAAACTGCAAAATTTTTCCTAAGGAAGATCGCAAAGGCTGTGCTGAAAAAAGGACTTCCAAGGAGCGTGGAAATGCTAAACGTCAATGTCCCTTACGATGCAACGGAAAAAACCCAAATAGCCTTTACACGTCTGGCTAAGCGCATGTATCAGCCTTCAATTGAAGAAAGGATAGACCCTAAGGGCAACCCATACTATTGGATAGTCGGCACACAGTGTCCTAGAGAAGTGCTGGAGCCAGGAACAGACATGTACGCGGTTAAAGTTGAGAGAAAGGTTAGCGTTAGTCCCATAAACATTGATATGACCGCTAAGATTGACTTCAACGAGCTGAAGAAGGTCTTAAAACTCTGAACTTTTTTAAACCCTTAACTTTTTAAAGCAGTGCCCCCGCTAATCCAGAGGGTGATAGCTTTGAACGTGGGGATTGTGAAGAGCTTTTTATATATGTATGCAGGTCTATTCGCAATCACAAATTCCATAGGAGCAGTGCCAGTATTCTTAAGCGTGACTCATGGGATTTCACTGAGAGAAAGGATTGAAGTGGCGAGGAAAGTTGGCACCACCGTAGTAGTGACGCTCACAGTGTTTGCTCTCATTGGGCAGTGGATATTCTCATTCTTCGGCTCAAGCGTCGATGCATTTTCAATAGCCGGCGGAATTTTGCTCTTTAAGATGGCGCTGGAAATGCTGAGCGGTGAGATTTCAAAGGTAAAGATGGGTGACGTTGAGGAAGAAGAGGCAGAGATGATAACCCTCGAAGATATAGCGATAATTCCACTGGGAATTCCCTTAATCTCCGGCCCGGGTGCAATAACCACAGTAATGCTTTATATGGCGAAGAATCAAGCCGTCTTAGAGAGAGCACTTGTATTAGTGACAATATTTCTAATAGGGCTAACAACATACTTCGTCCTTCTGTCGGCAGATAGAATTGAGAAAACGCTCGGAAACGTAGGAATCAAAGTGTTAACTAGAATGATGGGTTTAATATTGGCCTCAATGGCCATACAAATGATAATAAACGGCATCAAAAGCGCTTTTGGTATTTGAGCTGGGACATAATCCCGTCCCCACATCTTTTTACAAAGGCTGGCGAAATAGAGTCTTTGGCTGGGAGTGTTTTCCTGCTTTCTATCGGACATCCTCCAGAACTCCCCAAGTTCCCCTCGCACTCCAGCAAACCAGCAGAATGAAGATGTATTGGAACACTTCTTTTATCTCCAACATTAAGAAGCCCAAGAGTGTGAACCCTACCCACGTCTTTCAATTCTCTTAGAGTCTTATTGGAACTTTTCTTTTCCCTGAAACCCACCACCAAGCCCCAAGTCTTTCAATTCTTCTAAAGTCTTATTGGAACAGTTGCTCCACTGAACGATACAAGCTCAAATACACTCTTTCAATACTTCTAAAGTCTTATTGAAACACTGTGAAGAGGGATTTAACTGCCTCCACTCCATTTCTCACCTTTCAATACTTCTAAAGTCTTATTGAAACTTGACTACGAAACAGCCAAACAGCTGTTAATTAATACTTTCAATACTTCTAAAGTCTTATTGGAACAAGTCTATTTTCTTTGCAGGATAAGTAGGGTGCACATAAAATTTCAATACTTCTAAAGTCTTATTGGAACTTACACTTACTAACAACTCAATTGATCTTCCAAGGAAATTTCAATACTTCTAAAGTCTTATTGGAACTTACACTTACTAACAACTCAATTGATCTTCCAAGGAAATTTCAATACTTCTAAAGTCTTATTGGAACATCCTTAAATTCTTCCATGTATATCACCTTATCACTATTTCAATACTTCTAAAGTCTTATTGGAACCCCAAAGAAGCCCTTGTTTTCCAGTTTTCCCAAAGTTATTTCAATACTTCTAAAGTCTTATTGGAACTTCAGTAACCCTTTATTATGCCTTTAGCAACACAAATTTCAATACTTCTAAAGTCTTATTGGAACGCGGTTACCGTGAAATCTACTACCAAAGCGGTAGTCAAATTTCAATACTTCTAAAGTCTTATTGGAACTCAAGCTCCTCCAAAACCGAGATAACCTCAAGACCGATTTCAATACTTCTAAAGTCTTATTGGAACATATTGCCAATAAATCCCCGTCTTTCGATACTTGCAATTTCAATACTTCTAAAGTCTTATTGGAACACAATTTACAATGAGTTGAAGACTATTACACCCCTTAATTTCAATACTTCTAAAGTCTTATTGGAACCGGCTCAGTGGTTTACACTAAAGACAATAACGCAATATTTCAATACTTCTAAAGTCTTATTGGAACCTAAAAAGCGTTTTTTTCATACAAAATTAAGCACCATATTTCAATACTTCTAAAGTCTTATTGGAACTAAAGATAAATTGTAATGCTCCCCCCTGCAGGAATTGAATTTCAATACTTCTAAAGTCTTATTGGAACCATTAGCCTCTCCCAACTCCTCCCTAACTTTCTCTAATTTCAATACTTCTAAAGTCTTATTGGAACTCCGAAAGCTCCATATACGCCAGGCCGCTCAGGGTCAATTTCAATACTTCTAAAGTCTTATTGGAACAGACCAGGCTAATATCATCAAAACTAAGCATCTCATATTTCAATACTTCTAAAGTCTTATTGGAACCTGAAAATCGGTAGAATATCCTTGTTGTGCTTCGTAAAGTCATTTCAATACTTCTAAAGTCTTATTGGAACTTTCAGTGCCGCCGCTGTGGCCTTGGCGACAAAAATGATTTCAATACTTCTAAAGTCTTATTGGAACACTGCTGTCGAAAAGCTCGAGGTTGGAGGTCCTTCAAATTTCAATACTTCTAAAGTCTTATTGGAACCTCCACCCTGTCGCCTCGATGACGAGAAAGGGCACTGATTTCAATACTTCTAAAGTCTTATTGGAACTTAAGCTCCGTTGCTGTTAAAGCACGTTCTGCCAGCTCATTTCAATACTTCTAAAGTCTTATTGGAACTTAAGCTCCGTTGCTGTTAAAGCACGTTCTGCCAGCTCATTTCAATACTTCTAAAGTCTTATTGGAACAGGAGGAATTTTTGCTTTATTTTGCGTACAAAGTAAGTAGAGAGCTTAAAAGTTATAAGCATTTTGCCAAAGGGGTGAAAATTACACGCTTAAATGCCTCTATTCAAACCATTTTCACTATTCCAGTGCTCAAAATGATGCTTCAAAAATATCCTCTGAGAAGTTGCACAACATTGTTCATAAGACTCCCAAAGTTCCAACAAAGCATTAAATCCAAAAACCCCGTTTTTAAATTCTCGAAACTTAAAATGGCCAACTTCGCACTGGGAGCAGGGATAAGCAAAGCTTCCAAGTGCCCAGTTTCAAACATGTACGTTCAAAATGTTACAGATTTAATCAAAAACTATGACGAAAATCAATTTAATAACCTTGTATTATTAAAAACTTCAAAATCTTTAAAGAGTTTTTAAGCTTAAAAAAACAGACATTACAAATAATAAATCACGACAAAAAGCATTTTAACGTGATAGATACACACCCCACGAAAACCCAACCTTTTTAATCTCTCAGGGAGATGATATTATGGTGATTTTATGAGGGGAGATTTAATTAGAGTGCTAAGTGCTGTTGAAGAAAAAGCAAATGAGCTAAAGATGGATGGCTATGAGCCTGACTTAGTACTTTTTGGAGACAAGGCTTACGAATTTTTAAAAGAGCAGGTTACTGAGGAGTTCGGAGGAGAAGAGGGAATAACAGAGATTTCAGGGCTTAAAGTTAAACTCTTAGAAGAGCTTGGAGAGGATGCCGTAGTTATAGACAGCAAAGTCCTCGGCCTCGGATTGGGAGGAGCAAAAAGACTAAAGGTCATCAAGGATTGATGCCCAGTTTACTCCTTTTAAGTGTATACCCCTGTAAAATGAGCAGGCTCAAAGCTATAGCCATTATATCGGCCAAGCTGCCGGGGTTCCTTAAATCCCCTTTTTCTCTTAAGAATGCGTCAAACTCCTCTAAGCTCATCTCTTCATCCAAAACTGCCCTTGCTTTTTCCTGAACAAGCTTTGCCTCATCCAAACCAGCTTTTCTAATAATTAGCGTATCTTTTTTGCTTGCTAAAAGCTCTAAAAATGTCCTAACAACAGCGTCCTCAAGGTCAAGCTCTCCGGTAAGCTCTTTTAGCCTTAAGAACGTTTTATAGCTCAGCTCATAGCCGTTGAGCCACTCTCCAAATATAAGCTCCCTTTCCTGACTCATTTCAGCCAGGTCTTTTAGTGTTATCCTGTCCTTAAACAGCTCTTCAAAGACATTCTCATCGTAAACGTCATACTTAACACCGCTCTTGACGCCTTTTGGATTCGCTATTCTTATGGCCCTGTAAAACTCCATCGTATCTCTAACCGTTGATTGGTTTATTAACCTAACAACGACTTCTCTCGCATGATATATGTGCTTTGAGATTGTCAGTGCAGTGACGAGGGGAATTGAGAGCGTAATAACCCCAAAGTTTGGATTTGCATTCTGGGAAGCTTTAGAATTCTGTACGGCCCGCTTTATCATCTCCCCTATTCTCGCTTCACTAAATTCCAGCTCGCCACGCCTAAGCATTATGCCAACCTGAGTGGCTTCATATAGAATGTCAAGCGTGGCAACGTTACCAAAAAGAAAGTGGTAGAGTGTTAAGTCCTCAAAGTCCCTGTGTCTGCTCACATTCCCTGGTTTTGGAATAGCAACCTCCAAGAGCGGTCCCAAAGTAAAGGCCTTAATAATCCTCCAGCGCTCCATTATCTCCTCTCCACCACCACTTTGCCTATGACGTTCTCTATGACCAGATTTAAGGTTTTTGTCCCGTTTTCATTTGCGTTTATCTCAAGGCTCGCTAAAGAACCTTTGACGCTCGGTGAGACTTTGTACTCCGCGGGAACGTGGATATCGATGTCGCCTATCCCATCCCTCACGGTGAGTGTGGAGACATCATCAATGGAGATTATGAACCTGCCAACGGTGTTCTCCAGATAAACTTCATCGCTGGTTAAGTTGGAAATCTCAAAGTCCCCAACGGTGTTTTCTATGGTCAATCTTTCAAGCTCGTTCTCTAGGTTTATATTGTAATCTCCCACGGTGTTTGCCATCTCAATGCTTCTCAAATTCGCATCTCTTCCCACTTCCACGATAAGCTTCCCATTTTTATATCTCTCACATGCATTCGTGCACTTTATGCTTAATACTCCGCCTTCGTCTTTAACTTCTATTGGAAGATTGGAAATGACCTTTATCTCGTCTCCATCAGCGCTCATCAGCTTCATCTCAGCAGCAAGATTTTCTATCATCAGCGTGGATGCTTTAAAGCTCCCAAATGTGTGCATATCGCCTTCAATTTTTCCTTCAATGCTCCAGCCAACTGAGTACCACTTCCATTCCCCAGATTCCTCAGGAACGGCTATGTATAATGCAAGATAAAGCACGAAAATTACTGCTATAGCGGTTCTCCAAGTTCTGTTTTTTGAGAGAATATACAGCCCAAAGAGAATCAAGGCTACGCCTAAAAAGGATGCCCTTATGTATCTAGCGTATGGAGCCAAATAGTTATACACTTCAGGATAAAATACTTTCAAAAGTATCAAAAGACCTATAAAAGTCAGAAAGAGGCCCAAAGCTTTTCTCATCTTTCATCCCCTCACCAGCAGGTATATGCCAAATAGTATGAGCACCAGAGCTGAGAGGACCTTAAACGAGAACCAAGGCATAAAGATGTTCAAGTTGCTTGCTATTAGGGCAAAACCAAGGAGTATAAGAATCAGCGCAAAGAACTTAGTATCATCTTTCTCCGCAATTTTAATATTCTTCAGCTCTTCAATGTCCTTTTTAGTAACGCTGTCTATAGTTTCATCAACTTCTTTGATTATTTTTTCTACTTTACCAGGGATTTTTTCGAAAGTAACTTCCTCTCCCGGTTCTTCGGGCATAACTATTGCCAGCAAAAAGTATAGCAGTATAGCGGTTCCAGCGCTTGCAATTAGCAAAAGGATATAAATTATCCTGATAATCGTTGGATCTATTTCGAGATACTCTGCAATTCCCCCCAACACTCCCAAAAACATTCTCTCTTTTTTGCTTCTGTAAAGCCTTTTTCCCATTTTTTCACCCCAATTTCGGTTATGTGTTCAAAGGTTAAAACCCAACCGGTTAGTCCTAACCATTAGGCATCTATCAATAATAAGACAAAGTCGGGACATATAACTTTTACGCAATGGAAAAGTTAAAACACAAAAAGAGCATGGAGAAATCATCTGAGCAACTTCACAAACTCTCCCATCCAAGCGTACAAATCTCCAGGATGTCTTGAGCTAACCCAATTACCATCAATAACGACTTCACTATCTATGTACTCCGCTCCAGCGTTTATTAGATCGTCCTTAATAGTTATCACGCTCGTTCCCTTTCTTCCTTTGAGCACACCGGCGGAAATCAAAATCTGTGGGCCGTGACATATTGAAGCAACAGGCTTTCCATCCTCAAACATCTTTTTGGCAATTGCAACAGCCTTTTCATGTATCCTAACAAGCTCAGGCGCCCTTCCTCCCGGCAAAACGAGAGCATCAAAAGCGTCTGGATCAACTTCATCGAAAGTGAAATCAACTTTTACAGAATAGCCATGTTTTCCGGTTATGTAGTCCTTTTTGTTGCTCGCTATGAAGACTTCATGCCCTTCCTCTTTTATGCGGTGGAGAGGATAGAACAGCTCTAAATCCTCAAATCCGTCCGCACTTAAAAACAACACCTTCATCTCAACACCTCCATAATAACGTTCAAATAGAATTAGAAAAAGAACAGTTATAAGCATTTCCATTCATAAAAGGTCAAAAGTGAGTAATTAAAGGGGAAGCTCAGTTGTCTCTTTATGTGCTTTTAAGACCACCATCGTGTGAGTTGCTTCAACTCCTTTAATTTCCCCAATCTTATCCAAAAATGAATTGAGCTCATCGCTGCTCCTCGTTCTAATCTTCACTACCATGTCATAGTTTCCAGTCGTTTCATAAATTTCCACAATTTCAGAGTACTTCATTAGTTCTTTTGCAACTTGAGCATACATACCAGCTTTTGATTTTATTAGAATGAAAGAGAGCATAGTAAAGCCCAACGCCTCTGGATTCAAGATTACCGTGAATCTCTCTATAACTCCATTGTCTTTAAGCTTTTTAATCCTCTCATAGATGGTTGACTCAGCTAAACCAACTGCTTTTGATATCTCTCTGAGAGGGGTTCGACTATTTCTCTGAAGGATCGCCAAGATCTTTTTATCAATCTCATCAAGAGTGGCCCTCATGACATCACCTGTCTAAAATTTTTCGATAGACTTTATAAATTTGGCGCAAAGTGATTACCATAGGTTTATAAAAAGGCTCGAGTTAAGAGTAATGGCGAGGGAAAGGGGGTGTTGAAATGCCCACCAACGTCACTATAGAGTACCTAAAAGCCGAAGAGGAGTACAAAGAAGCAAAGACAATTCCTCAAAAGATAAGGGCCCTAGAAAAAATGTATGCTACTGTTCCAAAGCACAAGGGAACAGAGAAGCTCAGGCTTCAAATCAAGCGCAAGTTAGCGGAGCTTAGGAAAGAACTAGAAAAACAGCAGGCCCAAAAGAAGGGTGGGGGATACTCTTTTAGCGTTAGAAAGGAAGGTGCTGCTCAAATAGTTCTCGTAGGATTACCCAATGTTGGAAAGTCCTCCCTTCTCAAGAAGCTCACCAACGTAGATGTTGATGTTGCGGACTATGCTTTTACAACTGTTGAGCCAATTCCCGGTATGATGTTCCATAAAGATGTTCAAATTCAGCTCGTTGAGGTTCCCGGACTCGTTGAAGGTGCTGCTTTGGGCAAAGGTATGGGAACTCAGCTTTTGGCCGTAATTAGAAACGCAGATGCCATAGCTATTGTAGTTGACCTTTCTCAAGATCCAATTAAGCAGATGGAGATACTCTTAAAGGAGTTTGAGAGAGCAGGGATTAAAGTAAACAAGAGAAAGCCTAGGATTGAGATAAAGAGAACCTCCATGGGCGGTATTGTCATCAACGGTCAGGAGCTTATCCAAGGAGACATAAGTGAAGTTATGAAAATGCTCAGGGAAGAAAAGATACACAGTGCAGAAATTACCGTTAAAGAGCCCGTGACTTTAGAAGACTTCTCTGAGGCCCTTGACAACAGCCTGGTGTGGAAGAAAGCCATAATCATTGCGAATAAAGGAGATGCTCCGGGGAGCAAGGAGAGATACGAGAAGCTTGTGGAGGCTTATGGCGAGAGGTTTAGAATAATTCCAGTTTCGGCTAGAAAGAAAATAAAGCTCGGAGATTTAAAAGAGACGCTCTATGAGCTCGCTGGTATTGTGAGAGTGTTCACAAAGTCTCCCGGTGAAGAGCCCGCATATCCTCCAATCCCAATGAAAAAAGGTTCAACAGTAATAGATGTCGCTAAAAAAGTCCACAAGGACTTTGCAAAGAACTTTAAGTATGCAAGAGTTTGGGGAAAGAGCGTGAAGTTCCCCGGCCAGAGGGTAGGTGCAGAGCACGTTTTGGAGGATGGCGATATAGTGGAGTTCCACATTAGGTGAGATCCTTTAGTTTAAATTTATCTCCAGTTAAGCTGTCCATGATATATTTCTCTCCCTCCTCTTCAAATATCCAAAAAACTTTGTACACTTTTTCTTCCTTAATCATTTCAATTCTCGGTGTCCACCAGGAAATAACCCTTAAGTTTCCCCACTGGAAAGCGCTTTCAAGAGCTTTTTCTCGTGCCTTCTCTTTATTTACAAGTTCCTCCATGATTTGATCCTCTCTTACATTCCACTCCTGAATTTCAATGAATCCATCTCCCCTCTCTACACCAAAGCGATAACAATCAACATAGGCAAAGTAATCAAACTCTTTATCTTCCCTCCCAATACGTTTGTAAAAGAGTTTCAAATGAAATACATAATATGGATATAATATAAAATTAGCCGGTTCTTCTGGTTTGAAAATAGGCCTCATAACTTTAACCTTCATCATTTTATCACCTCTTAAATATTGTATTGGCAAATTTAAAATATTATCTATGAAGTGTGTTTCACAAATTTTTGGCATAATTCTCCAAAGGCCAAGGAAATAACTTTATATATATCAACCACCAAAAAACACAATGCAGTACTATAGTGCTGCATTATGTCCTTGGAGGTGAAAACATGGGGCTTAGTGGAGCAGCTTGGGCAACGCTGATTATCCCGACCATTTTGGGAATTTTGGTAATGGTGCTGTATGGCTATTGGGACAAAATAACTGGAAAAGAGTACTATGTGGACGATGAGATTTTGGCCTACGACGAAGACCTTGTTAAAGAACTACAAAAGGAGGGTAAAGCATGAACACCGGTGTTTTGCTTGGATTTTTGGTATATCTGGGTATTTTAGCTTACATCGGTTGGTGGGCTAATAAATACACTAAGACTGAAGACCAGTATTTCGTCGGTGGAAGAAAGGTTCACATATTGGCTGCTTCTCTTAGCGATAAAGCAAGTGATTTCAGCGGTTGGTTAATGCTTGGTTATCCCGGTGCGGCGTTTAAAGCAGGTCTTGGAGCGTTTTGGGCAGCGATTGGATGCCTCTTTGGAACCTTAGCAGATTATGTTTTAATCGGACCGAGGCTTAGAATCTATGCAGGTAAATTTAGAGCAATTACGGTTCCAGACTATATCGAAGCAAGGTTAAAAGATGACACTAAGCTAATAAGAGTGATAGGTGCTTTAATTATCCTTGTTTTCATGACAGCTTATGTTGCCGCTCAGTTCGCAGCTGGTGGTAAAGCACTCGCCGAAGCATTTGGAATAAATGTTAATACTGCAATATTAATAACAGTGATAATCTTGACAGCTTACGTTATTACAGGAGGATTCTTCGCCGTTGTTTGGACTGATGTCGTTCAAGCATTATTCATGTTATTAACATTGATAATCGTGCCCTTCTTAGCATTATCGAAGGTTGGAGGACTTGAAAAAGCCACAGAGATAATGAGTCAAGTTGATCCCAATCACATTCATCCATTTGGAGGCGCAGCTGGGGTAGCAGCTTTAATATTTGCTATAGGTTATGCATCATGGATAGTTGGCTACCTCGGTCAGCCCCACATAGTCACGAGGTATATGAGCGTTGAAGACCCAAGAAAGCTTAGGAGGCCCGGTATATTCATAAGCGGCATTTGGACCATCATTGTCCTATGGGGAGCTTTCTTTGCAGGATTTTTAGGATTTGCAATGGTTAAGGGAGGAATACTACAAGTAAGCGACCCAGAGAGAATAATCCCCGCAATGGCTCTTGAGTTAATGCCCTCTTGGATAGCAGGTTTTATCATAGCGGGTATAATCTCAGCCATCATGAGTACGGCAGATTCACAATTGCTTGTAGCTTCTTCAGCAGTTTCAAGAGACCTATACCACAAAGTGCTCGGAAAAGAGCTCGGAAAGAAGCAAATGGTCAACATTGGTAGGATTGTAGTCCTAGCGATAGCCATCTTAGCTATGTATTGGGCTATGCGTGGAAGTAAAATAGTCTATCAAATGGTAGCAACAGCTTGGGGAGGATTAGCCGTTGGATTTGGGCCAATTTTAACACTCAGCCTCTGGTGGAAGCGCGTTACAAAGGAAGCAGGAATCGTTGGAATGGCTTATGGTCTGCTCTCAGAAGTCCTCTTAGAGGCTAAGATATATGGATGGGCATTCCATTCCGATGCACCAGGAATATTTGGAACAATCGGCGGCTGGTTCCAAGATGTGCCAGTGTTCTTCGTGAACTTCTTCATAACGCTCTTGATAATTATCATAGTGAGCTTACTTACAAAGCCACCAGAGGATGTCGTTGAGACCCACGAGAAGCTCTTTAAGAAAGTTCCAATTGAAGGCGGAAAGAAGAGCATCATGGAGACAAGGGCAAAGAGCCAAGTTGAAAATGTAGCTGAGTTTGTTAAAGCTGCTGGACTTGTTTGATTTCTCTGTTTTCTCTTTTCTTAACCTTTAGTTTAAAACCTAAAGTTTTAAGATTAAAGTTTATAAGCATGAGATGATATTTTATTGATGTAAAAACTTGAGCATAGGTGAAATACTATGAGGCCCTTTGACTTATACGAAAAAGACCCTTCTAAAAAAGTGACAATCTATTTTGAAGGAAAACCACTGGAAGCATATAAAGGAGAACCCATTGCAATTGCCCTTTTGGCGAATGGAATAAGGTGGATTACACTAAGCGGTGGTGGAAGGAAGAGAGGTGCTTTCACATTTGGCCCAGCGTTGGTTACTATAAATGGCGTTAAAAATCAAGATGCACGAAAAACTAAGGTTAAAGAAGGCATGAAAATTGAAATGCAGAGCTATATGGAAGGACTCCAAGAAGTTCCCGGTGCTGGAGGCGGCGTGGAGCGTCATGTAGCGGATGTTGTTGTAATAGGGGGAGGGCCCGCGGGAATAGGCGCAGCTTTAGAAATCCAAGAGAAGCTCAATGTTGTAATAATAGAAGAAAAAGGGGCTTTAGGAGGAGAGCTCAGAAGAAGGAGCACCCCAATTGAGGGTTTTGGTGGAAAAGCACCCAAGATGGTTAAGAAAGAGCTCGTGGAAAAGCTGAACAGGGTTAAGACTTTTACAGGGACGACTGCTTTAGGAGTTATTAGAGATGGAGACTTTTTCTTAGTTGTAGCTGCAAGGGGAGATAAGCTTTTTGAGATCACAGCCAAGAGAGTTATTATAGCCGTGGGTGCAATACCGAACTACATTCTTTTTGAAAACAATGAGATGCCAGGGATTTTCCGTCAGGATTTCGCGCTAGAGGTCATCAATGTTTGGGGAGTTAAACCGGGGAACAGAATAGCCGTTGTTGGAAGCCACACTCAAGAAATCGTTAGAGAGCTTGAAAACGCAGAACTAGACTTCATAGTCATTGAAAAGCCCATAGTGAGGGCGGAAGGAGAGAATAGTGTTGAGATGGTTGTTGATGAGGATGGCAATGTTTACGAGGTGGATTCCATCATAATCGCCGAAGGCGTGAGGCCGGATATAAACTTAGCCCAACAGGTGGGAGCAAAAATAAAATATGTAGAAGAGCTTGGTGGATATTTACCACTTAGAAATTCTAAGAATGAAGTTGTTGATGGTATTTACATTGCAGGAAGTGCTTCTTGGGTAAAGGGACACTATGAGAACTACTTGGAAGGAAGATTGGTCGGAGCGTACATTTTGGAGTCGTTTGGCATAGAGAATAGAAGCAAAGAGCTGAAGGAAGAGTTCTTGGAACACGTTAAGGATAAGGCAGCCTTATTGGAGGAGGTGAGATTATGATAAAGATTGACCTCAATAAGATTGACCCCGAGAAGACCTTCGTATGCGGATGTGACGTAACGCTCAAGGACATATTAGACGTTGTTGATCAAGGAATAACTGATTTGGAGATAATAAAGCGCTTAACCCACGTTGGAATGGGCTTCTGCCAAGGGAGGTTTTGCATAGTAACGGCTGCCGAAATTATTAGCAAGAGGACTGGAAAGAAAATGGAAGAGATAGCCCTCCCAACCGCAAGGATGCCGATTAAGCCAGTAAAGATGAAGGTGGTCAGCGATGAGTGAGATAACAATCATAGGCGGCGGCATTATTGGGGCAACTTTAGCTTATGAGCTCGCAAAGAGAGGTGAAAATGTTATAATCTTGGAGAAGCGCTTCATTGGCTCAGGCTCAACTTTTAGGTGCGGAACGGGAATAAGGCAACAGTTTGGCGATGAAGCCAATATCCAGGTGATGAAGCGTTCAGTCGAGCTTTGGAAAAGATATAGCGAAGAGTTTGGGTTCCCCTTTAAGCAAACGGGCTATCTGTTTTTGCTCTATGATGAAAAAGAAGTTGAAGAATTCAAGCATAACATAGCTCTCCAAAACAGGTTTGGCATTCCCACACGACTCATAACTCCAGAAGAAGCCAAAGAAATAGTGCCTCCTCTAAACACAAAGGATGTTTTAGCGGCCTCATGGAATCCAACTGATGGAAAAGCCGATCCTTTCAAGACCACCATAGCCTTTGCCCAAGAAGCTAAGAAGCTCGGAGCAGAGATACACGAATACACTGAAGTTAAGGACATCGTTATGGAAAACGGTGAAATAAAGGGTGTTAAGACTAATAGAGGTCTCTTCAGGACAAGTATAGTAATCAACGCTACAAATGCATGGGCTAAGCTCATAAATGCCATGGCAAAAGTTCCGATCAAAATCCCTATTGAGCCCTACAAGCACCAAGCGGTTATCACTCAACCATTAAGACAGGGACAGATTAATCCAATGGTTATATCCTTTAAGCACAACCACGCCTACCTCACTCAAACGGCCCATGGAGGAATAGTAGGTGGAATTGGGCTTGAATACGGCCCTACTTATGATCTAACATCAACTTATGAGTTTGTAAAGGAAGTCAGCAAGAACTTTATTAAAATAGTCCCCGCTTTAAAGGATTTGCTGATACTTAGAACGTGGGCTGGTTTTTACGCAAAAACACCCGATAGCAATCCTGCAATAGGTAGGATAGAGGAGATAAACGACTACTATATTGCTGCTGGATTCTCTGGCCACGGCTTCATGATGGCTCCTGCCGTTGCAGAAGCTTTAGCGGAACTAATAACGAAGGGCAAAACCAAATTACCGCTCTGGTGGTACGACCCCTATCGTTTCGAGAAGGGCGAGCTCAGAACCAAGGCAATTCAAATGGGATGATGCCCGATCAGGGTTTATCCCCCATTTTTATCTTTGCTTTTTGTAGTAATCTCTCAAAGTTAGTGAGCTCAGCACAAGCAAAACACTGCACGATGAACCGTAGAAAGTGCTTTTCTAACCAAAGGTGCATAACATTTCTATGAAAAAACACTCATAAAGCTATTCACATCTATTTACATTGGTGAAAGTCTATGCGCCTCAATGAACATCCTATTCTAAACTTCGATTATAGACGGGGCAAGAAAGTAACGATATACTTCGAAGGACAACCGATAGAAGCATACGAAGGGGAAACAATAGCAATGGCGCTTCATGCGGCAGGAATTTGGGTGTACAAAACGAGCGAAAAGAGGGAAAGACCGAGAGGACTCTTCTGTGCAATAGGGAAGTGCTCCTCTTGTTTGGTTGCAGTCAATGGAATTCCAAATGTCCGCTCTTGTATAACATTAGTCGAAGAGGGCATGAGGATAGAGAAGCAGGTGGACAAGCCAAAGCTGCCAAGAGACGCTAAGCCGCCGAAGTGGAAAGATGCTCAAAAAGTGAACGCCGATATAATTGTGATAGGAGGAGGGCCAGCTGGCCTAATGGCAGCAATAAACGCAGCCGATGCTGGTGCAAAAGTTGTATTGCTCGATGAAAACCCCATGCTCGGCGGTCAATTAGTTAAACAGACGCACAAGTTCTTTGGAAAGAGGGAGCAGTTCGCTGGAGTTAGGGGTATTAAGATAGCAGAGATACTTGAAGAGGAGCTTAAGAAGCGGGAGAACATTGAAGTGTTTATGGAGACTTCAGCTATAGCAATGTTTCAAGATGGGGAAGAAAAGCTCGTTGTGGCAGTCAAAAAGAATAAGGAGCTTATGGAGTTTAGGGGAAAAGCTGTCGTAGTGGCTACAGGAGCTATGGAGCGCATGATTCCTTTTGAGAACAACGATTTACCCGGAGTTTACGGCGCTGGAGCAATTCAAACTCTAATGAACACGTATGGGGTAAAACCAGGAGATAGAGTTTTAATAGTTGGTGCTGGTAATGTGGGCTTAATTTTGGCATATCAACTTGTACAGGCAGGTGTTGAGGTTAAAGCAATAGTTGAGGCCATGCCAAAAGTTGGAGGCTATTTCGTTCACGCTGCTAAAGTCAGACGCTTGGGGATTCCAATTCTAACGAGACATACTATTCTAAGAGCCGAGGGGAAAGAGAGAGTAGAGAGAGCGGTTGTTGCTCAGCTAGACGACAATTGGAAGCCAATACCGGGAACGGAGAAAATCTTTGATGTCGATGTAATAGCCCTGGCTGTCGGCCTTAGGCCGAGTATAGAGATTCTCCATCAAGTGGGATGTCAAATAATCTACGCTAGGGAGCTTGGAGGGCACGTGGTGTGCAGGGATAATAGGATGGAGACGACAATAAAAGGGATCTTTGTCGCAGGTGATTCTGCGGGGATAGAAGAGGCAACAACGGCCATGCTTGAAGGTAAAGTCGCTGGAATTGCTGCGGCATTGAGCATAGGTGTAGCAGCTCCCGAGTGGCTAAATGAAATTGAGAAGGCCCAGGAAGCGCTAAATGAATTTAGGAGTGGCCCATTTGGAAGGCACGTCCTTGAGGGCCTGAAGAAGGTGGTGATAAAATGAGCGAAATCCCGCACTTTCTCCGTGAGGGCTATCTAACGGTTGAGGAACTCAAAAACTATGTCGGGCTTCCAAGTGAAGAGCGTTTAAGAGCTAAGCCCGTTGCGGTTCCGGAATGTCCTCAAGAAATCCCATGTACTCCCTGTAAAGAAATTTGCCCCACTAACGCGGTTCTCATGGAAAACCCAAATGCGGTTCCAAGAGTTGATTACGAAAAGTGCATCGGATGCTCTTTGTGTGTTCAAATCTGCCCCGGATTGGCATTTTTCATGGTTCACTATTTGGGGGATAAAGCAAGGGTTACAATGCCCCATGAGCTCCTGCCGGTTCCAAAGGTCGGTGAAGAAGTGGTTCTCTTAAACAGGGAAGGAAAAGAGGTTGGAAGAGGAAAAGTAGTTACGCTGATTCCAAGAGAGAGGAGCAAGGGAGATACGCCGATAATAACTGTGGAAATGCCGTTGGAGCTCGCTTGGGATGTTAGGGCTGTTAGAGTTAGGGGGGAGTAGCATGGTCAGGATAATCTGTCGGTGTAATGAGGTAACAGTTGAGGAAATCGAAGAACTCATCGAGCAGGGAATCACCGATATCGAAGAGATAAAGCGTATTCTAAGGATTGGGATGGGACCATGTCAGGGAAGGACGTGTCTACCGCTAGTAGTCAGCATTTTGGCTAGAAAAACCGGAAAGAGCGTTGAGGAGATTAAGCTTCCCGCGACGAGAATTCCCATAAGACCCGTTCCAATAGGTATTTTGGTGGGTGAGATGAATGAAGACTGACGTCGTTGTCATTGGCGGTGGAGTTATAGGGCTTTCAATAGCCTACAACTTAGCAAAGCTTGGGGTTAAATGCGCTGTGTTTGAAAAAGGCTACCTCGGAAATGGCTCCACTTTTAGATGCGCTACTGGAATTAGGGCCCAGTTTACTGATGAGGCCAATATAAAGCTCATGAAGTACAGTGTTGAGAGGTGGAAAAAGCTTAGCGAAGAGCTCGAGTATGATGTAAACTTTAAGCAGACTGGATATTTATTCTTGGCAACGAGTGAAGAAGAAATCGAGGCTTTTAAGAGGAACATAGCTTTGCAGAATAAATTCGGTGTTCCCACGAGGCTCATAACTCCCGAAGAAGCCAAAGAGATAGTTCCCCCTCTAAACACGGAGCCATTTTTAGGAGGAGCTTGGAATCCAGAGGACGGAAAAGCCAACCCATTCAAGACGGTTTTTGCTTATGCAGAGAAGGCCAAAGAGCTTGGGGCTGAAATTTATGAATACACTCCTGTGGAGGACATAATTGTAGAGGACGGCAGTGTTAAGGGAGTGAAAACCTCCAAAGGCATCATAAAAGCAGATGTTGTTGTAAACGCGGCTAACTCTTGGGCGCCCCTCATAAACGAAATGGCTGGTTTAGATAGGGATTTCATTCCAATAAAAGCTTACAAACACCAGCTGATAAAGACTGAACCCCTAGCGCCAGGTCAAATTGAGCCCCTCGTCTGTCCGCCAGCGTGGAACGACTCATACGTCATTCAAGACGGCGAAGATGGGGGAGTTATATGCGGCTCTGGAATTGAGAGCGTTCCAAAGAACTTAGACGATGTAAGCCCCACATACGACTTCATGCGTGGTGTCCTGAGGTGGGCCACCCAAATAGTGCCTGCTCTAAAGTATGTCCATGTTCTAAGACAGTGGGCCGGTTTTTATGCAAAAACGCCCGATAGCAACCCAGCTATTGGAAAAATCAACCACTTGGAAGGCTTTTATATTGCTGCTGGGTTTTCGGGCCACGGCTTCATGATGGCACCAGCTGTTGGAGAGGCCATGGCAGAGCTGATAGCTAAAGGAAAGAGCAAAGTACCTCTCGATTGGGAGTGGTACGACCCTCACCGCTTTGAGCGCGGCGAGCTTAGGAGCTCAGCCTTCCAGATTGGGTGAGCTTTTTCTCCATTTATTTTTAAGCTTCACAGCATTTATAAAGTGTCGAGAAGTATCAATTCTCAAAGCTTAAACCCATGAGTGATGCCCATGAGCGACTACTTTCCCTACGGAGAGCTTAGGCCCAATCAGAAGGAGTTCATAAAGTTAGTGGATGAAGCAGTTAGGAATGGAGAAAACATCATAATAGAAGCTCCAACAGGTTTTGGAAAGACAATCAGCGTCTTGGCTGGAGTTTTGCCCTACGCTAAGCAGCTGGGATATAAAGTGCTCTATTTGGCTAGGACGCACAAGCAGATGGATAGGGTCATTGAAGAGCTAAAGGCAATAAATGCAAAAACTCCCGTAAGTGGCGTTGGGTTTAGGAGTCGAAAAGACCTCTGCCTTCACACATACATTCTCAACTTTGCACCCGATGCCTACAACGCTATGATAGTTTGTAAAAACCTCAGGGAGCTTAAGAGATGTAGCTTTTATGAGAACGTCAAAAAGAAAAAAGAGGAGTTCGATGAGATTGCCAACTACTTTTTGGGAAACCCTTCTGAGCCTGCAGAGATTTTAAAGTACTCCGAAATGCTTGATTTTTGTCCTTATGAGCTTACCCGAAAGGTTGCCTTCAAAGCGGACGTCATAGTGGCAAGCTACCTCTATATGATAAGCCCGCCAATTAGAGAGAACTTCTTGAAGTACTTTGATCTCGATACGTCTGACCTGATAGTCATCTTTGATGAGGCTCACAACCTCCCCAACCAAGCCATAAATGCTTTAAGCGATAAATTAAGCATCATCAGCATTTCAAGGGCTATTAAAGAGGCTGAAGAGTACAACGAGCATGAGATAGCCAACTTTTTGAGCGTGTTCTTGAGAGGTGTTGAGAAGCTCTTTACCGAGAAGCTTGAGGCCTACAGCATTGAGGAAGTGCCTATAACTCCAGAATCCCTATTCGTACACCTCCACGAGGTGCTAAACATAAACTCCCGCTTCCTTATTAAGTTCCTCAATGAAATGGTGGAAGTAGGGGATGCAATTAGAGAGGACAAGATAGAGAAGAATAAACCCCCCCGCTCTTACATAGGCAGGGTTGGAGAGTTCCTCCTTTCATGGATTATGCTCAAAGATAGGGAAGACTATCTATTTATGCTGAGCCGAAACAATGGCTTCTTCCTTGAGCTCGTTGCTTTAGACCCTTCAAAGGCTCTTGAGCCAATTAAAAACGTCCGCTCAGCCATATTCATGTCAGGGACTCTCTCACCGATGGAAGCATTCAGGGACATTATGGGCATCTCAGGAAAGCTGAAGAAGTTTCCCCGCATGATCAAGCGTGAAAACGCGCTAGTTTTAGTTGCCAAAGATGTTTCTACGAGAGGAGCAGAGAGGAGCATGGAGAACTATAAAAAAATGGCAGACTACATAGTCGAGGCATCAAAGCTAATCCCAAAGAATGTCGGCGTTTTTACCGCATCTTATGAAGTATTGGAGGGATTAATCTCGGCAAATCTGCCCCTGAGGATCCAGGAAGAGGTTGGAAAGAGAGTATTCATTGAGAAGAGAAACGCTCCATCCAGAGAAAACGATCGTATGGTAAGGGCATTCAAGGAGGCATCAAAGGAGGAAGGGGGAGTTTTACTAGGTGTAATGGGTGGAAGGAACAGTGAAGGGCAGGACTACGTAGGCGATGAAATGAACGGAGTCGTTTTGGTTGGAATTCCATATTCACGACCTACTTCAAGAGTTGAAGCCCAAATAAGGTACTTTGAAAAGAAGTTCCCCAATAAAGGGCGCTACTACGGTTATTATCTGCCGGCCCATCGAAAATTGGCCCAAGCCGCGGGCAGAGTTCACAGGAGCGAGGAGGATAAAGGAGCAGTGGTTATTTTAGATTACAGGGCTTCTTGGGGAAACATAAAGAGAGATCTGCCAGACTGGATGGTTGATTCAATGCGCGTGGTAAACCTCGAAAGAATGAAGCTCTATTTGAAGAGGTTCTACAAATGAAAAAAGAAAGAAAAATCATTCTCTCTTTCTTCTCATGAGCAATGGTACTAATGCTAAAGCTACTATCGCAGCTGGACCGCATGTTCCCTTTTCTTCGGTGGTTGTTGTGCTTGGGCTTGGGGAGGTCGTTGTGCTGGTAGTTGATGTGGTAGTGGTTGTAGTAGTTGTGGTAGTCGTTGTAGTTGTGCTTGATGTGGTTGTGGTGCTTGAAGTTGTCGTGGTAGTGGTGGTTGTACTTGATGTTGTGGTGGTCTGTGGGCTTCCAATAACCTTCTCGGCGGTAGCTTTGTTACCGTTGAAGTCTATTGCAACGGCCCTGATTATGAAGTCCTCGCTATCAACGCCGTCCACCTGGGCGAAGAAGTAGTCACTGTTGGGGTCTCCCTTCGTCGGGATCGCCGCGTACTTTTTGACTTCTCCATTGACAATTATCTCAACGTAAGTGTCTTTAACTCCAATGTTGTCGCTGGCTTTATAGTAAACCTTGAAGGGCTTACCTGCCTTTATCTTTGATGGCGAGGTATAAGCTATCTTTACAGCAGGCTCTTGGTTGTCGGGAGCTTTGCTCACCACTAATTGGTGCTCTCCAAGAGGAACTGTTATCTCAAAGAGCATGTAGTGCTTATCTCCAATTGTCCTCTCACCTAAGAGCTTGTAATCAATGTCTGTTGCATCTTCATCCACTTTAGCTCCTTCTGGAGCAACTAAAACGAACTTCCCGCTTATCTCCTTGTATTCGTTAATGAATTTAACCCCGCTTCCGTCTTCACCTGTTTTTCTAAATACTATGAACTCCTGTGGGACTGGGAGTGAGCTTAGAGGTCCAAATATTGTGCCAAACATGTCTTCAATGTATGGCAACTTGACGTTGCCGTTCTCATCTATCTCAACTATCCTTGAGCCATACCAGTTGTCCTCTTCCCTCTTATCCGGGGCACCTGTAGTAGTTGATGTAACAAACCAGTGCTCATTTCCATTTTTATCCTTATAAACCTGGACATAGTCGGCGTGGACGTGACCGCTGAGGACGAGCTTAATGTTGTATTTCTCCACATCCTCAAGGAAGCGCTTTGCAATCTCCTCACTTGTCCTTTCAGGGCCGCCAATCCAGTAGTAGCTTACCCAAGGAGCAATAGTGTCCCAGTCGTCAGCAACGCTGTAACCTTCAATCCTTCCGCTCCTTCCCTCGGGGGTCTTGTACCAATAGGGGTGGTGCACTAAAATAATTGGTATCTTATCTGGATTCGCCTCTAAAACGCTCTCCATCCACTCCAATTGGCTCATATCTGGGTGTGCTTGATCTCCGTGAGAATCTAAACCTATTATGAGGAATTTCCCTATGGTTATGTTAAAGTCTGTCAATCCAATGAGCTTTGTGTAATAGTTCGGTGGGTCATCGTGGTTTCCTTTGACGAATATTACTGGCTTTCCAGTAGCAACGGCATTTTCTATGGTATCCACTAGAAGTTTGTAACCACCGATATCCCCAGCAGTGTCTACCACATCACCGGTCGCCACAATTAGGTCTACATCACTGCTCATAGCACCGTAAGTTAAAGCGCTGTCCGTTGCAAAGTAGCTCTTCAGGGGAATGGCATTTTCTCCACACTTGTCCAAACTCCTGCAGAATTTTTCACCGCTAACGTATCCTACTTTGGATCCGCTTGTGACGTGCAAATCGCTAACATGCCAAATTCTGAGAACCTTAGGATACTCATCATAAACAACAACGCCGTTTGGTATTACAGCATCTCCTTTATTTGACTCCACCTGAAGGAAGTAGCTCCCCGCAGGAATGTCACTAGGTATCCTAGCCACAATAGTGTTTCCATCTTTTTTGATAATTTCAAGGTCGTAAGGGCCGTCTAGGATCGAGACAATTGAGAGCTTTGTAATTTCTACCCCTTCAACAGTTTGAACCATTATAGTTTCTCCGGGCTTTGCTATTGCGGGACTTCCCGTAGCTGGAAACTTTAAAACGTCGCTTGGAAATATCTCAGCCCTTACTGGGTTTACTTGAACTAAAGAAAACATCATCAAAGCTAAAATTAAGGCCATTGCCTTCTTCATGGTATCACCAACAAAAAAATTAGCGGCCATAAGATATAAGGTTTCCTCTTTACGGTGCTCAAATTTGAGTATTAAGTGTTCCAGCGCATTGATATGAAGCTCAGACCTATTATTTTTTCCGCAAGTTCATTTTTACCGCCGAATCGTCTGTATTGTTGATAGCGCTTCCAAATTTCCCCATAGATATTCCTTGCAAGCTCAACTTTGTTCTTTCTTGTTGCAACAAAAAGCCTCGTTAGATAAACCGCCATCTCAAGAAGTGCATAATCTGCCCTACTTAATGGCCTTATTGGGAGAGGAAAAAGCTCTTGATAAATGGGGGTTAGTGAGCACTTTAAAACCCTGACACATCCAAGCTCGTCGCTCCACTCCTCCTCACTCCATTCAACTCTACCCTCTATCGCGGGAAGTCCTTTAACTCTCTTCAGCGGAATTTTTTTAGCCATCTCAAACTCCACTTCAACAGGGAAGTTTAGAGCACTCTTAACTAAAAGCTCAACATCTTGAGTAATTTGAATCACCGCATAGGGATGCTCTTTTATTTCTCGGGCACTTTTCCCGCCAAAGAGCTTAAAATAAAGCTTATCACCCCTTCTAACGACTCCAACAGGAGTTAGATTGGATTTGGTGAGAAGCAAAACCTCGTAAACTTTCCCTTCTTCAAACATCTCGAGCATACAACCACCATAAAAAAGAATAAGAGGCTACAGATTTTGTTTGGGCAGCACTAAGATGTCTTCTCTGTTTATATAGAAAGTGACTTCTCCCTGTGGCCTTAACTTCTTAATGTCTTTATCACCTATTGTTCTTGAGATGATTCTTGTATTTCCGAACATTCCCACGACTTCGATGAAGAAGCCGTAGTATTCTATAAGGTCGACTTTTCCTGTAATAGATACTGCATTATCAACAGGGTGAAGGTTTATGCGCTCCGGCCTTATTACGATGACTACATCGTCGCTTTTCTCAGTATAAGTCAATCCATCGATTCTATAGCTTTCAAATTCAACGCTGACTTTGTCTCCTTCCCTATCCACAACTTTTGCTGGAACGACGTTCGTCTTGCCCATGAATGATGCAACGAATTCTGTTCTTGGCTCTTCGTATATCTCCTTTGGCGTTCCCACCTGCTCAACAGTTCCAACGTTCATGACCGCCAGTCTATCGCTTATTGCCATTGCCTCTTCTTGGTCGTGCGTAACGTAGAGCACTGTTATGCCAAGCTCCCTTTGAATTCTCCTTATTTCAGAACGCATCTCAAGTCTAAGCTTTGCATCCAAGTTTGAGAGTGGCTCATCCAAGAGGAGAATTCTTGGCTCAACAACTAATGCCCTCGCTATCGCAACTCTCTGCTGTTGTCCACCGCTCAGTTGTGTAGGATACCTATCCTCAAAGCCTGTCAATCTCACCAACTCAAGCGCCCACTTAACTTTTTGGTCAATCTCTTGTTTTGAAAGCTTCTTTAACTTTAAACCGTAAGCTACGTTATCATAGACGCTCATGTGAGGCCACAATGCGTAGTTTTGGAAAACCAACACTGCCCCTCTCTCACTTGAACTCATGTATGTGACGTCATCTTGGTCGAAGTGGACTGTACCGCTGTCTGGGAAATCCAGCCCCGCAATTATCCTCAAAGTTGTTGACTTACCACATCCACTTGGGCCTAAAAGTGTAAAGAGCTCACCGTGCTTTATTTCTAAATCAATGCCTTTTAATGCGACAGTTTCGCCAAAGGTTTTAACAATATTTTCGAGCTTGACGCTAACCATTTCCCTCACCTCATGTCAAACCTATGAATGAGTACCTCTGCTTAGTTATCATGTTGACGAGCACAATTGCGATTATCTGCACTATAATTAAGAGCAGACCTAAAGCCGCCACCACATGGACGCTACCCACTCCGGACATCATAACGTCCGCCATATACGCCGTCATAGGCTGTCTCTCTGTAACGAGAGCACCTAATGTGATACTTGTGCTCGTCTCACTCATTGAGTAGACGAAGCTCAACATAGCTCCACCAAAGACGTTTAGTGATATCAATGGCAGGAGAACACCTGAGATTGTCTTCCATCTAGATGCACCAAGATTCATTGAAGCCTCTTCTAGCGATACATGAACTTGTTGTAGGCCAGCGAAGACGGAACGGGCAGCAAAGGGAAGACGTCTGATGGAGTACGCTATTATAAGCACTAATGCAGGGTTGAAGTTTATGCTAATGGGATCCAATATTGTGTTTGGGAAGAGTGAAGAGAACAAGTAGAAGTATCCCATTGCCACGACTATACCCGGAACTGCCATTGGCAGAATAACTATACTTTCTAACACTGGGCTCAGCGCTCCCTTGAATCTCCCAGCGGCATAAGATGATGTTACTGCAAGGAGGATTATCATTATAACTGCTGCCCCTGCATATGTCAGACTATTGATAATAGCACTCCTCACCTCAGGTTTTATTATCATTTCCTTTATCCAGTTCAAGGTAAGACCATTGGGCAGAACTGTTACACTCCATTGTTTTGCAAGGGATAGCATGACGACACCAATTTGTGGGAATATTGTGAAGAGAAGCATTGGTAGGAGCAATGCATATATCAACACTGCTTGCCAGGGTTTTGGCTTGCTAACTCTTGGCTTCCACCTTCCACCTTTGCTCAGCATTGCATATTGTCTCAAGCTCACATATTTTCTAATACCCAGGAATGCCAAAATAGCTAACGCTAGCATTATGATGGAGAGTGCAGCAATTTCAGGACTTCTTTCTCCAAACTCACCCAAGAATTTGCTGTAGATTTGGAATGACATGAGCTTCTTTGCCAATGGATCACCGTGGAATACAATCGGGGCTGCCAAGTCCTCCAAACTAAAGATGAACACTAACGTAGCACCCGCTGCTATACCCGGCAGTGCTAGCGGAAAAGTAACTGTTCTAAAGAGATGTAGGCTTTTACTTCCCAAGTTTTCAGCTTGCTCTTCTAAAGTGGGATCTATGTTTATAAAGCTTGCATAAGCATTCAAATAGACTATCGGATAGTATGCCATCGCCTGTGCTATTGCCACACCCACTAGACCGTCTACTTTAATCCTAAATGGAAGCAGATGAAGTATATCGTGGAGAATGTAGTTAACAATACCATACTCAATAAACATCCTTTTAATTACATATGCATTTACGAATGGAGTAACCAAGAGGGGAACAAAAAGAGCTATTCTAAAGAAGTTCTTACCTCTAAAATCGTATCTTGCCATCACAAAGGCGAAAATTGTTCCCAAAAGAGAAGCCAGTATTGTCACAATACCAGAAACGAGCAGTGAGTTTACAATGACTCCAAAGTCAATGCCACGTAAGAGATATACTGTTTCTCCTGTTGCAGTAATCTGTTTATTCACGAAGTCACCCTGTGGAGGAAATTGAACATAGTAACTTGAACTTAAAATGTTCTTAAACCAATGCAGTGACGGTGTTCCTTCATAGCTAAAGGCGATTAAGAGCATTGTTACCACAGGCACTATTAGAAATATTGCCAGATAGATTAGAGGAAATAAGTATGAAAATGCTACTAACGGTTCGAATAATGGTGTACCAAACAACTTCTCACTCCACTTACTCACTTTTGCCACATTTAGCACCTCCCCTTTGTTAAACGCACTTCTCGTTAATTACATTTACGGTGCTTACCTCTTCAAGAAGGACATTTAAATAGTTTACCGTTCAAAAATAGGCAAGAAAAAGTAAAAAGAGGTCACTCTCTCTTTCTTCTTAGAGCTAAGAGTGGCAATAAAGCAAATCCTAAAATTGCAGCTGGTCCACAGACACCACCTTCCTCTGGAGTTTCTGATGTAGTTGAAGTTGGTGATGTTTGAGAGTCAGTTGTTGGTTGAGTAGTAGGTTCTAAGGTTCCACCTTGGCTTATGGCTTTGTTAAGGTCGTTTAGGACCTTCTGATACTTTGCTCTTGCAGCGTCTCTCCATTCGTTTGTTATTTGATCCTTAAATGAGGCATCCGTAAGGAATCTATCGTTAATTTTACTTGCATACTCTTCAGTAAATGTGACTACCTCTCCTGTGTCTGGATCTTTAAAGCTTATAGGAGCTAACAATTCCTCCTTTAGTTTTTCGTAGGTATCTTCCGTTATTTTGCCTTCCTTCTTAGCTTGAACTAGAGAAACCCAAGCTCTGTGAAGTTCTTGATTGGCATCCACTAGTGTTGCCTTGAAGTAGTTTTGTAGAGCCTTTTCTGTGCTGAGTGCCTTTGCATCGTCAAATTGGATACCTTGCGTCTCGAGAGTTAGTTCATAGGCAGCTTTTAGATCAGGTCTCTTCTGGCCCTCTGGAGTGTTAAATATTGCCGGGTTAACTGGCATTCTATTGATTTTGTCATCTAGCCAAATCATTTGTCCCTCTGTTAGAACCCAATAGATAAACGCTTGAGCAGCTTCTTTGTGCTGAACGCTTGTTAACAATGCTATTGGATCACCGTTAAGAACGCTCTCTCCCTTTGGAATTATGTAAACACAAGATGGGTTGAGCTTCATTGCGGTATAACCGTAGAAGTCGATTGTCGTTCCAACAGCTATATCCCCTGAGATAACAGCCTCTCTAACGGCATCGCTCGCATCGTAGACCTTAGCATTAGCTGCCATTAAAGTTAGAACTTTCCATCCCTCTTCCCATCCAAAAGCTTGGACAACAATTTGGTAAATTCTTGTGTTTGAAGTACTCCTCGTTGGATCAGCTATTCCCACTTGGGGAGGATCCATTGCAAAGACTTCACTTCCAATTTCTTCCCACCTCTGTGGCTCTGGAAGATTCCACCTCTTTAGAACATCCTTGTTAATTGTGAAACCAAATGAGGACAAAGCTGCTGCAATCCAATACACTTTTCCATCATCACTTTTTCTAACAAGGGGCATTCCTGCAATGCTTTCTTGAATATCCGTGCCGAGCAGCCCTAAGACTTTTGGATCGTCGATGGGAACTAGATAACCTTGCTTGTAGAGATTGTCAAAAAGTGTTGGGCCTCCTCCCCAACCTATATCTGCCTGTCCTCTCTCTATGAATATCTTCCACTGGGATTCTGGAGCCTTTCTAAACTTTATGTCAACAATATTGTATTGTTTTGCAATGTCGCTCTTCAAAAAGGCTTGCTTTGCAAGCTCCTGTATTGTAGTGTCATGCCTCGTTAATACAACTAAGGTAATTCCATCGGCAGCCTTTGCAGGGACTGCTAAGGAACTTATTAAAAGGGCAAGTATAACGAAAAGCGAAAGCATTTTTTTCACTTAGTTCACCTCCGAGCGTTGGTCTAAGTTAAAGTTCATAAAATTATATGGAAAAAGAAAGAAAAATCATTCTCTCTTTCTTCTCATGAGCAATGGTACTAATGCCAAAGCTACTATCGCAGCTGGACCGCAAACTCCCTCGCCAGCGGCTGTAGTAGTCGTGGTTGCCGTTGTCGTTTCAGTCACAGTTACGGTAGTTGTTGTAGTGGTCGTTGTAGTTGTGGTTGAAATAGTGGGTGTTTCAGTAGGTGTTGGCTTTGCGCTCTCGACTATCGGGATGAGATTAATGACGGCTAGCTTTCCGTTGTCTGCATCAAAGCTCTTGAGCATTTCTTCTTGAGTTGGAGTGAATCCTTGTGGGACTAGGATGTCGTAGACCCTTGGAGCCACACCAGCTATGACTGCATTTGCGTCAGCTCCTCCACCCTTCCATTCCTCAGCATCAACAGCAACTGTTCTCCAGGTGTCCACTCCAAATCCATCCTGTGAACCGGCAATGACTGCTCCATAGAGGCCGTAGTCCTTGTTAATCTGGAGGTAGTCCTTTGGAACCTCAACCCTTATGACGTTCTTGTTTAAGTCAGCGCTAACTGTTAAGTCCTTAACTGTTCCATCTGGAAGCACTATGTTTCCTCCCCATCCAAAGGCTCTGATTGCAACATCCCATGGGTGCTCTGGGTCTAAAGCGACATTTGAGCCTGGACCGTTCTCCGCAAGTTTGATTGCGTCTGTGCTTCCTCCGTCCTTGAAGTCAAAGTAGGCCTCGACTATCTGGAGGCTGAAGCCGTTTGGACCGTTCCATGGATTGCCTCCTAAGTTCTTGAAGTAGAACTCTAATACATATTTATCAGTTCCTTCCTTAATCTTGAAGTCAACTATGTCAAAGAGGCCCTCTCCAGCGAAGACTCCGTTTGTTGGGTAGACATATGTTCCTGGTCCGTAGTCGTCGCCCTCTGGGTCAGCGATTTCAGCAACATCACTTAAAACTTCAGCTGGAGCCATTCCGGCGATTTGGCTGGCAATCCAGTTCAGCATGTTCTGGACAAATTGTGGGCCGTCGAGTTCAACACCGTGGTACTTCGGTGACCAGGTCGGCTCGTAGTCACCGTAAGGAGACTCACCGCTGACAATGAGGAGCCCGTTACCGGTGAACTCAGCCGCCAGGAGTGTGAATACTCCTTCGTCACCTGCCAGGTAAATGTTAGCTGCAGGATCGTTGTTCTCAACAATAGTTCCAGCCTCTGAAGTCTTAACAATCCTGTAAACACCCTCAGGAACCTCACCGTCAATTAATGGATGCCAGTCACCGTTCTCATCAACCCAAGCAACAACACCAGGGCCGTGATAGAGAACCTTTCCGTCATGCTGGAAGCCCTGAACAAGCATGCTCCTGCCAGGAGTATTCTCGTCAGGGTTCACAAGACCGATAACCCTGTAACCCGCACCGGCATTGCTCTGTGGATCCTCAACTGAAGCCAGGTCAAGCCTGAGCTTAACACCCAATTGATCCAGAAGTGTATCAACATACTCCTGAACTTGTACTCCGCTTCCATAATCACTGTCACCAGCAACCCAGAGAGCCCTTCCGCCCTCGCTGAACCACTGAGCAATGGCCTCAATCTCCTCTGGGTCAAATGGACTTGAGGGTTGACCAATTATGAGAATATCAACGTCTTTCAATCCTTCGAGAGTTATCTTTTCACCGAGGTTTTCTATTCCAAGAACATCAGCTTGTGCTGGGTCTCCAAAGTAGCTCCATTCAAAGTATGTTACAGTGTCCAAAATACCTTGGGCAATAGTCTCGTTAGTATCCCAGTCGAGAATGTCTCCGGTCAAATACTTATCGTTTTCACCGTGTGCTAGATCGATGGCAATTTTCATCTTTGGCATTGTTTGCATAATAGCCCAGGTTATTATGTTTTGGACAAATTGTGGGCCGTCAAGCTCGACTCCGTGGTATTTTGGTGACCAGGTTGGTTCGTAGTCACCATAAGGAGACTCACCGCTAACGATAAGGACGTTAGTTCCACTCTCACCTGGAACCATTTCGGCAGCTAGGAGTGTGAATACTCCTTCGTCACCTGCCAGGTAAATGTTAGCTGCAGGATCGTTGTTCTCAACAATAGTTCCAGCCTCTGAAGTCTTAACAATCCTGTAAACACCCTCAGGAACCTCACCGTCAACTAATGGATGCCAGTCACCGTTCTCATCAACCCAAGCAACAACACCAGGGCCGTGATAGAGAACCTTTCCGTCATGCTGGAAGCCCTGAACAAGCATGCTCCTGCCAGGAGTGTTCTCATCAGGGTTCACAAGACCGATAACCCTGTAACCCGCACCGGCATTGCTCTGTGGGTCTTCAACTGAGGCCAAGTCAAGCCTGAGCTTAACACCCAGCTGGTCGAGAAGAGTATCAACATACTCCTGAACTTGTACTCCGCTTCCATAATCACTGTCACCAGCAACCCAGAGAACCTTTCCGCCCTCGCTGAACCACTGAGCAATGGCCTCCATTTCCTCAGGGTCAAACGGGCTTGAAGGCTGACCAATAATCAAGACTTTAACGTCCTTTAAGCTGTCATACGTAATTTTGTCGCCCAAATTCTTGATTCCAAGAACATCAGCTTGTGCTGGGTCTCCAATGTACGCCCAATCCACTGTAGTTATAGTTGGAATAATTCCTTGGGCAAGTGTTTCGTTTGTATCCCTGTCAATAACATCCCCAACTAGATATTTATCATTTTCACCGTGTGCCAGATCCACAGCTACTGTAGCGGCACTGGCAAAAACAACACCAAACACCCCTAAAAGCATCAAAGCAGACAGTAGTATACCAAGCTTCTTCATGGCGTTCACCAAGAAGTTTTTATGTATAAAAAGGTTATAAACCTTATGAACAAGAAACCCGTAAAAGCCTTAAAGGATTAGCACATTCTTGGCTTAGGTGGTGAAAATGGACATTGAAGAGAGAGTGAATTTGATAACGAGAAAGCCTGCCGAAGAGGTTTTAACAGTTGAAAATTTGAAGCATCTCTTAGAAGTAGGCGTTCCCCTTCAGCACTACATAGGTTTTGAGATAAGCGGTTACATTCATCTTGGAACAGGTTTAATGGCTGGAGCTAAAATTGCAGACTTTCAAAAAGCTGGGGCTAAGACGAGGGTGTTTTTAGCAGACTGGCACTCTTGGATAAACGATAAGCTCGGTGGAGACTTAGAGGTAATCCAAAAGGTTGCTTTGAGCTACTTCAAAGAGGGAATGAAGCAGAGCATTAAAGTAATGGGCGGCGACCCGGACAAAGTTGAGTTCGTCTTAGCGAGTGAGATTTTGGAGAAAGGTGATTACTGGCAGACAGTAATAGATATCTCAAAGAATGTGACCCTCTCGAGGGTCATGCGCTCCATAACGATTATGGGAAGGCAAATGGGCGAGAGCGTTGATTTTGCGAAGCTCATCTATCCAATGATGCAAGTTGCTGACATATTCTACCAAGGGGTTAACATAGCACACGCCGGTATGGACCAAAGAAAGGCCCACGTTATAGCGATTGAGGTTGCTCAAAAGCTCAAGTACCACGCACTTGAGTGGAGCGGTGAGAAGCTCAAGCCCGTCGCAATTCACCACCACCTCCTCCTCGGCCTCCAAGAGCCCCTAGTTTGGCCAATTGAGAGTGAGGAGAAGTTCAAAGAACTGAAGACTCAAATGAAGATGAGCAAGAGCAAACCATACTCCGCAGTATTTATACACGACACTCCCGAGGAAATAAGGCAAAAGCTTAGAAAGGCGTTCTGCCCTGCAAAGGAGGTTAACTACAACCCAGTTTTGGACTGGGCAGAGTACATAATCTTTAGAGAAGAGCCTACAGAGTTTACAATACACAGACCACCAAAGTTCGGAGGAGATGTGACATACACGACTTTTGAAGAGCTCAAAAAGGACTTTGCCGAAGGAAAGCTCCACCCACTAGACCTCAAGAACGCCGTTGCGGAGTACTTGATAGAACTCTTAGCACCCATAAGGAAGTACTTCGAGAAGAACCCCGAGCCATTGGAGCTCATGAAAGAGATAAAAATTACAAGGTGAGCTCTCTTTTCTCCTTTATACCTCTGTAAAGACCACAAACTCCTCTCCAAGTGCTTTTATCTTGTAAGCCCTAAGTTTGCCCTCTAAAAGTGCTTTTATGTTCCTCAACAAAGTCTCTCGCTTTCTTAACAGTTCTTGAGATTCTTCTACCCTTATTGCTTTAAACCTCAGCTTTCCTCCTGCTCTTGTTTGGGCTACTTTTGGAACATCGACTTTAGCTACAACCGCTATCTTTGCATAGCCTCCTGTGGTTTGTCTATCAGCCAGCATAATTATTGGCTTCCCATTCGCTGGAACTTGGATAGCTCCTAAAGGAATCGCATCGGTTATTATATCTGCTCCTTTTTCGGAGTGCTCTATTTTTGGTCCCTCCAACCGGTACCCCATCCTATCAGAGTTCGGGGTTACTTCATACGGCGAGCTTAGGAAGGTTTCAATTCCTTCTTTTGTGAAGTGCTCAAGCTGAGGGCCGAGGATTACCCTAATTTCACTCTCATTTGGATATTCTGGTTTAAACTCATCCGGAAGAGCTTTTCCTTCCTTTTTGGTTAAAATTGCATACCCCAATTTTAGCTTATCCCCTGCTTTTAGCGCCCCTCCAAGCTTAGCCCTCAAATAAGTTGCACAGCTTCCCAAGATTTTTTCGCATTTAATTCCACCAGCAAAGGCGATATATCCATAAACGCCCCTTTTTAAAACATCAACTTCCAAAACATCTCCCCTCTTAGCCCAATAGCTCTGCCAAGGTTCGATTTTAACACCGTTAAGGTAAATATCAGCTTCCCCCGCAACTGCAAAGACTGTGGATGAGTAAAACTTCATCGTTGGGCCTTGAAGAACGAACTCAATTAATGGAGCGTTGTCATCGTTTCCAACCAAATAATTTACCAGCCTTGCACTGTAATCATCCATAACTCCACTAACTGGAATGCCAAGCTTTTGATAACCAAAGCGTCCCAAATCTTGAATCGTCGTTAGGGAAGGAACTTTAAGGAGCTCTATCATCTTTCCTCGCCCCATTCTTTTTTATAAATTTCCCAGAACTCTTCTTCACTTATCGGCACGAACTTAATGTAGTTTCCTGGTTGCAGAAGGGTGGGAGGTTCTCTATTTGCGTCAAAGAGCTTCAATGGTGTCCTCCCAATTAATCTCCACCCTCCAGGACTTTTAAGAGGGTAAATTCCAGTCTGCTTCCCCGCTATGCCAACACTCCCAGCTGGCACTTTCAAGCGCGGCTTCTCCAATCTTGGTGTTGCAATCCTCTCGTCCATGCCGCCAAGATAAGCAAATCCCGGCGTAAATCCGAGCATATATATGCGATAGAGCGGCTTTGAGTGTATTTCAATGATGTCATCAACGCTTAAACCGTTGTATTCTGCAACGAACTCTATGTCAGGCCCAAATTCGCCGCCATAAACGGTTGGAATCTCGATAATCCTCGCTTTCTCTTTCTTAGGCTCTGCATTTAAGAAGGGCTTAACGGCTTCAACGACCTCCGAGTAGCCAATTTTCAATGGGTCGTAATAGACGTAAACGCTCGTATAGGTTGGGACAATCTCAATGAGCCACTCCGGGGATGCTTTTTCTATTGCCTCAGCTACCGCATGGACTTTTTTGTTTATTCTTTCGTCTATCTCGTTTCCAAAAATAATTACAAGGGCAGAGTCTCCAGCTGGTTTGAACTGCATAGAATCACCGCACGATCTCCTTTATCGGCACAATCTTGACTCCTTCTTCCTCTAAGCGCTTTCTAATGTAAGCTGTAATCTCAAGGGCTTTAGGGTTATCCCCATGGACACATATTGTGTCGGCTTTAAGCTCAACCCACTCACCGTTGATTGCCTTAACGCCCCCATCCTTAACCATTGAAATTACTCTTTCCGCTATCAGCTCCTTATCGTGAATTACAGCCCCCTTTAAGCGCCTTGAAACTAAAGTTCCATCCGGGTTGTATGCTCTATCAGCAAAAACCTCATGAGCAACTTTTAGTCCCATGTCCTCTGCCATCTCTAAAGGCTTTGAGGTTGAAAGCCCTACGAAAATGAGCCTTTTGTCGAAGTCCGCTATCCCCTCCAAAACTCCCCTTGCAAGCTCTTCATCCTTGACGAGTGCGTTGTATAAAGCTCCATGAGGTTTTACGTGCTGCAAAATTAAGCCTTCCGCTTTTGTGAAAGCATAAAGTGCGCCGATTTGATAGAGGATGTAGTTTCTTGCTTCCTCTCTTGTTAGTGTCATGAACCTCCTGCCAAACCCCATCAAATCTGGATAGCCTGGATGGGCCCCAACTTGGACATTGTTTTCCTTTGCTAATTTTACAGTTTTTCTCATCACCAAAGGATCTCCAGCATGCCAGCCGCAGGCAACGTTTGCTGAGGTGATGTATTTCATGACTTCCTCATCCAAGCCCAGCTTATATCTTCCAAAACTCTCCCCGAGGTCAGAATTTAGGTCAACCTTCATGCTCCCACCGAAGGGATTAGGAGAGAAGGGCTTATTTACTTTCCTATCAAGCTCTCCCCGATCATATCCCTTGGCTTTTCTATGCCGAAGAAGTCGAGAACAGTCGGCGCTATGTCGTAGAGTGACGCTTCAAGCTCCCCCTTACCAAAACCCCACAAGAGCAGAGGCACTTTCATAACTGGCTCGTTTAGAGAGCCGTGCATGCCTTTAACCCAATAGCTTGAACCTTTAATACCCTTACAGAAAGAGCAGAACCAGTAGCCTTCTTTAGCTGACACTAAGAGCTCTCCACTAATGGGCGTGTCTAGATGGGGTAAATCTTCCCTAAAGAAGACATGCTTAACCCCAGGGGCGCGTTTTAGTATTAGATAGGCATCCTCCGCTTGGGTTGGGTCCTTTAAATAAATGTGTGCACCGCCACCAGAAGAGACACTTAACGTCTCAATGCCGTGCTTTCTCAAAAACACCCTCAAATTAACCCAAGTGTGCACCTCTTCCTGCCCGTGATCCGCAAAGATTATGAAGGCATACTCATCTTTTAAGCGCTCCCAAAGGCGCTCGAGCATTTCATCAACCGTTTTCACTGCTTTTAGTGTCTCCTCACTCTCGATTCCATGGTCGTGCTGTGTTCCGTCTATAGAACAAAAGTGGACTAAGAGCAAATCAGGCTTATACTCCTCATATAAGTAGAGCGCCGAATTAGCGACCCATTTGTCCTTACGCCAGTCTCTCCCGTGCTCTCTATAGAGCTTATCATCGTTGAAGAATGGAGGAAAAATCCTAACGTTCGTCCCACTAAATGGGGGCATCATATAACCGCTAATGCTCGCTGTCTTAATGCCTTTCTCTCTCAAGATGTCCACTAATGTTTTCGCCTTTATTACATTGTGCGGATTAAAAACGACTTCATACTCATAAAACTTCACTTTTTTTCCGTTTGTTCTATCGTAATAGCCGTTTTCAACGACACCGTGAACCTTCGGAGGAACTCCAGTCATGACGCTCGTATGCACCAAGTCCGTAAGCGTTGGAAATATAGAGTCAACTACGCCAAAAAGGCTCTCCTCCGCCAAGCTCTGGAGAAATGGCATATGCTTCAGGTTGTAAACGCCATTGCCGTCGAGGCTTATGAGTGCAAGCTTTTTCTTCATAGAGGAAAATATGGAGGAGAGGTTAAAAAGGTTAAGCCGTCAGCCTGACGTGCATTCATCATCGCAGTGCTCAGTTCGGTGAAGCTCATCACAACCTTAAAAAATCATCTAACGTCCTCTGCTTTGCCCTAACTTTCAAAATCTCGCTTCTTTTGAGGTAGTACTCAAGCGGATGCTCCAAAAGTTTCCCAACTTCATTGAGAGCTTCTTGGAGAGTTTGGAATTTTCCAATGATGTTGTTCATAGCCTTCTTTGTGCCCAGCCTAATCTGCCACACGCCAACAGGCGCGTAGTACTTGGGCGTCACTTCTCTAAACACCAAGATCTTTGCCTGTCTGCGCCTCTTCCTAAGGTGTTCCAAAATGCTCAAGCGCGCTGCGTAGTAAGCGCCTGCCGTTTGGTTTGCATATCCCTTAATGCCCCTCCAATCCTCAAAATCATGGATTACTTGCGGCTCTTCACCTCCAAAAAGCGAACCCTTGAGCCATACTTCCAAAAGCTCAAAGGCGTAACTTTCAGGCATTAGGAGAACGACATAGCGGTTGCCAAGAAACTCGTAAAAATAAAGCTCAAACTCGTTTATTAACTCATAACGGAGAACCTCCCTCCTAAGGCGCTTGCCGATAATATCTTGCACGGCAGTGATACTCCACCTCGTTGGGACAAGCTTCTTTTGAATTCCCAAAAGCCCAGCAGAAAGGAGCCTTATTATGTAGTATTCATCAAAGCCAGAGTTGTAAAGCTTCATTATCGCCTGCTCTGCTTTGAGTTCATCACTTACAACATAATCTGTCTTTCTCGGAATTCTTGGGTTCTCCGTTAATTCAAAGTCCAAAAGCTCGGCCTTTGGTCCTATCGGCGGAGCAAACTCACTTGGCAGGACTTTTAAGATAGGCTTCCTCTTGAGCAGAATCTCGCTGTCCACAGGCCTTATCGACATTGCCAGCTCCTGAATCTCGCTTAAAATCCTCCCGCTTCGTTTAACGTCAACGTTTGCTTTAGTCTCACCCATGACTAAGAGCGAGCGGTATCTTAAAACATCCCTTATGCTTGCGTTTTCCCACTTCAACGGGCTGTCGAGATAGGAGGTATTACCCTCAATTGGCGGGACTAAAGGCCCTATCCTAACCTTAGGATAGCCGAACTCACCAACAAAAATAGCAGGAGGAGATGAACCAAAAATCTCGCGCTTGTTTATCCGCTTTTCTACACCTCTAACTACCCTAAACCTCTCTAAAATTGGACATGTGGGCCTCCCGCAGAGCAATTTTCTCCCTTTGCAAACAGCACAGAGTTTTGAGTTGAAGAGTTGCATGATATACACTTAGGATTAAAGTTTATATTATTTCCCTTGAGCAATCGTGGAGTGAGAGATTGCCTCTTTAGAAGGTGTTCCATAGAAAAAAGCTTTAAACCCTCTCCCCAATCTCAAATCATGCTCTACGTGGAAATCCTCGGGAACCTACCAAGCCTAGCAGAGGGTGAGGTTAAAACTTTGCTCGAATTAGCGAGCCCTAAGTTCAATTTAGCTGAGCGAGACTACTTATTCTTGGCTTTAGATGCCGATGAAAGTGCGTTCTCCTTTTTGGAGCGCCTAGGCATGGCGCATGAAGCTGGAATCTTACTATTCTCTGCCGATAGTGTTGATGAACTCTATTCAAAGGCAGAAGCTCTTGATTGGGGCTTTTTAGAGGAGCCTTTCGCCGTTAGAAGGGAAAGAATGCTCAACTGCAGGCATGACGTTAAAGATGTTGAGCGCACCTTGGGAGGAATAATAGCCAAGGAAGGCCTCAAAGTGAACTTAAGGAATCCAAAAAGCGTCATTAGGGTTTACTGTGGTGAAAAGCTTTGGGTCGGCGTGAAAAGAATCCACTTCGACCCTAAGGGCTTTGAGAAAAGAAAAGCCCACAACCGGCCATTTTTCAAGCCCATCTCGCTCCACCCAAGGCTCTCAAGAGCCATGGTGAACCTTTCAAGAGCCAGAGAAGAAGTTTTAGACCCATTTATGGGACTCGGAGGAATTTTAATCGAGGCTGGACTTATGGGAATAAAAGCATATGGAGTGGATATAAGAGAGGATATGGTGGAGGGAGCGAGGGGCAACTTGGAGTTTTTTGGAGTTAAAGACTATGATCTAAGGGTCGGCGACGCTACAAAGCTCCGTGAGATTTTTGAGCGAAGCTTTGAGGCGATAGCGACGGATCCTCCCTATGGAACCTCTGCCACTCTGGCCGGGCGTGAAAGGGAAGAACTCTATAGAAAAGCGTTGGAAAGCATGTATGATGTTTTAAACGGCTATTTATCAATAGCTTTTCCTGTACAGTTCGATGCTTCTAAAGTAGCGGAGAAAATAGGATTTGAAGTCTTAGAAAGATATTATCAAAGGGTGCACGGCTCGCTTGAGCGCTACTTCTATGTGATGAGGGTTTAAGCTATTTTGGTGCCCTTTTCAGTTAATGAGATTAGGAAAGCTTAAATACTCCTTGATTTAACATTAAGACTAGCGTCTAAACGGGTAGGTGATTAAAATGGTAGACTGGGATTTAATGCAAAAGGTGATTGAAGCTCCAGGAGTTACTGGATATGAGTTTATGGGAATTAGAGACGTTGTAATCGAGGCTTTGAAGGATTACGTTGATGAAATTAAAGTTGACAAGCTCGGCAACGTTATAGCCCACAAAAAAGGCAATGGTCCAAAAATTATGATTGCAGCTCACATGGACAAAATAGGCGTTATGGTGAACCACATCGACAACAACGGTTACCTGCACATAGTTCCAGTCGGTGGTGTTGATCCAAGGACTCTCGTTGCCCAGAGGATTCGCTTCTTTGGAGAAAAAGGCGAAGTTTACGGTGTCGTGGGACACATTCCACCGCATCTCCAAAAGCCTGAAGATAGGAAGAAAGCAGCGGATTGGGACACAATTGTCGTTGATGTTGGCGCCGACAAGAAGGAAGAAGTCGAAGAGATGGGCATTAGAATAGGAACGGTTGGAGAGTTTGCCCCTGCTTTCACAAGGCTCAACGAAAATAGATTTGCCACTCCTTACTTGGACGATAGAATTTGTCTCTACGCCATGATTGAGACTGCGAGAGCTTTAGAGAGCCACGAGGCAGATATTTACTTCGTCGCGAGCGTTCAAGAGGAGGTTGGACTTAGAGGAGCAAGAGTTGCTTCCTACGCAATAGACCCCGAGATTGGAATAGCCATGGACGTAACCTTCGCGAAGCAGGTGGGAGACAAAGGAAAGATTGTCCCAGAGCTCGGAAAGGGCCCGGTTATGGATGTTGGACCAAACATAAATCCAAAGGTTAGGGCCTTTGCTGAGGAAGTTGCTAAAAAATACGAGATTCCACTCCAGGTCGAGGCAAGCCCAAGGCCAACGGGAACCGATGCAAACATAATGCAGATCAACAGAGAAGGTATGGCAACTGCCGTTCTCTCAATCCCAATTAAATACATGCACTCTCAAGTAGAACTAACGGATGCCAGGGATGTAGACAACACAATAAAGCTTGCCAAGCACTTCTTAGAGGAGTTAAAACCAATGGACTTGACTCCTTGAGATTACGCCTTTCTTTT
Organism: Palaeococcus pacificus DY20341; assembly: GCF_000725425.1. Taxonomy (NCBI): domain Archaea; kingdom Methanobacteriati; phylum Methanobacteriota; class Thermococci; order Thermococcales; family Thermococcaceae; genus Palaeococcus; species Palaeococcus pacificus. Next base: position 969,059 of record NZ_CP006019.1, on the reverse strand, counting down.
AGCTTTTCTTAATTTTGCGATATCCTTAAGAAGTTATTCAACATACCTTTTTGAAGAATGTGAGCGATTACTGTTCATAGGCTCGTCGGGGATAAAGGGTGAAATGTATGTTCGTGGGGAGAGCTGTAATCCCAGTTAAAGTCATGAGGCCTTTTGGAGACTGGAAGCCCGGAGATATGGTGCTAATTGAGGATTGGAAGGCAAAGGAGCTTTGGGAAAGTGGAGTAGTTGAGATAATCGATGAAGTTGAGAAAATAATTATAGAGCTCGACAGATACATAAAAGAAGAGCGCGAGAACAGGCCTTTAGCTACCATAGACGGTTCTCTCTATGATAGAACCGAGTTCTACATGTATTTCCTTAATAAAGTTCTCGAAAATCCAAGTGGATATCCACCTGAAACCCTCCGCTCATACATCACAAAGCTGGCTAATCTAAAAGAAAAGTACAAAGAGCTCAAACGATTGAGGTTTAACAAAATACTGAAATCAGTCATGCTTAGACCCAACAGCTTGGAAATACTAAACAAACTCACACCAAAGGAGAAGGAGCTCTACCTCCAGATGTCTAATATGAGAACTTCATGGCTCGGTGAGGAGTGATGGAAAAGGAAGAGATGATACATGGATTTATCGAATTTTTAAGGAGCTATGCTGACTCAAAGGGCAATAAAATATATGTTAATAAAATCAAAGACTTGCTCACGGTTACTCCTAAAAAGTCCATAGCGATAGACTGGTCCCATTTAAATGCTTTTAATCCTCCTCTCGCTCAGGAACTCATGGATAATCCTGAGGAAGTCATATTAGCAGCAAAAGATGCCTTAAGGATTATTCTGTCGGAGGATTTTGATGAAGAAGAGCTAAAAATTAACCCCCGCTTCTACAACCTGCCGCACACTCTATTAGTCAAAGAGCTCGGGGCAGAGCACATAAATAGGCTCATCCAGGTGGAGGGAATTATCACGAGGGTGAGCGAAGTAAAACCCTTCGTGCAAAAGTCGGTTTTTGTGTGTAAAGACTGCGGAAATGAAATGACTCGTCTCCAAAGGCCCTACTCCCAAATGGTTAAGCCCCCGAGATGTGAAAATTGTGGGAGCAGAAACCTAGAACTAGATGTTGAAAAGAGCTCATTTATGAACCTCCAAACATTTAGGCTCCAAGACAGGCCTGAAAGCCTCAAAGGCGGTCAAATGCCACGTTTTGTAGATGCAATTCTTTTGGACGACCTTGTTGATGTAGCTTTGCCCGGTGATAGAGTCATAGCCACGGGAGTATTGAGAATCATAATGGAAAGCAGGGAAAAGAGGCCCATCTTCAAGAAGATACTTGAGGTCAACCACATAGAACAGATAAGCAAAGACGTCGAAGAGCTGGAGATTTCACCCGAGGATGAGCAAAAAATTAGGGAGCTGGCCAAGAGGCCCGACGTAATTGATGCTATAGTCGGCTCGATAGCACCCGCAATATGGGGACACAAGGAGGTAAAGAAAGGTATAGCCTTGGCCCTCTTCGGCGGTGTGCATAGACAATTGCCCGATGGGACAAAGCTTAGAGGAGAGAGTCACGTTTTGCTTGTAGGAGATCCTGGAGTCGCAAAATCGCAAATACTCCGCTATGTGGCGAATTTAGCTCCGAGAGCCATTTATACAAGTGGTAAGAGCTCAAGCGCGGCCGGTCTCACAGCCGCTGCAGTCCGCGATGAGCTAACAGGCTCTTGGGTGCTCGAAGCGGGTGTTTTGGTATTAGCGGACATGGGTGTAGCGTTGATTGATGAGTTTGATAAGATGAGCGATAGAGATAGGAGCGCCATACACGAGGCACTTGAACAGCAGAGCATAAGCATAAGCAAAGCGGGCATTACAGCAACGCTAAACTCGAGGACGACGGTTATAGCAGCCGCAAATCCAAAATATGGAAGGTTCAATAGAGCTAAACCACTTCCAGAGCAGCTTGATTTGCCACCAACGCTCTTGAGCAGGTTTGATTTGATATTCGTACTCTTGGATGAGCCAGACGAGAATATTGACTCAGATATAGCAACACACATATTAAAAGTGAGAAGGGGAGAAGCGGAGGCCGTTGCGCCCAAAGTGCCCTACGATTTGCTTAAGAAGTATATAGCCTATGCCAGAAAGAACATACATCCTGTTCTAAGCAAAGAAGCTATGGATGAGATTAAGCGCTACTACATAAGGATGAGGAAGAGGGCTAAAGTGGGGAACAGCGAAGAAGGAGTTAAGCCAATGCCTATAACCGCAAGGCAGCTTGAGGCACTCATAAGACTGAGCGAAGCTCATGCGAGAATGCGCTTAAGTGACGTTGTGACGAGAGAAGATGCTAAGGAAGCTATAGCCATCATGGAGTATGCTCTAAAGCAGGTCGCTATGGATGAAGAGGGAATGCTCGACATATCAATCCTTGAAGTGGGTAAGTCCTCAAAGCAGATAAACAAGATTGAGAGGATGGTAAGCATTATAAAGAGGCTGGAGAATAAGAATGAATGGGGAGCACCAATCGATGATATTATAAGTGAAGCCGTAGAAAGCGGCATGAAAAAAGATGAAGCGAGGAAACTCATTGAGAGGCTCTTTAATGAGGGTCAAATTTATAGCCCAAGGGATGGCTATTATCGTGTAGCATAAGGAGGTGAAAAAATGGAGTATGATTATTACGATTATGAAAAGCTTTTAGAGAAGGCTTATGAGGAGTTACCTGAGAACGTTAAGCACCACGGATCGAGATTTGAGGTTCCACCCGCTTCCGTGACGATTGAAGGAAACAAGACAATCATAGACAACTTCGTCGATATAGCAGAGGCAATGAATAGAGATCCACAGCACCTCTTAAAGTTCATCCTAAAAGAGGTAGCTACAGCTGGAACGCTCGAAGGAAGAAGGGTAATCCTCCAAGGTCGCTTTACGCCTTACTTGATAGGCAACAAGTTCAAGAAGTACCTCAAGGACTACGTTATCTGTCCAGTTTGTGGTGCACCAGATACAAAGATTACCAAGAAAGGACGCTTCCACTACCTCAAGTGTGAGGCCTGCGGTGCTGAGACACCAATCGCCCACCTTTGAAGGGGTTTTCCTCTTCTCTTAATCTTCAGTTTTTAAGATTTTTATTGATAAATGTAATTTTCTAACTTTACAAGTTTCCACAAATTTTCAATTATTTCTTGTTATTTGACTAATTTAAAGTGGACAATATACAAAATCTTAAATAATATGGGCTACATATATCTAGTTGGGGATTTATATGAACAAAAAATTATTGAGCTTGTGGATAGTTGGATTATTTCTGATTAGCTTGGGAGTAATACCAGCATTTTTGGGGAGCTTTGCTGTAGGTCAAGGAGGTGTTGTGACTAGAGATGCGACACAAGAAGCCCTTGCTATTCTCTCAGAAGACAGCAAAAATACTTTAGTAAAAGCGGAGTTTAAAGGTGTTGATTCCCAAATTTTGATTGCTACTGCAAACAAACAAGGTTTTCCTATAGATGGTAATTCTTATTTAATACTTAGCACGGGAAATGCGGAGGATGTTCTCTCCGGAGACTCCTCTGTGGGCATAAGCAGCGGTCTTAATGGAGTCTCAATCCCTGACGGACACCCAGTATTTTCAAGTACAATCAACGATGTTGCAACTCTAAAGATTACATTAAGAGTACCTAGAGATGCCAAGACATTGACATTTAAATGGAAGTTTGGATCAGATGAAATACCCTCTTACGTAGGTTCATACAGAGACTACTTTAGAGCATATGTAGTGCTGCCCAATGGTTCAACGAAAGACCTAGCTCTATTGCCTAATGGGGACATACCTTACGTGGGCGGTGATATTCTCAACTATACCAACATACCAGATCCTGATGATGTGGCTTTAAACGAGGTTACGGCAATATTCACTGGCACTTTAGATGTAACTGAATACAGAAACCAAGAGATAACTATCGTGTTCCAAGTAGCTGATGAATGGGATTCCGTAGTTGATACGGCAGCATTCATTGATGATTTAAGGTTTGAAAGAGTCTCTCCCGCGGTCACGTACCTTAGTCTCTTAACTCTTACACAACTTTGGACTAAATACTTCTTTAACTATTACGATGAGTTCAATGGGCTATATGCAAATGCTACGGAGTTAGGAGTGGACAATGAAACGCTACAAAAAGCCTTAGAGCTACACAATAGTGCAATAGAACACATACAGCACGCTTGGAGAACTGAAGATTTAGAAGAGATACGGGCAAGAATATGGATAAGGATTCAACTGCTTCCAAGAATAAGCGACACAAGAAAAGCATATCTAAAAGAAAAAGAGGCTGTTGAGCTATTAAGGGAAGCAATAGAAAAAATGACTTGAGTATCCTTTTTCTTTTTGATTTTAACTCTTAATTTTGTTGTCATTAACATTTATTAGGCTTTAAAGCAACATACTCTTTGGTGAGAATTATGATTCTCGACACTGATTACATAACCGAGAACGGGAAGCCTGTAATTAGGATTTTCAAGAAGGAGAATAAAAAGTTTAAAATAGAATACGACAGGAGTTTTGAACCCTACATTTACGCGCTTCTTGAGAGCGACGACGCAATAGAGGAGATTAAAAAAATCACCGCTGCGAGGCACGGCAAGGTTGTTAAAGTTAAGAAGACAGAAAAAGTTGAGAAAAAGTTCTTAGGCGAGCCTATAAGTGTCTGGCGCTTAGTTTTTGAACATCCCCAAGATGTCCCCGCCATTAGAGATGCCATTAGAGCCCATCCAGCCGTGCTGGAGATATTTGAGTACGACATTCCCTTTGCAAAGCGCTATTTGATAGATAAAGGTCTAATCCCAATGGAAGGAGACGAGGAGCTTAAGCTGCTCGCTTTTGACATCGAGACGCTCTATCATGAAGGGGAGGAGTTCGGGGAAGGGCCCATCCTTATGATAAGCTATGCCGATGAGGACGAGGCTAAAGTCATAACCTGGAAGCGCATCGACGAGCCTTACGTTGAGGTAGTCTCAACTGAGAGAGACATGATAAAGCACTTTTTAAGGGTGGTGAAGGAAAAAGACCCCGATGTACTCATTACCTACAATGGCGACAACTTCGACTTTGCTTACATAAAAAAGCGCTGTGAAAAGCTCGGCTTGAAGTTTACTCTTGGGAGAGATGGGAGCGAGCCTAAAATCCAGCGTATGGGAGATAGATTTGCCGTGGAAGTTAAGGGCAGGATACACTTAGACCTATACCCCGTAGTGAGGCACACCATAAGATTAACCACATACACGCTCGAGGCTGTTTACGAAGCCGTTTTAGGAAAGAAGAAGAGCAAAGTTTATGCTAAAGACATAACGAGGGCATGGGAGAACGAGGAAGGACTTAAACAGGTAGCTTTGTACTCCATGGAAGATGCCAAAGCAACCTACGAACTCGGTAAAGAATTCTTCCCTATGGAGGTTGAATTAGCAAAGCTCATAGGACAGAGCGTTTGGGATGTCTCGCGCTCGAGCACGGGCAACTTAGTGGAGTGGTATCTCCTAAGGGTGGCCTATGAGAGGAATGAATTAGCACCAAACAAGCCAAGTGATGAGGAATATAGGAAAAGAATGCGCTCTTCTTATTTGGGAGGCTACGTTAAAGAGCCTGAAAAGGGATTATGGGGCAACATCGTTTATTTAGATTTCAGGTGTCATCCGGCCGACACAAAGGTCGTCGTTAAGGATAAAGGCATCGTGAACATAAGCGAAGTCAAGGAGGGGGACTATGTTTTAGGAATAAATGGATGGCACAAAGTTTTGAAGGTATGGGAGTATGACTACGATGGCGAGCTGGTAAATGTTAATGGGCTCAGATGCACCCCCAACCATAAGTTACCAATAGTTACCCAAAAAGAAAGACAGACTTCTATAAGAGATAGCTACGCAAAATCCATGCTAACCAATAAAGTCAAAGGGAAACTCATCACAACGGAACTTTTTGAGGCAATAGGTGAAATAGAAAAAAGAAAAGCAGAGCTTCCTGAGGAGCTAATTCTAAAGAGCGAACTTGCCGGAATAATCTTAGCGGAAGGGCACATGTTAAGAAAAGACGTTAGATATTTCGACTCCTCACGAGGAAAACACAGGATTTCACATCAGTATCGGGTTGAGATAACGGTAGGCGAGGAGGAAACCGAGTTTATACAGCGCATAAAGTACATCTTCAAAAAGCTGTTTGACTGCGAACCATCAATAAGGAGAAAGAAGAACACCAAAGCCCTGACACTTCAGTGTGCCAAAAAATCCGTCTACCTAAAAATCAAGGAGATTATGAAAGGCATCGAAAACCTCGACGCTGCATCAGTCCTTAGGGGATTCTTCGAAGGCGATGGAACGGTAAACGTCGCAAGAAGGACTATTGTTGTCACACAGGGTACTAACAATGGGAACACAATTCAGCTAATCTCGAAAATGCTACAAAAGCTTGGGATTAGGCATTCTATATACGAGTACGAATACGAAGAAAGGGGCAAGAATTTAAAACGCCACATTTTGGAAATCGCATGGAGAGGAGAGCTCGTAAAGTTCGATGTTCTTGTTGGGTTCATAAGCTCACGCAAAAAGAGCCTTCTGAAGGAAATAATCTCAGAGAAAGAGATGTACCGGCTTAAAGAAAGCGGCTTCTACGCACTTGATGAGGTCAAGGCAGCGAAAAATTACTACAAAGGCAAAGTTTATGATCTAACACTTGAAGGAACCCCTTACTACTTCGCTAATGGTATATTAACCCACAATTCGCTTTACCCATCCATAATCGTCACCCACAACGTTTCTCCGGATACTGTGGAAAAAGAAGGATGCAAAAACTACGACAAAGCTCCAATCGTAGGCTACCGCTTTTGCAAAGACTTTAAGGGATTCATCCCAAGCATTCTCGAGGAGCTCATAGAGACGAGACAAAAGATAAAGAGGAAGATGAAAGCCACAATTGATCCAATCGAGAAGAAAATGCTCGATTACAGACAGCGAGCCGTCAAAATCCTGGCCAACTCATATTACGGCTATATGGGTTATCCAAAAGCACGCTGGTATTCAAAGGAGTGCGCCGAGAGCGTTACGGCATGGGGGAGATACTACATTGACATGACGATTAAAGAAATCGAAAAACAAGGCTTTAAAGTGCTCTACGCCGACACCGATGGATTTTATGCAACAATTCCGGGCGAAAAAGTTGAGAGCATCAAAAAGAAGGCTAAAGAGTTCTTAAAATACATAAACTCAAAGCTGCCTGGAATGCTCGAGCTCGAGTATGAGGGCTTCTACGTTAGGGGTTTCTTTGTCACTAAAAAGCGCTACGCTGTGATAGATGAGGAAGGGAAGATTACAACGAGGGGCCTCGAAGTAGTAAGGAGGGACTGGAGCGATATAGCTAAGGAAACTCAAGCTAAAGTGTTGGAGGCTATTCTAAGGGAGGGTAGCGTTGAAAAGGCAGCAGAGATAGTAAAGAAAGTCGTTGAGGATCTAGCCAAATACAAAGTGCCCGTTGAGAAGCTCGTCATCCACGAGCAGATAACGAGAGAGCTCAAAGACTATAAAGCTACTGGCCCCCACGTGGCCATAGCGAAGCGCTTGGAAGCAAGGGGCATAAAGGTGAAGCCCGGAACTGTGATAAGCTACGTTGTGCTCAAGGGGAGCGGGAAGATAAGCGACAGGGTGATTTTAGCGGAGGAATACAACCCCGAGAAGCATAAGTACGACCCCGACTACTACATCCATAATCAAGTTCTTCCAGCGGTGCTTAGGATTTTAGAGGCTTTTGGATACAAGGAGAAGGATTTAGAGTACCAGAGGATGAAGCAGACGGGATTGGGGGCTTGGTTGAAGCCAAAAAGTTAAGAAAAAACTTGATGTCCAGCCTTGGAGATGCTCCAAAACTTTTATAATTTTAAATTTTTACTTCAGAGACCTCAATACATCTAAAAGATCTCTAATTTGTCTCACCTCAAAGCCCCTCTCCTCTATTCTCCTAACGCCCTCTGCTTCTGGATTAATCCACACCGCGTAAAGCCCGGCATTTAATGCTCCTTTAAAGTCTTCCTCAAATGTGTCGCCGATGTGCAGAGCCTTACTCTGCGGGAAATGGGATAGTGCCTTTTCAAAGAACTCCCTCATGGGCTTGTAGGCTTTAAGCTCGTCCGAATAGAACTGCCTGTCTATGAAATCCGCTAATCCAAAGCGTTCCAAAATTAGGCGTGTGTAAGCGGAAGGCCAGAACATGACGTTGCCCACTGTAATAATTGTGTGCTCCGTTTTAACAGCCTTGAGCGTCTCCAAAGCGCCATCTATGATAATCTCCTCAGCAACCTTAAGAACTGCCTTCACTGCGGCCCTCTTAACGACTTCAACGTTCGTATTTAGCTCTTTTGCCAGGAGCTCTTGACTCTCCTCGAGGGCCCTTTCGGGGGAACCTTTTTGGGCTTTCCTGAGCTTTTTGATTTCTTCCCTCGCTTTTAAAATCTCCAATTTCGCTTCCTCATCGCTTATTCCCAAGAGCTCTGCCAGCGAAGAACTCAACGCATCAAGCATTACGTTTATATCCAAGAGTGTGTTCCAGACATCGAAGGAGACTATCACAGCATCACCTCCCTAAGAAAGCCAAATCATCATAAAGCTTGGCCCTCCTTAGAAGGCTCTCAAGGTTTCTCCTCCTTGACCGCATTATCATCATCTCGTAAAAGCCCTCAAGGTTGCCCCAAAAGCCCTTTGCAGCCATTGCTAGGTAAATAACCTCTTTGGGCTTAAGTTTGCGCTTTAAGTCAATGCAGAGGATGTTTATTGCCCTCTCAATTTTCCTGATGACCCTCTCTCTGGAGAGGAGCTCAATCATTAAGTCCTCTACTGTGGGCTTCTTCCAGTCTATGCAACCATGATTAACGTGATAGCCAATTAAAAGGGGCACTATTAGAGTTTCCTCAACTTTAAAACGATTTCCAAGGGATTGATAGTCAAATCCAGAGAGCTTGCCCCTAATCGATTGGAATACCACTTCCTCGCTCTCATCTATATCGAGGGCAATTCCAATTTTGTTTACTTTGAACCTAAAGACTTCCATAGCCCTTAGAAAGTTGCCGAGGTTCCGTATTACTCCAGAGTTGCCCTCACTTGGGATTATTGCGAGATAAACTCCTCCTTCTTTTATGAGCTCATAGTTTTCTCGCTCAAAAACTCTCTCAATTAGTTTGAGCGTTTCAGGAACTTTTTTCACCTCTTTAAAGCCAAAGAGCTTTTTATAAGTTGCTTTAAAGAACTTCGAGTCCGTCTTTCCCTCGCAGAAGATTACATTGGCCCTCTCTTCATCTCTAAAGTCTCCTCCCCTTAAGTCAAAGTCGAGGTATTTCCTAAGCTCATAGGCCTCTTTGAAGGTTAGGCTCTCCCCTGTGTCCGAATAGATAAGGACTCCCTCGTGTCTCTTAAAGCGCTCGAGGAGCAAATCTATCAGCTCAAGGCTTGCTGTCACGATGATTTCGTCTCCCCTAAGCGAGAAAGCAAATGCTTTAAGCTCCTCACTATTTTTCCCATATTCGGGGAAAAGGATTTTTTCTTCGTTTTTGCTCTCTAAAACGTTCTCGTAGTTTTTTCCAGTAATCAAAATCATTCCACTTCACCATTATCAACTACTATCGCTAATCACAAAGGGCTTATAAATGTGCGCTCAGGTTTTGCTTTCATCACCCATCAGCATTGGATTCACTCATCATTGCACGTACTACAATTAACAGCCAGGCATATAACTTTAGCGTCACAAAAGCATTAAATATTGGGAGCATAGCATAGATTATGGAGCTCTCTTGGATATTAGTGGCACTTCTCTCATTTGGTGGAGGATTTATTGGTTCCATGATGAGCGGAGGCAGCGTAGTTATTCTATCCCTCTTAAAGTTCCTAGATGTGCCGACGAAGATTGCTATTGGGACCTTAAAGCTCACTATAGCAGGCTTAACACTGGTTTCAATGCTGACTTACTTTAAAGGTGGTGCTGTTGATGTTAGGATTGCCCCTGCTTTAACTTTCTCATCACTTGTAGGCGCGGTTTTAGGTAGTGCTTTCTTCCTCTCGCTTCCAGAAAAAGAGGCAAATTTACTCGTAGCAATTTTTCTTACAGTAGGAGTTTACTTCACCTTAAAATCTAAACCGAAGTTCAAGAGAAACTCTCAAAAACTAAGCAGAAAAGCAGTACCGATAATTGGTTTTCTCATAGGCTTTTACATTGGAATTTTAGGAGTTGCATCCACTTTAATAGTTATAGCGGCTTTGGGACTGTTTTTTCGTTTAGACATGCTCAAAGCCAACGGAACCGCAAAAATGATAATTTTCGTTAATAACTCAATAGCAGCACTTACTTATGCTTCAAAAGGCAGTATTGATTACCACACTGCACTTTTAATTTTAGCCCCACTTTTATTGGGCTCTTGGCTCGGAGCTAAAACTGCCCTAAAAATGGGCGACAAAAAGCTTAAGGTAGTTTTTGCGGCTATAGCGCTATTAACAGCTTTAAAGCTCATAACTGAACTGTTTTGAGCGGCTTTAGAAAAAACAGGTTTTGGTGCGGTGGCCGGGATTTGAACCCGGGTCACCGGCTTGGAAGGCCGGTGTCCTAGACCAGGCTAGACTACCACCGCAGAATGGTGGGGCGAGGGGGATTTGAACCCCCGACACCCGGATCTTCAGTCCGGCGCTCTCCCAGGCTGAGCTACCGCCCCGCGCCCAACTAATAGAAGGAAGGAATGCCTTTATAAATCTTGCGGTTTTAGGAAGTGAACATTTTAGAGCATTATCCCTCAGACAAAAATTCAAGAATCTTTGCCCTGATCTCTTCTTTATCCATTTTTGCAATCCCCTCTAGAGTACGCTCCCTTTCAAGCTGGATGATAAACTTATAGCCTAAATAATACCCCAAGAACTTCTTCCCAAAGATTTCGAACCAAGAGCCGAAAAACCTGTTTAGCGGCTTTTTCTCTTGCAAATACTTCAAAAACTCAGCCTTTATCAGTGCTTCATTCCCCTCGCACCACTCAAACCAGCCCTCTTCCTCGAGGTGCCAGGGCCTACCGATTACCCAATCTTCTATTCTTTGGGCAAACCCTTCAGTATAGAGCCAAAATACCTGCTCTTCCTCAATATTCTCGATGTTCTCTCCCCTTAACAGCCAGTGGACAAGATGCCCAAACTCATGGGCCGCTAACCCTCCAACCATATCAAACCAATTAAGCTCCGCAATGTTCTCGAGGCCAAACAAAATGGCCGGCTTACCTTTAAATTCCGTAACCCACCCCGCTCCATTTCCTAAGCCAACATAAATCACAATATGATACTCATCTAAGAAAGGAAAGAGTCCATTTATCTTTTCCTCAACTTTTGGAATGACCTCACTAAGCCTATCATGAGCGAGCTTGAGCTCATCAAGCGCCCTCTTCCTTGGAATAACAAGGTATTTATGCCAATCCTCGCCATATCTCCCATAATCTTGCTTAATCTTTTCAAAGAGCTCCGGATACTCGTTGATATAAGCGAGCCACGATTCTTCACTGCCGTCCCAGTACGCAAGAAATTTGGAAAAGGTATCAAACATCATACTCTCTCCTTCCCCCACTCAACTATTGCTCTGTGGAACTCCTCTCCCCATTCAGGGTCCTCAAAGATTTCATGGTAAGCCCCTTCAAACTCCCTCAGCGTTTTGTCTTCCACTTTGAGCTTTTCAAACAGCTTTCTCGCACCTTCTGGAGGCGTAATAACATCTTCTGTTCCTATAAGAATGAGGACGGGCACTTCTATCTTTTCAGCATCTTTATGAGCTTTTTCCAAATTCTCAAAAAGGTCTTTTCCTAAAGCCGCTGAGATTCTATCATGGATGAGCCTATCTTTAATGTATCTCTCCACAGCTGCTCTACTGCGCGATAATAGATTGGGCTCTATGCCATTGTTCAAGGTAAGTGAAGGTGCAACAGTCCCCAAAATCTTCGCAATCCAGACCATAAAGCCCGGCGTTTTAGGGCTTTTAGCCAAAGCGGGTGAAGAAGCTATGACACCTTTAATCTTCTTTGGCCTCGTCTCGGCATACCTCAAAACAGTTAGCCCGCCCAAGCTGTGCCCAAAGAGGAGAGGCTTTTCTCCAATCTCTTCAATGATTTCGTCTATAATCTTCATAGCCCGCCCTATCGTTGCGTGCCCTCTCTTGCCTTCGCTTTTCCCGTGTCCAGGCCAATCGAAAGTGTAAACAGCAAACCCCTCATCATTCAGCATTTTTATTATCTTTGCATACCTCCCGCTGTGCTCCCCAAGACCGTGAACCAAAACAACCCATCCTCTCTTAGGCTCTCCAAACTTGACTTTATACACCATAAAGCACACCAAAAAAATTTGAGCATAAAAGTTTAAAAATGTGCCCCAAGTAGTTTGTTAGAGCATCGAAGCCTATTATAGAGACTTACCTAAACTTTTCAGCTTATCCTTTATTTCACCCGGTAGTTCTTCGTAAATCTCATTTAGGGCATTGATTAACTCCACCAGCTCGGCTGCATTTAAATACGTTGTTTTCTCCCCAAGTTCAACAATTAGAGCCGTGTACTCTTCGGGCTTAACCTCTTCCAGCTCATCGAGGTGCTCATTCCTCCTTGGAATTAAGTTGATCCCACCAATCTGCCTCGCTCCCCAAATATCAACCTCTTTCTCGTCCACTTCCCGTTGGATTGGGCAATCTAAGCGCTCTACGAATATTTTGATGTCTACTATTGGAGTGCCGTCGTGGGCATCTATCCAATCAATGAAGAGCGTATTTCCCTCGATGCGGTGGATTTGGACGGTGTAAAGTGCAAGAGGATTCGGTCTAACGGGAGAACGAGTGGCAAAAACACCTGTTAGAGGATTCTCGGGATTGTTGTATGGGTGAACTTTTAGAATTTTCCGCCTTTCTGGATTGTCGCTTTCGTGGAACCATAGAATTAGCTTAATCCAGTCGCCTTCGTTTAAGCCTTCAATAGCCTCGGCAAATTCAGGATAGATTTCGAGGAAAGTTTTCCCTTCCAAGTGTCTAACCACACCCACTGGGGCCAGATTAAACTTTTCCATCTCTAAACCTCCGTTTTTGTTTTTAACTGCCAGCCATCGATGCTAAATCTCCCCATCCTCTCAAAAACGTATAGGATAAGCTCTTCAAGCGCTTCAACCTTTTCCTCCTGCATAGCATTCAAAAACAGTGCAACAAACTTTTCATCAGGGAATGGCTCGAATAGATAAGCCTTTCTAAACTTTTCATTAGTGAACAGGCGATAGACTTTACTCGCTGGAGGGACTTCAATGCAGAGGAACTTTGAGTAAACTTCAAGGGCTCTGCTAAGGGTTAGGTGGTACAAATAGAAAAAGCTCGGGTCATTTCTTTCTTTTGCATCCTTTACTCCATCTAAGCCGTCCCAAAGGAAATAATTCGCCGTCTCAATCCAAACCTTGTCGGGCTTTTGAAAAGGCTTTTTCATGTACTCCAGCGCTTCTTTCTTAAGCTCCTTAGCTATGCCAGTTTTATCAAAGAGAACTTTTCCAATTGTGATGATCCTCGCAGCACTTCTTCTGTTCTGTTTAAAGTCTTTTTCAAAATAGTGTCTGATCTGTCTGGGCGGATTTGCAAAGTATTCGATTAAAACACCGTCAATTACTTTATTTCCCCGCTCACGCCAGTCAACACTGTCGGAAAGGATGATATAAACATCAACATCAGAGTACTTAGTTTCCATACCTATTGCATAGCTCCCCGTGAGCAGAGCAGCCTCAACAAAGTCTTTTTTCTTCCATTTCTCAAGGAACTTTTCTAAAGCGAGTTGCCAGTTCATTTTTGCTCCCCAATCGAACTTTAATTCATCTCTAATTAACCTTATGGTGTTTTCCAAATTTCTGAGGCAAAAAAGATACGCTTGCCACTATATTTGGCTTGGAAATCTGGGGAAGCAGGGCATGTTCATTCCGACAAAGTGCTCGAAGGGGTGAGTTTTCTTTTCCCATTATCCACCTTTGCTTGCACTCTGAGAATTATCAAACGAAAATTTAATTCAAAACCCAAAAAGAGGAAATTAAGGGGACTTATGTCCCGTGCTCCCAGCTCTCCAAATATTTCTTTTGCTCTTCAGTGAGCTGCTCAATCTCAATGCCCATGGCTTTGAGCTTAATCCTCGCGACCATCTCGTCAATCTCCCTTGGGAGGACGTAGACCCTGTTTTCGAGCTTCTCGTGGTTGTCCCTGATGTATTTGGCGGCCATCGCTTGCAAAGCGAAGCTCATGTCCATAATCTCAGCTGGGTGCCCATCAGCTGCCGCTAAGTTCACTAAACGCCCTTCCGCAAGGAGGTAGAGCCTCCTTCCATCTTTGAGCTTGTACTCGGTTATGTGCGGTCTTGGATTGTTTATCTCCACAGCCAAGCTCTCCAAGTCTGGCTTGCTTATCTCAACATCGAAGTGGCCAGCGTTTGCCATTATTACCCCGTCCTTCATGACCTCGAAGTGCTCTCTCCTGATACAGTTTATGTCTCCCGTTGATGTTACGAATATGTCTCCAACTTTAGCGGCTTCGTTCATTGACATCACTAAGAAGCCGTCCATTCTTGCCTCTAAAGCCCTAATCGGGTCGACTTCCACGACTATAACCGTAGCTCCAAGACCCTTAGCCCTCATGGCTATTCCTCTTCCGCACCAGCCGTAGCCAACTACAACGACGTTTTTACCGGCTATAAGAAGGTTTGTGCTCCTAAGTATGCCGTCCCATGTTGATTGACCCGTTCCGTAGCGGTTGTCAAAGAGATATTTGGTGTAGGAGTCGTTAACGGCTATGATTGGGAATCTAAGCACTCCATCCTTCTCCATTGCCCTAAGCCTTATCACACCTGTTGTGGTCTCTTCGCTTGCACCCCAGATGTTTTCTATCAATTCTTGCCTCTCCTTAAGCACTGTTGAGACCATGTCCGCGCCGTCGTCTATGAGGATGTTTGGCTTGATGTCCAAAGCCTTGTGCATGTTTTCGTAGTACTCCTCTCTGTTCTCTCCTCTAATGGCGTATACTTTAACTCCGTTCTTTGCCAAAGCCGCCACAACGTCATCTTGCGTGCTCAATGGATTGCTGGCGGTGGCGGAAACCTCTGCTCCCCCAGCTTTGAGCGTCAATAATAGGAAGGCCGTCTTCATCTCTAAGTGCAAACAAGTGGCAATCTTCAACCCTTTAAAGGGCTTTTCCTTCTCAAAATCCTTCCTTATGCTCTGCAAAACAGGCATGAAGCGAGAGACCCAATCTATCTTCTTCTCTCCCTCTGGTGCCAAACTAATGTCCTTAACACAATAATCTCTCGTGCAGTCCATGCTATCACCAGAGGATAATCAAAAAAGAAGTTAAAAAGGGTTTTTATAGAGGTAATAGAAAAAGAACAAATCACTCCTTTTCGCGCATAACCTTTGCAATCTTGTATTTCTTGCCGTCGCACTCGAATTCGCCGACAATTTCGAGTATCTTGACGATATCACCTTCAAAAAGCCCCTCGGGCTTGACGACGCTTTCTTTATCAATATCGCTGCACTCCACAAAGCTCAAAGTTATCTTTGAGCCCACTATTGCATACCTTGGGTCTATTGCAACTTCTATCGCAGGTTCTACAACATCAACTACTCTAACTTTGCCTTCATGGAGAGGACAGGAGTGCTCTATGTTTCTAATCCTGAGAACTTTATACCTCCTTCCGGGCTCTAAATTCCCAACACAAACTCTTGCAAGTCTGCAGGTCTTACACGGGTCAGCAGGCCCATAATAAATGAACTCTACCCCTGGTTTTGCCAATTTTTCACCAACTAACGTGACCACCATTTTAACACCTCCTCAATGAACAATGATAGTCAAATAATTCCGGTTATTTTAGCCGCTTTTTCAGCAGCTTCCTTAGTTAAGCCTTCTTTCCCCAAGATGGTGTATCTATCCGGCCTAATTGTGTGTGCAATCGTCAAAGCCTCAATGATGTACTCCGGTTCGATTCCTAATTCGTATGCATTTGTAGGTGCGTTGACTCTTTTTAATGTATCCCTAATCTTCTTCCAGTTTAAGCCGTGCAGGTAAGCCATGACAATTGTTCCTATGCCGCATTGTTCGCCGTGAAGTGCCGGTTTTTCCAAGAGCATGTCCAAGGCATGGCTAAATAGGTGCTCCGCTCCGCTTGCTGGCCTTGATGAACCGGCTATGCTCATTGCAACACTGCTTGAGATTAGACCCTTGACAACTTTTCTAACACTCTCCTCGTTGCCAAGCCTTATCACATCGGCGTTTTTAATAACCATCTTGGCGCTCATTAGCGAGAGTGAAGCCGCATACTCGCTGTAGTATTCCCCCTTAAGCTTGTGAGCCAATTGCCAATCTTTTACAGCGGTTAGATTTGATATCATATCCCCCACACCAGCTGCTAAAAAGCGGTAGGGGGCGGTTTTGATTACCTTAACGTCCACTATAACCGCTATAGGAGGCTTTGCTTTTATGGACGTCTTTGCACCCAAATCTTTGATCGAAGCATTTGCACTCGCTATTCCATCATGAGAAGCGGTAGTTGGGAAGCTTATAAACGGGATATCCGCTTTAAATGAGCTCAGCTTTGCAACATCGATTATGCTTCCACCGCCAACACCTATTATCCAGCCTATTGAGTTGTCTTCTATGAACCTAATTACGCGCTCTACTTCCTGCATAGTTGGAGCTTTGATTGTGAGCGCAGAAACATTAAAATCCTCCTTTAAGTGTTTCTCAACCTCATTTCCAGCAATTTTCTTAGTTTTTTTGCCGTAGAGAATAAGAGCTCTTTCGTTTAATTTTAATCGCTTCGCAACTTCGCTTACTTTATCTTTTAAATTCTCACCCAAAATGACTTCACGGGGAAGCTCCATCAAGTGCATCTCACACCACTCCTAAGCTAAAGTATTGTTTTTGAAACTTAAAAACCATAGGGTTGAGAGAAAAAGCTTTAACGTTGGATGTGAACAACTAATCGGTGGTAAAATGGGAGTTGGTGAGATTTTCAGAGAATACTTTGTAAACCCAATTCTTTACAATACGGGATACAATATCGTGAATACGCTTACATACGCAATAATCCTAGGTCTCGCCGCTATGGGCATTTTTAAGGTCCTCAAAAAGCTTAACGTTAAATATGATAACGCTTTTTTTAGAGCACTCATTCCTTACATGATTTTGGGAGCATTTTCGAGAGCACTAACCGACGCTACAATAATCCCCAGGACTTTCCTAACTGTAACACCGGGCATATACTTCATGACTTTCATAATAACTTTCTCCGCTCTGCTGATAGCAATAAAAGCTTCTGAAGACTGGAGGAGAACATTCCTATACTTTGGATGGGCTTTGGTTGGTCTGGACTTGCTTTTGCTTATCACGCACCTTGACAAGGTCAATCTAACTGCAGAGCCGTTAAAGTACTTCATACCCTTCCTATTAGTTGCTGTGGGGGTAATTTATGCCCTTTCAAAGAGGATACGCTTAATTGAGGAGAATTCCTACATATTCTATGCTCACTTTTATGATGCCACCACAACATTTGTAGGCGTTGACTTTATGGGATACTGGGAGCAGCACGTCTTGCCGAGATATTTGATCGATTTAACAGGCACTGCGGCAGTAATGTACCTCCTAAAATTCACTGTCCTACTCCTAGCCCTCTACATAATGAGGGAAATCCAAGAGAGCGAAAGCGACAAAGAGCTGATGGATTTCATAAAAATGGTAATATTCATTCTCGGCTTTGCCCCTGGAACGAGAAACTTGCTTAGAATGTTAATGGGGGTTTAAGAATGTATGAGTGGAATGAAATTGCCCTGCAAATAGCAAAGGAAGTTGAGAAAGAGATTTTGCCCCTCTTCGGGAAGCAAAAAGCTGGAGAATTCATTGGCGTAAGTCCAAGTGGAGATAAAACGAAATTAGTGGATAAAATCGCCGAAAATGTTATTTTAAACTATTTGGAGCCTTTAGATGTGAATATCGTGAGTGAAGAGGTAGGAACTGTCGATAAAGGGAGCGATTATACAGTAGTAGTTGATCCTTTGGACGGTTCTTACAACTTCATACGCGGGATTCCCATATTTGGATTTAGCTTTGCAGTGTTTAAAAAAGACGAGCCATTTTACAGCATGATATATGAGTTTATGACAAAAAGCGTTTATGAAGCCATTCCTGGCAAAGGTGCGTACTTAAACGGGGAACCCATAAAAGTTAGAGAGATGAAAGAAGGAGCAGTAGCTTTAAACTTCTATACGAGAGGCAGAGGGATAGGGATACTCCAAAAAATCAAAAGAACGAGAGTTTTAGGTGCGATAGCCGTAGAGCTCGTCTATTTGGCCAAAGGAGCGACCGATGGCGTTGTAGACATAAGGAACTATGTGAGGCCTACGGACATAGCCGCTGGAGTGATGATTGCAAAGGAAGCAGGGGCAATAGTGACCGATGATAAAGGAAAAGAGCTCAAATTTAGCCTGAGTGCAGCGGAAAAGACCAATATAATAGCCGTAAACGATGAGAGGCTTTTAAAGATGATATTAGATACCATAGGGTAGAAGCGAAAACTTTAAAAATCAATGTTCACGAGCTATATTGGGCGCGCCGGGGTAGCTCAGCCTGGTCAGAGCGCTCGGCTCATAGGGTTGCTCCCTTCGGGGGAGCCTGAGAAACCGAGAGGTCCGGGGTTCAAAGCCCCGCCCCGGCACTATCCTATCAAACTTTTCTGGAGAGAGTTTTCATCAAAAGGACAAAATTTTAAAGCTGACTTTCTAATGCTTCGATATGTTGCTGACCAATCATGCCAAAGAGCGAATAGCAAAGAGGCTTTCTAAGCGGAGGAAGCTGGATAGGATATACTCTTCACTCTGGGCTTTTCTTGAAAAGGCTCATGAGATCAAGGTAAACGAAAAAGTGAGTATATTTACAGACAAGAGAAAAAGCCTCGTGTGTGTTAAGCTGAACTCTAAAATTTTAACGCTGGAGGAACTTAAGGAGGAGGTTTCAAAAATAAATGATGCCTATGAGTGTGTTTTCTTTGGAGATGAAAAGTTTGCTAAGATTACTCTCCCAAAAAAGTTCCTGAGCGAGATTGAGGATGGAGTTTACCACTTTTACATCA
The DNA here is from genome assembly GCF_000725425.1 of Palaeococcus pacificus DY20341. Classification (NCBI taxonomy): domain Archaea; kingdom Methanobacteriati; phylum Methanobacteriota; class Thermococci; order Thermococcales; family Thermococcaceae; genus Palaeococcus; species Palaeococcus pacificus. The sequence continues at coordinate 949,901 of NZ_CP006019.1, read as the reverse complement.
GCAAAGAAAAGAAAGCCCTTTACATTGGAGAGGTGCCTCCTTTTTTGGTAATAACACTGAGGCCTGCTAAAAGGCATGAAAGGGGCATGGAAAGACCAGACATGAGTGAATGAGTTTAATTCTAATGAAACCTTGAATTTAGGAGATTTTTCATCAGAAAAGCTTGCGTTGGTGCGGGGGGTGGGATTTGAACCCACGAACCCCTACGGGACGGGACCCTCAATCCCGCGCCTTTGACCAGGCTCGGCAACCCCCGCACGAGCCGATTTATTCTCCTCTCAAAAGCCCTTATAAACTTTTCTATTGGTATTAACCGAAAAATTTATAAAGGGTTTCTTCTCCTTTATGGATTGGACGCGACATGGGCCGGTAGCTCAGCCTGGTTAGAGCAGCGGGCTCTTAACCCGCAGGTCCGGGGTTCGAATCCCCGCCGGCCCGCCAACAGCGTTTCTAAAGGAACGTTTTAACGAAATAAAGAGAGTTGAGAAAATTGAGTTTTGAAAATTTAGGACTTTCAGGGAATACCCTAAAAGCTGTAAAAAGGAAGGGTTTTAAAAAACCAACTGACATCCAAAGAGAAGTTATTCCAAGACTTCTAAATGGAGAAAAAGACCTCATTGGGCAATCTCAAACGGGAACTGGTAAAACAGCTTCTTTTGCACTCCCACTCATTGAGCTGATTGAGGAGAAAAACAGACATGTGCAGGCTATAGTATTAGCCCCAACGAGGGAGCTTGCAATCCAAGTTGCTGACGAGATAAACTCGCTAAAGGGTAAGAAAAAGCTGAGTGTTCTCCCAATTTACGGAGGTCAGCCAATAGGGCCTCAAATTAGGGCATTGGAGAGAGGTGTGCACATTGTAGTTGGCACTCCTGGAAGGGTGCTCGACCACATAGAGAGAGGCACTTTGAGACTTGAGAACATTCATTATTTTATTCTCGATGAAGCAGATAGAATGCTCGATATGGGATTCATCGATGACATTGAGGAGATTTTGAGGTATACTAATGAGAACAAGCGTGTTCTCCTGTTTTCTGCGACAATACCAAGGGAAATTTTAAGGTTAGCACGAAGATACCTCGGCGAGTATGAGGTTATAAGAACAGAAGAAGAGAGCTTAGCGCCCAATTTGGTCGAGCAGGAGTACTTTGAAGTTGCCCCCTCCAAAAAGTTTGACCTTCTCTGCAGCCTCATTGGGGAGGGCTTTCATGGTATAGTTTTCTGCCAGACTAAAAAGGAGACGAGGGAGCTTTCTAAAAGGCTCGTTAAATTGGGTTACAGGGCTGAAGCTCTAAATGGCGACATTCCTCAAAGGAGCAGAGAAAACACCTTGAGGCGCTTCAAAAACAAAAGGACTAAAGTCCTCGTCGCTACGGACGTTGCCGCGAGGGGAATTGATGTTAACGACCTGACGCACGTCATAAACTATTCCCTACCCCAAAACCCCGAGGACTACGTCCACAGGATTGGAAGGACGGGGAGAGCAGGGAAGAAAGGTAAAGCGGTAACGTTTATTCGCCCTGGAGAATATAGAAAGCTCAGGTACATAGAAAAGATGGCAAAAGTGACGATTAGAAAGGGCAAAGTCCAGAACAAAGGCGTTGAAGCAGTAATGAAGAGGGAAGTAAAGAAGCACATAAGAAGAGGGAGCGAAGAATACATGAATATGGCTAAAGAGCTGTTGAAGGAAAACAGTGCGGAAGAAGTCGTTAGTGCTTTGTTGAAGATTGCTATGGGCTAAATGCATCAACATCAATTAGCAAAAGTTTCTTATGGCGGGCCCGGCGGGATTTGAACCCGCGACCTTCGCCTCCGGAGGGCGACGCTCTATCCATACTAAGCCACGGGCCCTCGCTACTAACTAGCTACCCCAAAATAAAAGCTTTTTGAATAAGCGAATAAAGGAGAAAGGGAATCAAATGTTCTCTCTCAAATCAATTATGTGTTCCATTTCCGGGCCGGTCTTTATCAGGCCGACGGGAACACCTACGCGCTCCTCAATGCCCTCAATGAACTCTTTAGCCCTTTGTGGGAGCTTGTCGTAGTCGGTGACGCCAAATGCTTCGCTGTCGTACTTGTCAAGCATTGTTATTGCGAGCATTGTGGCACCGTTGACCCTTGCGGAGTAGCGTGCGAACTCATAGTCAAACCATCCAACTCTTCTTCTCCTTCCCGTCACTGTGCCGTACTCCACTAGGCCCATTTTATCCGCCTCTTCCTCGCTCATCTCCGTTGGGAATGGGCCCGCACCAACGCGCGTTGGGAAGCTTTTGAACACCACGATAACATCATCTATCCTCGTTGGGCCGACTCCAACGTCACTCGCTATTGCTGAAGCGCTCGTATCCTTCGATGTAACGTAAGGATAACTTCCATAGTAGAGGCTTAATCCAAAGCCTTGAGTTCCCTCTATGAGGACTAAAGCACCTTCATCGAGCGCATCATTAACCTCTTGAGCAACATCCGTTAAGTATGGCTCGAGCTCCTTAATGTCCTTTGCCTGCTTTGCTATTCTCATGATCCTATCTGCATTTGCTGGGCCGCAACCGCTTCCTGTGGTTCCTATTTTACCGTGAAGGTGAGCGTTAGACCTATCCAGTTCTTTGTGCTGGGGCTCTATGATTGTGCACCTGTAGTCAATGCCCACCCTCTCTTTGACGTTGAAATCCTTGAGGTGCTCAAGCTCATGGAAGAAAACATCAGGATCAACTAAAACTCCGGCACCAACCAAAAGCCTTGCTTTAGTTTGCATAAAGCCTGTTGGCAATTGCCTTACCGCGTACTTGATGCCGTTTATGTAAACGCTGTGTCCAGCGTTTGTTCCTACTCCACCTCTTGCTATAACATCGGGTTCATCTTTTTGGGCAAGATAAGCAATTATAGAACCTTTTCCTTCATCTCCCCATTGACCGCCGACGACTATGTAGCTTGGCATTTTTTCTTCACCTAAAAGGGTTATCCATAGGTATGTAGGTGGCATCTTTAAAATGATTGTGGTTGAAAATTGACAAGAAAATGTTAAACTTCCCTCACCATTACAACCCACTTGCCTTCGGTTCCTACTTTCTTAAATCCCCAGCGCTCATAGAAGCGTATGGCATTTTCGTTTTTTACTCCAACTTCAAGAGCTATCTTTTTGCATCCTTTTAAATAATCTAAACAGGCCTCCATTAAAGCACCGCCGACATGGTGGCCTTGATACTCTTTATCAACCACGAGCTCCCCGATATAGCCAACCCTTTCACCCAAAAACTTATGATACCAGTCCCTCGCGCAGACGGCAAAGCCTACTATGTTATCCCCAATTTTAGCGACAAAAAAGCCATCTCTCATTTTTTTCAGGTACCAGCTTAAGTACCTCCTAGCATATCCCACGCCTTCTCCACCGTACTCTCTTAGCCCATCATAACCCTGCATGTAAATCTGAACTAACCTCTCAAGTATCTCCTCATTCCACTCCTTTAGCTTCTCAATTTTTAGACCATTCATACCTATTTGAAACTGAATGCAAAAGGATTTATAAATCCTTAGTTGGTTGTAATAGACAGATTTTTATCCTCCGGTACGAAGGTATAAGTGAGAAGGAGAAGGTGATAGTGATGCCAAAGAAACAGCCCAAACTCTGTGAAATCTGCGGTGCTCAAATAAGAGGGCCTGGACACACCATAAAGCTCGAAGGAGCGGAACTCTTAGTCTGCAACAGCTGTTATGAAAGATACTCAAAGAAAAAACCCGGAACCTGGAGCCCTATGCCTACAGGAAGAGAAAGGAGAAGAGAGGTTTCAAGACCAAGACCTAGACCCAAAACAATGCCCAAACGCGAGAGGCCGCTATACACCGAGGACATTGTTGAAGACTACGCTGAGATAGTGAGCAACGCCATTAGAAAGAGCGGACTGAGCTATGAGGAGCTCTCCCATAAAGTCGGACTTTCCGTCAATGTGCTGAGGAGAATTGCCCACGGCGAGTACATGCCTACCATCGATGATGCCAAGAAGCTCGAGAGGTACTTTAAGATAACACTCATTGAGCGTGTGGAAGAAGTCCACGAGGAGAAAGCAAAGATTCCAAAGGACTACGAGCCAACTCTGGGCGATATAGCGAGGATTAAAGTTAAGAAGAGAAAGAAGTGATCACTCTTCTTCGTCTTTACTTTCTCTTCTAATTTCCTTAGGCTGGTGGAAGCCTTTGAGCTTCTCGAGAGTGCCCCAAAGGCGCAGAAGTTCACCGTGAACCTTGCTCTGGGGAGGTATTACTATTATGTGAGCTGGAGGATGAATTTCCCTCAAGCGCCCTATTGCTTTTGCAGGGGGCAGGTCTATCTGTGCTACTACATGAGCGCTGTACCTTTTTTTGGGCTTCTCTCCCACCACTTTCTCAAAAGCCCAATCTGAGAGTGCAGGAGGAACTATCCTTGGCTCTCCCCTAATCTTCATCCCGCCGTATCTCACAAGATCAGCTAAGGCCACCATGGCCTTTTGGAAGTCGTCTGTTCTCACTAAAACCATCGTGTTTTTCATGATTCCTCACCATCCATAACTTCTTAGAGCCCCTATTTAAATGTATGCCCATGGAGTTCAATTTTAAACACTGAGAGTTGGAGTTACTACAATAATAAGCAGCTAAAGATGAACAAGAGTTAGTTTAAAGCACTAGATTTTGTCCTTTTATACGGTTAAGTTTAAAAAGGCTGGGGGGAGTATATAAAAGGAGGGTTTTTAAACCCACTAATCGGGGGTGTAATTTGTGGTAGATATGAGCAAGGTAAAGCTAAGAATTGAGAATATCGTTGCCTCTGTGGACTTGTTCACTTCTTTGGATTTGGAAAAAGTAATAGAGATTTGCCCGAACTCTAAGTACAATCCCGAAGAGTTCCCCGGAATTATTTGCCGCTTTGACGAGCCAAAAGTTGCTCTTCTCGTTTTCAGCTCAGGAAAGCTGGTCGTTACTGGAGCTAAGAGTGTTGAAGACATTGAAGGTGCAGTTTCAAAGCTCGTTGGAATGCTCTCAAAGATTGGAGCAAAGTTCCAAAGGGCACCTCAAATAGACATTCAAAACATGGTGTTTAGCGGTGACATTGGTATGGAGTTTAACCTCGATGCCGTTGCTTTGGCCCTTCCAAACTGTGAGTACGAACCAGAGCAGTTCCCCGGCGTTATTTATAGGGTAAAAGACCCGAGAGCTGTTATCTTGCTATTCAGCTCCGGTAAAATCGTGTGCAGTGGCGCTAAAAGCGAACACGACGCCTGGGAAGCTGTTAAAAAGTTGCTCCACGAGCTTGAGAAGTACGGACTAACAGAGAGCTGGGAGTTCTAAGCTCTTTTCTCTTTAACTTAGCTTTTTCACGAGAATTAAAATTTAGAAAAGAAGAAAAATCAAAGCCCTAAAATCTCTTTTGCGGCCTTGATTCCCAGGTCAAAGGCCTTCATGTTCATATCCACGGCCTTTGGTGGAACACTTATTCTTATGACTTCCCTCACGTGATCTTCCCCAAGGGGGAACTCTGGGACTTGGGTTAATGCTCCGATGAGAACTGTGTTGGTTGTAACGACGTGGCCCGCCTCAAGAGCAAGCTTCTCAGCGTTGAAGCCTATCCACTTGGCCTTAAAGTCCTCCTCAACGACCTTCTTAATCTCTTCAATGCTTGGGTATGTAGCTTTGCCCATTGAAACTTGAACTGGTGGAATTGGGCTTGTGTTAACGACAACCATTCCTCCCTTTTTGAGGTAGTTGATGTATCTTAGGGCCTCAACAGGCTCAAAGGACATTAAAACGTCGGCCTTTCCTTCGGGCACCATTGCTCCATAAACGTCCTCACCAAAGCGGACGTAGGAGATAACGCTTCCAAACCTTTGGCTCATTCCGTGAACTTCTCCCAATCTTACCTTGTGGCCGGCTCTAAGAGCAGCCCAACCAAGGATGTTTGAGGCCGTGAGAACACCTTGGCCTCCAACACCTGTGATTACAATGTTATACTCCCTCATTGCTCTCCCCCCTCAGTCTCAAAGGCCCCAAATGGACACACTTGCGCACATCCTCCGCAGCCCCAGCACATGGTTGGGTTGACCTGTGCGACTTTCTTCTCCTCGTTCCAATAGATAGCTGGACAGCCGTAGGTGTTTATACATACCCTACATCCCGTACACTTCTCCTCGTTCACGTAGTAGATTGGCCACTTCTCCTTCTTCTTCCTCATCTCGCCAATCTTGTGGAGGGCACATATTCTTCTTGAGACGACGACGCTAACACCTTCAACTTCAAGAGCCTCTTTTATTGTCTCGTAGGTCTTCTTAATGTCGTATGGGTCAACCACAGCAACATAATCTGCACCCATTGCCTTTGCAACTTCCTCAATTGGGATTTGCTTACCCATTCCGTGGGGTGTTTGTCCTGTGCTTGGGTTTGGCTGGTCTCCAGTCATTGCCGTGACAAAGTTGTCGAGGACAACTATGAGGACGTTGGATCTGTTATAGATTGCATTTGCCAAAGCTGGAAGTCCAGTGTGGTAGAACGTTGAGTCTCCAATTGTGGCAACAATAACCTTCTTCTCCTCATTTCTCTGGCTCTCGTTAATGGCACCGTTTTGAGCAATGCTTAAACCGTGAGCGATTCCTATTGAGCCTCCCATAGCGACGGTGGTATCAACAGCGTTGAGCGGTGGGAGCAGACCAAGGGTGTAACATCCAATATCACTCGGATAGATTGCCTTTCCTTTCGTGGCCTTCTTTATGGCGTAGAAGCTGTTCCTGTGTGGACAGGCTGGACAGAGGCTTGGTGGTCTTGGTGGGACCATAGCCTTAACTTTCTCATACTTTTCGTCGAGCTCCTCATAGTTGATTGGCATCTCCAATCCAAGGAACTTTGCAATGGCTTCAACGGCTCTTCTCGTGGTCATCTCATAAATCCTTGGAACTATCTCTTTGCCCTTAATCTCAATGCTGAGCTTCTTATCAAAGGCCCATGTCTTTATCTGCTCCTCAACGACAGGTTCGAGCTCCTCAACGATTAGAACTCTCTCAAGGCCGTCCATAAAGCGCTCAACGAGCTTGAATGGGACTGGGAATGGAGTACCGAGCTTAAGAACCTTTACATCCTCAACGCCGAGCCAGGCTAGAGCTTCCTTAACGTAGGCATAGCTCAACCCCGGAGCGATGATACCAACTTTTGCATCCTCTTTGCCTTCAATCCAGTTGAATGGACACTCCGCGAGTTCCTCCCTAATCTTCTCAATCTTCTCGAGGATCTGTGGGTGGAATCTCCTTGCATTTGATGGAACGTCAACGAAACGAGAGGAGTCCTTCTTGAAGTCACCAAACTTTCTCTTTGCCTGCTTTATCTCCTCAGGGAGCTCTCCTAGCTCAATGTCTCCTCTTGCGTGTGAAATCCTTGTTGTGGTTCTCAGGATAACCATGTGCTTGAACTTCTCGCTGAGCTCAAAGGCGTATTTGGTCATTTCCTTGGCCTCATGCGGTGAGCTTGGCTCCAAAACTGGGACGTTTGCAAACTTTGCATAAACCCTTGTGTCCTGCTCGTTTTGTGAAGACCACATGCTTGGGTCGTCAGCGACCATTATGACAAAACCGCCTTCAACGCCCATTCCAACGGCGCTCATGAATGTATCGGCGGCTACGTTAAGACCTACGTGCTTCATTGCGGTCATGGCCCTTAAGCCGCTCCAAGCGGCCGCTAAAGCCGTCTCAAAAGCCACCTTCTCATTGGTTGAGTACTCCATGTAAACGCCAGCCTTCTCAGCAACCATTGCCATGGTGTCCGTTAGCTCAGAGCTTGGGGTTCCTGGATAAGCGGCGTAAACTGCTATGTTTGCCTCAAGTGCACCTCTAGCTATTGCCTGGTTTCCTAAAAGGAGAACTTTTTCTCCCGGCTTGTCCCATAAAACCATATCAGTTACCTTTGCCATTCAAACCACCTCATTCATTCCCATTTTTAATCTCACCGAATTTAGCCAAAGCGTAAGCAGCTATTCCAACGTCTTCGGGGCGCTCATAAGAGGGAATGCCTTCTCTTTCGAGGAGCTCTTTTGCTTTTTCACTAACATAGCCAGCCATGAAGAGTCCCAAGACGGGCTTTCCGTTGTTTACTTCCTTCACCGCTCTAATTACTCCCTCGGCATGCTCTGTAGGGGTCATGCCCGCGAACGTTGGAACAACACAAATAGCTATTAGAATATCAACATTCTCATCCTCAAGGAGGAGCTTTGCTGTCTTGTAGTAATCTTCGCCTCTAGCGCTTGCTATCATGTCCACCGGGTTCTTAACGGCTGCCATTGGAGGTAGGAACTCCCTAAGCTTTTGCATGGTCTCTTCCTTCAGGTTAGCTAACTTTAGGCCGTGCTTGTCTATCTCATCGGCCGTTAAAACACCCGGCCCGCCGGCATTCGTCATTATAGCCACGCGCTTGCCCTTTGGCAGAGGTTGGGTGAAGGCCCTCGCCATGCTCAGCATCTCGTCGATATTGTTGGCCACCAAAACTCCGCTCTGCCTGAATGCAGCATCATAAATGGCATAGCTTCCCGCCAAGCTTCCCGTGTGCGATGAAGCCGCCCTAGCACCGCTTTCACTCTTTCCAGCTTTTAGGGCTATGATGGGCTTCTTCTTGCTGACTTTCTTTGCTATCTCCATGAACTTCTTACCATCCTTTAAGCCCTCGATGTAGAGAGCTATGGCTTTGCTTTCTTCATCCTCCGCCAAAGCTTCCATTAAGTCGCCAAAATCCAAGTCGCTCATGTTTCCAACGCTTATGAACTTTGAGAATCCTACATTTTCTTTGATAGTCTTGTAAACGATTCCTGCTCCCAGAGCACCGCTTTGAGAAACGAAAGCCACACTTCCCTTCACAGCGTTCGTTATGAACGTGGCGTTCATGTTATTGTGAGTGTTCATTATTCCAACACAGTTTGGTCCAATTATGCGCATGCCGTACTTATGGGCTATCTCCACCAGTTCCCTCTCTTCCCTTTTGCCTTCTTCGCCCATTTCACCAAATCCTGCCGTAATGAGCACAATTCCCTTCACTCCCTTCTCTCCACAGTCAATGACTGCCTGCTTAACGAAGCGCTTTGGAACGACGATAACTGCCATGTCAACTTCATCGGGGATGTCCTTGACGTTCTTGTATGCTTTGACGCCCTGAACTTCCTCCTCTTTAATGTTGATTGGATAGACTTTGCCGCCATAGTTTTTGAGGTTTTTGAAGACTTCATAACCCAACTTTAATGGGTCATTGGATGCTCCGAGCACTGCTATTGAGCGTGGATTAAAAAAGTAATCGAGCGTCATTTTTACAATCACCGTATTTCACCTCGGTGAAAGTCTATATAAGTTTTCCGAGAATAGACAATTAGTCGTTTTTGCCCACAAATAGGTAAAAGTAACGCTTTAGTGAGCATAAAAAGGCACTGATGCCTTGGTATTTTTAAAGTTTAAAAACAGAGAACACAAAACCTTTAAGTTATCTCAGGTTATTATATGCTTTGGAGGTGATTGTGATGGTGGAGATTAGGTTTTTGGGACATGCGGCCTTTGAGATTAAAGGAAAAGAGAAGACCATTTTGATTGATCCCTTCTTGACAGGGAACCCGAGCGCCGCAGCAAAGCCTGAAGAATTTGAAAAAGTGGATTTAATACTAATTACACACGCACACGGCGACCATCTCGGTGATGCTGTTGCAATTGCCCAAAAGACAGGCGCTAAAATTGTGGCCATGTACGACATAGCAAACTATCTTGTGGAGGGCAATGCGGGTATAACAACGATTGGCATGAACTACGGCCCAACTGAAGTGGATGGCGTTAAAATCGTTCAGGTGCCGGCATGGCACTCAAGCAGCAACGGTAAGTATGAGATAGGAACAGCCTGCGGGTTCATAGTGGAGCTCGATGGCGTTAATATTTATCACGCTGGAGATACTTACGTTTTCAAGGATATGGAGCTCTTCGCTGAGCTTTATGGAATAGATGTTGCTCTGTTACCAATAGGTGGGCACTTCACGATGGGGCCGAGAGAAGCGGCTAAAGCTGTGGAACTGCTCAAACCAAAGTACGTTGTTCCAATGCACTACAATACGTTCCCCCCAATAGCTAAAGACCCGGAGGAGTTTAAGGATCTCGTAGGTGGAAAAGCTCAAGTGGTCATCCTCAAGCCGGGAGAGAGCTTCGAGCTTTGATTCCTTTATCTTTTATTAAAGAGGGATGAAGAAAAGCCAGGACCCTGAAAAAAATGATGATCGGTTAGGGCTTTCGGACCTCAGAGACGAATCTCCTTTATTAGCTTCACTATGAACGTCTTTCCTACTTTTTCCCTCGATATGAGCTGCTTTTTCTCAAGCTCTTGGATTATTCTGCTCACTGTAGGTCTTGAATAGTTGGTCATCTCAGGCAAGTCCTCCTGCTTTACAGTGCCACCAGCTTTTAGTATAGCCTCTATGACTATACGCTCTTTCTCTGTGAGCACTTCCACAGGAACTACGTTAGCGCTCCATCTCTTTTTACCATAGTACACTACAACAGGGAGTGAAAGGACTAATGCAAGAACTGCACCCATTATTAAGTATTTGTACGGAGATTCAGGCGCTTCCTCTTTAGGCTTCCTAGGAAGGGTATCCAAATACTTAGCGTACCAGAAAACAGTGTATCCTTCTGCTTCAAGTTTTTCTTGTATGTTTGATGAAAGCCCCGCTCCAACCATTACAACCTGAGTTACCCCCAACTCCTTGAGGGCATTTTCAGCAGGTTCGGATAAGTCGTTGTCGAGCGTTAGTAATAGCGGAGCTTTATACTCCATCGCAAACTTCGCCGCCACCAAAGCGGAACCATAATCACTTGAACTCGCTAAAAACACGATGTCTGAATGGGAGTAAAAGTGAGTAGCTAACCTCTCAGCTGTGTCGGTTCTATATTCTCCACCAACCCTCTTAACGTTGAACCCCATCCGCATAAGTTCATTTTCAACCTCTGCACTAACAGCATTTGTATTTCCCACGATTAGGATCTCCTTCCATCCCAATTGGGCATAAGAGTAGAGCTGGGCTTTCGTTTGCTCATCAAGTTGCGTTGGGTTTACAGGGAGGATTGGTATGTCAAATGCCGCAGCATAGGGCAGAGCAACAATATAATCAATGAGATTATCATTCCTCACTATGATAATATCGTAATAGACATTCTTATCATTCTGGGCACTCACCGCAGAGAGGGGAACCAGTGAAGCCAGCAGTATGCCAAGTATAAAAAGCACTTTCCTATCCAACATTATCCCTCCTTATAATGATTAAGGAAAGATGCTTAAAAAACTTTTTAGAAAACGAACCAAGAAGAGAAAAATCAAATTAGAATCACTTGAAGAGGTGACCGTGGGACTTGTTAACGTGCTTTACATAATCTTTGCTCTTTCTAAAGAGCATGCCGCACCTTGGGCACTTAAAGAAGGTTTCTCCGTCTCTATCTTTAACTTTAATAGCCTTCAACACCGCCATCCCAATCCCCCCATTTAGATGCTCTAAGAACCTATCTTAAAACTAGGGGTTTGATGGATGGCGGGCCCGCCGGGATTCGAACCCGGGACCGCCGGCTTAGAAGGCCGGCGCCCTATCCTGCTAGGCCACGGGCCCATGTCAAGCTTAAATCAAAGAATAGTATTTATAAATCTTGCGGTGCCGCGTTTTAAAAAGTGATGAAAGATTACTCGAGCTTTGATTTAACTTCGTAAAAGAGATTGTCTTCCCCCAAATTGGCCTTCAGCTTTTCAAAGTTCTCCCAGAGCCTAGGAATCCTAGATTTTGCCCGAATAAGCATTTGATTTCCCATCTCAACACTGAAAGCTAAGTGCTCATCCGTTGCTAAAATCCTCCCATCCTTTCCCAGAGGGGCGGTTAGATACTCCGTTCCGTTTATCTCAACCAGAACCCTGCTTCCTTTTAAAGCCTTGAAAGTCGTGTACTTAAAGCCTGACGCTAGACCAAGCTCGTGGACTTTCTTTGCTAGTCTCAAGTCTTCCGCTACGATGTGAAATATCGGAGGCTGGGACTTTAGGGATATCATGCCCCTCTCAGCATTTTTTAGGCTTTCCTTTGCTTCTTCAAACATAATTGGGGCGTGCTTTTTTAAGAGCCATCTGCTTAGGGGCTTTGAGCCTAGGTACGGCTCCTCTAAGATGCCTATCCTTCCGGAGCATGATGAGGTTGTATAGATACCTTTGATGGAGTTTATGAGCATGAGGAGGTCTATTATATCTGCATCTACTTTTCTCTCCTTCAGTGCGGTGAACAAGCTCACGAGCGCTTCTCTCTTTGCTCTCACTATGCTCACCCCTGCTTGAATTAGTTTGCGAAAACTTTATAAATCTATGCCCATGAGTAAGTGTCGGCTTCCGAAGGAAGCGGCATGGCCGGGGTGGTGTAGCCTGGTTAGCACAGGGGACTGTGGATCCCCTAGCCCGGGTTCAAATCCCGGCCCCGGCCCCATACTTCTCACAAACTTTTGCCAAGCAAAAGTTTGATCAAAGCTGGTATGTCCATTTTAGAATTCTGTTTTTCGAGTTAGCTCCCTTCAAACTTGCTCGTTTTACAGTGTTTTACTGATGAGAGCGTCCTTCGGACGTTGGGGGGAGAAAAACAAGTTAGATTCGCTGGTTTCCACTTGAGCTTAAATTAAAATTTCCGTTTTTTGAAGACATACAAACTCTTCAAACCTTACGCTAACGCTCAAGTATCCTATCGGATGGCGGAATGTTTCGAGGTTGTTATTCAAAATTTAAAGGTTAAAACAGACTTTCAATCAGTTTGTAGTCCTCTTCTGGAATTTCTCTCATGGCTTTACCCATCAAATGGCCGCTCCAACGCTTCTTGTTTGTGATGAATTTTAATTTTGGAATCAAAGGCTTAAACTCAACTTCGCCAAGCTTTATGGGCTTGATTTTGACTCTTAATGGATAAGTCTCGTTTGAGTGAGGTGGAGACTTGAAGATTTTTGTGGAGTCACTGTAAACCTCGCTCACAACTTCATAAATCCCAACGATTTTTGGTTCTAAGATTTGTTTGTCTTTGCGCTCCTGCTTGACGTAGATGAGGAGCTTATCACCGGGCTTTACTTTTGCTATTGTGTTCTTGTGCCTCTTTGGCACGCCCCAAACATTCTTCTTCTTGACAACTTCCCAATTGTCTCTATTAGTTATGCAGAGCCAGTAGGCCATAATAATCACCACAATAAACTTGCATTTGATCAATTTAAACCTTAACTTCTCTCAAATTTTGCCATACCTCATTCCACTCTAGGAGGAGCCAAAAAAACCTTAGCTTCTTTTTAGCTTCGGCATAATCGGGATAGTAAGTCTTTACAAGCCCCCAAAACTTGTCTCCATGTTTCGGTGCCCTCAAATGGGCGAGTTCATGGATTATCACGTAATCCCTTAACCCTTCGGGGAGCGCCATTAATGCTAAGTTAAAGCTCAAATTCCCTTTTTTAGAGCAGCTTGCCCATTTTGTCTTCTGGAACCTGATGTACACTTTACGGTACTTAACATCCATGATAGAAGCAAAGAGACGGACTTTAAAGTCAAGCTCTTCCCTAAGTCTATCTTTAAGCCACTTCTTCAACACTTTAAAGTCACCGTAGGGCAGGGAGACTACTTTAAATTTAGGATTAACAAAGAAATCCTCACCTTGGATTAAGGAGTAAAAGTCGCCGTTAAAAAGAAACTTGCTCGAGAGCGGGCCGAACTGCTTTTTAATTTGTTCAAGTTCATTGAGCTTGCTCTCTATCCAAGCCCTTTTTTTCTTTATAATATCTTCTGGGTCTTGGCTTGGTGGGACTATTACTTTAACATTACCTTTGGCATTTATTTCTATCCTGGGATTCTTCACATTTCTGACAACCACTTCATAATTTAGCTCCAACGCTTCAACACCTCAAGAACCTCATCCCTTGCCTTTATGATGTTGTCTATTCTCCCCTGGTATCTGCGAACTAGGAAAAGCATGGTTGCCCTAGAGACATCACTTACTACATCAGCTTTTTCCTGCCACCGAGAGAACCTAAATCTTTCAGTTTCCTTGAGAAGGTCTTTAATATCTCCAATCAGTTTTTGGGTGTCGCTCCTAACGTGGCGCTTTAGCACAGTTACAAGGGAGTACTCAAGCTCACTCAAATTGAGTGCCTTTCTTTCCTTCTCCCTTTCCTGGATTGTTTGAGCTACACCAAGTATTTCTTCATAAAGCCGCTCTATGTCTTCTTTTCTCTTCTTCCATCTGTCTATAATGCTCTCCACCTGCTCAACTAAGTCTTCCGTAATTGGGCCTTTGTGCGTGTTTATGTAGTGCCTAACTGCAAAGAGCAGATCGTAAAAGGCCCTTTCTTTGTGGGTCTTTTTCATTACCTTTTTCAGAAACTCTTCATCGAGCTCTATTATTGGGAATTCGCTCTTAATCCTTCCCACATCTACCGTCTCATGAATGAACTTGAGGGCTTCGCTGAGGAACTCGTCCATTTTTTGCTCAATCTCCGGATCGAGACCATTAATCTTTGAATTATAGGCATAGTAAACCTCCGTGAGCCATGAAAAGGTATCCCTAAACTCCCACCTATCCTCCTTTAGGAGTTTGTAATAATACCTGATCTCCTTGTATAGCTTTTGGAATTCCTCCCACGTGTTGTTTTGGAAAAGAAGCTTTACAGCCTCCATTATTACCTCCCTGTCATCACTTACCACAACTCCCTCAAAGAACTTCATGGCTTCATTTATCTTGCTTCTAAGCTCCTTCTTAATTTTATCAACGTCGTAGGCAACGCCCTTTATATCTCTCTCATCATAGATTTCCAATGCCTTCTTAAGATCTTTAAAGACTCCAACGTAATCAACGATGAGACCAAAAGCTTTGATGTTCTCCCCATTCTTAAAGAACGGCCTGTTTGTCCTTGCTATTGCCTGGAGGAGGCGGTGCTCCTTTAAAGGTTTGTCCAAGTACATAGTTTGCAGTATGGGAGCATCAAAACCAGTTAAAAGCATCTCCGTCACGATTAGTATCTTTGGATGCTCCTTATTCTTAAACGCCGTGACTATCTCTTCTCTTATCTCTTCGTCGCTCTTATTTTGAAACCTCTCTTTGAGTTCATCGTGGTACTTTTCCACTATCTCGGGATCGTTTTGGTTGAATGTCATCACCACTTCGCTGTACTCTTTAGGAAGAATATTGTCGAGAGCTCTCTTGTAGAGAACACAAGCTTCCCTATCGACCGCAACCACCATGGCCTTAAATGGATTAACATTCTCCTGATAATGCCTCGCGATGTCCTCAGCTATTACATCAATCCTTTTCGGATTCTTTAGGAGCAATTTTATCATGTCCAACTTCTTTCTAAGCTCTTCTTTGACCCTCCCACGATACTCTTCCGGAATTTCTTCGAGCTTAGACGAGAGGAACGCCTCCAAGTAATCCTTTTTTAAGTGGACCCTCTCTTCGAGCCTTGCTTGATATGCTATTTTAACAGTGAAACCATCGGCAATGGAGTCTATTATGAAGTACCTGTCCAGGTAGGGCTCATCATCGTAGCCAAAAGTTGCATAGGTGTCCCTTTCCTTCTTTGATATTGGAGTTCCCGTAAAGGCAAAAAATGAGGCGTTTTTAAGAATGGTGCGCATTGTAGAGGCTAATTCCCCGTACTGGGTTCTATGGCCCTCATCAATGAAAGCTATAACATCCCTGCGGTTCATTATTGTTTTTCTCCTTTTGCTCACCTTTTCAAGGGCCTCTTTAACCTCCCTTAGCTCTTCTTCTCTGAACTTATGGATTAGTGTTATGAAAATGCCCCTCTTCCCATCCGAGTGCATCAGAACCTCTTTGAGACCTTTTATAGAGCTTATGACTTCAAAGCTAAGCCCGACGGCTTTAAGCTCTCCAGCAAGCTGCTCCTCAAGCTCTCGCCTATCAACAACAAAGAAAATCGTGGGGTTCCCTAAAAGGCGCTTAATCTTGTAAGCGGAGAATATCATAGTTAAGGTTTTTCCGCTCCCCTGCCAGTGCCATATCAATCCTTTATTCCTCTTGATCTCTCCTTTCGCATAGCTCACCGCTCTCTCGACCACTTTGCCCACTGCTCTATACTGCATATATCTTGGAAGCACTTTTGTAAAAACTCCCTTATTCTCGCGGTAAAAGATGAAGTATCTCAAAATGTCGAGGATAGTTGAAGGAGTTAGGAGCTCGGCAAGGTTGTCGAGGTCGTCAAAGCTTTCTCCTTTCCACTCGTAGACCGGCACATCTTTGAGCCATGGAACAATGGGGAAATAAACCACCCTATCACCAATCCCAACGCCAAACTGGACGTACTTGAAAAGCTCAGGCATCTCTTTTTCATAGCCCTTAATCTGCTTGTAAGCTTTTTTCCAGCTCTTCTTTAACCGCTTACACTCAATTATCACGAGAGGGATTCCATTGATGTAGAGAACAATGTCTGGAATTTTTGTTTTAAATGGATATCCTACTTGGTTAGCAACCAAAAACTCGTTGTTATTGAGGTTTTCGTAATCTATTAGCTGGACGGTTTTTATGGTGTTGTCCTCTTTGTCCTTTAGGGGAACGCCTTCTTTTATGTAGTGGAGCATTTTTCTTGACCCTTCGACTCCTGAAGGAGTGATTTTTAGGATATTAATAACTTCATTGGCTTCATCTTCGCTGATGTTGTTTATCCTCATTAGAGCACGCTTTAATCGAGAAGTTAAGAGGGGCTCTTTTTCATTTTCAAGGACTTCGATTCCTCGTTTGTAATGCCAGCCCTTAGAGGTGAGCCTTTCGATTGTGGGTTTTTCACATTGAGAGTATTCGGGAGTTTGAGCGGGCATGGGGGTCACCTGTTTATTGATAAACAAAGCGGGCATTAAAGAGCTCGGATGTTTATGATTAAACCATTTCCCCTTGAGGTTGTACTCCATACATGGCCAGTCTTAAATCATTAATTAGCCTTCTAAGATTAGCAAGAGGCCCAGTATTCGAGATTATTTCATTGTATAACTGTGGATCTATAGATTGCACTGAAGTTAAAAGGCGATTATATGGATGCAATAGACCTATGAATTCAGTTAAAGTTATCTGTGATCCATTACCTAGCTTCATTTTGAGTCTTTTATCGAGTTTGATGAGTTTATTCACTATACTCTCGTTATACCTAGCAGCTTCAAACAAGTAGGCTAATTTGATATTTCCAATCTCTAAACTTTGTCTAAGTATTTTTGATTCAAGGATAAATTTAATGTATTCCTCTGTTGCTCCGCTTACTGTTGGAAGACGTTCTAAGAGCACATCAATTGTTGTCTGATATGGGTAAGCGACAATGATAATAGGATTGGATGGAGGTGAGAATTCATTAAACCATCTAGTAAATATTTTTTTATGGGTTTCTTCGATATTTGGGTCATTTTGAACACTCTCGTATAAGTGAGCAACATAGTTTCGATACTCCTCTATGATTTTGTCTTCCAAGTTTTTGGAGTTCTTTCGAGGGATTACGAGGAATAATGAAAATCCCGGACTAGGGTTAAATGGAATGACCTTGTCTATTGTATCCCACTCTGAAACTACTGAGAGCATAAAGTGTCTAAAAATCGTAGAAATGCTTGGGAATGGTCGGTACTGGGTTGGATTTTTCTGATCAAGAATATTGCTAATGATATATTTTAACCTTTTGTCAATTTTATCTAGTGCTTCGCCTCGTTCTATTACCAAAAACGCTAAAGAAAGGTTATCGAACAATTGTTTTTCAATCTCGGACAGAGTTAAAATTCCTCTGCGCTCAAGAGCCTTAAAGAAATCCAAAATTAGAGGAGAGAAGTACTTCTCCATAAGTTTGATTGTAGTTTGAGCAGTTTTCTCCCGGTTTATTCTCAAGGTAGTTTCGTGATACTTCTTCATTAGCCAAATAACCAATATGATTCCGGTCGTTACAACTAAGAACTCAGGAATAAAACACTGAATGTTGGTGCATAAACTATGTACTGTATAAACTGCTACTAGATATGCGAGTGAAACTAAAGGAAGTGGGCCATTCTTCGTAAGTTCTTTCCAAGTATCCCACTCATTATCCTTTCTCATATAATCTGGCCCTCCAAATTTTAGGAGATGAATCGGGGGACGGGGGGATTCGAACCCCCATGACCGCGCCCTCCTAGGGGTGGCCCTCCCGAGCCTCTACCCCCGGGCCTCCTTCTCCCTCCTTCCGTCGCCCCCAGAAGTCCGGAGGAGGGCCGCCCCCCATCTCGGGAACCTTGAAGTTGCTCGAACCACCATGTCAATCACCCCAACGACTGCTGAAACTATGTCGGGGCTGACGGTTCCCGAGATCATCAGGAGCAGGAGGCCCACCGGGATGTTAACGGTATATTGTTGTCATTATTTATGCTTTTCGGTTGTAACAGATACCCTCCTCCCCGTCAGCAAATCCTTCATAAAGCCCTTCTTAATCCTCTCAAGCTTTTCCTTGCGCTTTCTCAGGAGTTCGAGCTTTTTATCAACGGTCATAAGGATTTCAGCGATTTTCTTTTGCTCTTCGAGGGGTGGGAGAGGAATTCTAAAGTTTTTGACATCTTCTTTGTAAAGAGCTCCCAAAGTTGTTGGAGCATTTCTACGTTTAAGCTCTCTTTTTCCAAAAGGAGATGTAAAATAGTAATACAGAAACACATTATCCACAAGTTCATTTTTTAGTTTTAACAGATATAAATTAGGGCCTAATGTTGCAGGCATTTTAACATGAGGCATAATGTAAACCTTCCCGACTTCTCCTCGTTTTACCATTAACAACTCTCTACCAAATAATTTTGTCTTTCTAAGAAATTCATAGCTTTCTTTATCCACGTACCTTACATCACCATCGGGAGGATATTGCTTATGTTCTAAGTCTGTAGCTCTTACATACCATGCATAATTTGGTGTGTCATATACTCTTACGTTTTCTTTTAATTTAGAAAAACTACCATTGGCCTCATAGTCTGTTAATAGTTCTAAAACCTCTCTAACTCTTACAACCTTCCACTCCTCAGGAATCTCCCCTAGCTCGGTCTTCTTGAACCGCTCGTGCTTGATTCCTTTGGTCAAAAGCCTCTGCATCAAGCCCTTCTTTAAGCGCTCCGTCTTTTCGATTGCTAAGTCTGTTTTTTCAATCGCTTCATCAACAGTTCTCAAAATCTCGACGATTTTCTTTTGTTCGGGGAGAGGTGGGAGGGGAAGAAGCAAAGCATTAAGAACATTTTTATCCACGTGGGGTATCCCAGTGCCTTTTGTTTGACCTTTTAAGAAAGGTTCCCTATGTTTTAAAAGATAAAATAGGAACAGCGAATCATAAACATCTTTTTTCAAGAATATTTTTACCATAGTTGACGACAATACACCCTTCTTTGCTAAAAAGAACTCGCCAGCATTAGAGCCATCCCATAAAAGAAGGATATTCCCATCTTCGACTATAATTTCATTCCCAGTTATCTTTACAAATTGAGTTGGATTGTTGTTCCGTAAATATTCTGTCGAGAGATATGGCAACCATCCATCTTTAGGCTCTTTTGCGACGATTTTTGGTTTTTTGCCTTTTATATAACCGATTATCTTTCCTAACTTCACAACTTCCCAATCCTCTGGAATCTCGCCGATTGGGGTTTTTTTGAACTTAGTTTCACTCATCATGGAAATCACCTGTTATTTTCTTAATTTCTTCCCTCAGGATTAAGATAGCAAAACTAAGTACTTTTCCAGCATCTTCCTTTTTGATAGGCTTCCCCTCATGGATAAACTTATTCCTCTTTGATTTTAAATCCATTAGCAATCTGTATACATCTTCATCTAGCTTTCCAGTTAGGTTTAAGGTCTCTAAAATATGGTCTGTACGCCACAAAAGCGAGTTTGTAAGCTTTTCTCTTCTTCTTTTTGAAAGGTTCCTTCTTCTAATGAAGTTTTCCCAAAGTTGGGATAGGTATTTTTCAATTACTATCCAAGTAGCTATAAAAGCCTGTTGATATTCATGCTCTTGATAGTGTGTAAAACCACTAAGCAAAAAGATTATTTCATCTGCTAGTTCTTTATTTTTGCTTATTAATTCAGCTATTTTTATTGCTTCTTTGATATCTTCTTTTGGAATAACTTTCTCTCTTTTTAGATGGAATACATGCTTAGAAACAATTGGGTCAACTTGGTAAGTTCTTAAAGTCGTAAGAGGAATTCTCATTCCTGCAATTTCCATTGTAGTTGGGTTGACTTCAATACTAGCTATTTCGGATTCTCTCACAAAATAGCAACTGAATTTATCTAATAAGAGTGCAGTTCCAAAGATGACATTTATCCACTTTAGGACATCTTCTTTATTTTCGTGTACTATTCCAACAAAGCCATCAGAACGAATAATTAATGGTTTATTATTAAATTTAGTTTTAAGCACAATTTTTGGAATAAAAAAGTTATTTCCCATAACTTTTTGGACAAACGAAAACTCGGGAGCTTCACCTACCCAAACAGGTGGATAAACATAAGTACCATAACCCTTAAGGCGTTCTTCTTTTTTCTTAGGTTTAGCTGTTGAACTAACCTTACCCTCCTCTCTGTGTTCTCTTGCATTTCTTTTTGCATCATCGATGATTCTTGCTATTATCTCTTCTTGAGTTAACTCGTCAATACGACCATAAACTAATTGGCACCATCCGTTACTAGGGAAAGATATGCCCATCCCTAATCCTTTTGGTATTCTAGAAAATACTAAAGATTCAATTTGTTGTCTGAAATTACTTAAAATTCCTACAAAAATATCGGAGTATTTTATAGTGCCTTTTTCGGCACCATAGTAAGGAGAGTCTGGCGGAATTGTACGTTCCCATCTTTCTTCATTCATGATTTTCTCGAGCTTAGGAAAGAATTCATATCCTTTGTATGGTCCATTAATTATTACCTCCATATCCTTTCGTGTAGAGTCATGGGTAATTATGATTATTTGCCATTCGAGTGGCTCATTAACCCAGAAAACTTCAATTTGGCAAGGTGCTTGATAACCTGTATTTCCAACAAAGAATTTTTCTTCATCACTAAGTTTGTCATATTCTTCTCTAAACTTTCCAATTAGTCCCAAAAACCATTCTTGCAACTTTTGCTTCTCTCGCTCATATTTTTCCTCATGTTCCTGCATTAGTATTGACCCCCTATCTTAATACAGAATAAAAAACTAAAAGAACATTTATCCCTGTCATAATTAAAATAAACCAAGTTAATCTTCTCATTTCCTTTGTCATCCTTGCAACTTCCTCGCTAAGCCTTAACGCACGTTCGTTAAGTTCAAGGCTTCTCTTGTTAAAATAGTAGTTGGTTAAAAACTCGTAACCATCTTTTGTAACCTTTAACAGTTTATTATTGTATTTTCCCGCAAGATGAGTTATTTTTCTTTCTAATTCAGCTTTTTCTCTTTCAGAAATTCCAGGAACTTTTAACAATCCCTCACTTATTAATAATGAAAATAATTCCCAATCATACTCTTGATTATGGGCATTTCCCCACTCGGTAATTGTCCTCTTACCATCATAAAAGAACTCAAGGACTTCAATCATCTTTTTAATCCTCTCACTTTCCCAAATCTCTTTTGTATTCATTACTAGCTGCCTCCTACTTAATTGCAACCATTATTATAATTCCTTTTCTAGGTTCATCGGGAAGCGGAGCAGGATATAAATGAATCCTTTTTGCATTTGTTTTTTGCTTTATTTTCTCTTCTAGTGTTCCCATTCTCTCACTTCCTAGCCTTCCCATGTTAATTCCATCAATTCTCTTAGCCTTTTCGTCAACACCAAAAAAGTAAACTTTCACTGGACTTTCCGTAAATTTGGTATTTAAATCATCAGCAACTTTTGTAGCTATTTCATTATTGTCCCCCTCAAAGAATTCTCTTGCTTTAAACTCGACAACTATATCCTCTTTTCTTAATAGAAGGGTCGGTACTCTAATAAAACTGAGCATTTTAGAGGAAAGTCTTTCCAAGAAAAATGCTATTTTCTTATCTGAATTCCCTGCTACAATTATTTTAAGAGCGGAATAAATTAACAATTTATCAACAAGAGAACCACCGCTTTCAGCTTGATTTATTATTTCAAGTATCGACTTACTCGCTTCTGAAAGAATCAGATTATTGTAGATTTCCAATGAGCGAATAACAACAGGATCAGCACTAAACATATCTCCAGGATGAAAAATGCGTAGCTTTTCTCCGTTAAGTAGCTTTACTGCAAGTTCTCTTAGAAAGCTTTCTTTTATTTCAATTTTGTTCTCTGTGGCGAAAATTGGGAGTATGACATCAAATTCTTTTGGTATTGTTCGTTCAGCTTTAGTATTACCCGGGAATATTGCCCTTATCTTCTCTTTATCGTCTATCACTCGGGCAATTATACTATCTAGAGAGTTTAGTATAGCCCAATATTTTTCTTGTATCCGTTTAATGTCGAAGTACTCTATTGTAAAATCTTGAATAAACTCTTCCAAATCTTTATATGGCTTTTTACCTGCCCGAATTGTTTCTATGGCAATGCCTTCTAATGGTCGTTCAAAAATAATCCAGCCATCTCTCAATTTAATACCCTCTATGTGGCCCTTTAACAACTTATAGAGTTCATCATGAGGTAATTCTAATGCCATTTTAATGCCATTAATTTCCCCTTCAATTCTATACTTGCCTCCCAAATAAGAATATGCCTCTTTTTTGGGCAGTCTTAACCAATCTACAAAAAAGGTGGTTTTATATTTTTCATGGTACTTAACTTTAATTCTGCCGTCTTGTTTTTTAATGAATGCAATGAATCTAATAACATTATCACTATCGAGCATTCTAGGCAAAATTTCCCAATTTGGGGTTATTGTAAATTCTCCAAACTTGCTATGACACAGTAAAAGCACATCTTTGGCTAAAAGTAATATACCATACTTTTCTTCCTCTCTCATTCTAGATCTCATTTCATCTGTGAATTCGTTAAGTAAAAATTGAGCATGTTGAACATCAATTTCGGGATAGGAGTATAGTAATGAAGTTATCCAGAATTTTCTATTTTGTGTTAGCCTCAAATCGTCAAAATCCTTCGACACATGGGAAGAGGATAAGATTTCATTTAGGACATTGGCAATAGCCATTCTTTTTTCTTCAGAAGATATTTCTCTCTGACTTACTTCACCTGTGTTTGATTTTACACGTCTATAAAACACAATGATTGGCGGTGAATTACTGTTAATAATTTCCCTAAGTTCGGGAACATAATCTAGTAGAGTGCTTTGTTGAGGAAGTGTTGACTGTAACACAATATATTCACCTAACTAAATCTACAACTAATTTCTTAAATATTTTTTTCTTTTCTTTGATTGGAATATTATACCCTCAATATAAAGAGGAGAGTAAAACTAATACCCCAACTCCCTTAAATACCCCTCAATCCTCTCATCCACAGACCTTAGCTCCTCATTAATCCCCCTCAGCTCCTCCCACTCGGCTTTAACGTCAATCTCCTCCTCTTTCTCCATTGGGAAGACGTAAAGAGTGACGTTGAGGTTGTAGTCGTTTTCTTTTATCTCGTCTATGCTTACCACCTTAGAAAAGCCATCTCCATCTTTAAACTCATTGTAAGCCTCCACTATCTTCTCGATATGCTCCTCTCCCAAGCGGTTCAGCTTCCTAATTTCGGGATGCTTCTCGTACTCAAGGGAAGCATTTATGAACAAAACTTTGCCTTTTCTTTCCTTTGGCTTTGCCTTGTTGAACACCATGATTGCTCCCGGCGCTCCAGTGTTGTAGAATAGCTTTTCAGGAAGCAAAATCACACACTCAAGCAAATCCTCCTTCACAATCTTTGACCTTATTCTCTTCTCTGCTCCTCCTCTAAATAGAGCGCCGTTGTCTATTACAATACCGACTCTTCCTTCATCCTTGGCACTTGCGAGCATGTGCTGAATCCATGCCCAATCCGCTGAATTGTTGGGTGGGGAGCCATACTCAAAGCGCTTCTCCCTAAATTCGGCCTTCTTTAGCGTCTCCTCGCCGTAGCCGTCTTGGTTCCACGGGGGATTGGCAATAACAACATCGAAGCGCTTGAAGGTGTTTCCTTCCTTAAAGGCCGGCCTTAAGAGAGTATCCCCAACAGCAAGTTTGGCATCCTTGATTCCGTGAATCATCATGTTCATCTCGGCCAATGCGTAGGTCGTTGGGTTCACCTCTTGGCCGTAAAGGAAGAGCCTTTTGGCTTCGCTTTCCCCAAACTTCTCTTTAACATGGATGTGGCTTGTGATTAGCATACCACCGGAGCCTAAAGCAGGATCGTAAACCTCTTCTCCCGGCCTTGGATCAAGTATCTCAACTAAAAGCTTGATGACCTCTCTCGGTGTATATACCTCCCCTTCTTTGGCCTTCTGCGGGGCAAAATATCTTAAAATCCATTCGTAAGCATCACCCAAAACGTCTGGAGAAGCGTTCTTCAAATCAAGGCCGCTGAAGAGCTCAAAGAGCTGCTTGAAAATCTCGGCGTTGTCTTTGTGGAGCATGAACTCCATGAAGTCAAACCTATCCACAACACCCCTTAGATTTGGGTTGAGCTCTGCAAGTTTCTTTAAAGCCTCTGACAGAGTTTGGGGAAGCTTTTCAACATCTTTCTCCCTTAAGTCTCTCCAAAGATACTCGTGGGGGTAGCTTATCGTGTAAGATTTTTTGTCTTGAAGGGCAATTTGTTCAGCCGTTTTTCTATCGAGGCCTTCCTTCATCAGCTTTTTAACATATTCCTCAAATTCCTTCTCCCATTCGTCGCTCAGACGCTTTAAGAAGAGCAGAAGAAGAATATACTTATAATCGACACGAGTTCTTATTAAATCCGCGGCCTTTTTCAAAACCCTCTCAAGTTCTTCTCTTGTAAGACCATTCTTGGCATTAATGTAATCGGTAAGCTTCCTATCCATGATACCACCAATAGAAATCTGAAATAGTCCTTTATTATATTTGCTCATCACCACCTTACACTCAACAGCTCTCCAAAAAACAGAAGAATAAAATCGCCTAAAACACAACCCCAATAACAATCGAATTAACGTTCGTGCCCGTTGGTCCCGTGATTAAGAGAGCTTTTCCCTTTTTGAGGGCCTCGTAGGCGTTGTGGGCCTTTAGATATGCTTCAACATCAACCCCTTCCCTCTCAAAAAGCTCTAATGTGTAAGAATCAACCAATCCACCAGCGGCATCCGTTGGTCCGTCCGTGCCGTCAGTATCCATAGCTAAAAATGCCACTCCCCTCAAACCTTTAATTTTGCGAGCAATGCTTAGCGCAAACTCCTGATTTGGCCCGCCTTTTCCAGCTTCGCCCTCTATTGTAACGGTAGTTTCACCTCCGGCTATCAAAACGCATGGTCTTTTGAACGGCCTGTTTTTGTGGTAGATTTCCTCCAGGATGGAGCCGAAGGCCAGAGCAACCTCTCGAGCTTCTCCTTCAAGCGTCGTCGTTAAAATATAAGCGTTAAATCCTAACTCTTCCGCTTTCCGCTTCGCTGCTTCGCAAGCTATGGAAACGCTCCCTATGATGAAGTTGTGCACCCTTGGTAGTTCCTCTTTAAGTGTCTCCTCCCTTTCACCTTTGAGACCCTCTCTTATATGTGACCTAACACTCTCAGGGAGCTTTTCCCAGACGTTGTAGAGCTTCAAAATCCTCTGAGCGTCTCTAAAAGTGGTGGGGTCTTTTACAGTCGGGCCCGAGGCGATGGCCTCCAATGGATCGCCCACAACATCTGAGAGGATTAAGCTTACCAACGTTCCCCTAATGCTCTTTGCCAATTTGCCACCTTTAACCTTTGAGATGTGCTTTCTAACGGTGTTTATCTCATAAATCCTGGCGCCGCTCTTCAGCAAAAGCTCATTCGTCTTTATCTTGTCCTCCAAGCTTATCCCATCCTCAGGGAGTGTGAAGAGAGCGGAACCCCCGCCAGAAATGAGCACAATGAGCAAATCCCCTTCATCCACTTTTTTAGCCAGTTCCACTCCTTTCAAAGCCCCTTTTAAAGAGTTCTCATCTGGAATTGGGTGGCCAGCTTCGATGACCTCGATTTTCTTTAGTGGAGCGGCGTAGCCGTCTCCGAATGGAGAGGTATAACCGTCCCCGAATGGGGAGGCGTAGCCGTATTTTGTAATGGCCACCCCCTCTTTGATTCTCTCACCTAAAACGTCCTCAACGGCTTTTGCCATTGCACAGGAAGCCTTTCCAAACGCTAAAACGTAAACATCCCCCTTGAGGTGGAACTTTTTTCCCTCAACCACAAGCTTATCCCCATCGAACTTTAGGGAGCGCTTAACGGCTTTATAGGGGTCTGCACTCTCGATAGCAGCTTTTGCAATCTCAAGAGCAGCTTTTTTAGCATTGATATCCCCACAGCTCAAAAGGTCGCTCTCATTAATTTTCATCCTCACCACCAGAATGGGCTCATCCCTTGAGAATCAGCCTGTCCGCTTCAATGTCCTCCAAAGAAGCGTTCCAGCCGCCGACGACATACTTCTTACCATCTTTTGTCCTCACAGTTATATTGGAGACGACTTTGGCACTATCCTCAAAAAAGTCTTCTATGATGCCTTCTATGTGTATGGGTTCTTTCGTGTGGACGAACTTGCCGAAGATTTCAATCTCTGCCCCGACCAAGTTGAAAGACCTTATATCCTCGACGAGCTGCCTTATGTGGATGTACTCCTTCGGGAGCTCAAGCTCCTTCTTTTCTTCGTAGACAGTTTTTCCTGTGGGCCACAAAGCATGGTAGAAGTAGCGGTCAAACATGAAGAGCAGGTTGTTGTCCCTCACTATCAAGCCGTAGCCGTGTAAGGTGGAGCCACTTGATGCCATTGCCTCATTGGGAACGTATATGCCCATATCCTTGTCTTGGATTATTATTAGGGGATCAGGGACTTCTCTAAGTTTTATCTTTGGGGCTATAGGCGGGACTTCGCCTTTTCCATAAACAAAGAGGTGAACGGTTGCATTTTTCTTAGCTTCCAGCTCCTCTTTAATCTTTCCCAAAAATGAAATGGGGACGGCGATTGAAAGGTGAAGCTTAGCGTTTCTTATAGCAGTTTTTATATACTCCTCAAGGGTTATCTTGCTCTTTACGACCATGACGTTCCCTATGAGCTCTTCGCTTGGATGGTACATTCTCTCGAGCTCCTTCTTGAGAAGGGAAATCTTCTCGATATAGCTCTTCTGCATGGCGTTTAGAACTCTCTCTGGATTTACGGGAACTACTTTTTTAGGCCTCCCTCCACTCGTCGTTACGAAGCCTTTGCTCATTAGGGTTCGTATAACGTCGTATATCCTCGGCTGGGGAACTTTTGAGAGAGTAGCCAATTCGCCAGCTGTTAGTGCTCCTCTCTTAATTAGGGTTAAGTATGTCCTAATTTCATACTCGTTGAGATCCAACTCCTTCAGCAGCTGTCTAACCTCTTTCTCGTCCATGTTCTCGCCTCAAATCAACGCTTTCTTAGTGTTTTTATCAAAGATGTGTATGTTATCGAGGTCTATAACTATTTTAATCTTTTGTCCTACGGGTACTGGTATGTGACCCGGTAGCTTGACCTTTATTATCTTGCCGCCAATTTTGGCGTGCACTATGGTGTCAGTTCCAAGAGCCTCTATAAAGTCCACAATGCTGTCCATCATAGACATCCTCTTAACGTGTTCGAGTGTTGAAACACCTTCCACGGTCATGTGCTCAGGCCTAATGCCCATAAGGACAGTCTTGTCAACATGATCCCTCACTAGCTCTCCAAGATCTTCGGGAAGGGTTATTTCAAAGCCTTCTCCCTCAAGAATTATGCCGCGCTCGTTCTCCTTAATGCTCACTTCTAAAAGGTTCATCTCAGGCGCTCCAATAAACGTTGCAACAAAGACTGAGCGCGGCTTTAAGTAAACTTCAGTTGGCGGCCCTATTTGAAGCACCTTTCCATCCTTCATAACCGCTATTCTATCGCCCATTGTCATTGCTTCCACCTGGTCGTGGGTGACGTAAACCGTGGTCACTTTAAGCTTCTCCTGGAGCTTCTTTATCTCTGCCCTCATCGCCACTCTCAGCTTTGCATCCAAATTCGATAGAGGCTCATCCATTAGGAGGACTTCGGGCTCTACAACGATGGCCCTAGCAACAGCTACCCTCTGCCTCTGACCACCGCTCAGCTGAGCAGGATATCTATCTAAAAGCTCCCCTATCTGCAAGAGCTCGGCCGCCCATTTTACTCTCTCTTTAATTTCCGCTTCTGAGTACTTCTTAATCTTCAGGGGAAATGCAATGTTATCGTAAACTTTCATGTGGGGCCATACTGCATAGCTCTGGAAAACCATGGAGATGTTCCTATCCTTGGGCGCCAAATAGGTGACATCTCTATCTCCAAACCAGATTTTACCTTCTGTGGGGGTGTCTAAACCAGATATCATTCTAAGCGTTGTCGTCTTTCCACAGCCGCTCGGTCCAAGCAAAACTAAGAATTCTCCATCTTTTATTGTCAGATTTATACCATCAACAGCCTTTACTTTACCATTATCGAAATACTTCTTCAGATTTTCAAGCCTTACCTCCACCATAATAACACCTCACTTAAGGGTTATACCCCACATGCTGATCAGATACTTCCTTGCAAAGAATATGAATATCATGGCAGGGATCGTCATGATGAATGCAGCCGCAAATCTATAGTAGTCGGGTGCCGCCCCTCCGCTCGAACCTGCCATTATCGAAAGTATTTGAGCTGGCAGAGTTCTGTGATAGAGCGTTAGCACTGAGGCAACGAAAACTTCGTTCCAAGACATGACAAAGGTGAACATTGCTGCAGCGGCTAACCCGGGGAGTGCCAAGGGAAGTGTTATCTTTAAAAACGAGCCCAGGCGCGTGAGCCCAAATACCATCGCCGCTTCCTCGTACTCCTTTGAAACACCTGCAAAAATGCTAGATGTGATGAGCACCACGAATGGGAGGGCCATAGCTGTGTGTGCTAACGCCACTCCAAGCAATGTATCCACTAAGCGGAGCCTTATATAAAGCACCACCAATGGAATGGCCATCACGGGTATTGGGAACATCCTGAGGGCAACTATTGAGAGTTTTAGTGTGTCCTTTGCTGGGAAAACGAACTTAGCAATGGCATATCCTGCAGGAACTCCTAAAGCGAAGCTTATGAGTATTGTAATGAGGGCTACGATTACGCTGTTCTTTATGCCGTCCCATGCCCCAAGGGTGAAGAGTATGATTTGAACGTATTCCTTCGTGAAGTGTGTGGGAATGATTTTGCTGGGATCATAGTAGTCGAGCTTTGAAGAGAAGGCGTAGAGGATTGCCACGATTAGGGGGAGTACTACCCATATCACAAATGTAAAAACTACAGAGTAGAACGCTATCCTCTTCAGCAGGAACTTTGTTTCGTCGTTCATACCTTCACCTCCAGGTATTCAGCCCTAAGGAACTTTATGTACAAAGCCCCAAGGAGTATGGAGAGGCCTGCTATGACGAGGGCATATATAGAGGCCACCCCATAGTCGTGAATCTCCGTGAGCTGGTAAAATCCTTCTCCGGCCAAAACGGGAATATCCCTACCGGCCAAAATCCATACTATACCGAA
This sequence comes from Palaeococcus pacificus DY20341, assembly GCF_000725425.1. NCBI lineage: Archaea > Methanobacteriati > Methanobacteriota > Thermococci > Thermococcales > Thermococcaceae > Palaeococcus > Palaeococcus pacificus. The sequence continues at coordinate 920,274 of NZ_CP006019.1, read as the reverse complement.
GACCTGCATAGCAAAGAGCGTTCTAATGATTAGGGCACTCTGTATGCTGGGCTTTAGCATGGGGATAACGATTCTCCTAAGCTTCATCCAGTAGCTGGCCCCAAAGACATCCGCTGCCTCAAGGTACTCTTTGCTTATCATCTGCAATCCGGCGAGGATTATTACGAAAACTATCGAAGTGGCTCTCCAAACCTCTGCCAAGACTATAGCCAAGAACTCCATGCTCCTGAATTGATAGCCGAAAAAGTAAATTGGCTGGCTTATGATTCCAATATTTATTAAAAGCTTGTTCAGGAAGCCGTAGGGTGAGAGCATAGAATACCAGATCAAACCGGCAGCAACATCGCTTATTGTAAGGGGAATCACCAAAGCATATATGGCCAGATCCCTACCCCTAAAAAAGCGGTTCATGATTAGAGCAAGAACAACCGCCAAAGCCAGTTGAGTAGGGACTATAGCAATGGCCAAAGCGATTGTATATTTGAGGGCGCTCCAAAAGTAGTAATCACTAATAGTTTTGCGAACGGTATCTAAAGAAAATACACCATTTTTAGTGAATGCCAAAAATAGAGCCTGAACTAAAGGATAACCAACAAAGAACAATAAGTAAGCAAAAGCGGGTAAAATTAAAAGATAGGGGAGAAGAGACTTCCTCTCCATAGCCCCTCCTCCTTCATGGAACCTCTATTCCTACTTCATCAAAGAGCCCTTTGAGCTTTGGCCCAAGCTCTTTGGTGACTGTGGCTGGGTCTTCTCCCTTTAGGACGATTCTCTCGAATGCCGTTCTATAGACATCCTTGAATTCTCCTCCCTTTGCTCCCAAGTTCGGGATCATGGCAACTACTGCATCAGGTGTTCCTGCTTGAGCGGCTACACCCTCTGCCAATATCTTTAGCGGCCCCTCGGGTAAAGCTCCACTCGCTTCCTTAACTGTTGGGAAGAATCCAACTTTCTCAAGGACTTTAACTTGAGTCTCAGGCTTTGTTAGGTAGTCGATGAGTTCCCAAGCAGCATCTGCGTTTGGAGCATCCTTTGGAATTGCCAAGCCAACCACGACTAAGATGAATCCTCTTCCTTTTGGCCCTCTTGGAACGGGAACTACTACGAAGTCGTCTGGCTTCTCAACTATAGCAGTCTTTATTCTCGCAGTGTGATCCCAAGCAATTAAAACCTCTCCTTTGAGAAGTGGGTCGCTCATAGCATCCCAAGTGGTGCTCGATGGGTGCACGTATGGCCAGAGCTCTTTGAGATAGTTCCACATTGGAGCTGCATCGGATGAGTCGAATGCTTTAGCTTGATAGCCTGTGTATGCTGGATAGATGTATCCATGGAGGAATCTAACGAAGAGTCCCTTTGGTCCTGCCGGGAAGCCAACTTGTGGTGAACCTGTCTCTTCTTTTAGCTTTTTAGCCCACTCTAAGAACGCATCGTAGGTCCACTTATCAGTTCCCTTCATCACATCATCCTTTGTAAGCCCATCGGGGAGGTAGTCAAAGGCTTTCTTGTTGACAACCATGACGTATGTAGCGCTCATCCATGGGATGTACACTTTCTTTCCACCTATTGTTGAGTACTTTTCGAAGGTTGATATGAAAGTCCTTCCTTCGAGCTTTTTGTCGCTTAAATCCATGAGCCATCCCTTAGAGTTAAAGTAGTCCAATCCACCGTGGAGCTCACCAATGAGATCAATGGTAACCTTTCCAGTTTGCACTTCACTCTCAAGCCTCATGGACAAGTCCGAATAAGAAATTGGAACAAACTCTACCTCAATCCCTGTCTCATCTGTAAATTTGCTCAAAAGCTCATCCTGGACAAAAACTCTCTCCTCGGGCGGATTGAGCTGTGTTGACAGCCAAAGAACTTTTGCTTCCTCCTTTTGTCCGCCTATACAGCCGCTTGCCACAATGGCAAAAGCCATTACTCCAACTAAAAACAAACCTAGTATGCCTTTCTTCACGGCACATCACCTCAGCGATTCATAATAATTCTTTATCCTCTCGTATATAAGCCTTATGATGTAAACCACTTTAAGTAGTTGCAATTTGAAAAAAGGAATAACCCCTCCAAAAACTAAAAATAAGATTTAGAAGGAGAGTTTAATTGCCTTTCCATGCTTTGAAGACTCGTAAGCTGCTAAAACTATCGCTAAGTTCTTTTTAGCATCCTCTCCTGTTATCGGAGGCTCTTCATCTTTTAGGATGGAGTTGATAAATGAAGACACTATGCTCTTTACATCCGGCCTTTCCCAATAGATCTTCTCAGCCCGCTCCTGATAAACTGTAAAGTCAGGATAAGCTGTCCTAACGTCCAAAAAGCCTTCTTTTCCAACCAGATAGTATTTTATTTCAAGTCCATATGAGTAGCCCCTTGGATTGCCCCAACCAGCACTTAAAAGCGCTATGACCCCATTTTTGAACTCTAAGAGGGCAGTTCCAATATCATCAACAGGAAAGCCATAGAGCTTTGACCCTATTTCCGCATAGATCTTTTTAGGTTCGCTCTTTATGAGCCAGAGGAGAGAGTCTATACCGTGAGGAGCTGTGTCCATAAAGCCTCCTCCGCCTGATTTATCTATGTCCAAAAACCAGCTCATATCGAGGCCTTGGAGGAATATTGGAGGCTTGACGTATTCTGAGATGGCGTTTATGTACTCAAGTTCCCCTATTTCACCTGCTTCTATCATTAGCTTGGCCCTAATTAGGGGCGTTGTGAAGCGCGGGTTGAATGGAACCATCAGCTTAACACCATTCTTTTTTGCAACCTTGATTATTTCATCCGCATCATCAAGCGTTAAAGCAATGGGCTTCTCTAGGAGAATATGCTTCCCCTCTTCCGCAGCCCTTATTGCGACTTCCTTGTGTCTGTAAGTTTCAATGGCTATGTAAACAGCATCTATGCTCTCATCCTTCAATAGAGCCTCATAATCGTCATAAAACCTAGCTTTGTACTTCTTAGCTTCCCCTCTTGCCACATCTGAGTTCGAACCATCCCCGGAAATTGCATAAAGACGGGCTTTCCTATTTTCCCCTATCATTTGAGCATACCTCAAAGCGTGGGGGTGGGCGTAGCTTATTATCCCAAAGTTAATCTTTTTCATAATGTTTCACCCCCAAATTTAACCGCTTTTCCCCTTTTGGCAGATTCTACACCTTTCTCCGCAATTTCAAGTGCTACCAAAGCATCGTTGGCTGTTATCATAGATTCTACATCCCTCTTTATGCACTCAAAGAAGTATCTGAGCTCTCTCTCAAAAGCATCTGGAAACGTGGAAAGAAGCGGAGAGAAGCGAGGCATCTCAAACTGACTCTTGGCAACTCCAACCACCGGCGTGTCCATCGGAGTATAGCGTATTCTTCCGTTCTTGCCTATTATATCAAGATGGTGGTAAAACACACCATAGCGTGCTGGATATGGATAAGCCCAGCTCACTTCAGCTATTCCAACCTTGCCACCCTCAAACTTAATCATCATGATAAAGTGGTCGTAAGTGCTGTTTACTTTTGCCTCCTCCTTTATCATTTTCCCAATTGCAAAAACCTGCACAGGTTCGCTTTCAAAAAACCACCTCAGGAAATCAGTAACATGGACGCCTAGATCAATGGCAACTCCACCGCTCTTCTCTTCATCCCAGTACCAATAGTGGACCGGGAAAGGAAGACCTTGAACTTCACTCTTCTTGATCTGCATCGGAAGGATGTTCCTCTTCTTTATTACCTCTTTAATTTGGACCCACCTCTTGTCAAAGCGCCTAACGTGCCCCACGAAGAGCCTTAAGCCCTCTTTCTCAGCGGTTTTTATCATCTTCCTCGCTTCGCTCGTCTTCAAGGCGATGGGCTTCTCAACTATCACGTGCTTCCCGCTTTTTAGAGCCTTGATAGCGATTTCTGCGTGAGTATAGGTAGGGGTTAGAATTTGTACAACGTCCAAGTCCAAATCAAGAAACTCGTCCAAATTAGTATAAGCCTCTGCTTTGAACTCTTTAGCCCCGTCCTTTGCTCTACTTTCGTTAATATCCATACAGGCGGTTACTTTCACTCCACTTATCTTCTTCAAAGCATCTTTGTGCGCTAAATTGAAGATATTCCCACACCCAATCACCCCAACCTTTAAAACCTCTGCCATAGCTTCCCCCTTATTCATGTAGTCAACAAAAAGTATATAATGATTTCTCATTATAAACCACTTTAGATGGTTGTATTTTGGAGGGAATAAAAATGAAGGTCATGGTAGGAATACCCAGCTACAATAATGCAGACACAATAGCTTTTGTCGTTAAACAGGCTGCGGAAGGCCTCAAAAGATACTTTGATGGAGGAATCATAGCGAACGCTGATGGAGGAAGCAGCGACAACACAAGAAGCGTTGTTCTTAACACGAGAGTTCCAGAAGGCGTTGAGGTAATGAGCTTCACTTACAAGTGGCCTATACCCGGAAAGGGAAGTGCTATGAAAGAGCTAATGGAATTGGCAAAGGAGAAAGAAGTAGATGCCATCGTTTTTGTGGACAGCGATTTGAGGAGTATAACTCCAGAGTGGATTCACAGCTTTGCAAAGCCTATAATGCACGGCTATGACTTCGTTGCTCCATACTACATAAGGCACAAATACGACGGCACTATTACCAACAACATCGCTTATCCAATGACTGCTTCGCTCTACGGCTGCAACGTTAGACAGCCCATAGGTGGAGACTTTGGCATTAGTGCAAAGCTTTTTGACGTTTACTTAGATAACGAGGAGGTTTGGAAAAGCGACGTAGCGAGGTTTGGTGTTGACATTTTCCTAACGACAACAGCTTTGGCTGAAGGCTTTAAAGTTGTTCAGACAGCTCTTGGCCTAAAGATACACAACCCCAAAGACCCAGCCGCTTCCTTAGGACCAATGTTCAATCAAGTCGTGGGCACGCTGTTCATGCTCATGAAAAAATACGAAGAGAAGTGGAGAAGCACCAAAGAGATTTCCGATGTGCCTATTTTAGGGAAACTCGAAAAGAAAGAGCCAGAAGAAGTTAAAATCAACCTAGAAAACTTAAAAAAGAAGGCGAAAGAGGGCTTTGAGAAAAATAAGCCAATTTTAAAGAAAATTCTCTCTAGAGAGACATTTGAGGGCGTTGAAAAAGCCATAAAAACCTTTGACTTGGATGATGTGCTTTGGAGCCATGTTCTCTTTGATGCTGCGGTTGCATACAAGGAAGGACTATTAGAAAAGCCCGAACCGTTAGTTCCTCTATACTTCGCTAAGACCGCGGACTTTGTGGAAAAGACAAGAGAAATGAGCACATTAGAGGCTGAAGAACTCATAGGGGAGAGGGCTGAAATATTTTTGAAGGAAAAAGATTACCTTTTGGAAAGATGGGGAGTCTAAAGCAGCACTTTTCTTCCTTCTTCATACTTTTTAAGCTCGTCCACAGTTGGAACGCTCCAAGCCCCTCTTTTGAGCGTCGAAAGTGCAGCAACAAGATTGGCAAAGCGACCTATTGTCAAGAGCTCCTCTCTTTTAAGCTTTAAGCTTTCAAGCTTGCCTAAATAGTGCAGAGACGTCAAAAGAGCGGCCATAAATGCATCTCCTGCCCCAGTCGTGTCAACTGGCCTTACATCATACGCGGGCACATTTACATTAATATTATTATGTATTAGTTCGCTACCCTCAGAGCCTTTTGTAATCGCCACGAGCTTAAAGTCAAAGTCTTCTAAATTTATTCCTCTCTCCTCCAAGAAAGCCAGCTCACCGTCGCCTATTTTAACAATATCCGCAAGTTTTAGCCCTTTCTCAAGGTCTCTAAGCATCTCATCTTCCCTTCCACGCCACAGGTCAAGGCGAATGTTCACGTCATAGCTTAAAGGTACTTTTCCTTTAGCTTCCTTGAGGACATCAAACGCTGTTCCTCTGCTTGGTTCTCTCGCAAAGAGAACGCTTCCAAAGTGGAGAATTTCAGCATTTTGAGTAAAGGAATAATCAACATCCTCCTTTTTCAAGTTGAAGTATGCCACTCCATCGTAGAGAATAAACTCCGGTTTTGCTCCAATAAGTTGAACAAATACAATCCCAGTGTGCTTTTCCTCATCAACAGAGATGTAAGAAGTATTAACGCTTTCCTCCCTGAGCTTTTCGATTAAAAACTCCCCAAAAGGATCCCTGCCAACTTTGCTTATCAAAGCAGAGCTAATGCCTAAGCGTGCAATTCCTACAGCCACATTGGCTGGTGCTCCCCCAGGGTGCTTCTCAAAGCTCTTAACATCCTTTAAGGGCCCTTCTTCTTTGGCTATTACGTCAATCAAAACCTCCCCAATAGCGAATATCATACTACCCACCGATTAAACTTGTAGGCGATGGTTTAAAGCATTAGCTAAAGCATCACTTATAATTTTATATACTGCGAGTATAACACTTCCTCATCTGTGTCTTAAATATGACATTATAAACCATAATTGACAGTAATTTCAGAGAAATACACCACTCACCATAAAGCATATATACTAAAAGTATACAACATCTGTTGAGGTGTTCCCCGTGAGAAATGGGAAGTCGATATTAAGTTTGTTTTTAGTTGGATTAGTAGCTTTTGCAGTAGTAGCAAGTGGATGTATAGGCGGTGAGGAAACAACCACCACACCAACCGAAACAACTACTACCCCAGAACAGGTAACCCTGACAGTTATAGGCCCGTGGTCAGGGGCTGAGTTTGACGCGTTTAAGAAGGTCATTGATGCTTTTGAAAGCAAATATCCCAACATAAAAATTGAGTATAAAACACAAAGAGCAGAAGATTTAGCAACAATCTTACCGCTTCAATTTGACTCAAAAGAGGCCCCAGCAGATGTCATAGCCATGTGGGGATGGTTCATAACAGACATGGGTAAAAAAGGTCACGTCATGGAGCTTAATGACATAATAAATAAGGATGACTATGTAAGCGGAGTTCTAGACGCCGTAACAGCTGACGGCAAGATTTATGGAGCTCCATTTACAGCAGGAGCTAAGCCCGGTTTCTGGTATAGAAAATCCTTCTTCGAGAAGCATGGACTAACGCCTCCAACAACTTGGGATGAATTTGTTGCACTTCTTGAAAAGATAAAGGGTATCGAGGGTATAAAAGCTCCAATTGTAACAGGTGACAGCGTTGGATGGCCTATTTCAGATGTCACTGAACACTTCTTGATAACCTTTGGAGGCCCTGAGCTCCAGTACAAGCTTATAAACGGTGAGGTTAAGTTTACAGATCCTCAAGTTAAGGAGATATTCGAGAACAGGATAGTTCCACTTCTAAAGGCCGGCTACTTTAGCGAGCCAATCGAGTGGACCTCAGCAGTGACAGCGTGGTGGAATGGAGATTACGCACTCTACTTCATGGGTACATGGCTAACAGGAATGGTGGATGATCCAACAGACCTCGGTATGTTCACACTACCTGGCGCTAAAGGAATGGTAATGGCTCCTGACTACTGGATGATACCAAAGTACACCAAACACCCTGAAGAGGCCAAGCTTTTCGTGAAGTTCCTAGCCACCGAAGGCCAGAAGATACATGTAGGGACCAATGCTGGAAAAGTAGCCACCTATAAGAATGTGCCAATAGACGCCTACTGGGAGCCAATGAGAGATGTGGCAAAAGTAGCCCAAGGAGCTGTGACAGTTCCTGACTTGGACGACAGCATTGGAGGAGAGTGGCAGCAAGCCTTCTGGGATCAGCTAAAACTATTGTGGGTCGAGCCTGATAGACTGGACGAGATATTGAAAATCTTAGATGAGAAGTTCCCTAAGAGCTGAAGGAGGGCTAATGCATGAGAAAGCCCAGAATGTCTCTTACCCCTATTTTCTTTCTTTTGCCTGCTTTGGCTCTAATGCTGCCTTTCGTGATTTATCCAATATTCAAAACAATATACTTCAGCTTTTTGTCTCCCGACGGAAATTTTGTTGGATTAAAAAATTATTTCCAAGTTTTAGGCAGTTCTGATATTGTTAATCTAGATAGATTCCCAAGCTCATCCCCTCCATGGGGTGCGTTAATACACAATTTTGTTTGGATTTTAATTCACCTTCCAATAACTGTGTTTTTAGGCCTCCTACTGGCACTTCTGTTAAGAAGAGAGGAGGTAAAGGGAAGCTCAATAATCAAATCAATCGTATTTTTGGGTATGGTCATTCCTATGATTGTTGGAGGTATAATCATACGCTTCTTGTTTGAAAAAGGAGTTGGCGTAATTCCTACTATTTTTAACCTGTTCGGATTTGAAAGCCTATACAAAACATGGACCGCATATCCCGATACCGCCCTGTTCGCCGTAATACTTGGATCAATTTGGCTTTGGACGGGCTTTAGTATGCTCATGTACTCCGCAGGATTAGCAGCAATACCTAAAGACTACTATGAAGCCGCTATTATAGATGGAGCCTCACCAATACAGATATTCTTCTACGTCACATTCCCACTGCTCAAGCCGGTTACTATGGTAGTGGTATCAATGACATTGCTTTGGGAGCTGAAGATATTCGACATCGTATACGTGGCAACTGGAGGAGGACCGGGAGGAGCCTCAACGGTTCTAGCAATTCAAATGTGGAACTACTTCGCCAGACAGCTAAATTACAACTACTCTGCGGTCGTAGCAGTGCTGCTTACTCTCTTAACAATGATACCTGCACTGTGGCTCTTTAGAAGAGGGAGGGAGTGATAAAAATGACATCAAAGAATCTTATAAGCTACAAGCTGAGGAAATCAATTATCTCGAATCTAATAGCTTGGATTTTCGGTCTTATTTGGTTAATCCCCTTCTTAGGAGTCTTAATGGCCTCTATCAGGCCTTTTAAGGAAATACTATACGGCTGGTGGAATTTTGACGAGCTTCATCTATCCCTTCAAAATTTCATTAACGCTTTAAACCACCCGATGTTTCCAATGAAAGACGGTCTCCTCAACTCTCTCACTATAGCAGTGCCCAGCACTATCGTTCCACTCATTATAGCAGCTCTTGCCGCATATGCCTTTGCCAGATACAGCTTTCCAATAAAGACCTACCTCTTTGCCTTCATAGTGTTCCTGCTGGCAGTGCCCCAACAAATGACAGTTGTGCCTTTGTACTTCCTCCTCAGAAATATGCACCTGCTGAACACGTTTAGAGGGTTAATCCTTGTCCACTCAGCTTGGGGACTAGCGTGGATAATATTTTTCATGAGGAACTACTTCTCCCTACTCCCCGTAGATGTTGAAGAAGCCGCCAAGATAGATGGTGCATCGGACTTTAAAATATTTTATAAGATAGTGCTACCTATGGCGCTTCCAGGACTCATATCAGCAGCCATCCTTCAATTTACATGGGTTTGGAGCGACTTCTTCCTAGCGTTAGTGTTCCTACAAAATCCCTCAAGATACGTTGCAACCCAGAGACTCCCTCTCCTTAGAGGACAGTACTTTGTGGATTGGAGCTTACTCTCAGCAGCTTCAATATTGGTGATGATAGTGCCCTTGTTTGTCTATGCTGTGTTCCAGAAGTACTATATAAGCGGTATGATAGGGTGGTCTACAGAAAAATGAAGTTTCATTTATCTTTAATTTAAAACAAATAGGAGGAGATGCTATGTTTAAAGTTGAGAAGTTTGGAGGAGAAGGCAAGAAGCTAAAGGACTATGAAGAGATAATCGGAATTGAAGCAGTCGAAAGAATTAGGGAAAAGGGTGAAGCCCTAAAAGGAAAGAGCTTCGCAAATGTGAACTCCACAGCTTATGGCGGTGGTGTTGCAGAGATACTCCACAATCTTATTCCACTGATGAGGGATGTTGGATTGGATGCAGAATGGTTAGTTATTGAAGGGGTTGACGAGTTTTTCAACGTAACTAAAAGCTTTCACAACGCTCTGCAGGGCAACAAGGAGCTTAAGCTGACTGAAGACATGAAAAAGCTCTACATAGAGACAAATAAGATGAATGCCCAAGATTTTGACTTAAGCAGCTTTGACTACGTTTTGATCCACGACCCACAGCCAGCCCCTCTCATAGATTTCTACGATAAAAAGCAGCCTTGGATATGGAGGTGCCACATCGACCTAAGCGATCCCAATAGAGAGTTTTGGAAGTTCTTAAGAGGATTCGTTGAGAAGTACGACCGCTACATCTTCCACATGGAAGATTACGTGCAGAGCGACTTAGACCACAGCAAAGTCGTTATAATGCCGCCCTCAATCGATCCTCTAAGCGAAAAGAACATGGAGCTCAGCGAGAGCGAGGTTCTCAAAATACTCGAGAGGTTTGACGTTGACCCTGAGAAGCCAATAATAACCCAAGTTTCACGCTTTGACCCATGGAAAGGAATATTTGACGTTATAGACGTTTACAGAAAAGTCAAGGAGAAAATCCCAGATGCTCAGCTTCTTTTAGTAGGTGTAATGGCTCATGATGATCCAGAAGGTTGGGTTTACTTTGAGAAAACGCTGAGGAAGATAGGAGAGGATTACGACGTTAAAGTCCTCACAAACCTAATAGGAGTTCACGCCAAAGAAGTCAATGCCTTCCAAAGAGCAAGCGATGTTGTACTTCAAATGTCCACCAGGGAGGGCTTTGGCCTAACCGTAACAGAGGCAATGTGGAAAGAGAGACCAGTCATTGGAAGGGCAGTTGGAGGAATAAGGCTCCAAATAGTGGATGGAGAGACTGGATTCCTTGTTAGAGACGTCAATGAAGCCGCAGAAAAAGCAATATACCTCATTAAAAACCCAGATGCTGCAAAAGAAATGGGCGAAAAAGCTAAAGAGAGGGTTAAACAGAATTTCATAATAACCAAGCACCTCGAAAGGTATCTCGACTTGCTTAATTCCACTTAATTTATTTTTTTAGGTGATGAAAAATGGAAATCCCACCGGAAATATTTCATGCATTAAGCGAAATTGGCTTTACTAAATATGAGATCCTGACCTATTGGTCGCTTTTAGTCTATGGGCCGAGCACTGCCAAGGAAATATCTGTGAGGAGTGGTATTCCATACAACAGAGTTTACGATACCATAGCATCTCTGAAGTTGAGGGGATTTGTCACAGAGATTGAAGGACGTACTAAAGTATATGCTGCTTATTCACCAAAAATAGCATTCTTCAGGTTTAAAAAAGAGCTTGAAATGGTGAGAGAAAAGCTGGAAGAGGCTTTAAAAAATGCCAAGCCCGAGAGTCAAAAACCCGCCATCTGGAGGAGCAACAGCTTTGAAGAAGCTATTGAGATGTTTAGAGAGATATTAGACTCTGCCAAGAATGAAGTTATAGTTGTTGTCCCAAGCGAATTTTTTGATGAAATAAAGCAAAACTTGCTCAAAACGTTGGAAAGGGGAGTTACTGTTTCTCTATACACAGATGAAGTTTCTAATCTCTTAGACTTTAAAGATAAAGGAAATCTTTTTGTGAGGCAGTTTTACAAGCTCAACCACTTAATTGGTATGAGAGATGGAGAAGAGGTTGTCAACATCCAGAACGTAAGCTTTAGGCCGAAAAATCCCCCAAGCTTTAGAGCAACATATCCCGAGATTATCTTCTCCCAGTACAGCCTGATTATCGAGATATTTAAAGAATCTTCTCTTGAAGCTGAATTTATAAACAATCCACAGGATATACGCTTCTTTGCAATGTTCCACGCAGTGGATTTCGTTAAAAGACACATAAAAGACAGGGCAATATTAGCAGAAGTAGAGGGTAAAAACCTCAAAACAAACAAATTGGAGACAATACATGGAAATATCATAGGATATACCCTTTCTTTTAAAGAAGCCATCAACAACATTCATTTGGAGTCTGAGAATGGTGTGGTAAAGCTTGGAGGAATGTTTGCCGTATTAGAGGATTACGAAACAACTAAGATTAAGCTAACAATATCTTGAGGTGTTTGGTGTGGCGGAGGTTCGTTTGGAAGGAGTTTGGAAGATTTTCGGAGACTTTGCAGCTGTTAAAGAGATGAACCTAAAAATCAAGGATGGAGAATTCATGATCTTACTCGGACCAAGTGGGTGCGGTAAAACTACAACTCTCAGAATGATATCAGGTTTGGAGGAACCCAGCAAAGGACAGATATACATCGGCGATAAACTCGTAGCCGACCCAGAAAAAGGCGTATTCATCCCACCAAAAGACAGGGACATTGCAATGGTTTTCCAGAGTTACGCCCTCTATCCGCACATGACGGTTTATGACAACATTGCATTCCCACTTAAACTCAGAAAAATCCCAAAACAGGAAATCGACCAGAGAGTTAGAGAAGTCGCAGAAATGCTAGGCTTAATGGAGCTCCTTAAAAGAAAGCCGAGGGAGCTTTCTGGTGGTCAGAGGCAGAGGGTTGCTCTGGGAAGAGCAATAGTGAGAAAGCCTCAAGTCTTCCTCATGGACGAGCCCCTTTCAAACCTTGACGCTAAGCTTAGGGTTAAGATGAGGGCAGAGTTAAAGAAACTGCAGAAGCAGCTGGGAGTTACTACAATTTACGTTACTCACGACCAAGTGGAAGCAATGACGATGGGTGACAGAATTGCAGTTATAAATGCGGGAGAACTGCAACAAGTTGGCACCCCTGATGAGGTTTACAACAATCCTGCTAACATATTTGTAGGTGGTTTCATTGGCAGTCCACCAATGAATTTCCTAGATGCCACACTTACGGAGGACGGCTGGGTTGATTTTGGAGACTTCAGACTCAAGGTGTTGCCGGATCAAATTGAAGCACTAATGGAGCAGGGGTACATAGGGAAAGAAGTTATTTTTGGTATTAGGCCCGAGGACATTTATGATGCGTTCTTTGCTCAGGTTAAGATACCCGGGGAGAATATGGTCAAAGTTAAAGTGGAAATTGTGGAGAACCTCGGCAGTGAAAAGATTGTGCATTTGAGGGTTGGCAATCTCATGTTTTTTGGAGCTTTCCCCGCAGAGTCAAAAGTTCGCGAAGGAGCAGAAATTGATGTGGTATTTGATATGAACAAAATCCACATCTTTGATAAGGGCACTAAAAAAGCAGTTATATAATCCCTCATCCTTTATTTATTATTTAGAGTTTGCTGTTTGGTTGGTGGTATTATGTTGGCGGTTGCAACTTTTACAGACCCACGAAAAACTTCTCTATCTTTGGAGAGGGAAAAAGCCCTCATGGAAAAGCACCAAAGGCTTATCCATGAGCTCAAAGATGCAGGTTTTGAAGTAGTTGATGTTAATAAAAAGCTCGGGAAGTACAAAGCCCTTGAAGAGGGAAGAAACTTTGGAATAGATAGCAAAAGCGAAGCCTTGCGTGCTTCAGAAATTATCAACTCAAAAAGCGTGAGCGGCGTTATTTTAGGATTGTGGCACTGGACAGAAAGCAATTTAATAACACTTTTAGCCAAAGAGATAAACAAGCCGCTCCTGCTCTATGCAGACGACGACCCAGCGTGGGCTGGTTCAACGTGCATAACTTCAGTTGGAGCTTCTCTATGGGAGAGTGCCGTTAATTATCATGCGCTCCACCATACCCGCATAAAGGGAGATTTAGAGAAGGTTAAAGCATGGGTAAGGGCTGTTGAAGCAGCCTCAAAGCTCTCCAGGAAGTCACTCCTCCTGTTTGGAGCACCTTATACGCTCGGAATGGAGCATCTAATGGACGATTTGCCGAGGCTTAAGCGTTTCATTGGCGACTTCCTCATGCTCGATCAGTATTTAATAGTGAAAAAAGTCGATGCAATGCTCAGCGATGAGAGACTTAGGGTACGGGTAGAGGAGTTCTTTAGTTGGCTAACTTCTAAAGCTAAAGTAAAGTTCGACGATAGTATGCTCACACACGAAGCCCTAAGAAGACAGATAGCCATTTACTTAGCTGCTAAAGAGATTTATGAAGAATACAAAGACGAAGTTTCCGGAGTTTCCATTAAGTGTCAGCCCGAACTCTCGGAAGTCTACGGCGTTACCGCATGCTTAATTCCTGCTTTGTTCCCATTCAACTTAGACGCTATGGGCGAGAAAGAGGTAATCCCCGCGACATGCGAAGGCGACGTTAAAGGAACTATAAGCTCAGCCTTGCTCTTTTACCTAAGCGGAAAGCCACCCCTCTTTGGGGATATAAAGTATGTTGACGATGAGCTTGTATTGATAGCCAACTGCGGAGCTTCATCGCTCTACTATGCGAAGCTAAGCAAAAATCCGGAGGAGAACTTAAAGGCAACGACACTCCAGGGACAGTGCCAAGGAGCGAGCGGTGGTGCTCTAACGTATAGAACTCCAAAAGCAGAGCTAACTGTAGCGAGGCTCATTAGGATCGGAGGGGAATACTACTTGCTCTATTTCCTCGGCGAAGGTCTTGAAATAGGCAAAGAGATCGAAGAAAAGCTCAAGTGGGGCAAACAGTGGCCACATACAGCGATAAAGAACCCTCTGGACAAAAACACTTTCATAAGCATTATGGGTGCAAACCACCTCTCGGCTGTGCCTGGGGACTTTAGGGAAGAGCTCAAGTTTGTCGCAAAGCTGTGGGGAATAAAAGCTGTGAATTTAGCCGATGAGAACGAAGTTAAAGCGCTTTTAAGCTCCCTATGACTCTAGAGTTGCTGAATCTTTTTTATATTTTCTAAATTTGCCAACACGTTTATAAAATGCCAAAACTCACTAATAACGATGCAGATGAAAGGGGTAAAGCTACTCTTAATACTCCCTCTCGCATTCCTTTTCATCTTCTTCTACCTCCCCATGATTAGCATACTTCATGAAGGGCTTTGGGAGAACGGATTTACTCTGAAATATGTCGTAGAAGTGCTTTCCAACAGCTACCATAGGGGAATAATCTACTTCACCCTGTGGCAGGCCCTCGCTTCCACGCTCTTAACTTTGGCTCTAGGTCTCCCTGGAGCATATATCTTTGCAAAATACGACTTCCCAGGGAAGAGTACTGTAAAAGCCATTCTAACAGTCCCATTCGTCATGCCAAGCATAATGGTAGCTCTTGGATTCATTCTACTCTTTGGAAAGCAGGGGTTTTTTACACAGCTCATTGGGAGAGATCTGGGTATTCTCTACTCCTGGAAGGCCATACTTTTGGCTCATGCCTTCTACAATTTCCCGGTAGTTGTTAGAATGGTTTCCTCGCTCTGGCAGCGCATAAATCCCCACTACGAGGAAGTTGCTATGAGCTTAGGGGCCAAAGGGTTCACGCTCTTTAGAAAAGTAACCCTCCCAATGCTCCTTCCGGGAATATTTGCCTCTTCAATGCTCACATTCATATTCTGCTTTATGAGCTTCTCAATTCCTCTCATACTGGGCGGCTATAAATACGCCACACTTGAAGTGGACATATTCACTTCAATCATGACCCTCTTAGATTTTAAGCTCGGCTCTGCCCTCGCAATAATCCAGATAGCTCTAAGCTTCACATTCATGTATGTTTACATAAAGAGCCTCGACCTGTACTCAAAAGCGGAGGAGCAGAGGATTTTCAGGACACCAAGACCACTGTCATTCAAAGAAATCCTAAGCTTAAGGGGAATTTTAATTGGACTTTACTCATTGATAGTGCTGGTTTTTATAGTCTCGCCTCTCCTAGCTGTTCTCTACAACTCCTTTAACTATAACGGGAAGCTCAGCCTAATATGGTATAGGCGGGTCTTCAGCGAAGCCTATAATCCAATCTTCGGTGCGAACAGCATTACCGCGATTAAAAACTCGCTCCTCTTCGGTTTTTCAACTGTGATACTCTCCACCCTGCTGGCCCTAAGCGTTTCATATGCACTCCACCGCTGGGAGTTCAAAGGCAAAAACCTCTTTGATGCCCTGGTTATGCTCCCTCTGGGCTCTTCGGCCATCACGCTGGGCTTGGGATACATAAGAACCTTCCACAAAGAGCCCCTCCACCTCCTCGGGAGCTGGTATCTGATAGTTTTTGCCCACACGATAATAGCTTACCCCTTTGTTTTAAGGGCCATCTCAGCGGTGCTTAAAAAAATCAAGCCCAACCTAAAAGAAGCCGCTCTGAGCTTGGGAGCGAAGGAGTGGGTAGCTTTTCTAAAGGTCGAGCTCCCCTTAGCTCTAGGTGGAATAATCGTAGGAGCAATATTTGCATTCGCCATGAGCATAGCTGAGTTAGGAGCCACATACATGCTCTACAAGCCGGAATACACCACCATCACGATAGCTATATACCGCTTTTTGGGCTCGAGGCAATGGGGAAGCGCATCGGCAATGTCAGTTCTCTTGATGATTGTAAGTGCAGTCAGCTTTCTCATAATTGAAAGAATAGGTGAGGAAATATGGTGAGCGTTGAGCTTAGGAACATCACGCTTATTAGAGAAGGCTTTGAGCTTAGAATCAAGCACTTAAAAGCTAAGGAAGGAGAGTTTTTAACCCTCCTGGGGCCGAGCGGCTGTGGAAAGACGACGACACTTAGGATAATAGCCGGATTTGAGAAGCCAAGCACTGGAGATGTGTACTTTGGGGAGAAGCTCATGAACGGTGTGCCCCCCTATGAGCGCGGAATTGGCATAGTTTTTCAAGATTATGCCCTCTTTCCGCACATGAACGTTTTTGAAAACGTGGCCTTCGGCTTAAAGTTAAAGAAATTCCCAAAGAGAGAAATTGAAGAAAAGTTGAGTGGGCCTTAAGGTTGGTTGGATTAGAGGGTTTTGAAAAGCGCTATCCAGAGCAGCTGAGCGGAGGTCAAAAACAGCGTGTGGCATTAGCTAGGGCTTTGGTAATAGAGCCCAAGGTTCTACTCTTAGATGAGCCCCTCTCAAATCTCGATGCAAAGATAAGGGAGCGCTTGAGGGGAGAGATTAAGCGGATTCAAAAAGAACTCGGTATAACGACGATTTACGTTACACACGATCAGGAGGAGGCAATGGCCATAAGTGATAGAATAGCGATTATGAATGTCGGGCACATCGAACAAGTAGGTAGACCATTAGAGCTCTACTATAAGCCAAAAACAGAGTTTGTAGCGCGCTTTTTAGGGCTCTCAAACATTCTCGAGCTCGAAGCTAAAGAGGGAAAAGCATGCTTAGGTAATTTGTGCTTTGATGTGGGAGTTGAGGGAAAGATTAAAATCTTTTTCAGGCCGGAGAGTGTTTTCATAACTAAAGGTGAAGATGCGGAGGTTTTGAGCTACGAGCTCTTGCCCGGCAGAATAAGGATGAAGCTCAACATTGAAGGGGAGGAAATCACAGCAGAGCGCTTTTTGGACGAAGTCCCATTCCGCGTGGGAGAGATGCCCAAAAGGGTGGGCGTTAAAGTCAGCTCCTTTTCCCTTTTATAACCATCACAGCGGCTAAAACCATGGCCAAAACAATCACCAGGGCACTGCCGGTTATTTTAGCGCTTGCCTCACACACAACACTGGAAGAACCCGGAATGTCCATTTCAACGTGGCAGAGCACTTCTCTTTTCACATTGACATCCTTTACCTGTGTGTTTATCTCGTGGGGAATCGCTTCCACGTCCTTTCCCTTTAACTCGACATGCACCTCCCGAAACTCAATGGGCCTTTTGGCGGCATTCCCCTCACGACAGATGGAGCACCACCATAGGTCGCCGTTTAATGGTATACGCATTATAAGTGCCTTCCTCTCACCATAAGAGGAAAAATCGCGGGGGAATTTGCCCAAAAATCCAGCCAAAAAGATTTCTGATGTTACTTCTACATCCCCAACATCTCCATTATCCCCTCCGCATACCCAGTGCCATAGAACGTCCCCCTCACCATCAACGCCCAGAATCGAAGGGAAGACCTTAAGATACGACGCATGCCCGCTAATCGGCTGAAGCTCCCATATTATGCCACCTGCTATAAGGTGGCCCTCCTGCGTCATATCAATGGATGTCAGCTTTCCTTCTTTCCAGTAGGAATAGGCCCCTTTAATGCTGCCTTCCTCATCCAAGAAGAGCAGCCAAGAGTCTTTAAGCAACTCCTCATACAGGGGCTTGTCGTCTATGTAATCTACCAAATTTAACCTGTATTTGTTGCCTGCGACCACTATCCCCTCAGATGTCAGAACAATATCATTGGGAACGTCGCTGTAAGAACCATCATACGCCTTGGACCATTCAATCCTCCCGTTCTGGCTTATTTTTAATATTAAAATCACCTTATCGGTGCCAAAAGACGTCGTGCCCGCCACCACAATATCTCCATTTTGTGCAAGAACAACAGCCCTGCCCTCGTCATCGTACCCCGTCCCGTATATCCTGCTCCTAAGGACGCTTCCGTTTTCGTCAAGCCAGAGAACCCATATATCACTATCCCCCTTATCAGGCCAAGATGTCCCCACTGCGATTATCGCTCCATCTGGATCCACAGCGACTTTAGCGGGCACAAAAACCCCATTTCCGACATATCTCTTCTGCCACTCAACTTCCCCATTCCCGCTTAGTTTTGCTACATATGGATTTGGTCTACCACCAACGAGCACTGCGCCTCCTGAAAACGCCTCAATATCAACACCTTTAATATCCTTCACCCACAAAATGCTGCCGTTTTTATCAACAGCCATTGTGAATGTCCCAGTCACCATAATGTTCTCATCGACCAAGGTCATTCCTTCAAGCCATGCATACCTCTCCGTGTCATAATCCACCACCCAGTATTGCCCGGCACCCGAAAATGGGATGACCATTAAGAAAAAAGCCAGAGCCAGCAATACCCGTTTCATACATTACCCCCTGCTTTCGTACACATCTCTTTTGTTTTCATGTTTATATATTTTTTTATTTGAGTGTTAAAAACACTGTACGGTTTTTAACATATATATGTTGAAAAACCTTAAATATTGTGTCAGTTTTTATCACTTTTGTATCAATCCTCTGGAGGTGAGAGAATGGGATGGTTTGAGAATTACTTCGAGTTTGATAAGCATAAAACTGATATGAAAACCGAGGTTTTAGCGGGTATAACAACTTTCATGACAATGGCTTACATCCTCTTTGTGAATCCCGCTATTCTAAGCGATGCCATTGGGAAAGAAGCTTTTCCATCCTTAGTTACAGCAACCGCATTGGCCGCGGGATTGACAACTATTATAATGGCCCTCTATGCTAAGAAGCCCTTTGCGCTGGCTCCGGGTATGGGACTCAACGCCTATTTCACATACGGTGTCGTTTTGGGAATGGGCTACTCCTGGCAGGTGGCTTTAGCGGCCGTCTTTGTTGAGGGTATAATATTCATAGTCCTCTCGCTCACAAGGGTGAGGAGCGCTGTAATCCACGCGATTCCGCTCTCACAAAAATACGCCATTGGAGCAGGTATAGGACTTTTCCTGACCATAATTGGAATGCAGGAGATGGGCTTCGTCGTTGACAATCCCGCCACGTTGATAACTCTTGGAGTACAAAACTTCGCTACAAAAGAGCTTTGGTTAGCTTTGTTTGGTCTCTTTTTGACCGGAATTTTAATCTCAAGGCGCATTAAGGGAGCTTTGTTGATATCAATCATTACCACAACTATAATTGGAATAATTTTAGGGGTTACTCCAATGCCCGACAAGCTCTTCGCCATGCCCACATTAGACCACACGCTCTTTAAGCTCGATCTCAAGGGGCTCATGAACGTCGGTGCTCTGGGTGTAATCTTCGCATTCTTCATGGTTGACTTCTTCGATACATTGGGAACGATAACAGGACTCAGCGCTAAGGCAGGATTCTTGACGAAGGATGGAAAAGTGCCAGATGCCGAGAAAATCCTTCTCACAGATGCAGTTGGAACAACAATGGGTGCTTTATTTGGAACATCCACCGTTACAACATATATAGAAAGCGCCGCGGGCATAGAAGAAGGCGGAAGGACAGGAATGACGGCTTTGATAACAGGTGCTCTTTTCTTAGTTATAGGACTCTTCATATCCCCATTAGCTTCAATAATCCCCTCCTACGCCACAGCACCAGCTTTGATAATTGTGGGTTACTTCATGCTCAGCGCAATAAGAGAGGTTGACTTCGACGACCCAACGGAAGCTATCCCCGCGTTCTTAGTGCTCGTAACAATACCATTCACGTACTCAATAGCAGATGGTATAGGCATGGGCTTCATAAGCTATGCAGTGATAAAAGCATTGAGCGGAAGAGGAAAAGAAGTACACCCACTCTTGTACGTGCTCGCTTTAGTATTCGTAGCATACTTCCTCTATCTTGGAGGAGTTATTGCCCTCTGATTTTTACGATTTTTCAATATTTTCTTTTATGAACTGCTTAATGACATAGGGGCACTGTTCTTGGATATACTTCGCAAACTCTCTGATTCTCTGAGCCGTAATCTCGTGAACGTAATGCTCAAATTGGCAAGCGTCTTCTTCGGCTATCTCTGGAGGAATAGCCAAGATTTCTGTGAAGAACTGCATCAGGAGCATATGTTTTGAATACGTGCCCTCTGCAATTTTCTTTCCTTCTTCTGTTAGAAGTATCCTATCATACTTTTCATAGTGGACTAGACCCTTTTCATGGAGCTTTTTTAGAGCATCTACGACGCTTGGTGGCCGTACTTTCAGCACTTTAGCGATGTCCTTTACCCGGATAATACCTTTGTTTTTATAAAGCATGTACATGGCTTCCAGATATTCCTCTTCTCTCTTCGTTATCTCCACCAAACTCACCAAAATTAGTTTAGCCTAAATAATTTAAGTGCTTTTTGGTGCCCACCCAGAGAAAAACTTTTAAACATAAAGTTATTACTTTTGATCATGGTCAAATATCAAAAAGTAATTTTAGTATTTCTCTCACTGCTATTTTTAGTTAGCATCAGGGTTATTGGAAACGCTATAGAGCCCAAGAATATCGAAAAAGCATCTAAAGGGGATGTAATAGAGTTCACGGGAATTTGCGTTTATTCTAAAGGAGATTTTAGTATATTATCTAACGGTAATGAAACCATAAAAGTTCAAAAAGGCTTGCGTGAAGGCGAAATTTACACAATAAAGGGCAAACTTAGTAGTGAAGAGCAAAACTGGGTATATCCATTGAATATAAGCGTGAGCATTCCAAATTTCCCTTTAACTATTCTCGAAGGTTCTTATTGGAAAGAAAATTCCAAGTGTTATGTATTTGAGGATGGAGAAAAGATAAGGCTAAATAGATGTATAAACGTTCCAAAAGGATACATAGTGAGGCTAGAGGGAATATTCTCAGGCAGCAAATTTTTTGTGGTAAACTTCACATCCCTTGGAGAACCCCATGAGCCATTGGATAATCATCCTTTTTTTCGTCCGAGGAGTAGTCATATATTCAGGCAATCCCTCAACCATTTGGAACGGAAAGGAGGAGATAAGAGTTTACCTCCCTTACAATACTTCACTGCCTTTGGGAAAAGAGATGAGAATTTTAGGAATAGCAAGACTTTATTCAACGCTCACCATATACGTACAAAGTGAGGAGGACGTTGAGATATTAGGAGATGCTCCAGAAAAGCCTCTCGGAGGAGAAAGCATCGGGGAAATTGCAGTGGGCATGTGCCAAGTTTTAAAAAGCTCCACATATTTAAAGCTGAACTGCACGAAGTTGAAGCTCTACAATGCAAAGGCTCGGACTGGAGATATTATAAAGTTCAGAGCTTTGAGAAGGAAGAACTCACTCTACTGCCTCAACTGCATCGTTGTTAAAAAGCGGGAAGCTTTGGAGAATTCTATATGTCAGCCCCAAAAGGAAGGCATTATAAAAATAGAAGGGAACGTTTCATGGATTAAAATTTACAAAAACGGCTTTGGACTGGCAAACATAACTAACAACAACTGCTGGATTCTCTTAAAACTCAAAAAGAGCTTAAATTTGACGCTATCACAAAACCAAAGCATTGTGGCTTTTGGCGAGTTCACCACATACAGGGATATGCCCGCGCTTAAGATAGACGAGAGGGAGGATGTATGCTTAAAGAGTTCTTCTTAGGGCTGTTAGGGGGAACATTGAGTGGAGTCACACCAGCTCTGCACGTTAACACTTTAGGAGCTCTTTTGAGCAAGCTCAACACAGGTTTTGGCAGCTTTGAATTTGTGCTTCTCGTTTATGTAATGGGGCTCACTCACACATTTTTGGATGCGATTCCCTCTACGTTCTTGGGAGTTCCTGAGGAGGATACGTCTTTATCAGTTTTACCTGCACACAAGCTAGTTCTTCAAGGAAAGGGCTTAGAGGTAATAAATATTGCTCTAACTTCAAGCATGCTTGCAGTGCTTTTTTCGATCCCTTTAATACCTATTTACTCCACCATTGCCTCACTCTACAAGCCAGAGATTGGAAAGCTCTTCGTTTTAATCTTAGCTATATTTCTAATTCTCACTGAAAAGGGAATAAAAAAGCTCTATGCACTCCTAATTTTTCTCTTTGCTGGAACTCTGGGGATATTAATTGATGAATTGCCTTTAAAAGAGCCTTACTTTCACATTTTTGTGGGGCTCTTTGGCGTTCCTGCAATATTGCTGGGGATGAAATCTAAAAAAGTCGAAATCGGGGACGAGCGGATTGAGATGTCCAAATGGAGCATTTTGGGATTTTCTCTTTTGGGAACATTTTTAGGGGCACTGGCATCTTTACTGCCAGCATTCACTTCATCCCAAGCTGCTCTGATTGGAAGCTTCTTTTCGAAGGAAGAAAGATCTTTTTTAACGATAGTATTCTCCGTAAACACTGCAAACTTTTTCTTTTCCATGGAAAACTTTTACTTGACTGAAAGAGCACGAAACGGGATTTTAATCCTCGTGAAGGAAGCCTATCCCATTCTAAACCAAAATGAGTTCTTAATGTTAGTACTGTCCAGTTTAGCTACAGCATTCGTTGTCGTCGCTTATGGGTTGGGTTTAACAAAAATTCTCGGAGGTGTGATGTTGAAAGTGGACTACAAAAAGCTGAGCCTCGGAACGTTGGCCTTTATAGCAATCCTATCCCTTTATTTTGATGGGATTCTGGGCCTGTTCATTCTCTCAGCAGCATCACTAATAGGTTATACCGCCGTTGTGCTGGGAGTTAAGAGAACAAACTGCATGGGAGTTTTAATGCTCAAAATTTTAATTAAATAAAAGAAGAAAAGTCAGGCCTTGTGGCTGTCTAAAATCTTGCGGAATTCGCTAAAATTAGTTAATATTCTCTTTCCATCTAGGGTCTCAAAATAAATTTTCTTTATTCTAATATTCTTAAGAGATTTGTACTTCATTAAAGGCGGATCGTATGATCCTGGTTCTACAACCATATCTTCAGTGAAGTATGTTTTTAAGTCAGGTTCACCTATATACTTCCAAACTCTATAGAAAACCTGCGGATCTAAGTGGACTTCTCCTTCTACCTCAAGATAGTCGGCGCCTATGTCTTCCAAAAACTCCTTTATTACCTCAAAGTGCATAGAAATCACCATATGATATATAGGGCCCAAAAGTTAAATACCTATCGCTTGAGGTAGGTAAAGGTGAGATTTTGAGGTGAGGATTATGAGTGAGAAAAAGGTTTACGTTGACGCCCAAGCTTACAGAGCAATTGATAAAGGAGCTATGATAGTTTTCAAGAAAGGTGTAATTAGAACGGAAGGCGAGATAAAGCCAGGAGATGTTGTGGAGGTTTACTCACGAGCAGGTAAGTTCCTTGGAAAGGGCTTTGTCAATCCGAACTCCAACATAATGGTGCGTCTCCTAACAAAGGAGAGAGATGTAGAGGTAAACAAGGAGCTATTTAAAGAGCGTCTTAAAAGAGCAAACGAATACAGAAAGCGTATTTTAAGATACGAAAAAGCATATAGGATGGTTTATGGTGAAGCGGACTATTTACCCGGCTTAATAGTCGATAGGTTCAATGAAATTGCTTCGCTCCAAATCTCAAGCGTGGGAATGGAGCGCTTTAAGCTCGATGTCGCCGAGGCAATAATGGAGGCCGAGCCCGAGATAGAAACAGTTTTTGAAAAGAACACAGGGAGAGCTAGGAGAAGAGAAGGTTTACCAGAGATAGAGCGCGTCCTCTTGGGCAAAGAAAAGTATAGAACCATTATAACAGAAGGTAAAGCAAAGTTCATTGTGGATATGAGAGGCCAAAAGACAGGCTTCTTCTTAGACCAAAGGGAGAACAGGATAGCCCTGGAGAAATATATTAAAGGCGGAGAGAAGGTTCTCGATGTATTTACCTATACAGGGGGCTTTGCCATACACGCAGCTGTTGCTGGAGCCGAAAAAGTTGTGGCTGTTGATAAATCGCCTAGAGCAATAGCTCAAGCAAAAGAAAATGCAAAGCTCAACGGTGTTGAGGATAGAATGGAGTTCATCATAGGATCTGCCTTCAGCGAGATGGAGCGCCTCCAAAAAGAGGGTGAAAAATTTGACGTGGTTATTTTGGATCCTCCCGCCTTTGTCCAGCACGAAAAGGACTTAAAGAAAGGCCTTAGGGCTTACTTCAACGTCAACTACCAAGGGCTCAAGCTCGTGAAGGATGGAGGTATTTTGGTCACTTGCTCATGCTCCCAGCACGTTGATATGCAGCTCTTCAAGGACATGATAATCGCTGCCAGCGCCAAAGCAGGAAAGTTCTTGAAGCTCCTAGAGCCCTACCGCGTCCAAGCGCCAGACCACCCAATACTAATGGCATCCAAAGACACTGAATACCTCAAGTGCCTCTTCCTCTATGTGGAGGACATGAAGTGAGGTGAAAGTGTGGACATCCTCGTCAGGGAAATTCTCTTTCATGAGTTCAAGCACCGCTTAAATGAGTATAAGAAAGAACGATTCAACCGCTTGATTGAGCGGACTCCCCTAATTCAGATTCTTTTTGCTTCCCTTATCTTCCTCTTCTTTTCAATTGTATTTCTAAGAGCAGAAAAAATGCTGGGAGGGGGAGATGTTGTTTTTTCATCACTCATTGCATCTCTTCTAATTTTCATAACTCTAATGGCAATGCTCCTTTCAGTTGAGTTCCTCCATGCTCTCGGCCGCGTTGGGGCTTTAAAGCCTCTTTTAGCGCTTCCCATAAAGACTAGGTTTCTCCCATTCAAAACTTGGCTCAAATACTACGCCTCTCCCCTCTTCATAATGATGCTTCCATTTTATCTCAAGTCCTTTCACTATTCATGGAAGGTCCCAACTTTAGCGCTCCTTTGGACACTCGTCTCAATACTCTTAGGCTATGGCATTGGTAGTCTTTTAGCCGTCTTTTCGTTCAGGGTACAGAAGAAAAGCTTTCTTTGGAACATCCTCAGAATTGCTGGTCTAAGCTTAGTTGGAATAGCTTTGATGCTCTTCATATTCTACGGTATTCTCTTTCCAAGCACTTTTAAAAAAATAACAGCCCTAAACATCCAGCCCTACCTCTTCCCTGTCGTCCAGAGCTTGAACATCTATTATGCTATCCATGGAAAAGTGCAATGGGAGCCTCTTGCGGGGTATTTGCTCATATCCTTCACAATATTCCTGCTTGGGAATGCATTAATAGAGCGCCATTTAATAGAGGGAATGTATATATCAAAAACTAAAAGAATGTATAGAGCATTTAAGACGAGCTCCCTGCTTGCATTAGTAATAAAAGACTTGAAGCTGGGCTTTAGGAGGACATCTGTAATTTTCATCACGCTGCTTCCTCTGGTGTTCCTCATTCCCTTAATATTCCTCCAAAAGAGCGATCTCGCTACTTGGACGCTTATAATTGGCAGCACAGCGCTCATCGAGTCGCTAAATGCCCAGGTTCTTCTTATCGAAGAACATAAAAACGGCTGGTTTCTCTTTTCTTTGCCTGTAAAAGCGAAGAACTTTAGAAACTCAAAGGCTTTAACTGTCTCTATCTTGTACGTTCCTTCCATCTTCATTGGACTTTTCGCTGCTAGCCATAATGCTGTCTCCAAAAAAGAGCTTCCATTCTTGCTTGCCTTTGGATTTTTATCCAATCTCTTGATGGCAAAATTTATGGTCTGGTGGCTCACAAGAAACGCAGAAGAGGAATACACTTTAATGCCCGCTTATTTGACGATAAGCGACAGCATTATAATACTTGGACTCGCTGCAGTCTTAATAAACTTCCCTGCAGCTCTAATAAAGATCACATACCCGTTCTTGGGCCCCAGTTTAGGATATGCATTCTTAGTATTTGAGGCATTTCTGTTAGTCCTGGTCTATAAGGAAGCTTAAGCCAAGGGGCATCGGCCCGTGGGCGTATCTTCATTTAGCGCCGGCATCAGTGGAGGTGCTTTCTCCTCATCTCACCCCTCGGCAATTTAAAGTAGGAAATCATATTATTAAAGTTTACTTTATTCGAGAAAAGCCACTAAGGAGTGCCTCCATCTTGTGCCGACCTTGAATTTGATGTCTCTAACAGAATAACCAAGTTCATAGGCTCTGGTTTTAATTTCATTGAGCAGAGGTTCTTTATCTGGGAGAAAGAGTGCTACCTTGCCTCCTTCCTTTAGATAATCAATGGCTTCGACCAAGAGATGAATTGAAAAAGCTTCGCCGTATTTGCCACCACCAACTCCTTCAACGGGCGTTAGAACACCTTTGGTGGGCTTCTCATAGTAAGGCGGAGCTGAAAAAATAACATCAAACTTTTCTTCCTCTGGAACGAGACTTTTTATAATCTCGCCACCACTCTTTATGAGCCTCACATTTGCTCTGTTTCTTTCGATGTTGGATTTTGCATAGCTAAAGAACTCCTCGCTGACTTCGGTCGCCCAAACTTCACAGTTGAAAAGCTTGCTTGCCATTATTGCCATTAGAGCAGAGTGTCCAGTTCCTATCTCCAAAACCCTCTCGCCACCTCTTAGAAACGTCTTTAAGAATATGTAGCGCGAGATTGGAGGAGTAATCAAAGCTTTGGGGTGATACTCTATATCAATGTTAAAAACAGCCCTCGCGATAGCTTTGTTGTAGAGTAACCTAGCTTTCCTATCTCTAAAATCAATTTTTCCATTTTTAACATAGTTTTCAAGCTCTGGGATGACTTTTACAGCGTTTTCGATTTTTAGACCGAGCTCCTTAATTTGCCTCATGGATTAAGGTACGGAGGGGATTTTAAAATACTTATGGATTCTTCAAATTTTGCACACTATTGCTGGTAGTATGCAAAATATGGAGAGAAAAAGTTATATTTTATTGATATAAGCTTACCAATAGAGTGAAAACAATGAAAGTAACAAACAAAACTACACAAGTCGCCAGGATAACACTACCCTGTGAAAAAAGAATAGAACATTTAAGTTATGAAGTACTAGAGATGTTTGAAAACTACTACGGGGGAATCCCCATTGATGAGTGGATATGCAACTTCTGCAGGTATTCCAACAAAGTGGTGCTCGATTATGGATTAACAATAACTGTTTGCACGGCACATAGAAAAATATAAATTAAAGAAGAGCCAGAGCTGCCATAACTTTTGCATCCTCGACGATGTTCTCAATCTTTGCATATTCATTTGGCTGATGAGCCAGTTCATCTAAAGTCGCCCAAACGACTGCAGGAATGCCAAGCTTTCTGAAGTATGCTGCAAAAGTTCCTCCACCAATACCGCCTACCTTCGCATCCTTGCCTCTGAGCTTCTTTATAGCCTCTTGGAGGAGCTTAACTATCTCGCTGTCCTTTGGCGTCGGTGCTGGAGCATCCATCCTTTGGAGAACCTCAATTTCTATCTTTGGAAGTTCTCCTTTCTTGTGCTCCTCTTCCACTTGCTTTGCAAGCTCTTTTGCATCGTTCAGTATATCATCGAGCTTGTACTGCGGGAGAACTCTGCAATCAAATACAAGCTCGTGCTCTCCAGGAGCTATGTTTGGAGCATCACTTGGGTTTCCTCCCATCGTTGGTTCAAAAGTGCTTTCTGGCGGATCAAAGACCTCATCCCTAGCATTGTACTTCTCGTGGAGGAGCTTGTCCAAGCGGAGTGCGTAGTCAAGAGCAACTCTATGGGCGTTTAAACCTTTATCGGGCATGCTTGCGTGGACTTGCTTGCCCTTAA
Source organism: Palaeococcus pacificus DY20341 (assembly GCF_000725425.1). Classification (NCBI taxonomy): domain Archaea; kingdom Methanobacteriati; phylum Methanobacteriota; class Thermococci; order Thermococcales; family Thermococcaceae; genus Palaeococcus; species Palaeococcus pacificus. The sequence goes on along the minus strand of NZ_CP006019.1, from coordinate 892,424 downwards.
CACTAATCTTCATCCAGAGTATGCTCTTCTCAGCTATCTCTATGAAAGTTCCATCCTCATTTCCTCCATCAGGCACCAAAACAAGGTCATCCTTCCTAAAGAGCTCTGGGTGCTCCTTCATGAGCCATCCAAGACCGTATTTGCTTCCCGTTTCTTCATCACTAACAAATGCCAAAATGATGGTGCGCTTGGGCCTTATGCCCAAATTCATGAGGGCCCTAACAGCATAGAGCGAAGCTACTAGGCTTTGAGTGTTGTCTTCGCTTCCTCTACCGTAGATTTTACCATCCCTAACGACCGGTTCAAAGGGCTTCGTAACAGTCCACTTGCTCAAGTCTCCCGGTGGAACTATGTCCAAATGCGTTAGAATCCACAGGCGCGGGCTCTCTTCACCCTTTTCACCATAATAGTAAGCTATTATATTGGGCCTTATCCCATTCTTAGCTCTCTCATCAGGAGCATCGTAGCGCTCAATTTTATCGAATGGCCAGTCGTTAATTATATCCAAGAGTTTCATTGCCTTGTCGTACTCCCCTTCACCACCGCTGTCTGGGCTTATAGCTGGGATTTTAATTAGCTCCATTAAGGTGTTCACCATTTCATCCCTAAGCTTCTCGACTTCCTGAGAAATCAACTCTATTGTCATCTTTACCACCACCTACAAATTAGCCATAGAAATTTAAAACTATTTTTGGTACACAAAACAAAAAGAAGGAAAAGAAATCACTCAACAACTTTCTTTCCAGTCATGTAGAGCCATCCTAAGATGGCAGCTAGGAACACAACTCCAATTATGTTGCTGCTGAAGCCGAAGGATGGAGCTTTGTTAGCAACTATTAAGCCAGCGAAGACTATACCCATCAAAGCCTCACCGGCTATCAAACCAGCTGCTCCAAGGACACCTGGGTCAGTGGCTTTCTCCTCTTTAACACCTCTTGCCTTGTCAACTAACCACCTAACGAGACCACCGATGAATATTGGAATGCCCAAGCTCAATGGTAGGTAAATTCCAACAGCAACTGGCATTACTGGTGTCCTGAACTTTGCACCTTTCTTGGCTAAGATCTCGTCAATTATGATCAAGACTATGGCGATTGCGGCACCTATGTAAACCATATTCCACTCAAGTGTTCCTTTGAAGACACCCTCTGTAACTTTAGCCATTAAGAAAGCTTGTGGAGCAGGCAATGCTCCTTCCTTGGCGGTTGGGGTTCCAGCGATACCATAAGCCTTGATGAGCAAGTTGAGGACAGGTGCCATAACCAAAGCAGCAAAGAAAGTACCAACAATCTCAAAGATTTGCTGTCTCTTTGGAGTTGCCCCAACTAAGTGTCCTGTGGCCAAATCTTGCATTGTATCTCCTGCAATAGCTGCAGCAGTACATATAACGGCCGCAACTAAGATTGTAGTTACCATTCCTTCGATTCCGCTTAATCCGAGAGCTTTAAGTACCAAAGCTGTGAAGAGTAAGCTCATGATTGTTATACCTGAAACGGGGTTGTTTGATGAACCTACAACACCAGCTAAGTATCCTGCGATTGCGCTTCCAAAGAATCCAACTATGAGCATTATTATTGCCATTACAGCAGCTATGCCAATTGAGCCTATCACGTGGGCGTAGAGGAAGAACAATGGTATGATAAACGCTGCAATTAAGATTAAGACCATGTTCATTGGCATGTCTTCTTCCGTTCTTAAGACTCTTGTTCCACCTTGTCTTACCTTTGTAGCCTCTAAACCTGCCTTTATACCTCTCTCAATTGGCTGCCTGAGTTTAATTAAGCTCCAGAGACCACCGACAACCATTGCACCTACTCCCATGTATCTTATCTTTGTGCTCCATGTGACCCAAGCAAGGTCTAAGGCGCTTAAACCGTCGGGGTTTCCACTCTTAGCAACATAGATTGGGATTGCAATGAACCAAGCTATTGCACCACCTAAGAACACGAGGAAAGCTATATTGAGGCCAACTATGTAACCAACGCTTACCAATGCTGCTGAAAGGTCGCTTCCAAGGTATAGAACCCTTGAACCTACCATCTTAGCGGTCTCAACTGTTCCACTCCAGAGACCTGAGCTTCCCAAGAACTTGTAGAGACCACCGAAGATACCACCGTAAAAGATTGGCTTTGCGTGTGAGCCACCTCTATCTCCTGCAATTAGAACATCCGCACATGCGGTACCTTCTGGGTAAGGCAGCCTCTCTTCAACGATGAATGCTCTCCTCAAGACGATGGTGAAGAGTGCACCCAATGAACCGCCCAAAGCTGCTATAATAGTGATGAGCCAATATGGGAACTCAGTGTATGCTCCTAGAACTATCAAGGCAGGGAATGTAAATATCACACCTGCTGCCAGAGATTCACCTGCTGAAGCTGCTGTCTGCACCATGTTGTTCTCAAGGATGTTCCTATCCTTAAATGCCATCAATATTGCCATCGATATAACGGCTGCGGGAATACTCGCGCTAACCGTCATACCTGCGTACATGCCCAAATATGCGTTTGCTGCACCCATTATTATAGCCAATACAATACCTAAAATAAATGCTTTTGCTGTATACTCCGGCAAGGATTTTTCTGGAGGAATATATGGTTTTAGCTCCATCTTATTTACCCCCAAAGTTTTTTCATTGCTAAAAAAATTTTCATTAATATAAAACATTTTTGGTTGTATATCAACTATAAACCTCTCTAATTGTTGAACTACAAATGGATATTAATGACAAAATGTTAACATAAAACCATCATAGTGTTCATTATCGTAGAAACAAGTGCATTAATGACCATTAGTTACAATTTATAGGTATTTTTGTAGTTTTTGATTAATAAACATTGCTTATAATGATTTGGCATGTAATTCTAGTGCTTTCCAAATATCTTATATACCAACTTCGCGAATACACAAACATCTGCAAAAAGAAGTGGGAGGGTATAGGATGGAAATCGTATTTCTAGGCAGCGGCGGCGGTAGATTTATAACAATAACTCAAATGCGCTCTACAGGCGGTTTTTTCCTTAAATCCAGCAAGAACATATACGTTGACCCTGGCCCGGGTGCACTGGTAAGGTCTTGGCGCTACAAGATAGACCCAAGAAAACTCGACGCAATCTTCGTTTCCCACAGACACGTTGATCACTGCAACGATACGGAAGTTATGGTAGAAGGAATGACTATTGGAGTTACAAAAAAGAGAGGAATTCTGATAGCCTCAAAAAGCGTTGTGGAAGGGGATGAAACTCATACTCCAGCCATCTCAAAATATCATCTTGATTCTCTTGAGGAAATCTATGTTGTAAAGCCAGGTGACAAAATAAAGCTCGGAGAAGATGAGATGAGTATAACTCCCTCAGTTCACTCCGATCCAACAACTATCGGCTTTCGGTTAAAGACAAAAGAGGGTTATATCTCATACATTCCAGACACAGAGTATTTTAAAGAACTAAAAGAAATCCACGAAGGCTCAAGGGTTATAATAGCCTCAGTAACAAGACCAAAAGATATGAAAATCCCATACCACTTGACTGTGGAGGATGTCGTGTACATGCTGAAAGACATGAAGGAGAAGCCGGAGCTTTTTATAATGAGCCACGTCGGAATGAAAATGCACTTTGCAAATCCCTACAAAGAAGCACAGTTTATACAAAATGTCACAGGGGTAAAGACAATAGTGGCAAAAGAAGGTCTTAGGGTCAGGATAACTGAAAACGAAATAACGCTAAAAACGCTCCGCCCAATTAGAAATGTATAAAACAAAAATATCAAGAAGAGAGTGATGAAACAGTCTTAACAACCAAAGTATGGGCCATATCAAAGAGTTCCTTTCTTCTTTTTTCTGTTGTTCCCTCAACGACGACTCTAATCTTCGGCTCAGTTCCACTCGGCCTCACTAAAACCCAAGAGCCGTCCTTAAGGTTTAACCTTATTCCTGACATTGTTAAAACTTCCTCAACTTCATCAGCAAGCTTCTCTTGAAGCTTCTCTTTAACCCTCTCCATTACCTTGGATTTAACTTCGTCAGGACATTTAACATTCTTTTTAATTAGGTAGTACTTTGGGATGTCCTTAATGATTTCTGAGAGAGGCTTGCCTTCCTTATCAATTATTTTCGCTAGGAGGCCAATTGTCACAAAGCTGTCTATCCAGAGGCCAAACTTCGGGTGAATGAACTTCCACGGCTCGCTTGCAAAAACAGCGCCGTATTTTTTAATTCCATCATGAAGCTGTCCTAAAGGAACACGATAAACCTTTCCACCTGCTTCCTCCACGACTTTGTCTATCCTAAAGCTCGTGTTTATTGAAGTTACTACATTCCCACCGCCGTTTTCTTCAACGTAAAGCTTTGCAAAGAGAGCTATTAATGTGTCCTCTTCGATATAGTTGCCCTTTTCATCGAAAACTGCTATTCTATCTGCATCTCCATCTTGGGCTATTGCTAAGTCCATTCCAAGTTCTCTAACGAGGTTGCTCAAGTATGCTATGTTCTCATACCTTGGCTCCGATTTTCTTCCCGGGAAGTGCCCGTCTGGCTGGGCGTTTAGCGTTATAACTTTAGCACCCATTTTTCGTAAGAGATAAGGCGTTATTAAACTTCCAGCGCCATTCCCCATGTCCAAAAGAACTTTGAGCTCTGTCTCATGATTAACATAGTCTAAAATAGCGTTGATGTAGTCGTTCTTTAAATCCCTATCCACAACATAGCCGATTTCGTCCCATTTGGCCTTTTTGTAGCTCTGAGAGAATATTATTTCTTCGAGCTTCTCTTCCTCCTCTAAGAAGAACTCTATGCCCCTGTCGTTGAACACTTTAATGCCATTGTCTGCTGGTGGATTGTGAGATGCGGTAATCATAACACCGGCGTTTCCAAGTCTGTTCGTTGCCCAAGCCAGCATAGGGGTTGGAACTAGGCCAAGCCGTATGACATCTACTCCCACACTCAAGAGTCCACTTACAATAGCGTTCTCCAGCATTACGCTTGACGTCCTTACATCTCTTCCCACTACAACAGTGCCTTCTTGGATATACGTTCCTAAAGCCTTTCCAACGTTCAACGCCAACTCTGGAGTAACTTTTGAATCAATAGGACCTCTAATACCTGCTGTTCCGAAGAGCTTCACAGTCACCACCAAGCTAATCTTGGGGATCCATTTATATAGCTTTTTGATATGAAAATGTCAATCTTTCTTATAGATGGCCAAGCCCTTGTAATTCTCAAGCTTTAGTTCGCGAGGCATTTCGTCGAGAGAAAAGGGAAGGATGTATGCAGGAACCCCAAGTTTTCTCGCAAGCTCTAAAATCGGCCTTACAATTTCCGGAGTCGGTCTCACTGCGTACACGATTTTAACACCTTCGTAAAGCATTAAGTTTGGTTTAAAAACGTCATCTACATAAGCTTTGATGCCAAGCTCTTGAGCTTTTTCGACGGCATTTTTATTCCAGTCCACCACAAAAACATCTAAACCGAGCTCTTTTAGCTTTAATGCCACTTTAAAGTTAAATCCAACACCAATTTCAGCGAGTTTCCCATTTCTGGCTTTTTGTGCTAGATATTCAGCAAAGGCCTCCATAAGCATCGGAGAGAAAATGGAAAAAAAATTTAAAAGACTTTCGAAGGGCTAAAAGACCACTTTTTTAGTGCCCTTATCAAAGATGTGGATTTTATTCATATCAAATACCACATCAATTTCAGTCCCTTCACGAACTTTTGACTCTGCATGGAAAGATCCCAAAAACATTATATCTCCGACCCTTAAGTGAACTATTTTTTCACTACCAAGGTTCTCTACAATATCAACGAAGGCCTTAACCATGTTTTCTCCTGGAATCTTCACTTGAGCAAAGAACGCATCATAAATGTCTTCGGGCCTAATACCAAAAATAACTTCTTTCCCTATGTACCCCTGCTCTCTTAGCACCTCGACTTGACCATCAAGGAGCTTTAGCTTAAACTCTCCGAAGTCAACCCAAACACCTTTATCATCCTCAGTAATCGACGCATCTATGAAGTTCATTGGTGGTGAGCCAATAAAGCCTCCGACGAAGGTATTCGCTGGGCTGTTATATACTTCATCGGGGGTGCCAACCTGCTGCAGTTCTCCCGCATTTATAACTGCAACTCTGTCACCCATTGTCATTGCTTCTACTTGATCGTGAGTAACGTAAATTGTAGTAACTCCCAGCTGCTTCTGGAGCTTCTTTAACTCCGCACGCATTTTCACTCTCAGCTTTGCATCCAAATTCGATAGAGGCTCGTCCATGAGGAAGACTTGAGGCTTTCTCACTATTGCTCTTCCCAATGCAACTCTTTGTCTTTGGCCACCGCTTAATTCTCTGGGTTTTCTATGCAAGAGCTCTGTTAAGCCTAGCATTTCTGCGACTTCTCTAACTCTTTGGTCGATTTCCTGCTTGGGGACTTTTCTGAGTTTAAGTGGGAATGCAATGTTGTCGTAAACCGTCATGTGTGGGTAGAGAGCATAGCTTTGAAAAACCATTGCAATGTCTCTGTCTTTTGGCGGGATGAATACACCTTTTTCTGGGTCTGCTACGAGTTTATCACCGATATATATCTGTCCTTTGCTGGGTTCCTCCAAGCCTGATATCATTCTGAGAGTTGTGGTTTTACCACAACCACTTGGCCCCAAAAACACAATGAACTCTCCATCTTTGATTTCTAAATTCATGTTTTTAACAGCTGCAAAGTCTCCGAAAATCTTCCAAACTCCTTCCAAGCGAACTTCTGCCATTGTACTCCCCCCTAAAAAATTTTAAAGGAGGAACTACTTCCTCCTGAGCAGCACTGGTACTAAAGCTAAGGCTATTATTATCGCAGGCCCACATATTCCTCCTTCCTCAGCGGGTGATGTTGTTGTAGTCGAAGTAGGACTAGTGGTGCTCGTAGTTGTTGTGGTGGTTGTAGTTGTGGTTGAGGTGGTTGTTGTTTCGGTAGGTGTTTCAGTGGTTGTTTGTGTTGGTTTAGCACCCTCAATTATTGGAATCATGAAAACTACAGCTCTTTTTCCGTTGTCTGCATCATAGCTCTTTAGCATCTCTTCTTGCGTTGGGGTAACCCCTTGAGGCACCAAAAGATCATAAACTCTTGGAGCGACACCTGCAATAACAGCTTGAACGTCTGCACCGCCACCTTTCCACTCCTCAGCATCAACGGCTACTGGCCTCCACTTATCAGGGCCATAACCATCTTGTGAACCAACTAATATAGCTGCGTAAAGACCGTAGTCCTCACTTATCTCTAAGTACTCCTTTGGAACCTCAACAATTATAGCGTTCTTTATTGGGTCCGCGCTTATTTTGAGCTCTCCTTGAATTGCTTCCTCACCTGGCACTAAGATTATGTTTCCATAGTCCCAGCCGGCTATCCTCAAAGCTAAGTCCCACGGATGGTTAGGATCAAGATCCACATTGCTTCCTGGTCCGTCCGGGAACATCTTTATAGCACTTGAATTTCCGCCCTCCTTGAAGTCAAAGTAAGCTTCAATTATCTGCAAACTGAAGCCATTTGGTCCGTTCCATGGATTGTCCCCCAAATCTTTAAAGTAGAACTCCAAAACCCATTTGTCATTGCTTTCACTCATTTTGAACTTGAGTAAGTCTAAGTGGCCTGGAACAAACACTTTATTCGTTGCATAAACATAAGTTCCAGGACCATAGTCATCTCCCTCTGGGTCGTTTAGCGCAATTCCTTGTTTTAGGAGTGGGAGCATCTTAACTGTGGCCAAGGTTTTGCTTTGGGCGTCGTAGCTCTTTAACATCTCCTCTTGTGTTGGCTTAACACCTTTGGGCACTAAGATATCGTAGACTCTTGGAGCTACACCTTCAATGACAGCTTGAACGTCTGCACCGCCGCCCTTCCATTCCTCGGCGTCAACACCTATAGGTCTCCATTTATCCGGTCCATAGCCATCTTGAGAGCCAACTAATATAGCGCCGTAGAGGCCGTAGTCCTCATTTATCTCTAAGTACTCTTTTGGAACTTTCACTATTATGGCATTCTTTGTGGGGTCTGCAGAAATTTGGAGCTCTCCTTGCTTTGACTCCCCATCGGGTAACACAATTAAGTTTCCATAGTCCCAGCCAGCTATCCTAAAGGCTATATCCCATGGATGCTCATCGTCAAGCTTAACATTGCTTCCTGGTCCGTCTGGGAACATCTTTATAGCACTTGAATTTCCACCCTCTTTGAAGTCAAAGTAAACCTCAATTATTTGAAGGCTGAAGCCGTTTGGCCCATTCCATGGGTTGTCTCCCAAATCCTTGAAGTAGAACTCCATAACATAAGCATCCGTTTGTTCAAGCATTCTGAATCTAAGCAAATCTAAATGTCCTGGTACAAAGACTTTATTCGTTGCATAAACATAAGTTCCAGGACCATAGTCATCCCCTTCAATGTCTTCCATGTCTATAATAGGAACACCTTTGACTTCCATTGGGAGTCTAAGCTCTATTGGTGTGGTTATGACTTCAAGCTCGCCATTTTTAACTGTTGAAACCGCAAAGTAGAAGTCCTGAGGAGTCTCTATGTAGTCGAATGGCACTACTATCTCAACTCCTCCTTCAATCTGTTTAACTTCTGCATCTCCTAGTTTTTCGCTGTTCTCATAGTCCTTGGCTCCATAAATCTCTGCTTTTCCATCTTTGTATACTACATGCTTTGTAATTAATAGGCCAATGCTGTCCTTGTTGTAGGGGAATAAGTCGTATCTAAACTCCTTTGGCTTCTCTTGGAGCAGAGTGAAAGTATTTCCTACAACTTTACCTGGTTCCCAGAGGCTTATCTCAAAAGCATCAATACCCTTAACGATGAAGTGCATTCCATCGCTATCAAAATATGCTTCAACACCCTCTGCCAAGGAGGACAAGCTTGTCCAACCCTTTTTCTCTCCTTCACTGATTCCAGCTAGCTCTCTAACCTTATATGGTTCTCCATCAGGGAAGTAGTTGCCATAGAGGTAGCTTGGAGGCTCCATACCTGCAAATTTGTACATTTCATAGAGGTAGAGCTTTAAATAGCGGTCGAAAGCTTGGTCCTCACCGCTGAACTGATCACTACCGTACCACCAGAACCAATCGCTTGCCTCGGCCCTAAGCAAATACTCATAAGCCCTACTCCACTCTTCAGCACTCATCTTATCTTTGTTATCGAAAAGGGCTTTTCTTCCTAAGTAGAGCCAGTACCAGCCGACGTTCTCCTGGGGCTCACCTATCCAAGTACTTAAAGTACCATCGACCCAGCTAGATTCGGTCCACTGTTGCTCTTCTTTAATGCCAACCATCTTGTAAAGCTCGCCCAAGCTCTCTGCACTTAAGAGCTTTTGAACATTTTCTTCCTTGCTCAAGTCTAAGCGCTCAAATTGCTGAGGAGTAAGCTTATTGGCCTTATCACCATAGAGCTCTATGTACTCACTTGGAGTCAGCGTTCTAATTAATCCCTTTTGTTGAAGCTCGCTCAGCTTTTTGTAAAGTTCCTCAAGGAAGAGTTTACCGTCAAATGGGTAGTGCTCCCATGGATTTTCTCCATCAAGAGTTACAACATAGACCAAGCTTCCATCGATGTTCTCTTTTTGAATCCTCAACAGTTCATTAGCAAAGTCCTCAACTGCCTGCTTTTGGTTCATTCCACCATATGTGAACCCTACTCTATCGCTCAGGTCGTGATTTCTTGGGAAGAGATAAATCTTCTTACCGTTGAATTCAGCCACCCAAGGCCTGTAGTAGTTTTCTATGGTGTTTGGAATACCCATCCTATCGAGAACCATCTGATCAGTCATTACCCATTGCCAGTCGTTGTTTGCCAAAATTTCAAGCGTTTTATCGTTAAGAGCACTTTCTGCCGCCCATCCTCCTTTTGGAGTAACTTTACCGCCTCCTAAATATTCCTTGTAAAGTTCATGAGCTTTCTTAACGTGAGCATCAAAGTCACTTTCCCACCCAAAGTCATTCAAAATTGGGCCTATTGGATGAGCATACGGCACAACAGTTATTTCAACGTTTCCATTGCCCAAAAGGTAGTTGATTTTCTCATGCTCCTCAAAAGTATGATTTAAGAGCCACATTTGGTGATCGAGAACTGTTTTAACGTCATCCCTAGTGTAGCCGCCTTGGTTTCTCTTCTCATAGAGTACCTTTAGGTCATCATGCTCCATGATGTAGTTGTAGTCTATCCACGCTAAGTTGAAGAGAACCGCAATGTCTATATAATCCTGTTCGCTGAACTCTGAGGTTATCTTCTCCTTCTGCTCATCTAAGGGTAAATCTCCATACTTTTTGAAGGCATTTACCCGTTTATCTTTCAGCTCAGTATAACGCTTCCATTGCTCTCTATACGGATTTCCATTTTTATCAGCGACAGGTTCCCCATTCCAAGGTATTGTATGGTCGAAGAATCCTCCTGGAGCTTGGAGCATGAACCATTTTTCATCAAGCGTCAGCTCCTCACCATTGGCTATCTTCTCCGTAACGATTTGATACATGTCTTTCTTTCCATTCATGTAATCTGCAAGCTGCGCTATTAGAGAGCCCGAAAGGTCTATCGTAGCGTGAACCTCAGGATATTGGCTCAAATAATTGGCCATCTTCCAGTAGTTATTCGCCGCATGGAGCCTAACCCAAGGTCTTATGTAAACATCTTGAATTGGGTCATAGTAATAGGGCTGGTGTTGGTGCCATACTATAACCACGTTTAATGGTTTTGGCTCCTCAGCTTTCACTGGGACAACTGCAAAAACACTTACAAAGACTAAAAAAATTGCAAGCAGGGAAAGCAGCTTCTTCATTTTCACCACCTCATTCCTTTAAACCACCCATTGTTAAGCCGCTTCTAACATAATTTTGGGCGAGCAGGAACATTATAAACACAGGGAGTGCAAATATTAGCGCCGCAGCAGCAAATTGGTTCCATGAAACCGCTCTTAAGTTGCTGAGCATGGTGTAAATCCACACCGTAAGGGGATGATTCTCTTGATTGAGTAGTAGATTGGCCAATATAAGCTCCGTCCATCCTCCAATGAAGGCAAATATTGCAACGGTTGCTAATCCTGGCAAAGCCATTGGAATAAGCACATGTCTTATTATCTGGAGATAGCTTGCTCCATCAACTAGTGCAGCTTCATCAAAATCCGGAGATATTGAATCCAGATATGACTTTAAGAGCCAAGTATTGAAGGGAACTCCTCCCGCAGCATATATGAACGGCAGTATGTAGAGATTGTTTGTTAGGTGCAGCTTAACGAGCATACCATACAATGCTACCAATCCCGCTATTCCGAGACCACCAGCAACTTGAGTGAACATCAGGTAGAAATAAAGCACGTGCTCTCTTCCAAAGAACTGGAGTCTTGAGAAAGCATATGCTGCGGGAATAACGAACAACAGAGTAAGTATCACTGTTAAAGTCGCTAATATTAAGCTCCTTTTCATGTAATCTAGCGCTTGTCCTCCAATCTTCTTCAGTATAATGTAAGCGAAGTTGTGTATTTCAATTGTTCCATCTTTAGCACTTATTTTGCCTCCATCTTTTAGAGTTATTTCAATGTTCTTAGCTTCATAAGTGTCCTCTCCAGTCTTTTCAAACATTGATAAGTCCACAGGAGCATCTTGAATGTTGCTCACTTTGATTACAATTTTTTGGGCCTTCACCTGCAGGTTTTTAACAGCTGTTGAAGCTGCAATCTCATCTGCTTCTAGTTTGGCATATTCTCCATTTACAATTCTAGTTTCTCCGCTTTCAGTTGTCTCTTCTCCACCTTTTTTCTCAAGTATTTTGACATTGATTAAATTAAACCTCGCAGACAGTGTGGGCTTTCCGGTTATCGTGCCGCCCTCAATAATAACCTCGTATCTGTTCAGTGCATCTTTTATAACAGCGCTTTTGCTCTCCAATGAGAACTCCTTTGTCTTTAGCGTCACCTCACTATGCCCAATCAAGATTTCCTTGTAGTTCTCCCACGTAATCTCTTTGGGTATGAGTTCAATTTGGCTAGTGGCAAGTGCACCTGAGGGCTTTATTGAGACCGTAAACATGTAATACACGGGAAAGAGAATGATAGCCATTACTGCAAGTGCAAAGAGTGTCATCAATACACTCTTCAAAAGCTCATCCTTTCTTTTGGGCAGCTCAAAGCTAATCTTCATCCTCTAGCACCCTCCTGTAGTTTGGTGATTCTCATATTGACAAACATGTACACGGCAAGCACTATCGTGGCTATTAAAAGAATCGCTGCTGCTTTTCCATATTGGGGCACAGATGAACCGAAGGCTTTTCTATATCCATAGAGCAACAAGAATCTATCCTCAAAGAGGTTGCTGTTGTATATAAAGGGCACTAGGAAATACTGAAAACTCGCTGCAGAGGTTAGTATCGTTGTGAAAGCTATTGGCTTGCTAACTATTGGGATAATTACCTTTGTAAGTCTCTGCCAGTAGCTTGCACCATCCACAATAGCAGCCTCTACTAGGGTGTCCGGAACAGATTGCAAAGCAGAGGTAATTACTGTCATCATGAATGGATATGCGAGCCAAACCTCTATTATGTTAAGAGAGACAAATCCCCATGTAATATTTGTCATCCAATTTGGAGGATTGACAATTCCCATGCTCTTGAGAAGAATATTGATAGGCCCTACAACAGGATCAAACATAAAACGCCATACCATAACAGAGAAGAGCAAAGGCAGCGCCCAAGGAATTATCAGGAGAGCTCTATAAAGAGCTTTTCCCTTAACATATTTGTTATTGTACAAAACACTCAGAAAAACCCCCACAACAACTTTTAGAGTCACACTTGTAGCTACAAATACCCACGTCCACATAAAGGCAGTTCTAAACTTTGAGTCACTCAAAGCCCACTTAAAGTTTTCCAACCCGACAAACCTAAGCGGTTCAGCTCCCGGAGCTTGAATAGGGAAGTTTCCAAGCTTAGCGTTCGTGAATGCTATGAAAATCGAATAGAGTATTGGGTAAATGTTGAAAAACAAGAATGCCGCCATTCCCGGGAGTATTAAACCAAGAGCCGCAGTAATTTTTTTGTCCATGTTCTCACCTCCTCAAGCCAAAAAACATAGAGAAGAAAAAAGAAATCATCCTTGTATGTTAGCCAATATTTCCTCTTGGGAGGCTTGGAGTGCCTCTTCTAATGTTTGTTTTCCACCTATAACATTAGTAATTGCTGTGGCAACTGGGCCCCAAACAGCACCCATCTCTGGACTCTTTGGCATTGGAATAGCATATTGAACAGCTTGACCAAAGCCATATAATAGGGGATCATTTTGGATTTCTGGGTCGTTGAGAACCTCAGTAAGAACTGGGATGTAACCGTTTTCTAAAGCTAAAGTCTTAATGACTTCTGGGTTTGTGGTAAACCACTCTAAGAACGTCCAGACGGCATCTTTGTTCTTAACGGTCTTTGCGACATAGATGAGTTTAACACCACCATATGGGTGTGGGCGGTGTTGGTCATCAATCGCTGGTAGTGGAACAACTCCAAAGTTGATGCCCGCCTTCTTAACATCAGGAATGCTCCATGGACCGTTAATCATGAGTGGCGCCTTTCCATCGTGGAATAAGCTCACTTGAGCGTTGTAGTCTTGGGTTTGGGCCATATATGGGTAGATGTTATCAAAGAAGAACTTGAAGCCTTGAAGTGTCTCGGGCTTGTCTAAGCCTGGTTGCTTAGTATCATCATCAAAGTAGTAGCCTCCAAAAGCGTGAACCCATCCTGAAAGGAAGTATGGATCAATTGGGCTCGCAAGTCCATATGTGTCTTGATCTGGGTTGTAATACTTCTCCATAATTGCCTTCATCTCATCAAAAGTCTTTGGTGGTTCTGAAACCAAATCTTTATTGTAAATTAAAGCAACAGTTTCAGCGGCAAATGGCATTGCATAATAGTGGCCACCATACTCAATTGCATCTTGCCCCATTGGGCTGAGCTTGTTAAGAACCTCAGGTGTCACATACTCATCAATTGGTTCTAATAATCCAGCCTCGGCAAATTTTCCAATCCAATCGTGGGCCCAAATGAATAAGTCTGGGCCTTGTCCTGCAGGAATTGCAGCTTTAAGAGAAGTCTCAAGGTCGGCCTTTTGCTCCAATTGCACATCAATATCTGGGTGCTCAATCTCAAACTCAGCAATTAAATCTTCAAAAGCTTTTAGTTCTTCAGGCCCAATAGCATGCCAGAGAACTATTGTGGTTTTTTCTTGGGTGGTAGTGGTGGTAGTTTCACTTGGTGTGCTAGTTGTAGTTGTTGTAGTTGGCGTTGAAGTGGTCGAAGTAGTAGTTTCGGTTGTGCTGGTTGTAGTTTCCCCACCACCTATACAGCCGCTCGCCACAACGGCAAAGGCCATTATTCCAATTAAAAACAGCCCCAACATACCTTTCTTCATGTTCATTCACCTTATGATGTAGTCATCCCTAAGTATCATCAACAGTGATATATATACCTTACGATTTTGTGCAGAGGTGTTCAAAAAAGAAAGAGCATACAGAAAAATGCATGGCGGATCACAGAGAAGCAATAAAAAAGGAAAATGGTTCTAAGTATTTACCATCAAATTGCCCAAGTAAAACCTCATATTCCTTTAACTGCTCCAACCTAGCTCTTTTTTGAGAGTAGTTTATTGCAACGAAGATATTTTCATCCCTAAATGTGCGCTTATACACTAAAAGCCCATCTTCAAAAATTATGGGTATAAAGTGCCCAACCTGTAAAGCTTGACTTTTTTGCCTCAATTTTATAAGCTCTCTAGTAAGCTCTAAGAGCTCTTTGTCCCAACGTTTCTCATCCCACGGCATCTCCTCTCTCTGGGTCTCGATCCAGTGCTCCCTAACCCCCTTAAGACCCACTTCATCCCCGTAGAATATGGAAGGAATGCCCTTATATGTGAAGATAAAAGCCAATGCACACTTGTACTTTTGCTTGTTTTTCACTAAGCCCAAAAACCTGCTCATATCGTGGTTGTCTAAAAAGTTGTACATGGCATACTCTGCTTTTCCATAATACACGCTTAGAAGCTCAAGCCAGTTCAGGAACTCTTGGGCACTGATTTCCTGATAAACAAAAAATCTTAGGAGGGCGTCATAAAGCAAGTAGTTCATAACACCGTGGAACTTATTAAAGAGCCACAAACGGGCATCATCCATGATTTCACCGATTAAATAAACCTCATTCGGCAGGCTGTCTTTAAATGTCTCCCAGACATCAATAGGGACGCCGCTGGCAACATCTAACCGCCACCCGCTTATTCCAAAACGCTCCACCCAATACTTACCAACATTAACAATTAGCTCTCTAACTTTCCCGCTGTCGTGATTTAACCTAGGCATGAGCCATACACCAAAGAAGGTCTCGTAGTTTTTAGGTATCCTCTTTAAAGCTTTTGATTTTTCTATCCAAGACATATTCGAATGTAATACCTTCAAAAACTCCTCTGAAACAACAGGGAATCCTAAAATCCTGTAAAAATCCTTGTACTTAGAGTTTTCACCGTTCTCCAAGACATCTTGGAAGTACGGGTGGAAAAAGCTGGTATGGTGAAAAACACCGTCTAAAATAAGCCTTATGTCAAGTTCTCCAGCTTTTTCAACGAGCTGTTTTAGAGCGCTATCTCCCCCGAATTTTTTAGCAACATGAAAGTAGTCCTCGACATCATAACTGTGATACGTTCTCGACTCAAAAATTGGAGTCAAATAGAGGGCGTTTACTCCTAAAGATTTTAGATAGTCTAATTTTTGGGTTATCCCCTCCAAATCACCACCGAAGTGTGAAGCCCATTTGTTACCAATGATGTCTCTATCATTTGGATCGTTGTTTGGATTTCCATTAGCAAAGCGGTCAGGCATTATTTGATAAAAGACCCTTGTAAGCACCCATTTAGGAAGTTCATAGAGCTTCTCAAGCTCCCTAAAATCCACATCAAAGTCGCCGTAGTAAACCTTCTCTCCGTTTTTAACTACTTCAAAACTATAAGAGAGCTCTTCCGAGTAGGGAAGAGTAGCTTCATAGTAATCAAATACATCATCATGGGCTTTCCTTTTCATGTGAGTTCTATCATCCTCAAGAAGGAGGTTAACAGCATCTACACTATCCCTCAATGTCCTAAGCCTTATAAAAATCCAATCCTCAAAGGGATATGCGTAAACTAGAGACGGATGATGGTAAAGAGCTTTCTCCCAGTCATTCAGATCAAAGCTTAGAACCTCTGCAACGCTAACTTTCTTCTCAAAATCATACGCTCTCCGCTTGTACAAAGCCGTTACATGGTTTTCGGAGTCCAAAGAGATTTCTCCTTCTATTGAAAACAGGTAATACCAGATGCCCTCCGGCAGTTCAACTCTAATTCTCCACCTATCTCCATCTTCTCTCATTCTAAAACTGCCCTCATTGAAAGCGTTGAAGTTCCCTAATAAATATGCATATCTCCCCTCTTTTGGAATGCTGAATTCCACTTCTCCAACTCTTCCAAGATACTTATCATCTCTAAAGCCGAAAATTTTATACATATCAAACACCCAAAGTGCTTATATATCACTACTGATGATTAAACTTTATCCAGTGAAAGTTTAAAAAGATGGAGGTTGGGATATGAACGAAGAAGAGATAATTGAAAAGCTGCAGAAGTTCGGGTTAACTAAATATGAAAGCCTAGCATACATCACGTTGCTCAAAATAGGACCCAGTAAAGCTACAGACATTACAAAAGAAAGTGGAATTCCTCACACCAGAGTTTACGACGTTCTGAGCTCTCTTCATAGAAAGGGTTTCGTAGATATAATGCAAGGAACTCCAAGGCTGTATAAGCCAGTGAATCCAGAATTAGTCCTTGAGAAGATAAAGGAAGAAACAATAAACAATATTAAGGTTCTAAAGGAGCTTTTCTTGGAGCTTTACCGCTCAGCTCATGGAGAGGACTTACCTGAGATTTGGACTATTCATGGCTTTGAAAATACTCTTGAAAGGGCAGAATACATAATTAGAAGCGCAAAGCATGAAGTTTTAATAAATACTCCCTTTGAATTCCTTAAACTGCTCAAAGACGAAATAAGGCGGAGAAAAGACATCATATTCGTTATTATAAGCAACTTTGATGAAGTCCCAGAGTGGCTCAACAGAGATAATATAATACTAGCAAAAAGTGGAGGGGCCCCTTGGCTCATGGCCTCATGGATAATAGGAGACATTGAGTACGCTTTATTCTTTGGAGCACTGCCAAAAGATAAGAGGAGAGAAAAGTTCTACTCGTTTTGGGGCAAATCTGCCAAGTTAATTCAAAACTACATGCACTGGTTCTACACAATGTACCTCGATAACAGCACGGTAGTAAAGCCGATTAATTACAACAAAATCAAAAAGCCGCTTTCACTTACAAATATAAGAACGCTAATAACAGTTTTAAAGCAGACATCGCTTCCAAAGGAAATAGAGGTCATCGGACGCTTAGTAGAGACCAAAGAGGAAGTTACACTAAAAGGACAGGTTGTTAGCCATGAATACACTCCCTTAACCGCCAGTATAGTACTAAAGGATAAAAACGGTAAAGAATGGAAAATTGGAGGATTAGGAAGCTACTTCGAAGATGTTGAAGGTGAAAGATTCATCCTTTTGGAGTAGTCTCTTTAAATTTCAGAGGTGACGAACATGAAAATACTGATCTTAGGCTTTGAATACCTTCCAATAAAAGTTGGAGGTCTCGCAGAGGCTATAACGAGCATTGCGGAGACTTTAGCCAACCTAGAAAATGAAGTTTTGGTCTTCACTCCATCGCACGGCTTAAAAGAGGGGAAAAAAGTTGCCCAATTTAAGATTGTTGTAGGCGGGAGAGAAGAGAGCGTGGAAGTTTATGAACGCTGGCAAAACGGGGTTAGAGTTTTTTCAATAAGTGATTCAATTTTAGACAATCCAGATGTTTATGGGCCCGGATGGGAGGGAATGCTTGACAAAGCAGTCCATTTTGCCAAAGCAAGTGTTGGACTTTTAAACAAGCTGATTGAAAAAGAAGGAAAGCCAGATGTCCTGCACTTCCATGACTGGCACACTGTTTTAGCGGGAGCCCTAATTAAAAAATACTTCCAGATGCACGCAGTATTTACAATTCACCGCCTGAATAAATCCAAAATCCCTGCCCACTACTTCCATGAGGCCAATCTCGGAGAGCTTGCTCCCTACCCCGATATTGACCCCGAATACGTTGGAGCTTATGTATCCGATATTATAACGACGGTGAGCAAGAGCTACCTTTGGGAAGAATGGGAGTTCTATAAGAACTTTGAAGGAAAGGTAACCTATGTGTACAATGGCATAGCCTGTGACTTCTGGAACGAAGAGCTCTTGGAGAACAAGGAGCTGTCCAGAAGTGAAAGGAGAAAGCATATTCTAGAGAGCTTGGGACTGAGTGATGGCATAACCTTCATGTTTATAGGACGCTTCGACAGAGCACAGAAAGGAGTGGATACCCTCCTGAAAGCCATAGATATCTTAGCCACTTCTCACCCAGGCGAGTTCTCGAAGATGCGCTTCATTGTAATAGGAAAAGGTGATCCAGAGCTTGAGAACTGGGCACATGAGCTCGCAAAGAAGTACCCAAACAATGTTAAGGTGATTACAGAGATGCTCAAACGCGAATTTGTGAGGGAGCTCTACGGAAGCATTGACTTCTCGATTGTGCCCTCATACTTCGAGCCCTTTGGGTTAGTTCAAATGGAAGCAATGTGCTTAGGAACTATTCCAATAGGTTCAGCTGTTGGAGGAATAAAAGACACTATAGTGAGCTTGGATGAGGATGAAGAGAATGCCACAGGCCTTTTAGTTCCACCTAGAGACGCAGAGGCATTAGCACAGGCAATTCTAAGGATGGCCAAGCTTAGAGAGAAGGACACTGAATTGCTCAAAAAGATGCGCAAAAATGGCAAAAAGAGATCAAAGGAAGTCTTCACATGGGAGAACGCATGTAAGAGGTATCTCAGGGCTTACAGGAACGACATAGACAAGGCAGTGGGCTTCATTAGAGACTAAGGGGTGAGCCGATGACCTGTCCCTTCTGTTCTTCTCTTTTAGATGTTATGCTCTATGAAGATGAATTAATCAAAATCTTAATCGACTCATACCCTGCCAATAGAGGACATCTCTTAGTGGTCCCAAAGAGGCATGTAGAGACTTGGGAGGAACTGAGCTTCGAAGAAAAAGTAGCACTTTTAAAGGGTGTTGATTTGGCAATGGAGAGGCTCAAAGATGCTATTTCTCCAGATGGGTTTAATATCGGCATCAACCTTGGAAAAGCCGCAGGACAAACAGTAAGTCACATCCATATTCATGTTATTCCCCGCTACAACGGAGACTCTAACTTCCCGAAAGGCGGCGTTAGAAAAGCTGTTTTGGATATAGAAGATGAAAACCTAAACCTAAAAGAGCGCTGGGCTAAAAATCGGCTAAATGAAGAAGAGGTTAAAAAGTTAAAATCTGCATTTGGATTAGAATGAGAAGAGTGTTGAGTACGCAAACCCCTCTTCTTCTCCATTTTTAAGCTCCTCTGACTCTAAGATCAGTTTTATGGTATCTTTAAGTTCTTTATTTGTATAGAGTAAAAGCAAGAACTTACCTTCAATATTTTTAAGTTTACCATGAGGCTCAATCGATAGAAGAATATAATCGCTGCGCTCACGGAATATTTTGATTTTTGATATCGCAAATTTACATAGGGCATACATGTTGCGTCTATCTTTGCTCCAAAACGACATGAACTCCAAAGTGGAACCATCTAAGAATATATCAATTAACGGGGGAATCCTTGAAGAAATCATAGGGTACTTAAACCCGTTGTGAATAAAATATAGCAGACCTCTTGCAGTTCCTACATAAGTGCCTGTTGCAAGCTTATCGACATATTCACCAAGAACTTTCTTGTAGTTCTCCTCCTGTGTAGTCCCTTCCATAATCACCACTCCCAAATATTCTGTTAATAGATTAGTTTAATATAATCCAAATAATTGAACAATTTCTTGATTTAATACAAAAAAGTTATTTTCAAACATCTTATTTTAATATATGATTCTTTTCCATTATTAAGGTTTGGGCTTAACGAGTCTTCTCCTCTAAGGGAGGCTTTATAATTTAGTATTCCCACAAGGATATATAGGTAATAACAAATTACTGGTGGTGGAGATGAGGATAGTTTCAGCTGATACAGGAGGAGCATTATTAGACGACGGGTATAATCCAATAGGACTCATCGCGACCGCGGCAGTTTTGGTGGAAAAACCATACAAAACCGCAAAAATGAGCATAGTAAAATACGCTGATCCTTTTAGCTATGACCTAAGCGGCCGACAAGCAATAAGAGATGAAGTTCTTCTAGCGATGAAGCTCGCTAAAAAAGTTAAACCCGATGTTATTCATTTGGACTCAACTTTAAGAGGGATACCTCTAAGACAGCTCGACGACCCCACAATAGACGCCCTTAGGATTTCAGATAGGGGAAAGGCTATTTGGCATGAACTCAGTAAAGATTTACAACCATTGGCAAAGCGTTTTTGGTCGGAAACGGGAATAGAAATCTTAGCTATAGGAAAAGAAAGCGTAGCCGTTAGGATAGCAGAAATATATGCGGGGCTCTACTCAACAAAGTGGGGCATTGAATATGCTCTAAAGGAAGGATTCGCTCGAATAGGCCTTCCACGCTACATGAAGGTCGAGGTTAGAGAAGGAATGCTTTGGGGAGAAAGCTTAGACCCCAAAGAAGGCGGCCTCTATGGAGAGATTCCCCTAGATGTAGAGGGTTTCGAGTATCAAATTTATCCAAATCCAATAGCAAGGACGTTTATGGTGTTCGAAGTTAAAAAAGAATAAACTTTATTCGAAAAATTTTCGGTTTTTCTTTATTCATTTCGGGCTATAAGTTTTATACTCCTAAAACAAAACCCATGCGGTGGTGAATATGGAAGCTGTTAACTCATTGTCCACTGCTGAATTAAAGCCCGAAACAAAAACTAAAAAACTTCTCATGGGGAATGAAGCGATAGCTTATGGTGCGTTAGAGAGCGGCATCTCTTTTGCTACAGGCTATCCGGGAACGCCATCTACAGAGGTTATTGAAACGATAGCATCTCTCGATAAGTCTGTCTTTGCGGAATGGGCACCAAATGAAAAAGTGGCTTTGGAGGAAGCAGCTGGTGTTGCCTATGCGGGCCTTAGAGCGCTGGTTACAATGAAGTGTGTTGGCTTAAATGTGGCTGCTGATCCCTTAATGAGTCTCGCTTACTCCGGTGTCGAAGGTGGATTAGTGATTTTAGTTGCTGATGATCCCGGGCCGCATACATCTCAAACAGAACAGGATGATAGATACTATGGAAAGCTTGCTCTTCTTCCAGTTTTAGAGCCTTATGACGTTCAAGAAGCGCACGATTTGATTAAATATGCCTACGAGCTGAGCGAGCGTTATAAACTCCCGATAATATTTAGAACTACCACAAGGGTAAACCACACAACAGCCGATGTAGAGGTGGGAGAGTTCCTAAAGCTTGAACGGGAAGCTAAATTCGAAAAGGACATAATAAGATACGTGAGGGCTTCAATGAAGGGCAACTTGGAGAGGCACAAGCTCCTAAACAAAAAGCTTATGGAGATTAGTCAGGAATTCGAGAACCTAAGTTTTAACTGGATTGAAGGGGAAGGGGGTATAGGAATTATAGTCGAAGGCACCCCTTATAACTACGTTAAAGAAGTTCTTGGCAAAATTGAAGGTAAATTTAAGGTGCTTAAGCTGTCCACACCTTATCCTCTTCCGAAAAAGCTCGTTGCTGAGTTCCTAAAGAGTGTTGAGATAGCGATAGTTGTCGAAGATGGCGCTCCTTTCTTAGAGGAAGAAGTCAAAATTGTAGCCCAAGAGGAGGGCATTACCATACCAATATACGGAAAGCGCACAGGACACTTGCCATTAGAAGGGGAGCTAACACCAAAGCTCGTTAGAAACGCTCTGCTCAGGGTTTTAGGTAAAGAGGAAAAAAGCTATGAGAAGCCAAAAGAGGTTGAAGAGGCTGAAAAATTAGCACCGTCGAGACCTCCTACAATGTGCCCGGGCTGTCCACACCGCGGGTCATATAGGGCCCTCTTGGATTCCCTAAGGGAGCTTAAGTTTAAGAAAGACGAGCTTCCAATTCACGGTGATATCGGCTGTTACGCCCTCTCGCTGCTCCCGCCGCTCGAGGCTATATGGACAGAGTACGTTATGGGCGCAAGCATAAGCTTAGCTAATGGTCAGAGCATTGCAATGGGCAAGAAAATCATAGCCACAATTGGCGACTCAACGTTCTTCCACAACGGACTCCAGCCTTTGGTAGATGCAGTTTACAAGGACTTAGATGTCTTAGTGATGATCCTAGACAACAGAACCACTGCAATGACCGGACACCAGCCCCACCCAGGAACTGGAGGGAGTGAAACAGGAAGGAAATTTAACGAGATTGACATTGAAGCTCTCGTCAAAGCCTTAGGCGTTAAATACGTTAAGACAGTTGATGCTTATGACTTAAAAGCAATGAAAGAAACTATAAAGGAAGCTATGCAGGTAAAAGGACCAGCCGTAATAATAGCTAAGAGGGAGTGTATAATCCCAGTCATTAGACGTGGCGAAGTTGGAGAACTCCCTGTAGTACTTGAGGGCAAGTGTACTGGCTGTAAAGCATGCATTCTCTTAACAGGATGCCCGGCTTTAGTCTACGACCAAGAGAGCAAGAAAGTTAGGATTGACCCACTAATATGTACTGGCTGTGGACTTTGCGAACAGCTCTGCCCCTTTGATGCGATAGTTTATCCAAGTGAGCTTGATGAAAATAAAAAAGCTTGATTTACTATTTTTGTTTTTTAAGTCCATTTCACCTTCTTTTATACCACTTGTCATCATAGAAGTACTTGGCGTGGGCTTTGGCGTATGAATCCAAAGCTCTCCTCTTTACGAGGAATGCCTGCATTAGAATAATCACTATTACAATACCCCCAATGTACAGGCCAAACTGTTTGAATACCCATGCGAAGCTTATAAGCGGTATTGCGATAAATCCAAGGAATATGAGGGCAAAGATTCCCAAAATAATCTTATATCCATACCGCTCCATAAATAGAGCGAAGTCCATAACACCACCATTTACTACTTACGAGGACTAACTTTATATATTTTGCGTCGTTTTAATTTATTGGTGGAGAGTATGAAAGTTAACGAGCTATTGAAAATGGTCGATGAAGCTGTGCTTAAAACAAATATCCACCTTTTAGATGTGCAGAAAAGGATTTTCGAAAGCCCTCACACTTCATGGGAATTTAATCAGCGCTCATTAGAGCTCCAAGATGAGCTCGATAAACTAAAAAGGATAAGAGAATTTCTGGAAAAATATGACCCTGACGAAGATGCAGAAAAAGTCTTCTCGGAAGAAGAGCTCAAAGAGCTTTTGGAGTATCTGGCATACATGAGGGAGATTGATAGCTATGAGCCTTAAGGAGATTGAAAAAGAAATAGTAGCCTTTAGAGATGCCAGAAACTGGAGAAAATACCACACACCGAAGAACTTGGCCATATCCATAGTAGTCGAACTTGGTGAGCTTTTAGAGCACTTCCAATGGGAAGATAATGGAGAGATAATCAAAAAGGTTCAAAATCCAAAGGTGAAGGAAGAGATAAGCGATGAAATAGCAGATGTCATGATTTACACCATTTTACTCGCATATGAACTCGGCATAGACGTTGAGGAAGCTATAAAGAGAAAGATAAAGAAGAACGCTGAGAAATATCCAATTAAGGGTTGACGTCCCTCTCGTAAATTTTTAAGGTCTCTTCCTTTATCTCCCTCGTCAGTTCTTCATCAACGCTCCCTATTGAGAGCTGGTACTTCTGATATTTTAGAATAACATCATAGATGTCAGGATATCTAACTTTGAGCATACCTAAAGCACCCTCCGGAGGAAGTAAAATTCCTAAATCCCGATAAATCAAGTAGGAACCTACGCTAAGGAGGGCATTTAAGTAGTGGATAAACGCCAGCTGGTAATTTTCGGTCTCAAAACTCTCCTCTCCTAACTTAAGAGATTGCCTAATTTTAATGAGCATCTCGTCCTCCATGGTCATCACTAAACTGAGATTTCCGCGATAGGTTTTAATCTTTTGGAATCAATAAACTTAGGGGATACTATGAAGAGCAGAAACATAATTGTGTGGAGCATCATAGCACTCATAATCCTCTATTTAGGATGGAAAATGCTGCAACCAATGCTCTCCGCAATATTCTTTGGGGTAATTGCGGCCTATGCATTTCTACCAGTCCATAAAAAGCTCTCTAAGAGAGCAGGAGAGTTTTGGTCATCTATAATACTTACCACAGTTCTCCTTTTGATAGCTGCAGGTCTTGCTGTTCTATTAGCACTAACCCTCAGCAACGTTTTGAACTCTGCCTACAACTACACTACACTAACTTTTGACTGGCTTTACTCTCTTCCGCTCCCTCTCGAAGTAGAAAACACTCTCAAAGACATTCAGTCCCAAATGATGCCCTACCTAACGAACTACGTCCTGAACTACACTCTTTCACTTCCAAGGTATATTATACAGTCTCTTGTTTTCTTAATAGTCTTCCAATACTTGTTAGCAAACTCAAATGAAGTTGCGGAGAATATTCCGCCTCTCCTTCCACGAGAGGACAGAGAACTTGCCCAAAGCCTCTTAGAGGGAGCCGATAAAACGCTTCAAGCACTCATAAGATCTTGGCTTTTACTCAACATAGCCAAAGGAATCTTAATGACTCTTGGCTTCGTGATTTTTGGGATTTTAGACTTGGCGGGAGCCATAGTTGCTGGTATCCTCACGATACTCTTTAGCTTTGTCCCACTGTTTGAAGGGTGGATGATATGGTTTATCGGCTCGATATACCTAATTAAGCAGGGCATGGTTTTCAAAGGCATCTTACTAGCAGTTTACGGCTTCACACTAGTTTCACCCCTACCAGATTACACAATAAGGCCCCGCATAGTGGCAAAAGATGCAAAGCTTGACTCTACAATGGTCTTACTCGGAATGATCGGCGGTGCAATGGCTTTTGGAGTTAAAGGATTAATAGCGGGCCCAATAGTGTTTAACTTAGTGGCAACGCTCGTTAGAGAATGGAAAAGAATAAACAAAACTAGGCCTTCAAAACATTCATCGTAGCTATTTTTACCCCATTTTCTTCCAGTTCTTTGAGGACCTTTTCTTCATCGCTCGGATTAATCCCCTTCACGGCATCTTTTAGAAGATAAACTTCAAAACCATGCTTTAAAGCGTCCAAAGCTGTTGCCTTAACACAGTACTCTGTCGCGACCCCACATATGTAGACCTTCTTAACTTCCCTTTCCTTGAGGATATTGGCCAAGCCGGTTCCTTCAAAACCGGAATAAGCTTCTTTATCCGGTTTATCAGCCTTTGAAATTATTATCGCATCTTCAGGGAGTTTTATGACAAATTCCGCACCTTTGGTATTTTGGATGCAGTGTTTAGGCCATATCCCGCCATACTCCTTAAAACTCATATGGTTTTCAGGATGCCAATCCCTAGTAGCAACAATGAGTGCCCCTCTTTCCTTAAAAAGCCCAATGTATTCTTCAACTCTCGGTATTATCCTATCCCCATTAGGGACTGGCAGAGCTCCGCCGGGCATAAAATCCTTTTGCATATCAACAACAATTAGGGCTTCCATAGCCATCACCAGTATTAATGCATGTTCGCATTATATTTGTATTTTTGTATATGCAGGTGTACATTCTCAGCCATATTTGTTGTGGGGTATACAAAAGAGATTTAAAATCCCTACATTCTATACAATATCGGCGGTGGTGTATTAGGAATCACAGGAGGTGTCGAAGTGGACTTTAAGAAAAAACTTTATGCAATTTCGCTGGGCCCTTTGGTTTTTCTGCTGATAATAATGCTGTTTCTTCAAATTTACGCAGTTAATAGTCTCTCTATGGAGATTGAAGATTCTATGAAAGTATCAATCAATGAACAAGCTGTTAAAATTGCGCTCTTGGAGGCTGAAAAGTACTCTGAGCATCTTGAATTGGTTTTTACGAACATTGAAACACTAGCAAAATCAGGAGCGTCATCTATAACCTCAATCTATGAGAACACGTTTTTAGGAACTTTCATGTTTAGAAATGCTTTAGTTGGCCAGCTGGAGGTTATAAAAAACTACAATGAAGATATAATCAACGTCTACTATGCCACTACCGATGGAGAGCTGTTCATTGTTCCCGAGGCAGAGCTCCCCGATGATTACGACCCAAGAGATTCCTCATGGTATAAGAGGGCTGCACAGGGAGAAACATTTTGGATGGAGCCCTATGAGGACAAAATAACAGGAAAGATAGTTATATCCTATATAATCCCGGTGTACTCTAAAGAGGGAAAGTTTAAAGGCGTTCTTGGCATTGATGTGGATATCTCCCCAATAGCTAGCGAAATAAAGAGCATTAAAGTGGGAAAAACGGGTTATATGTTTATGGTAGACCAAGAGGGCAATATAATTCTCCACCCAAATGAGGAGTATATAGGAAAGTTGAACATAAAGAATGAGTCCTCGCTTCAAAGCTTAGCCAGCGCAGTATTTTCGAGCAAGAAGAGCGGCATTACAACATATACATGGCAGGGTGTTAAAAAAGTCGCGGCATATTCAAAGAGCCCTACTACAGGGTGGGTTTTAATAGCTGCTGCACCTGAAGGTGAGCTCGTGGAGGATATGATTGTTTCAATAGAAAACGCTAAGAAAAACACGAAAAAAACGCTCCTATTTGGAGTTCTTGTAGCTGCTATGATAGCAATGGCTACACTTTTAATTAACGTCCGCCTTCTCAAGAACACGATAAAACCCATAACAAGCTTAACGAAAGTTGCAGAACTCATAGCTCAAGGTAGATTTGGAGAAGCAAAACATTTGGTTGGTAGAATCAAGTATAACGAGAACGATGAGATTGGAAAGCTTCTTGAAGCATTTAGAGCAATATCTAAGGATGTTATATCCACACTCAACAGAGTGATTGAGAATCTTGAAGCTATGGCGAAAGGAGAACTTAACTATGAGATAAGCGACGATGCTAAAGGTGACTTAAAGGAGATAATCAACGCTTTGAGAGAAACATCTGCCCAGATACGCTTGCTAATTAGCGAATTAGTTGAAATTGGCCATGAACTTGATAAGAGGGCAAACTTGCTAGCTCAAGTGGCTAATGATGTCAGCGAGTCTATATCTCAAGTTAACGAGGCCATTCAACAGGTTAGCATTGAAGCCCAGAGGCAACAGGAGAACATTAATGAAACAACCAAAGGAATGCGCTTAGTTGCGGAAGTGAGCAACAGCACAGTGCGTACTATGAACGAATTCGAAGATGCTCTAAATGAAGTAGTAAGTATTGCTGAAGAAGGTCGTGCAAAGAGTGAGATATCCATAAAGCAGATTCAAGGCATTAAAGACACCATGAAAGTCATCGAGGAAGCTGTAAATGTAGTCAATGAAATGAGCAAGAATATAAGTGAGATTACCAACACAATAAGTGCTATTTCAGAGCAGACCAATCTATTAGCTTTAAATGCAGCAATTGAAGCTGCTCGCGCTGGAGAGCAGGGAAGAGGATTCGCTGTTGTGGCTCAAGAGGTTAGAAGCTTAGCCGAGGAAAGCAAGAAAGCTGCAGAGAACATAAAGGAGATAATTAACAAAATGACCCAAAAAGTCCAGAAGGCAGTTGAAGAGACCAAAAATGGTGTTTACGTCGTGAACGAATCCGCTGAGACACTGAGTGAGACTATGAGCTACTTAGCAAACATAGCGGACATGATAAGCGACCTAAACGTCAGAGTATCTGAAATTAAAGAACAGACGTTAAGAACCCAAGAGGAGATAGAAGAGTCGTTAAAAGCATTAGAGAACTTAGCCGCGAGTGCCGAGGAAACTACAGCAAGCGCTGAGGAAGTAAGTTCAGCCATGCAAGAGCAAACTGCTGCAATAGAAGAGCTTAAGAAAACAGCCGACGGCCTTAAATTCCTCTCCAATGAGCTTAAAAACAACATAAAGAAGTTTAAGCTTTAATCCTCTCTTCTTCTTTTGCAAAAAATATCCAGAAGCTCACCATTGATAGACCATATAAAACGCCTGTTATGAAGAAGGGAATGCTGAGCGAACGATCAAATATAAATCCTCCAAGATACTGCCCAATACCAAAAGTAGAGGTCCATGCAAAGTTTCTTAGAGCTAATGCTGTTGCTCTCTCCTTCTTATTAAAAAAGTGCATCATAAATGAATCCCATATTGGGTTAACTATGTTCATGAGGATGGTTCTGATTGTGTATATTACCGCGGCTATTAAAAAGGCAGGTGCAAAGGGCATTGAAACTATTAAAAGGGTAGCGCTTCCGTTGAAGCCCACTATCGTCTTAACACTTCCCAATTTATCGACTAGGAATGGCATTGCAAAAGTCCCAATTCCCATTATAAACTGCTGAATCGCGAAGAGGCCTCCTATGCTTTCTAGGCTCGTCCCGAAGCGCGAGTTAAAGTAGAGACCCATGTATGGGATTGTAACTCCTGCTCCAAGGCCTATTAACGCTGCGGGTATTGAAAACTTAAGTATCTTGAGGGAGGTTGTCCTATCGAGCTTAAGTTTCTTTTCCTCTCTTTCCAATATCGGGGAAACAAGAGAAATTAAAACGCCCTGAATGGGAATTAAAAATGCAGCGATTAGGAGCGTGCTCTTATATGGGTTGCTCCCATCAAGGAGCCTTGGCAGAATACCACCAAGGAACATACCAAAAGCAGCGCCAATGGTTCCTAACGCAGAGTTTAAGCTAAAGAGGTAGTGTCTCCTTTCGTCGCTAACCTCACCGCTTAAGAGAGACATTAATGCCGGCCCCTCTAAGGCCATCCCCACTCCTGAAATGATTGCAGCTAATGCTAAAGCCCAAAACTCGGGAATAAAAACTTGCATAAGCCTTGCTGTGAAGAAAAGAGAAACTGCTATCATAAGCGTTCTTTTATAACCAATTTTCACACTAATATGTCCGGCAGTTAAAAGCAGGGCGGATTGGGCAATTGTAGATATTGAAAAGAGCGTTCCAATCTCACTGAAGCCCATCCCTAAGGATTTGAAGTAAAATGGCAAGATAAACCATGATATATTGCCCCCTAACCAGCCGAAGAATGAGTAAGCGACCACTAACTTTGCATCCCTGCTGAACCCTTTGTACTTCCCAAGGCTCATGTGTGTGAAGTTTGTATACTCGTTTATAAATCTATCGAAACGCTTAAACTTTATTATATCTAGCAAAGAAGAAGTAGAAGATGAGCGTAGCAACTACGTAGAGCGTTGCTGTTGCATAGAATGGATAACTTAAGGACATACCAAACAAAAAGCCTCCAATGTAGTTTCCAGCGCCCCTCATAAATGTCGAAAATGCCCTCCTAATACCAGCGGCAGTTGCCTTCTCTTCAGTCGAGAAAAAGCCCATCATAAATGCATCGTTTATGGGCCAAACGATGTTCATTAAAATTGACCTAACGATGTAAAACGCCGCAGCAATTGTGAAAATACTAATCGAAGGAAAGAGAGCAAATAATAGTGCTGCAGAAGCTTGGAAGAGGGTTATAGTCTTCACTGGACCTATTGCATCCACGAGTTTTGGCAAAATAAACGAGCCTACTCCCATGACAAGCTGTTGAACAAAGAAAACGCCGCTTATTGCCGCTAAAGTTGTTCCAAAGCGCATGTTGAAGTACAAACTCATATAGGGGATTGTTATTCCTGCTCCGAGCCCAATTATGGCAGAAGGAATTGAGAACTTGAGAATTTTGATTATTAAGTCTCTTCTCCACTGTATCTTTGGATTCTTAACAGGAACGTCTTTAATTATCAAAAGCGCCGGAATTGTGAGCATAAACTGGAAAAAAGAAAGTGCTAAAACTAATCTATACGCTAATTGTGTGGTTATTCCAAAGTTAATCTCAAGAAAATTGGGCATAAATCCAGCCAAGAGAACGCCCACTGCATTGAAAATTGTTCCCAATCCAAAGCTTATTGAAAAAGCATGGTGCCTAAGCTTATCTGCCACCTCTTCGCTTAAAAGTGCCGAGAAGTTTGGCTGCCTAATTCCCATGTTGACACCCACTAAAAAGAATCCCAGAGCCATGATGTAATAGTTAGGAGCAACCACTTGGAATATTCTACCTAAGAGACCTATGAAAGAACCTAAGAGCAGCGTCTTTTTATAGCCAAGCCTTAAAGAGACCTGTCCAGCCATAAGGAAGAAAATTCCCCCAACAAAGGTCCTCAGGGAAAAGAAAATTCCCATATCTCCCATGGAGTAACCCAGAGCCCTCAAGTAGAATGGCATTATAAATATTGAAAACTGAAGGAAGAGCTGACCAACTGCGTTCATTATTATGAGTATTTTTGCGTCTCTGCTGTACTGCTCTAACATGTTTTAGCCTAACATTTTAGCGTTTATAAATATATCGAAGCGAAAAGGCTTACATAAACCGTAAGTTTTATTAGCATAAAAATAAGCATTACTTCTTGGTGAAATCAGCAAAAAGAGTTATTATTATCTAAAATAAGAAGAGTTTAAATAAGCTCTATTTTCTTAAAAAATTCAAAATAGACCAAAGTTAAAAGAAAAAAGATCAAGCGTTCTTCATAAACTCCTCAATAGCTTGGGCTGTCTCTGGATATCCTTTTCCAGCGAGTATCACGACTTTATAGTTCGGGTTGTTTGGATTATTGAGTATCTTTACCACATACCCTTTGCTCATAATCTCATTTCTAATGCTTTGAATAGTGCTTTCTCCATAAATCTGTTCTAAAAGAGACCAAGCTTTATTGCTGACCCATCCTCCAATTATTATGACATTTTTATTGCTTGGCAACGAGGTTAGCTCTTCATCTGTTATTATGAGTTCATTGACATCGTCTACCACGTCTACGGCGGTAGTTTTCACTTGGACTTGGGACGCAACTCTCCTAACTTGGACAAACTGATATCCTTCCACTCCTGTTATCTCCCCATCCTCATTCTTCGTGAATATCGGATGGAACTTTAATTCACCGATGGGGAACTTTACCCACGTTCCTTCACCCAAATCAACATTATTAAAGCCGTTTTCGGGATCTACATGGAGGTAGAGCGTGAATAGATTGCTGCTCGGGTCGATGTCCCATACCCACTGACCATCGTACACTTCGCCATCTTTATACTCTCTGAGCTTTTCATAGTACTCGTAGGAGTATTGGACCTGTTTTGTTCCTCCAATTCCAACGAAGAATCCCGTTGGGCTAAATATAAGTATCCTTCTAGCGCCAGCATTTTGGAGTTCATCTAACCTTGAAGAAGGATAGGCAGAGAACTCTTCCCTATCGAGGTTGCCATTTTTGTCTTCATAGAACAGGTAATAGCTGCCTTTCTCAAGGATTTTGTTGAAGGTGTTGCCATCAGGCTCTTTGATTTTCACGAACGTCGTCTCTTGGTTTATGTCTATATCCTGGAATGTGATGCTCCATCCGTTGACAATTATTGTAGATCCAAAACCAGAAGTGCCATCTTCATCTTCAACGCTGTAGATGTACATAACATCATTTCCATCTACAGTCGTGGCTACTATTTTTGTGTTTTCTCCTCCAAGCTCTAATGGAGTTGTATTTTCGTTAAATATTATCTCGATAGATCTATCTTCAAAGTGCACTTTTTTGGAAGTTGAGTTGTAGTAGATTTTTGAAAAGTTCACAGCAACAACTATAGCCTTTCCAACAGGAGAATCACTAACGTTTAAGTCTAAATCAGGCATGTCTATCTTGTTAAGCTTATAGTATTGATCAGAATCGCTTATCAAAACACTGTGATACTCCACCGGAACCTCAACTTTGTCTGTGTAATACGCAGTCCTAATCCCTTTCAAAACTAAAAAAGCGCCTAATTTGGAACCCGCTATTGCATCCTCGCCTATATGAAGGGCTTTTCCATTGACTATCTTTGTCGTTGGGAGCACTATCACGGAGTTCCTCGAATTAACTGCAAAGGCATAGGCATTTGCTATTCCCGCGTAGGATAATAACACGAAGCCCACAATAAACAACGCCAAAAAACTTTTCTTTCGCATGTATGCTCACCAAATGATATAAACGCCGGCATGCCTTTTATACTTTGCTTTTATCAAGTGAAAATAATAAAAAAGACTACCATCCTTGGACGTTTATTAAAACTTTGTCATCAACTTTTCCATCCTCCACATCACTTATTGCCTGCTCTAATTTGTCCAGGCCTTCATCTAAAACATCTTTCTCAATCGTTAAAGGTGGTTCAATCCTCAAAACATTCCCATGAAGGAATGCTAAAATCAGTCCAAGTTCATAAGCTCTCCAAACAACTTTCTTCGTCTCGGCATACGCTCTCTCCTTTGTTTCTCTGTCCTTTACTAGATCAATACCAATCATTAGTCCCTTCCCTCTAACATCGCCAATCAGTTCATGCTCTTCTTTCATCTCTTCCAATCGCTTTATGGTGTATGTTCCAAGTTTTTCTGCTCGTTTAAGCAAATTTCTCTCCTCAATCTCTTCAATAACAGCCAGAGCAGCTTTACTCGTTACAGGGTTCCCGCTCATGGTAAACGCATGCCCTAATGGAGGGAGAGATTCCATAATGTCCTCACGTCCTATTATTGCACTTACAGGCAGTCCACCACCCAATGGCTTTGCAAGAGTTATGATATCCGGGGTTACTCCAAAGTGCTCTATTGCAAACCATCTCCCCGTCCTTCCAAGGCCGCTTTGAATTTCATCTACAACCAGAAGAATGCCATGCTCATCTAAAATGCGCTTGAGCTTCTTAAAGTAGTTTTCAGGGGGCACTATCATTCCAGCATCCCCTTGGATAGGCTCTGCAAAAAGAGCTGCTATTCCATCGGCATAGACCTCTTCCTCAAATTTAATCTTTATATAGTCTATACACGCCAAGCGGCAGGATTTAGGTTCTTTTCCAAAAGGACAGCGGTAGCAGTTTGGGTAGGGTATGTAATGGACATCGCTGAGCTCACCGACTATCGACCTAACTTCAAAGTCCAAGCCCGTTACACTCATGGCACCATAAGTCGCCCCATAATAACTCCCCAAGTAGCTTAAAATCGTCCTTTTCTTTGTATATGCTCTTACAAACTTTATAGCTCCATCATTTGCATCGCTACCACTCAGCCCCAAGATCACTTTAGCACTTTCAATTGGGGAGATTTCGACAAGCTTTTCAGCTAATAGGAGCGGCTCGACAGGAAAGCCATAGATAAATGTGAAGTGGAGTAACCTTTGAGCTTGATCTAAAACAGATTTAACAACTCTATCATTGTTGTGGCCGACGTTTTGGACGGCCGCATCTGCTAGAAAGTCTATATATTCCCTCCCCTCAATATCCCACACCTTCGCATTTTTTGCCCTAACGCCAACTATCGGGGCGTACGTAACACGTGCCGCCTTTGGAAAGACTTTTGAATATCTTTCAATGACGTTCTCTTTCTTCACAAAACTCACCATACTACTATATTCTTTTGGAACTAATAGGATTTTCGCCCCAATTTTGCTAATTTCGCAAAAATAATAGCAAAATATTTAAAATTCAGCTAAATAACACCAATTAAAATGCTGATTTGGTGAGAGCCATGGAACTCGATGCAATTGATAGAGCAATTTTAAGACTCCTCCAAGAAGATGGAAGGATGAGTTACTCTGAGCTCTCAAGGAGGCTTAAAGTACCTGAGTCAACAGTTAGGGCGAGGGTTAAGCGCCTCGTTGATGGAGGGATTATTAGGAAGTTCGCCGCACTTATAAATCCCTTTAAGGCAGGATACAGCATTATCGCATTCATAGCAATAGATATCGAGCCAAGCAAAGTTAAAGATGCTGTGGATAAGCTTTCTAATCTTCCAGAGGTGGATGTTTTAGGGATAGCAACAGGTGCCCACGACGTCTTAATGCAAGTAACCGTTAGGGACCTGCAAGAGCTTGAGAACTTTTTACTCGAAAAACTGGGCAAAATAGAAGGAATAAAAAGCACCGAGACTTCGATCCTAACAAGTGTTAAAAAATGGGGCTATGCAAGAGTGTTTTAGTACTCTCTCAAAAGTTCGCCAAGCCAAGGTATGCTTTCTCTAACCTCCAGCTCCCTAAGAGCAAGCCAAAGAGATGCTTGATTGCTAGTAACAACCGGGATTCCTAAATCTTCCTCAAGAGCTTCAATTATCTCAAATGTCCTGAAGTTCGTGCAGCTTATGAAAAGAGCATCCGCCTCGTCCATGAACATAGCTTTAGCCAAACGGTAAGCTTCGTAAGGCTCCATCTTTCCAATTTTAGTGTTGTCTGTTATGCCCATCCCTCTAATGTCCAAAACCTCAAAGTCATTTGCCTCTAAGAATTCTCTTTCCCTCTCATTTATTTCATCAGTGTAAGGGGTTAGGACTATAACCCTCTGAGCATCTAATGCGCTTAAAGCTTCCAGAACCGCAGCACTAGTTGTTACAACAGGCACATTGACCTCGCTCTCAATCTTTTCCTCAAGCTCGCTCTCAAAGTCTTTGCCTCCAATAAAAGAGCCGCTTGTGCATCCATAGAGAATTAAATCCACATTTGCGTCTTTCAACAGCTTAGCACTGTCCACAGCCAAAGCGCTCATCTTTAAAAGTTCCTCTTCAGTGACTTCTTTAAGAGGCATTCTCGCTACGTGAAGTGAAACTCCCTCTGGAAGGGCCGAGTAGAGCTCCATTTCCATTGTTGTGTTTGATGACGGTACTATGAGTCCGATTCTACCTCTCCATCCGTACATATTTTTCACCCAAGAAAACTCTCCCAAAGACTATAATAACCTTTCTATGAACTTTTGATTTTCAAAAAGCTAATGTACTCCCTCAGAGCAATTCATAATGGTGAGTGAAAATGGAACTGAGTGAGGCTATAAATATGAGAACCTCCGTAAGGTACTATGAGGATAGAGAAGTAGAGGAAGAGAAGATTAGGGCTTTAATAGATGCTGCTATAAGAGCACCCACCGCCAGTGGTCTTGAGAACTGGCTTTTCGTTATTTACGGGAGTGAGGAAGCGAGGAAGAAAGCCCACGAACTAACCGCCAGAGGCATGGTAAAGTATTATGAATCTTTCGGCCTTCCGGAAGAAAAGATAGAAAGACTCAAAAAAAGGATGTATGAAGAAGGAATGTACAGAGCACCGCTCTACATTGGTATCTTTATAGACCGAAATGTTAGATTCCTCAAGGGGGAGGAATTCGACGAGCTGGAACTTTTGTGGAGCGTTGAAAGCGCCGCCATGGCGATTCAAAACTTAATGCTCAAAGCTGTCGAGCTCGGCTTGGGGACTTGCTACATTGGGGTTGCAAACTTCAAGGGCATCGAAGAAGAGTTCAAAGCCATGGCAGGCATTGGGGAGAACTACTTCCTCGTGGGCCTAATTACAGTGGGATATCCAAAGGAGGACATCAAGCCAAGAAAAAGAAAAAAGAGCTTTGAAAAGGTAGTTAAGTTTGTGTAAAAAGTCTTTTTAACACCATTTCTTCTTTTTCAGTAGGTGATGTTATGTTCAACTGCATCATAGTGAGATACGGCGAGATAGGAACCAAATCAGCCCAAACGAGGAGATGGTTTGAGAATATCCTTGTCAACAACATTAGAGAAGCTCTTGTCAGTGAAGAGGTTGATTACAAAAAGATTGAAGCCAAGAAAGGAAGAATTTTTGTAAAGACAAATAAAGCAGAGAAAGGCGTCGAGATTCTCAAGAGAGTTTTTGGAATAGTCTCCCTTTCTCCTGCAACGGAAGTGGATGCAGAGCTTGAAAAAATAAACAAAACTGCTCTAACACTCTTCCGCAAAAGGAAGCGTAAGCTCGAGTTGGAAGAGCCAAAGTTTAGAGTAACGGTGAGGCGCATTACAAAGGAGTTCCCCCTCAAAACTCCAGAGCTCCAAGCAAAGGTCGGAGAGTTTATACTTGAAAAGGAGCCTTCTCAAGTTGACCTCCATGATTATGACATAGAGATTGGCATTGAGTTAATGGATGGCAAAGCATACATCTTCACAGAGAAAATAAGGGGGTTTGGTGGCCTACCTATAGGGACTCAAGGCAAGGTTGTTGCTCTGCTTAGTGGGGGAATAGACTCACCTGTTGCCACTTTCTTAATGATGAAGCGCGGCTGTGAAGTAATTCCCCTGCACGTCTATATGGGTGAGCAAACTTTGAAAAAAGTGAGGCTAATTTGGAGCCAGCTCAAAAAGTACGGCTATGGAGGAAAGGCAGAGCTTATCGTGATTAAACCGAAGGAAAGGGAGAAAATACTCCAAAAGCTGAAAGAGCTTAAGAAGGAAAACTACACGTGTGTTTTCTGCAAGTTTATGATGGTTAAAAATGCGGACAAAATTGCGAGGGAGTTTGGTGCCAAGGGAATTGTAATGGGAGATTCTTTAGGCCAAGTAGCTTCGCAAACCCCCGAAAACATGTACATAGCCAGCCAAGCGAGTGATTTGCCGATTTACAGGCCGCTGATCGGAATGGACAAAGAAGAAATAGTTAAGATAGCAAAGGAGATAGGAACGTTTGAGCTCTCCACTCTGCCTGAAGATGAGATAGCCTTCGTTCCAAAGCATCCCGTTGTGAGAGGCTCTTGGGATGAGTTTAAGCGTTTGTACAAGGCAGTGTTTGAGGAAGAGCCCAAAAAGAGGGAGTGTTAAAATGAGAAAAGACTCCTTCCTCTTTTATCTCGGTGTGTTGATTCCCATAATATCCTTAGGTGGAATATTCCTATCTATTTACAAAAACCCATGGTTTTCTCTTACGCAAAATGCACTTAGTGATATGGGCTCAATTCACAATCCCATAGGCTACATCTTTAACAGTATTTTAATAATAACTGGAATCATGGGTGTTATATTTGGAACAGGCACATTTAAAAAGCACCTCACAACACCCCTATTCGCTTTTGGAATGGTGTGTTTGATTTTTGTTGGCATTTTTCCGGAAGAGTATAAACCCCACGCATTTTTTGCGGTTTCCTTCTACATTTTGATTCTATTGGACATGTTTATCGAAGGAATAAACTCCCTCAAAAAAGGAGAGAAAATCGGATTATTCTGGGTATTTTTATCCCCGACAACGTTTATCTCAATCATCTACCTGCTCAAAATTTTTGAAGGAGCTGCAATCCCTGAACTTGTGGGGGCATTTGCAATTTACGCTTGGATCTACTACATAACCTACAGGCTAAGAGGGTGAGAATATGAAAGCTGTGGCACTGTTAAGCTCGGGTATTGACTCACCGATAGCAATTTACTTAATGCTTAAGAAGGGAGTAGAGGTCACTCCAATTCACTTCAAGCAGAGTGAAGTAAACTATAAAAAAGTGCTCCGCATTTGGAAGCGGTTAAAAGAAATCTATCCAGAGCGCCTTAACGATTTGATTGTTGTAGATGTCTATGAATACCAAGCTCCAGTTTTCCAAAAATTAATCGAGCTGAAGAAAGAGAAGTGGACGTGTGTCTTCTGCAAATTCACGATGATTAAGAAAGCTTGCCAAATTGGACACGAATTAAATGCCCACGCAATAATAACCGGTGATTCCCTCGGCCAAGTTGCATCGCAGACGCTCGATAACCTCCTTATAATAAGCTTAGCAAGTGATTTGCCAATTTTAAGACCGCTCATTGGGATGGATAAGATAGAAATAGAGGCAATAGCAAAGGAGATTGGGACATTTGAAATAAGCATAGAAGAGGAAGAGCCATGTAAGTTTGTGCCCAAGTATCCAATAGTCAGAGGGACTTTAGGAGAGTTCAGAAAAATACACAAAATCATCTTCGATGAGAGATAATTTTTTAAGGAGTTGACCTATTTTTATTTCAGTATTCACCCAGGGTGATATATATGGACTGGCAAGGATTTGTAAAAGACTTCAAGGAAATGGCTCTTTATCTAGCCTACAACACCAACGTGGATGCAATTGTTTATCTCAAAGAGGACATGGTTCAAAGGCTCATAGATGAATTTGGGGCTGAAGGAGTTAAAAAGCGAATCGAAGAGTATCCGAGACAGATAGATGAGCCGCTGGACTTTGTTGCACGCTTAGTCCATGCACTAAAAACAGGAAAACCAAACGCAGTGCCAATGTTCAATCAAGAGCTCAACTCATGGTTTGATTCTCATTTTAAATATGATGTCGAGAGAATTGGAGGTCAGGTGGGGATAATAGCCAACCTCCTCGCAAATCTTAACTTTAAGCAGGTTATTGCATATTCACCAATTCTTGGCAAAAAACAGGCAGAAATGTTTGTTGATAGGAATAATCTCCTCTATCCCACTGTTGAGCACGAAATGCTTGCCCTAAAGAAGGCGAGAGAGGCTTATAGAGAAAGTGACCCCGTAAAAGTGAACCGCATTTTTGAGTTTAGAAAGGGTATGAAGTTCAAACTCGGTGGAGACCTCATAGAGGTTCCCCACTCCGGCAGGTTTATAGTTTCATCCCGTCCTGATGAACTTAGAATAGAGACTAAAGATGATATAAGACCTTTCCTCCCAAAAATTGGCGAGATGGTTGATGGGGTTATTCTATCGGGTTATCAGGGGATTAAAAAATTCTATCCTGATGGTAAAACCGCTGATTATTATTTAAACCGTGCTAAAAGAGATATAGAGCTTTTAAAGAGGAACAGAGACGTTAAGGTTCACGTTGAGTTCGCCTCGATCCAAGACAAAGAGCTAAGAAAAAAGGTCGTTAGAGAAATATTTCCCCTAGCAGATAGTGTGGGAATGGACGAAGCAGAGATAGCCCATATTCTAAACGTTATTGGCTACCCAGAGCTCAGTGATAGGATATTCAACTACAACCGCATAGAGGATGTTGTTCTGGGAGGAAAGATAATCCTTGATGAAACAAACTTAGAGATACTTCAAATCCACACCATTTATTACATAATGTACATAACAAGGAGCAGCAACCCGCTGAGTGAAAAAGAACTTCGCTCTTCTCTTGAGCTTGCAACGATACTAGCCGCAACAAGGGCATCTTTGGGAGACGTTAAAAGCCCACAAGACTTAACCGTTGGGCAGAAGGTTCCGTACAACGAGCAAGGAGAGTACGTTAAACTGCGCTTTGAAGAAGCGAGGAGAAGAATAAGAACGAGGGGATATAAAATCGTCATAACACCAACGCGCCTCGTTAAGCAGCCAGTATCAACTGTGGGGCTTGGCGATACAATCTCGGCAGGAGCATTCTCGAGCTACCTAGCACTGCTGAAAAGGAAAGGGGTTTATTAACAAGTTTAACCCCTACAAAAACTTTTATTAATCTTAAGTTATTATCTACTTTTGATGGATAGTATGATAACATTCGACCGGATTATAAATATTTTAGAGCCAATGAATCCTTGGTGGAATGACTCGGAGTGGCATCGTAAGGATCAAGAAATTATAAATTTTAATAATAGCAAAGTTCAATGGCAACCACGCTTAATGTTCCTAATACACAGACGACTTATTGAAAAGGAAAAAACTGGAATAATTACTGTTAGAGGACCAAGAAGATTAGGAAAAACTACCATGATAAAACGTTTAATTCAAATAATGGTAGCTCAAGATGTTAATCCAAGACGTATTGTCTACATTCAATGTGACGATCCACAAATAGATAAGTTATATGAGGAGACGGGAAATGCACTTAAAAGAATAATAATAGAATATACAAATAACTTTAAATCCGATTTGCCTATTTTCTTCTTTTTTGATGAAGCCACATTCTATAAGGGAAATTGGGCTAGAGAAATTAAATCTGCTGCTGATCAAGCATATATAAACAAGAAAGCTTTTATTTATATAACCGGAAGCTCAGCATTAGATTTAGATACCTCAAGGAATTTATTAATTGGAAGACAGGGAGACGTTTTAACTGCACTCCCTAGTGGCTCTGATCAGTTTTTGTACCCTATGAGATTTGTGGAATTTGTTGAAACCGTAAATCCAGACATATTTGGATTTCTAAAAGAGAATTACTTAATGTCATCAAAACGAAAATTTTCCCTTTTCAGATCATTAACGAAGATAAAAGACAACCGATTTACTCTATTGCTAGAAACGATAAATGAAGAATTTGGAGACATACTAGCAACTTTAATTTGGAAATATATCTTAGGAGGAGGTTATGCTAGAAATTTGCATAGTATTTTAGAAAATAACTTTATACCCCTAGAGTTTTATGAAGAAGTTTACACTACAATTATACAGGATGCATATAAACTAGATCTAGAAAGAGAGGTAATTGAAAAAACCCTAGAAATTATATTAACACAACATGAAAATTCCTCTACAATTGAATATCCAAAGTTTTTGCAAAAAATCGCCCAAGATTGCGGAATTAGCAAGCCCAAAGGTAGTATACACCCTATTGAAAAGTACGTGAGATATCTAACAAATTTAAAATTTGCTTTAATTTATTACAAAGTTAACATAGGAAGTAATGTTCCTTCTGTCAAAAAGTCCACAACTGTAAAAACATATCTTAGAGACCCATTTATGTTCCAAGCAATATATTCCAAATTAAACTCGATACCTAACCCATTCAAATACTTTAATTCGTTATTGCAACATGACAAAAGAGAAATTAGTGCTATGATCGAAGGAATAGTAGCTTCCCATATGGCAATATTGCCTTTTTTATTAAATCCCGTCCCTAATTATGATGAAAAAAGATTTAGTGGTATTTATAAAGCCAAAAAAGAAATAGACTTTGTATCTTGGACACGTTCTATTAAAGATAATACCCCTCTAATAATCCCCGTTGAAGTTAAATACAGAAACAAGATTAGAGGAGATGATTTGGAAAATGCTCTTGAGTTCTCTAAAAAATTAACCAGAAGAGTATTAATAGCCACGAAGAAAGATTTCAAAATTGACGACAACGTTATATTACTTCCCGTTCCTATCCTTCTTTTGCTTATTTAGTTCCTCTATTTTATTCCTCAAAAAGCCTCTCCACGAGCTTTGCCTTCTCTTGTGCCTTTCTCAAGTGCTCAACAGTTACCCTAGTATAGATTTGAGTTGTTGAAAGGGAAGAGTGTCCCAAAAACTCCTGAATTGCCCTAATGTCAACGCCGTTTTCGAGCATATGGGTGGCAAAACTGTGGCGGAGCATGTGAGGAGTAACTTTAACGCCCGATTTTTCCCCGTATTTTCTGAGGAGGTACCATACAGTTTTGGGCGAGATTTTATCTTTTGCTTTCCTCCTATCCTCAACGAAGAGGTATTCACTCTCATCATCACGCGTTGAGAGATAGCGTTTAATCTCCTCAACCACAGGCTTTGGAATTGGAACAATTCTATCCTTAGCACCCTTACCTCCCCTAACAACCAAGAGTGAGCGCTCAAAATCAATATCTTTAACTTTCAGATTGCAGAGCTCACTAACGCGAAGACCGCTCGTATAAAGAAGAAAAACTACCAGTCTATCCCTCATCCTCGTTGGAGGGATCGCTTCCAGAAGCCTCCTAACTTCATCTTGCTTTAAGCTTTTAGGTAAGCTTTTCGGAACTTTCGGCGATTTTAATCGCTCCGCTTCCTCATCAAGTCCCTCAAATCGGAAGTATGCCTTTAACGCCTGAACAACTAAGTGAAGGCTTTTGTTGGAGTATCCAGACTTTCTAAGCTTAGCAAGAAAGCGAAGGGCAGAGCGGGCTGTCAAGTCATACCCTTCACCTAAAAAGCGTTCCACATAGTAAGAGTACATCCTAACCGTATGCTGGCTCTTTCCCTCAAGTTCGAGATACATTTTAAACTCTTCTATCTCGCTCATCACGATCACTCAGAAAAATTAAAGGGACTAAAGCTCTTTTGGCTCTTCAAGTTCAACTACAAGCTCATCTTTAGCTTCCACGGGTTCTTTTGGCTCTTCCTTCTCTTTGTACTCCTCAAGGAGTGAGAGGCTCAAGTATACTGTCTTCAAAAGCTCCTCCACCATCTCTGAATTTTCTGCATAAATGTATCCCTGACCTACTATGACTTTGCCTTGAAGGTTAAGCTTCTCAACAGCCGTTGCTAGGTATTTTTCTTCTGGCACAGGAATATCAAACATCTCTTTCCAAACATGCTCTATTCTGTAAACCTTCTCGGCCTTCTTCTTTAAGAGAGTGTTTAAGTTTTCATTCTCTGTCTTTAACTTGTGATACTCATCATAGAGCTCTTGATATCTCTTTTGGAGCTCTTCTAACTGCCTCACCAAGTTCTCCTTATCTTGTAAAATTGCATCGCATCTTCCTTTTAAGTCCAAAAGCTCGTTTCTTAAAGCTATGTATTCTGGAAGGACTTGTAAGCTCTTAAGACCAGCTCTAATCAAAGCACTCTTTAACTCTTTTTTCACAAGTTCAGTATCCACATGCTCCAAGTCGTGGCCTAGTGGAATCTTCATTCTTTCAATGCGACCAACTAAACCT
This sequence comes from Palaeococcus pacificus DY20341, assembly GCF_000725425.1. Taxonomy (NCBI): domain Archaea; kingdom Methanobacteriati; phylum Methanobacteriota; class Thermococci; order Thermococcales; family Thermococcaceae; genus Palaeococcus; species Palaeococcus pacificus. The sequence goes on along the minus strand of NZ_CP006019.1, from coordinate 849,908 downwards.
TCCAACTCCGTGAAAAATCTTTCAGCAAGTTCCCTACCAACCCTATCTGCATCCGTTGCTATTATGAGCAAATCCGCCCCTGCCACTGCGCTTTTTGCTATCTCCAAGTTCGTAGTTGGTATTATAGCAGATACAGTTATGTTGTACTCGCTCCCAAGCGCTAAGCTTTGCAAAGCTTTGCTCACAACTTCAACGTCGCTCGCTCCTTCAACCAAAATTCTAACATCAACTATGGTCATTCCCAACACCTCTTTAAAACAACAGCAATGAAGGGTGTTACCCCTACTAATGCAACAACTTAGAGCTTTAAAAACTCTCCCATAGGCTCCAAATAAAGTTTAAAAATAGAGGCTTATTGGACAAAATATCCAACGTAAAGAAGAGCCTTTAGTTTTGACAATCTTTAAATACTCTTTTATGCTAATAAAAGGCGGTGGTGAACATGGTAGAGCGCTCAAAAGTTAGAGTTCTCATTGCTAAACCAGGTTTGGACGGTCATGATAGAGGCGCCAAAGTGATTGCGAGGGCTTTTAGAGATGCCGGGTTTGAGGTCATCTACACTGGAATCAGACAGACACCAGAACAAATCGTCGAGAGCGTTATCCAAGAAGATGTGGATGTTTTAGGGTTGAGCATTCTCTCAGGCGCTCATATGGTTTTGATCCCAAAGATATTGAAGTTGTTGGAGGAAAATGAGTTAAAAATTAATGAAGATGTTTTAGTGATTGCTGGAGGGATCATTCCACCGGACGATGCTCAAGAGCTCGAAAAGATGGGAGTTGCCAAAGTTTTCGGTCCAGGAAGTCCGATAGAAGAGATAATTAAGTTTGTTGACGAGAGCGTTGAAAAGCTTAAGAAATTCAGGTCTTGATTTCTTTTCCATTAACTTCTTAAAGATGGACAATATATCCAAGTTGTGATGGGTATGATAGACGAGCTAATTGATAGACTACTCAAAGGGGACAAAAGAGCCGCAGCGAGATTAATCACGCTCGTTGAGAATGATGAAGAAAAAGCAAAAGAGATAATTAAAAAAATATACAAATTTACAGGAAACGCTTATGTAGTGGGAATAACCGGCCCTCCCGGTGCTGGAAAGTCAACTCTCCTCGATAAGCTCATTAAAGAGGTAAGAAAGGAAGGGAAGGTAGTTGGTGTTGTAGCAATCGATCCTACCTCTCCATTCACTGGAGGAGCTCTTTTGGGAGATAGGATTAGAATGCAAAAGCACTCCACGGACCCTGGAGTCTTCATAAGGAGCATGGCCACGAGGGGCTCTCTGGGAGGATTAGCAAAAGCAACCAACGATGCCATAAAAGTCCTCGATGCATACGGATGCGACGTTATATTCGTTGAAACCGTTGGTGTCGGACAAATAGAGGTGGATATCGTTAAAACCGCAGATACTGTAGTTTTAATCACTGTTCCAGGGCTTGGCGATGATATACAAGCAATAAAAGCGGGCTTAATGGAGATAGCAGACATATTTGTAGTTAACAAAGGGGATAAAGAAGATGCCGATAGAACGCTTTTTGAGCTTGAGCTAATGCTCGACTTAGAAAAAGAAAAGTGGAAGCAGAGAGGATGGAGGCCACCAATAATTAAAACCGTTGCCTTAACAAACAAAGGGATAAGCGAGCTTTGGAGGGCGATAATGGAGCACAAAGCATTCTTAGATGAGAGCGGCAAAATAAAGGAGAAGAGGCGCTTCAAGGCAGAGGAGGAAGTAAAAACAATCATATCTGACTTTATCACGAGCAAAGTTGGTAAGAAACTTAGGGATAATGAGGTTTATGAGCTAATTGGAAAGATTGCGGAGAGGGAAATTGACCCCTATTCCGCGGCGGAGGTAATTATGGAGAAAACTTTGGGGGTGAAGGCATGATAAAGAAGGTTGACCATATAGGAATTGCTGTTAAAAATTTGGACGAAGCTATTAAAGTTTGGGAAAGCTTGGGCTTGAAGGTTGAGGAAATTGAAGAGGTCAAAGACCAAAAGGTTAGAACTGCTATATTCCACGTTGGGGAGAGCAGGATTGAACTCTTGGAAGGAACAAGCGAAGACTCACCAATTTCAAAGTTCATAGCTAAGAGGGGAGAAGGCATACACCACATAGCCCTCGGTGTGGACAACATTGAGGAACACTTGAAGAAGCTCGAAGAACAAGGGTTTAGGCTCATAGACAAAGAGCCAAGAATGGGAGCTGGTGGAGCAAAGATTGCATTCGTACACCCAAAGAGCGTTAGCGGTGTTTTATTGGAACTTTGCCAAAGAGATTAAATCATAACATAGTTTGAACTTTTATTAATTTTTTAAAAAAGTTGTAAAACGTCAGCCATACGTTTTATTAATTACCATATTGTCAAAGAAAAATTTATAAACAATAACAACATAAGTTGTCATGGCAATCTGTAGAGTGTGGGGATTGTTATGCTTAACATGTTCAAGAGTAACAGAAATCAGAAACGCGACTCAAATTTGAACTGCAAAGTAATCCATTACTCTGAACTCAGTGAAATTTTAAGTATATTTAGCGAAGAGGAGAAGATAATGATAACACGAGAGCCCCCAAAAGAAGAAACAAACACCATCTACTTCTGGTTGAGCAAAGTGGAACACCCAAATGCAATTTCACCTACAAAACTATACATATTGGAAGAAGCTGTAAGGGCTGCTTTAAAAGATAATAAAGGCAAAGTGATAATCTTTGATGCTTTTGAATATATAAAAGTTGAGAACGGGACAACAGCAGCTCTAAGATTTGTTGGAAAACTGAGGGATATGGCTCTTCTTTCCAATTCCAAGTTTGTGATTTCTGTTAGTGATGCACTGGACGAGAGGGAAAAAGCATTTCTAAAAAGGATTATCGACGAATAAATGTTAAAATAACTTTTGGTGACTTTTATTGTGCACTGGTGCACCTAAGCAAACACAAAAAATTTATAAATGATTAGCTATTTTAATAACTATTGGTAACCAAAATATGTGGGAGGTGAGAGTATGAGGAGGAGAAGGTGGGATGTATGGGACCCCTTTGACATAATGAGAGAGATTCAAGAGGAAATCGACGAAATGTTTGAGGACATATTCAGGGGTCCAAGATTGTGGGGCTACAGAAGAAGATATGAGCCCTTTGAAGTGAGAGAAGAGTTTGAAGGAGTATGGAGAGAGCCATTCGTTGACATATTCGACACAGGTAGTGAGATAGTCATAACAGCTGAGCTCCCAGGAGTCGATAAGAAAGACATCAAAGTCAAGGTTAAGGATGATACTGTTTACATAGAGGCTCAAGTTAAGAGGGAGAAGGAGCTTGAAAAAGAGGGCGCTGTGAGAGTTGAACGCTATTACAGCGGCTATAGAAGAGTGATAAGGCTCCCAGCCGAAGTGATTCCAAATAAAGCCAAGGCCAAATACAACAACGGCGTCCTTGAGATTAGAATTCCAAAGAAAGAACCAGTAAAAAGAGAGGAAGGCTACGACGTTAAAATTGAGTGAAGCTGTGCTTTCTTTTCTTTTTGGCATAGATAAAATCAGATCCCTCACAATCATCCATTTAAGAAAAATTTGAGGTGATGTGTTATGGTTGAGAAAAGGGAGATTAAGCTTAAGGTTGCTTCCGCTTACCAGAGAGATGTTGGAAGAGGAATCGTTAGGGTAGATAGGAAAACAATGAGGGAGCTTGGAATCCAAGCTGGGGATATCATAGAGATCATTGGTACGAAAAACACGGCTGCAATTGTTTGGCCAGCTTATCCTGAAGACGAGGGAGTATCAATCATTAGAATGGACGGTACCTTGAGGAAGAACGCTGGCGTTGGATTGGGAGATGAGGTAACCGTCAAAAAAGCGGATGTAAAAGAGGCAAGGAAGATAGTGGTGGCTCCAACAGAGCCAATAATGTTCGGAGGGGACTTTGTAGAGTGGCTCCATTCAAGGTTGGTAGGGCGGCCAGTTGTTAAGGGAGATTATATCAAGGTAGGCGTTTTAGGACAAGAGCTCACCTTCGTTGTAACTGCCACTCAACCAAGTGGAATAGTCCAAATCACAGGGTACACAGACTTCCAAATCTCAGAAAAGCCCGTCAAAGAGGTTGAGAAAACAGCAGCCATTGGAGTTACATATGAAGACATAGGTGGTCTAAAGGACGTTATTCAAAAAGTTAGGGAAATGATAGAGCTTCCACTAAAGCATCCAGAGCTCTTTGAGAAGCTAGGCATTGAGCCGCCTAAGGGCGTGCTTCTCTATGGTCCACCGGGAACGGGTAAGACTTTGCTAGCCAAAGCCGTTGCAAACGAAGCCAACGCACACTTCCTCTCAATAAACGGCCCCGAGATAATGAGCAAGTACTATGGCGAGAGTGAGGAGAGGCTTAGAGAGGTCTTTAAGGAGGCTGAAGAGAATGCACCGAGCATTATATTCATTGACGAGATTGATGCTATCGCGCCAAAGAGAGAAGAAACCCATGGCGAAGTAGAAAAGCGCGTGGTTTCCCAATTGTTAACATTAATGGATGGACTAAAATCAAGGGGCAAAGTCATTGTAATAGGCGCAACCAACAGACCAGACGCGATAGACCCCGCTTTGAGGAGGCCTGGAAGGTTCGATAGGGAGCTTGAGGTAGGAGTTCCTGACAAGCAGGGGCGCAAAGAGATCCTCCAAATCCACACAAGAGGAATGCCAATTGAACCTGAATTCAGGAAGGGCGACGTGATGAAGATTTTAGAGACCCTCAAGGGAGATGAGAGGTTTGCACATGTTGCAAACAAAGCCCTCAAAGAAGTTGAAAAAGCCAAAGATGAGCGCGAGATTAAGTCTCTCCTAAAGGCTCTCGACGACAAGCTCTACGATGAAGTAAAGCACCGCCTAATAGATGTCCTCCTTGAGGAGCTTGCGGAGAAGACGCATGGTTTTGTAGGGGCTGACTTAGCTGCCCTAGCGAGAGAAGCAGCAATGGCATCACTTAGAAGGCTCATAAAGGACAAGAAGATTGACTTTGAGGCAGAGACAATTCCAAAGGAAGTCCTTGAAGAGCTCAAGGTGACGAGGAAGGACTTCTATGAAGCGCTAAAGATGGTAGAGCCATCAGCACTTAGAGAAGTCCTCTTAGAGGTTCCAAACATTCGCTGGGAGGACATTGGTGGCCTTGAAAAAGTCAAGGAGCAACTAAGGGAAGCCGTTGAGTGGCCCCTCAAGTACCCAGAGGCATTCCTCGGACTTGGAATAACGCCACCAAAGGGCATCCTCCTCTATGGACCACCAGGAACAGGTAAGACCCTATTAGCTAAGGCTGTCGCTACCGAGAGCGAAGCTAATTTCATAGGTATTAGAGGACCTGAAGTCTTAAGCAAATGGGTTGGCGAGAGCGAGAAGAACATAAGAGAAATCTTTAGGAAAGCGAGGCAGGCAGCTCCAACAGTGGTGTTCATAGATGAGATTGATGCAATCGCGCCGGTTAGGGGAAGCGACGTCAACAGAGTGACCGACCGCTTGATTAACCAGCTCCTGACGGAGATGGATGGCATTGAGGAGAACAGCGGTGTTGTGATAATTGCAGCGACGAACAGGCCTGACATCCTTGACCCAGCACTCTTGAGGCCCGGCAGGTTTGACCGCTTAATACTCGTACCAGCCCCTGACGAGAAGGCAAGGCTTGAGATACTAAAAGTCCACACTAGACGGATGCCACTCGCGGAGGACGTCAGCTTGGAAGAGCTTGCGAAGAAAACAGATGGTTACACAGGTGCGGATATAGCCGCCGTTGTTAGAGAAGCCGCAATGACGGCAATGAGAAGGGCAATCCAAGATGGATTAATAAAGCCAGGAACTAAGCTCGACGAAGTTAGGAGCAAGGTCAAAGTTACGATGAAAGACTTCGAGGAAGCATTAAGCAGAATAGGACCGAGCGTTGACAGAGAGACCATGGAGTACTACAGGAAGATCGAGGAGAAGCTTAAGAAAGGTGGAAGGGCCAAGATGAGAGCGTGATGCCCTTACATCTTCTTTTCATTTTCAAAAACTTTTTTAACTAAGCTGCCGATTTTTGTTAGGTGTACCTAATGAGCAAGCTCGTTTTAGTGAGGCACGGTGAGAGCCTCTGGAATAAGCTCAATATCTTCACGGGATGGGTTGATGTTCCCTTAAGTGAGCGAGGAGTTAAAGAGGCCCTTGAAGCTGGAGAGCTCTTAAAAGACTACAAGTTTGATGTCATCTTCACCTCTGAGCTCGTAAGAGCAATTCAAACGGTGATGCTCATAATGAGCAAGAACAGCTCAGGAGTTCCAAGAATAATCCATGATGAAGGACGAATGAAAAAATGGGGCGAGGTTTATGGGGAACATGGCAAAAACTACATACCAGTTTACAAAGCTTGGCAGCTTAACGAGCGCTACTACGGGAAACTCCAAGGCTGGAATAAGAACTATGCTAGAGAGGTTTATGGAGAGGAGCAAGTCCTTCTCTGGCGCAGGAGCTATGATATTGCACCTCCAGGAGGCGAGAGCTTAAAAGATACTGCCGAAAGGACGATTCCTTATTTTAGAGGAAAAATAATTCCAGAGCTTGAAAAGGGAAAGAACGTCCTAGTTAGTGCACACGGCAACAGTTTACGCTCCATAGTGATGCATATCGAAGGTCTAACTAAAGAGCAGGTTCTAAAGCTCAACATCCCCACGGGTGTTCCTTTGATCTATGAGTACAGAGAAGGCAAACTTGAGAGAATTGGCTACTTAACGAGAAAGGGTTTTGACACTGACCTGCACATAGATTAAAAGAGAAAAAGAAATCAAGCTTTCATCGCTTCTTTAAGCGCTTCTGCGAGCCTCTTTATACCCTCAACTATCTTCTCGTCCTCAACATAGGTGAAGTTAAGCCTCATTGTGTTCTTAACACCTCTGTCAGCGAAGAATGCCTCACCTGGGACATATGCAACTCCCTTAGCAACGGCCTTCTCAAACATCTCCTTGGTGTCTATGCCCTCTGGAACGGTTACCCAAACGAACATTCCTCCGTCGGGCTTTGTCCACTTAACTCCTTCAGGCATGTACTTCTCAAGAGCGTCGAGCATTATCTCCAGCTTTGGCTTGTAGAATGCCCTAATCTTTTCGATGTGCTTGTCTAAATAGCCTCCTTTGAGATATTCAGCGGCTATCACTTGTCCAAAGACGTTTGTGCACAAGTCAATACCCTGCTTGGCTATCTCAAGCTTCCTTATGAAGTGAGGCTCGGCAGCAATCCAAGCAACCCTGAATCCAGGAGCGAATATCTTGGAGAATGTTCCCAAGTAGATAACCCTACCTTCTTCGTCCCAATACTTAATGGGTGGGATTTCTTCTCCCCTGTATCTGAGCTCATTATATGGTCCATCCTCAATAATCAAGAAGTCATATTCACTTGCAAGCTCTAAGAGCCTCTTTCTCCTCTCTTTGCTCATTGTAACTCCGCCAGGGTTTTGGAAAGTTGGAATGGTATAAACAAGCTTTACTTTCTTCCCTTGAGCTTTAAGCTCTTTGAGCTTCTCTTCAAGGAGATCAATGCGCATTCCTTCATCGTCAAGCGGAATTTGGATGAATTGAGGATCGTAGTACCTAAAGGATTGGAGCGCTGCTAAATAAGTTGGAGCCTCTACCACAATAATATCCCCAGGGTTTATGAAGACTCTACCGATTAAATCGAGACCTTGCTGGGAGCCTGCAGTGATCATAATGTCAACTTTTGATATTGGGATGCCATACCTCTTCCTAAGCATTTCTGCAATTTCTAATCTTAGAGGTGTGTATCCCTTTGTTGTTCCATATTGTAAGGCAGCATTCCCGTGCTCTTCTATGGCTTTTTGAGCTAGTTTCGTTATAAGGTCCTTTGGGAATGTCTCAGGGTTTGGAAGCCCACCAGCGAGTGAGATTATCTCCGAGCTTTCTACTAACTTTAGAAGCTCTCTAATTTCTGAAGCTTTCATTCCAAGAGCTTTTTCGGAGAAGTAAGCCTCATAATTTAATGTCACAGCTTCAAGCTTCTTTTCAAGCTTTCTTTCTAATTTCTCCTCCATCACCATTCACCCCAGCATGTATTGAACAAACTTGAACATAGGCTCAATTTTATACACTTAAAGCTTTGTGACAATTAAATATAAAGCTTTCGGCATTGGTCGTAAATGCCCTTGTTATTTGTAAACAAAAACATTGGCAATATTTTAAGTACATCAAAGTTTATCTTTGTGCCTTAATGCATAAAAGAAAACAGAGGATAGTGAGGTATATAAAGGAGCAATGCGAAATAAAATGATACGCAAAAGAGGAGGGGGAGGTAATGACAATAGTTAAGGAAGTTTTGGAAATTGCCGAAAAAATAAAAAACATGGAAATTAGGGGAGCGGGAAAAATAGCACGATCAGCAGCATTAGCTTTACAAATACAAGCAGAAAAAAGCAACGCAAAGAATGAAGACGAATTTTGGAACGAAATGAAGGAAGCTGCAAAGCTACTTTACAATACAAGACCGACAGCGGTTTCTTTACCGAACGCTCTACGTTATGTAATGTATAGAGTAAAGCTCACGTATAATGGTGGTGCAAGCTTAGATGAGATAAAGTTTATGGCGACAAATTCCGCAAAGGAGTTTATTCACAATTCAGAGAATGCTGTTAAGAAAATAGCGGAGTTTGGAGCAAAGAGGGTTGAAGACGGGGACATAATAATGACACACTGCCATTCCAGCGCCGCCGTAGGAGTCATGAAAAAGGCTTGGGAAGAGGGTAAGGATATAAAGGTTATAGTAACCGAGACTAGGCCAAGATATCAGGGCAAAATAACAGCCAAACAGCTGGCTGAAGCAGGGATACCCGTTATTTATGTGGTGGATGGAGCTGCTCGGCATTACATGAAGATGACCGACAAAGTAATCATGGGCGCTGATACAATAACTGCTAATGGAGCAGTTATAAACAAGATTGGGACTGCACTAATAGCCCTAACCGCAAAAGAGCACAGAGTTTGGGTTATGACAGCAGCCGAGACGTATAAGTTCCATCCCGAAACATTGCTAGGCCAGCTTGTAGAGATAGAGGAGCGCGATCCCTATGAGGTAGTCCCCAAAGAAGAGCTCGCAACTTGGCCAAAGAATATAGTGGTTAAGAATCCCGCATTTGATGTTACTCCACCGGAGTATGTGGATGTCATAATAACAGAAAAGGGAGTAATTCCCCCATACGCAGCTATAGACATACTTAAGGATGAGTTTGGATGGGCGCTCAAGTATAGGGAGCCCTGGGAGGATTGAGTTTTTCTCTCCTAAACTCAAGCTTTAAAAGCCCAACCCTTTTATATTTCTTCAGCAAAAAATAGAAAGGTGATGTTTATGAAAGCATACGTGAGCGAAAACGTTCAGGGAATTTACGCCTTTGATGAGCAGGGTAATCTTATAACCAAGAAGGAGTATAGAGAAAGCCCCGAAAACTCTTTAGAGAGGCTTTTAAAAGGAGAGCTTACAGAAGAGCTAGTTGAACTCGTTGAGGAGCTCATGAAAGAAGGATACACTTCACTTATCTTTGAGCACCAAGAGCTCGCGAGAAGAGTTAAGGCTAAAGTAGGGGTAGATGCTGATTTTGAATTTCCAAACTTGGCTGGTGAAAAACTTAGAGAGAACCCAGAGGAGTTCTTAGGGAAAAACTGGTTCGAGAGCTACTTCGAAGTGGGCTTAGCACTAACAAGGCGTGGAATCCAAGAGCAGAGCGGTGCAAGAGACAAGATGATAATCCAGGCTATTGAAGCTCTAGATGACATTGATAAAGTAGTAAACCTCCTAGTAGCTCGCTTGAGGGAGTGGTACACCCTTCACTTCCCTGAGCTTGATGAACTCCTACCAAAGCACCAGCAGTTCGTAACTTTTGTCAAGGTAGTTGGAAAGAGAGACAACTTAAATGAAGAGACTATGAAAGAGCTCAGCTTCAGCGAAGAGAAGCTTAAAAAGATAAAGGAAGCAGCAGAGAAGTCTATGGGCGCTTGGATGGACGATAGAGATATGAAAGCCATACAAGACCTTGCAAAGGAAATAGATAGGCTCTACAAGCTTAGAGAAGAGATTGAAGACTACATAGACAGAGCTATGGACGATGTTGCTCCAAACTTGAAGGCTTTGGTTGGAGCTAAGCTTGGTGCTAGACTGATAAGCCTTGCTGGAGGTCTAAAAGAGCTCGCTATAATGCCCTCCTCAACAATACAAGTTTTAGGTGCGGAAAAAGCTTTGTTCAGACACTTAAGAAGCGGTGCTAAACCTCCAAAGCACGGAATAATTTACCAATATCCTGATATCAACCGCTCACCGTGGTGGCAGAGGGGTAAGATAGCGAGAGCTTTGGCCGGAAAGCTGGCCATAGCAGCAAGAGTAGACTACTTCTCGGGCGAATACATTGCAGAAGAACTTAAGAACGAGATTGAAGCAAGAATTAAGGAGATAAAAGAGAAATATCCGAATCCACCAAAGAGAAAGCCAGAGAAGCCGAAGAAGAAAGAAAAGAAAAAGAAGGGTAAGAAGTTCAAAGGAAAGGGCAAGGAAAAAGGCAGAAAAGACAAGGGGAAGTTTAAGGGCAAAAAGAAAGGCAAAGAAAAGAAGAAGAAAAAGAAGGAAAGGAGGTGAGTGAATGAAGATTAAAAAGCACAAATTCCCTGGCGTTTATATCTTCATTGATGATGACGGGAGCGAGAAAATAGCGACGAAGAACCTCGTCCCAGGGCAAAAAGTCTATGGAGAGCGCATTGTAAAGTGGGAGAAAGAGGAGTACAGGATTTGGAATCCAAGGCGTTCAAAGCTTGGAGCGGCTATACTAAATGGACTAAAGCACTTCCCAATCAAACCAGGAAAGAGCGTCCTATATTTGGGAATAGCGAGCGGAACAACCGCTTCACACGTTAGCGACATCGTCGGGTGGGAAGGCAAAGTATACGGTGTTGAGTTCTCGCCGAGGGTTTTGAGAGAGCTTGTGCCTTTAGTCTACGAGAGGAAGAACATTATCCCAATACTCGGTGATGCAACTAAGCCCGAAGAGTATAGGGCAGTGGTGACAAAAGTTGATGTAATCTTCGAGGACGTTGCACAGCCCACACAGGCCAAGATTTTAATCGACAACGCTAAAGCATATCTCAAGAAAGGCGGCTACGCTATGATATCCATCAAGAGCAGAAGTATTGACGTTACAAAGCCACCTGAGCAGGTTTTCAAGGAAGTTGAAGAAGAGCTGAGCACGTACTTTGAAGTGGTAGAAAGATTATCCCTTGAGCCCTACGAAAAAGACCACGCTTTAATTGTGGTTAGAAAGCCTTAAGCTTTCTTTTCTACTCTTTTAACTCTCAGTCCAAAACCAAAGGTGGGAGAAGAATTTTTATACAAATCTTTCCAATTGTAAATGGTGATTGCTATGCCCAACATAAAAGTACGCGTTTCTGGAGAGAGCGTTTCTCCCACAAGAATGATTGTTAAAGGAAAAAGCTTCGAATACATTGTGGATAAAGATGAATCAAGTCCCCTTGAGTATATATTAGCTGCTCTGGCAGGCTGCATAAACATAGTTGGATTCATGGTAGCTAAAGAGATGGGTTTAAACATTGAGAAGATACACATCAAAGTGACTGGCAGGATAAACACAGACAGGCTGATGGGTAAGAACGTTGAGGACAGAGCTGGCTACAAGGAGATAGAGGTTAAAGTGAAGGTAAAAGGCGATATTCCAGAAGAAAAACTCTCAGAGTGGCTAGAAAAAGTCGAGGAAAGGTGCCCAATTGGTGAGAACATAATGAACGCAACGCCTGTTAACGTCTCGGTTGAAAAAGATTAGCTCCATTATTCTCTTATCTTTGGAATTTCCCTTCCATGAGGGCACACTTTTGGGTTGTTTAAGATACCACACAGCTTCTCCACAAATTCGTCGCTTGCCGAATGTTCGAGCTTGCATGCTTCAAAATGTATCTTTGCCATATCTTCATAACCCAGGACATCTCTTAAAAAGCACTCTATTATGCGGTGCTTCCATATCAGCTTCTGTGCCACGTTAAATCCCTTTTTCGTCAAATCAACGCCTTTATAAGGGACATACTTAATAAAACCTTCTTTGCTGAGCTTTTGCATCATTTCCGTGACTGTTGCAGGCGAAACTCCCAAATATGCAGCGATGGAAGAATTTTTAACGTTTTCACCTCTCTCTTTTAAGAGATAAATGCACTTCAAGTAGTCCTCAGCTTGTGGGCTCACCACTTTAGACGCACCTAAAACTAGAAGAGAATCTAAATTTAAAAGTTTAACGTGAAAAAAAGAAAGAGTTGTCACTCTTTACTCGGCAGATATGGAATAATCCAGCTCAAAAAGCTATCTAAACTTCTCGTTTGGATATAAAGAGTCCCAGTCCCATAGAATTCTGCGACTAATCCCTCACCGCTAAATAATGTGCTCTTTAAGCCTCCAACGCGCCTTAAATTGAAGTCTAATCCCTCGCTGAAGGCCACTAAATGGCCGGTGTCTATTATAAAGCGCTCGTTGTGAAGTTCCTTCTTGTATATTGCCCCAAAACTTGAGAGAAAAACCGTTCCCTGACCTGTCATTTTGAGTAAGAATAGGCCTTCACGCCCAAAGAATGTTTTTGCTCCTCCCCACTTGGTGTTGATATCTATGTTCTCTGAGCTAGCCAAAAAAGCTCCACTTTGAGCGTACAATGTGCCGTTAAGCTCAAAAACTTCAATATCCCCCATATATGCCGGTGCAAATCCTACTACTCCTTTTCCACCTTCGGCCCTAAACTTGTTGATGAAAAAGCTTTCACCGCCGAGCATTGAGCGCTTCAAGGCTCCAAAAATGCCACCTTTAGCTTTTGTTTCCAGTCTTATGTTCGGGCTCATGTGAACCATAGCACCCGCTTCGGCTTGAATGACCTCTCCTTCTTCAAGCTCTACTTCAACCAAGCTAAAACTTGGCTTGTGCAAAATTTCATACCTCATCGTATTATCCACCTAGTGATAACTCTAAACGATAGTATATAGGGCTTCCTATCGATAATTGACGAAATATGCTTTCACTTTTACCGAAAGGCTTTTATAATAACCCGCTTTATCCATCAAGGAACGTTTGAAATTTAACTCTTATGAACTAACAAGGTGATGCCGATGAGAAGACTGTTAAAACCAATAAAGGATGTTGGTATTGTTGGATATGGAGCATATGTCCCAATGTTCCGCATAAAAGCGGAGGAAATTGGGAGAGTTTGGGGAATAAGCAGTTTCCCAATCCAAGAAAAGTCCGTGAATAATTTAGATGAAGATGCCTTAACAATAGGCATCGAAGCTGCGAGAAACGCTTTGAAAAGGGCTCAAATTGATCCTAAAGAGATTAGAGCGATTTGGTTTGGAACGGAGTCAAAGCCTTATGCCGTCAAACCAAGCGCCACCGTAATAGCCGAAGCCATAGGCGCTACACCTGAGTTAGATGCAGCTGATTTTGAGTTTGCTTGTAAAGCTGGAACCGAGGCATTACAAGCTTCTATAGGATTTGTTGGAAGTGGAATGGCCAAATATGCTATGGCAATTGGTTCTGATACAGCCCAAGGCAGACCTGGCGATCACTTGGAGTTCACAGCCTCCGCTGGAGGCGCGGCATACATCGTTGGAGAGAAGAGTAGTGAGACGATTGCCTACTTTGAGGGAAGCTATTCCTATGTAACCGATACCCCCGACTTTTGGAGGAGGCAACACGAGCACTACCCAAGACACGGCAACAGGTTCACAGGAGAACCAGCATACTTCCACCAAATTGTGAGTGCTGCTAAGGGTTTAATGGAAGAACTCGGCTATTCTCCAAGCGATTTTGATTACGCTGTCTTTCACCAGCCAAATGTTAAGTTCCCACTAACAGTTGCGAAGATATTGGGAATTCCAAAGGAGAAGGTACTACCGGGTCTCTTAACCGGGATAATAGGAAACACTTACAGCGGTGCTACGTTAGTTGGCGTTTCAGCGGTTTTAGACATAGCTAAGCCAGGCGACAGGATTCTTTGGGTAAGCTTTGGAAGCGGTGCTGGAAGCGATGCATTCTCACTCGTGGTTCAAGACGCTATAGAAGAGAAAAGAGATTTGGCTCCAAAAACAATGGACTACGTAAATAGAAAGAAATACATAGACTACGCCCTCTACGCGAAGCACAGAGGCAAGTATATAATGTGAGGTGGTTAAAATGAGGAAGCCGGTTATCATTGGTGTTGGTGCAGTCCCTGTTGGAGAGCACTGGAGAACTAGCTTGAGGGACATGGCCGTTGAAGCTTTGCTTAATGCTATGGAAGATGCAGGCGTTGATAAGGTTGATTCACTTTATGTTGGAAACATGGCGTCTGGAAGCTTCATAGAGCAGGAAAACTTAGGTGCCCTAATAGCAGACTTTGCGGGATTGGGAAACATTCCTGCTGTTAAGATTGAGGCTGCTTGTGCAAGTGGAGGAGCAGCAGTTCAAGAGGGAGTTAAAGCAGTCATGAGCGGCCTTGAAGAGGTAGTTGCCGTTGTTGGTGTCGAGAAGATGACCGACGCTTGGCCAAGCGATGGCACACGCTATTTAGGATATGCAGCAGATTCAGAATATGAACTCTTCCACGGAGCAAGTTTTGTAGCATTAAATGCTCTCATCATGAGGCTCTACATGAAGGAGTATGGCTATACTGAGGAAGATTTAGCTCATTTTGCAGTTAATGCACACATAAATGGAGCAAAGAATCCATATGCCATGTTTAAGAGACCAATTAAGTTAGAAACAGTCCTCAGGAGCCCGTACATTTCAGACCCAATAAAACTCTTCGATGCTTCTCCCATGTGCGATGGTGCAGCTGCAGTGATAATAACCACCGAGGAAAAAGCCAAAGAATTCGTTGATAAGGCCAAGATGGTTGAAGTTGCAGGAATGGGAAGGGCAATCGACACGATAAACCTCGCCAATAGGAAGGAACTTTTAACCCTGAAAGCTGCAAAAGTTGCCGCTGAAAAGGCCTACAAGATGGCAGGCATAGAGGCAAAGGATATAGACCTTTTCGAGATTCATGATGCATTTACAATAATGGCTGCTCTTAGCTTGGAGTCCATAGGCATAGCAAAAAGAGGAGAGGGTGTCAAATTAGCAAAAGAGGGACAAATAGCAATCGATGGAGATTACCCAATACAGACTTTAGGAGGTCTAAAGTCAAGAGGACACCCCGTCGGTGCCACAGGTGTCTATCAAACTGTCGAAGCAGTGTGGCAGCTTAGGGGAGAATCACCAAACCAAGTACCAGACCCAGAAATTGCCCTAACTCAAAATATTGGTGGAACAGGTTCGAATATAACAATTAGCATTCTGAGGAGGGTTTAAAATGGCGAGGCCAATGCAGGTAGCCAGATATTGGAGACACTTTAAAGAGAAGTACCGCTTAGTCGGTACAAAGTGTAAGAGCTGTGGTAAAGTTCACTTTCCTCCAAGACAAGTATGTGACGAGTGCGGAAGCAGAGAGATGGAAGATGTCCAGCTAAGTGGAAAGGGAAAAGTCCTCAGCTGGACAATAGTTAGGAACCCACCGAGCGGCTTCGAATACGTTAAACCATATCCCCTAGCTTTAATCGAGCTTGAGGAAGGCCCAATAGTGTTTGCTCAGCTCACAGACGTTGACCCTGAGGAGATAGACTTCGGCATGGAAGTCGAGATGGTAACGAGGAAGATTCGGGAGTTCGGAGAAGACGGACTAATCCTCTACGCCTACAAATTCAGACCACCAATTAAGTGAGTTGTAGCGTTTTCTTTTTATTCCTTTTAATACTCCTACACTTTGCACAATTCTTAAAATGTTTGAAATACATAAAGTTATTTGGTGGTATTATGGACAGTGAAGTAAAGCTTGCCCTTACAAAAGAGGGCGTACAAGTTGTTGACAGCCAGACGTTTAAAGTGCTGGCCGTTTTTACGATAGAGGACATAGCAGAAATACTCGAATTCAGATATGCCATCCCGTGGAACAAAAGCAAGAGTATTCTGGAGGAAATAATGTACATACTAGAAGATATAGAGGAACTCTATGAAAAGCTGAAGGCTGAAGGAAAGATGCTTTCAAAAGAGATAATCGAGGATCACGTGAAAAAGAGAAAAACATTTTAAGCGCTTTACTGTATTCTATTCGATGCGGTATGAAGAACAAGCTCATAGTGGTCACTGGAGGGGCTGGATTCATAGGCTCCCACATCGCCGAGGAGCTGAGCGAGAAAAACGAAGTGATTGTAATTGACAACCTCTACACTGGAAATCTTGAAAACGTGCCTCCAAACGTCAAATTCATCCAAGCAGATGTTAGGGACTACGAGAGCATAGCAGATCTCATCTCCCAAGCAGACTACGTTTTTCATGAGGCTGCTTTAGTGAGCGTTGTTGAGAGCGTCGAAAAGCCACTCCTTGCGGAAGAAATCAATGTTCTTGGGACGCTTAACATTTTGAGGGCTTTAATCGAAGGGCATGGAAAGATGATTTTTGCCTCTTCTGCTGCTGTCTATGGCGACAACCAGAACCTTCCCCTTAAAGAGAGCGAAAAGCCAAACCCACTATCCCCCTATGGCGTGAGCAAAGTAAGTGCAGAGTACTACCTAAAAGTGTTTCACGAACTCTATGGCATCCCAACTGTGTCTCTAAGATACTTCAATGTATTTGGGCCTAGACAGGGATACAACCAATATGCGGGAGTTATAAGCATCTTCATAAACCGCGCCCTTAGGAATGAGCCGCTAGTAATCTATGGAGATGGAAAGCAGACGCGGGATTTCATCTATATTAAAGATGTAGTTAGTGCAAATATCCTCGCTGCGGAAAGTTCTAGAGCAGATGGGAGAGTATTTAACGTGGCTAGAGGGGAGCAGACTACCATTTTAGAGCTCGCTTTGAAGATAATCGATGCAACCAATTCAAAGAGCTCAATACTATTTGATAAGCCAAGGCCGGGAGATATAAGGCACAGCTTAGCGGATGTAAGCGAAATTAGAGAGCTCGGCTTTGAACCAAAGTACAGCCTTGAGGAGGGCCTGCTAAGGACGGTGGAGTGGTATAAGAAAGGATGAAATACAGAAAAGATAGAAGGGCAAAGCTCACTTCCTTGGAACATTAAACTTCATTGCCTGCTCCTGCTGAAGTTTTTGGGCTTTTATAGCCAGCTCTTGGAGCTTGTGCTCTATTTGGTGAAGACTTTCCTGAGTCTTCTTTATCGCTTCCTCATACTCCTTAACCCTGCTATCTAAGTAGCCTATAGCATCGTCTAAGCTCTTCTCTATCGCGTATCCAGCCCCAACGCTGACTATCGCATTTTCCTTGTCCACAATTTGACCCTTTAAGAATGAACCGGCGCCGATAGGAACTAAAATTTCCGGCTTTTCATCTTCAACTTCCTTGAGCTTCTCTAACGTTTCTTTAACCGCTTTGAACTCGTTCATTCCTAAAGTTAGGAGCTCGAGGTTTTGAGCTAGCAACTGGGCTTGAGCCTGCAAAAGCTGATACTCATAAGCCAACTTTTGGAGTGCCTCCTCACTTTGAGCCATAACTTCACCTCCAAGGAGAAATGGGAAAAGCTACTTTTAAGGATGTTGGTAACTTTGAAAGTTGTATAACCAACGGAAAGATAACGAGTTAAGATCAAACAGAGAATCATTAGAAAATAGTCCCATCCCTTTGAAAAAGAGAAAAACGAAATTAAGCGAGTTCTAAGCTGAGCTTTCTAACTATTGGGTTTTCTGCTTCTTCTGGCTTTATCTCTTCGATTGACTCTATGATGACCTTGTTCCTCTTAACACGGTGCTTGCTTCCAAGTTCGGAGTAAACAAGCTCTTTAATGTCCTCTTCCTTCAAACCCCTATATTCCCTTGTGAACTTCTCTTTCTTTCCGTTCCTCTCAAAGACTCCTCTAACCCTGAATACCTTAACCTCCATTCCCCTCACCTCATAGGAATCCTAAAGCTTCCTCAATCTTGACGATTTCGGGACCGGT
The DNA here is from genome assembly GCF_000725425.1 of Palaeococcus pacificus DY20341. NCBI lineage: Archaea > Methanobacteriati > Methanobacteriota > Thermococci > Thermococcales > Thermococcaceae > Palaeococcus > Palaeococcus pacificus. The sequence goes on along the minus strand of NZ_CP006019.1, from coordinate 831,904 downwards.
TGTTAGAGATCCTACAACAACACCGTTTGAGTTGGCCAGCAAACATGAGCCAACGAATGGAACACCCATGTTGGCAGTTCCAACATAAACATCAACCTTAAAGAGGTCGCTCAACCATTCGAGCTCCTCCTCGGTTGCCTCCGGATGAACGAGAGCACCTTTATTTGTTACAACTCCAACGCTCCCAACGGCATGGTACTCCGCTATAACGCCCCTCTCGACTTCAACACCAAGCACATCCTCGATGAACTTGACCTCTTCCCTTGAAAACTTCGGACTCACTAAAGCGGCTTTGTCATTGGCTAGAATAAGGTTTCCGAGTGCAGTATAAGCAGTCATCATAGGCTCAATCCGTGTATCTATGCCAAGTTCTCTTAGCGAGTTCCTAATTTTCTCAAGCTCGCCATCCCAAATGTAGTATGTAGTTAAAATGCCGTTGGAGTTCCCAACAGATAAAAGACCAACGATTCTTGATTTCATAATGCTCGTTTCAATTAAAGGAACTCCTAGGACTTCCTTAAGAACATCGAGCTTCTTCTCCTGAAGCCCCTCTCTAATCAAAGCTACTCTATCCGTAGCTAACCCAAACACTCCCAGGTATGGTGAGTTTTCAAAATCAAGTCTTTCTATGTGCATCTTCTATCCCTCGGCTTTCCCTCACAGGGAAAATGTAAAAATCAAGCGAGGTGAACTTCGGCAACCTTAATCTTGCCTTCCTCTGTTTCCCTCTCGTCAATTATGACCTTAACGCGAAGCTTGCTTGGTGGTTTCTCAATGCCGCGCTCCCATATCTTCTCGTTGACGTCCTTGCCGATGATAACTTCTTGAGCCTTTGTGTGCCTTGCTACGAACTCTCTAACGAACTTGACAGCCCTTGGAGCTCTCTTCCACCTTGGAGCAATCTTCTTAACTTTTCTAATAGGGATGGTATAAACTCTCTCCTCTGCCATAGCTCATCACTCCTTAAGCTTTGTCCTCCTCCAGTATCTCCTCTTGGGGTGGCTCATAACCTTCCTGTTTGTCTTAACGATTACCCAAACTGGAATCCTTCTATTTTGCTTACCAGCTTTTGCGAGTCTAAGCTTCTTTGCAAGTGGCTTATACCTTGCCATGTCAATCCCTCCTTCACTTGTGAACGTGAAAAGTATCTAAGGCACAATTTAGTCCGAGCTTATTTAAACTTTGCTTCCATTCACATTCAAAAGGTTGAGGTTAAAAACCTTTCCCTCGAGGGGCATTTTTCTGTTAGTTTTCAGCGTTCCTTCGTGCCCCTTACGCTAACCCCCTATTCTGACATCCCGCTGAAATGAAGGGGTAAAGGGGAAGGCCGAAAGATGCCAGAATGGTCAAACTGCAACCCATTCCCCTTTTAAAAACCTTTCCATCTGGGGGCACGTTCTGTCTTACTTTTCTGGCATCTTCCATGCCCCCTAAGTTACCCCCATATTCAGCGTTCTTTTCTGAGAGTAGTATATTCACTCTCATTCCACTTTTTAATGACCCATACATGAGGGCATTTTTCTGTCTCCATTCAGCATTTTTTCATGCCCCTTACGTTAATCCCTTATTCTACATTCCCTCAGGCATACTGTTAAAATTTATGAGAAATGCTCAAAAAGGTTCCCCTAACCTCCACCCCAAGACCCTCGACTGATAGTGGCGCCTTGGAAAGATAGTCAGCGGATCAATGCCTTTTTCTCTCAAAAGGTGCCTGAGTTCAACTTCGTAGTCGCTCTTTTCAAGCTCCTCGCTCTCCTTAACCTCAACAACGAAGAGCTTTTCCGTAAGCTCTCTAATCGTTTTGTAGCCTAAACCAAGGAGAGGCCTTATGTATTGAACTTTGAATCTATCTTCGAGCGAGCGCGTCTTCCTCTGGTCTAAAAGGGGGACTCTATCGTCTCTTCTCGTCCCGTCGCTTATTCTTTCAACGTTTTCGCGTTTTGCAATTTCCTCTAAAGCCCTCTCGTGAATGAACTGGATGGCATTGTTCGGGTGACCATCTTTAATGCACATTTCCATGGCCTTCTCCAGAATTATCTTGTCTAAAAAAACTACCTCATGCTTAAAGCCCAATCTTTCAGCAGTTTCTTTAGCGTAGCGCCATGAGTCGAGAAGGCCAAAGTTAACTGTTATGAGCTTAACATCATAACCCATTTTCTCGAGAATATAAGCGGAGAGGGAAGAGTCCTTTCCCCCGCTGTAAAAGTGATAAACCTCCATAGAAAGCTCACCACTTAATCCTAAACTCTCTCCTCGTCCTCGCCTCAATCTGGGCTAGTATCCTCTTGAGCTTTGCATCGTCTATGCGCTCCCTTATCTGGCCCGCCTGGTAAAGCTGAATTAAGATTAGCTCCACCTGTTGAGCAAGCTCGGGCCTGACAAGCCTAACCCTCGAAAGCCTCTCTCTTGCTTCTGGAGTGAGTATTTGTCTTAATATTGCCTGTATTTGAGCTTCCATCTCTGCCTGCCGCCTTGCAGCTTCCTCTTGGGCCGCCTGCTGCTCCGCTAAGCGCCTTTGAAGCTCAAGAAGCTTTTTTTTCCTAATCTCCTCAATATCCTCAGCCATGAGTATCACCTCTTTTCTCGCTAAAAGAGGTTAGAACTTAGAAGTTAAAATTCTTTTCCTAAGGCAAAAATCTCAAAAGGTAGATAATAAAGGAAGCTCAGTACTTCTTAAGCTCGGGAATAACTTCCTCAAGCTCCTTCTTAAGCTCAGTGGCAACCTTATCAAGGAAGCTTTGTCCTTGTGGGGTGACTACTCTTCCTTCCCCTGGGACTTTCTTAATGAACCCAGCTGCCTCGAGCTGTTGAAGGGCCTTTCTTATTACGCTTCCGCTAGCCTTGTAGAAGCGCTCTGGAGCATGACCCCTGTTCTTCTTGCCTCCGTACCAAGTCCTTAGCCTCTCAATGCCAACTGGACCATCAACATATACCTTCCTAAACACTGAAGCAACTCTATAATACCACCAGTCATCCTGCTCTGGAAGCCTCTCCTTGTGTATGCCAGTCTTAACGAATGGTGCCCACTCAGGTGGCTTAATAGCCTCAACTTCCTTCAACTTTTGTGCAGCCTTCTCAACGAGCAAATCACCGGGAACATCATAAACCGTAGCCATCCTTCAATCCCTCCCTTTTTTGAATTTTTTCCTAAATTGAGCGATATCGAGCTTGACCTTTTTAACGGGCTTTTCTTCCCGCTTTTCCTTTGAGAGTTCCTTAAGCTTAAGTCTCTTTAAATACTTTTCCCAACCTTCTCTTGGACGGAACAATATAAACCTTTTGCCCCTAACGTCTATGAGCTCGCTGTCCGTAAGCTCGGCTACTTTTGCAGCTATTTCTTCACGCTCCATTTGAGTAGCAATAAGAGCTCCTTTCTTAATTTCAACTTTTACTACACCATCCTTCTTTAGCTGGGTGGTAATTTCATTTATAGCACCTTCATCAAACCCTTTCTTTCCAATCCACGCTTTAGGGGAGATATCATAATATTTGGCCCTCATGGCCCTTCTCACTTTTCCGGGTAAGCGTTTCTCCATCTCTCGCACACCTCTCTTATTTTCTCGCTCTCGCTTAGGAGAAGCTACAAGGTTTATAAACTTTGGGTGTTTTTAAAGGTTTTCTCTTCACCATTGCTATCAACACTAATCCTGTGCTCTTTCCGCCTTATCTTCTTTTCTCTAAGGTAAGGATAACGCATAATATGACCACACTCGAGGCATTTAACAACTACATGAGGCATTCTCTTCTGTCTGAGCCTTATACGAGCATTCACACCAGGAACCAAGAAGGAATGGCACTTCTTACAATACCTCCTCTTCCACTTTCGGGGCATCCTAATCTTTGCTTTCTGCTGGACTGCTAGAGCTATCTCAACATATCTGTTGGCTAATCCTCTGTCGTATGGAAAGACTCTTTCAGCTAATGTGAAGAGAATTTCAATGCGCTCCCTCGCTATGGTTTTCTTTTCCCGCTGTTCCTTTTTTCGGAGAAATTTCTTGCTCGCCATGTCCTCACCAAAAGAATTAAAATTAAAGGGTGGCCCAGAATGGATCTTTTTGCTTCTTAACCTTCGCAATCTCCTTAAGCGCCCTTATATCTGTCTCATCGAGCTCGTTCCTGAGCTCTTTGACAAGTCTCATCACATCATCTCTCGAAAGGTCAACATAGAGCATTTCACCGGGATGGATGTGTCTTCCGACTATTGGGCCTTCTATAGCTATTGCGACTTGATCGCCCCTCTTTGCCTCTTGTATGAAGTCGCTCTTTGACTTTATTGACTTAATAACCCCAACTCTCTCGCCGTTCTGCTTCATTAATGGATAGCCTGGCTTTATGCGGCCCTCTAAAACCTCGATGCCAACTATCGCGGGGTGGCTTCTCCTAAAGACGTAGCGCTCATCTGGGAAAAGCTTTATAACACCAGGGAACTTTGTTTGAGCCAAGAGCTCCCTCTTTTTAGCCTCTTCTTCCGCTTTGCGCCAAGCTTCATAGTCCTCTATAATCTTATAGATGATGTTGCCTACGAATATTGGAATGCCCCTAGCATCAGCTATCTCCCTTGCGTCCTCATTCACCTTGACGTTGAAACCAAAGATAACTCCGAGATACTCATTCTCGTCTTTTATGCTCAGAGCTTCCATGACATCCGTCTTGCTTATATCCCCAACGTCTGCCTTTCTTATTGGTATGTCCTTCTCTTGAAGCTCCTTGCTTAAGGCTTCAAGGCTTCCCAAAGTGTCGGCTTTGACTATAACGCCTATCTCACCGCTCTCGATTTTTATGCGCTCTATTTGGCTCAAAATCTCCTGCTTAGCCTTCTCTACATCTTCTTCGCTCCTTGCCGCTATCACAGGTGAGCCAGCCAAAGCACCATCCAACCCGGGAGCAGCTATCTTAATACCCGCAGCAGCAGCAACTTCATCTACTTGATCGAACCTAAACCTCGGGTCTCTAATCTCATCCAGAGGCTTGGGCTTTAGCAAAGCCCTAATTTTTGTAACTATTGCCTCATCCTTGCCCCCAACCACTATGGTGTCGTCTTTTCTGAGGGTTCCGTCATAGACTATAACATCTATTGTAGTTCCGAGGCCTATCTCTTCCCTAACCTCAAGTATTGTACCTTTTGCAGGTCCTTCAACCTCAATCTTGAGCTTCTGCTCTAAATACCTCTGAGCCAGTCCCGCTATTAAAACGAGGAGCTCCGCAATTCCAATACCATATTTAGCAGAAATCGGTACTATTGCAAGCTCTTTTGTAAAGTCCTGCACTCTGTCAAAGCGGTTGGCTTGGAAGCCCATTTCATAGAACTTTCCAATGACCTCCCAAAGCTTTGTCTCGAGCTCCTGCTGGGCCCTCTGGTCTTGCTTCTTGAAGTTCACAAGGAAAGGCTCATTCTCGTTGATTTTCCATCCTTTAATCCTGTCAATTTTGTTTGCCGCAACTATGAAGGGTGTTTTGTACTTCTTCAAAATCTCTATGCTCTCTATCGTCTGGGGCTGGAAGCCCTCATTTACATCGATGATTAGGATTGCTAAATCGGCTAAGCTACCTCCTCTCGCCCTAAGGCTCGTGAAGGCCTCGTGTCCCGGAGTATCTATAAAGAGCAAGCCTGGAAGCTTAATCTCACCTTTCCAAAGGCTTAAAAGGGGGCCTGCAATTTCCTTAACCACTTCAATCGGGACTTCCGTGGCTCCGATGTGCTGGGTTATTCCTCCTGCTTCTTTGCTCGCAACATTTGTTTTACGGATTCTATCGAGCATTGTAGTCTTTCCGTGATCTACATGACCAAGAACCGCTATAATTGGTTGCCTAATCTTTTTCATAGTATCACTCCCTATAATCTTAACTAAGCTTAACTAAAAAACTAGATTTTTAAAAGTTTGGGAAAGAAGAGGCTAAACATCCAAGCATCTTGTAGAGTCAAGATACTCGCCTTTATCCTTGTCCCAGTGAGAGTGATAGAACCACTCGGCAGCTTTGCAGTACTCGTGGAGCTCTTCGTCTTTAAAGTAAAGCTCAATCTCCCTCTTAGCACTTTCTTCACTGTCTGAAGCATGTATGACGTTGTAGATGGCATCGCCAACATCGAGGCCATAGTCCCCTCTAATTGTTCCCGGCTCGGCATCTTTGGGGTCAGTTGCTCCAGCCATCTTTCTTACAACACTTATTGCATACCTGCCTTCAACGACCATGACGACGCTCGGTGCTTTAGTTACGTAATCGATGAGGGGCTCAAAGAATGGCTTCCCTTTGTGCTCTGCATAGTGCTTTTCAGCCAGCTCTCTATCAATGTGTATCATCTTCATTCCAACGATTCTAAGCCCTTTCTTTTCAAGACGGCTGATTATTTCACCGATTAGGCCCCTAACAACGGCATCGGGCTTTATTATAACTAAAGTGCGCTCTATCTTTCTCATTGGCAACACCAAAATAAATATGAATGGCGAATAAAAAAGGTTTGCGGAAAAGATTAAAGGGATGCCTTTGATTCACTCAGCCTTAGTTATCTCCACGAGTGCAAAATCTTCTATGGGATGGAATAGAAACACATAGGCATCTTGAAAATAAGAGAACCAAGAATAATAAGATAGAGAGAGGAATCACTTCTTTCTCTTTGCCCTTTGCATTCTTGCTTCTTCGAAGGCCTTTGTCCACTTGAGCTTTCTTGGGTTCTTACCCATTAGGAAGTACTTCTCGCACTTGCCGGAGCAGAATAAGAAAACTCTTCCATCGTTCCTCACGAGCATTTTGCCTGTTCCTGGCTCGAACTCTTTGCCACAGTATGAGCAAACATTCCATCTTGCCATGCTCATCTCCTCCTAATTTCTCTAGCTTCTCTTTCTGTTTCTCTAAGGATGACGATGTCTCCAACCCTAACTGGGCCCTTAATGTTTCTCCTGATAACTCTACCCTTGTCTCTTCCTTCAAGAACCCTAACCTTAACTTGAGTAACGCCACCCGTGACTCCTGTCCTTCCAATGATCTCAATAACCTCAGATGGGTATCCTTCGTCTGCCATTTCTCACACCTCAATGAAAGTTATAAATTAAAAATCTCGCCCCTCAACTTAAGCTTTTCCCTAAGGTGAAAGGATAAGAAGGAGCTCACTTGGCGAGCTCCCTAACCTTAGCTGCAATGTCCTCAACTAATTCCCTACCCTTTCCGGGCTCAATGATAGCAACACTAGCTGATGGAACCTCAATACCAGCAGCAGCACCAAGCTCCTTCTTGCTTGGGACATAGATGTATGGGATTTCCTTCTCTTCACATAGTGGTGGTAAGTGTGCAACGATCTCCTCTGGGTCAACGTCCTCAGCTATGACGACGAGCTTAGCTTGACCCCTCTCAATAGCCTTTGTGGTCTCGTTTGTACCCTTCCTAATCCTTCCGGTGTCCCTTGCGAGCTCAACTGCCTCTAAAGCCTTGTCAGCCAACTCCTTTGGAACCTCAAACTTTACGTAACTTGGCTTTGCCATCTCACATCCCTCCAAATTTTCATCGTTCATCTAAGCTTCTAATGAAGCTTTCGAATAGGCAAATGCGCGATGGCTATTTAAATTTTTTCCTTTTTAAATATTGTTATCACAACCTCAAAAGTCTTAAGCTCAAAATCTAAACAACTCAAAAAATCATGGGGTGATTGCATGATCATATTAGCCTCAAAGAGTCCAAGAAGAAGGGAAATTTTGGGAAAGTTCTTTAAAGACTTCAAAATCATCCCGAGCAAAGTAAGCGAAGAGAGCGACGCATTAAGTCCACGAGAGCACGCAATAGAGGTGGCGAGGAAAAAAGCTTGGGACGTCTATTCAAGAGAAAAAGGCACAGTAATTGGAGCAGATACAATAGTAGTTTTAGGCGATGAAGTGCTTGGAAAGCCAAAAAACGAGGAAGAAGCCAAAATAATGCTAAAAGAGCTTAGTGGAAAGACCCATGTGGTGATAACAGGATACTGCATAATTCATGAAGGGGATGAAATTTCCAATGCTGTAATTACTGAAGTAAAGTTTAGAGAGCTAAGCGAGGAAGAGATTAACGCTTATGTAAAGACAGGGGAACCTTTGGACAAAGCAGGAGCCTATGGCATTCAAGGGAAAGGTGGGCTTTTGATAGAGTGGATAAAGGGGGATTACTACAACGTCATGGGACTCCCCATGCAGGTCATACTCGAACTTCAAAAGCTAGGTTTTAATCCATGGAAAAAATAAAGTAAAACAATCAGATGTTGCCTATCCTCTGAAGAACCATTCCTTCTATTTTTATTGGCTCACTCCTTCTCGCAACGACTATAGCTTGATCCAGTCTAGTTTCGCTCTCCGCGTAGATTGTGAAGAGAGGATCTCCTTCCTTGACCTTCTCTCCCACTTTAACGTAAAGCTTAAGTCCAGCTCCTTTGTCCTCAGGTGCTCCAGCTTGCCTAGCTATAGCCGTTATAGCCCTATTATCTATACCTGTGATGTAACCGCTCGTTGGAGCCACAAATGTGTATGTCTTATCGCCGATGGGTATGTCCTCAGGCTTAATGTTGGGGTCGCCGGCTTGGGCCTCGATTATTTCTTTCATCTTCTCATAGGCTTTTCCGCTCTCAAGTATTTCACGTGCCATCTTTTTACCCATTCCAGCGGGTGCAACACCCCCCATCTCAAGGATTATGCCCGCCAAACCAGTGGCCTTCTCTACGAGGCTTCCAGGCCCTTTGCCACTTATTAGAGTTTCCATAAGCTCTCTTGCCTCCAAAGCAGGCCCGACCATGTGGCCAACAGGTTGTCCTCCATAGGTTATCGCGACCTCGACGTACTGCCCCAAACGCTTTCCAAGCTCGATAAAGTCCTTTGCCAATGAACGGGCTTGATCTAAGTTTTCCACTTTAACACCCTTACCGGTTGGAATATCGATTAAAACATACTGGGCGCCCATGGCGTACTTCTTCGACATTATGCTGGCCAGCATTAGGCCGGTAGGATCGACACTTAATGCTCTCTCCACATGGATGGTTAAGTCATCGGCGGGCGCTAGGTTTAGTGCACCTCCCCAAACCAAGCATCCTCCGACTTTTTCAACTATCCTCTTTATCTCATCTAAGCTAAAAGTGACGTTTGCCAATGTTTCCATAACATCCGCAGTTCCAGCAGCACTTGTTATTGCCCTAGATGAGGTTTTTGGAATTGTAAGCCCAGCAGCAGCGACTATAGGGACGACTATCATGTTTGTTTTGTTCCCCGGAACGCCTCCTATGCTGTGAACATCCATAATTGGCTTCCTATCTATATCAAGCATATCTCCAGTTTCAGCCATAGCTATAGTCAGAGAAGCCGTTTCGTCCATATCTAACCCGTGTATTTCTAAAGCCGTTACAAATGCACTTATTTCTATATCCCTCAGCTTTCTATCGACTATATCCTTTATGAGGCTCTCAATTTCAACTTTCTTCAGCTTTTCTCCCTTCATCTTCTTTTTGATGTAGCGCACGCTTTCGGGAGTTGCAGCAGGAACCACTTCAATAAGCTCTCCTTGAGAAATGTTAATACTTAAGAACTCTCCACTTAACCCAATTTCTCCAGGCTTTATGTTTACATTATCTATGGCAGCCTCTCCGTAAATGGCCCTTTTCCCTATTTCAAGCTTTACTAAGTCTGTTGGGTGTATTTTAGCGGCTTTTGCATCTTTTTCATTTATAAATACTATAGGCTTGCCGGGATTGATTTCCAATATTTTACTTCTCAATTTCATTGTCTTCACCCCTCAAGTTATTTATTGGTAATATTTCGAATACACGATCCTCATACTTAAGTGTTTTGAACTAGAACAGCATTAAGAACAAACTAAGAAGTATCCTAAAATGCAAAAAATATGTAAATTAAGCAACGCCTGAAGACCCTTCAACAGGATGTGTATAAACCACTTTAGAGTTCATCAAACTTACGGCTAGCACTATATCCGAAGCTATTTCTTTAATTTTCTCTGGGAGAATTGCATCCCTACCATATACATAGTTGAACACTTCATTTAGTGGGGCTCTCAGGAGTTTGCCATTAAAAACTAGCACTTCGTCTTTATTGACTTCTACTAAGGTGTCGGGATAGGCTAACCTCAACCTCATCTCCCGCCACCCCCAAAATAATCTTAAAATAGGATGCCTTTTTAAATTTAACTGCACAGAAATGTTTATTTACAAGCCTATACTAAAAATTTGGAAAGGAGCCGACCTCAGAGCCCTTTGATTTCCTCTTCTATAGATTCTTCAAGGGTCCTTTCCCATTCTGCGATGTCGAATTCTCCTAACTCAGCTTCCAAATCTTCCTTAAGGTTTAAAACTCTTCTCTTAAGGGCATTCTTAGTTTCTTCATCATAAACAACATAGTAAGGCGTTCTCCTCGCTGATATGTAGAGGAGCAAAAGCACTATATTCAGAATCAATAAAATTAAGAGCAGAGCATAAACTATAATCATCAGCGCTTCCCCCCAAAGAGTGCTCTAAATACCCTTTTAATTGGGCTTTCCGGCTCTGGAGGAGTATACTTAATTCCTGCAAGCTTAGCAGCTAACTGCTTAATTGAAATCGCTGCTGGTGAGGTTGGGTTTTTGATGACTAGAGGCACGCCATAAGCACTTGCTCTTTTTACTTCAGGATCTTCAGGCACAATGCCCAAAACCGGAACTTCTAATATAGCCTCAATTTCTTCCTTTGTGAGCTCCGTCTTTTCATTTGTAACCCTATTGAGAACAGCACCTAAGGGAAGAGTTCCTAACTTCTCTGCGACAAGCTTTGTTTTCAATGAATCTGTTATAGCAGAGATTTCCGGGTTTGTGACTATTATGAGCTCCTTTCCAATCAACAATGCTGTGACAGAGGTTATTTCTAAACCTGCTGGCGCATCTATCATTATAAAATCTCCCATTTGAGATATTTCTCTTATGAGCTCTCTCAACTTCTCGGGCTTTGCTTTTTTAATCTTCTCTAAGCTCAGTCCACCGGGGATTACTTTTACTCCTGCAGGCCCCTCATAGATAGCATCTTTAATATCAGCTTCTCCTGCCAATACATCGTGTAAGGTTATGGGTATATCCTCCATTCCCAAAATTAAGCTCAAGTTAGCCATTGTGATATCAGCATCAATTAAAATGACCTCTTTTCCAAATTGAGCCAAAGCAACGCCCAAATTTGCAACGGTTGTTGTCTTACCGGTTCCACCTTTACCAGATGCGAATACTATTGATCGTCCTTCCAAAAAGCACACCTCCCTCTTATTAAAGGATTCAAACCCACTTCCAGTTTGAATATTATGGGTTTTTAATAATTAAATATTTTCGTTTAAAGTACTACTTCATTTTTTGATGTACATTAACGTCCTTTAGACAACGTTAAGCAACATTAAAGTTAAACAGAAAAAAGTATATTAACCTAACGGTTCAAATAAAGAAAAAAGAAAGTGCTACTCTTCCTTGGATCTGGCTTCTTCTTTTAACTTCTCCTTCGCAATCTCAGCTATCTCTGCAAAGCCTCTGAACAGCTTGAGCATCTCCATCGGAATCGGCAGGACGATGACGTTGCTTTTGTCGCCCGCAACATCACTTATTGTTTGCAAGGTTCTAAGTTGTAGTGCCATTGGGTGCTTTGATATAATTTCTGCTGCCTCAGCAAGCTTTTCAGCTGCCTGTCTTTCAGCCTCAGCAAGCGTAATCCTTGCTCTCCTTTCCCTCTCAGCCTCAGCCTGTCTTGCCATTGCTCTCTGCATTCCGCTCGGCAGTTCTACATCCTTAATCTCCACTGTTGAGACTTTAATACCCCACGGGTCCGTTGCCTCATCTATGATCTTCTGGAGCTCTAAGTTAAGCTTATCCCTCGCACTCAACAGCTCATCCAAGTGTGCCTGACCAATAACGCTCCTCAAAGTAGTTTGAGATATTTGAGATGTTGCCATGATGAAATTCTTGACCTGAGTCACGGTTTTAATAGGGTCAATAACCCTAAAGTAGACTACTGCGTTTACCCTAACTGGGACGTTGTCCCTTGTAATAGTTTCTTGAACTGGAACGTCCAAGACTTGAGTTCTCAGATCAATCACGATAGCTTTTTCGAATATTGGTATAATGAAGAATATACCTGGACCTCTGGCACCAACAACCCTACCAAGCCTGAATATCACTGCTCTCTCGTATTCTTTCACGATTTTTATTGCTGATGCTAAAAACATCAAGACAAACAACAAAACAATTGCCAGCACTATTGTGCTTCCACCCAATAAAGCCACCATCTCATTCACCACCTTTCTTTTCTTCTAAACGGCTTTCTTTAAGACGAACAACAATAAGCTTCAATCCTTCAGTCTTAACTACCTTAACCTTCTCCCCAACGTTAATATCGTCTCCATATTTGCTCTCAGCTTTCCAAAGTTCACCCCTTATCTTCACCAGCCCATTTGGGACGAGAGGCTCGACAACTTCTCCTACTAGTCCAATCATTTCTTCTTTTCCTGTTTGGGCTTTTTTCCTATGAGCTCTTACCACTGCAGCCATGCCAAATGCAAAGAATAATGCCAATAGAATCCCCACAGTTATTATGATGATCCTCAAATTCTCGTAAACGTCGCTACTAACAAGGTAGTCCACACCACCACCTCCGCTGAACATAAGTATGCTTCCGATAATAAACGTCACAAGCCCTGCTACGGTGAAAAGTCCAAATGTGGGAGTTAATGCTTCCGCAATGAAGAAAACTATCGCTAGTATTAGGAGTAGTATTCCAGCACTCCTGTATCCAAAATATCCAAGACCAATTATGGCTAAAGCTATCATTATTGCACCTGCCGTTTCAGGAACATGCCATCCCGGACTTAAAAAGCCCAGTATCAGCGCCCAAATTCCCAGAGTTAAGAGAATATAGCTTATAGAAGGATCCGTTATGTAGCTTATGAGCTGGTCTTTTAGTGTAGGCTCTAAATATCTAATCTCTGTCCCTTTCAAGTCCAAAGTGACGTATTTCCCATTTACTGGGAGCTTTGTTTTCATACCATCGGCCTTTTCTAATAAATCGTTTATGTCATATGCAATAACCTCTATAACCCCATACTTAAGGGCTTCCTCCGGAGTTATGCTCAAATCCTCAGTGATAAACTTCTCCACCACAGTCTCATTTCTTCCGCTTGCGTGAGCCAGGCTCCTTATGTATGCCACATAGAAGTTCACGACTTTGTCAGGAGCTGCAATAATAGAGCCATTTTGTGAGTAGCCTAAAATTGGCCTACAAGCGCCCATGCTGGTTCCCTGAGACATTGCAATCAAATGAGAGCCCAACGCTATATACGTCCCTGCAGAAGCGGCGGTGGCTCCGTGGGGATAGACATAGATTATAACAGGAACTTTTGAATCATTTATCCTTTGGATTATGTTCTGCATTGCATCGCCCCTTCCTCCGGGCGTGTCTATAGTAATAATTAACGCGTTAGCATTTGCTCTTTCAGCCTCGCTTATATACCTATCAAACTGGTCATAAGTGTAGGAGGTAATTTGACCTTTAATTTGAGCAACATACACAACTTTTGCTTGAGCAAATGCAGGAGTGAGGAGCAAAAGGAATGCGATAAAAATCAATAATTTCTTCATAACCACCACCTTGTATAAAAGTTGTTTCTTGAATTAATTAAACTTTTCCCTATAAGTTATATCACCTCAAATGCAACATACTTAGCAAAAATCTATAAATAGTTAGGTGAGCTATGTAAATGGTGGGCGATGCGAGAGGTAATAATAAAATTTCGCTTAGCCAGGGGAGAGGAAAAAGTTAGAGTTGCGTGGCAAGTTGTAAAGGAAGCCTCAAAATACTCTCATGAAGAACCTTTTTGGGAGTTCCTAAAGAAGAAATTCAATGTCAAAGCATCTGAAATTAAAGAGATAATGAGGTTTTTGGAGAAAGAGGGAGAACTAGAAATTAAGCGTTCAAAAGATGATAAGAGGCTCTACGTATCCACCCTTAAAGACATTAAAAAACACCCCGTTACACTTGAAAAGTGGCTGAAATAAGGTGAATAGGATGATAAACTTAAGAAGAACAACACACGAGATGATAAAAAACAACACTTGGAAATTTGAAAACGGGATATTCTGGCAGGCATTTGATTTTGGCTTAGCTGGATTCGATGGTGAGAACTTTTACTTTAGCGAAATGCTCTCCAAGAAGGAGCAAAAAGAAGCAAAAGAAAAAATTGAATTTATTCTCGGCCTTAATACAAATTTAGATGAATTCTACAGCCAAATTCAAGACTCAAAGTTTTCTTTTCTTGCTGAAGAGTTCCAAGGTTTAACTCAACCAGCGGCACCTTTCAAGTATCAAGCACTAATCGAGACCATAGCTCAACAACAGGTTAACTTTGAGTTTGCAATGAAAACGATTGGAAACTTTGTCAAAACCTTTGGCAAGCGCGTAGGTGAGCTTTACGCATTTCCAAGTGCAGAAGAAGTGAAGAATTTAACGCTCGAGCAGATTAAGAGTGTGAAGTTCGGCTATAGGGCAGAGTACATTAAAGGGCTTACAGAACTCTACGTTAAAGGGGAGCTTAAATTAGATTTGGAACACCTAGGTGAAGAGGAATCAATAAAATACCTCACGAGGTTTAGAGGAATTGGAAAGTGGAGTGCCGAGCTTTTCTTGGCCTACGGCTTGAGAAAGAACACCTACCCCGCTGGCGACTTAGGATTGAGAAGAGGGGTTGCAAAGATATTTGGGAAGAGCGTTAAGGAGATCAGAGAAAGGGATGTTAGAGAGATAATCGAGCCTTACGGGAAGTGGAAGTCCCTCTTAGCGTTTTACATAACGTGCTATGATAGGAAGACACAAACAGAGATGAGGTGAAAACTTTGGAGATCGTAGTCCCGAAAGATATGTTCAAAGAACTCAAAAAGACAAGTAAAGAAGGATTACTGGAGCTTATAGAGAAGAACCTTGAAAAAGCCGAGCTCACATTAAAGGCAAGGAAAGAAACGTTTTTAATTGAGCAAAAAGCCAAGCTTGAGGAGAAAATTAAAGAGATTGAAGAAGAGCTCAAGGATCTTAGAGAGTTCTACGAAACAGCACTAAATGACAGGGAGATAATGGAGAAAGTTAGAGATGCACTTAGAGAAGAGAATGAAGTGTTAAGAAAAGAGCTGGAGGAGAAGAGACGTGCGCTTGGTAATAAAGCCAGATAAAGGATGGGGAAAGATCAGAATTGAAATACCAGATGAAGTCTGGAAAAAAATAGAAAAGCTGAGCGAAGAGTATGGAGTTCCTGCGGAGAATATCATCGAAATTATTCTATTCGGCGAGTTTAAAGAGCCGCAGGGAGAGCTAGAAACCCTCGAACGTGAGATAGAAAAACTAAAGCTCAAAGCAGCAGAGCTCGAGAAGGAGTGGGCGCCTTTGAGGTATAAAGCCTACGGCGTTAGCGAGGACAACAAAATTTTGGCAATCGAGCTGAACGGCCTTTTAGCGGAGAACATACAGCTCAAGAGGTTTTTGAGAAAGAAGACCCAGCAAGACTGGGAACTTAGAAGGAAGATAGAATACTATTTAAGATAGCGTCAGGGCTCATAGGGTTCATCACCTCTCAGTTCAGCCTTCTCATCATCCGCTAAATATATTTACTCCCGCTTCTTTTTACGCTTTTTCCTGCGGGGAATTAGCTTTACTCTACTCCCACAATCGGGGCAGATGCCTTCGGGAGGATAACGCTCAAACTTCTTTCCACAGCCTATGCAGACATAACGCCACTTAATAACCTTTTTAATGCCTTTTTTGAGAGTTTTAAATTCCAAACCGAGCGTTTTTGCAATGTTTTGGAGGTTGTAATCGTCTGTGAAAAGCGTCGCTTTGAACTCATAAGCCAATGCCAAAATTTCAATGTCAGCCTCACTCAACTCATCAAGCTCGCCGGTTTCCATAGCTTTAGCTCTCACAAAGTCCACACTCTCTTTTGAGGGCACAAAGACCTTCACTTTCCCAGCACTAATTAGGCCTTCCAAAAAAAGCCTAGAGCTGGGGTCTCTCACCTCCTCCACAACTTTCGGCGTTGTATAACCTTCCACATCGACCCCTTGAATAAAAATTGCAGCATCTATCACAAGCATAAAAGAAGATAAAAGCCGGTGAATTTAAACCTTGTCTTTGAATTTGTTATAGCTTATTTTTAGGGCTTCAATAACCGGGAGCTTTTTACCTGCAAAGAAGTTTAGCATCGCACCGCCTCCTGTACTTACATGGCTAATGCCTTTGATGTCATATTCGTAGATGCTCGCTATGCTGTGCCCTCCACCTACTATCGAAAAGGCCTTGCTTTCACCAATAGCCCTAAAAACCCCAACAGTCCCCTTCGCAAATTCTTCCCTCTCAAAGACGCCCATTGGACCGTTAGCAACTATTACACTGACTCTTCTCAACAATTCACTGTATTTTTCAATGGTTCTGCTGCCTATATCCAAGATAGGATACTCATCGAAGAACGCTTTCTCCTCGCTCAGTAAATCCACCTCAACTCTCTCTCCTTTATAATCAACGGCAAAATCAATTGGAGTCTTTACGTAAGGGTAAAACTCATCTAAAATCTTCTCAGCCCAATCTACAAGATCAAGCAGGCCCTTTTTATGCATGAATTCGATGTTTGCATCGCCTAAATCATAGCCCTTAGCCAAAGTGAAGATATGTCCTACTAAGCCGCCAGTGAGAATTAAATCCGCTTTTCCACTTTTTAACACATTTTCAGCAACTTTTAGAGAGTCATCTACCTTTGCACCGCCTAAAACATAGACCTTTGGGGTTTCATCGCTCTCATATGCCCTCTTGAGTGCTTTAATTTCTTTCTCCATCAGAAAGCCAGCAATCATTGGCTTTAGCCTTGCAAAGCCAATTAAAGAAGGTGATGAGCGGTGAGCAGCTGCAAAAGCATCGTTTACAAAATAGTCAATTAGTGGAGACAGTTTTTTAACAAAAAACGTATTTTCGCACTCTTCAAAAGAGGCATTTTTAATTTCCTCCGAGACAAATCTAAGATTCTCCAGAATCACTATCTCTCCGGGATTCAAAGCCTTAATTCGCTCTCTGGCATACCTACCAAAGATATCCTCAACGTACTCAACTTCCTGCCCCAAAAGCGAACTTAAGATTTTCGCGTGCTCTTCGGTTGTGGCGAACTCTTTATCATAAGGCCTTCCCTGATGCGTTCCTATAACAATTTTTGCCCCATGCTCCAAGAGATACATGATAGTCGGTAATACAGCTTTAAAACGCGCATCACTAGTTATTTTGCCATCTTCTACCGGAGAGTTTAAATCTGCCCGAAAGAAGACTGTTTTATTGTAATAATTGAAATCCGTGAGCTTAAACATCACATCACCATAAGGAGATAAAAATGAGTAGGTTAAAAGTTTATTTTATACACCTTTAGTGATAACATCACAGAATTCACTTTTTGCAAAAGGAATTTATAATAGAAGGCACATAGAGCTATTAGCAAATTTTAGTACGCTTATGGTGATTGGAATGCCCTGGAACTTGGAAACGCTTAGAGAGGTTGACAAAGATTATTTTATCGAATTAATTTTGGATTTAATCAAAAATTTAGGATTTAGAGACGCTGATAAGATAGCAACTTCAGAAGAGACTGGAGCAGATATTATAGCCATAAGAGAGGATCCAGTGAGCGGTTTAGAAAAGTATCTAATCAAGATAAAGCCCAGAAGTTTGGTCTCTTCTAGCGATCTAAACGATTTTATTAGAGTATTGGACAGATACAAAGGAGATAGAGGAATCTTTGTAACAAATGTGGACTTTACAAAAGATGCTAAACTTCTGGCTCAAAGGGAGCACAGAGGAAGGCTAATCCTTTGGAGTGGTGGAAAGGTTGTCGAGATGTTGAATGAATACAGAATTGAACCAAAAAAAGAATTGATAGAGAAATTAAAGTCCAAAAAGGAAGCAGAGAGCAAAAAGAGGGCAATCCTCAAGATAATTAAGCTGGACTCTCCGCTTCTATTTGATTTCAATCATGAAAAGACCGTGGAAAAAGTTATAGGCAAGCTTTCCAAGGAATACAAAATCAAGAGGGCACTTGTTTCGCTCAAATACCTTGGAGTCATCTTATCACCTGCATATATTATCTCTTGGTCCTGCAGGACAAAAGAGCAAAAAGAGGCTGAGATAAAGGATAAGGCTGTGGTTTTTAGTGATGGGAGCATAGTTATCAGGACAAGTGAAGATGAGAGGCTAAAGCCAACAGTTTCAAAAGCTCTTTTAAACAACTCTTCTGTTATAAAATGCACCGAAAAAACTCTCGAAGTCGGAATAAGCCCAAGTGAGGCGACTTTAATTGCAAAATCTCAGCTCTCCAAAGAACTCAATGTTTCGCAGTCTCACATTGCGATATCCGCGAAGAAAAAAGTTTACGTACCAAAGAAGGCTCTGTTAAAATTGCAAATCCACAAAAACGAAGCAGAAGCTGAGATGGACTTAGAAACATCTGAAATCAAAATAAAAATAAGCCTTCTCCCCGAAGAGATGCTGGTTGATTTTGCTAAGGAAGAATGCAAGAGAGTAACCCGCGAGGAGCTCAGAGAGTATAGGACTAAGATAAAGGAAAATCGCATGCTTTTGCGTGGAGAGACAGAAAGGTTTGAGTTTGCCGTTGCTATCGATGGATACACGGGAGAGATATTAGCCAAAGATATTAGAATGAAGGGAGAAGCCCTCTTAGAACTCATATCTCAGCTGTATCCACAGGGCAAGCTTGTGAATGTCGAAGAGCGCAAGAGAGAAGCCGTTGGGGATATTCTAGTAGAGAACAAAATCGTGATTCTAAAAGTAAACCTAGAAAATGGTGAGTACAGTGTATTAAAGGAACTTCATCATCCTGAAGAGGCGTTCAAAGCAGCAAAAGCAATTATTGAAGATAACTTCCCAGTCAAAGATTTGAAGCTTGAAAACTTCAAAGTTTTAGGACATAAAGTAATAGAAGTCCTGCTGAGTGGGGAGGGCGGAAAAGCCAGAGTAAAAGTCGATGGGACCAATTTGGACGTAATAGATTACTTCGTCGAAATTAACCAGAATAAGGCAAAAGAACTCATTCTAGACAAATATAAAGGTTGCAAGATAGAGGAAATTAGCGAGGACTCAGATTCATTCACGTTCTCAGTAAGTAGCGATACACAAAAAATCAGAGTAAAAATAAGCAAAGACGGAAAACTCATCGAAGAGCTGGATAACGTGATGAAAGAAGAGGTCGTTAGAGAGAAAGCGCTAAAGTATCTAGAAGAGCAAGGAGTAGAAGCAAAAATCGAAGAAATAACGCTGGACACTGATTGGATCATAACATTCATAGGGGATGAGAAGTTCGGAAAGCTTATCCTAGGCAGAGCAGATGGGAAAGTAAAAGCTCAGGAGATAAGCTACACCGAAAGGGCCCTAGAGAAGTTTTACTATGAACATTTAAAGCAAAAGTATGGAGAAGAAAATCCAGCGACTGAAAGGATGACCCACTACAGGGACAAAGGATACCTTACGATAAAGGTCTCCTCAGAGAAGAAGCTCTACTACGCCAAAATAGACGTCAAAACCGGACGCATTATAGCAGAGGATACCCTCGTAGATAAGGGAATAACCGCAAAAATAAAGAAGATGCGGCTAGAGAGCAGATACAAGTAACTACGTCATTAAGAGATTTTCAATTATTTTTATCGTCTCGACTATCTTTTTTTCGGGTTTTTCTTCATCTCTTGGAATCTCTATGTTTATGACCAGCCTCTCTTCTTGCTTCTCATCGTCAAAGTCATAGAGCTCAAGCTCTTCAATGTCCACATCCTCAAAGAGCGCCTCAACTTCGGGAGTTATGACCTTTCTGTCGTTACCATATATCTCGAGCCTAATGTTTTCATTTCTAGTCGATGCCAAGACAACCAGATCATAGCTTCCAACTTTCTTTGTGAATCTCACATAACTCCCATAGTCGATAACTTCCTCTTTAAAGCCCAACTTTCTGAGAGTAACTCTAAGGTTTTCTATTCTGTTCTTCATTTTCTTTATTATTCTCTCTCTGAGCTTGTAGGCTTCTTCAACAGCCCTTTTCATGCCCTCACCAACGTCATTAATCTCGCCTTCCCAAATACCAATGATCTTTAACCCTGATGATGTTGAGCGGAGTTCCAACTTAATACTTTTAACATCAAAATCTCTCAAATCATCAATTTTGAGTTCACCAAGTGTTAAAATTTCGAACTCAATTCTAACATTCTCTCCAAAAGTTTTTCCTTTAAATTTCAAGGGCATCACCCTACATCATGAAATGCTGATGGGTTTAAAAACTCTTCCATCCCTCTAGGATTATAAAGTACAAAAGAGAGGAAAAGTCATGAACAAAAACATCCTCATAATATTCATTGTTATCATAATAGTTCTGCCCTCGAGCTTATGTATAAACGCTGAGAATTTAGAAACCAGCAAAATGCAGACTCTTAGTGAGAGTGGAATAAAAGAGCGCATTTTTGAAAGAATCAATGAAATACGCGAGAGAAACGGGCTGAGCCCGTTAGAATGGAATGAAACCCTAGAAAAAGCTGCCCAGATGCACGCAGAAGATATGGCAAAAAGAAACTACTTTTCTCATGAGAGCCCCGAAGGGGAGACGTTTAAAGACAGACTCGCTAAGGTAGGATACAAACCAAAGAGCATAAGCGATGGAAAGAGTGAAACCATAGTGATTGGCGGAGAAAATCTATTCCTCTATGGTGGAGAAGGAAGCGTTGAAGAGATTGTAAATGAAGCAGTGAATGGATGGATGAACTCTAAAGGACACAGGGATAATATACTAAGAAAAGAGTTCACTCTAACTGGCATAGGGGTGGCATTTGCTCACAACTGCACTTATGAAGGACAATCATTCGAGTTCTGCATTTACATAGTTCAGATGTTCGGGTAGAAAAGGAAAAGGAAGGTCAGCAACGGCAGGGCTCTTCACAGCTCCGCTAGCGAAATTTTCATCATCCCCAAACTGGAATAAAGTTAGAGCTCTTCCACAATCTCCAGTATTTCCCTTAAGTCACTTATTATGAGCTCACACTCACCCCAAAGCTCTCTCTTTTCCCCTTTCTTATCGAGAAGGACGCTCATCATGTCAAGCTGTCTTGCTCCAGCACAGTCTTTTAATGGATTGTCCCCAACGTAGATCGCCTCATCTCCTTCAACACCAGCTTTCTTTAACGCAACTTCAAAAATCTTGGGGTGGGGTTTGTAAAAGCCTGCTTCCTCACTAGTTGTTATGCTGTCAAAGAGCTCCAATATGCCCAGCGCCTCGAGATGTGCCCTCAAATAGTCGTTATCCGAATCTGTTATCATTCCCACGTGATAGCCCTTCTCCCTTAATGCTTTCAAAACTTCGAGGACTTCTTCATACAGCTGTCCGTACTTTTGGTGCATCCTCAAATGGATCTCCCAAAAATCCTTTGGAACTTCAAAACCGTAGTTTTGGGCCACTTCATTTATCGCTTCTTCATCAATGAGCTTTATTGGTTTGTAGGGCTTTCCAGCCAGCTCTTTAAATTTTTTGCTTGACTTCTCTTCATATTCTTCCCATATCTTCATATAGTCCAAATCTTCGACACCGGCCTTCTTTAGAACCTCTCTGATTATATTCTGGTGGGTAACGTTCTCACCTTCTTTGCTTATGAGCGTACCAACAAAATCGAAGAACACCGCTTTAATCATGAGCACCACCACTCCTACTTCCCTCTCCAACGTTAAAACCTTTGTTGTCCCACCATCAAATATTTTAAAATCAAAAACAGCTTATTGAATAATTGACAAATAAACATGCTTAAAATCCCAAAATTTTGCCAAATTAACCGATAGATTTGCAAAAATGATAAATACTTAAACATGAGGATAACGGTAAAAATCAAGGAGGTGAATGCACTCGAAGCAATACTGCTCGTTTGGGGCGTTAGAGATGAGGTGCTTAAGGAGCTCCCTGTTGAGGGATACTGGCTCTATGGTGAGTACGACTTCATAGCAAAGGTCGACTTTAGGGATGAAGCCGAACTCGAGGAGTTTACGAAATCACTCCACAAAAAAGTCGGAAACAAGTTCACCCTTTACCCCATTGCTATTTCGTACTCAAAAAATTCCAAAATAAAGAATATGTCCCTAGAAAAACGTCCTGAGGCCTCTAAAGCTTAGGCCCCATTACCCCCTTCCATTTTAGTTCTTCATAAGCCTTCCTAAGAACCTCCCTGATTTTGTAGCGCTTGTTTAAGCCGCCGAGCTTGTATGCCGCTTTCCTTAAGCTGCCTTCTTTCAAAAAGAGCTTTAACAAAGCGACTTCCTCAGAGTCAAGATTTAGATGCTTGAGTGCCTTCTCTGCAATTTCAATTGGGTTGTTGCCTTCATAGGGGAAGTCCGCTGAGAGGATAGGTTTGTCGAGCTTCTCTGTGAGCTCAAACTCGATGAGTGTAATTTCATCCTCAGAGCGCAGATTTTTGTAATGGCTCTTCAAAGCTCTTATGAGCTCCTCCCTGTTCTTAAAGCCGTCCAACTGAGCATCTTCATCAGTAAGCTCCGCAACTTTCTTAACTACAACTCTTTTCACTTTGGCTTTCCCTAAGACATAGCCGCCTGAGTGAATTAAAATATCATCACCAGGCTTTAAGCTAACTGGCTTTAATCTAATTGTTGCTCGTTTTCCCCCATTTAGCAAGGCATCTTTGTAGCGGCCGTCAAACTTTAGGTTCTTCATCGAAACCACCACTATTCTTCGGGTTTCAAGAGCCTAAAGCGAATAGCTAAAACACCGTAGCGGTTCTCCTTCCACTTGGGATACATCCCATGGAAGCGCTTGACGGCCTCTTCAAAGCTAGGCTTATCAGGAAATATCTTCTCGATTTTTTCCTCTCTCAAAACCTGCTTGAATGTTTCATACTGTTTAACCCAGATAACCTCAGCCGGCACCAAATTATTGAAAAGGATCTTATCTTTTGGCTTCATGCCTTTAAACTGAGGATAAGCCACTCTAACCTCAATGACTTTTTTTCCACTTTTTATCATTTCCAAATATTCATCCCTTACATAGAGCTTGTAAACTTTCATCTCCAACCCCACATTGAGTCTGTCGCAGACTTAAAAATCTTAATGTGCAGAGGCATAAAAACCTTTAAATCCAATGAGAGCGAAAATACTTTAGGTGAAAACATTGCGCAGAGCACAAGGTGCTATCGAATATCTCTTTATGTTGGCAGCAGCGCTCATATTGATAGCGGTAGTTCTTAGGGTAATTACCACCAGCTTACAAGAAATCACAACAGCAGTAACAGACTACACTGAATACCTACGCGAAAAGCTACTTCAAACACTATGAGGTGAAATCATGGAGGTAGTGTTAATAATCCTTGGAGTTATTCTGGGAGTTCTTACTTCGTATACGGATATAAAAACAGGTTTCATTGATGATAAGCACGTTTTTCCAATTGCTGCTTTAGGAGTTCTCTATTATCTCTACCAAGGGTTTTTCGTTGAGCACAATACTCTTTTAGCTCTCTCCGGACTTATTGGACTCGGGATAGGCTTCCTCCTTGGTTACCTCCTCTACTTCATAGGTGGGTGGGCCAGCGGTGATGTTGTAATATTGATGGGATTTTCGGCTCTCTTTCCCTACGCATCGAGCTACGCAAAGATAAAGGCCCCCTATGCCATCCTTTATCCATTACACCCCATTACACTGCTTTTTAATAGCATAATAGCAATATTCCCCGTTATATTCCTCTATGCTCTGGGAGTCTTAATAGCTAGAAAGCGGACAGAAAGACTTAAAACAGTCTTCTTGGAAAAGGCCGACCTATCCATTGAGGCTAGCCTCTGGATAATCGCTTCATTAATCGCCATCATCGTTGTACAGGCCAAGCTTGGAATAACGCTCAACCCTGCGGTCAGGTATCTCATAACGATAGCCCTAATCACGATACTCAGCAGGTTTAAAAAGGCAGGCGATGTCTTGGGCATCCTAGCTCTGGCATACGGGCTTTATTCAATAGGACTAGATATGATCTACGCATACTTAAAGCTGCTTGTGGCACTATATGTCTTCAAAATATTCTTCTCCATTGTTAAAGTGCTTAGAGAAGAGGTTTTGGTTGAGGAAAAGCCCATCGAGGAGATTAAAGAGTGGGACATCATAGGGGAGTGGATTTACGAAAAAGATGGAGAAGTGCTGAGAGACAGAGAGAGCTTCTTTGACAAGTTCAAAAAGGCCTTTGCGAGCGGTGATTTGAGCATCCTAAAGCCAAGCTATGGGAATGTCATTACTTCCCCAACAGCGGAAGGAATTAGGAGGGAACAGCTTGAGAAGCTCAAAGCTCTTGTCGAAGAAGGAAAGCTTGAAAACAGCTTTTTAGTTAAGAAGGCCATGCCTTTTGCCCCCGCTTTGTTCCTGGGATTTCTGATTTCTATCTTTTACGGCGACATCTTCTGGTGGCTCGTCCTCAAGATGGCGGGCCTTTAGCTTTTTAAATCCACCTAAGAGAGAAAAGTTGGGGATGATGAGCTTTTGCTTTGCCGAGCTGTGACGAACACGCCCTTCACTGACCCAAGATTTTTGCTATAATCTCTTTCACTTCCTTCAGGTTCTTCGCTAAATAATCTCCCTCAACGCCCTCATGTGGGTTTATTGCAATGCTGACATCGGCCACTTTAAACATCGCAATGTCATTATGGCCGTCTCCAACAGCTATGGTAAGCTCGGGCTTAAGCTTCTCTTTAAGTTCGAGCAGAATGTCTCCCTTATTTCTAAAGTCCACCCATGGAAGCACTTTACCCGTTACTCTTCCTTCCTCATCAAAAACCAGCTCATTTGCAAAGACGTAGTCCGCTTTAAGCTCCTCTCCAATGCGCTTAGCCAAGCACAGCAGGCCACCGCTTATGATAGCTATTTTGAAGTTATTAACTCTCAAAAACGCAAAGAGCTCTTCAACGCCTTCCAAGTACTCAACACTGTTGGCCCACTCCATAATCTCCTCTCTCTTCCGCCCTTTCCAGAGGGAAGCATCAAGCTCCGCCCACGTCGCGTAATCAAACTCACCCCTAAAGAACCGCTCTGCATATTCTTTTCCTTTATCCCAGGTGCCGAAGCGTTTGTGTAATTCCACCCAGCTCGATTTTGATTTTACCAGCGTCCCTTCAAGATCGAAGGCTATGAGCTTTACCATCTTCTCACCTGCATCAACCTAAGAAGCTCACCGTTTATAAGGATTTACTCCTTCCAGCCGTACTCCCCAACGAGGGGCACAAAGGCCACTCCACCGTGTTTTATAATCTTAACTTTGTTCTCCTTGTCGAGCTTAATCACTTCGTAGAGCTCCTGCCACATATGATAACTCCCTACCGGAATTATGAGCTTTCCACCAACTTTAAGCTGCTCTACAAGAGATGTAGGGATTTTAGGAGCCCCTGCAGTTACGATAATAACGTCATAAGGGGCCTTTGGAGGAAACCCCTTAGTTCCATCGCCGAGGATTACATGAACCCTGTCATAGCCTGCCCTCTCAAGGTTTCTCCTCGCAAATTCCACCAGTTCAGGAATTCTCTCAATCGTGTAGACGTCATTTTTAACGAGTTCATAAATTAATGCAGCATTCCACCCGCTTCCTGCCCCAATTTCAAGGATGTTCATGTCCTCCTTTAGGTCTGCTATCTCAAGCATTATGGCAACCATGTGAGGTGCGCTTATGGTCTGACCCGCAGGAATCGGAAGAGGCTCATCAACATGTGCATAGTCTTTATATCTCTCCAAAACAAACTTATAGCGTGGAACTTTTAGAAAAGCTTCCCTAACGCGCTCACTTTTGATTATGCGCTGCAATTCCAAACCCGTTACCAAGTGCTTCCACTTTTCATAAAGTTCATCTTCCATGGTCTCACATTTTAAGGTTTAGCGCTCAAAGGATTTAACCTTTCCTCACCTCAACCTAAAAGGGTAAGAGCAAGCAAAAGGAAAGAGCCTCTAATCCCTTTTATGGCCTTTGTAGATCTCCAGCTTTCTGCTCGCTCTTCCTCTTATAGCATGCCCCATTAGGCGGGTAATCTCGTCAGCTTTAGCTTTACCGCGGTTTATCATCTTGCTCTTCGTCTTTATCTTCTCCACTTTAAAGGTGTAGCCGCCAACGTCAAGCACTTCCCCAGTGGCGAACTCTTCCTCCCTATCCACCTTAACCTTGAAAGACTGAGTAACCCCGTTTTTGAGATAAATTGAGACACCAAAAACGGCTGGAAAGCTTAAATTCTCACCCCAAAGGGTCTTCACTTCGTCGATTTTAGCTCTCTCAACCCTCTTTTGCCCTTCAAGTTCTATCCCTGTTATCCTAACTTCACCTTCCTCTACCTCAACGATATCTCCAACGCGAATTTCTTCTCCAAGAGGAAGCTCTGCATAAGTTTTAAAGCTCTTCTCGTGCTCGCTGACAATGAGAGGCACTTTAACAGCCTTAGGCAAGGTGATTTGCCAAACATAACCGCAGTCGAGGCATCTAAGCGTAACCTCACGCCCTCTCTCCTTTATTACCTCAACCTCTTCGCTCCCACACTCTGGACAAAGGAAATACTCTTCCATTCTCATCACCTCTCTCCTTCAAATTCCCTTAAGCTTATAAATCTTAGCCTTCTTTGAGCTTCACCAAATAGCTCCTACCATCTTTCACCCGTTCGATTAGTCCTTTCTCCTCCATCTCTCTAAGGAGAATGCTGACCTTTGCTTTGGATACCTTTAATTTTTTCACAAGCTCACTCTGCAAAATTGGCCCTTCTTTGAGTATCTCAATGACCTTTTCCTCATCACTCTTGAGAAATTCAGGCCGTTCCTTTGCCTTCCGGTCTTTATAGAGCATTCCACTGTAGAAACCTCCAACGAAAGCAAAAAGGACGAGTATCAATAGGATACGCAGATCAAACTTTTCCTTGATTTCTTGGGAAAATCCCACCAAAAAGTAGAACTCCTCTCCACTGCGGAGATTTTTCTTGCTCCACTCCAAGATTAAAGAGTTTTCCCTGCTCTCGAGCTTGTTTGGGGAGGGAATGATCGGGGTAAGGACCGCATAACCCTTTGGCATGTATAGACGGGCATAGAAATAGCCAACCGGCTGTGAAAACTTTATGTAATAAGAGAACTGCTTCCTTCCATTTACTTCTTGAATAACCCCACTTGAGTAAAAACTAATCCTAATTTTAACCCTATCTCCTTTATTAATTGTTGGAAAGTTTATATAAACCGCGTTTATGTTGCCGGTGATGATGTTAATGCTCACGTTTGCTATTACTGTCCTACCGTTTATCTCCACTATAGCATCGGGATTTTCTATAGAGTAGTCAGAGTAGAAGATGTACTGCTCTAGCGTCGTATTCGCAGTTAAATCAATCTCAATCGTCTCTTTAATTTTACTCTCATCCACTACCTCAAAATATACAGAATAGGAGTTTATTTGATAATCATAACTGGTTTGAGCATTAACCAAAGGGAGGAAAAAGAGGAGGAGCAAAATTATAATTGACTTCCCTCTTCGGGATTTTTGATTTTTAACAGCGGGCATACTTTCATACACTCCCTGCAATGGGTGCACTTTGAATAGTCAACCACTATCTTTCTTGTTTTGGTGTTTATACTTAAAGCATTTTCTGGACATCTGCCAACACAAACCCCGCATCCAACACACTCATAGGCCCTCTTTATGAGATAGTAGGCCCGAACTGCTTCCCTCTCTTCATTCGCTATTGCACCATCTTCTTTAAACACAATACTGCCTGCTCGTATATAATCCTCTCCTCTCTCGACATCCCCCAAAATCGGAGCCACTTCCTCAATGCGCTTTAGGTTAATGCGGGTGTTAAACGTAACTACATAGTTTTCTTCATTCTCCTTTATCGTGTACTGAAGGGGCTCCCAAACTCTCTTCTCTGGAATCTCAATGCCCAACTCATTAGCCAGTGCTCTTTGGCCATCAGTTAAGCGCTTCCATCTCCAAAAGCCGTAGTCCACCCACTCTTTAGGCAAATCAAAGCGTTTTCTCCACTTTTCAAGTTCGCTTTCCCACTTATCCCAGAGCTCAGGCTTTTCTTCTTTAAGGGTCTGGAACTCGGCTAAAGAAGAACTTGGACACATGAAGCAGCCAATTCTGTCCAAGCGGTGCTCGTAAAGGGGGTTATACTTTAGTTTACGAGAGAATATATAGAGCCAAACATCCAAAGCGTTCCAGTGGAAGATGGGTGAAGCTCCAATTTCATTTGGCACCCACGGGTTTCTCCACACCCTTGGCTGTCTCGCCCTTTGAATGCTCTCGTACTTCCTCTGCCCTACGAACATCAAAACTCCTTTGGGGTAATGCTTCTTTATTGTAAGCGTTATTGGGCCGAGCTTTGTGACCTTACAACACCAGCGGTAGTCGCGCCCCGGTGGCGAAAAGATGTTTAAGGCGAACCAAAAGGCGTCTTTAGCATCTGCCGTAATAAATTCGACCCCTTTACCTTCGAGCTCTTTCTTCATCTCTTCTACATATTCAAGAGTCTCGGGGAACTCTATTCCTGTGTTGTTGAAGAAAACACTGAATCCTGTTTTTAGCTCCTCTAAAACGAGCCCTAAGACAGCTAAGCTATCCTTTCCACCGCTAAAGGCAACGGCAGGGGGCATGTTGGTGTTCTCAACGGTTTTCCTTATGAAGTGCCTTGCCTCCTCTACCTTAGTCTCCAAAGCACTCTTATTAGCCTTTAAAACATCCTCCATGGTGGCCTTTCTGCCTTCGCGGTAGTTCACGTGCTTTTGGCGCCTCGTCTTAACTCCTGTTTTTCTCTCCTCGGGGTTTGTTAAATCTTTGTAGTCTTTCTTTGCTATTCCGGTGGCTATAACTTCCCCATCATCAGCTATTACAATAACGTCATCGCCTACTCTAATGCTCTCATCCGCTTCGAGGACGCCCACTGGAAGAACGTTTGCTCCCTTCTTTATGGGTTCTTTCGCCCCCTTATCAACGATAACCCACTTCTTCATCTTCTTTCCAAAGCGCTTCCACAAAGCCATGGCACCTTCTATCTTAAGGCCCGGCTTCCACTTGAGCTCTCTCGGGTCGAAGCGGAGCCATCCAAAGATGTAGCCATCAACGACGATTTCATAAACGTCGTCCTCTCCAGGAGTCTTGTTCATTAAAACGATTTTATCGTCGAGAATTTCCCCTACATCAACCCCATAATGCTTCCCAAATTCACGCTTAATGAACTCAACATCCTCTTTAAATGCAAACCTAACGTCCGCTGGGGGAGTTAAGTTAATCCTAAATCCTTCTCCGTGCAAATCACATTTCTCACTGATTAAAGGCACGTTGCACTTCTCGCACCAATGAATGTGAGCCTTACCCAAAAACACAGGTCCCTTTCTCATGCTCTCACCTTGAAGAAAAAATGGGAGGGGGGTTTATAACAGTTTTTAAAAGAACAAAAATTCAAAGTTAGTAACAACTACTAAGGTGTTTTTGTATCTACTATTTCCACATTTCCGTAATTATTTATTTTCCAAAGGATCTCCAGACCTAAATGCTCGATTATTTGAGTTTTCCTTATTTCCAGCGAATAAATTCCTCCTCCCAGATACTCAGATGATATTACACCTCCCACAGAATTTTTAAACAGTCGCATATATTTATCATCTATAACATTCCTAGGAATCAGATAAACACTAGTTTTCCCCAATTTGCCTTCGAGACCAATAAGAATCTTATACCATTCTAAGATAGCCTCTTCTCCTTCTTCAAGCAAGTGCCCTTCCAAATTGTATACAATGTTAAACACTCTTTTATATCTGTTTGCCACTTGTTTAAAGAGTCTGTTATATTTAGTACCAACTTCGGATGGATCCAAAATACCCAAAAGATTTCCAAACCTTGAAGGATGTCCACCGATTTTAATTATATTTATTTTATCCAGACTTTCGAGGAAGATACTCTTATCTTCTCCAGATGCCATTTTTTGGACTTCGTTTATTTTTATATCAACTAAATCCCCAAAACTATCCACAAGCACGCCATGCCCATTTTTCAGCTTGGAAGGCACTGCTTTTAACCATAATAACCAATCCACGGGAACTTCTGGGTCGAACTCCCATATATAAGTCGTACCTATCAAAAATTCCTTTTCGAGTATCCCCTCTATCAAAGCAACCACCATGGTAATAGAGTATTGAGAATTTATTTATCTTTCGATATTACGGTTAGAGTTGTTTCTTGTACCTAGCAAGAAAGGTATAGCTTTGAGGATTTTTGTTTAACAAGTTCATTGATTATTTGATTATTTTTGACAAAAACTGGCATAAAATAACTTAAAATATGATATACAGTTCTATGAGAGGAGACTTGTACTATTAAATAGAAAAGCTTTTATTGCGCAATACTCAAATATCTAGAGTAGTTGATTAAATAATTTGCAACACTTTAAACATAAGGTGATAAAAATTGCAAATCAATAACGGGTACCAATTAAT
The DNA here is from genome assembly GCF_000725425.1 of Palaeococcus pacificus DY20341. Classification (NCBI taxonomy): domain Archaea; kingdom Methanobacteriati; phylum Methanobacteriota; class Thermococci; order Thermococcales; family Thermococcaceae; genus Palaeococcus; species Palaeococcus pacificus. The sequence continues at coordinate 801,392 of NZ_CP006019.1, read as the reverse complement.
CAAAAAAGAACTTTCAAAGTACTTAAACCTAGAAGATAATGCTTACAAAGAGACATATTTGCTCAGAAGAATTTCTGTAAGAGCAAGGAAATTAGGCTTTAGCAACAACTTATTGGATTACTACCAGTTTCTAAAAAAGAACAAAGAAGAAATTGAAGAATTGCTTCTAACAATCACGATAAATACTTCAGAGTTTTTTAGAGATCCTATCCTCTGGAAAACGCTGCAAAATAAAATATTTCCCGAACTTATCAAAAACAAGCAAAAAAGCGGCTCAAATAGCATTAGAATTTGGAGTGCTGCTTGCTCTTACGGTCAAGAGCCATATTCAATTGCAATGACCCTGTACGAAACTCTTGGCCCAGATTTAAAAGGTTTCAAAATTTCAATATTAGCTACAGACATAGATACTCAAGCATTAGCGAATGCAATCGCTGGAACTTATCCAGAAAATGCTTTAGATAAGATTCCAGCAAAGCTAAGAGAGAAATACTTTATCCAGGAGAAGAATCGATATAAAGTTAAGAATTCTTTAAAGCAGCTAGTCAAATTTAAAACATTCAACCTGCTAAGCTTTCCTTATCCCAAAGGTTTTGATATAATCTTCCTCAGAAACGTTCTTATCTACATGACTCGCCAGAGCCAAGAAAAAATTTTCAAAAATATCTACCGCTCTCTTCAAGAGGATGGATATCTAATTCTAGGTACTACCGAAAGCATACTTGGAGAATCCTCCCGTTTATTCAAAATCTACAATTTAAAAGCTAGAATATATAAAAAGAATTTGGAGTTGGTTAGATATGGCTAGAATATTGGTAGTAGATGATGCAGCATTTATGAGAATGTTGCTAAAAAAGATACTAACTCAAGCAGGGCATCAGGTAATTGGAGAAGCTTCAAATGGGGAAGAAGCCATTGAAAAGTACAAAGAGCTTAAGCCAGATTTAGTGACAATGGATATAATTATGCCAAAAATGGATGGAATTAGTGCAGTGGGGGAGATAGTAAAAATTGACCAGAATGCAAAAGTAGTAATGATAACTGCCGTTGGCCAAGAAGCAAAAGTTATGAAAGCTCTTAAGAATGGGGCCAAAGGTTACATTGTTAAACCATTCCAAGCTCCTAAAGTGATAGAAGAAATCAACAGGATCCTTTCAGGGTGATGAGATGCAAATTAAAGGAAAGACAAAGGTTCTAGTGGTCGACGATTCTAGCCTAATTCGTAAGATAATTACGGATATAATAAACTCCGATCCGGAATTAGAAGTCGTTGGTGAAGCATCCGATGGTTATGAAGCAATAAAACTAGTAAAACAGCTTAAACCTGATGTAATAACTTTAGACATTGAAATGCCAAAAATGAACGGACTAGACACTCTGAGATATATAATGAAAACGCAACCAACGCCAACAATAATGGTAAGTTCTCTCACACAGGAAGGGGCAGACGAAACAATCAAAGCTCTAGAATATGGAGCAGTGGATTTTATACAAAAACCCGTTGCAAGCAAGTTAAATGAATTTAGAAAGGAACTCATCAAAAAAATCAAAGAAGTGAAAAAAGTCCCGATTAATTTACTAGAATTTAAATCTTGGAAAATTTTACAGGAACAGAAAAAAATAGCTAAAACCATACCTACAGCCGAAATAAAGAAAAAACCCTCAATAGCCGATAGGGTGGTTGTTATAGCCTCCTCCACAGGTGGTCCAAAATCTCTTTTAGAAATTTTTCCAAAGTTTCCGAAAGACCTCGAAGCAGCTATATTAGTGGTTCAACACATGCCTCCAAAATTTACCCACTCTTTTGCTAGCAGATTAAATCGCATTTCAAATTTGGAAGTAAAAGAAGCAGAACTTGGGGATATTATTGAGCCAGGTAAAGCATACATTGCACCGGGAGGATACCACATGGAGGTCTCGATACGAGGCAAAAAGCCCATACTTACAATGAACAAAAAACCAAAAATCAATGGAGTAAGACCTTCTGCCGATCCTACTATGATCACCGCAGCCGAGGTGTTTAAGGATAAAACCGTTGGAGTTGTTATGACCGGAATGGGCTCGGATGGCGCAAATGGAATGACAAAAATAAAAGAAACAGGCGGAATCACTATAGCTCAAGATGAAACTACTTCTATAGTGTTTGGTATGCCTAAAGCTGCTATAAAGCTTGGGGTTGTAGATCATGTTGTTCCCTTAAGTAGAATTCCAAATACAGTTCTTTCGGCATTAAGAAGGCTACAGCGGGGGGGATAAAGTGGAACTTTCCCAATATCTCGAAGAATTTTTAGCCGACGCTAAAGAGAGGATTGATAACTTAAACAACGCTTTTCTAAAGCTAGAAGCGATTATTACCAAAGGAGAAGGCAACGGTAAAAAGAAAGAACTTATAGATCAGATATTTAGAGATGCACATACCCTCAAAGGTACTGCAGCAACAATGGGGTTTGATGAACTAAGCGAAGTTGCTCACAAGGTGGAAAACCTCTTCGATGACATTAGAGAAGATAGAATAGATCTTAACAGTGATATTTTTGATGTCGTGTTTGAAGTTCTCGACGTTATAGGCGAGATGATAGAAAGTATTGAGAGAGGAGAAGAGCACAATTTTGAGTTAGAGGAGCTGTACAAAAAACTTGAGTGGGTTAAAAATAACGCACATAAAAAAGAATCTTCCATTCAACAGTCATCCCTCAAGGCTGAAGCTAAAAAGTATCGTGTAAGAGTATTTTTTGACAAAAATAATTCAATGAGGGGAGTTAGAGCATTCCTTATACTTACAGATCTTGGAGAAATTGGAGAGATTCTAAAGACAGTTCCTGAGCGAAGCGAAATAGAAGAAGGAAAGCTCGAAGGAGATTTAGCCGAATATGAGATTTTAACGGATAAGCCTGTAGAGGATGTGGAAGCTCTTATAAGGAGACATCCTGAGATTATTGACATAAAAATAGATACGCTTAGTGAGAACGAAGAAAAAGAAGAACAAAAAGGCGCAAAAAGAGTTGAAATTTATCTACAAAGAGATGCTCCATTAAAAAGTGCTCGCATATTCCTAATACTGGAAGACCTCACAAAAATTGGCGAGATATCCAACTTAAATTCTCTAAAACGTAAGCTAGAGACAGAGGAATTCGATGAGGAAAAAATAACCCTGTTTATAAATACTCACGAAAGTGAAGAAAAGATAAAAGAGCTTATAATGAAGCATCCCTATGTCGAAGAAGTCAAACTCGAAGAGTCTAAAAGCAAATCAACCCCAGAAAAAGTGGAAGAACAAAAAAACGCTTCAAAAAAGACAATACAAAAGATAAAGATGAGCCAAGTTGTCAAGATAAATGTAAACCATCTCGATAAGCTGATGGATTTGATGAGCGAACTCGTTATAAACAAAGGACGATTAGACCAAATTGCTGAATTCTTGGACAATAAAGAACTTTTAGAGACCCTATCCACAACTTCAAGACTTATGTCTGAACTCCAAGAAGAGATAATGCAAATGCGCCTAGTTTCTTTGGCTATGATCTTCAATAAGTTTCCAAGAATGATTAGGGATCTCGCAAAAGAAAGTGGCAAAGAGATAGAACTCATAATGGAAGGACAGGATATTGAAGTTGATAGATCAATTTTAGATAAGCTCAGCGATATACTCGTTCATTTGCTCCGTAATGCTGTTGATCATGGCATAGAACTCCCAGAAGAAAGAGAAAAAATGGGTAAACCTAGGGTTGGAAAAATAAAGCTTGTTGCAGAGAGAAAAAAGAACCGGATAGAAATCACAGTCTCCGATGATGGAAAAGGCATTGATCCCGAAAAAATAAAACAAAAAGCCATCACAAAGGGACTTTTAACAGAGGCCTCTGCAAATGCCATGAGCAAAGAAGAACTAATAAATCTAATATTCATGCCTGGATTTAGCACTGCGGAAAAAGTTACCAAGGTCTCTGGGAGAGGTGTAGGACTGGATGTTGTCCATGATATAGTTAAATCTCTCAATGGAAGCTTAATTGTTCAGAGCGAGGTAGGAAAAGGAACAACTTTTGTAGTAAGACTTCCCATAAGCACTGCCATAATCCAAGCATTATTAATTCAGGTGAAGGATGAGATATATGCTCTTCCAATAAGCAACATAATCGAGACTAGAGAGATCACAAAGGACGATATACAGACACTTGGAGGGAGAGAAACAATAGTTCTAAGAGGGGAGATCATTCCAATATACATGCTCCATGAGCTAATTGGACTTCCATGCAAAAACATTGCCAGGTTCCCAGCAATAATTGTCGACTTGGGTTCTCACAAAATAGCAATAGGTGTTGATGGACTGCTCAATAAGAGAGATATTGTGATAAAACCTCTTGGAAAAGTACTTTCTCGTGCTAGAGGGTTCTCTGGCGCGACAATACTTGGGGATGGTAGAGTAGTGTTGATTATTGATGTAAACAGTCTCTTGGAGGGGGCTATGTATGGACGAGTCTGATGGTGTTATATTATCAGAGATTGAAAAAAGTGCTCTGCTTGAAATATTTAACATAGGAGCATCCCATGCATCCACAGCTCTCAGCGAGCTATTAGGTGTAGAAACATCCATTTCAGTGCCATTCCTTAAAATTGTGCCTATAGAAAATGCAGGAGAGTTTCTTGGAGATAGTGTAAAAGTTGCAGTTTATATGAGACTTGAAAGTGGCATTGAAGGACACATGTTTTTTGTAGCCACGCTTAGAGATTCATTGAGATTGTACAGTTTAGTTTTAGGAGAGAGTTATAATGAATTAGACGAAATGGGAAAATCAACTATAACTGAGATAGGGAATATATTAGTATCCACATTTGCCAATGCCATTTCCGAATTTTTAAATATCACGATAGAACAAACTCCTCCACAATTAGCAGTAGACTTCTTACCTGCAATTGTAGATTTTGCTCTGATAGATACAGCTACGTATAGTGAAAATGTAATTTTGTTGGACACTGATATTTTAATAGAAGACTCCATATTTAAGAGCCACCTTCTCTTATTTCCAAAATTCGAGAGCATGAAAGTCATAATGAAAAATCTAATGGAGGGATTATAGTGTTAGCTAAGATGAGCGAATTCCACAAAGATATGGTGAAAGAAGGTATTGGAATAGCCGTAGCCCATGCAGCAACTTCGTTATCCCAACTTTTTAATGGAGCAGTTGATATGGATGTCCCAAAGATTGAGATAATAGATAAAGAAGAATTTATTTCACATATAAGCAAATTAGATGAAGGAATAGTTGTATGTTTTGACATTCTAGAAGGTATGAAAGGAAAAGCAATACTGCACTTCCCCATAGAGAGTGCTTTAACACTATCAGCAATCCTAATGGGAATGAGCCCGGAAAACATGACAGAGCTTGATGAACTTGGTGAATCCGCAATAATGGAAGTAGGAAATATAATGATATCCACCTATACAGATATTCTTTCTATACTTCTCAAGGAGAGTGTATCTTTGAGTCCCCCTAACTACAACAAAAACAAAGAAGAGATTATGTGCTGCATAAATATGCCTAGATTTCAAAAAGTAAACAAAGTTTTCCTGTTTAAAACCAGCATCTATAGTGAAGAGTACAACATAGAAACATCATTCTACATAATTCCTCCGTTAGATTCGATTGAAAAACTCATTAAAAGCTTGGAAGGAGAGCTGAATAGCCTTGACGAGCATTGAAATTAAAGTTGGTATTGGAAGTTATGCCCTTGGCAAGGGGGAGGGGGTGATAAGCACATATGGATTGGGATCATGTATTGGTCTAACATTATATGACCCATTAAAAAAAGTAGGCGGACTATTACATGCTCTGCTTCCTGAAGCGGACTCATACAATGGCAAAGGCAATCCTGCTAAGTACGTAGATACCGGACTACAACTTCTAATACGAGATATGATAAAGCAAGGTGCTTCAAAAAGCAGAATCCAAGCAAAGCTTTTTGGAGGAAGCCAAATGTTCAATGTCTCAAACGAAAAGCTACAGATAGGACGGAGAAATGTAGAAGCTGCAAAAAGGGAACTAAAAAAATATAGAATTCCTCTCGTAGCAGAAGACACTGGAGGCAAAGGAGGAAGAACAATCCGCCTCTACCTAGAGACGGGAGAAGTTTATATGAGAAAAGTAAACAATGGAAAAATCTTAGAGATGAAATTTTAGGGGGTGTTAATATTGAATTTGACAAGAAAAATAAGTCTCGTACTTGTTGGGAGTATTATAATAGTAATATTAATATTCGCAGTTGGCACGTTTTATACAACAAATAGCGTGGGCAATGACATAAAAGCAAAGTTGGATATAGAAGGGCAAAAAGCAGCCAAAGAGGAAGCTTTAGCAGTCACAACAGTAATCACAGATACATTTTCAGCATTTTTTGGAAAAATTGAAGGTATAGGAAACATAGCACGGTATGACGCAGAGAATGCTTATCTTGCAAGTGTCACAGATAGCCAACTTAATCAGAGTCTCATGGAAAGGTTTAAAGTCCTAGCTAATGCAGAGCCCCAAATATCAAGCATATACTTTGGTAGAGAAAAAGACGGCCTCATGATTATTTATCCTGCACAGGAGCTGCCCAAAGGATATGACCCCAGAATAAGACCTTGGTATAAAGATGCAGTAGCTGCAGGCAAAAGTATATGGACGGAACCGTATAAAGATGCATCAACTGGTAAATGGGTCATCACATATGCCATTCCAGTTTACCAAAATGGGGAGCTCATAGGAGTTGTGGGAATAGATGTTTTTGTTTCGACTCTAATAGACAATACAAATTCAATAAAACTTGGAAACTCCGGCTACATTGCGATAGCAGATCAAAATGGTCTTGTAATTGTACATCCTAATGAAAAATACGTAAACACACTCAACATATACAAGGAAGAATCCTTAAAACCTTTAGCAAACGCCATTAAAAACAACGAAACAGGAGCAGTCGTTTACTCTTTTGAGGGTGTGGAAAAATTAGCAGCATTTTCAAGGATACCTCAAACAGGATGGGTAGTCTTTTCAATTGTTCCTTTAAATGAGCTGACAGCCAGCTACACTGAAATTGCATCTGATATGACCAGTAATCTAGAGAAAAACTCATTCTATCTAATCATCATTGCATTGCTTTTAGGCACTGCAATTACCTTTGCTGGTTACACCCTAAGCCGTTCAGCGTTAAAACCATTAAGAGATTTAAACGATGTTGCAATGCTTCTATCAGAATCCAAATTCAAAAAATCTGCTGAAGAGCTTAAAAAACTGAGCTATAAAGAAAAAGATGAAATAGGAGCACTTGTAGAGGCATTTAATGCAATATCTAAAAATGTGGTAGAAACTCTAGATGACATTATAAAAGCCCTTGAACGCTTAGCAGATGGAGATTTAAGTCAGGAAGTAGCCCTAGAGGCCAAAGGTGAATTGAAGAATGCTGTTAGGTCAATAAATAAGACCATTGCCACTTTGAGAGAATTAATTAAGGAAATCACAGAACAAAGTGCAATTCTTGAAGAGAGGGCTAATAGTCTGGCCCAGGTGGCTATGGATGTAACAGAGGCTGTAAACCAAGTTAATGAGGCCATACAGCAGGTAAGTATGGAAGCTCAAAGGCAACAAGAGAATATAGACCAAATAAGCAAAGCATCCAAACTCATGGAGGACATTACCGTAAAAGGAGTAAACTCTCTCAAAGAATTCGAATTAGCAACAAATGAAGTCGTTAACATTGCCAATGAAGGTAAAAAGAAAGGAGAAGAGTCTGCCATGCAAATACAAAATATACAAGAAACCATGAGACTCATAGAAAGCACCGTTAATAAAGTAAGTGAAATGTCAAAGAACATAGGCGAGATTACAAATGTCATAACAAGTATTGCAGAACAAACGAATCTATTAGCCTTAAATGCTGCAATTGAAGCCGCTCGTGCCGGTGAAGCAGGTAGAGGGTTCGCAGTAGTAGCACAAGAAATTAGAAAACTAGCCGAAGAAAGTAAGAAAGCAGCGGACAACATAAAGGGAATAATTGACAACATGAGAAAAGACATGGAAGATGCCGTAAGTGCAACTAAGAATGGAGTCCAAGTAGTGGATACCTCAGTTGAAACACTTAAGGAAACTATTGAATACCTCTCAAATATAGCTGAGTTAATCCAAGAATCCCAGAAAGAGCTTGCAAAAGTTAAAGAAAGCATGTTCAAGATCCAAGAAGAAGCGAAGGAGATCTCAAGCGCTTTAGAAGACTTGGGAACCTCCGCAGAAGAAACAACTGCAAGTGCTGAGGAAGTCAGCTCAGCAGCTGAAGAACAAACAGCAGCCATGGAAGAGCTTAAGAAGAACGCTGAAGAGCTTAAGAATGTCGTCGAGGAGCTAAGAAACTCAGTTTTGGTATTTAAGCTCTAATCATTTAAATTTTTTAATTTTGGGGGTGAAAAATATGGAGGTAGTAACATTTAACTTAGGAGAAGAGGAGTTCTGCCTAGAGATATCCCACGTTAGAGAAATTAAAGAAATGATGCCAATCACTAGAGTTCCTAACGTCCCAGACTTCATAGCAGGAGTAATAAACTTAAGAGGACAAATAACAGCACTTATAAATCTAAAAAGAAAGTTGGGTCTAGAAGATGAAATTCCTTTAGAAAAAAAGAAGATAATAATCGCAGAAGTTAAGGATGAAGTAGTTGGACTTATCGTGGATTCGGTTTCAGATGTTTTGACGCTCTCAGAGGAAGAAATCGAGCAGACACCTAAAACTTTATCCTCAAGGGTAGATACAAAATTCATAAAAGGCATTGCAAAAATAGATGATGGAGAAAGGCTGATCATAATTCTAGATTTGAACAAGCTTTTTGAGGAAGACGAATGGGCAATATAGCTACATTTCCATATTTCCTAATTTTATCAGTTTATTTACAATTTTTCTGCCATCCATTGTCAAATCCACTATCTTTCTTATCATGACTATTTTAAGAAGCCCTTCGTCTATCATTTCGTCATAAATCCTTTCCACATCCTCTTCGCGTATTCCTAAAAATTGATGTATCTCCAAAGGATTTATTCCGGAGTAAAGAGCAAGAAGTATCTGCTGCTTTTCTGGGCTTATCTTCATAAGCTCCTTTAGTTCTCTCTGAAGCTCTTCTTCTATATCCCGTTTTATTTCTCCAAATTCATCTGCTATCTTTTCCATAAGCTCTCTAGACTCAGGACCATGAAGAAGGATGTATCTAATTAAAAACAATGTAAGTTTTCTACTTGGAATATAAAGGTAAGAAGTTACGCTCTCACTTTTATAATTATGGGTTAATTTTAAAGCCTTTACAGTTTTTTCACCAAGTTCAACTTCCTCGATTTCCATATCCTCCAAATCGCGAAATAATGATATTACTTTTTTTCCTTGGACTATGAATGCATCCCTTTTTCCTCCCGCCGAAACAATTCTTATCATTGCTTCATCCCATTTGGAGTCCATGTTAATTGCTCCACCTTTGCTCCTTGCAAACTGGAGCATAGCTTTTTTCCCATCCAAAATAGCCATGAAAATGGAGTCAATAAAGTTTTCAAATTCCTTTATATCAAAAATTAAAGGATTCTCTCCTAATGTCAAAAGAAGATAAATTTCCCCACTCCTTATACGAAATTTTAATCCAAAATGGTCACGTGTAGGATTAAGTTTAACTTCATCTGGGATATTCATACCGACGTCAACTAGATTAGAAAAACCGTACATCTCCTTTTTGATAACCTCTCCTCTTTTAACATAGTTCAAAATAATGCCCGTTTTGTTTAGCTCTGCTATTACATCCCTCCATTGATGAGTAGTTGACTTCCAAGAACTTAATATAGTTGCTTTAGCCCTTAACTTCATGACTTCTCCCTCCGTTCTTCTAGTTTGGCAGCAATGTAAGCTAGTAAGAGTATAAATGCTACACCACTTACAAAGCCTCCTCCACTAAATAAAAGCTTCGATTTCAATGGAACAACGGTAGTATTTTGAACAACTATTTTTGACACAGTTGTAGTTTTTTCCATCGTCTGCGTAATTGTAGTAGTTGAAATTTTAGAGGAATTAGATGTAGGCGTGGCTGTACTAGATGGAGAGTTTGTCGATGGATTGTTGGGATAAACTTTAAATGTAGTGTGATTTTTAAAGAAGTTCCCCTTAGACTCCAAGGAAGTCTCTATTGTAAACTCCCCAACTTTATTAGGAATCATTGTGAATGTATAGGTCTTTGACGAATTCGTGGATAAAGTATCGGTAACATAAAGAATATTCCCGTTAATTTTTGTAAAGTCTGTGGTATAGATAGCAAATTCTTTGGGTAAAGCAACGGATAAAGTGAATGGAACATCAAAGTTCGAAAAGCTTCTAACTGTCACATTGACTTTTATTTTATCCCCTACTTTTCCATCAGCTGTATTGATTACGGTGACATACTTAGGCTTATACTCATTCACATTTATCCAATCCTCATTTGACGTAAATTCAATTTTCTCGAATCCTTTGCATGCCAGCTCGAATTGGGCATAAGCGCTAACTTTTATCTGTCCAAGGTAAAGTGAGCCTCCTTTCAAAGCTTTTAGCTCTATGGGAATTTTTTGAGTCTCCCCTACTTTAAGTTCCTCTAAGAAAGTTGGATAAGTTCCTACTATCTCAAAATCCTGGGAAAGAACAGGAGTTATTTGAAGGAAATTTAAGTCAACCTTACCATCATTTTTTAAGTAAATGTAAGATGTGAAGCGCTCGTATTGATTAACATTCTTTGGTGCCAAAAGAGTGATGTTTAACAATGCATATTCTTCCAATTTAGGCACATCTTTTTCATTTAGGAACCCTATCAGTTCTACTTTTCTTTCTTCGCCTGAAGAGATATTTAGCACTCCAATTACCAAGCCATTATAATAGAGACCTGCTCCAATAGTGTTAGGGACTAGTAAAGCACTGTTGATAGGTTTTCCACAAGGATTGAGTATCGAAATGTAAGCCTCATTTCCAAACACATTCTCCACGTTAACAAGATATGGGCCAAGTTTTGTAGTTTTACCCACACTTAGGCTTATATGATAATCTGGAAGCACATTGATGTGTAGATACGCTCCTTTAATCACAAAATGCACCTTTAAGTATTTTTCACCAATAAAGTCATCAATTGTAAGAATGCCTCCATCAGCTTCCACAGTTTGGCCTTTTTTCAGTTCAAAAGTATTACCATTTATTTCGATTTTTGCCCTCTCTATTAAGGTGCCGTTCTCATTTGTTACGTTGTAATCAATAAACTTCAACTTCCAGTCCCCTATTCTATATTCTTCATCTTTAATAAGAAATCCGTTGAAAATTTCGGGTCTTGAAACTGCAGAAATCTCAAGATTTTCAAATTTGATGCTTTCACCACTTTTTACTGTTAAATCTTTACTCTCTTCTTTTCCATAAACTCTAAGTGAAGTTTTGTTTTCATTAGTTGAAAATAGTAGTATCTGATATTCACCAAAACTTATAGACTGCCCCTCAAGGAGATATGGAAAATGAATAGTAGTTAATATATAGGTACGTTCTCCACTTATCAGTTTCCAGTACGTTAAACTAATGTTATCTGCTTTTATCTCCTTTCCCACGGGTATTACATATTCCCTATGCATTCCTTTGCCTTCAAAAATTGCAAATACTTCTCCCTTTGTGATAGAGATATCATTAATCTCTATTGAATAGTCTCCAAGTTTAACGCTATCTGGAACTAAAATCCATCCGGAAATCGTGGAATCAGCGTAGACCGATTGAGAAATAACTACAAGAAACAAAATCATTAATAAAAATTTTTCTTTCATGTCATCACCTCCATTATCGGAAGGACCATACTTCCCGTGCGTATCATCTTACTTATAATATGCTCACCCAAAAACATACTAATTGCAGAGATCCACATTAAGACTACAAAGTAATATACCGAAATGCCAATATGGCCTCCATCTGCAAACTTTATTGCAATAGAAGACATGAGTGAGTGAATTGTAATAATCAAGATAATTACATAACTAGTAAGAACAAGGCTCTGCTCAGATGGTAGGAAGAGTATGCTTGTTAAAAATTCCCCTTGAACCTGCACATTTGAGAATATGTTATTTATGTACTCAACAATTTGTAATGCTGTCATTAAAGAAAACGCAAATGCGGCTGTAATTCCAAAAATAACACCCTTAAAACTCGAAACACTCTGTGTTCTTCTCCTTCTAAGTCTTATGAGTCTTTCAAAATTTCTTGAGATTACCAAACCAACATATTCCGGCTCCGCTCCAAGCCGTATACTCTTTCTAAATATCTCTGAAAACATACTAATCAACCAGCTGCCAGTATCAGCATTAAAGTGCCTCCAAGCACCCATATCGCTTACTCTAAGAGCCATTCTATTGTATAAGTTCTTTATGTCTTTAGTTAGAGATCCAAAGTCGTGAGAGCTTAAATATTTAAGCACTAAAACTAAGGAGCCTCCACTTGATGCCAGTGACGTGCTTAAGCTTCTTATAAACGCTGGGAAATTTTCATCCTTAATCAGTATCCTGCTTTCTTCTTTATCCAGCATACGCCCAAAATAAGCTAAAGGAGTCACGATCAATGCCAGAGAGAGATAAATCGGAATATTAAATCTCGGCTTCAGAATTAACACATAAAGCACAGATACAATTAAAATTCCCACAATAGAAATTAAAATACTTCTTATCATTTTTTGCTTTCTTTCATATGTCATAGCATTTTGAGTCCATATTCTATCTTCAGGCATTCTATGTTTTATAACAACTAAAATCCCAATTTCAATGGCCAACACGACAATGAGCGAAAATATTATTAAAATTTCAACGCTTTGGCCAGTTATAAGAGGTCCTATTATAATGAACGTCACAAGAAATACAACTCCAATGATAACTGATGAATATATCTCCTTAAACACATCAAGGTCATAAAGTGCTCCCTCATAAAATGTTTCGTAATCATCCATCACGGTTTTTTGCTCGCGCAGTAAGTACTCTTTAAGATCTACACCGCTATCGAGGGAGTATGCCAACCTTTCAAGAAAATCTGAGAAAACTTTACTTGGGGTTCTTTTTGAAAGGAAACGTAATGCCTTGGGAAAACTAGTGTTAAATTTTGCAATTAAAAGATAGATCTTTCTCATATCACTTGCAATTGGTTCAAGACTCTTTTCAGAGGCAATATTAAGCACTAAATCCTCTCTCCCAACATCACTTGTTGATAGCACTGCAAAATAGGTGGCAAAGTAGGGTATCCTTGAATTTGTTTGAACTGATTTAGAACTAGCCTTTGCTGTAGGGTAAAGAGCTGCATACACTACAGGTAGAATAGCCACAATATATACCGCTAATTTGACTAAACGTGAAAAATTATATACCCTAATCAAAAAAGAGATGGAGATAAAGAGAACTATAGAGAGAGCTACATTAGGAACCACGATTCTCCTTAGATAATCCTTCATGTTCAAATCCGCTTTTACAAAGATACTTGCCCCATTTTTCACACTAAACACCTCATATTCTAAAGCTTAAACCCTGAATTCCTTTCTCATAAAAGTTCTTTATCTCCCGATAGACACTCCAGTAGTCCATAATGCCCAACTCTATCATTCTTTGGATTATCCTTGCTCTCAAAAACAATTCATTATAGATATCCTTAGGATCCTCATAGCCAGCTACTTCCGCAATTTTTCTCTCTAGGATATAAGAGTTGTTCATTCCTCTAAATACGTGTCTATCACTTACTGGATCCCACTCAAACACGTTTCTTGTAGCGACTCCACCAATTTCTTCGTAATACCCTTCGATTTCTACAACACTCACAACTCTTCTGAGGAATTTCCCTCTTACATAAACTGCTTGCTGGAAGAGTGCAATATTCAGGTTGTCTATAAAAGTAACAGGAACATTAATTGGACTTCCTGTAAATCTTTGTATCATCTTTTTAATATCTCCTGCGTGGAAAGTACTCATTACTGGGTGACCAGTTTGCATAGCTTGGAATGCTATGGCACCTTCTGCACCTCTAATCTCACCTACGATGATATAGTTTGGTCTCGATCTCAATGCAGCTCTCAAGAGATCAAAAAGCGTAACTCTTGAGTCTTCAGGCCCTCTTTCTCTGGTAGTTAATCTTTGCCATGTTGGATGAGGAACAATAACTTCTGGAGTGTCCTCAGCGGTATATATCTTTGCACTAGGTTTAATAAACGGAATTATGGAATTTAAAGTGGTTGTTTTTCCGCTCGCCGTTTCACCACAAACAAATATGCTCATTCCATATTCCAAAGCGAGCCACAAGTAAGCAGCAACTTCAGCAGAGAATGTGTTCCAATTAACAAGTTGTACTACGCTTAAGGGAGTAGCTGAGAACTTTCTTATTGTTGCAGAGGGCCCGTTTATACTAACATCCGGGCTGTATAAGATATTTATACGCGAGCCATCAGGTAGTGTTCCATCAACTACAGGGTTCTTATCACTAACAGGACGTCCTATACGCTCGCTTAAGCTTTTGAAATAGTCTGCCAACTTTATATTATCCTCAAATGTTATATTAGTAGGAAGAGCTTCAAAGATTTTATGGACGAGTGAAACATAATTTGCACCTATTATATGAATATCCTCAATATAAGGATCCCTCGCAAGGGCCTCCAACGGACCTATTCCAATTATATCTCTCTTTAACAAGTAGCGGAACTTATCAAGCTGCTCTTTGCTTATTTGAATTTTCTTTCTTCTTAAAAAGCCCTCCCCAGAATTTACCTTTTTAACAGCTTCATCAAAAAGCAGATCCAACAGCATCTCAAATTCTTCAGGATCCTCAGGGATTTTTTGTAATGGAGCCAGTTCTAGCAATTTTTCTTTTATCATATCATACTTTTTTTCCTCATCCTTTGTCTCTATTTTGGGCTCTATAACGATGTACATTCTGTCAGTCTTTGCATCTCCATATATATGGATAAAAATTGGATCTCCCACCGGATATATTATATTTGGATACTTGATATCTTTCATATCTCTACTTAAGCTTACATGAAATTTAGGAAATTTTCCATACTTTTTAGCAAATGTCTCGACATATTTCTTAAGGTGTGGATTCCTAAGCATCGCGGCATCTAAAGTATCACTAACCTCGGCCATTTCATACCACCGCCGCAATTTCTACGATAAACCCAACTTTAGGCTCCACTCTAAAGGGTATTATCTTTTGGTAGATGCCCAGCGCTTTGTTGTATTTCACAATTTTAGCAGAATTCTTTAAATCCCCGCCAAAAACCTTAACATCAAGCTTGATAAGCAAAGTTGAAACCGTTTCTAACTTTAGAATGATGTCCCTCTCCACGTCCTTCTCATTAATTGTTAGTATGATCACTTTTCCTAAAGAACTGAGCTTTTTTATATGCTCCATAAAAGCTCTTAGGGAAGTCGGAGTACTATTACGGATTATGGGGGTTATTGAGTCTATTATTGTAACTTCCGGATCATCCCATATCCTCGGCTCACTTATGAGCCTATTTAAAAATCTCTCTTCTTCAGAAATATCTGATAAAAGAGGATAAAGCGATACAAACGATAGCCTTTTCTTTATTAAAAATGGTATAATTTCATAGCCTAAAGAATACATTTGATTTATGAATTCAACAGTCGTGTATTGACTTGAGATATATGCAACAGAATGATTGTTCGATAAAAAGCCATAGAGAAGTCTTTGAGAGAATACAGACTTTCCACTGCCCGTATCTCCCTCTATCAAAGCTATGGTACCCGCAGGTATTCCACCCCCCAATCTTCTGTGAAGCTCATCATTTTTTATTGTAATCTTTAGCATTCCCATGTTCCCTGCCCCCTAAATTTTAAATACTAAACTTCTTTTTTTGCCATTTACCAAGATAATTGTGATTTTATGATATTGAGAGGACGTATCTATGATGGTAGAATTAACGAGAAGTTTTCCAATATCATGAGGATCTAAGACTTCAGATCCCGGATTATCGATATTCTCAAATGAAAGAAATGTAGAACTTACTATCTCCCCGTCAATAAGCACAGTCACACCGTTTGAATTAAATAAAAAACTCTCTTTACCAATATTTTTGATATAAAACACATAATATCCATTAACTAGAGGAATACTCTCAGGATCATTGATTATAGCAAAGTCCATCTTTAAACTTCGAGCAAGTAAAACGCCTTTATCCTTCACTCCATCTGCAATATTTTGAGTAGTCATATATAACGCCCCCGCTACCACACTTGCTATTAACACTGATGCAATGAAAAATATAAGCTCTGACATGGCTCTACTTGCCAATTCTATCCCTCCAAAGGACAGTACCATGACTCACTAAGAAGCTTAGTTTGATTAGTTTGGTTGTCCCATGTCCATTTAATTTTCAAAGAGCATCCGTATTCCGTTGTAGCAACTATGGAATGTATCTGAGTAGTTTTAGGAATGTTAGTAACATTTAATTCAATACTCTCACCAGGTAGCATATATTCCCGACTTTCCAATGAGATATAATTGGAGTTTATAATCCCATCGTAAAGCACATCCCAGTAATTAGGCCTCAAAAGTGAACCTTCATTGGTGAGATTAAAATAAACATTGTAGTAACTACCATTTTCTAAGTAGCTCCAATTTGCTATATCCAGCCGGCTGTTAAGTTTCATAACGCTTAAACTGTCATGAGCTTCCTTTGAACTACTCACTTCTAAGTATGTTTCTTCAAATGAAGTATAAAGTATGGAAACCGCAATTAAAGTGGAAATCATCAGTATAGCGAAAGACGCTGAAACACTGAAGCCCATACTAATCCCCTATACTCCATAGAACTCCTCTATTGCCCTTGTTATTAGTTTCATTTCTCTTTCAAGACTGTTTAATGTCTCCCTACTAATTCTAACCCCCCTCAATCTCTCAAGGAATAGGAGTGATATTACATGATCTTGAATTGTCAGTTTATCTTCCGGCTTCCAATTAGGCTCCCTGTGGTGGGGTTTTGTTCCTTTTGCATATTTTAAAAGATCATTAAGAACCTCTTCGGATATCCACCCAAGTTCATGGTAATACTCCAAGACGTTTTCAAGGTTCTGAACACCAACTTTTTCCATCAAGAACCCCAGCCATTTAAAGGCAGTCATCATTGATATCATATCATTGGGTAGCTTCTCCAGCCTATATGCCTTTTTTGGGGCACTAAATAATACCGACTCAACTTCTCTAGGAATGTTGAATTCCGGTATAGTGCTATTGTCATTCGGTTCCTTAAAAGATTCTCCCATATACCTATTCTCCTTTTCCATTGGTATCTCCTCCTTTATTTCAATCCCCCAAGCCCCATTATCAACAACATTACCACCATTACCCCACATTTCATTCTTTCCATAGGTTCTACCGAGATTTCTTGAAATATCTTCAAGATGTCTCCCAATTTCCTCAATTCGCTTATCCAACATAACTAATCTATCAGATTGAGATGTATACTTATTAACAACTTTCTCAATAATTTTATCAACTTGCTTTGGCTCAAGCACATCCATTTTAGCTACTAACTTCTCTCGCAAATCGTTAATCAGTATAGATGGCACTTTTCCTTGCAATTTTTTGAGCTTTTCATCTATTTCTATTTCACTTATCATTCGTAGCCCTCCGAAAGTACATCATATATTAGAGAGTCTAAATCAACTCCACGAGTAGATATGAGCTTTAAATCCGCCTTTATTTGAGCAATTTCAGTTTTTAACTCCTCTATTGCTTCTTTCAGTTCCTGAATTTCGCTTAAAATTGGATTGTTCCCTCTGGTGTCTTTAAAAGGATTAATTTCCTCAGAAACTACCTCGTAGAGCATCATGACATCTTTTATTGTTTTGTCTAAACTGTCTATATCCCCTCTTATCTCTTGTATCTGGCTTTTTAGAGTATCTATTCCCATTTTAATCCTAGGAATTTCATTTTCAACTTCTGAAAGTTGAGCCATAGTATTGTTCAATTTCTCCTCAAGCTCTTCAATCTTCTCTTCATTTGCTTGAGATGCTTCCCCCTCTTGAGCATCAAAGATTACATCATCTATGCTGCCTTCTATGTGCTTTTGGGAATTTTTTTTCTTGAATTTGTTCTTTAGATAGTCGAAGGACATTTTTCTCCACCTTCTAAAATTAAAGTTAAAAATTAAAACTAAAAAGGGAAAACTTCATTTAAGCTCTATGACCTGATTGTT
Source organism: Palaeococcus pacificus DY20341 (assembly GCF_000725425.1). NCBI lineage: Archaea > Methanobacteriati > Methanobacteriota > Thermococci > Thermococcales > Thermococcaceae > Palaeococcus > Palaeococcus pacificus. The sequence continues at coordinate 783,160 of NZ_CP006019.1, read as the reverse complement.
ACCAATTCCATAGCTTGGTGGTGTTGTAAACGCTGTAAATCCTGAAGCACCGAATTCTGGCTTAACTTCAACACTCACTGTTGTCCTTGTTGGTATTCCGCTGGTATCTGAAAAGACAGCTTTAGTATCAACTACAATAATTGCTATGTCGCCCGATGTTATTGTTGGAACATCACCGCTCAGTGATCCATCAACGTCTTGGACAATTATTAGTCCAAAGTGAGTATTGTCACTGTCCAAAACATTCCATATGGATGCAATTGTAATGTTTCCGCTGTTTATTGTGTCTGCACTAAATTGTACACTACCTCCACTTAGTGATTTTGGACTAGTTAAATTGGCATATTTCACAGGCAATGTTTTACCAGTGTTTGTAGCCAAATATCCTGAGGTAATTATGATGTTATTGCCGCTGTTTCCTGTAACCTCAAGGTATCCACTTGAAATTGTGAAGTTAGCGTTGTTGGCTGAAGTTGTGTTAAGGCTTCCACCAGTTACTGTTAGAGTACCAACGTAGTTACCATTTGAATCTTGCTCTAATGTTCCGCTTACAGTTAAGCTAATAGTATCTCCACTTGCTGAGTTATAAGTAACGTTTTGACTGGTACCTACGAGTGTTGTATTGAATATCTTTCCATCCATATCTGGGGAGATTTTGACTCTTGTAAAGTCCTTGTACTCTAATATAGCAAGTTTCTTTTGATCATTCAACACTAATTTTGTTTGGCTCAGATCTATTGGCTCACCACCGGCTTGAAGTGAAATGTATATTCCCATTTTGTCAATCTTGTTCCCTGATATGCGTCCTACTACTTTGTCGATTTGTAGTCCTGTTGCTACTTCCTTTGTCGTCTGTCTTCCAGTAGATTCTGCCCTCTGCTGCAAATAACCACTCGTGTTAATAAGAACTGCCGCCGCCACTGCCGCCACTAGAACCATAGCAATAAACACAATCAGGGTGCCAATACCAACCGCACCACGCTTCCTCATTCTTCCCACCTCACTTCAATTCAATAACCGTTGCCTGTCCATAGCTTGGTGGTGTTGTAAACGCTGTAAATCCTGGGCTGCCAAACTCAGGTCTAACTTCAACTGTGACTGTAGTTCTTGGTGAAATTCCATTGTTGCCAAAGATCGCGCTTACATTTGCGGTTAAGATTACTATGTCTCCAGAATTAATGCTTGGGTAATTGGATCTGACAGAACTATCAACATCTTGAACTACAATAATACCGAAGGTCGTTGATGTTAAGTTGTTCCAAACTCCTAAGTTTGTATCAAACAAACCATTACTTAATGAACTACTATAGTATGTACCAGTGCCTCCATATTGAAGAACAACAACGTTTTGTCCGTCGCTTAAGTATATCTTTGTTTGGTTAAGGTCTATTGCTTCTCCGCCTGCTTGAACTGAAATATAAAATGACATTAAGTCAATTTTACCATTGTTTTGATCTACATGTCCTACTACTTTGTCGATTTGTAGTCCTGTTGCTACTTCCTTTGTCGTCTGTCTTCCAGTAGATTCTGCCCTCTGCTGCAAATAACCACTCGTGTTAATAAGAACTGCCGCCGCCACTGCCGCCACTAGAACCATAGCAATAAACACAATCAGGGTGCCAATACCAACCGCACCCCTCTTTCTCTTTGCTAAAAATCCCACTATTTAGCACCTCCATTGGAAGTTTTGCAATATTATTATTGAAGTTTGAATATAAAGCAATTTTTTGTTTTTGTCTATGCACACAACTATGTATGTACATATGTAGGTAAATACCACTAGAAATTATAAGACATAAAAGAGTTAAAGGGGCTATTGCAGCTCAAATACCAAAACAGATTTACCAAATTCACGGGGTATAAATGTATAGCCATTGTACTCAAGAGCATTAATTATTTCAGCTTTACTTGGGAACTTAACAAATTCCTTTGTAAGGCTTTCAAAGAACTCCCACGCTTCTATATCTGGATAGTTCTCTCTAAATGGATCAACAATTACTAACTTTCCATTCTCATCCAATGCCTGCACAGCTTTTCTAATCACACTTTGAATATCAGGAATATACTCCAAAACAAAGCTCATGATAACTACATCGTACTTTCTTTTTGGTATTATACTTCTTATGTCCATCTCTTTTAATATAACCCAATCAAGTCCTAAATCTTTAATCTTTTGTTTTGCAATGCTTAAAGTGCCCGGAGAAAAGTCAACTCCTACATATTCACCATTAGGGCCCACAAAACGACCAATTTCAACAGGAGAAACAGAACCACATCCTAAATCTAAAACTCTCATTCCATCTCTCAGCAAGCCAATTCTTTTTATGAGGTGCCTATATACACTATTAAGCCCAGTATTTAGTCTCATGTCCCAAAAATCAGCGTCTTTGTCAAAATCCATCAATATTTTTGGATGTTCCGGAGAGATCGCAGCATAATCTATCATTTTATATATCTCTTCAAAAATTGGAATCCAATCTGGGATTAAATATTTATTTTTTTCCTTAGTTAGGGCTAATTTATAATAAAAATCCTTCGCCCATATTTCATTAAATCCTGTTCCCACGACACCTATTTTACCATATGTATCTAAAAGAGACTTCAATAAAGGTTTGTTTTTGATTGGGATTGCCATTAAAATATCTGCATAATGTCGTCTACCATCTAGTTCATTAAATATGCCATATTTCAGCCCGATTCTAATTAAATTAAACATTGAGAGATCTATAATAGCGGAAAGATTCGTATCCAACATTCTGATTAGTTTGTTCATGATTACACCTCACATAAATCTATTATAGTAAGAGTGATACGACCTAAGAGACTCTACAACTTTTTTTCCATAGTCAGACAAACGATAATATTTAAATCCGTCTCTTTCGAGCACTTCTACCAATCCTAAACTAACAAGAGAACTGCTGCCATTATATCTATTGCCAAGCCCAATTAAAGCCCCTCTTACATTTGATGGATCAGAACGAATAATTCTAGAGATTTCAGCCAGATAAGAAGCGTTTGGATGTATTTCATACAAATAAAGGAGAATACGCTTGCGCAACTCGCTCTTATTAATAGATCTAATTACAAAGGGATCCACGAACAATTTATCACCCGCCCATTGAGGCTTATTGTAATATTTACTACGGTTCTACCATTAAGTTTGCAGAGTATTCTATATAAATCTTACTGGATAAAAGAGAAATACAAATAGGCAGCTTGAATAACAGATTTTTATAGCAAAATTAATTAGTAATGGTTAGTAAACTCCACTAAAAGCAAAAAATACGGAAAAATTTATCTAATTATGACATGAGAATAATAAATATTCCAAGATTAGCCTTAAAATTTAGTTATCTAAGTATCAAAACCAGAGATATGTTGTAATTTTTTTCCAATAGAATACTCATTTATAACATTTTTTCAAAACGTATTGGAAACTATCCAGAAACTTTTTATACTTTCTTTGTTATACGCTTAGCCGTAGCATGTATACTTAGGGCATATGCTTTTGCCTAAGGGATGGGATGCCCTATGGAGATAGAATTAATCAGCAGTGGGATTAAAGAGATAGATGAACTTTTGGGTGGAGGCATAGTTAATAATGGGATACTTCTAATAGATTATGGCAAACTTTCAATAGGATGGACTCTTGGATTAAAAATTTTTAAGCATATCATAAAGAATGGTGGTTTTGGAGTAATATTAAACACCACAATACCTATCTCTAAGTTAAAACTAAGAGCAAACTATGTATGGCTAGATATCGAAAAAGAAGGAAATGCAGGGAATTTAATTGTGATAGATCTTTTCGGTTCTAAGTATAAACTGCCAAACCATGAGCCATATGTATACCAGGTAAAAAGCTGGGACAATGAGATTGGCCTCCAAAAATTGGGCAAACTTATGGGAAAGATATATGCAAATATGGTTCCAAAAGATAGAGTCGTTGTTTCCCTTATTGCGACCATGGAGGGGATGTACTATAACTTTGGAGAGAGATTTACAAATGCGTTAATACAAGGTACACTTAAAGGGTCTGAGTTAGGACTCGCAAAAAAACATAAAACAGTCCAAATGTTACTTTTAAATAGAGATGCTGTGGATAGAAAGTTCGAGACGCTGCTTACAATCCTCAGCGACCAAGTTATCATGGTAGATAGAGAGCCTGCAAAAGAAAGACTAGTAGAAGTTATCACAGTGCCTAAATCTACAATACCGGGCTTTATTCCAAAAGTAAAAAGTCATAAAATTAAAGAGCTATAAGGCATAGAAATCCTCTATACTCATCTTTAATTTTAGGAAGTATCCTTCATTGTATATGAGCTCCCCATTAACGAAGACCTTTTCGACATCACTTCCTCTAGCGGAATAAACGAGGTGCGAAAGGAAATTAGTCTCAGGCAAAAAGTGGAGCTTTTTGGCGTTTATTAACACTAAATCTGCCAGGTAGCCTTTTTCCACTAAGCCCGTATTTAGTCTCAATGCTCTTGCTCCTCCAAGCGTTGTCCAATAAAAAACATCTTTTGCAGTTGCTTTAGTTGGGTTTTCAGTCTTCACTTTGTTCAAAATCGCTGCGAACTTCATCTCCAAAATCATGTCCATAGCGTTGTTCGACACTGCGCAGTCGTTGCCTAGAGCTATGTTAGCTCCTTTTTCCCAGAGCGAGATTATAGGAGCTATGCTGCCCTCAAGTTTAGCCAAGCTGATAGGACAGTGGACTAAAGTAGCACCGCTTTTTGCATAGAGCCCAACTTCCCTCTCGGTTAAATAAACGCCGTGGACGCCGATCAATCTCTCGTTTAAGAGTTCGGCCTCTTTTAGATACTCAACTGGCAAAAGACCTTCCCTCTCCTTGACGCGCTTTACTTCTTCTCTGCTCTGAGAAACGTGAATATGAACTAGAGCATCTTTCTTCTCGCTGAGTTCTTCAACATCATTCAAAAGATCCTTTGAGCATGTATCCGTTGCATGAGGTGCTAAAGTAGCTGTAACTAGCTCGTCTTTACCGCTCCACTTTTTGAAAAACTTAAATCCCTTTTCAGGCTCTGCTATGGGCATGTCGACCAAATCCATCATAGTCTGCCCAATAAAAGCCCTAACGCCGAGCTTTTGAGCTGCCTTTGCGATCTCTTCAGCGAAGAAGTAATGGTCGTTTATTGTTGTTGAGCCGTTTGCTATGGCTTCCGCGATTCCAATTAGGGCCCATTTGTAGACCTCTTCCCCAGTCCATTCCTTCTCCATTGGCCATATCACTTCGTTGAGCCACCTATCGAGGGCCATATCATCTCCCAGCCCTCTAAATTTCGTCATCGCTACGTGAGTGTGGGCGTTTATCAATCCAGGGATTATAAGGTAGCCATCTCCTCCAAAAACTTCATCAACATCATAATCTTTGAGCCTATCTCTAGGTATGACCTCATGAATTTTATTCTTTTCAATTAGAACCGCAATGTTGCTTTTAAGCCCTCTAGCATCGAGAGCATTTCCAATCAGTGCTTTCACATCCATCACCTCGGGGAAGTTACCTAAGGAGGCGATATATTTAAAGTCTTCGTCAAATTGCCAAACAGAAAAGCGAATAATTTAAATATAATTCAACATCTAAGCCTAACGATGCCTATGCCAATGTTGATTGAACCAAAAAGCTTAAGGTTTAAGACAGTAGCACTCTGGATGAATTGACTCTTCTCATAGATAACTTAATAAGCCAAATTTTTGAGTTTAAAAAAGATTGGAGGTGTTTTATGATGATTGATAAGATTTACTGCGCAGATGTTAAGCCAGATATGGAAGGACAAAGGGTTAAATTGGCTGGATGGGTTTATAGAAAGAGAGAAGTTGGGGGAAAAGTTTTCATAGTCCTTAGGGACTCAAGCGGGATAATCCAAACAATATTCAAAAAAGATAGCGGAGATGCTTACAAGCTGGCTAAAAAAGTAGGTATAGAGTCGAGCGTGATTATAGAAGGCACAGTTAAGGCTGACCCAAGGGCCCCAACCGGTGCCGAAATCCAGGGGGAGAAGCTTGAGGTAGTCCAAGATGTGGAGTTCTTCCCAATAACAAAGGATGCAAGTCCAGAGTTCCTCCTCGACGTTAGGCACCTTCACCTTCACTCCCCTAAAGTTGCCGCGGTTATGAAGGTTAAAGCTACCATGATGCAGGCTGCTCGCGAGTGGCTCCTCCAAGACGGCTGGTACGAAGTGTTCCCACCAATTCTAGTGACGGGAGCAGTTGAAGGAGGCTCAACACTCTTTAAACTCAAGTACTTCGATAGAGACGCTTATTTGAGCCAGTCAGCTCAGCTCTACTTAGAGGCAGCAATCTTTGGCCTTGAAAAAGTATGGTCTCTAACCCCCAGCTTTAGAGCAGAGAAGAGCAGGACTAGGAGACACCTTACAGAGTACTGGCACCTCGAGCTTGAAGGTGCTTGGATGGACTTGTGGGACATCCTAAAGGTTGAGGAAGAGCTAATAAGCTATATGGTGCAGAGAACTCTTGAGCTTAGACAAAAAGAGATCGAGACCTTTAGAAAGGACTTAACAACGCTCAAGAACACCGAGCCGCCATTCCCGAGAGTCAGCTACGATGAGGCCATTGATATCCTTCAAAGTAAGGGCGTTCAGATTGAATGGGGAGAAGACATGGGTGCAGATGAGGAAAGAGTATTAACGGAAGAATTTGACAGGCCGTTCTTCGTCTACGGCTATCCAAAGCACATTAAAGCATTCTACATGAAAGAAGACCCCGAAGATCCGAGAAAGGCATTAGCTGCCGACCTTTTGGCGCCAGAAGGATACGGCGAAATCATAGGAGGAAGCCAGAGAGAAGACGACTACGACAAGCTCGTCCAAAGGATTATCGAAGAGGGTATGGACCCCAAGAACTACGAGTGGTATCTCGACCTTAGAAAGTACGGAAGTGTGCCCCACAGCGGCTTTGGTCTCGGCTTAGAGCGTTTGGTAGCATGGGTAATGAAGCTCGACCACGTGAGGTGGGCCACACTCTTCCCGAGAACACCTTCAAGGCTCTATCCTTGAGGTTTCTTCATATTTTTCTTAATCCTCAAAACATAGCAAGAAAAGTTTAAAAGAAGAAAAAGGCTCACAAGAATGGGTTCCTAAACTTCTTGCCCGGATAAAGTGCTATACCCTCGAGTTCTTCCTCAATCCTTATGAGCTGGTTGTATTTAGCGTTTCTATCGCTCCTTGCTGGTGCTCCTGTCTTAATTTGGCCAGCGTTCAATGCAACGGCTAAGTCCGCTATGGTGGCGTCTTCTGTCTCTCCAGAGCGGTGGGACACAACCACTCCATAGCCAGCCCTGAATGAGAGGTAAGCGGCATCAATTGCCTCACTGAGAGTTCCTATCTGGTTGACCTTCAATAGGAGCGCGTTGGCTGCGCCCATCTCAATTCCCTTCCTTAAGCGCTTGACGTTTGTGACAAAGAGATCATCGCCAACTATCTGCACTTTCTTGCCGAGCTCTTTTGTTATCATGGCAAAGCCCTCAAAGTCCTCCTCATACATTGGGTCTTCAATTGAAACGATTGGATAAGTTGAGACGAGCTCCTTGTAAACATCTATGAGCTCTTCCCTTGTGTACTCCTTTCCGCCGACTACATATTTTCCAATTTCACTGTTGTAGAACTCGCTTGAAGCAGCGTCAAGGGCAAAAGCTATCTCATCTCCAACTTTATAACCGCTCTCCTCAATTGCCTGGACTAGAGCGTCTAATGGCTCTCTAACATCCTTCATTGGTGGAGCAAATCCACCCTCGTCACCAACGTTAACAGCTAATTTTCCATACTTTTCCATTAGAATCTTCTTTAGGGTGTGGTATGTCTCGCTAACCATCCTAATACCTTCTCTAAAGCTCTTAGCCCCAACAGGCATTATCATGAACTCCTGAAAGTCTAAGTCATTACCTGCGTGTGCTCCACCATTGATGACGTTGCTCATTGGAACAGGCAAAACATATGCGTTTGTGCCTCCAATGTAGCGGTAGAGTGGCAAACCAAGGGTTTCGGCAGCGGCTTTAGCGACTGCGAGAGAAACACCTAAAATAGCGTTTGCACCGAGGTTTGACTTGTTCTCCGTGCCGTCGAGCTCGAGCATTAGCATATCGATGTCCCTTTGGAGTGTGACGTCCATTCCTATAAGTTCAGGGGCAATTATCTTGTTAACGTTTTCAACAGCCCTTCTAACACCCTTTCCATGGAACCGGTCTCCACCGTCTCTAAGCTCCAAAGCCTCATGAGTTCCTGTTGAAGCTCCACTTGGCACAGCAGCCCTTCCCATAGCAAAGGGTGTGTAAACATCTACCTCAACTGTTGGGTTTCCTCTAGAGTCCAAAATTTCCCTAGCCACTATTCCTGTAATCTCAAATGGGTTCTCCATCTCATTCACCTCGGGTGATATTTGTCCTCCAAACTTAAAGGTTTTGGGTGGGCATAAGCAAAATTGAGTAGAAAAGGCTAATAAGGGATTAAGCGTAAAACCTTAGAGGTGATGTGCATGGACTTTGATATAGCGAGATATATCGATCACACAAATTTAAGGGCTTATGCGACCAAAGAGGACATAATAAAGCTGTGTGAAGAGGCCAAAAAGTATGGATTCTACGCAGTCTGTGTTAATCCATATCGCGTCAAGCTCGCTAAGGAGCAGTTAGAGGGAAGTGACGTTAAAGTAGCGACTGTTATAGGCTTTCCCTTGGGAGCAACGCCGACTGAAGTTAAGGTCTTTGAAGCGAAAAAAGCTTTGGAAGATGGGGCAGAAGAGCTGGATATGGTATTAAACATAGGCGCTCTAAAGGATGGCAATTATGAGTACGTTAAGAACGACATTGCAGAGATTGTGAAAGTTGCTCACGAGAGAGGAGCTTTGGTGAAAGTCATTATTGAGACGTGCTATTTAACAGATGAAGAAAAAGAGATAGCCTGTAAACTAGCTATGGAAGCAGGAGCGGACTTTGTAAAAACCTCGACGGGCTTTGGAAGCGGCGGAGCAACAATAGAAGATGTTAAACTAATGCGCAAAGTCGTTGGTGATAAGCTGGGAGTCAAGGCCTCCGGTGGAATAAGGACGTATGAGCAAGCGAAGGCAATGATAGAAGCAGGAGCTACAAGAATAGGGACATCAAGCGGCATAAAGATAGTGGAGGAACAAGAGTGATGAGAGAGGAGATAAAAGAAATCCTTGAGGCAAAAATCAAAGAGCTCAAAGACGAGGGATTAAATCCAGACATTATCTTGGCTGGCTCTGATTTCTTACTATATGCGGGTGATGTACTGGTAGACTACAATCTGAAGATATATGAAATTGAAGACTTGGGCTATGATGCAGTTATCGCAGACTCTCAAACGCTTGGACTAATGAAAAAAGCATCTAGAAGAATCTCTGTAGACCCATTCTTAAAGGAGAAAGAGAAAGAAGTGTGGAAAGAGCTGCGCGTCTAGGATACCATTGAGACTATCTGGGGGTACCTCCTTTTTATGGTGTACCCCACTCCTCCTCCCACTATTATTCCTGTAATTGCTTGAAGTGTATTACCCGGGATTTCTGCCATTGCTCCCCCAATCCCGTAGAGGTAGACCTCGACGAGGAAGTAACCCAGCACCATTAGGAAGCCGCCCACTATCGTGGCCAGGAGCACCGTTGTGAAGTCCTCTCTCTTTGATGCAATGTAGCCTACCACCCATCCTTCAACTCCCTTGATGACCAAGGTAAACGGGGCCCAATGAGGATAGCCTATAGCATCAGCAAGAGCAGAGCCAAATCCTCCAGCAAAAGCTCCAACGAGTGGGCCGAACAAAACACCGCTAAGCATGACCATTGTATCTCCAAAGTTTATGTAACCGCTGGTCTGAGGTGTTGGGATTCTAATTACCATCGTCGCTACTGTAACAAGGGCAGCCATTACTGCGGAGACCGCGACGACCCTTGAGCTCTTAAACTCCTCCTTTTTCAGAACGAACACATATCCAAAGTAGAGCACCACCACGAGGAGCAGCAGCCATTTAACATAAGGAGCTATAACCATCAGCTCTTCTTCAGTCACAGTTACCACCTCCACATTACAAAATTATTCAAGTTAAAACTTGAGTTATCCGCTTAAAAACTTTCCTCTGAAGAATAGCTGGGGAATAAAAGAGAGAGTAAAAAGAGATCACTTCAAAGCTGCCTTTAATGACTCCTCGAATATCTCCATGGCGACGTCGATTTCTTCCTTGGTGACGATTAATGGTGGGATAAACCTGAGGGAATTGTCGCCACAGCCGAGGAGTATGAGACCTCTCTTAGCGGCTTCCGCAACAACTTTGTTTCTAACTTCAGCGTTCTTCTCCTTTGTGTCCTTGTTCTTAACGAACTCGACAGCTTGAGCAAGTCCAAGACCTCTTGCATCACCGATGACCTCGTAGTTCTCCTCAAGCTCCTTAAGCCTCTTGTGTAAGTAATCGCCAACCTCTTGGACATGTGGAAGGAGGCCTTTAACTATCTCCACTACTTCAATGGCCGCTTCAATGGCAACAGGGTTTCCACCGAAGGTTGAGGCGTGCCTTCCAGGCTTGTCGAATGCTATATCAGCTCTGTGGATACATCCTGCTAAGGGTATTCCTCCACCTATAGCCTTACCAAACTGGATTGTGTCTGGAGCAATGCCAAAGTGCTCGATAGCCCAGAACTTACCTGTTCTACCAACACCCATTTGGACTTCATCGTCAGCTAAGAGAATTCCATATTTGTCAGCGAGCTTCTTGAGATCCTTGAAGAAGTCTTTTGGTGGAACGACGTAGCCGCCTTCACCTTGGATTGGCTCAAAGACTATAGCACCAACTTCTTCTGGTGGAACGTGCTTGAAGACGTAGTCCTCGAGGAATTCAAGAACGCGGTTTATGAGCTCCTTGGGGTCAGCATAACCATCGATGTGCCATGGGTTCCTGTAGGGATTTGGATATGGAATGTGCTCAACGCCGGGCATAGTTGGGAAGAACCTCTCTTGCTGCACCCACTTACTTGCTGTTAAGCTCAAAACAGCTTGTGTCCTTCCGTGGAATGCGTGGTAGAAGGCTATGAACCTCTTTCTTCCAGTGCCGTACTTCACGAGCTTCATCATAACCTCGTTGGCCTCTGCACCGCTGTTTTGATACGCAACTTTCTTGGCAAAGTCTCCTGGAGCAAGTTCACTTAGCTTTTGTGCCAACACAACGGCGTTTTCATAGAAGAAGTCGTTTAGAGCAAAGTGTGTAAACTTTTCAGCCTGCCTCTTAACAGCCTCGACAACTTTTGGGTGCGCGTGGCCGACGTTCATAACACCAACGCCGCTTCCAAAGTCATAGAAGCTGTTCCCATCAATGTCATAGACGAGAACTCCCTCACCGTGGTCGATAACTATAGGCAAAGCCTCTGGGTCTTGAGTTGTTGTAGCTAAAACCTCAAAGTTCTTCTCAATTATCTCCTTTGCCTTTGGACCGGGTAACTCTTTAACAACAGGTCTCTTTACCATCTTAGCTCACCACTGTATAACCCGTTATATATCTATATAATTTTATGCTCATCAAAGAACAGGTTTGTTCGAAAAAGTTTCGAAGCAAGCAGAGAAATTGTGAAGTAATTCAAAACTCAAAAGAAAATAAAGCTACTCTGAGGCAATTTTATTCTGCCATTCCTCTAAGAGCTCTTTGGCCGAGTTGGCGGCTATTGCTCCCTGACCAACGGCAACAGCTATTTGTTTGAAAACGTTTGTAATGTCTCCTGCTGCAAAAATGCCTCTGACCTTGGTTCTCATGTGCATGTCCACAGGGATGTAGCCATACTCATCGGTTATTCCGAGATGTTTGACGAAGTCTGTCTTCGGCTCATAACCTATAAAGATGAACACTCCATCGACCTTTTTCTCAAATATCTCTCCAGTTTTGACGTTCTTTAACACCACTGCCTCTACTTTTTGATCTCCTTTAATTTCTGTTACAACGGCGTTGAGAACTGTGGGGATTCCCTTCTCCTTAAAGCGGTCTTGAAGTATCTTGTCTGCCCTAAACTCTTCCCTCCTGTGGACAAGAGTTACTTTAACACCTATTTCATAGAGGAATATAGCCTCCTGAAGGGCGGTGTTGCCCCCTCCAACCACAACGACTTCTTTGCCCTTAAAGAGAGGTCCATCACATGTTGCACAGTAGCTCACACCCCTTCCATAGAACTTGTCCTCCCCCGGAACTCTAAGCTTCCTTGGTGTCGCTCCAACCGCAATAATAACCGTCTTGGCCTTGTAGATCTTACCGTTCTTGGTGTGGATCTCAAATTTGCACGGCCCTTCATAGTAGGGGCACTCTGCAGGATCAATTCTAACAACCTCATCAAAAATAACATCCACACCCAGCTTTTTGGCCTGCTCATACATTAAGGTAGCGAGCTTCTGACCGCTTACACCATCTGGGAACCCAGGGTAGTTCTCTATTAAGTCAGTTAAAGCCATATTTCCACCAAGGTCTTTGCTTATGATATCCACGTCCAAACCATACCTCGCCGCATAAATTGCTGCTGTGTATCCCGCGGGTCCTGCACCAATAATAAGGACATCTCTTACTTTATTCTCATCTTTTCCAGCAGTTGACAATCCCGTTAAGCTGAACATGTTACCACCTCCAATTTTTGGTGTCCCTAAAATAATTTAAAAACATTATGGGACACATATGTATAATATTCAATCAGCAGAGCATAATTATTTTTTAGCATTTAAACTTTAAAACATTGTTGAAAAACAAAAATAAGACATTAAAAGAGTTTTATGTGTCTATCTAAAATTAAGTGGAGAGTATAACCCAAAAAAGATGCAATACCAACAAAAAGCGCCTCACCAAACTTGAGATCCAAACCGTATTCAAGGGCCACAAAGACTAAGATAGCATAGATGAATGCAAATGCCAAAGAATGTACAACTCCTCTGTGCCTCGGCATTAGTGCAGTGTATGCATACCACGAAGCAAATGCAACTATTGCTCCAATCCCCCAAGCTATTGTGAGGTTTGCCCACTCGTAAGGGGCTATGTTGGCATACTGCTGGGCTTTTAAGAAGATGGAGCTTCCCACAGCCACCGCCACAATTGGTTTAGAGCCGCGGTGAATTAAAGCCTCCGGATGATCCAGATCAGGCAAATCGCTACCCAATACGTAAAAGGCGTAGCCTAAAGCCATTGCTATAAAGCTCATCTCAATGGGCAAGTTGCCATAAAATTTTAGCAAAGAGAGCACTAAAACAGCCAGGGGATATGTTAGAATACCCCCTAGCACGTGCCCATCATAATTCACTCCTCTGCCTCCCCAGCCCTCTCTTCTTTTTCCATGAATCTCCTAACGTATTCGGGGACTTTGTAGTTGCCTTTTGGATCGCCGACTAAGAATCCAAGCCTTATGAGCTCTTCCAAATGATCATAAACCTGAATTCCAGGCTTTTTGACTTCCTTGGCAATTTGGATGTAGCTCACTGGTCCGCCTTTGAACTTAAAGACAATAGCCTCCACCAGCTCCTTATAGTCATCAGGAATCCTTGTTAAGTACTCTTCGAGGCTCTTGGGCTCTTCCAATATTGTGGTAACGACGTAGTCATCAATTGGGTCAAATTTGTGCTTGCTTGCCTCATTCAACACAAAGTGTAGGAGTCTCAATATTTGTCTTGGATTGCCCTTTCCAAGGCTGTGGATTAGCTCTATGGCCTTTTCGGTGAAGGGGTATATAGGATCATCCGTATCTCTAATTCTAACTCCGTTTAAACGCTTTTTAACAAGTTCAAATGTTTCATCTATACTCATAGGCCTGAGCTTAAACTCATAGTGGAGCCTCATGAAAAAGGCCGGAAAGAGCTTTGTATACTCTTCGTAAGCTTCAGGAACACAGGCAAACACAAAAATACATCCTGGGGGCATGTTGCTTATAAAGTGTCTTAGCATCTCAAAAAACTGTATCTTCTCCTGCTCCCTAGCAGTTTGCATGTTTTCAAGCTCATCAAGGAGAAGAGCAGAATGAGGATATTTACTCATCTCTTTCGTTAAAAGCTCCGCTATATCTCTGGATTTGTACTCATCAACAGATGTGAGCATTTTTTCAAGCTGATCAATAAAACCGAGCTTTTTTGATAGATTCTCCAAAAATATAGCAGTTTTGCTCTTCGGAGGTTTAAAAGCGTTGAATATATCGCGCGTTATTTTCAGAATATCATTGGTGTCCACCTTAACATATATGGCCTTTCCATTGTTTTCCTCAATCGATTTTGCCAAGCTCTTAAGTCTTTGAGTCTTTCCCATTCCCAGCGGCCCGACTATAGAAAAAGCTATCGAAGTCTTGTTTCCAAGAACCTCAGATAAAGCCATAGAGAGCTTCATATCAACTTCTTGGTAAACGTGTATGCTCTCCACATCGCGTATACCTTCACTTGCAAGCTCTGCAAAAGGGTTTTTTGATATACCATAGATCTCATAAGAAGGAGACTGATAAACTTTAAGAGGCATCACTTTGTTCTCCATTTAATCACCACCCTTAAAAGTTCAGTTGCGATTAGATATAAAAGTTGTGGAGGGAAAGCAGATGACAGTTCTTTTAGTTACATGTCCTGTTGGAAGGGAAGGAGATGCTTCTCTAGAATTAGAATGGGCATTGGGAAATGCAAAAGTCAAACGCACAAAATGGAGAGGAGTCCTAATTGTGTTCACTCCTCTTGAGAAAGCAGAGGCACTGAAACGCATAATTGAATTTGAGACAAGTGCGATTTTTAAGATTACTCCTTTAGACGTGCTCGTTAAGAGCGATAGGGATGAAATAATAAATATTGGTTTTGAACTCGCAAAAACAAAGATAAAAGAAGGAGACAGCTTTGCAGTTAGATGCAGGAAGAGAGGAAATAAAATCAAATCAAGCAAAGACATTGAAATCGAGCTAGGAGGAAAAATAAAGGAAGAACTAAATGCGGTTGTCAATCTAAGCAATCCAAAGTGGACGGTTGTGATTGAAATACTAGGAACGAAAACAGGAATAGGAATACTGATGCAAGAGGAGTTTATAAAAAAGGATATCCACTTCTAGCCTCATATTAATTTTTGCATTCAGAAACAATAACTAGTTTTTTAATTGCGCAAGAAGTTTTGGGAAGGGTTTTGGTGGGTCGTGCACAGGCAGACTAACCTTTCAAACGCCCAGCCCCCAATTCAGGGCAAGACCTCGGGCAATTGGGAACGGCAGGCTAAACGGGTCGGAAACCCTTCCCGCTTACACCCCCGCCCCAACAAACCCGTCTTCTACGGGCGCCCTCGTCCCTGGAAACGGGCCGGTCACCCAAACCCCAACCCAGGGAACGGCCGCTTATTTTCGGGGACCGCTTCGGCCTTAGATGCCTTCAGGCCTTATCCGCTTCGGCCTTAGATGCCTTCAGGCCTTATCGGACACGGCGTAGCTGCCCGGCTATGCCTTGCAAGACAACCGGCAGACCAGAGGCCGCGGCACCCTGTTCCTCTCGTACTAAGGGCACCTTCCCCTCAAGCGGCCAACACCTCCGGAGGATAGCATCCGACCTGTCTCACGACGGTCTAAACCCAGCTCACGTTCCCCTTTAATGGGTGAACACCCCCACCCTTGGCCCCTGCTGCAGGACCAGGATGGGAAGAGCCGACAGCGAGGTAGCAAGCCTCGGGGTCGATATGGGCTCTCGCCCGAGACGACTCTGTTATCCCCAGGGTAGCTTTTCTGTCATCCCAGGCCCCCACCGGGGAGGCTCTGGGGTTCGTTAGGCCACGCTTTCGCGGCTGGACCCGCCTCTGTTACGAGTCCAGTCAGGCCGGCTTTTGCCCTTACACTCTACGGCGGATTCCTGACCCGCCTGAGCCGACCTTAGGGCACTCCCGATACCTTTTCGGGAGTGTGCCGCCCCAGCCAAACTGCCCACCTACCGCTGTCCCCCCAACAGGAGGTTAGCTGTACGGCTAAAGGTGGGCGGTGTCTCATGGACGGCTCCACCCGCCCCAGAGGACGGGCTTCGACGCCTCCCGCCTACGCTGCGCACCCCCAGCCGTACAGCAACGGCAGGCTGCAGTAAAGCTCCATGGGGTCTTCGCTTCCGTCCGGAGGTCCCTGGCATACGCGGCCAGGCAGTGGTTTCGCCGGGCCCCAGCCGGGGACAGTGGGGACCTCGTTACGCCATTCATGCAGGTCGGCATTTAACCGACAAGGAATTTCGCTACCTTAAGAGGGTTATAGTTACCCCCGCCGTTTACCGGCGCTTCACCCGGTTGAACCCGGGCTTCACGTACCGGCACTGGGCAGGCGTCGGCCCCAGTACAAACCCTTTCGGGCTAGCTGGGACCTGTGTTTTTACTAAACAGTCGGGCCCCCCTAGTCACTGCGACCTGCGGTTTACACAACCGCAGGCACCCCTTCTCCCGAAGTTACAGGGCCAATTTGCCGATTTCCCTCGGCTGGGTTTCCCCCGACACGCCTTAGGCTTCTCACCCAGGGGCACCGGTGTCGGTTCTTGGTACGGTCGCGGAGGATCGCTCCCGGAAGGCTTTTCACGGGCCCCAGGGATCAGCGGAACCCCCCTAACGGGAGGCCCATCACGCCTTCACCCGGTTCTCACCATTACGGTACTCCCCGGGCTTATACGCTTAGCCGGCCATGCAAGACCGGTCCGCCTACCCCGAGGCGTCACCCTCCGGGCTTGCGTTACCGCACCTACCCCCGCGGTACGGGATTATAAACCCGTTTCCCTTTCCCCGGCACCGAATTACGGGCCAGGTTAGGACCGACTAACCCACGGCTGACGAACATTGCCGTGGAACCCTTGCCCCTACGGCGGCCGGGATTCTCACCCGGCTATGCTGCTACTCCCGGCAGGATCCGCAATTCCGACGGGTCCAGTGGACCTCACGGCCCACCTTCTACCCCACCGGAACGCCCCCCTACCCGATGACGGAGCAAACACTCCGCCCGCTGGGGTATCGGTGGCCGGCTTGAACCCCGTCCATTTTCGGGGCCCCTGACCTCGACGGGTGAGCTGTTACGCACTCTTTAAAGGATGGCTGCTTCTAAGCCTACCTCCCCGCTGTCTAAGGCCAGGGACACCCTTTAGGTCATACTTAGCCGGCACTTAGGGACCTTAACCCCAGGTTGGGTTCTTTCCCTTTCGGCAGACGGCTTACACCGTTGCCCTACTCCGGGGGTCTACGGCGGTAGTGGGTTCGGAGTTTGACAGGATGCCGGAGGCTTTCGCCCCCTAAACACCCAATCAGTGCTCTACCCCACCACCAACCTCGCCCCGGGCTATCCTACGGGATAATTCGGGGGGAACCAGCTATCTCCGGCCTCGATTGGCCTTTCACCCCTAGCCCGAGGTCACGGGAGCGAATTGCACGTCAGCATCCCTAACGGGCCTCCATCCCTCTGGTGAGGGACTTCACCCTACCCCGGGCTAGATCGACCGGTTTCGGGTCTCATCCGAGCGACTCCAGGCGCTTTCACACCCCGTCCCTCAGCAAACGCCTGCGGACCTGTCGGTTTCCCTACGGCTTCGGGGTTCCACCCCTTAACCTCGCCGCTCGGATGAACTCCCTGCCCCGTGTTTCAAGACGGACGGTGCGACCCCGGTCCTCTCCCCTCGTACTCACCCCTCGCGAGGCTTTCCTTCAGGGAGACTCACTCCTTAAGAGCCGCACCCAACTATCACCGCCTGGTTTCAGGCTCTTTTCACCCCCTGCCAGGGGTACTTTTCAGCTTTCCCTCACGGTACTAGTTCGCTATCGGTCTCGGGACGTATTTAGGGTTGGGAGCCGATGCCTCCCAGATTCCCGCCGGATATCCGACCGACGGTACTCAGGAATCCTGCCGGATCCACTCGGCTTACGCTTACGGGGCTATCACCCTCTCCGGCGCCGCATTCCAGCGGACTTCAGCTTCACCGAGGAGGATCCTAGGCAGGACCCACCACACCACATCCCCCAAGTGTTTCCACTTGGGGTTCAGTTTGCCCTGTGCCGTTTTCGGTCGCCCCTACTCACGGCATCGCTTTTGCTTTCTTTTCCTGCGGGTACTAAGATGTTTCAATTCCCCGCGTTCCCCCTCCTTACGGAGTGCCCATAAGGGCGGGAAGTCCCATTCGGGAATCCTCGGCTCGACGGCTGCCTGCGCCTCACCGAGGCTTATCGCAGCTTGCCACGCCCTTCGTCGGCGCCCCGAGCCGAGCCATCCACCAGGCGGTTTAGTGTACTTGCCCCTACTATGGAGGCTGGGCAGTTTTTTGGGTTAGTCTGCCTGTGCACGGCCCTCATCGCGGGAGTTATTCACTCCCTCAGACCCTTCACCCCCGAGCTCTGCTCGGGAGTTGCACTCTTCGTGGTGGACCGGCCGGGATTTGAACCCGGGGCCTCCGGCTTGCAAAGCCGGCGCTCTCCCAGGCTGAGCTACCGGCCCACGATTGACAGGCCCAACACCCCTATAACCCCCCGGACGGATTTCCTGCGTTAGGAGGTGATCGAGCCGTAGGTTCCCCTACGGCTACCTTGTTACGACTTCTCCCCCCTCACGGAGCCCGGACTCGACCCCGCCCAGAGGACGAGGCCTCATCCAGACCCCGCTCGGGTGGAGTGACGGGCGGTGTGTGCAAGGAGCAGGGACGTATTCGCCGCGCGATGATGACACGCGGGTACTAGGGATTCCAGCTTCATGCGGGCGAGTTGCAGCCCGCAATCCGAACTGGGGGCGGGTTTAGGGGATTTCCTTCCCCTTTCGGGGTCGGTTCCCATTGTCCCGCCCATTGTAGCGCGCGTGTAGCCCGGGGGTTTCGGGGCATACTGACCTACCGTCGCCCGCTCCTTCCTCCGGCTTATCGCCGGCAGTCCCCCCAGAGTGCCTCCCTCCCAACGGGAGGGGCTGGCAACTGGGGGCGCGGGTCTCGCTCGTTACCACACTTAAGTGGACGCCTCACGGTACGAGCTGACGGCGGCCATGCACCTCCTCTCGGCGTGTCCGGCAAGACCTTCAGCCTGGCCTTCATCCTGCCGTCGCCCCCGGTGAGGTTCCCGGCGTTGAATCCAATTAAACCGCACGCTCCACCCCTTGTAGTGCTCCCCCGCCAATTCCTTTAAGTTTCAGCCTTGCGGCCGTACTCCCCAGGCGGCGGGCTTAACGGCTTCCCTGCGGCACCGGGTGAGCTCGAGGCTCGCCCGACACCTAGCCCGCATCCTTTACAGCCAGGACTACCCGGGTATCTAATCCGGTTTGCTCCCCTGGCCTTCGTCCCTCACCGTCGGACCCGTTCCAGCCGGGCGCCTTCGCCACTGGCGGTCCCCCTGGGATTATAGGATTTCACCCCTACCCCAGGGGTACCCCCGGCCTCTCCCGGTCCCAAGGCCTGCAGTATCCCCAGCAAGCCCCACGGTTGAGCCGTGGGATTTCGCCAGGGACTTACAGGCCCGGCTACGGACGCTTTAGGCCCAATAATAGTGGCCACCACTTGGGCCGCCGGTATTACCGCGGCGGCTGCCACCGGCCTTGCCCAGCCCTTATTCCCGGAGCTCCTTGCACTCCGGAAAAGCCGTGGCTGTGCCACGGCACTCGGGGTCCCCCCGTCGCGGTTTCCCGCATTGCGGAGGTTTCGCGCCTGCTGCGCCCCGTAGGGCCTGGACCCGTGTCTCAGTGTCCATCTCCGGGCTCCAGCTCTCACTGCCCGTACCGATTGTCGGCTTGGTGGGCCGTTACCCCACCAACTACCTAATCGGCCGCCGGCCCATCCTCGGGCGCCGGAGCTTTCGGCTTGGGGACTTTCCAGTACCCCAAGCCTATGGGGGATTAGCCCCAGTTTCCCGGGGTTGTCCCCCTCCCGAGGGTAGGTTACCGACGTGTTACTGAGCCGTACGCCGGTGCGCGCAAGCGCCCCTTGACTCGCATGGCTTAGTCGGACCCCGATAGCAGTGGCCTCCGGCAGGATCAACCGGAATTGGGAGTCGGCCGCGATGTGAAAATCGCATTCCGTCCGGGGTTTGGTTGGGGTGTTGGGCCTGTCTTACTCCCGAGGGTTCCCCCGGTTGGGGTTTTCCTCGAGAGCGCATTGTGTTGTGCCCTTGGTTGGAGGGCGGGGTTCATTGTGAGGGCTTTGCCCTCGCTCCCCTCGACGCCGCCGTCTTGGCACCAGGGCTTTGGGCCCCCTGTTCGGGGGCTCCACCCAATAACCCCCAACCCCCACAATACAAAATAATTGCAAAAAGAGTAAGCCCTTGGATAATTAACAAACTCATGATAAAACATCTCCAAATAGTGCCATTAAATTGACATAAAAATGATAAACATGTACAAAGAAAAAGACACATTAAATTTTCGGTTTAACAGCATAAACCGTCCTGTCTTCACCAATTCCTTTGATTAGCCCTCTATGTCTCCTCACACAGCTTTCACATTCTCCGCAGTGGATTGGCTTTCCGTCTTCAGTGAATCCTTTAGGCATATAGCATGAGTTTGAATACTCATACTTTGTGTTTAACTCTTTCAAAAGTCTTGCTATTCCTTTCTTGTCAAGATTTATCAAAGGAGCTACAACTTTAACTTCGCTCAGCGCTCCATAGCGAAGCATCTCGTTCATCCTCTCAACGAACTCTAAAGTGTTGTCAGGGAAAGTTGTCCCCTCTTCAGCATTAAAGCCCACTATGATATCTCCTCCTCCAAGAGCATCCAAAAGTGAAGCGGCAATGCTAATTAAAACCACATTTCTAGCTGGCACCCAAACACTTTTCGCTGTTTCTTCAGCTCGTTTCATATTTTCGAGCTCTTCAGCACTGACTTTTGGAGTCTCTCCTCCCACGAGTGTTGTTCCTCGCATTTTCGAGAACTCTTTAAGGAATTCAAGCTCCACTATTTTTAACGGAACATTCAGCTCTCTTGAAAAAAACTCCGCAACTTTGTTTGTAACCTTCTCTTCGTTGCTCCCATAGTTTACAGTAAGCATAATCACTTCGTTATAGTTCTTTTTTGCCCAGTATAAACAGGCTGTCGAATCCAAACCGCCGCTAAACAGAACGACAGCTCTCTTCATTTTTTCCACCTCACTCTAGTGCTATGCCAATAATTTCCCTCACATCATTATATCCTTCGTCTATTAAAAACCTCGTTATTCCTTCATTGATTTCTCCAAACACCTCAAAACCTCTCAAAGAGACAGCGGTTCCAATTTGAAGGGCTTTAGCACCTGCCATTAAGAATTCTACAGCATCCTGCCACGTTGTTATTCCACCTATGCCTATGATGTCTATGTCCAAAGCTTTAGCTAAGTCATAAACCGCCCTCAATGCTATCGGCTTTATACCCTGGCCCGAGTAGCCTCCAACTTTGTTGCTCAAAATTGGTTTTTTGGCATATATATCTATGGCTATTGCCTTTAGTGTGTTTATTGCAGACACAGCATCAGCTCCAGCCCTCTCTGCAGCTAAGCCGAGTTTGGTTATGTTGTCTATGTTTGGGGTTAGCTTTGCAATAACTGGCTTATCCGTAACATCTTTAACCACTCTTACTACTCTATAGACCATATCTGGATTTTGGCCTATCTCCATGCCGTAGCCTTTCGCATGGGGGCAGCTCAAGTTCAGCTCAAAAGCATCGGCAACATCACTCAGCTTTTCCGCCAAAAATGCAAACTCTTTCTCATCTCCGCCAAAGATTGAAACAATTATTGGAAAGTCAAACTTCTCATTTATGAACTCCTCATAAAATGCTTCCCATCCAGGGTTTGGAAGCCCCATCGCGTTTATCAGTCCATACGGGAGCTCCACTATCGTGGGATTGTCATAGCCTTTTTTTGGTTTAATTCCAATGGACTTTGTTACAGCAGCGCCAGCACCTTCTTCGTGAGCCCTCCTCAACAAATCAGGGGTCATATCGCATACTCCAGAAGCTATC
This sequence comes from Palaeococcus pacificus DY20341, assembly GCF_000725425.1. NCBI lineage: Archaea > Methanobacteriati > Methanobacteriota > Thermococci > Thermococcales > Thermococcaceae > Palaeococcus > Palaeococcus pacificus. The sequence continues at coordinate 761,239 of NZ_CP006019.1, read as the reverse complement.
ATGAGGGGATTTTCGAGCTTAAGCTTAGCAACTTCAACGCTCAGCATGTTTGACACCTACTAAGCAAAAGGTGAAGCTGAATTATTAATGTTTTGCCACAATCCTTGCCGAGCAAAGTTGACTAAGTTTGTATGTCTCATTTAAAGTCGCATGCTTAGATGTGAATTAAACGAACAAATTTGATGCTAAATTAGTTTCAGCTTTCGTTCGGCGTCTACAGGACGCCATCATAAGTGAAACGATAAAAAGCAGCATGTTGAGTAAAGATTCACCCAAAAACAGTTAAATTTCGGAGGACATACGAGCTTTGATCAACCTTTTGTTAAGCAAAAGGTTGTGTGGCGGCGGACACGCCCGAGGGTGGGAACCCTCCACCGCCCAGCCTTGCTCGGGACTTGTTCTCCCCCGTTACCCCCACGAGCGCCGAACGTCCCGCCTACCGCTGCTCCCTTCCGGGCCTTGCGGGGTTCAGCGGGCAAAGGGCCTTAGCACGGCCCTCCAGCCGTACTTGGCCCACCGCCAGCCCCGTGGGACGAGGGATCATTACTCCTCCCGGGGTCGGCTGGGCGGCTTTAGGAACCGCCCCTCGGGCTTCGGCCCCCGCATATCGACGGTTTCGGGTTCCAGGGGACGCCGAACCCCCCAGCCTAGTCCGCCGCCATAGACTAATAGATAGGGCGGGTATATAAAGATTTGGTTCTGAGGGCATTTTCCTGATTTCTTTCTAGAATCTTTTGTATTCCCTATGTTACCTACACCATATAGAAGGCGGACTCTAAAAGATGCTAGCTTTAGAAACAAAATAAAAGCAGAAAAATGAGAGAATTCACTCCTCACTTTTCTCTTTTTTCGTTTCCTCAAGCTTCTTGATGAGTTTTTCAACAATCTTCATAAACGCTTTTGCTGCTGCGGTATCATCATAGAGAACTATTGGAATGCCGTTATCACTGGCCTCTCTTGCTTTCACATCTATCGGGACTTTACCCAAAAAGTCAACGCCCTCCTTTTGAGCAAGCTTTTCACCGCCTCCCTCCCCAAAGAGATCTATCTTGTTGCCGCAGTGGGGACATATGAGGTAGCTCATGTTTTCAACGACAGCTATGTATGGCACTCCCATCTGCTTCATCATGTTTACTGCCTTTCCAGTATCAAGGAGAGCTACTTCTTGGGGAGTTGTGACAATAATGGCAGCATCTAGCTTGAGGGTTTGAGTAACAGTCAAAATTTGATCTCCAGTTCCAGGTGGGAAGTCAATTATCATGAAGTCCAAACTACCCCACTTAACATCTCCTAAAAGTTGCTTAATGGCCTTGGTAACGAGAGAACCCCTCCAGATAATTGGCTGATCCGGCGGAACTAAAAAGCCCATGCTCATAACTTTTATAGGTGTGGTTTGTCCCATAAAGTCGTTCATAGGAGGTATCATCTCAAAGTGTCCATCTTCAAACTTCTCGGCAAGAACTTCTTCCTTTTCAACACCGAGCATCTTTGCGACGTTTGGGCCGTGAACATCTGCATCAAGGACGCCTACGAAGTAGCCTTTCTTGGCCAAGGCAGTTGCCAGGTTAACGGCAACTGTTGACTTTCCAACGCCTCCCTTACCACTTAAAACCGCTATTTTGTAAGTCCACTCTTTTTCCTTGTCCTTAATCCTTTGAGTCAGTGGATCAGTTCCAAAACCTGCAATGTTTAAATTTGGAGGAGTTTTAATCGTCATGACAATCACCTCATTTTTAGGTTGTCCTAAAGGAATTCCCCATGATAAACTTATAAGCTTTGTCATAAATAAATGCAATAATGAACAAAAGTGGGTAAGAAATGGCCAAGTGCCTTACCCTACTAAGATATATTCAAGAATTCCCTATACTGAACTGGGATAATCATCAATATAACACTGGTCACAGAATGGTTTCAAGCTAATCAAAGATAAAACAAAATCTATAAGAAAAAGAAGGGAAATCATGGAAGTTCGACTTCTTTACCGAGGATTCTCCAAAGCTCCTTGGTTTGGTTCTTGAGCTCCTCAATGGCCTCTGGCCTCTTGAAGAGGTGCTTAAACCTTCCTTGGAGCTTGAGGTACTCCTCAATTGGCTTCTTGAACTTTCCGTCCTTGGGGAATCTTTGGAACTTTATGTTGTGGAAGTCACCGTTCTCAATCTCAAAGAGCGGCCATATACCTGTTTCAATAGCGAGCTTGGCTATTTCGATTGTCTTCTCTGGTGGTGTCCTCCATCCTGGGACACATGGGGCAAGGACTTGGACGAATGCTGGGCCATCAACGCTTGCAGCCTTCTTCATCTTCCTGTAGAAGTCTAATGGATCACCAATGCTTGCGGTAGCAACGTATGGAACTTGGTGAGCTGCTGCAATGAGGGCGACTATTTTCTTTGGTTTATCCTCACCAATTGAGTACTTTCCTGGTGGTGAAGTGGTTGTCCATGCACCATATGGGGTTGAGCTTGATCTTTGAATACCAGTGTTCATGTAAGCCTCATTATCATACATGAGGTAAACTGCGTTGTGTCTTCTCTCAAGCATACCGCTCAATGCCTGCATACCTATGTCCGCTGTTCCACCATCTCCACCGATGGCTAAAATCTTACCCTTCCTTCCAAGCTTCTTCCATGCTGCTTCAACACCGCTTGCGACAGCCGCTGCGTTTTCGAAAGCAACGTGCACCCATGGAGCCTTCCAGGCTGTGTATGGGAATACACCACTTACAACTTCCATACATCCTGTAGCGTGAGCGATTGCGAAAGCATTTGGATCGCCGTATTTAGCTTCCATAGCTTCACTAAATGCCTTTGTAGCGAGCTTCATGACTATAGCAGGACCACATCCAGCACATGCAGCGTGACCAGGTGCCCAATACTCGCGAGTTGTAATTGGGGGTTTTCTAACCGCCATTTAAATCACCTCACAAAATCTCCTTCCTCAATCCTATCCAGTAGACTTCTTCTTTAACTCCCTCATCCATAGCCTTCCTTGCAATCTCAACGACTTCCTCTAGGTTCTCAAAGGTAACGTCCCTTCCACCGAGTCCAAGGATGAAGTCAAGGACTATTGGCTTTTCTTTCTCGTTTATCAAAGCCCTGCCGACGTCGGTGTAAACAGCACCGCCAATTCCAAAGCTTATGTTCTTCTCAAGGAGTGCAAGGACTTTAGCCTTCTTTGCAAGTGCCTTTATCTCTTCGATTGGGAATGGTCTGTAAACAGTTATCTTTGCGGCACCTATCTTAACACCCTCTTCCCTCTTCTTGTCAACGAACTCCTTAACTGTTCCAGCGAGTGAGCCCATAGTGACGAGAATTATCTCAGCATCGTCTGTCCTGTACTCCTCAATGATGTGGTACTTCCTTCCAAACTTCTTCTCGAATTCCTCGAAGACTTCCTTTATAACCTCTCTGGCGTTTTCCATTGCCTCCCAGACAGTGTATCTGGCTTCCATGTAGTGGGCTGGGAATCCAAGAGCACCTTGTGTAATTGGCCTCTCAGGGTCAAGGTAGGCGTGCTTTGGAACGTATTCGCCAAGGAACTCGTCAACTACCTCTTGGTCAGGTATCTCGACGGGCTCGACTGTGTGTGTGAGGATGAATGCGTCGAATCCAACCATTGCTGGGAGGAGGACTCTCTCATCTTCAGCCACTTTGAATGCGGCCAAAATTAAGTCCAAAGCCTCTTGGTTGTTTTCAGCATAGAATTGGAGCCAACCGGTGTCTCTCTCACTTATAGTGTCTTGCCAGTCGTTCCAGATGTTAATTGGAGCTGAGAGTGCTCTGTTACCAATGGCCATAACAATCGGGAGCCTCATTCCAGCTGCTATGAAGAGAATCTCGTGCATTAAAGCGAGACCTTGTGAGGCTGTTGCTGTGAATGTTCTTACTCCAGCGGCTGAAGCACCAACACATGCTGAAATAGCTGAGTGCTCGCTCTCAACCTTAATGAACTCGGCATCAAGCTCTCCATCAGCAACGAACTCACTAATCTTCTCAGGAACTAGAGTTGATGGTGTAATCGGGAAAGCAGCAATAACCTTTGGCTTTGCAAGCTTGGCAGCCCAAGCAGCAGCTTCATTACCTTTCATAACCTTTCTCATTGGCATTTATACCACCTCATTTAGTTTCTCTAACCATCTCAATAGCTTTTGTTGGGCACTCATTCGCACAAATTCCACAACCCTTACAATAGTCGTAATCAAAGACAGGATAGCTCTCCTCGTCTAAGTATATTGCTGGCTCTGGGCAGTAGATGTAGCACATGAAGCACCTTACACACTTGTCCCTGTTAAATTTGGGCATGAAAACTCTCCAAGAACCTGTTTTGTTTACTACGCTGCTTCCTGGCAGATAGACGATAGCTCCTGGAGTCATTTTTTCGCTATACTCCTTTTCAACCATTTCAATATTCTCTTTAAAGGGGTTTTCAGCCATGTAAATCACCTCTCGGAGCAATACACCTTACGAATCCAAATCTTCATTTATATGTTTTTGCTTTCATTAAAAAGTTAAAAATGAAATTGTGAATCACTTAAACATTTCTGCTTTTTTCTTGAGCTCATCCCACTCTCTAAGCACCCACTCTTGGAGTATCTCCATATCCTCCTTGTTCATGTACTTGAATCTTCCTTGGAGCTTGAGGAACTCTTCAAGTGGCTTTGGCTCCTTGTTTGGTGAAGGCATGTTTATCTTATACTTGCCGTTCTCATACTCGAAGAGTGGGAAGTAAGCTGTTTGGACTGCCAACTTAGCAAGTTCTATTGATTTGTCTGTTGGACTTCTCCATCCGGTTGGACATGGGGCAAAGAGCTGTATGAAGCTTGGTCCTGGAGTTTCTTGAGCCTTCTTAAGCTTCCTCATGAAATCCTCGGGATATGCAACGCTTGCTGTAGCAGCATAGGGTATTTTGTGGGCTATTACAATGTCAATAACCTTCTTCTTTGGCCTCTGCTCAAGGAAGTGCTTCTTTCCGCCTGGTGTGTTTGTGGTCCAAGCACCTTGTGGGGTTGAGCTTGATCTTTGAATACCAGTGTTCATGTAAGCCTCATTATCATACATGATGTAAAGGCCATCGTGACCTCTCTCGAGGAAACCGCTCAAGGCTTGTAATCCTATGTCCGCTGTTCCACCATCTCCAGCCCATCCGACGACCATTATGCCATCTTCGCCCTTAACCTTGTAACCCTTAGCCTTCAAAGCGGCTTCAATTCCACCTATGACAGCACCTGTTGTCTCGAAAGCTGTGTGGAAGAGTGGAGCCCCAAATGTTGAGTATGGCCATGGCCCAGCAATAATTGTTGAACAGCATGCTGGGATTGTGAAGATAACCTTGTTCTTGTAAGCCTTGAGGACATACCTCAGACCTAATGCGGCAGCACAACCTTGGCAAGCTGTGTGTCCAGCATAGAAGTACTCCTCTGCTGGAAGTGATAATCTCTTCTTAACGTTCTCAGGAATTTCCATCTTTCTCACCTCTTTAATCCATACCACTCTATCTCCCTATCGAGTTCTCCCTTTTCAATTATGGCCTTCATGTTGTCTGCTATCACTTTAACATCCTTGACAGTGAAGTCTCTTCCACCAAGGCCAACAATATAGTTCTTCATTACTGGCTTTGCGTCAGTATTGTAGAGGACACCCTTAGCTTCGTTGAAGAGTATTCCCTCTTGTCCGAAGGAGAAGTTTCTGTCCAATACAGCTATTCCTTGGACGTTCTTAGCTAACTCGTAAAGCTCTTCCCTGGGGAATGGTCTGAACCACCTAACTTTCGCTGCTCCAACCTTGTATCCTTCCTTCCTAAGCAGGTCAACGGCTTCCTTAACTGTTCCCATTAGTGAGCCCATTCCCATGAAGACGAAATCTGCATCCTCAGTCTTGTAGAACTCAATCATCTTTGAGTAGTCCCTACCAAAGCGCTCGCCAAACTCCTTACCAACCTCTTTAATGACTTCTTTAGCGTTCTCCATTGCCTTGGCAATCTTGTACCTGAACTCATAGTAGTCGGATGGAGTACCAAGAGCACCGACGGCGATTGGGTTGTCAAAGTCCGTGAGAGTGTAGAGCGGCTCCCTTGGTGGGAGGAATTCATCTATCTCCTCTTGGGGTGGCATGTCGACTACATCATAAGTGTGGCTCAATATGAAAGCGCTCTCAATGACCATAACAGGAAGGTTAACCTTCTTGTGCTCAGCTATCTTAAATGCCATCAAAACGCCATCATAAACCTCTTGGTTGTTTTCGGCATAGAATTGAAGCCAGCCAGTATCTCTTTGTGCCAAAGAGTCAGTTTGATCATCCCAAACGCTCCATGGTGGGGCCATAGCTCTGTTGACATCGACCATTACTATCGGCAATCTAGCTCCGCTTGCCCAGTGGAGCATCTCGTGCATTAAAGCGAGACCCTGAGCTGAAGTTGCGGTAAATGCCCTCGCTCCTGTAGCGGAAGCACCTATACAAGCGGCCATTGCGGAGTGCTCACTCTCGACTGGCACGTATTGGAGGTTCTCAACTTCTCCATTAGCTATGAACTCAGATATCTTTTCGATGATTGAAGTTTGGGGAGTAATTGGATAAGCAGCCACAACTTCAACTCTTGCGTGCTTAGCGGCATAAGCAGCCGCATAGTTTCCACTTATCACCTTTTTCATCTTCGCCACCTCACTTCTCTTCTCTAACCATGGTTATTGCCTTTGTTGGGCACTCATTCGCACAAATTCCACAACCCTTACAATAGTCGTAGTCCACTGCAACGTAGCCATCTTCTTTGATGTATATGGAAGGCTCCGGGCAGAACTTCCAGCAGATGTAACACTTTACACACTTAGATTCATCAATTTCTGGTATAAATGTCCTCCAGTCCCCAGTGAAGTTTATCAGGGTCGTGCCAAGGGTGATTGGCGCTTCAGGGTACTCACTCTCACTTGTGAATGTGAGCTTTTTTGCTTCATCTTTTTTACTCCCAAATAGGGTGTTCAAACTGATCCCCTCCTTCAATTAGTTACAGGCAGTGATTTTAGGCAATTAAATGAAGTAAAGTGGGAAAAATCAAATCTCATAAATTTCTGTCTTTTCAAAGGCTTCTCTTGCAGCCTTAGCGTTCTTTTCGCCAAGTTCGCCGGAGAATGTGTCTTTAATAGCACTCTCAACGCTCTCAATCTTGACTATGCCCGTTGCCTTAGCAACTGCACCCAATATTGAGGTGTTTGTAATTGGTAATCCAAGAACCTCGAGGGCTATGCTTGTAGCGTCAACAATGGCGAGCTTCTTTGGCTTCTTCTTAAGGAGCTCAAGAACTTCTTCCTTGCTCTTCTCTGTGTTTACAATAACAATTCCTCCCTCTTTAAGACCAGCCGTAACATCAACGACTTGGAGGAGGGATGGATCTAAAACAACGACAACATCTGGCTCATAAATTTGAGTCTTTATCCTAATGGGCTTCTCGTCGATTCTTGTAAAAGCTGTGACTGGTGCTCCTCTTCTCTCAACACCAAAGAATGGGAATGCTTGGACGTACTTGCCCTCTGTAAATGCAGCTCCTGCTAATATGTTGGCCGCAGTAACAGCACCTTGTCCACCTCTACCGTGAAAACGAATTTCTATCATTTTCTCTTCCTCCCAATAAGTTTTCATGTTTTGTTGATAAAAAGCATTTATTTAGTTTTCGGTATAGAAAGAAAACGCTTTCGGCAAGTGTCTTTGGGTAAAAGTGAACATAATTCATGGTTAGTGTATAGAAAAAAGCATTACTTCTCATTAAAGGTGCCATTTACATTTGTAAAGTAACAAATAGGAGTCTCAATTCAAACACCATACCGGAAAATACCAAAGAAAAAATTTAAAAGCGCTCCAATCTAAGTTTTTATCTATATAGACTATATGCCACTATAGAGGGATTCCCATGGATGCGTTGATTATAGCAGTTTTCGCAGTCGGTTTTTACATCGCTTGGAACATAGGAGCAAATGACAGCGCAAACGCCATGGGGACAGCTGTGGGGGCAAATATACTCTCCTTTAAGCAAGCAACACTAACGATAGCAGTTTTTGTGTTAGTTGGGGCATATTTAGAGGGGTACAAAGTAATGAAAACTGTAGGAAAGGGCATAATCCCCGAAGGGTATTTAACACTCCAATTGGCAGTTATAGCCCTCTTAGCTGCTGGCCTTTGGGTCACCATAGCAACGATTAGAGGCCTTCCTGTGTCAACAACCCAAGCTATAATCGGAGGCGTTGTGGGGGTTGGAGTGGCAATAAGAGCTCCGGTGGAGTGGCACACATTAACAAAAATAGCTGGAGCTTGGATTGTTTCCCCCATCGTAGCAGCTTTAGTTTCAAGTATTCTCTACAAAATTTATGGTATTGTGGTTAATAACATAAAAAGCGTTAGAAGCATTGAATTGCTCTATAAGTGGCTTGCTGTTTTGGGAGGCTCTTACATGGCCTTTAACTTCGGTGCAAACGAAGTTGCAAATGCTACCGGTCCGCTGGTAGGCGCTGGAGTAATTGAGCCAGAGATAGCAGGCATTTTTGGCGCTATAAGCCTCTCGTTGGGAGCACTAACATTCAGCTATGCCGTTATGCACACCGTTGGAAAAGAAATAACGTCTTTAGGCCCAATATCAGCATTCGCGGCTCAATTTGGCTCTGCCATAGCGGTCAGCGCCGCAAATATTTTGGGCTTGCCTGTAAGCTCAAGTCAAGCGATTGTAGGAGGCGTTATGGGCGTAGGCCTAGTTACAGGCCACGGTATAAACAAAAAAACTCTCGCTGATATCGCGTTTGGATGGATTGCAACACCTTTGACGGCAGTTTTCTTCGCTTTAGCTATCTTCAAGCTCTTTGCTCTCGCCAGCCTGCTTTAATTCCACACCAAGCTTTGTTAGCTCCTTTATCATTCCCATTTGAATGTAAGCTAAAATCCTTGTTTCTTCATTCTCCTTTACCTCTACAATCTCCCCAATGGAGTTCAAAAGAGATAAAACCCTCGGAACTTTTTCAATATCTCCAACGATAATCTCAAACAGCTTAAACTTTGGTAAAGTCAAAATCAGCCTATCCAAAGCATCAAAGAGCTCATCAAGATCATTCAGCTTAGCGGATATAGAAACCACATCAAAGATTACCAAACCCCTCGAATCCGCCAATTTTTTTATCTCCTCTTTTTTGTCTTTAATGTCTTCGGGAGTTGTCAAATCATTCTTATTGAGCACAGCTATTATTGGCTTATCAAGCGACTTGAGCTCTCTTAGAACGTGAATTGAAGCCAAAAACTTCCTTTTTATCTCAGTCCAAGGCTCACTTGCATCCAAAACAAGGAGAATTATATCAGCCTGTACAATCTCCTCAAGTGTCGAATGAAAAGCCTCCACAATGAATGGAGGTAGATTGTCTATAAACCCAACGGTATCAGTAACTAAAACCTTTTTTCTGCTTACTTTGAACGCCCTAGTAATTGTGCCTAATGTTGTGAACATTTGATTCTTAACAGCCACCTCTTCTCTCGTCAGCGCATTTAAAAGGGTAGACTTACCCGCATTTGTGTATCCTGCCAAAGCCAAAAGAATAAAGCCAACCTCTTCCCTCCTCTTTCTCTTTACTGCCCTATCAGCTTTAACCCTCTCAAGCTCCTTCCTAATTTTACCCATCCTATAGCGAATGTGCTTGAGATACTGCTGTGTTTGATACTGACCCATTCCCTTGAAACCTGCCTTATCTCCAAGCTTGATCCTTCTAATTGCTTCTTTTACTATAGGGAGCTCATACTGAAGGTTGGCAAGCTCAACTTGAAGCTTAGCTTCCTTAGAACGAGCTCTCTTCTCAAATATCTCTAAAACGAGCTGCCATTTGTCTATAATTTCTATGCCAAGTTCCTTAGATAGGTTGTAGGCCTGAGAAGGAGTGAGACGGTTTGCAAAAATAACTTTATCTGGCTTAAGCTCTTCAATTTTGACCTTAATCTCCTGCACCTTTCCTTTACCTATGTTGTAGCGGGGACTCTCTTCTCTAACCTGCTCTATAATGTCAAGAACCTCATAGCCTGCACTACTTAAAAGCTCTTCAAATTCTTCTCTGCTGACCCTTTTTCTCTGGGAATGTCTAATTACACCTATAACCTTCATCATTCATGAGCTTTGACCAAGGATATATAGGTTTTTGGGTTTCTACTAAAGGCATCAAAGTAAGTGCTAAATGGAATTATTAGAATAGCAGTGCCAATGATGCTAGTAATGATGTCTCAAGCTCCTTCAGGATAAGGAGGATAATGTCAGGATAATTGCTAAAAGCAATTGAAACTGTAGTTAAAAAGCTAGGTCAGCAAAAGAAAGAAAAAAGTAGCCAAGGATACCTTAATATTAAAAAGCAGGCTAATCTTGCCTCTAAACTCTTTCGAGAGATTATTTTAAGGACTCTCAAAAACATATCAAACAAAGTGCCCAGTTAGTACAGATAAGAGAGAATATGCAAAGAAATTAAAAATCAAGCTCCTTGGAGCTTTATAATTGCTTCAGCTAAGTCACCTTTTGTTTCTTCCAAGGCTTTTTTAGCGGCTTCATAATCAGCTCCAGTCTGCTCCATAACGAGCTTTATGTCCTCTTCACTTATGTTTAAGAGTTCTTTGACTTCTTCTTTACCAACTATTTGATAGCTCTTCTCTCCCATTGCAGTGATTACCGTGACAGAGGGCTCTTTGATAACAATTTCCTTGTTTTTCATCCTGATGATGACCTCTTCAACACCTTCAAGCTCCTCCATCTTAATTCCGAGCTGCTTCATCATTCTCTGCATCTGTTTTGGATTCATACCTTTCATTGGCATCATTTCAACCACCACACTTTATTCTCCCAAAAGCTCTTTAACCTTTTTCACTACCTCACCAAGGCCAACAACAAACTGCTCTCCGCTCTCCATATCTCTGATAGTGGCTTTTCCTTCGGCCAAGTCGCGCTTTCCAAGTATTACAACATAAGGAATTCCCTGGGCATTTGCATAGTCCAATGCCTTCCTCAATTTGCGTCCTTGGACATCATATTCTGCTCTAATTCCGCTCCTTCTGAGATCCTGGGTAAGCTCTATTACTTTCTTCCTGACTTCCAGCTCCTTTCCGATGTAAGCTATAAAGACATCACTTCCAATCTTAAGCTCAGGCAAAAGACCTTTGTTCTCCAAGATTGGGATCAAACGCTCTATTCCAATTGCAAAGCCTGTCGCAGGAGTTGGCCTTCCTCCAAAGACCTCTATCAAGTTGTCATATCTTCCTCCACCACCAATTGAGCCTATACCCAGCTCGTTTGGAGCTATCGCCTCAAAGACTATGCTTGTGTAGTAATCAAAGCCCCTCGCAATTCCAAAGTCTATCAAAGCATATTCGCCAACCCCATAAGAGTCCAAAAGTTCGAAAAGCTCTTCGATACGCTTAAGTTCTTCAGTTGCAACGTCGCTCGTAAAGAGCTCGTAGGCCTTGGGCAAAACTTCATCCGGTTTGCCTTTAAGCTCAATCAAAGCCAAAACTTTTTCCACTCCTTCATCATCGAGCCCAAAGTCCTTTAAGCCCTTTACAAATTCTTCTTTCTCTATCTTATCTTTCTTATCGATGAAGCGCATTAGACCTATATCGTCCTTAACACCCAGCATTTTAGCGAATTCATCCAAAATAACCCTATCTCCAACATTAACAGTGAATTCTTTAAGTCCGGTGGCTAAGTAGGACTCGATTAAAAGCGCTATAACCTCCGCATCGGCCTCAACTTTTTGAGAGCCTATGAGCTCAACTCCTGCCTGCCAGAACTCCCTCAAGCGGCCGCTTTGAGGCTCTTCATAGCGGAACATGTTTGTTATGTAGTACCATCTTATGGGCTTTGGAGCTGTTTGGAAAGAGTTCACAAATAATCGAGCGACACTTGAGGTTAAGTCTGGTCTAAGCGAGATGTTCCTTCCACCTTTATCCTCAAAGGCATAGAGCTGATCTACAACCTCCTCTCCACTCCTAAGCTGGAAGAGCTTTGTGTACTCGAAAGTTGGAGTCAAAATCTCTTTAAAGCCGTAGCGCTCGAAAACTTCCCTTATCCTCTCAAATACCCAGCGTCTCTTTGCCATATCCTCTGGAAGCAGATCTCTCGTTCCTTTAACTCTCGCCAACTCTTGCTTTGCCATATCTTTCACCTAACAAGGAAAAAGAAAGAACCCTTAAAAACTTGTCTCTAAACTTCCTAAGCGTTTAAGAGGATGTTCACCAAAATACCTCCGGCCCCCTGGACCATCATCTGAGCACCGATGGCCATCGTGAAGAGACCTATTATTCTAATGAAGACACCCAATGTTGTTTTACTAACATTCTCGGCCACATAAAGGGTTACAAACATTATGAGGGCTGTCGCGAGTATTGCCAAAAATGTTGCTGCAACTGAAACGCTTATGCTGTATTCAGCGGTGAGCGTAATTGCGGTGGTTATTGCTGCTGGACCTGCGATTAGAGGCGTAGCAACAGGAACAGCAGCTAAAGCAAGTATGTTCTTCTCTTTCTTGAGCGTTACCATACCACCGCCTTCTAATGCTTCCAGACCAATTTTAAAAAGCACAAAGCCACCTGCCACCCTCAACGCGTCAAGCTCTATGTGAAAGATATCCTGGAGTATTATTTTCCCAGCTACCGCAAATATAACCAAAAGCAGGAGCCCTATAAAGTTGGCCCTAACTATAAGCTGTTTTATGTCTTCCAAGTGGAAATCTTCCTTCAGCAGTGTAACGAGGAGTATCTTATCACTCGGATCAATCATAATTATCATGAGCAGCGCCGCGCTCAATATTTCCTTTAATCCCACCTCAAGCATGTTCTCACCTCAATCTTCTAGAAAGTTAAAAATAAAAGCGCTCAGTTGGGTAGCGCCAATCACCAATCAGCCAGTGCCGATATCATCATTGCTCTTTTCTTTCTTAACATTTTCATCTATTAAACTTTTCTCGTCTCTTTTTTTAGATTCATGCCTTCTAATGAGCATCACAACGCAATTAAATGCCCTCTTGAGCCATTCCCAGTACATCCCAAGGGATTCCTCGAAGTACTCCCACTTTATCACATCCTTTGCAAAAACTCCTATGGACACTGCAGCTGCAGGAACCAAGGGAGTTGCATAGAAGCTGAATTGCGTCTTTCCCCCCAGAATCCACTGAAGAGCATAAAACGCTATAATACTCCAAAAAGCACCAAAGGGAATGAGAAGCTTCCCCCTCTTCTTTGCAGCGTAAGGGATTGCAAAGATCATTGCCACCATTGCAAGCATTAAAATTGGATCTGTGTAAGCAAATATATCTGGGTTGTAGTGGAAGGGGAAGGGCTTTAGATTTATGAACCACTGCCAGAATGGCGAATTAGCTGGATGCTCTCCCTTAAAGCTTAAATGCCACTTAAACGAGCCCAAAAGTTCCCTAATCCACCTCTCAGCACCTATGGCCACCATTACAGGGATATTGGCAGCTATAAATGCAATGCCCGGGATGAAAACCCCATTTAGGAGCGCATCTATAAGGCTCTTTTCCTTTCTCCGCCAATCACGGAGCAACTTTAAAAAGAACACCGGATATGGAAAGGCACCGTTGAGCTTTGTTGCTGCTGCCAGCCCTATAGAAATTCCGGTGAGACTATCGCTTCCCCTAATCATGAAATATACAAACAGCGCTGTAAAGAATGCAACGTGAATGTCAAGCATTGCAGCTATACCTGTGGCAAAAAGGAGAGGATCTAAAACCACGAAGAAGAATGCTATAAATGATGCTAAATAGCTCTTACTAATCTCATAAGCAGCTAAAAACACTAAAAGAGCGATTATCAAATGGGCGATGATTCCAGGGAGGCGCCAATAAATGGGCTCGTCCTCTATGAGCATGCCGAGCGAGATTATCCCCTTAGCCAAATATGGGTGCTCAGTATTTAGGTAATTTTGGATGTTTTCCTTATCCGGATATTTAAAACCAGGAATCAATGTAACGTTGAGCTTTGAAACACTTTGGAGAAAGCTATTATAGTTCTCTTCAGGAATATCATAGTAAACAGCAGGGAAATTTTCATACTTGACGTAAAGTGTATAGTTGTATTCCGAGGCTATGCGCCATATCTTGAGTCTGAACTTGTAGGCCTCATCTTCGCTCAGTCCTTCAGGGAGTAATATGTTCACACCATAAGAGCTTGTGTTTTCGTTGAAGTAGTGCAGTTCAGCTCCTAAGAGGTGGAGAATATTCCGCGAAGCTGAAACATACCATACCTCGTCGCCTATGTAGTCTTTCAGCTTATTGCTCGAGGCCTCATTGTAGGAGTACCAAAAAAGACTTATAAGAGATAGTGCAATGATAGCAATGTAAATTATTCTTTTAGTTTCTTCCTTCATGGAATCACCGCCCGCTCTTAATGATAATGTCGTTAGGCAAAAGAAAAATAAGAAAGTTTCGATAAAACTAAACTTTATAACCTCAGCCAAAAAGTATTTTTATTAGCGTCCTTAAAGTTAAGGCGGTGGTAGAAGATGAGAATGCTGTTGATACACAGCGATTATTTGGAGTATGAAGTCAAAGACAAAGCTCTTTCAAAACCAGAGGAGATAAGTGAAGAACAGAAGAAAGGAAGGCTCGATGAAGTTCTCGCTGCTTTTATGAGTGTGGAGAAGGTGGATGAGGCTAATCCAGAAGAAATTGTTCAAAAAGCCGTTGAGGAGATAAAAAACGTTGCTTCTCAAGTTAACGCCCAAAACATATTCGTTTACCCATTCGCACACCTGAGCAGTGAGCTTGCTAAGCCCGAAGTTGCACTCGAGATTCTCAAGGCCATAGAAGAAAAGCTCAAAGAAGAGGGCTTCAATGTCAAAAGAGCACCTTTCGGCTACTACAAAGCGTTCAAGCTTTCATGTAAAGGCCACCCCTTGGCAGAGCTTTCAAGGACAATAGTGCCTAGTGGAGAAAAGAAAGAAGAGGAAGTTCCAGAAGCACTAAAGAAGGAAGAAGAGCTTGTAAGTTACTGGTATATCTTAACGCCAGAAGGGGAGCTAATTGAGGTAGATAAGTTTGACTTCTCCGGCCATGAAAACCTCAAGAAGTTCGCCAACTATGAGATAAGCAAGAGCCGTGTGGCCGAGAAAGAGCCAGCTCACGTTAAAATAATGCTCAATCAAGAGCTTGTGGATTACGAAGAGGGAAGCGACCCCGGAAACCTCCGCTACTATCCAAAGGGAAGATTGATCAAATCTCTCTTAGAGAACTACGTCACGGAGCGCGTTATAGAGTACGGCGCAATGGAAGTTGAGACGCCAATTATGTACGACTTCGAACATCCAGCTTTGAAGAGCTACCTCAACCGCTTCCCTGCTCGCCAGTACATCGTTTTGAGCGGTGATAAGAAGTTCTTCCTTAGGTTTGCCGCTTGTTTCGGTCAGTTCTTAATGAAGAAAGATGCTACAATAAGCTACAGACACCTTCCTTTGAGAATGTACGAATTAACGAGGTACTCATTTAGAAGAGAGAAGCGCGGTGAGCTGAGCGGCCTTAGGCGTTTGAGAGCATTCACAATGCCCGATATGCACACGGTTGCAAAGGACATGGAGCAGGCTAAAGCCGAATTCAAGAAGCAGTACAAGCTCAGCATGGAAGTCCTCAAAGGAGTGGGACTTACACCAGAGGACTATGAAGTTGCAATAAGATTCACGGAGGACTTTTGGAACGAGAACAAGGAGTTCATAGTTGAGCTTGCAAAGATAATAGGAAAGCCAGTCTTAATAGAGATGTGGAAGCAGAGGTTCTTCTACTTTGTGCTCAAATTCGAGTTCAACTTCGTTGATACGCTCGACAAAGCAGCTGCTTTGAGTACCGTCCAAATTGATGTTGAAAACGCCAAACGCTATGGCGTTACATTCTACAACGAGGAAGGAAAAGAGGAATACCCATTAATCCTCCACTGCTCGCCCAGCGGTGCCATAGAGAGGGTAATGTACGCTATGCTCGAAAAGCAGGCAAAGCTCCAAGCCAAGGGCAAGAAGGCGATGTTCCCACTTTGGTTGGCCCCAATTCAGGTTAGAGTTATCCCCATAAGCGAGCAATACCTAGACTATGCTCTTTATGTCGCAGGAAAGCTCGAAGGAGCAAAGATTAGAGTGGACGTTGATGACATGAATGAGCGCTTGAACAAGAAGATAAGGAGAGCTGAAAAGGAGTGGATCCCATACATCATCGTGGTTGGCGAGAAAGAGAAGGAACAAAACGTGATAACCGTTAGAAAGAGGGAAGACGGAAAACAGTACGAGATGCAGCTCGAAGAGCTCATAAGAGAGATAAGGCAAAAGACCGAAAGCTTCCCATACAAGCCAAGGCCTCTCCCATTGCTCCTCTCAAAGAGGCCAAAGTTCAGGGGCTGAGCTTTTTGGCTTTTAGCCTCTCAACTTTTCTTCCTTTTGTTACTTGAAGCTCATAGGTTGTTGGCTCAAATCCTTCGAGAGGCGATTTTATCAGGTGGAGTCTCTCCACGATGCCTTCCGAGGTGAGCTTTGAAGTTCCTAGGAGAACATAGTCACTTATACCCGTCACCCAGGCTACAAAGCGCTCCGAAACAACATCCTGGTTTATTGGAAGTATGAGTGTGGAGCCTAGAGCATCAATACTCCTTTGGGCAATTGTTTGATTGAGAAGCTTTAAAGTTTCTTTCTCGCCGAGCATTAGTGATACCCCATCCAACGTATAGACCAGCCTCACGACCTCTTTTCCTTCAATTTTTGCTTTTAGGGTGGAGTATATTAGAGATATTTTTGGATTTATGGTTTCAGGGTCCACAGTATCGAGGTAAAAGACGTTTTTCACGTCCTCCCTTCGTCCATATTTAGAACCAAAGACGTCTATAATAGCAATATTCTCTTTATTCAGTTCTTTCTCCAAGTCCAAACCGATAAATGAAAAAGTTCTAAACATCTTTTGAAGTGGAAAGTTGTAGTTGGAGATGATGCCAAAAGAATTCTGCTCAATGTACTCTGCCATTAGAGCCAAGCTTAAGGCCCAAGCTGATGAGAATTTGTCATAAACAATTGTAATTATTGAATCTCTCATTATCTTATCGCCAAAAATACTCTCCACAACTTTAATCTCACCCCTATCCATCGGTGCCCCTTAATAGAGTCTTACATAACTATTTAAAAGAGCTTCGTTTTCTAACGTAAAGTGATTTAAGTTTGAAAAGGGGGAAGGAATACTAAAAGTCTTCCTCTTCTATGGGTTGAACATCTTTGAACATATCTTTTAGGAAGGCCTTGGCTTCGCTGCTGAACTCGCTCTCCTTAACCTCCTTCCCGAACTTGTTGAAAACTTTACCCTTAATGAAGTTGAGCTCAAAGACTTCGTATTTCTCCTCGCTCTTATCCGTTAAGCTGACACCGTGCCCTTCCATGTGCTTTGCAACACTGTCTATATCAACATACTTTCCGCAGTGCTCGCATTTATAGAACTGCCAAAGAAGATAATCCTGCCCGCTTATCATATTGTTCTTTATGTGGCTCACCATTAAGCCGCCTAGATACTCATAAAAGTCCTCCTGGACGAGGTTCCCATCCTTTTCTATAACCTTAAATCCATGCCAGACTATGTGGTCGTTTATATCCACCAAGAGAGAACGCAAGTAGTTAACACTCAATATGAATGCCCCGTTGTCAATATAAAAAGTTCTTCTATTGGGAACTACAATGACATCAATTCCAAACCCTTCTTTATTCTCACTCATCTTTTCAGCCTCTTCCCTACCGGAAGCGAACCTTATCCTAATCGGCAGCTCACTCTTTTTGTGCACACCGATAATTTTATCCTCAAATAAATCCCATCTATAGTCGTCCAAGCTCCTAACGTTGACATAGGCATTTTTCAGCTCTTGACTCAGCTGTTCGTATCCCATCTATCACCACCTAAGTGCTACTCGTTTTGAAGTTATATAAGCCTTGCCGGAAAAGTTTAAAAACAAAAGCCGCCCCCAGTTTTTCAATCTGCAGGCGGCACAGTTAAAAAGGATAAGGTCACGACCTGAAAAGCCTCTTTAAATTCCTCTCAAATGGTGGATAAACAACGCCTTTTTCCGTTATTATACCCGTCAGGTATTTGTGGGGTGTGACGTCAAATGCGGGATTATAAACATCCACATCGGGGGCTATTCTGCATCCTCCACAAGTTAGCACTTCCTCCTTTGGCCTCTCTTCAATTGGTATTTCCTTTCCACTTTTGAGGCTCATGTCAATGGTTGACGTTGGCGCAACCACAAAGAATGGAATTCCATGCTCTTTAGCCAAAACCGCCAAGGAATATGTGCCAATCTTATTAGCAAAATCACCGTTGGCAACGACTCTATCAGCACCGACTATGATGTAGTCTACCTTCCCCTGCTGCATCACAAAGCCAGCCATGTTGTCGCTTATGAGCTTTAGCCTAATCCCATCATAGTGATACTCCCAAGCCGAAAGGCGAGCGCCCTGCAAAACTGGCCTCGTCTCATCAACCCATAAAAGCTTGAGCTTCCCCTCTTTGTGCATAACTCTAAGGACAGCTCCCACGGTTCCCAAGTGAACTGTTGCTAAGCTTCCAGCGTTACAGTGAGTTAAAACATTACCTTCGTCAAGGATCTCAGCTCCGTAATGCCCCATCTTGAGATTCGCATCAACGTCTTCATCCGCTATTTTGTGGGCTTCGCTAACAATTAAGCGTTTAATGCTCTCCAAGGAATCTTCACGGTGCTCTTCCACAACCTTTTTCACCCTATTCAAAGCCCAAAAGAGATTTACAGCTGTTGGTCTCGTATTCTTGAGAACCTCATAAGCTCTGTAAAATTCATCAAAAAATTCATCCTTGTTTTTTGCCTTACTCGTCTCAGCTAAAAGTGCTAATCCATAAGCAGCTGCCGCTCCAATAGCTGGGGCACCTCTAACTTGAAGCGTTTTTATGGCTCTCGCTACTTCATCAACAGTTTCCAATGCTACAGTTTTAAACTCTCTTGGGAGTAAGAGCTGGTCTATGAGCACGACTTTACCTTCCCTAAACTGAACACTCCTCGGAAGCTTTGTAAGCTCTTCGGGCTTGTACTTCATTCTCACCACCTCCAAAAAGCCTCTCCATTGAAAAATTTAAACTTGTTGGAGGATGTTAATGGTTTAACTGTCCAGTGACATAAAAAAGCAGCATATTGATGTCATATTTTCAAATCTCAAGATTTATCCATGGAGTTTAAACGTTAATAAACGTTGAAAAACTTTCTTTAACAGTTGGAAGGCAAAAAAGCATGAAGAATGCTTTTATTTAAACAAACATGAATTTTTGTTGACGATTTCGTGAAAAAAGCTTAAATAAGAGTTTTTCATAGGAATAAAGTGAGGTGATAAGTATGGTGTGGAAAAAAGTGATAGCATTCGTGTTTGGAGTTTTGGTTTTAGCGAGTTCAGTGCCACTCATCAAGGCCCAGAGCACACAGACAAACAGCTTAAATCTGATAATCCTCGTGAGTGATAATGAAGCCGATTATACATTAGCAGAAAAGCTCGCTGAAAGCTTGAACGTCTCCGTCGTGGTGACTCCATGGGGGATTTACAACCCAAACGTCACAGCGGAGCTAGTCACCGCCAGCCCCGACGAGGTGCTGATTATAGGCGGTCCAGCTGCAGTTCCAAAGGCGTATGAGGAGGATTTAGATGAAGTGGGAATCTCCTATGCGAGACTCTGGGGAAAGAACAGGTTTGAAACAAACATTGCAGTGCTCCAGTATATAATAGAGAACTACCCCGACCTGTTGGAGAACGTCAAAATAGTAATAGCTCATGGGAACGACTTTGGGGCAATAAAGAAAGTAAAAATTTCAAAGATGGTAATACCTGTGTATGTTAACGATGATAACACAGAAGAACAGATTAAGATACTGGCTGTCATCAAAGTTAGCCACGTAATTATAATCAAGACTCCACTTTCAGAGAACGTTACAAAAGAAGTTGAAGTCGAAATCGAAAAGGAGATTAAGGCCAACATAACCGAGGACATGGCTAATATCACAGCTGATGTGGCATGGGAGGCAATTGAAATAGCCGAGAACAAAACGATGCTCGCTAAAACACTTGTCGATGAGATAGACATCCCAAGTGCGGAGAGGCTGCTCGATCTAGCGGAAGAAAAGCTTGAAGAAGCAAAAGAAGCTTATGATGAAGGCAAGTATGGCAGGGCATACGGTTTAGCCACAGCGGCAAAGAGCCACGCAGAGATTGTCATAAGGTTCGCAAACGAGCACGTGGAGAAGGTACTCAAAACAAACCAAACAGCGAAAATCGAAATACAGCTTGAAAAGCTTGAAGAAATAATAGACACTATGGAAGAGTTTGGCCTAAATGTTACTGTCGAGAAGGCACTCCTCGAAAAAGCAGAAGAGGCATACGAGAGCGGGGATTACCAAACCGCACTCCAGACCTTAGATGAGCTTAAAGACATTATAAAGGAGAGGCTGCACAAGGAGAAGCTCACTTTGAGAATGAAATGGAAAGAGAAGAAGGAATACGAAGAGATGGAAAAGCATAAGAAGGGCAGAGAGCACATGGAAGAGAACAAACATGGCGAAAAAGAGGATGAAGAGGACGAAGATGAAGAAAATGAAGAAAGCTGAGCTATCTTCCCTTCCCATATATTTCATTTATTTCCATTAAAAACTCGCTCGCGCTCACGATGTCCCTAACGTCTATGTGCTCGTTCTTCGTGTGGGAGATGTCCAAATTGCCGGGCCCAAAAACTATTGTTCTCGTGCCGTTGTATACGAAGTTTATTGCATCGGTCCAGCTTCTCATAGCACCAAATTCATCTAAGCCTGTTCTTTCCATCGCCTGCTTTGCTATTTGCACTATCTCCTCATCATCCTCAAGCTCATAGCCATCCCATATCTCTGTGTACTCATATCTTAGAGTGTATTCCTCTAAAATTGGTTCGAAGAGGTCTAAAACATCCTCAACTTCTTGATCCGGGAGGAGACGGGCCTCTAAACGCCCTTTGCAGAGGCTGGGTATTAAGTAGTAAGGGTTCTCACATATGAGCTCCTGCAGGCCTACATGCGGATCAAAATACTTGCCCCTCTTCTTAAATGGCTCTAAAGCTTTGAGCTTCTCAAGCATCTTGTAAGTTAGCTCTATAGCGTTTTCACCACTCTCTGGACAAGCACCGTGAGCCTCTTTGCCATCAACCTCGAAGTAAGCCTCTATATTCCCGGCATGGGCTATATGCACTTCTAAGTCAGTAGGCTCTAAAACAACAGCCATTTTGGGTTTATAGCGCTCCATGAAAAGTGCGCTTCCCCTACCCCCATGCTCTTCGTCGCTTACGAAGACCACTCCAACGTTTAGGTCTTGTTTGAGCCTTCTTAGGTTTTCGAGCATTAGGAGAACACTTGCTATGCCGCCTTTTATGTCGCTCGCTCCAGTTCCATAGACCATATTTCCCCTCACAAAGGGTTTAATTCTAATGGGTATGGTGTCCATGTGCACCTCAAAGAAAAGCTCAGCATCAGGGTTTACAACCAAATCTATTATCTCGCCGTCACTCTCTATATGAACATCGTAATCGAGCTTGTGGAGGAACTCCATTATGTGGAGTGCAACTCTATCTTCATGTCCAGACGGGGAGGGAATTTCTAAAAGATGTACCAAAATTTCCTTCGCTCTCTCAGCTTTCAACCTACTCACCAAAATTGGATTGCTTTAAAAGCTTATAAATGCATCTTTAGTTCCTGAACCTTAACAGCACACTGGGGAGTAATCTTATTGGAACTTTGTTGCCCCCCCACCCGATGATTGAGTATCATCAGACTTTCAATACTTCTAAAGTCTTATTGGAACTCCAATTCTCGAAATGGAGGATGTAGAGGAGGCAGCACTTTCAATACTTCTAAAGTCTTATTGGAACCATTGAAGTAAGATCATTTCCTGTTCATCGACGACAGTCTTTCAATACTTCTAAAGTCTTATTGGAACTTTCAAAACAACGCTATTAACTGCATCCATTCCAGCCTTTCAATACTTCTAAAGTCTTATTGGAACAGTCCATTGCTCTCTTAGACCTACAAACATTGCACTGCTTTCAATACTTCTAAAGTCTTATTGGAACTCGATAGAGCCTATACAACTCAATGAGAAGAATGTACTTTCAATACTTCTAAAGTCTTATTGGAACCCAAAGATAAGCTGTGCTGGTAGCCAACCAACGAAATACTTTCAATACTTCTAAAGTCTTATTGGAACCTCAGATTCTTGCCACTCTTGAAACAAAACACTCCACTTTCAATACTTCTAAAGTCTTATTGGAACCAGGCTCAACGTATGATGAAGAGCTTCCCTCTTGCAAGCTTTCAATACTTCTAAAGTCTTATTGGAACAAATCTACTCATGCTATCGCCCTCCTTCCTCTTTGCTTTCAATACTTCTAAAGTCTTATTGGAACTTGGTGGATAGTTTCAGCAGTGATTAGTCTAAATGCCTTTCAATACTTCTAAAGTCTTATTGGAACAGAAGAAGGAGCGTGAGAGCCGTTAAGGAGGTGGTGAACTTTCAATACTTCTAAAGTCTTATTGGAACTTTGTATTGAGTTCATTATTGATTCCATCAGCTGTAACTTTCAATACTTCTAAAGTCTTATTGGAACTTTGTATTGAGTTCATTATTGATTCCATCAGCTGTAACTTTCAATACTTCTAAAGTCTTATTGGAACTTTGTATTGAGTTCATTATTGATTCCATCAGCTGTAACTTTCAATACTTCTAAAGTCTTATTGGAACCTTGCGCTTCCTTTCTCTGCTTCATGAAACCCGTATCTTTCAATACTTCTAAAGTCTTATTGGAACGAGGAGTTGAAGTTCGTGAAGGAGCTTGAGAAAGCAGTCTTTCAATACTTCTAAAGTCTTATTGGAACACGTCTTAAAAGATAATTAGCCCGCTCCGCCCGCGTCTTTCAATACTTCTAAAGTCTTATTGGAACGAAAAACCAGAACAAATCATAATCGAGCTCCTGCGGCGCTTTCAATACTTCTAAAGTCTTATTGGAACACGCTTTGAACTTTTAGATACTCTTGAACTCTCAGCTTTCAATACTTCTAAAGTCTTATTGGAACTGGGAAGAAGAGGAGCCTCCTCGTCTTAATCCTGAGCTTTCAATACTTCTAAAGTCTTATTGGAACTAAGCCCCGCAATCTGCTTTTCAACTCTAATCAAGCTCTTTCAATACTTCTAAAGTCTTATTGGAACGTTCACACGCTCAGTTATCAGCGTGAATGTTCCAGACTTTCAATACTTCTAAAGTCTTATTGGAACCAAACTCCTCCTCGCTAGTAGTCCAAGAGCCATAAAACTTTCAATACTTCTAAAGTCTTATTGGAACCTGCTGAAACTTCAATTAACTTCTCCACAATGAGCTTTCAATACTTCTAAAGTCTTATTGGAACCATGTACCTCGCCATCTCTGTGGGTGTATTCGCCAGCTTTCAATACTTCTAAAGTCTTATTGGAACCTTTTCCTTAAGCCACTCGACCGCTTCTTCTATTGTCTTTCAATACTTCTAAAGTCTTATTGGAACTTTCTCTCAATTTTTGGGACTTTCTCAATTAATCTCTTTCAATACTTCTAAAGTCTTATTGGAACTCAGCATCACAAATAGCAAAAGAGTTAGGAATATCTCTTTCAATACTTCTAAAGTCTTATTGGAACCAACCCAATCAAATCTTTTCTTTCAACCTTCATCTTCTTTCAATACTTCTAAAGTCTTATTGGAACGCAGCCTTGAACTCCTCCTCATAGTGCTCTGATGAGCTTTCAATACTTCTAAAGTCTTATTGGAACCTTCAAACGCCTTAATAATCCTTCTAATATGTCTTTCTTTCAATACTTCTAAAGTCTTATTGGAACGTTCTGCCTGTCCATTCAGAAACATAATCATGTCCCCCTTTCAATACTTCTAAAGTCTTATTGGAACATAGTGCGCTTGCGTGTTCTTTAGCTTCAATTCTTCGCTTTCAATACTTCTAAAGTCTTATTGGAACCCTTCCTCTCCTCAAGAGCGCAGTTGTGCGCCCTCTACAATTCTTTCAATACTTCTAAAGTCTTATTGGAACATCCAAGTCCCAAAATTCCTCGCATTCGTCCTTGTGCTTTCAATACTTCTAAAGTCTTATTGGAACCTGCTGCACAGCAGGGGCAGGCTCAGCTACCATTTCCCTCTTTCAATACTTCTAAAGTCTTATTGGAACAGCAACCTGGCCAAAGACTATGAGCCTGGTTTCAGCCCTTTCAATACTTCTAAAGTCTTATTGGAACTTAGTTAGCTATGGCATAGTAGCAGGATCAAAAGCCCTTTCAATACTTCTAAAGTCTTATTGGAACTCTCATTTGAGAACTTCGCAGTTGTAACGACAAATGTCTTTCAATACTTCTAAAGTCTTATTGGAACAGCATGATAGGCTTTTTAGCAAAAACGAAGACTTTACTTTCAATACTTCTAAAGTCTTATTGGAACCTCAAGAGCGCCGATAATCCTCAAGACGTGCTTAGATACGCTTTCAATACTTCTAAAGTCTTATTGGAACTCTCCATCATGGACAGGAACGTTTTATCTCTATGATTACGACTTTCAATACTTCTAAAGTCTTATTGGAACGATCTATACTAAAACGAGGGAGGCACTTAATGTTGTCCTTTCAATACTTCTAAAGTCTTATTGGAACCAAACACTCCTTTGAGCTACTTCATGCTAAAGATGACTTTCAATACTTCTAAAGTCTTATTGGAACCGGATCTCAATCTCAATGTGCTGCAACGCCTTGAGTGCTTTCAATACTTCTAAAGTCTTATTGGAACTAATATCTTTGCAAACTTTGCACCTCTCACGCCAGAGCTTTCAATACTTCTAAAGTCTTATTGGAACCACTTTTTCAACTACCCACTCCGCAACCTGCCCGATCTTTCAATACTTCTAAAGTCTTATTGGAACCTCGAAATTCCTAAAAATTCCACAAAGTTCTCCGCGTTCTTTCAATACTTCTAAAGTCTTATTGGAACTTTCAAAAGCCGACAGTGAACTAGAAGTCTCTACAACTTTCAATACTTCTAAAGTCTTATTGGAACTCTTTTGAACAATTCAAAGAGCTAGACATTATTAAAACTTTCAATACTTCTAAAGTCTTATTGGAACGCTGTTCTTCTTCTTTGAACTCTTCTTTTTCCCCAACTTTCAATACTTCTAAAGTCTTATTGGAACAGGAGCAGATTTTCCTTTAAATCTCTAATAGGGAACTAAATGGGCTTTAACTATAAAAGTCTTATGGCAAAGGGGTAAAAAATTAAGCTCTAAGTGGCTCCAAATTCAAACATTATATAATCGCCAATGTAAAAGCTAAAATTTCAAAAAAAGCCTTTAGAATAATGAACGAGAATGTTCATAAGACTTCCAACGGCCAAACAAAGGCCTAAGCTCAGCAATATCATTTAGAAAGTCCTGAAATTAAAAAAGGCCAGTTTTTTATGAGGATGTCTATAAAAAGAGCTCTCTCAACCCCCGGTTTCAAATGTATATATTTAAAACGTTATAAAAATCGATGAGATTTATACCAAAAAGTGATTTAATAACCTTGAATTACTAAACACTCACAATGTATTTTTAGAGTCTTATTCATTAAAATATAACCAGAATAGCTAGAGTCGAGAAAAACAAAAATTTAGAGCTTGCATCGAAAAACCTTCAGTTAGGGTTTCTCCCACCATAACTTTCTAACCCTTGCTTTCCCCTTCGTGACATTTACAATGGTCTCAATCAACCCATCAGCTTCCCCTTTTCTTATAGCCACTTTAAAAGTAACGAACTCGTCGTAGTGCTCCTCCACGACTTCTCCTTTACCTTCAAGGGTGCTTTTAACAGTGTGAAACAGGCTGTAAGGAAAGCGCACCTCAAAGTATTCCTTCTCATAGACCTCAAGAATTCCAGCATTTTCTATTGCCCCGCTCGCTGTCTCTGAATATGCCTTAACCAAACCGCCATAGCCGAGCTTAGTCCCACCAAAGTATCGCGTCACAACGACAACAACATTGCTGAGGCCTTTATTTTGAATAACCTTGAGAACAGGCTTCCCTGCACTTCCCTTTGGCTCTCCATCATCGTCATAGCGCACCGCAAACTTCGATCCATCATTAATTAGATATGCCGAAACGTTATGTGTAGCGTCGCTGTGGTAAGCTTTAATCTTTGCTATGAATGCCTTTGCTTCCTCTTCGCTCTTAGCTGGCGAGGCATAACCTATGAAGACCGAATCTTTGAAAGTTTTTTCAACAGTTCCGATTCCTTTGAGTGTTCTATAGCCCTCCATACCCACCACTAGAAATTGTTCCGTTGATGTTTTAAGGTTTTCATACTACTTATTATTATGCACATAATCAAAGACTTAAAAAGCGAGCTCGCAGCTCTCAAGGAGTTTCCACCAAAGGAAGCTGCTTACGATGAGTTCAACTTTAAAAATCCCCAAGTAAACCAGCTAGTCCGGAATTTAGGTTTCAAACTCTATAAACACCAAGCTGAAGCTTTAAACGCTCTCTATTCTGGAAAGAACATCGTCGTTACAACCCCAACAGCCAGTGGGAAAAGTGAGATATTTCGCTTATCTATTTTTGACAACTACCTCTCCAATCCCTCCAATACTTACCTCCTTGTTTATCCAACGAGGGCTTTGATAAACAACCAGTATGAGAAGTTTTCTCTCGAGAACTTCCACTTCTTTCAAACAACGGGGAAGATGATAAAAGCTAAAATTCTCACGGGAGATGTAGAGTGGAGCGAGAGAAAAGCACTCTTAAGAGAAAAGCCAAGGGTAATTTTTACAACGCCAGACATGCTGCATTACAACATCCTTAAGAACCAAAAGCAGTACGACTGGCTTTTGAAAAACCTGAGGTTTCTCGTTGTCGATGAGCTTCACATCTACCGCGGCGTCTTTGGAACGAATGCTGCTTACGTCTTTAGGCGGCTTTTAAAGGCGTTAAAACACTTCAACACAAAGTTCCAAATCATAGCTCTCTCAGCAACACTTAGAAACCCTAAAGAATTCGCTGAGAACTTTTTTGGCATGCCTTTTGAAGCGATAACCAAAGCGACCAACCCATTTCCTAGGCGCCATTTAATCCTCTTTGAGCCCAGGAGATTGAATGAAATGCAGCTTTTAAGGGCCGTTGTAGAAAAGCTTGCTGAGAAGGGGATTAAAACCCTCGTTTTCTTCGATTCAAGGAGGGGCACTGAAAAGCTAATGCGCTTCCTTCTCTCCTCTCCAGCAGTTTACAAGACCTCAACATACAAAGGAACTCTGCCAAAAAACATCCGCTGGGAGATTGAGCGCGACTTTAAAGAAGGAAAGCTCTTAGTTTTGCTCACGACAAATGCCCTCGAATTAGGCATAGACATCGGCGATTTAGATGCTGTCATCAACTATGGAATCCCTCCAGACGGGCTTTTCTCCCTAATCCAGAGGTTTGGAAGAGCTGGCCGCTCAAAGGAGAGGGAGGCTATAAACGGCATCGTTTTGAGAAAGAACGGCCTTGACTATTATTATAAAGAGCACTTGGACGAGCTCGTTGAGCGATTGGAAAATGGAATAATTGAATACATGCCGGTCAATTTGAAGAACCGTTTGGTTGTCAAGAAGCACCTCCATTACCTCCTGAGCGAGCTTAAAGTCCTCGACTGGGATGAGCTAACAGATTTTGAAAAAGAGGTTGCTGAAGAACTCATAAAGGAAAAGAAGGCAAAGATTTATCACAATCCGCTAACGCAGAAGAAGGAACTTAGAATTTTGAGGCCTGTTTTTAGCTATTCATCAATCAGAACAGCGAGCGATGAGAGCTATTACCTCATTTTAGATGAGCACTGGATAAGGTATAATCTGTTGGAGAAGGGAAGCATGAGTGAGCTCCTCCGCTTCATAAACTGGCTCAAGATGAAGGGATACATCATTGAAGAGGTTGACAAGCCCGAATACTACCGCTCTCTCCTTCCGGGAATGGCCTACTTCTCAAGAGGCGAGCTGTATATGGTCAAAGACAAGCTGAGCATTGGGAAGTTCCACTTCATATTTGCTAAAAAGCTCAATCGCTTTTGGGAGGTTGAAACGTTTGCCTCAAAGAGAGAAGAAGTCGAGATTCTTCAAGTTTACGACAAAAAGCTTTACAAAGGCGTTGAGATTCATATCGGCCGCTTAAGGGTAAAGCATATCTATTGGGGCTATGTTGTTAAGGGAAAAAGCGTTCCGCTTTATCTTCAAGAGCTGAGCAAACTCAAAGAGGAGGGTATTTTGAAAGGAGAAATTTACTCGCCCCTTATGGGTGAAGGGGAAAGTATGGATGAAGAGGAGTGGAGCATACTCAACTGGGAGCTCTTCGCTAAGGTTGAGTTTGATACGCCATTGGAGAGGGAGTTTGAGACGGATGGAATTTGGCTCATCTTCCCGGACGGGATTAGGGAAGTTGTGAGAGAAGAATTTCATGAGTTCCTCAACTTTGCCGTGGAGCGAGATAAAGGCGATTTAGCCTTTGGCCTTTATGAGCACTTAGACAGAAAAAAGCTCTTTCCGGAGCTGTTGGGAGCAACGACTTACTACATAAGGAAAACAATAGGCGAAGCGTTGAAAAAGGCTAAAAATGAAGATGAGGAGCTGGTTTTAGCAGTAAAGAAGATGATTGACAGCAAGGACGGCATTGGGAACGGACTGCATGCGATAGAGCACAACATGATTAAAATTGCTCCGATTTTCACCTATGTTGATTCGAGAGAGCTTGGCGGCTACAGCTATGAGAGCTTTCCAAATCCACCTCATGTTGGGAGGCCTCTCGTATTTATTTACGACGGCAATGAAGGCGGCTTTGGCTTAGCTGAGATTTTGTATGAGAATGTCGAAAAGCTGATGGAGCGGAGTTTTGAGCATCTTAAAAAGTGTCAATGCAGGGATGGCTGTCCTCTCTGCGTCTATTCACCTAAGTGCGGCACGTTCAATGAGTTTCTTGATAAATGGCAAGCGATAAAGATTTGGGAAAAGGCTTTGAAGGAGTAAATTTCACTATTCCCTTTATCCCCTAAGCGTGGCTATGAGCTTTTTCTCATTGAGCAGCAGAGCCATAGCATCTTTTACGTCTTTTACAACAATATCGCTCGCCAAGAGAGCATCAACGCTTGCTCCTTCTTCACCGATAACGCAAATGCCGAGCTCGCTCATTTCAAGCATTCCAACGTCGTTATTGCCGTTTCCAACGGCTATATATGGGGCATATTTTTCAGCCTTCTCCTTTTTGTCTTCTCCACTCCTAACACGCTCGATTTTAACGTTGAGGCCCTTAAATTCTTTTTCAAGCGTTCCAAATGTGTCTGCACTTAAGACCACAACGGTGTATCTTTCGCTGAGCCGCTCTAAGAGCCTCTTCACTTCCTCACTTATCCTTCCCTCAACCCCTAAAGTTCCGTTTAAATCGAAGAGCACAGCTTTAGCCTCAATTTTTCCATAGTTTGGGATCTCCATGCTATCACCACATAGAGAAGGATTTAAAGGGTCTTAAGGTTTATCCAAAATCAGGTGATAGTATGAGGATTGCGTGGGGCATAAGCGGCGCAGGCCACCTCTTAAAGGAGAGCATTGAGGTTATGGAAACGCTCAGCGGGAAGCACGAAGTAAAAGTTTTCCTCTCCCGGGCTGGTGAAGAGGTTGCCAGGATGTACGGTGTATTGGAGCAAATAGGAGATTTTCCTATTGTCAGGGAATCAAAACAGGGTTTTGCTTTTCCGCCCTGCGGTGCCTTCAACCTAAAGAGGTTTGACGTTTTTGTGATATCCCCTGCAACTTCAAACACAGTAGCAAAGATCCGCCTTGGAATAGCCGACTCTCTCCTCTCGTGCTGTGCATCGCAGGCACTGAAGAGCAAAGTTCCTCTAATTTTAGTCCCGACAGACTCAAAGCACATCGTGGAAACGAGGGCACCAAACGGCCAAGTCTTTATGATTTACCCGAGAAAAGTGGACTTGGAGCACTTAGAAGCGCTTAGAGATGAGGGAGTAATAATTTTAGAGCACCCAAAGGAGGTTCCGAGAACACTTGAGGCTGCCAAAGAAGGGGTTAGGAGGGTAATAAAACTGGACTAGAAAAATAGTTGAGAGAAATCAGCTCTCTCCAAATATCTTCTCAAGCATCCACTTCTCATCATACTCCTTTAGGTCATCATAGCCCTGACCAACACCTATGAAGAGTATTGGAGCACCAATTGCGTGTCCTATGCTCAAAGCGGCACCGCCCCTTGCATCGGCGTCGAGTTTGGTAAGCACTACTCCATCAATTTTCACTGCTTCGTTAAATTGTCTCGCCTGCTCGATTATAGCATTTCCAGCCAGAGCATCACCTACAAAAATCACCAAATCAGGCTTTGTAACTCTAACTATCTTCTTCATCTCATCCATGAGGTTTCTGTTGAGCTCGTTTCTTCCTGCAGTGTCTATTAACACAACATCAATTCCCTTCGCCTTTGCGTGGTGAATGGCATCATAAGCTACCGCAGTTGGGTCCGCTCCATAACGGTGCTTGATTACCCTCACACCAACTCTCTTTGCGTGCTCCTCAACTTGCTCTATTGCACCAGCTCTAAACGTGTCGCTCGCTGCTATGACAACGCTCAACCCATGCTTCCTTAGATAGTTGGCGAGCTTCGCTATTGTAGTGGTTTTTCCGCTTCCGTTGAACCCAACGAAGGCTATAACATAGGGTTTCTCAGTTTTGCTCCTTATCTCTTCAATGATGTTTATCTTCCTTTGAGGTGTCAGAACATCAAGCACGGCTTTTTCAACGGCATCTTCAACTATCTTTCTTTTATTTGTTCCAATTTTCACCTTCCGGCCGACAAGCTCTGATTTAATTCTCTCTTTAAGCTCTTCAACAACCTCAAATGCAACATCTGCCTCCAAAAGCTCCCATTCAAGTTCATCTAAAGCATTATTAACGTCTTTCTCACTTATTTCTGTTTGAGCAACCTTATCAACGAATGAGTTTAACTTTTCCTTTAGCTTTCCAAACATTTCACATCCCCCATAGAAGGATTGCAAAAATATTTATAAGCTCTCTCATTCAATTGGCTATGGGTTTAAAAAGAAGGAGGTTATGCTCATGAAAGTGGCAAAAGGAGATGTTGTAAGGCTCCAATACACAGGTAAAGTTAAAGAGACTGGCGAAGTCTTTGACACCACGAGCGAAGAGGTTGCAAAGGAAGCTGGAATCTACAAAGAGGGCGGAGTTTATGGACCAGTGCCCATAATTATAGGGGCTGGACACGTTTTAAAGGGCCTCGACGAGGCTTTGGAAGGCTTAGAAGTCGGCAAAAAGTATGAGATAGAGGTTCCTCCTGAGAAGGGCTTTGGAAAGAGAGACTTCAAGCTCATAAAGACTCTCACTTTGGGACAATTCAAGAAGCACGGGGTTTACCCATTCCCCGGCCTTGAGGTCGAGATTGATGGAAAAAGAGCGAGGGTTTTAAGCGTTTCAAGCGGAAGGGTGAGGGTAGACTTCAACCACCCCTTAGCTGGAAAGACCCTCGTCTATGAGGTCGAGATTACAGAGAAGGTGGACGACCCAATTGAGCAAGTTAAGGCCATGATAGACCTAAGATTGCCAAAGATTGACATGGAGAAGGTGCAAATCGAAGTCGGCGAGAAGGAAGTCATAATCGACTTTGGAGAACAAGCTACAGACCCAAGACACATGGCTCTGGGCGAAATACTCCTAGAGGCGGACCTCAAGGCTTTGGGCTACGAGAAGATAGAGTTCAAGCCAACAGTTGAGGACCTATTGAAACCACCAGAACTTCAAGTGGAAGCCGAAGAAACAGAGGAAGCCCAAGAGGAGCCCAAGGAAGAGCAAAAGGTCGAAGAGATCAAAGAAGAAGTGCAGGAAGAGCCAAAAGAAGCTGAAGAAGCCGAAAAGAAGGAAGAGGAAGCTGAAGAGAAAGAAGAGTGATTTTCCCTTTTTCTACTCTTCTTAATATTGAGTTGCTTTTCTAAAGGGAAAGATTTTTAGGAAAGTTCCCCCTTATAGAGGGTTATGTCGAAGACCTATGTCCTCTACGCAGTCTCGCTCATTTTCATAGCATTAAACTGGCGTCTCGGTAAGAACATCTACGAGTGGGCTTTTTATGATACACTCTTCTACTTGGCTTTACCCTTAATTTTAGCATATCTCCTCGGCTTCAAACCAAAGGAGCTCGGTTTTAAACTTGGAAATAGAGAAGGATACAAGTGGGCTTTGGCTTTATTCTTTTTAACGCTCCCCCTGAGCATTTATGCCTCCACTCTAGAGAGCTTTAAGAACTTTTACCCCATTTTTACCTACTCGTCATGGAGAGATTTTCTCCTAAAAGAGTTGCTTATCGGAGCGATAATGCTCTCTCATGAGGCATTCTACAGAGGAATTCTCCTCTTTCCCTTAGCTAAGAAAAACGAATGGATGGGAATTCTAGCACAGAATATTCCATATACGCTTATCCATATCGGAAAACCACCACTTGAGCTCCCTTACTCATTCATAGCAGGTATAGTTTTTGCGAAAATGGACTTGAAGAGCGAGAGCTTCCTCCCGAGCTTTCTCCTCCACTGGATTGGGGCTGTAGTTTTTGACATTTTATGCATAATTGCATAAAAATTGAATTATTTAATTAAAGAATTAAAGTTTAAGTCCAAAGAATTTCACCGTATTCTCTTCAGTTTTTTGCTCAACTTCTTCAAAGCTAAGCCCCTTGAGAGTAGCGACTTCCCTTATAGCAAAGCTCACGTTCCAAGGCTTATTTCTTTCGCCTTTAACTGGGCTCATATAAGGAGCATCTGTCTCCACCAATATGCCCTCAAGCTCTACCTTTTCAGCTGCTTCCCTAACCTCGGGAATAAATGCTATTCCCGTGTTTATGCCTATATA
The DNA here is from genome assembly GCF_000725425.1 of Palaeococcus pacificus DY20341. Classification (NCBI taxonomy): domain Archaea; kingdom Methanobacteriati; phylum Methanobacteriota; class Thermococci; order Thermococcales; family Thermococcaceae; genus Palaeococcus; species Palaeococcus pacificus. Next base: position 728,259 of record NZ_CP006019.1, on the reverse strand, counting down.
ATGTCCATTCTCTGCTATCTCTCTCGCTAAGAGGACATCGCCGCTGTAGGAGTGGAAATAAGCCTTCACGCCAGCTCGTTGGATGGCTTCAAAAACCTCCTTTTCGGCTTCTCTCGCGTGGAGCACAACTGGTTTATCAAGCTCAACCGCTAAGTTGAGGAAGTGGTGAAATATCTCCCTCTGAGCTTTCCTTTCAGCCTCGCTCTTAGCATAGTAAAAGTCTAAACCTATCTCGCCAATGGCGTAAATCTCATCCGAATGTTCCAAAATAAAAGCATCCACTTTTTTCACTTTCTCCCAGTTGCCTCTTCTAGCCTCATTTGGAGCGTAGCCGAGCGTAGGTTTAACAAAGTCAAAGTGCTCTTTAAGGAGCTCCCAGCTCTTCCAAACGTGGAACTTCCGGTACTCCGTTATAGAGTCCACTACTGCCTTAAGGCTCCTTCGGCTCTCCTCTATAATAAGCGGAGCATCTCTCTTAAACATCTCAATATGAGCGTGAGCATCTATCATAGCACCACCAAACCAAGAGAGAAGAGGAGAAATATAAAGTTAAGCCCTCAAAAGCTCGAGCGCAATTTTTTCGTAAACCTTTGGAAGAATCTTTAGAGACTTCACCTCAGCGTATTCATTTGGTCCGTGAATGTTTCCGCCCCTTGGCCCAAAGTCTATTGCCTCAACACCGTAGGGAGTGAAATAGCGTGAGTCCGAAGCACCAGGCCCTTCTATAAGCTTTACTCTTTCTCCAAAGCCCTCCAAGGTTTTGAGAATGGCTTTGACGAGGGGTGATTCAGGGGATGTAAACAAGTATCCCGCTCTTGGATTGTTCTTAAAGATGAGCCTGGCATTTGGTAGGTTGAACTTTAAAACCTCCTCAAATGCACTCTTAATATTCTCCGGAGAGTGGCTCATCGCTCTAACGTCGATGTAGAGCTTGTGCATTCCGTCTTCAAAGCGGTAGATGTTGGGTGTAATTGAAACCCCATAGTCGCTGTACTTCTCTGCCTTTATTGGTGTCCTAACGAGAGGGACGACAGTCTTTAAAAGCGTCGTTAACCCCAAATCCGCCTCAATTTCATCGGCACCATTGGGCTCTACGTATGTTAGAGTAACTTCGCTCGGAACAACGTTGGACTTTAAAAACTTGCCTTCAATCTTAACAGCTAAGGCATTGGAGCTTCTCAAGAAGTGCGAGAGTGCTATTAGTGGATGAGCATCTACGCCTGGGAGAAAGTAGGCTGCGTGCCTTGTCTCCACGATGGGGGTGCTTATTTTAAATGTCCTCTCCTTAAGCCCTCCTTTGATCTTTACTCTCCCCGGGGGAACCTCTACAACAGCCCCAAAACCCTTTCTGCGCCTTATTATTGGGTTCATCCCAATTCCATCAGCGTTGATTTGATATTTAGGAAGATTTCCTTCTTCTTTCAGCATCTCAGCCATGTGCATAGCCATTCTTCCGCCGATCTCTTCATCACCTGTAAAAGCAAAGAGCACTTTGCCCTTTAAGTCCTTTCTAGCGAGTTCTTTTAGGGCGAGCATAACAGCCGCGACATTTCCCTTGTCATCTGCGCTCCCTCTCCCATAAGTCCTGTCCCCGATTATAGTGAGCTTAAATGGGTCCGTCTTCCACTCTTCCAAGTTCACTGGGACGACATCAAAGTGGGCCATAAACATAATTTTTGGCTCCCCTACTCCAATTTCGCCGTACACTGCATAATAACCCTCCCTCTCAGCAAGCTCACTTTCTATTCCCCAGCTTTCAAGAGTGTCTTTGATAAACAATGGACACTCCTTCGATGGTCTCTTCCCCTTTGAAGGGTCGTTAACTGTTTCAAACGCTACAAGTTCTTTTAAAAGTTCAAGCATTCCAACCACCGTTAAGATATGCATCGAAAGGCTATTTAATATTTTAGGGAATAGTCAAGTTAGGTAAGCCACCATGGAGTAAAAAGAGCAGGCCCACCAAAATAGGCTGATGAGCTACATAAATCTTTAAAGTGTGTCTCCCTGCAAAGCATATAAACTCCACGGGAATAAAACTTGGAAAAGCTACTTCAAAGCTTCTTTCACCTTTAGGGTATGCAAAGGAACCTACGGCTAAACCAAGGAGGTAAACACCAAACCAGGGGAATATGGGAAAATAATCAAGGGTAAAGAAGCTTTGTGGAGTTATGCCGAGCGGAAGGAAAAGTAAAGTGTTTGCATGTATTCTAGAGACAAGTAAAGACCCGAAAATGAAGAAAATAGCGAAAAGTACATTTTTCTTTCCAAAGGAGTAGAAAGGAATTGCTAGAATGCTTGCCAGCCCCAAGAAATGTAGAATTCCAAAGTAAATTGTACCGTCACTTAAAAATAGATAAGTAACAATCGTAATCACCAATCCAATCCCAAAGAGCTTTCCAAAGCGTCGAAAATACTTCCCATATGGCCTTGGGCTCTTCTTTATGCTTCTAGAGTAGCTTATCCAAAAGGACAGGCCCGAGATGAACACAAAGATGGATGCAGTAGTGTAAGCAAAAAGCTTCCAAAAGAGTGGATGCCCGGAGTAGTTTAGGAAATATTGCAAGTCAGTAACAAAGTTTGAAATAACCATCATGATTATACCAACGCCTCTTGCAAAATCCACCTCCCAAAAGCGGCCTCTTGAATAGAGTTCACTGCCAAACATTGCCACGACCCTCAAATAAATCAATGTTAAAGCTCGTGCTCCCTTCTCTTCTCCTCTCTGTTGTGAATGAAGTCCAAAAGCGGCCTTATCCTCTCCCAAACGTCCCCTACACTACCATTCCCATTTATTTTAACGTAAATTCCCTGCTTTTTGTAAAACTTTATGATAGGCTTCATGTTTTTTATGTAGATATCATATCTTTTAGCAACTATCTCCGGCTTATCATCTTCCCTTTGGATCACATCTCCCCCACAGATATCGCATTTTCCATCTACCTTTGGAGGGCTGTACTTAACATGGTAAACCGCCCCACATTTACTGCATATCCTTCTACCGCTTATTCTCTCTATGCTGAGTTCCTTTGGGATGAAAATATCCAAAGCGAGTTCAAGCTTTATTCCATGATCGTAGAGATAGTTTTCAAGCGCTAAAACTTGCTCAGCGCTACGAGGATAGCCATCTATAATAAAATTGTTCCTCACTCTTCTCAACTTACTCAAAACAAGGACATTTATTATTGTATCAGGGATTAAATCCCCCTTTTTCAGGAACTTCTCCATCTCCTTTCCAAGTTCCGTCCGTTTGGTTATCTCCGCCCTAATTAAATCCCCCGAGGATATGTAAAAAAGTCCATATCTTTCAATTATCGTCTTTGAATGGGTCGTTTTTCCACTTCCAGGAGGTCCAAAAATTAGTACGTTCATTTTATCACCAATAATGTTTTAGGGTTTAAAACCATAAAAAGAATTCGGTGATGCCCATGGCAAAGCTTCTAACCGGCTTTGTAAGGGCAAGTGGGTATGCAAATAAAGTTAGGAAGGTTCTTTTTGCCATCACTAAGGGAAGCGTCAAACCCGAAGAGGTTGTAAGAGCCGCAGGAGAATTAAACCGCTACATCTTTAAGAAATTCCAAGAACTGGGTGTGGAAAAAGAAGACGTAATAAGGATACAAGCACCTTTTGAGGTTAAAGAAGGGCTTATTCACTGGAACTACGATGGAGTGAAAATTGAGGTCTATAAAAAGGATGAAGAAGAAAAGCTTGCTAGAGCTATGGAAGAAGTAGAAGAGCGTGAAAAGGCTTTAGAGATAGCAATTGAAGAGCTAAGCAGGCTTTCTAATAAATTAAAAGAACTCAGTGAAGAGATAACCAAAGTCGTGGAGCGTATTAAGAGAGAGCATACTGGATTAGAGCTCAATTTTGAGAAAGAGTGACTGAGAGGCTTTTATTTATTGATCTTGAACTTAACTATATGTAGGTTAGCCCGAATGCAATAGAGACCAGAAACACTAATATACGTGCTGAAAGGGATTTAAGATATTCACGGCAAGATTATTATATGTGGGCTGCGTTTTAAGTTTATCAAGGTCAAGGTGATGAAGATGAGTGAAGTCAAAGAAGTTAAAATCCTTGAAAAACCGTGGGTTGAGAAGTACAGGCCTGAAAAGCTCAACGATATCGTAGGTCAAGAGCACATAGTCAAGAGGTTAACGCATTATGTTAAAACAAGTTCCATGCCCCATCTTTTATTCGCCGGGCCCCCCGGTGTTGGAAAGACAACTGCAGCTTTATGCTTAGCTAAAGAGATATACGGCGAGCACTGGAGGCAGAACTTTTTAGAGCTAAATGCCAGCGATGAAAGAGGTATTAATGTTATTAGAGAAAAAGTAAAAGAGTTTGCGCGCACTAAACCTATTGGAGGGGCAAGCTTTAAGATAATCTTTCTCGATGAGAGTGACGCTTTAACACAGGACGCCCAGCAAGCCTTAAGGAGAACCATGGAGATGTTCTCGAACAACGTTCGCTTCATCTTAAGCTGTAACTACTCCTCAAAGATTATAGAGCCTATACAAAGCAGATGCGCTATTTTTAGGTTTAGGCCCCTCAACGACGAGGACGTCGCGAAGCGCTTGAGGTATATAGCTGAGAACGAAGGACTTGAACTTACAGAAGACGGTCTTCAAGCACTCCTCTACGTTGCCGAAGGCGATATGAGAAGGGCAATAAACGTTCTCCAAGCTGCTGCTGCATTGGACACTAAAATAACTGATGAAAACGTCTTTATCGTTGCAAGCAGGGCTAGGCCAGAGGACGTTAGAGAGATGATGGTGCTCGCTTTAGAGGGCAACTTCCTTAAGGCAAGGGACAAGCTCAGGGAAATACTCCTCAAGCAGGGCTTAAGCGGAGAGGATGTTCTAATTCAGATGCATAAGGAAGTGTTTAACTTGCCAATAAGCGAACCCAAGAAGGTTAAGCTCGCGGATAAAATAGGTGAGTACAACTTTAGGCTTGTTGAAGGGGCGCACGAGATGATTCAGCTTGAAGCCCTTTTGGCGCAGTTCACGCTTTTGGGGAAGTAATTAGGTGAGCGAAATGCTACCATGGGTGGAAAAGTACCGTCCAAAACGGCTCAGTGAACTTGTGAATCAAGAGAAAGCCCTCCCCAAGGTTAAGGCTTGGGTAGAAGAGTGGCTAAAGGGGAGACCTAAAAAGAAAGCCATCCTCCTATACGGTCCTCCGGGAGTAGGAAAAACCGCTACAGCTTATGCTTTGGCTAATGAATATGGATTTGAGGTTATAGAGCTTAACGCAAGTGATGAGAGGACTTACGAAAAGGTGAGCCGATACATCCAAGCGGCATATACAATGGACGTCTTTGGACGAAAAAGGAAGCTTATTTTCATGGATGAAGCCGACAACATGGAGCCAAGCGGGGCATATGAGATAGCCAAGCTTATAGAGAAAGCGAGGAATCCAATAATACTCTCTGCGAACAAGTATTGGCAAGTCCCCCAAGCCATTAGAAGCAAAGCAGAGCTCATCGAATACAAAAAGCTCACTCAAAGGGATATTATGGCCGGACTGTGGCGCATTGTTAAGGCCGAGCATCTTGAGGTGCCAAAGGAAGTTATAAAGCTAATAGCCCAAAGGGCGAACGGTGATTTAAGGGCCGCTATTAATGATTTGCAGACAGTAGCAGTTAGTCCCGAGGATGCAGAGCAGCTTTTGGCTTATAGAGATGTTGAAAAGAGCGTTTTCCAAGCATTAGGTGGAATATTCGCAAGCGACAGCACCAAAAAAGCGAGGATGGCAATGTGGAACGTGGACAAAACACCAGATGAGCTTTTGCTTTGGATAGATGAGAACATCCCCTACATATACACTAAGCCCGAAGAGATAGCCCAAGCTTACGAAGCCATAAGCAGGGCCGATATATACTTTGGAAGAGCCAATAGGAGCGGGAACTACGGCCTTTGGAAATACGCTATAGATATGATGACAGCGGGGGTAGCTGTTGCGGGCACCAAGAAAAAGGGCTTTTTGAGGTTTTATCCACCGAAGACACTTAAGATACTCCGTGATTCCAAGGAAGAGCGCGGGATTAGGGATTCAATAATCAGGAAGATTATGAAAGGGATGCACATGAGCAAGCTGGAGGCTATTGAGACGATGGCTATTTTCAAAGGAATATTCCAGTACAATCCAGAAAAAGCCGCACACATTGCTGTTTTCTTAGAGCTTGGAGACAAAGAAATTGAGTTTTTAACGGAAGATAAAGAAAAGGCCAAGAGCATAAAGGGCAAAATGATGGTCATACATAAAGAGCTCAAAAAAACCGAGCCGGGAGAGGAGGTAAAAGTCGAGAAAGAGGAAAAAGAGCAAGAAAAAGTCAAAGAAGTCGAGGAAACCCAAGAGACCGTAGGAAAGAAAGAGCCTAAAGAGCCCAAAAAGGAGATTGAGGAAGAAAAACCCAAAGAAGAGGAAAAAAGCGAAGAAACAGCAAAAGAAGAAAAGAAGCCAAAGCAGGCCACGCTCTTTGACTTCATCAAGAAGAAGTGACGCCATTTTTCATTTTATATTCTGGGGAATATAAATCTCGACTAAATTTATATTCTGTAGAATGCAAATCCTCTGGGGTGAGAGGGATGAAGACTGAGATGAGTAGCGTTGACATAAAGTATATCGTGGAAGAGCTGCAGTCACTCGTAGGTGCGAGAATTGATAAGGTCTATCACGATGGAAATATTTTAAGGGTTAAACTCCACAAGGCAGGCGAGGGGAGGAAAGATTTGCTCATTCAAGCTGGCAAGAGGGTTCATCTAACGACATACATCAAGGAGAGCCCTTCCCCTTCATCGTTCGCGATGCTTTTAAGAAAGCACCTGAGCGGCCGCTTCTTAGATGGAATAGAGCAGTACGACTTCGATAGGATTGTTAAGCTCAAGGTTGGTGAGTACACACTCATAGCGGAGCTCTTTAAGAGGGGAAACGTTGTTTTAATTGATGGTGAGAGCAAAATTTTGGGAGCTTTGAGGTATGAGGAGTTCAAAGATAGAGCTATAAAGCCCGGACACGAGTACAAGCTTCCTCCGGCTAGGGAGAGCCCTGTAGACGTGGAATGGGAGCGCTTTAAGGAGCTGCTCCTCGAAGAAGAGGTGGAGGTAGTAAGGGCCCTCGCCAGAAAGTTTAACATGGGCGGCCTTTTTGCGGAAGAGATTCTCCTCAGGGCTGGAATTGAGAAGACGAGAACGGCCAAAGAGCTAAGCGAGGAGGAGCTCAAACTCATCTTTGAGAAGATGAAAGAGGTGTTCAGCGCCCCCAAAAAGGCCCAGATAGTCTACAAAGATGGTGAGCTCTTTGATGTCCTCCCAATCGAGCTGAAGCAGTACGAAAGCCTGGAAAAGAAGTACTTCGAGACGTTCAGCGAGGCATTGGATGAATACTTTGGAAAGATCACCGTTGATGAGGCAAAGAAAGAGCTCACAAAGAGGCTTGAGGATAAGAAGCGCTCTCTTCTGCACACACTTAAGCGCCAAGAAGAGATGATGAAGGGCTTTGAGGCACAGGCTGAGAAAAACCAAGCCCTTGGGGACTTAATATATGCAAACTTCATGCTCGTTGAGAACCTCCTCAGTGAGTTTAAAAAAGCCGTTGAAAAGCTCGGCTGGGACGAGTTTAAGCGCAGAATAGAAGAGGGAAAGAAGGCGGGCAACAAAGTGGCCATGATGGTGAAGGGCGTTAATCCCAAGGACAAGGCCGTAACCATAGAGCTCAATGGTCAAAAAATCACGCTCTATCTCGACAGGAGCATAGGGGAAAATGCGGAGCTCTACTACGAAAAGGCTAAAAAAGCAAAGCACAAGCTTGAAGGTGCCAAAGAGGCATACAAGAAGACGCTCAAGAAGATTCAGGAGGTCGAGAAGCTCATAGAAGAGGAGCTTAAGAAGGAGATAAACGTCAAGAAGCTCGAAAGGAGAAAGAAGAAGTGGTTCGAGAAGTTCCGCTGGTTCATAAGCAGCGAAGGCTTTTTGGTGATAGGTGGAAAAGATGCCACGACCAACGAGATGGTGGTTAAAAAATACATGAGCGAAAACGACTGGTACTGTCACGCCGACGTTTACGGTGCTCCCCATGTGGTTATTAAAGAAGGAAAGAAAGCGAGCGAAAAAACGCTTTTTGAGGCCTGTCAGTTTGCTGTTTCAATGTCAAAGGCATGGTCGAGGGGAGTGTTCAGCGAAGATGCCTATTATGCAGACCCGAGCCAAGTAACAAAGCAAGCGCCGAGCGGCGAGTATTTGGGTAAAGGGGCCTTTATGGTATACGGCAAGAGAAATTGGATGCACGGACTTCCCCTAAAGCTCGCCGTCGGGATAGTGAAGTATGAAGATGAGGAATTACCAATGTGCGGGCCCGTTGATGCCGTGAAAGCTCACACGAACCGCTATATTGTGATAAGGCCCGGCCGCCTGAAGAAGAGCGAGCTCGTGAAGAAGCTCAAGCATATTTTGGAGAAGTGGGGCTACAAGGTGAGCGAAGAGGACTTGATGGCCATTCTACCGCCGGGGAATGGGGATGTGGAGGAAATCAGGGAGTAAAACACTCTCCTCTTGCCCCAAGCATCTCTTTTACCTTTTTGCACGCTTCTCTAAGCTTTTGGGCGTTCTCCTCGGGAATCCCATCGTAAGTGAACTCCCAAGTACCCATTTCAATTCCAGCCGCATATTTAAGCTTGTCTTTGTCCCTCAGCATGGGATAAAACTCGATGTGCAGGTGATAAAAATTATACTGGCCCTTAAACGGTGCTTGAAAGATGTTCATAACATAGGGCATCTGCCTGTCAAAGAGAGCGTTAAGTGTTGCCGTTGCAACCCTCAAAACATCCGCTAAATCTTCAATCTCTTCTTTATTCAATTGTGTCAGCCACTGTATATGACACTTAGGATAAATGTGCACCTCAAAAGGCCAGTTCGCATAGAATGGCATGAAGAGAACAAAGCTTTCGTTCTCGTAAATAACCCTCTCCCCTTTCATCTCCTCCTCCAGGATGCGGCAAAAGAGGCACTCGTTAAAGCGCTTGTAATGTTTCCTTGAGTTCTCAATTTTCAAACGAACCTTTAGAGGGATGAATGGCAAAGCATAGAGCTGGCCGTGAGGGTGAGTTAAGCTCACACCAATTTCTTCGCCTTTATTTCGAAAGATGGCAAGATAAGCAACGTGGGGATTATCCTTTAATTCCATAGTTACACTTTTCCATAATTCAACAACCTTAACCATCTGCTCAGGAGAAAGCTCGTCCAAATCCCTCAAATTATGCTCCGGCGTTTCCACTATAACGCTGCACTGCCCAATCGCTCCCGCTTTTTTGTAAAAACCTTCATTTTGAGGCTTTTCCGCTTTGAAATCAAGCATTGGGAATCTATTTGGCAAAAGCAGAACTTCCCAGCCAAAGCCCGTTTCTTCACTTCCCGGACAAAAAGGACAAAAATTCTTAGGGCGCCAGGGTCTCTTTTTTCTCACAGCAGAAACCATTATCCATTGGCCTGTTAAGGGGTTATAGCGGAGCTCTCTCATTCTCTCACCAAAGAAAAAATATTGGCTCGGGCTTAATTTTTCTTTCGGTGCAAAATAAAAAAGTCAGCCAAAGAGGTCTCCTATGACCTCCACTACTCTGTACACTTTTATGACTATCTTCACTGCAAAAACTCTTAGAGTTCTCCTAAATCCAACGCCGCTGTATCTTATCTCGCCCATTTTTAGGGCGTTTACTCCCGTGCTCACGGGGTCTTCAGAGTTTATGATCCTCCTGGCAACATCTTCGCTTGTCCATGCCCTCATCGTCGGCTCTGAAATTTTGCCTTTTGAAAATTCCACTATGCGGCCATTTTCCGTCACGACGCCTATGGTGAGGATGCTTTCGTTTTCAAGCGTTATCTCGAGGTCTATCCTCTCATTTCCAGCTATTCTTTTGATAAATCCTGGCAGATTATCGGCATTTTCATTGTATATGGGCACATATTCTCTCAGAAGGTCAAAGAGAGTTTGCTCCTCAACAACTTCAATGAGTTCAGGTTCAAGCTCATTTATGCCTCCTGTGCTTATCATGAGCCCCATTATATTGTACTCAACGAACATTTCTGCATCCCCTGACCATTCAACCTCAATGAGGTTTTCTTCTCCCAGAATCCTCTCATCCACAAGATACACAAGTTCATAGGCATCCAAATCCGGTTCCTCATCATATGCAATGATGGGCTCGATTAGCTCTAACTCCAACTCGTTCTCATTTACGTAGAGTTTTATATTCTCAAGGAAATACTCTCCATATTCAATAACCACAGGAGTTGCTTCAACGAGTATGCTCACATAAGGCTGGTTGTTCGGATCGAGCTTTATCACTTTTAAAAATTCCTCATCCAGATCCCAAGAAATTTGTCCGGTTCTTTTGGCAGTCTCTCTTGGGGGCACCGTCTGCTTTACGGGATCTTTTATCGCTTTATCAAGGGCTGTTTCTGTCCTTTCTCTATTCCCATGATCAGAGACCCAAAATATGAGCTGCTCGTTTTTGTTCATTTTTTTGCTTACATTTATAATAGCCTCAAAAAGGGCCTTTTTTGTACCTGGTCCATCCACATAGTTTGGGACATTTGTACCGTCTGGCATGGTTTTCCCATTTCCAGCCAGAGCTATTATGTCTCCATCGGTGAAACCCTGCTTTTTAAGTGCTTTATATGCCCTATCTAGATTGTTCCAGTGTCTTTTGCTGTCAGCATCTCCAGCAAAAAGGATGGCATGCTTGCTTGCAACATCTGAACCATCAACTTTCTTTCCTATCTTAATATTATCTCCATTTCCCACCGAAGTGTACTGAGGGGTTTCCTTGAAGCCCAACCCGTAAGGGCCACGTGCATCCTGTTGCTCGGCTCTTTTGGCCATCTCTTTCATTGTGGGGGCATCTTTACCTGTCCTTTCTAACTCCTCTCCAACTTCCTTTGGGTAGTAGCCTTCGGGCCGGGTGAATCCCCTTTTCCCCATTTCAGGCCAGCTGGCTGGTGTGTAGCCATCAGCAAGACCCCAAGATGTTTCATTATGCTTGGAAGCGCTCAAAAAGGCCGCATCCCCCGTCCCTTTTAGCTTTTCTTTAAGGTCATCAATCATTCCTCCGCCAAAGCACTGGTTGAAGATGAAGACCATATTCGCATAGCCCGTTCTGTTGGCTATCCACATCTTCATCATGTTTGCAAGTTGCCAGTCGTAAACATACCCCCCAGAGCTTGTCACAATGCTGCTCGCATAGTCCTCTGGCTGGTCGTAGAAGTAGGAGCATTTTTCAGAGTACAGAACCGCAGGAGTCACTTTGACCTCTATGATAGCCTTCCCCTTATCCAGTTTTATCTCATATATTCCAGGTTTTGTGATCGTTATGGAGCCCGAGCCGAGCTGTGTGTTTGAAAAAATGGTATTGTACTCCTCCATGCTGACCTCAACATTTATCGGCGTCACTGGGGAGCATTCCTTATGGCTGTACAACAGCTGCTTTTTTATATAGCCCGCCTGTCCCTTCAATGTGTCCCAGTCGTAGTAGAACATGCTGATTTTTCCGTCTCTGGTACTGTGCCCGCTGTGCGTGACCTTATATCTGCCGATTATGTCCGCGTATCCGTTTGCACCGTCGTCCATATCCTCGCTCAGGGACATGCCTATAAAGTACACATTTACCTGAACCGCAGGCTGACCGGGCGGGTCAAAGTGGGCCTCCATAAAAGGCGCCGCCACCACAAGACCAGCCAGAACGGCCAGCAGTATCAAACCTCTTTTCAACCTTCTCACATCCAAAATTTTCCATAGAACAATTAAAGTCCCCAAAACTATTGACTAAAGCAAAGTCAATGGTTTCTATTTGTTTATATTCCTGTGCCAAAGTTTATTAATATATCGCCACATATCTGGGTAATGGGTGTCATGCATGTTCAGATTTCCCCGGAGTTTCCTTTTTGGGACTGCAACCTCCTCCCACCAAATTGAAGGGAACAATATCTTCAATGATTGGTGGTTTTATGAGCAGAAGGGAAAGCTAAAATACAAATCTGGAAAAGCCTGCAACCATTGGGAGCTCTACAAAGAGGATATTGATCTTATGGCCATGCTCGGCTACAACGCTTATCGCTTCTCCATAGAATGGAGCCGTATCTTTCCGAAGGAGAAGGAGTTCAATGAAAAAGCCCTCCAGAGATATCAAGAAATTGTAAATCTGCTCAATGAAAGGGGCATTACTCCAATGGTTACACTCCACCACTTTACAAGCCCAATGTGGTTCATGAAGAAAGGTGGCTTTGCGAAAGAGGAGAACTTGAGGTACTGGGAAATCTATGTAAAAACAATAGCCGAGAACTTGGAAGGTGTTGAGCTAATAGCAACCTTCAACGAGCCTATGGTATACGTTATGATGAGCTACATCCAAGGGTATTGGCCGCCTTTCGTTAAAAATCCCCTAAATGCTGGAAAGGTTGAGGCAAATCTGCTTAAAGCCCACGCTATAGCTTATGAAATTTTGAATGGGCGAAACTTCAAAGTTGGAATCGTTAAGAACATTCCGATTTTCATTCCTGCAAGCGAAAGCGAGCGTGACAAGAAAGCGAGAGATAGAGTAGATAATCTCTTCAACTGGAACTTTCTCGATGCGATTTGGAGTGGAAAAGTGAAAACCCCTCTAAAAACTTATGATGTCCCGAAGAGCGATGTCGACTTCATCGGAGTTAATTATTATACAGCATCAGAAGTCAAGCATAGCTGGAATCCCCTAAAGTTCTTCTTTGAAGCCAAATTGGCCGATTTAAGCGAGCGCAAGACGTTGATGGGCTGGAGCATCTATCCAAAAGGCCTCTATGAAGCGATAACAAATGTTCAAAGCCGCTATAAGAAGCCTATTTACATAACTGAAAATGGCATAGCTACACTCGACGATGAGTGGCGCATAGAGTTCATAATTCAGCACCTTCAATACGTCCACAAAGCTTTAAAAGAAAGCTACGATGTTAGAGGTTACTTCTACTGGTCGCTCATGGACAACTTCGAGTGGGCAGAGGGCTTTGAGCCGAGATTTGGGCTTGTTGAAGTTGACTACAAGACTTTTGAAAGAAGGCCGAGAAGGAGCGCATATATTTATGGAGAAATAGCAAAGAGCAGGGAAATAAGTGATGAGCTGATTGAAAAGCATGGATTGGAGAATCTTTAGCTCTTTATTATTCTCTCTATTTCCTCGATATCCCTCTCGTCAAACTGAGGCAGCATATCCAAATGAACCTTCATCAGCTCAGCCATCGCCCTAAGTCCATTCTCCGCATTGTTCACGACAGGGTCGAGAAGAACTGCTTTAGCAACTTTTTCTATGCTTCCCTCGCCTGCAGCTTCTGCGCTAAGTTTTTGAATCTCTGCTTGTGTTCTCAATAAGGCTATTATCTCCCTTGGGAGCTCAACTCTAAGGGGCTTTACCCCCTTAGGTGAGGTTTTAGCCGGAACTTCAACTATGGTGCTCTTTGGAAGGCCGTTTATGTGGCCATCATTTGGGACGTTTATCGCCTCTTGAAGCTTTTCTTTGCCTTCAAGCCCCTCAACGATGCTCATCGCAACGTCTGGGTTTTTGATGAACTTATTGAAAGCAAGCTTCGGCACTAAACCTTTTAAAAACAGCCTCAAGAGCTTCCTAACCTCTTCCCCTTCTTTTCTCGTCCGCTCAATCCACTTTAAGCCCTTCTTTTCCTCAGGCACTAACTCCCAAGCGAATGGTAGGTATTCACCTATGTGGTTGTCGCTCGGCGATGGAAGGAGACCATAGATTTTGTAGAGGAGCTGGGAAAGTGGTTCAAAGGAAGGGCTCTTCTTTAGGACTTCATCCAAGATTGGATAGCCATCTTTCCCTTTAACGCTAAGCTCTTTAAGCCAAGTGAAGTGATTAAGCCCAGCGGCAGTAAAGGTTATCTCATTCTCCTTAACGTTTAAAAGAGTAGCTAGGCTCTCTTTACGCTCTAAGTAACCAGTACACAAACCATAAACGTTCTTTAGCTTTGCGTAGTTGTTCACAGCATAGGTAACCCTCGGCTCTGGATTTGAATAGATAAATGTATAGGCATCTTTGTTTATGTCTCCAATAACCTCAGCGATGCTTAAAACCAAAGGAACGACCCTTAAAGTGTGGCTAAGCCCACCGATGCCGCCGTTCTCCCCTAAGACCTGCTTTATGCCGTATTTATGTGGGATTTCAAAATCCAAGTGCCAGCGCTTATACCTCTCCTTTTCCACTGAGATAACAGCATAGTCAATACCCACATTTTGTAGATTTTTTACATCTGTGAAGGCTTGAATTTTAAGCTCCTTTTTGAAAATCCTGCCTATTTTTCTCCCCACAGCTTCAATAAACTTCAGCCTCTCCCCATCCACATCAATGAGATAAATTTCTGCATCAGCCAAAACATCGCTGTTCGCTACTGTGTAGAGGGCTAAAGGAGTGAAGATGCTCCCTGCACCGATGAAGGCTATCCTCATCAAATCACCTCAGCGAAGGGAGTGATGTGAAGGAGCATTTTTGGAAGGATTTTAAGTCCCTCCCCATACATCGCATTTATCCTTTTGCCATAGAATAGAGCCATAGATTTGAAGAAAATCTCCCACTGTTGCCAATTAGCTTCGAACTGACTTTTATGCTCTCTTAAAGCTTTGAGCTTGACTTCAAAGATGTCCGTTATATCCTCAATGTAGTTAGGTCTCGCTGTGTAGTAAAGCCCAACTAAAGGAACATCGTGCGGCTTTAGGCCGTTCTCCAGGTCGCCTTTGTTTATATGTGGGAAAGACGCGAAGAATGTGGCTTCCATCGCTAAGAGGCCAGCGTTTCTGTGGTCAGGATGAACTTCGTAGGGAAGCCAAGGGTCAGGGGCTAAAACCATATCTGGCTTTTCTTCTCTAATCGTGCTTATTATTTTGTTCCTCACTTCTGGGGAGTATGGAAGCTCTGTATCCATATAATCAAGCCATATAAGCTTTTTCACGCCAATTATCTTTGCAGCTCTCGCCTGTTCCTCCTTCCTAATCTCCGCAAGAGCCTTTGGCTCTAAGCTTATGTCGTGGCTTCCCATAGAGCCATCAGTTAGTGTTAAGTAAGCTATATCCTTTCCTTCAAGATAAAGCTTTGCTAATATTCCCCCAATTGCCACTTCGCAGTCATCTGGATGCGGTTGAACACAGAGAACCTTTTTAACATCTCTAAACGGATCATCGAAGTCTATACCAAAGAACCTTTGGATTAGTGCCTTGAGGGCGTCCAAGTCATCTAAACTCCCCAACATCTTGTTTAGCATTTCAAAAGGCATCATGCGCCTCCCTCCGCAGAATTTCCTCCGCTCTTTTCCTTAGGATTTCTCCAATATTTTCCCTATCCTCAGGGTACTGCTTTCTTATCCAAATCCATACGAGTGCACAGGGCAGCCAAAAGAGCGAGCCTATTATAATGGCATACTCATAAGCGAGCGTATTTGTATAGCCCGCACTTCGCAGGGTCTCTATTAAAAAGCCCCCCAATAAAGGCCCAAAAGCTTTTCCAACGTTATCTATAATGTTGAAAACCCCAAAAACAGTTCCTCTGTCTTCAGGGAGATTAACTTGTGAGATTATTGCAGTTACATTGGGACCCGCAAATGTTACGAGCTGGAGAAAGAGGAACGAGTACACTGCGAGAGCAATCCAGCCTTTAGCGGTGAGCTCACTTGGCAGGGGGTATATTACTATTCCTAAAGCAGCGAGCATGCCTAGGAATACTGCCAGTCCCGTTGCTACTGCCCTTCCTCCCTTCATCCTCTTTTCGAAGTAGTCTCCAACGAATCCACCGAAGAGCGTTCCTATAACCGTCGCTATCCCCAGAATTAAGAGAACAAATGTAGCGGTGTCCTTGGCCATACCTCTGGATACGATAAGGAACGAGACGAGCCAGTACATGAGCACTCCCCATGGAACAGTGCCAAAGAGGCCTTGGATAAATATTAATATGTTTGTCCTCGTTTGAAAGGACTTCTTTACAGCATCCCAGCTTAAGCGATACTCATATTCGTAGCCTTTCTCAAGGACTTCTTTAAGCTCCTTTTCGCTTTGACCGCGCTTTGGCTCTTCTGCTATCAAATAGAATAGAGGTGCGAGGATAAAGTTTGGGACAGATGCAATTATGAAAGGAGGCCTCCAGCTCACTATTAATCCTGCGATAACCATGCCAAAAAGCGTTCCAAAGCCAAAGGCTGTTTGTATGTAAGCGTACCCTCTTCCCCTGTGCTCCTCTTCAAACATATCTGCTATCAAGGAGTATCCAATTGGAATTATTGAGCCAACTCCAATGCCCGTGAAGAGGCGCATGAGCAAAAGTTGAGGATAGCTTTGGACGAACGCCGTTAAAAAACATGGAATTTCTCCTAAAAGAACGCCAACCACCAACAGCTGCTTTCTCCGCTTAATGTCCGATAGAAAACCCCAAATTAGGGTTATCAAAGCACTTGTAGCAACGAAAATCGTTGAAACGAGACCCATTTGAGTTTCGCTTATACCAAACTCGGCCATAATCTGCTGATAGTTGGGAGGTAGAAGATTTTGATCAGCCATCAAAAAAGCAGCCATCAAAACCAGTAAAACAATCGATGCTCTGCGCCTTAAATTCTTCACTCTTCATCCCTCCAAGCGTTATAAATAGCTTTAAAAGCATCCAGCCTGCGCTCCGCTAAAGGCTCCCATCCACGGGCGTCGCTGTTTTCAGCCAAAAATGCGTTTTCTCCATTTAACTCATAAGAGAGCGTGTTCAACCTCCGATTACCTTCGTCTTTAGTCCAAATATTAAGGCTCTTATCAGGTGCCCAGCTCGAAGTCCTTAGGTAAAGTTTTCTTCCACTATGCTTTAGCTTACTTGGGAAAATTATATCAGTGTTGAGTTCCTCTATGAGCTCGACAATTTTCCTGACCTCCAAGGTATAGCCCGCCAAATCACGGTATCCGAAGAACTCTATGTCCGTGCCGTAAAGAAGAACATTGTCCATTCCTCTTAGCCACTTTGCAGCTTTTTTAACGCTCATCAAGGGAAAACCGCCAACTCCAAGCATGGCGATTGTATTTACGGCCACCCATACAGGAATAGCGTTTATAGTTTTAACTGCCTTAAGAGTAACCTTTCCGCCAAAAGTCAGCTTTAGTGCTTTTCTAAGCTCTCTAAGACCCCACAAATAGTTGAGATAAACGAGGCCTTCTCCCCTTTGCGCTTTAATTAAGTGTGGATAAAGTGGCTTTATTGGCTTTATCTCAGAGTTCAGGTGATTCGAAAAGAGTAAAGCCTCACCATCAATGAACACTTCCTCATAGCCGCAGTCCTTTAAAATCGCGGGGATTATTGGGTCATAAGCCAGCTCAGGAAGCCAAAAGCCTTTAGGAGAGACCTCAAAAATTTCCTCTTTTAATGTTCTGTCCCTCACCACTTGAGCTTCAACCCTATCAAGCGGCAAAAGCGGAAGGATTGCATGGGTATACGCAGTGCCAGTAATTTCGATTAATCCACTTTCAATGCCTTCTTTAATGGTGTTTATAAGCTCCTGCGGCAGAAATTGGAGGGAAAAACCAGTTATATTCAAAGCAAATGGAATCTCGCTTTTCAAAAGCTCCCTTATCGTTGGGAAGTATGATTTTTCAATCACTCTCGAAATTTCACCCTTTGGAATCTCAGCATACTGCAGATTGCCGTGAAAAACAAGGGCGTGCAAGAGTTCACCCCCTAAAAACTTCAACGCCCTGTGATGCCTCAACTAAAAAGTATTTAGCCTTCCACCTGAATGCCCTAGAGTATTCGAGCAAAAGCCTATCGCCAATCTCTTTCCCTTTCTCTCTATCTACAACTGCTATAGCGGCACCTCCAAAGCCCGCTCCCGTCAGCCTTGCCCCATATGCCCCAAATTCAACAGCTTTCCTTACGATGTAGTCAAGCTCCCCGCAGCTTACCCCATAGTTCCTCGCTATGTCTAAATGGGCCTCAGTTAGAATCTTCCCAAAAGTTTCTACGTCTCCTGATTTTAGAGCATCCCGAGCATTCAATACGCGCTTATTTTCCCTTATTATGTAACCAAAGCGCCTTTTGTATATCCCAGGGAGACCTTTAAGGTCTTTTTCTTCTACATGCTTTGAGGACTTCTTGCTGATTCTTCTGAGAACCTCCACTACCATTTTCCGCCTATCTGCATAAGCAGAGCCGGTTAACATCCTCCTAACACCAGTGTGAAAAACCAAAATCTGGATATCCTTTGGAATCGGAACATACTCATATTCAAGCGTTTCAGTGTCTAAGAACATTGCATGATCTTCTTTTCCCAAAGCAATTATGAACTGATCCATTATACCACAAGGAACTCCAATAAATTCGTTTTCAGCTCTCTGAGCCAAAAGTGCCATGTCCTTAGGAGAGAGCCCCAGCTTATAAATTTCGTTCAAAAGAGATATTACAGCGAGTTCAAAGCTTGCAGAAGAGCTTAAACCGGAGCCAATGGGCAAATTTCCACCAATCCTCCCTTTAATACCTTTTGGGGTCAGCCCCTCCCTAATAAGCACCCAATAAATGGCCTTGACGTAATCTATCCACGAGTCTTCTTTTTTGATTTGGTCAAGCTTGAAGGACTTAGTTTCTTCAAAGTGCTTCGAATAAAGTTCAACATGCTCAAAAGCGTCGCCTTCAATCTGTGTATAAAGGTTCACAGCCATTGGCATCACATAACCAAAGCTGTAATCAGTATGCTCACCAATGAGGTTGACTCTTCCTGGAGAAACTGTAGTGTACATCTCAATCCCTTAATGTTATAAGGTGAACTTTACTTATATTCTTTGCTAAAATGCTAAGAAAAATGTTTTAAGCCCTTACCTTCTTTACAGTTTTTAGGTGAAAAAGATGCTGAGTCTGAAGCTTATCCGTGAAAACCCCGATATCGTAAGGGCTGACCTTCTTAAGAGAGGCGAAATTGAAAAGCTCAAATGGATAGATGAGATTCTTGAGCTTGATGCAAAGTGGAGGGAAAATTTGAAGCAAATTAATGTCCTTAGAAGGGAGCGCAATAAGATAGCAGTTGAAATAGGGAAGAGGAAAAAAGCTGGAGAAGACGCAAGCGAGCTTTTTAAAAAGAGCAAGGAAATAGTTAAGAAGATTGAAGCAATTGAGAAAGAAAACCAGCTCATTGAAGAGAAAATCAATTACTACCTCTGGCGCTTGCCTAACATTACCCACGAAAGCGTACCAATTGGCAAGGATGACACTGAGAATGTCCCAATAAGGTTTTGGGGTAAGGCAAAGGTTTACAGAGGAGATTTGGAGCGCTTCCTTGAACAGAGCCAAGGTAAGATGGAATACGAGGTTATAGAGTGGAAGCCAAAGCTCCACGCTGATTTATTGCCCATAATAGGCGGTGCCGACCTCGAAAGGGCAGCAAAAGTCAGCGGTTCAAGATTCTTCTACTTAATGAATGAGCTAGTTATACTCGACTTAGCTTTGATAAGATTCGCTCTCGACAAGCTCATTGAGAAGGGTTTCACACCAGTAAATCCACCCTATATGGTGAGGAGCTTCATTGAAAAGGGTGCAACGATATTCGATGACTTTGAGGATGTCATTTACAAGATTGAAGGCGAAGACTTATACCTAATCCCAACAGCCGAACACCCCCTAGCTGGACTTCATGCGAACGAAATACTTGATGGAAGCGATTTACCACTCCTTTACGCAGGTGTCAGCCCCTGCTTTAGGAAGGAAGCGGGAACGGCTGGAAAAGATACTAAGGGAATCTTTAGAGTGCACCAGTTCCACAAGGTAGAGCAGTTTGTCTATGCAAGACCAGAGGAAAGCTGGGAGTGGCATGAAAAGCTTCTCCAAAACGCAGAGGAGATATTCCAAGCTCTCGAAATCCCCTACAGAGTGGTGAACATTTGTACGGGAGATTTGGGCTATGTCGCAGCTAAAAAGTACGACATAGAGGCGTGGATGAGCGCCCAAGGGAAGTTTAGGGAGGTAGTGAGCTGTTCAAACTGTACGGAGTGGCAAGCTAGGCGTTTGAATATAAGGTATAGAGACAAGACGCATGAGAAGCCGAAGTTCGTGCACACGCTTAACTCAACAGCAATAGCCACTTCAAGAGCAATGGTAGCAATCCTTGAGAACTTCCAAGAGGAGGATGGAACCGTTAAGATACCAAAGGCCCTCTGGGAGTACACAGGCTTTAAGGAAATTTTACCTGTTGAAAAGAGAGAAAAGTGCTGTCAAAAGTGAGCTTTTCTTTTTTCACTTTATCTTTGGGAGCAATTTAAGCATAAAAAGGGTTAAAATCTTTTTAAGTGGGTTCTCTTTCGAAAAAATCAGCATCATTTGGAAAATACAATACTGATAGCATTCGACTTATATTAAGTGTTTTAGAAACGTTTTAGTGGCCGGCGGCGTCCCCGGCTTCCCGCCCCCTCTCGGAAGGCAGTACAACCGGGATCGCTGGCGGGCTTAACTTCCGGGGTCGAAACGAGTCCGGGTGTGGCCCCGCCGCTGTGACCGCCGTGCCGATACATACTCTCAGTGAAGTATTTATAAGCTTTTCGGTTGAGGCAATGATTAAGTTCTCTGCCCAGAGGAGTGAATATCAAAGTACCCTAGCTTTTTTCTGTACTCGTCAACTACATCTTTAAAGTACTCTAACACAAAGACATAATCTACATGGGAACCCTCAGGATGATCAATTCCAGGACAGTCTGTGTCTCTAACATAAACATCTATGACATTCCCATGCTTAACGAGCAGGAAGGGGTATAGCTTGCAAGCTAAAGGCCTGTGAGCGTAGATTTTACATCTCCCGTCATCCATGAGGAAGGGGCATCCACCATCGAAGGGCCGCTTTTTAAGGGCATAGCCGACAAATTTGTCTCTCTTATAGAACATTTTGCTGTAATCCACGAACTCCCAGGCATTGTAGCCGAGATCTTCGATTTTTATAATATCCTCATCCCTTAGTGGGATATCAAGCTCAAAACAGCACTTCGCACAGTTTTCGAGACACTTAAATTTAAAATGGGGGTCAAAATCGACCCTCAAAGTGTCCAAATGAATCGTTGCGACGAGCTTCTTCGCGTCTCTTATGCCCATCGCATCACCCCTTCACGGTGTAAGAGCTTGCTATTAAAGTTTCTGTCATTTCTACTTCTCTAATCTTTCTCAAAACTTTATCATGAAAGTCATCCAATTCCTTAATATTTCCAACTTCGACTCTCACAATTATATCGTATTCCCCATAGACCTTGTAGATCTCTTTAACTTGGTGATGCCCTTCCAAAGCTTGATAAACTCTCTCCTCATTTCCAGGTTTTACTATAATCAAAACAAAGGCCTCCATCATATTCCAAACCCTCCAAAGTTCATTCCACCAAGCTTCTTAGCCAATCTGGAGAGCTTTCTCTTATTCATACCCTTAAAGAACTTCTTCATTTGATTGTATTGTTGTAAAAGTTCCCTAACATCTCTAACGGAGGTTCCTGACCCCCTTGCAATTCTCTTTATCCTTGAGTAGTTGATAATATCAGGCTTTTCCAGCTCTTCTTCAGTCATCGAATCCATTATGACCTTAAACTTCTTAAGCCTTTGCTCCCCAACTTGGACGAATTCATCAGGAAGCGAATATCCCATACCGGGAATCATTTGGAGTATCTGCTTTAGAGGCCCCATCTTTTGCATTGCCTCCAATTGGGCATACATATCCTTGAGGTTGAATTTCCCTTTGAGGAACTTTTCCATATCTTCTTCCTTAAACTCATGCTCTTTGCTAAGCTCCTCAAACTTCTCCAGAAGGCCTTGTATATCTCCAAGCCCCAAAAGCCTCGAGACAAAGCGCTTTGGATCAAAGGGCTCTAAGTCTTCTACTCTCTCACCAACACCTATGAATTTTATTGGAGCTCCTGTGGCTACAACAGCTGACAAGGCACCTCCACCTTTAGCGCTACCGTCGAGCTTTGTAACAATTATAGAGCCTATCGGTGTGGCCTCTTTAAATGCCAGAGCTTGATTATAAGCCTGCTGTCCGATAGTCCCATCTATGACAAGTATCACTTCGTGGGGGTTTATAGCCTCACTTATCTGCCTCATCTCCTCGATTAGCCCTTTCTCCTCCTTGTGCCTTCCAGCCGAGTCCACTATAATGATATCAACGTTCTTCTCTTTGAAGTAGCTCACTCCCTCTCTCGCAAGCTTTATGGCATCTTTCTCCTCTGGATCCCCAAACACCTCAATGTTAAAAGGCTCGACAAGCTGCTTTAGTTGGTAATAGGCTCCAGGGCGCCAGGTGTCAGTACAGACGAGCCCCACATTATAACCCCTCTTTTGGAAATAGCGGGCGAGCTTGGCAATGCTTGTGGTTTTACCTGAACCCTGAATACCAACAGTTAAGAGGACTGTGGGCTTTTCTTTAATTTCTATGGACTTGGCCTCCTTTCCGAGGAAGTTGGTAAGTTCCTCATAGACTATTTTTATGATGTGCTCCTTCCTTGAGATTCCAGGAGGGAGTTTCTCCTCTAAGGCTCGCTTTTGAATCCTTTTTGTCAAATCAAGGACTAAGCGAACATTAACATCACTCATGATTAAGGCTCTTTGAATATCTCTCACTACCTCTTTTATTACGGCCTCATCGACAACGTTAGATCGCGCAAGTTTTTTTAGGGCGCTATTCAAAGCCTTTCCTAAATTCTCTAATGCCACTTTCACCACCTATTAAAAGACTGAGGCAGAGGTTTATAACCCTTAGGTAGAGTGTTTTAGGGGCGACTTTACATTTGACAAAAAGATTTCAGTGTTCAAATGCACACATCATAAAAAATTAGACGGAAATAGTTCCTTCCCTATGTAACGTTATGTACATCAATTTTCAAAAAGCAGCATTAGACCGTTTTTAAACGAATTCTGTCCTAAAATTAGCATTTACAATCATAGTAGAGCTCACAAAGCTTTTAAATCCCACATTAGCTTAGGATATAACGAAAAAGATTAATTAAAGAGCGGAGGTGGGAGAAATGGAATGGCTAGTCATGCTTCATGGTTATATGCATGTCATGGAGTTTGAGAGGAGGAGAAAGAAACCAGTTGTTGAAGAAATGGAGCTTGTTGAAGAGCTCAAAAACAACGCATAATCGCTTCTTTTCTTTAGAATTTTCAAAATAAAGATAAAAAGAGACATCAAAGCTTTAACGCATGCAAAACTTTCAAAGTGTTCTTTAAGCTTTCTAATCCAAGCTCTAAGTAAGTATCTCCCTCGCCTTTGTAGCCATCTGCATAAGCACTCCATGCCCTGTTTAACCTTCTCTCAGCACTGCTGAATGCAGTCATAATCTCACCATAGGCTCTCATTCCCTCAATCCTTAGTGGTTGTGCCTTTTCTGGGAACTTCTCGAGCTCTTCGAGGATTTTGTCCAACCTGGCTCTAAGAGTCTTGATGTCCAATGAATCCCTTGCCTCAACCAAAGACTCGAGGTCATTTAATGCCGTCTTGAGTATTCTCTCAAGTTCCTCTTTTCCTCCGGTTCCGCTTTGCTTTGCCTTGTGGAGCTCTTCCTTCTCACCCTGTCTTCTTAGGAAGATTCCAACCCCCATGACGGCGAGGGAGCCAATGACTCCGCCCCACATTGGAGGTATTCTCGCTGCGCTTATAGCTCCTCCAATCAAACCTATTGTAAGTAAACCGTTTCCAATGAGCTTCTTCATTTTCATCACCTCATGGGTGTAGCACTCCAGCTACGGTGAGCACTGCGAAGAGCAGCGTCATTGCAGCTTCTCCAACCATCAGTCCAGCGGCGAATGGCAATACCTTCTCTGTTATGAACTCGTGTCCCTTCCTCTTCTTTGTTATCTCATTGACAACACATCCGATACCGTATGGGATGATGTAGAGTATTGGTAGGTACATTGAGAGACCAACTAAAACTCCTAATCCTGGAACACCGCTTAGTGAAAGTGCAAATCCAATGAGTCCTCCAGCGAGGAACTTGTCAACTGGAACGCTTCCTCCCAAGATAGCGTCAACCATTGACTTCAATGCCATTGCTTGCGGAGCTGGAACCATATCGTTTCCAATTCCGTATGCCTTCCAAATGAGCCCAACGACTGTGATTGCTATGAGTGGGCCAATCCAGGATGTTAGTATCTCCACCTTTTGCTGCCTTGATGGAATTCCACCCACTAAGTGACCTGTCTTGAGGTCTTGCATCATATCAGCTGCACCTGAGATAGCGACACCAACTGTAGCACCCAGCAATATTGTCAATGGGATGTTCTTGCTCGTTAGGTAGAGGAGGATCATGACGGACACCAATGAGAGTCCAGAGACAGGGCTCCAATCGGTCATTCCTGTGGACATTGCTACTAAGAGTGAGGCTATGAATATCCAGATGACACCGACTAAAGCGGTGAGCAAGCTCCTTCCGACGCCAAGGTTGCCAAGCTTGTATGTTGTTATGAAGAGCAACAAGAATGCTAAACCAGCACCGATGTAGAGGTATTTGACTGGCAACTCTTCATTACTGTTGCTGTCAGCACCTTTGCTCGCTTGTGCTAGGCTTTTTATGGCCACTGCAATAACTGGGAGTGAGAGCAACAACCCAGCAATTGAACCTCCTAAGAGCATTCCAATACCCAAGGGCCTTGTCATGTTACCGTAGACGAATGAGCTTATTGCAGCGCCTTGCACATCGCTTGGGATCCACCCTAGGGCCTTAACGACTGGAGTGATGATGTAGTATGAGAGCACTCCACCAGCTAAGACTATTAAACCGTTCCTTCCTGTAATGAGACCCATACCAAATACCATTAATGAGAGGGCAATTGTTAAGTTAATCCATGATGGGAGGTGTAGCATGCTGCCCAAATCAACTACTTCTGGAATTATGTGTGGAAGTCCAAAAACTGGGAACTGCTGTATCAAGTAAACCACTGCACTCAATATCATACCCGCAAAGAGTATCCTTGCCTTTTCAATACCGCTTCCGGGTGTTTTAAGCACTGTAGCAACAGCTGTTCCTGTTGGGAACTTTAGTCTGTCAATTTCAATCATCTGCTTCCTAAGTGGAATCATGAAGGTTATTCCTAATAGAGCACCAGCTGCAGTTGCCAAAACGAAGTAGAGTGTGTTTATCTCCTCGTGGAGGCCCATTATATAGAGTGCTGGAATTGTGAATATAACACCTGAAACTGAGATGTTCACTGCTGATGCTATTGTTTGGACAATGTTGTTCTCAACAACTGTTCCTTTCTTTAGCACTCCTCTCAAAATTCCCCAGCCAACGATGGCGGCAATTGCTGAACCTCCTGATGTGAATCCCATTATCATTCCAGCATAGGTAAAGCTCGCTGCCATAAAGGCTCCCCAAAGAACTCCCAATATCACAGCGGCAGGTGTTATTTCACGGTACTTTTCCTCTATTCCACCCCTGCTGACGCTTGGAGCAACTTCTTGATATTTTTCCATCAAAACACCTCCTTTTTCGCGATACACTATTCTTTACGTATGTCAACACCTTGTTCTCAAACGCGACTTCTTGTAGCTCCTCTGCACATATAAAGTTTTTTGGAGCGAAAAAATTCAAAAAAGAACCTTAATATACGTTAGAATTCCAAAAATTTCCCCCATGATGCCTTTTGATTTCTAGTGAGTTGAAAGATACTTCATATTATGTGTTTAATTCGTCCACGCTCTTTAGTGAACAAAAGTGCACATTTGGCATTCAAAAAGTAAAAAATGTTTCTGAACTTTTGGGTTATGTACATCTCATGGTCAATCAGGGACTCTAGGACAACAAATGGAGTAGTATAAAAATAGCCAAAACTATGGTGATACTCAAAACACCGAAACATATTTATACATTTTCTTGTCAATCATATCTTTAAGGAGGGATGAAAAATGAGCCAAATTGAGGCTGTAAAAGAGAAATTGAGAGTTGTAAGAGTACTTAAATTATTGAAAAAGACTTATACTTACGAAGAATTATCAAAAATGACAGGACTCCCAATTACTGTGCTAAACAGATATGTTAGAGGTAAAGTTCTTCCAAGCACTAAGAGGGCTAAAGAACTTCTTCAAGTGCTCGCTCCATATGTAAATGTCGAAGAAGAAGTTAAGAAGAGGATTAAGTTTGATGAACACGGATTGTTCGACAACATGTCTATTCTCAGCGATACCGCATTGATGACTCTCATAGCTGAGAATATTGCATCGAGATATCTAAGCAAAGATATCGACAAGGTGCTAACAGCAGCTACCGATGGTATTCCCCTAGCTGTCCACATAGCGAACGAGCTTAACATCGACATTATTTACGCCAAAAAGAAAAAAGAGGTGGGCATAGAAAAGTTCTACGAAGTAAACTATATCCCAAGTGCCTCCGGAAGTGTATCCACCCTTTATCTGCCGCATTGGGCCTTAAAAAGAGGAGAAAAAGTGCTAATAGTTGATGACGTAATAAGGAGCGGCGAAACACAGAAGGCGCTTATCGAATTATGCAAGCAAGCGGGAGCAAAACCTGTAGGAATGTTCTTCCTCATCAGCGTTGGTGATAACATTGAAAAGCTGAAGGAGGAATACAACATAGATGTCGATGTGCTCATACAATTGTAATTGCTATAAGGGGAGTCCTCAATGAAGTGCCCAATTTGCGGGAAGGAAACAAAAGACCTCACCCAGCATTTAAAAGAGCATGTAACCTTCGAGAGGGTACTTAGTGCGGATGAGCTTAGAGAATTAGAAAAAATCGATAGATTTATGATTTATAACGTCAACGGAATGAGCATAATGGTGAAAGCACTTCTAAACCACCATTTTACATTTTTTTGTTCAGAAGAAGAGTGCAAAAAAGAGATTCATTTATCTGGAGTCATTAAGGTGGTAAGCTTTAGGGAGTATATAGTTACAAAGGCTCTAGCTTTTGGAGCTCTTTCAGAATTTGAAGCATTTCTCGAAGAATCCAAGGAAGATAAACCACTAATATTTGAAGGTTATTTGAATGGAAAAAGAGTAAAACTACCTGCTGAGAGCATGAAAGACTTTTCAACGAGATTTCTCTCCGTAAACGGCTCCTACTATGTAATCCATTAAGGCTCGAGTGTAAACTCTTCTTTAACAATCTGCATTGCCACGTGTGTGGTAGTCTTCTCAACGCCATCTATCGCCAAAACACTCTTTACAAAGCGGTTCATGTCCTCTCTATTCCTAAACTTCGCCACGATAATTATATCGTAATCCCCCGTGACGTCATAAACACACATTACATGAGAATCCTTTGCGATTTGCTTTTCAATTTCCACTATCTTTTTTCCCTGTGCCTGTATGCCTATTATCGCTGTTAGTCCATAGCCTATTTTTTCATAATCTACTTTTGGATAGAAGGCTTTAAGAACACCATTTTCTTCCATACGCTTTATTCTATTGTGCACCGTACCAACAGCAATATTCAGCTCCTTAGCAATTTCTCTGTAAGATAACCGAGCGTCTTTTTGAAGTAGCCTTAAAATTTTCCTATCCAACTCATCTATCATCTCCTTCCCCTCATCGCTACTCAACCGTAAACTTTAAATATCCTTCTCTTTTCACACAATCATGGCCACGAGTTGTGGACCGGTAGCCTAGCCAGGATAGGGCATCGGCCTCCTAAGCCGAGGGTCCGGGGTTCGAATCCCCGCCGGTCCGCCAAAATTTTCTTCCAGCCTTTTCTAACCTAAAGTAATAGTCGCTTTTCCCAACCTTTTGATATACATAGAAGTCATAGAAGCTTAAAATACATAACAATACCAAGAAATGTGAGCTTGCAAGGGTAAGAGGAGAAGTAAAGTCCTCAACGCAGGAACTCCGTGATATTGAGTTGACCATCTTTTTTGGAGCTTTTTTGGAGCTTGGGTTTTAACTTCTCTTCAAGCTTTTTTAGGGTTTTCCATGTTCTCCTAGCTATCGGGGGAAAATCGCCATACTTGAGGTAATATTCTTCCAAGAACTTCCTTGTTCTTGGATCGCTTGGATATCCACTGCCAATCTCCCCATACTCTTCTTTCAGTTTTTCAATTGCCCTATCACGAGTTACTTTAGCTAAAATAGATGCAGCGGAAACCGGCAGGTACTTATCATCCGCTTTGTGCTCCGAGACTATCTTTGGAGAAAAGTCCAGCTTCTTTTTAATCACTTCACCAAACCGCTCTTCCTTGACGTCAGCTGCATCTATATATAGCACCTCTGGTTTAATCTTTAGCGAATTTAGAGCTTTTATGAAGTTCTCAACTTCAAACTCGTTTAAAGTGCCATTCCTATTATCAATCTCCTCCGGCCATAGTTCAATAACTACATAATCATCCAAAATTTCAATTATTTTATTAAAGAGCTCTTCCCTTCGTTTGGGGCTTATTTTCTTGGAGTCTCTCACATTGAGTTCCCTAAGTCTGTCTAAATTCTTTTCATCCACCACTACCGTAGCAATAACCAATGGCCCTATAACTGGTCCTCTCCCAGCTTCATCAATTCCTCCCAACTTCATAGCAATCCCAAAGCATATAAGCCGAGAGGGAATTAAAAGCTTTGGTGGTTAAAATGAAGGTTCACTATGAGTGCCTATCATGTATGATTACCCAAGCTCAAAAAGCTAGTGAGTTGGCAACAAAGGATATCAAAAAGAGAAGAGAAGCTATGCTAAACGTTGCCCAGCTAGTTGGCAAATATTATAGAGAGGAGTCTATTCCTGCTATAGATGCCAGCCTCTTATTTTTGGAGATATATAAGTTGTTAAACAATGATGATCCATTCAAAAATTATAAAGAAGTGTCAAACTCACTCGCAAAGCGCGTGGTTGAGGATCTAAAAATGACTCTCCATATTGATCTGAAAACCGCCTTAAAACTAGCCATCGCAGGGAACTTAATAGACTTCGCTGTTGGATATGACCCGCAAAAAATTGAAGGGGATATAATCTCACTCCTCAATGAAAATCTCTATATCGACCATAGTGATGAGCTTTTCAGTGCCCTTAACAATGCCAGTGTTTTGTTATATCTAACAGATAACTGCGGGGAGATATACTTCGATAAGCTATTTTTGGAAAAGATAAAGAAAGAATATCCTCAGTTGGAGATATATATTGCTGCAAAAGATGGAGCAATAATAAACGATGCAACAATAGAAGACCTCAAAGAAGCGGGACTTCAAGAAGTCGGCAAACTAATCTCAACGGGCTCTAGGATTGTGGGAGCCCCATTGGAGTACGCTAATGAAGAGTTTAAGAGGATATTCGAGAGAGCGGATGTTGTTATAGCAAAAGGTCAAGGGAACTTTGAAGTCCTGAGCGAGCTTAAGGATGATAGGATATTCTTCCTGCTGAAAGCTAAATGCGCACCTGTCGCTAGGGAACTCAATGTTCCGCAAGGTTCTATGCTCTGCACAAGACTCTGATGTTTTTCACAATTTTTGTTATGCTTTTTAATCGACAATTGACGATATTATCTTTAACGAAAGACGATTAGAAAGCCTTTTATATTTTGAAGTAGTATATTATAATGGTGATGTCTATGACAACGATAGTTAAGAAAGATGTTAAGAAGTTTATGAGAGGATTACGGAGATATTACGACGATGTCTGGAGACTTCCAAAAAGTCAATACTTAAAGGAGCCTGATTTCGTCGTTATAGATCCAAAAACAGGCAAAAAAGTTAAGGTCAGTTTTGTATCACTTGACGATGGAGAAGTTGTTAGTGTAGTATATGATGATATAAGCTAATTTCGTTTTTACGCGAAGTTTTTTACTTTGACATTCTATTTTAATTTTGCATCATTCCTTGGAATTTCTATCGAACGCATCATTAACTTCCAACTATGTCTCAGGTAGACAATAGTTAAATAGTTCTGAGAGCTAGTTACAAAGGGATGCCTATGGAAATCATTCCAGACCATGTTATTAATGAATCATTTAAAGTGGCGAGTATAATCAGAGACCCGTATTTTAGATCTATAGCGTATGCTAAAATGGCATATGAGCTTTATGGAGTTCAAAATAAGAGATACAAAGAGGCATTTACAAAAGCAGTTGAAGCGACGAAGGAGATAGACAATCCTCAGGCGTTAATTAGGAGTTTGATTGAAATAGCTAAATACCTCGCAAAATGCCGTATTCCGGCTTATAAAAAAGTTTTCTACCAAGCTTTTGAGATGACAAAGCAATTTTCTTCATCACTCAAAGATGAGCTTACCGAAGAGATTATTCAAACGCTTATAGAGCTGAAAGAATATGACGAGGCCCTCTACTATGCTATAGAGCTTGAGGACAAAATCAAAAGAAACGACAATTTTCTAAAGCTCTTAAACTATTACTTGAAAGTAGGGAAAATGAGAAAAGCGCATTTTATCATAAACCACCTTGACGATGAGCCTTGGAGATCAATAGCTGCTATTGAAACTTTAAAGGTACACTTAAAAAGAGAAGAATACGGAAGTGCTATAAAAGTTCTGAGCACCATAAAAAATCCCTACTGGCTGTCAGAAGGCATGAGAGAAACTGCAATCTATCTAAAAAAGCAGGGAGCTCCTAGAGCAACGTTAGAGAAGTTTATATACATAGCTAAGAATATGTCAGAAAATTATGGGGAAGAGGTTCTTAAAAACCTTCTAATTGGATTTGGCATTGTAGGGGAAGTTGAGTTTGCCTTAAACATTCTGTACTCTCTCCCCCTAAAAAAGCGAGCTTCAGTGCTCATAGAGCTTACAGCCAGAGTCATACACGAACCAAAGATCCTTAAAGAAATCATGAAAAACATCGACGACGAACTCTTCGCTAAAGTAGGTAAATTTGTGATGGATAGGCTTTTGGAGAATCCTGCAGAGGAATACCTCGGAGTAGTTGAGATTGTAGGGAGCAAGAGCATGGATGAAGCCCTTTTGACAAAAGTTGTGACATTCTACTCAAAGCTGGGGAAGTATCAAAAGTCCATCCATTTAGCACAGCGCATAAGCGACAACTATCTGCGCTCTCTCGCATTTGGAAGCATAGCCGTGAATCTTCTAAAAGAAGGCAATGTGGACAGGGCGTTAGAAATAGCCCTCGAGGTAAAGCATCCAAAGTGGAGCTCTTGGCTGATGGAAGAACTGCTGATAAAGATACTCGAAATGGCTAAGGAGCAGGAAATAGAAAACGACCTCGAGAAAAAGGCAAAAGAAGAAAAAACACTGTGGGAAAGCTAAGCTTTCTTTTCCAAATATTTTTCTAAGCTCTTGGCTGGAATGTCAAGGTTTAGCCCAAGTTTTTCGAGGAATATCCTCAAAGCATAAACTTTAGCATGCTCCACAAATTCCTCCGGAGCATAGTTCTCCCCTTTAAAGTGGAGATACTTCTCCACAGCTATTCCGAGTTCATCCCCCTTTGTTTTCTTGCTGATGCCCTTGAAGTAGCTGCTGATCCCTTTCACATCAATCCCTGCATAAGCAGCAATCTTTAATGTAGCCGTCTCATTTATGCTCGCCAATATTCTTGCTATGTCTGCCATTGGAGTTTTATCATCAATCATCAAGCGCTTAACCACTATCCACTTTCCGTATTTGGCCGTGAAGTTTATATGCTCACTTTGGTACGGGAACACCACCCTCAACTCGCTTATTGGCTCCTCAGGATAGTCTATCTTAAATTTGGCCCTAACGAGGGTTTCTCTAACCAAAAATGCCTTTGCGACATCAACTACAAGCTTTTTAGCTTTTTTATCGGTTTCAAAAACCAGTTTGCCGAGTTTTCTTGATGCACTTGGCGATTTAAGAGCTTTAAAAACTTCCTTAGGGTCATCTTTTTCTGCAATTTCCTCAGCAAGCGAAATAATTCCCGGGACGTTCATAATATTCCCCAAATATTCACCTATTTTCCCATTAACTGTGTTGGAGACCCTCGCAAGAAAGTGTGCGACGTGCTTGTCATCCATCACTAAGAGCTTTTCTCCAACTTCCCATTTTCCATGCTTTGCCGTGAACATTACGTGGTCTTCAATCCTCATTTCCTCACCTCTACCCTATTTTACTCCTTAAGCTATTTAGCTTTTGCGAGGTTTTAAACCCTTAGTTTGGGTTTAACTTTTAAAGGATTAAGCTACACTTAGAGTGGTGGTGCTATGAAGATTAAGCTTGAACATGGCGCTGGCGGAGAGATGATGGAAGAGTTAATTAGGGATGTCATACTAAAAAGCCTCACTTTAAAATCTGTTGGAGGAATTGGGTTAGATGCCCTTGATGATGGAGCATCAATCCCCTTTGGAGACAAGCATCTCGTTTTCACAATAGATGGCCACACCGTAAAGCCAATATTTTTCCCTGGTGGGAACATAGGGAGGCTGGCAATTAGCGGAACTGTCAATGATTTGGCAGTAATGGGCGCTAAACCTTTGGCATTAGCAAATTCAATGATAATCCAAGAAGGATTTGATGGAGAGAGCTTTGAGGCTATCCTTAAGGCTATGGACGAAACAGCCAACGAAGTGCCTGTTTCAATTGTAACCGGTGACACCAAAGTAGTAGAAGACAACATAGGCATCTTTGTAATAACCGCTGGTATAGGCATAGCTGAGAGACCAATAAGCGATAGCGGTGCTCAAGTGGGTGACGTCGTTCTTGTAAGCGGCACCGTTGGAGACCACGGCATAGCCATAATGAGCCACCGCGAGGGGATAGCATTTGAGACAGAGCTGAAGAGCGATGTTGCGCCTATATGGAGTGTTGTTGAGAGTGTTGCAGATGCAATAGGGTGGGAAAACATACATGCCATGAAAGACCCAACCCGCGGTGGGCTCAGCAATGCACTAAACGAGATGGCTAAAAAAGCGGATGTGGGCATTTTAGTCAAAGAGAGCGACATTCCAATAAGGTCTGAGGTTAAAGCGGCAAGCGACATGCTCGGTA
Source organism: Palaeococcus pacificus DY20341 (assembly GCF_000725425.1). Taxonomy (NCBI): domain Archaea; kingdom Methanobacteriati; phylum Methanobacteriota; class Thermococci; order Thermococcales; family Thermococcaceae; genus Palaeococcus; species Palaeococcus pacificus. Next base: position 695,346 of record NZ_CP006019.1, on the reverse strand, counting down.
TAAGTCCATACGACGTTGCTAACGAGGGTAAGGTTGTTATGATAGTAAAGCGTGAATATGCTGAAGAAGCTCTTGAGGCAATGAAGAGAACAAAGTATGGAGAGAACGCGGCAATAATTGGGGAAGTCGTTGAACAGTACAAAGGAAAGGTCATTTTGGAGACGGGCATTGGAGGAAAGCGCTTTTTAGAGCCTCCTTTGGGAGACCCTGTTCCAAGGGTCTGCTGATTCTCTTCTTTTCTATTGTTCCAGCAAAAGGTTTAATTATTTCTTTTTATAAATTTACATTAATACAGCTTTTGGGTGAAAATAATGACCCAAAGTCCAAAACTTAGAGCTTTGTTAAAGATGATTGAAGATTTAGGTGAAGATGCGAGCTGGCCGTTAATTGTCAACAGGGCTAGCGACTATGGCCTCAAGTTTATAGAGCTGAAGCCTCTAATAAAGCTCGCTGAAAAGAGGGGCTATATCATAGAAGAAGGCGGCTTTTACAGGCTCAATGTGAAAATAAAACGAAAAGGGTAGGGAATCACTCCCTCTTGTAGGGCTTTCCATCTGCCTTTGGTGCCCTCACTTTTCCTATTATACCAGAAACTACTATTAGGGTCACTATGTATGGAAGCGTTGCTATGAACTGCTCTGGGATGACTTGTTTAATGCTTGGGTTAGTGGCCACCCACGAGGATAGGTAGTCAAAGAATCCAAACATGAAGCCTCCTCCAAGGGCTCTTAGTGGATTCCAGCCGCTGAAGACCATGTTTGCCAGAGCTATGAATCCTCTACCGTTTGAAACCGTTTTTGTAACCGTACCCAGCCAATCCACACTCATATAAGCTCCGCCAATGCCGGCTAACACCGCACCGTAGACTGTGGCTAAAAATCTGTATTTCTCTACGTTGAGACCAAGAGCATCAGCTGCTTCTGGATTTTCACCCACCGCACGAATTCTTAGGCCGAGTGGTGTTCTAAAGAGCACCCAGTGGGTTACGAGGGTTATCAAAATTGTTACAATCACCATTGGACTTAGAGAAATTCCCTGTGCCAAACTTATTATGGGTTCTATTCTTACAGTGTTTGGAACCACGTGCTGTCCAGCAGTCCCCCAGTAAGCGGGAAGGCCAAAGGCAACAACACCTAAGGCGAGTAGGTTAACACCTATACCCGGAATAACGTGATCACCTTTTAAGTAAACTGTAATAAATCCGTGGAGCATGCCTAAGAGCATCCCCACAAATGCTCCCCCTAACAAGCCTATCCACGGATTTCCGCTCATCTCTGCGAACATTGCACCAAAAAATGCACTCATTAAGAGTATGCCCTCGTAACCTATGTTAACTATACCAGCTCTCTCGCTTACTGCAGCTCCTACACTCGTCAAAACTACTGGAACCATTGCAGTCAGGGCACCAAATATGAGGGCGAGTATTGTCTCCATCATTTTCTCACCACCTTTCTTAGAAGGTCAAGAATTCCGGGGATAGCAACAGCCACGATTATGACTCCTTGAACTACTTTAACCATCTCCAATGGAACATCTGCCTCAAACTGCATGGCTGTAGCTCCTGCTTTAAGCATTCCAAAGAATATTCCACTCAAAATTACGCCCAAGGGGTGATTTCTTCCAACTAAAGCTACGCCTATTCCATCGAATCCATAGCCGTAGACGTTCCCAAGTCCTTGAGTTATCGCGTAGGATGGTGGCTTGCCCATGACTTCAAGCGCACCTGCTAGTCCGCTTGTGATTCCTCCAATAATGAAGGACCACATGACAGCCTTTTTCGGGTTTATTCCTCCATACCTAGCTGCACTCTCGTTAAGTCCGCTAACCCTAAGCTCATATCCTAAAGTTGTGTGCCAGAGCAGGTAGTAAGCTAAAACAGCCACTAAAACAGCTAGTATAAAGGCTATAGAGAGCTCACTCTTTGATACAAGGAGAGGAAGCCTTGCTCCCTCTGGGACGGATATCGTTTTGTATGCACTCTTTGGGTCTTGGAGCCTGAGGAGGAGGTAAAGTCCAACGTTCCAAGCTATCCAGTTGAGCATGATGGTGGAAACGACCTCATTGACACCTCTAACCACTTTTAGAACCGCTGGGATTGCCATCCAAACAGCACCAGCTAAGATTCCACCTAGAATTCCCATTAAGACGTTTCCCCACACATTAGTGAGCACAATGGCCATTATAGCTCCGAAGTAGACTGTACCTTCCCCTCCTATGTTGAAAAGGCCTGTCCTTGCTCCTAAAGCAAATGTAAGGGCAGTGAGTATTATTGGAGTTGCTTCAGCTAGAGCCCTTGCAAAGCCATCCACGGTGAAAGCTTCTCCAAAGAGCGCTAAATAAGCTTCAACCGGATTATAGCCTGAAAATATGAGTATCAAAGCTCCTACAATTAGACCTATCAAGATAGCCGCGAGACTCTCCACAAAAGGCTTCATGAGTGATTTAGTGTTTTTCATGCTTTAACCCCTCCCATCATAAGTCCTATCTGCTCTTCGGTAACCTTTTCTGGCTTTACTATATCCACAAACTCACCCTCATAGATTATTGCCATCCTATCGCTCAGTTGCGTAACCTCATCTAAATCAGCAGAGACCAAAAGAACGGCCTTGTTCTCATTCCTGAGCTTGACGAGATAGTTCCTTATGTACTCCGTCGAAGCGACATCAACTCCCCTTGTAGGTTGCGATGCGAGTATGAATTCCGGCTCCTTGCTCACCTCTCTCGCCACTATGAGCTTCTGCTGGTTTCCTCCACTCAAACTCTTAGCTGGGGCTTCCAAACTCGGAACAGATACTTCAAACTTCTCCACCAAGGCCTTTGCGTGCTCCCTCACTTTGCTCCATTTTATTGAGCTCAATGGACCCCTAAACTTTTCTCTCCAGTGAAGCCCTAGTATAGAATTCTCAGTTACGCTCATGTCAACAACAAGACCCAATCTTATCCTATCCTCTGGTATGTGAGCCATTCCCAAGTCGTAGAGCTCCCTTGGTGACCTATTGGTTATATCCTTTCCATTGAGGAAGATTTTACCTTTTTCAACCTTCCTTAGTCCGCTTATGGCCTCTATTAGCTCTGTTTGTCCATTACCCTCAACACCAGCTATACCAAATATCTCCCCTGCTCTGACCTCAAAGCTCAGGCCTTTGATAGCATCTTCTCCCCTATCTCCCTTTACCCAGAGGTTTTCGACTCTTAGGACGGGCTCTCCAGCTTCTTTTGGAGGCTTCTCTATCCTAAGAACAACATCTCTACCAACCATCATTCTAGCAAGCTCCTTTGGAGAAGTTTCGCTTGTATTCACTGTGCCTATCAGCTCTCCTTTTCTAAGGACGGTTACTCTGTCCGTTAATTCCATAACCTCTTTGAGCTTATGGCTTATGAAAATAATCGTTTTACCTTGGGATTTAAGCTTCCTAAGAACTCCAAACAGCTCTTTAACCTCAATAGGGGTGAGCACAGCAGTCGGCTCGTCCAAAATTAAGACATCTACCTCTCTATAAAGGGTCTTCAAAATCTCAATCCTCTGTTGAACTCCCACAGGGAGGTTCTCGACAGGAACATCAAGAGGCACTTGGAAGTTGAGCTCATCCATAAGCTTTTGAAGCTTTTCTTTCGCTTTCTTAACATCTATTTTGGAAAATGGACCGTGTCCCTCCATTCCCAATATAATGTTGTGAAGTCCATCAAAAACCTCAACGAGCGTGAAATGTTGGTGAACCATTCCAATACCATTAGCCAAAGCGTCAGCAGGACTTTTAAACTTAACCTCCCTGCCGTTGATATAAATCGCACCCTCAGTAGGATGAATCATTCCAGAAAGGATTTTCATTAACGTACTCTTCCCAGCTCCATTCTCACCTAAAAGACCGTGAATCTCACCTTTTTTAACCGAAAAATCTACTCCTTTTAGAGCTCTAGTGCCGTCAGAGTATACCTTAACGATACCTTTCATATCTATTATTGGTACCTCTTCCATCGTTGCTCCCTCCTTATCTTTAGTGAAAAATTTGAAAAGAAAATAAAGGGATCAGCTGCTTTCCCATTGCTCTGCAAGGTCTTGCATTTCTTGCCAGGTCTTGGCGTTCCTAATGGCCTCAATTTGGTCTGTAGTGGTGGCCATTGGAACCTTAACCTCGCCGTTCTTGATCTTCTCCTCGAGCTCTTTAACAGCGTCCCAGATCCAGTCTGGAACCTGCTTCCTTGTCTCCTCAAGCTTGGCAAAGAGCTCATCAGCACTGTTGAAGCCCATTTCTTGGAGTTTCTGCTGTTGAGTCTCCTCTGGTAGTGAGTTAAACATCTCTTTAACATCCTCAATGCTGCTCACTCCAACACCGCCTTCTTTGAGGCCGAGTTCGACTATTCCACCTTGGAAGTTGCCGTTAACTACGCTCTCAACGGCCTTGTAAACACCAACATCAACTCTCTTGGTCATGCTTGCAATTATAACACCTGGCTTAATCCAGTCTTGTGCTGAATCAACACCAACGGCAAATGGTGGGCCGAATTCTTTTCCTTGGCTTTCGAGATATTCACCAACAGCTTCAAAGACTCCAAGACCAACAGCACCGGCTATTTGGTAGATAACCCATGCACCCTGTTGGAGTTGGGCTTGAGCAGCAGCCTTACCCTTTGCAGGGTCTGTGAATGAGCCGGTGTACGTATAGAGGAGGTCAATGTTAACGTCGTTTCCAGTCTTCTGCTTGTAGTAGTCCTCAGCCCAATCGATACCAAATCTATATCCACCCTCGAACTTATAGAGAACTGGAATTTCAATACCAAGAACAGCTCCTACTTTATCCTTTCCATCGTTTGCCGCGATTAAACCTGCCAAAGCGCCGATTAGAGCAGAACCCTCGTTTTCCTTAAAGAGTATCGCCATAACGTTTGGCTTGTCTGGAATGAATCCATCAACAATTGCGAACTTTTGGTCTGGGTATTCATCGGCAACTTGGCTAACAGCATCGGTCATCATGAAACCGACAGCTATGATGAGGTCGTACTCACCGCTCTTTGCGAGCGTCCTCAAGTTTGTCAAGTAGTCAGACTCACTGTTGCTCTGCATTTCCTTGAGCTCCAAGTTAAAGTCCTTAGCTGCTTTTGAAGCACCAAGGTATGCCATATCGTTGAAGCTCAAGTCACCCCTTCCACCAACGTCGTAGACAACGGCAATCTTACCTTGGGTCTTCTCCTCTCCTCCTCCGATACAGCCGCTTGCCACTACAGCAAATGCCATTAGGCCGATTAAAAACATTCCCACTATTGACTTCCTCATTAGCTAACACCTCAAAGGGTTTATCAAGCCTAAGATGGCGTAATCAATGTTATATACCTTACGGTTTAAAAGGGAGACCAGCGGTATTCTCTGAAATTACGATTAAATTTTTTGAAAAATTTTCACCGCTGAATTTAAAACCCCCTAGTAATATTCAAAGTTAGGGGATGGAGGATGCTTACAGAAATAGCAAACCTTGAAGAAGGTGTTGTTCTTCTAACGGGAGATGCAAAAAAGCTTGGAAGGATATATCTCAAAGCATGGCTCTCAACAGGAAAAACATTCCTAGCTGAGGCCCTTCCTTTTGAAGTTGATGAGTTTCAGGAACAAATCTTTATAGGCTCCCCTTTTGAGGGCTTTGAGTTCGACGGTTACATTATTTTAAATCCTATCTCAAGACCAAAGTACGAAAGGGCAAAGCTATACAATTGGATAAAAGAGAACAAAGATAGACTCATACTCCTATATGATCACCGCTATGTTAAGGACTCAATAACACGCTATGGGATCAAGGAATTAATTAATTATTTAGTCGCATACAAAAGAGAGACTATGGGCTTTGAGAGGATCGATATTTATAAGTTCGAAGACGGGAAAGTAACGGAAAAGAAAACCTATATGCGTCGTAAATGAAGCCAAGCAATTGGATCCACGGGGCACTCCCCTTTTCCAACCTTTGAAGCATACTTTATGGCAATGCTTATGAACTCCTTTGATACGGTAATGGCTTCATCCAAGGGCTTTCCTTTAGCCAAGTTTGCTGTTATCGCCGCGGACAGTGCACAGCCAGTCCCATGAGTGCAACCCCTCACAAAAGGGTGTGAATAGAACTTAACTCCTCCTTTATAATAGAGCACATCCACCGCTCGGGCCCCTTTGAGGTGTCCACCCTTTATCAGTACTGCCCTAGCCTTTAACTCCTTCACAATATAAACAGCAGCTTCCCTCATATCTTCAACACTTTTTATAGACAAACCGCTCAAAACCTCTGCCTCTCTAATGTTGGGTGTCACCAGGAATGCCTTTGGGATTATTTCCTTTTTGAGGAGCTCAATGTCGTCATCACTTAAGAGTTTAGCCCCACTCGTGGATTCTATAATTGGATCCACAACTAAAGGAACTTTAACGTCCTTAAGCGCCAGAGAGACAGCTTTAATTATGCCTTCATCGGCCAGCATTCCTGTTTTAATTGCTCCAACATGAAAGTCATCCAAAACAGCCCTGATCTGATTGTAAACCTCTATCGGAGGAAGAGGAAAAATAGAAAGAACTCTCAAGGTGTTTTGGGCCGTTACAGCAGTTATGGCACTTGTACCGTGCACACCAAAAGCGGCGAAGGTCTTTAAATCGGCTTGTATCCCCGCACCTCCTCCGCTGTCGCTCCCAGCTATTGTTAATGCAACCTCCACGCTACTCACCCAAAACTTCATTTATAATCGTCTTCATCTCTTGGGTGGCTTTTTTCACGTCTGGGGCACCTATTATGGCGGAGATTACCGCCACTCCATCGACGCCGAGCTTTAGCACTTCCCCAACGTTTTCATGATTTATGCCCCCAATAGCCACAATGGGAATTTTAATGCTCTCAATCATCTCCTTAAGTCCTTCGAGCCCTAAAAACCGTGCATCCTCTTTACTCTTCGTTGGAAAAACACTTCCGGCTCCTATGTAGTCCGCTCCTCCTTTTTCAGCTTCAATAGCTTCTCTAAGGTTCGAGGCAGATACGCCGACGATTAAGTTTGGAGCTATCTCCTTAACAATCTCAACGGGCATGTCCTCCTGCCCTACGTGAACGCCATCGGCATTAACTGCCAGTGCAACATCTAAGCGGTCATTAACGAAGAACAAAGCATTGTATTCCCTCGTTAGCTCCCTGATTTTCTTTCCAACCTCAATCATTTCTCTCGTTGGAGCATTCTTAATTCTAAGCTGTATTGCTGTTGCTCCACCTTCCAATGCTTCCCGTACACTGCTTACCTCGTCCTTAAACCTTCTGTCAGTTATAACATAGAGCCTAAGTCTCTTTTTAAGGTTCAACTTCTCTCACCTTTGCTCTCTCTTTTATTATCTCCCCATCAATCCTGTACAACCAGTCGTAGAGCTTAATGTGGAAGCTTCCGGGATAAGGAGATTCCTCATACGCTTTTTCAGCAGCAACTTCAAAAGCAACTAACGCACTCACAGCAGCCCTTAAAGGCTCTTCCACCGCAACAAAAGCGCCCATAATTGATGTTGCCATACATCCTGTCCCGGTAACCCTTCCCAACATTGGATGGCCGTTCTCAACGGCATAAACCCTCTTTCCATCGCTTACATAGTCAATAGGACCCGTGACTGCGACAACTGTATTGAACTCTTTAGATGCCTCCAAAGCTAAGTTCTTTGCCTCACCTGCATCATAGCCCGCGCTGTCGACTCCTCTCGTCTTCCCATGCTCCCCTAAAAGAGCTTTAATCTCTCCAAAGTTTCCTCTTAGAATTGTTGTGCCGATATCAAGCAGGTCAAGTGAGGTTTTAGTCCTAAGCCTCGTTGCTCCTGCTCCGACGGGGTCTAAAACTATTGGTTTTTTCATCTCCTTCGCTATCCTCACAGCTTTTTCCATTGAAGCAATCCAGTGCTCATCAAGCGTCCCAATATTAACGACGAGAGCGTCGGCTATTTTAAGCATGTCCTCAATCTCATCTACTGCATGTGCCATAACAGGTGAAGCACCTATCGCCAAGAGTGCATTCGCGGTGGTGTTCATCACTACAAAATTGGTAATATTTTGAACAAGGGGCTTCTTTTCCCTAAGCTTCTCCAAGCTTTGGACTATCCACTCCTCACTCATCTGGCTCACCACATCCACATTTTCGCTTAAGTTTTATAACTGTTTTGTTAAGTTTTAAAACTTAGTTATAACAACCCTTAAAAGCCCTCCCAAAGAGTTAAAATTGCCCGATGAAGAGCGGTTTCGGAACTGAGACATGATGATACCAGCTATCGCTGAGGGTTATCCTTTTATTCTCGATGCATCTACATAATTAGGGTGGTAAAATGCAGTTCTTCAGCTTGAAGACCCGCATAATTCTTGGAGAAGGGAGCTTGAGCTATATTAAGAGCGTTTCAAAGAGACATGAAAGGGTTTTAATCTTTGCAAGCAAGTCAATGAGAGTCCATGGATTTCTCAACGAGGCAATGAACTACGTTGAAGACGCAGGAGCAAACGTTGATGTCATAGAGCGTATTCCTGCAGAGCCCACCTATGAGCATGTAGAGAGCGTTCTCCCCAGGGTGAGGGAATATAAGCCCGATCTTTTAATTGCACTCGGCGGTGGAAGCGTTATAGATGTGGTAAAAGCTATCAAAGTCTTTTATGATGCTCCGGAGCTCAGGTTTGAGGATGTGGCTTTCCTTGACCGCTTTACAAAACCCCCGAAGGTTATCCCTAAGCTTAAAACGCCTCTAGTGGCAATTCCATCTACAAGCGGCGCTGGAAGTGAGGTTTCAGCCGCTTCAGTGCTTAAGAAAGGCGATGCGAAGTACAATCTTGTCTCATTTGAAATTGCACCGGAGTTCGCTATCCTTGACCCCCGCCTTCCGAGGACAATGCCCAAAGAAGTTGCGAGGAATTCCGGGCTTGATGTTCTCGTTCACGCGATTGAGGCCTACACTACCAATGTGACAACACCTTTCAGCGATGCCTTTGCTATTAAAGCGGTAAAGGCCGTTTTCAAGTGGCTCCCACTTTCTGTTAAAGGCGATGAGAAAGCAAGAGAAGAGATGCACTACGCAGCAACTATGGCGGGAATAGCTTTCTTAAACGCTCGTCTTGGCCTCTGTCACAGCTTGAGTCACAAAGCCGCTTGGATTGGTCCACATGGCTTGCTCAATGCTATATTCCTCCCATACGTGATGGAGTTCAACATGAGGAGCGACTATGCAAGGAAGCGCTATGCCGAGATTGCCAAAGAGCTTGGCTTCAATACTCCCCAGGAGCTAATTGAAGTTGTTAAAGAACTCAACGAGATGCTCGATGTCCCAACGTTAAGCAAACTTGTAAGTGAGGAGGAGTTCAATGAAAAGCTTGACGAGATGAGCAAAAAGGCCTACGGAGATCCTTTAATAAACTTCAATCCAGTTGAGCCGAGCGTGGAAGAGATTAAAGAGCTCTACAAGAAGGTGTTTTATGAATAGTCCAAATCAAGCCTCACTATACTTTATTTTTTCTCACACATCTTGAGTTAACTTTTGGTTGCTAACTGTCTGTTTTAAAAAGTGTTAAAAATCGATATTTTGAGCCTTCTATGATACTACTAAAATCAAAATTAGTAGCACAATTGGTGGTGAAATTTATGAAAAGTAGCAAGATGTTGTTGGCGCTGCTTGTAATATCTATCCTAGCATTCAGCAGTGCATGTGTCCAAAAGACTCCAATGGAAACAACATCCACTTCAATCATCCAAGAAAAGACAACAAGTACATCTCATGCTCAAACAGAAATTCAAGAAAAAATAATGGTTACAGATTTTGCAGGAAGGGAAGTGACTTTAGAGAAAGTTCCCAAACGAATAATTGTTTTAACAGGCTATTGGACCGAGATTCTTCACATACTTGGTTTAGATGATAAAATCGTTGGCATTGGAAAGTACGTTCCAAATAATCCATATATCCCCGAGGAAGTTAAGCAAAAGCCAGCAGTGGGGAGTTCATTTAAAGGTCTTAATTGGGAAAGTGTTGCAAGTTTAGAGCCAGATTTAATAATCGTTGACTGGTATGGTGGCAAATACAAGGACAAGGAGACGATTGAGAAAGCAGAAGAAATTGGCATTCCAGTTATAGCATTAACTGCCAAAAGTGTGGAGGATAACGTTAAAGTTGTAGAGCTTTTGGGGAAAGTTTTTGGGAATGAAGAGAAAGCTGAGGAGCTTTCAAATTGGATGGAGAGCAAGTTGGAAGAAGTGAACAAAATAGCCAGCCAAATTCCAGCGGATAAAAAGAAGAACGTCATTATCATAAATGCTCCCAAAGACATAAACGGCCCAATCACAGTTTATGCAAAGGGAAGTGCTTGGGCAAGCATCGTTGAGCTCGTTGGTGCTCACAACTTAGCCTACGACAAAGAGTTCGACACCCAGTGGCCGAAGCTTGATTTGGAGAAGATAATTGCATACTGGGGAGACAAAGCTGATGTTATAATCGTAACCTCCTTCAGTCAGGATACGCTTGAAAAAGCTGTGAACGACATAAAAAACGACCCAAGATGGAGAGAAATTAAAGCAGTTAAGGAAGGGCATGTTTACGGAATTTTGGCCGGTTCTAAAGGATTCTTAGACTGGGGACCAAGGATAGTCGTGGGAGTCTACCAAATGGGCGGACTAATTTATCCGGAGTATTACCCAGAGTGGAAGCCAGTTGCAAAGGAATTATTTGAGAAGTTCTATGGGCTTAGCTATGAGATAAAAGTGGAGGTAATGGACTCTGCTGGAAGAAAGGTGACCTTTGAAAAGGTTCCCGAAAGAGTCATCATTACAAGCAGTTATTGGGCTGAAGTTTTACATTGCTTAGGCTTAGATGACAAAATCGTGGGAATTGATAAGTACACGCCAAAGGACCAATTCTTACCAGATAGTGTTAAGCAAAAGCCGCAAATTGGCTCTGTTTATAAAGGCATTAATTGGGAAACTGTTGCAGGCTTAGAGCCAGATTTGATCGTAATGGGCCTGTGGTGGGGCTCATTTGAGCCAAAGGAAAAGGAATTATTTGAGAGAGCAGAAGAGCTTAACATTCCAGTTTTAGCCTTTGGAATTCCTGATTCAAACAAGACAGGAACAGAAATGCCATATGAGAACATTAGGATAATAAGAGTGCTTGGAAAGGTCTTTGATAAAGAGAGGGAAGCCGAAGAACTGGCAAGCTTCCTGGAGCACTATTATAATCAAGCTCTTGAAATAGCGAGCAAAATACCAGAGGAGGAGAAGAAAAACGTGCTTATAGTTTATGGCTCATCAATTACTGGTAAATACGCAACAGGGACAATAACTGTCTCTACAAGAGGAAGTGCTTATGCTGAAACCGCTGAGCTTGTTGGGGGACACAACTTAGCCTTTGACGTCAATGAGGGAGGACCTTACCTAAAGCTTGACTTAGAAAAGCTCATAGCATACTTTGGAGATAAAACCGACATTCTAATTGTTGTTGACTGGGAAGCAGAGAGGCTTAATGAAGCAGTTGAGAAAATCAAGAGCGATCCAAGTTGGCAGGAGATTAAAGCAGTTAAAGAAGGAAACGTCGTTGGCATATTAGTGAGCTCATATAAGAAAGATGCAACTGCTCTTTATGGACCAAGGTTCATAACGGGAATTTACGCCTTTGGTCATGCAATTTATCCAGAATACTATCCCGACTGGGAGCCAATCTACAATGAGATACTCCAGAAGTTCTACAAGATAGAGGGGTGAAAGGATGAGAAGATTTCTCTTTCTTTTTCTTTTAGTCTCTCCAATCTTTGCATTCTTCATAAGCCTGTTTATTGGGGCATATCACATGCCGATGGTTGACATAATAAATATGGTGCTCTTAAAATCTCTCCAACTTATTTCAGGTGTTTTGGCTAAAATAACCCTTGGAAAGCTTTATTTTGATGTTCAAATTCCATATCCAAGCGTTTATCAAACGGTTCTCTTTAAAATAAGACTTCCCCGAGTTCTTTTAGCCATGATTGTTGGCTCAGCTTTAGCAGTCTCTGGAGCAGTTCTGCAGGCAATATTTAGAAATCCCCTTGTCAATAGCTATATTTTAGGGATTTCCTCTGGGGCAGCTTTTGGAGCTGCATTAGCCATAGGACTCTCGTTAGGTTTGGGCGTTACTCCCTTAGCATTTGTTTTTGCTCTGCTTGCAGTGTTTTTGACAACGTCTCTTGCTAAAATAGGTGGGAGAATAACTCCAGTATCACTAATTTTGGCCGGTGTTATAGTTAACGCGTTCTTTTCCGCATTAACTTCACTGTTGAAGTTTTTGATGGAGCACGAAAAATTGGCGAGTGTGGTTTACTGGCTTATGGGGAGCTTTGCCAATGCCGATTGGCATTCTGTTAAAGTAGCATTTCCAATTATTTTTGCTGGATGCATTATAATATCTCTAATGCGCTGGCAGCTGAATGTTTTATCCTTTGGAGAAGAGGCCAAGCTCGTTGGAGTTGAGACTGAAAAGTTGAAGTTTGCTTTTATCTTAATCGTTTCACTTATAACAGCCGCTTCTGTCGCTTTTTGTGGAATAATTGGATGGGTTGGCTTAATGATTCCCCACATGGTTAGAATGGCTTTTGGACCCGACCATAAGAAGTTAATCCCCCTCTCAATAACCCTCGGAGCTTCTTTTATGGTTTTGGCAGACACCCTAGCGAGATCAATAACCACTTATGAGATTCCAATCGGGATATTAACCACATTACTTGGGATACCCTTCTTTGCCTATCTATTGAGAAAGACGGGCGGTGGTTGGCATGCTTAAAGTTAAAGGATTATCATTCAGTTATGGCGATTTCAGCGTTGAAAATGTTTGCTTTGAGGTTAAAGAAGGCGAGATTTTAACTTTATTGGGTCCAAACGGCAGTGGAAAAACCACGATTTTGAAGAATGTCTATGGATTGTTAAAGCCAAAGAAAAAGTGCGTCTTCATAGATGGCAGAGATTTTCACTCTTTATCATTAAAGGAGAGGGCTAAGTTAGCTGGTTATGTTCCTCAATCCCATTATCCTCCTTTCCCGTACACAGTTTTAGATGTCGTCGTTATGGGCTTGGCATCTCAGCTCAGCGTTTTTGAGAGTCCAAAAGATGAACATTATGAGAAAGCTCTCGAAAAGCTCAGGCTTTTGGGAATGGAGAGTTTTAAAGACAGACCATATACCCAGCTGAGCGGAGGTCAATTACAGCTGGTCTTAATAGCGAGAGCATTAGTCCAAGAGCCAAAAGTCCTTCTTCTTGACGAGCCCACCGCTCATTTGGATTTCAAAAATCAGGTAAAAATCCTTGGGATTATTAAAAAACTCGCGAGGGAAGAGAGAATTACAGCAATTCTAACACTCCATGATCCAAATTTGGCTTCAATTTATTCAGATAAGATAGCTTTGGTTAAGGAAGGAAGGATCCGAGCCGTTGGAGAGTCGAGCGAGATTTTGAGAGAGGAGATACTTGAAGAGGTTTACGGTGTTCCAATTCACATCTTGGAGTTCAATGGATTTAGAGTTATCATGCCAAAAACGGAGGTAGTCTAATGCTGAGCTTGATAATAACTTCAACGGAAATAGCATTTAGCTTTTTAAAACGCTCTGTTCCCGGGTTATTGATTGGTATATTCATAGCTGAGCTTTTAATTGAGAAAGGAATTATTAACAAGTTTTCTCCAATAGGGAAACCCTTTGTTAAGCTCTCAAATCTCCCAGAGGAGTGTGCTTTAGCATTTGCAACTGCATTTTTAAATACGAGGGCAGGAAATGCCATGCTTATAGATTTTTACAAAGAAGGAAAAATAGGCAAGAAAGAACTCTACATTGCCTCTCTTATGAACGCATTTCCTGCAATGGTTAGGCACTGGAACTCATTAATCCCAGTTCTTTTGGCAACGCTTGGAACATTTGGCTTACTTTATTTCGGGATCTTAGTTCTTATTGGATTTATTCAAACAACGGTTTTTGCATTCGCTGGGAAACTCTTAATTAAGAGTCCAAAACAAATAAAAAATGTTCAAAAGCACACCAAAAATTCCCAAGAGCCATTTAAAAAAGTTTTAAGAAAGGCTTTAACAAAAACTAAAAGGCACTCAATCCCAATTTTAAAAACTATGGTTTTGGCAACTTACATAACCGCCTTGCTCATAGCAGCAGGGTTTTTTGAGTATTTAACCTCTCTCGTAAAAGATTTTGCAGCTTTCCTTCCTCTTTCACCAGAAGAAATAAGTGTGGCATTAAGTGCAATGGCAAGCAGTATAGCGGCTTATACTCTCGGTGCAAACCTCTTAAAAGCCGGATTAATAAGTGAAAAAGCTCTAATAAGGTCTCTCCTTCTTGGATCAGTTCTCGCGAATATAACTTTCCTAAGAGTGCTGATTCCCTATTATGTTGGTCTGTATGGAGCTAAAGATGGAACGAAGATTATGCTCATCTCAATGGCAACACGGAGTGCCATCATACTGTGCCTTATACTTGTGATGGGGGTGGTTTTATGATCTGCTTCATATTGGGTTACGGTGCAAGACCTTTACATTTGCTTGAGAAAATATTGAAAGAGGAAAAAATCGATGGGATTGTTTTAACAGAACAGAACTGTGAGAAAGAGCTCGAAAAAGTTGAAATGGCAGAAGTAATTTTCATTTATGCCCACGAACTTCCGGATGTTGTTGTAGAGACGCTAAAAAAGAGCAGAGCAAAAATTGTTTCAATGGACAACTTAAACAACGTTCCGCAAGAGATTTTAGTTAAAGCTAAATCCTACTACGTCCTCGGTGGTGAGGAGAATCTAAGGAACTTAGCTAAGTTTTTAGCAAACTTGGCAGGTGAAAAGAGGGAATATGAAGAGCCAAAAGAAGTTCCAATGCATGGGATTTACCACCCAAATTTTGGGGTTTTTGAGAGCTTAGATGAATATTTGGAGGTTTATGATAAGAGACCACTTGTTGGAGTTCTATTCTGGAGGAGTGCTTGGCTTTACAGAGAATTCAGCCCGATTGAGGAGCTCATCAAAGCATTTGAAAGTGAAGGGTTAGGAGTCATTCCAGTGTTTACCTATGGGAAAGACTCAACAACAGGGCTTGGAAGGGAGAAGAGTGAAGCAGTTGAGGAGTTCTTCATAAAAGATGGGAAACCAATTATTGAGGCACTGGTAAGTTTAATCTCCTTTGGCACCGTTGATTTAAAGAATTTGAAAAAGCTGAACGTCCCAGTATTTGCTCCAATTCGCTCTTATTATCAAAGCCTCAAAGAGTGGAAGGGGAGAGAAGGCGTTGATTACATGACGCAGGTTTATGGGGTGATAATTCCAGAAGTTGCAGGAGCGATTGAACCGATATTTATAGCTGGAACTGAAAACATTGAAGGCTACAAAAAAGGCGAGCCATACGAAGAACACATAAAATATCTCGTCAAAAGAGTGAAGAAGTGGATTGAGCTAAGGAAAAAGCCAAAGAAAGACGTTAAAATAGCGATAGTTTTGATAAATCCGCCTTGTAAGGGACTTGAAGCCAGCATTGCAGTGGGAATGGGATTAGATGTTCCAGAGAGCATAGTTAGACTTCTGCACAAGCTAAAAGAAGAAGGCTACTATGTTGGTGAAGAGCTTCCAAAGAATGGAGAAGAGCTAATAAGAATGATTTTGGAGAGAAAGGCAATAAGCGAGTTTAGATGGACAAGTGTGGAAGAAATTGTCAAAAACGGTGGGGCAATTGACTTCGTAAGCTTGGAGGATTATTTGAAGTGGTTCAATGAGCTTCCCGAGGACTTGAGAGAAAAAATAGTCAAAGATTGGGGAAGACCAGAGGAGGTATTAGCTGAGAAAGTGGACAAAACATTGGTTGGAATGATTTATGATGGAAAGTTCGTTGTTCCTGGAATAAGGTTTGGAAACGTTTTCATTACTCCGCAGCCAAAGTTCGGCTGTGCTGGGGCGAGGTGTGATGGAAAAGTTTGTAGAATCCTCCATGATCCGACTATAACTCCTCCTCACCAGTGGTGGGCTGTCTATAGGTGGATAACGAGGAAGTTTAATGCCAATGTTATGATTCACTTTGGAACTCACGGTTATTTAGAATTTAGACCGGGGAAAAGCGTTGGGCTTTCTCCTTCATGTGTTCCCGAGGCAAGCTTAGATGATGTTCCCCACTTATACGTTTATGTAGTTTCAAATCCAATGGAAGGTGTCATAGCCAAGAGAAGAAGTTATGCAACGCTAATAGACCACATTTATCCACCAATGGCAATAGCTGAAGTTTTGGATGATTTGGATTCGCTCTTGAATCAATATGCAAAGGCAAAGAGCTTAGGAGATGATGCAAGAAGAAAGAAGATTTACGAGCAGATTTTGGAGAAAGCTGAAGAAAACAAGATAAGAATAGCGAACCCTGAAAATGAAGAGCAAACGATAGAGGAAATCCACCGCTACGCTGATTTAATGAGAGGTTCTCAAATTAATCTCGGTCTTCATATCTTTGGGTATCCACCAAAAGAACCCGAGAGATTGGCGGAATATATTGCCACGGCAATGACCTACGATTCCTACGCTTCCCCTTCGATTAGAAGGGCGATAGCTGAGGCAATAGGCTTAGACTACGATGAGATAAGAAAGAACCCCTTAGAGACTACAAATGGATTTACGAACAGAGAACTGTTGGAGATTTTCCACAAGATAGCAGTTAAAAGCTTAGAGCGTTTGCTTAATGGCGAAGGCTTTGGGGTTATTAAGGAAGAAATTGAAAAGTTTGGATTCAAAGTTAAGGAGAAAGAAAAGCTTGAGGAAACGTTTAGAAAAGCCCTTGAAGTTGCTCAAAAAGTTGTTGAGTGTGAAAGGGAATATAATAGCTTTTTAGAAGGCGTGGAAGGAAAATATGTAGAACCAGGTCCTTCAGGAGCCATAACGAGAGGGAAGTTCGAGATTTTGCCAACGGGAAGAAACTTCTATGCAGTTGATCCAAGAACTTTGCCAACCAAAGCAGCTTGGCAAATTGGAGTTGAAACTGCTGAAAAGCTCTTGGAGGAGTATACAAAGAAGCATGGGAAGTATCCCGAAAGCATTGGGCAGGTTCTCTGGAGTATAGACGGTTATAAGGCAGATGGCGAACAAATAGCTCAAATTCTCTATTTGCTTGGAGTTAAGCCCATCTGGAAAGGAGATGTAGTTTCTGAACTTGAGGTAATTCCCTTAGAAGAGCTCGGAAGACCGAGGATTGACGTTCTAGTTAGGATAAGTGGAATTGTTAGAGATACTTTGCCAAATTACATCTACCTGATTGACGAGGCAATAGAAAAGGTTGTTACCTTGGATGAGCCGTTAGAAATGAATTACGTTAGAAAGCACTACATTAGGCATATTAAAAAACTGATTGAATTAGGCAAAAGTTTTGAAGAAGCTCAAAGGTTTGCGAGGTTTAGAGTTTTCTCTGCTCCTCCGGGAGCTTATGGAGCTGGTGTAAACTTAGCTGTTGAGTCATCGGGCTGGCAGAAGGATGAGGATTTAGCAAAGGTTTGGGTTCAGTGGAGCGGCTACGCTTATGGAAAAGATGCCTTTGGAGTTGAGGCTCATGAATCTTTAGTTTTGAACCTCAGAAGCGTTGACGTAATCAATAGAAACCACATAAGCGATGAGCACGACTTAACGAACTGCTGCTGTTATTTTGCCTATCACGGTGGATTTAAAACAGCAGTAGATGCTCTAACTGGCAAAAACGTGGATATAGTTCAAGTTGACACGAGGGACATAAGCGATACTAAAATTGTTGATATTAAAGTCGAGATTGAGAGAATAACAAGGACAAAGCTTCTCAACGACAGATGGATTGAGGAAATGAAGAAGCACGGCTACAGAGGGGCGAGCGAGTTCTCAAAGAAGATTCTTCACATCTATGGCTGGGAAGCAACAACAAAACTCGTTGAAGACTGGATTTTTGATGAAATAGCACAAAAGTATGTTCTTGATGAAGAGATGAGGAAATGGTTTGAGGAGCACAATCCCTACGCCATTGAGGAAATTGCAAGGCGCTTGATTGAAGCCTATGAGCGCGGCTTGTGGGAGACGAACGATGAGCTCATTGAAAGGCTCATGGAAGCTTACTCTGAAATTGAGGGGCTTTTGGAGGAACACCTTGGTGAAGGGGAAGTTCAAGGTGGAACGATTGAAATCTACACTGCTGAGGATGATGAACACTGGAGTGAAAACATTGAGGAGGTGGATAAAATATGGAAGCTCGTGAAAAACGCTTAATCTTCCCATTTTCTGCAATAGTCGGGCAGGAAAAGGCTAAACTAGCTTTGCTCTGTGTAGCGGTTAATCCGCTAATAGGTGGAGTTTTATTGAAAGGAGACAAAGGAACGGGGAAATCAACCTTAGTTAGGGCTTTGGCTAACGTTTTGCCCGAAATTGAAGTTGTGGCAGATTGTTCGTTCAACTGCAATCCAATGAACCCCTTAGAGATGTGCGACAGCTGTTATGAGCGCTATAGAAGAGGTGAGAGCTTACCAATTGCCAAAAGAAGAATGAGAGTTGTTGATTTGCCTTTGAGCGTTACCATAGATAGATTGGTTGGAACTGTGGATGTAGAGCGCTTTTTAAAAGAGGGCAAAAAAGCTTTGCAGCCGGGTATACTAGCGGAAGCTAATAGGGGAGTGCTTTACATCGATGAAGTCAACCTCTTAGATGACTACATAGCCGATTCACTCTTAGATTCCGCTGCAATGGGATGGAGTACGATAGAGAGGGAAGGAATCTCGTTTAGACATCCAGCCCGCTTTATCTTAGTTGGGAGCATGAACCCAGAGGAAGGGGACTTAAGACCCCAAATTCTCGATAGATTTGGTCTATGCGTTGAAGTCTCAGCACCAATGAACCCAGAGGATAGGATAGAGATAGTTAAAAGAGTAGAAGAATTCCATGAAGATCCAATAAGCTTCTACAAGAAGTTTGAGAGCGAAGAGAAAAAGCTTACAGAAAAGATTGTTAAAGCGAAGGAGCTTTTGCCTAAAGTTGAAATAAGCGATGATTTGCTAAAGCTTTTAGCTGAGACTGTGATTAATTTAGGTATAAAGACCAATAGAGCTGAAATCACTACAATAAAAACTGCAAAAGCAATAGCTGCTTTAAACGGAAGGAGAAGGGTTTCCCTTGAGGATTTGGAAAAAGCTATGGAATTAGCTTTACCGCACCGCTTGAGGGACAAGCCCTTCCAAAAGCCACCTCAAATGAAGCCCCCAAAGCCTAAAGATGATAAGGAGCACAATCATGATCATAAGCACGACCATAAGCATGAGCACAAGAAGGAAGAAAAAAGTGAAAGGAGAAACCAAGAGTCTCGAAGTCAAGGAATCGGAAATTTAGAGCAGAATTTTCGCTCAAGCGAAGCTAAAATCCCAAGGATAGAGAGCAAAAACTTTGATGGAAGCGAATTCACAGGCTACCGCTCCTCAAGAGACGTCAGCGTTACAGTGATAAACTTTCCAAAGGGGATTCCTGTCTCATATCTACCCTCAAAAGGTGAAATAAGGGATGTTGATTTTTACAATTCGACTATTTGGGCAGTGTTAAATGGAAAAAAGCCTCCGATAAAGCTTGAGCTAAAGGATGTCCGTGTTAGGGTTAGGAAGGCAAAGGCTCCTACGCTCTGGGTTTTGCTCTTAGACTCAAGCGGAAGTATGGCGGTGAAGAGAAGAATAAGCATTGCAAAGGGGATAGCGGAAAAGCTGGTTGAGAACGGCTACATCAAGAAGTCAAAGATGGCTTTGATAGTTGCAAAGGGCAAAGAAGCAGAAGTTTTTGTTTCGCCAACTAAGAACTACTGGGAAGTGTTTGAAAAAATAGAAAGTGTTCCAACTGGAGGAAGGACTCCTCTCAGCTCTGCTTTATACAATCTTTTGCTTTTAGCCAATAGAGAGAGAATGAAAGACAAGTCCGTCAAAGTTAGAGCATTTCTAATAACCGATGGAAAAGCAAACGTTCCCCTCTTTGGCAAGAGAATTAAGGATGAAATCATTGAGCTTGCAAAAGCGTTGAGAAAGAAGGGCATTGAGCTTAACATTTACGATACAAATGGCAAGGGAATAAACCCGGGGATTTCCTATGTTCCAGTTTTGAAGGAAGTTGCGAACGCTAAAGTGTTTAGGGTATAACTTTGTCTCTTAATATCTCCTTTTTGTCCCCAAAAAGTATTTAATATACATCAGCGCATATTTTTGTGCATTATTGAAAGGAGGGCTTAAAATGAATGGGGAGTTCAGCTATAAGAGGATATTCCTCCTTGGGTTTGGATTCTTTGGAATAAGCATCATATGGTCTCTCTACAACGCTTACGTGCCCATATTCTTGAAGGACTTCGCTTTAAGCTCGTTCCTGATCGGAATTGTGATGGTCATCGATAATATTTTCGCGATTTTAATGCTGCCATATCTAGGAGCATTGAGCGACAAAACGAGGACGCGTTGGGGAAGAAGGAAGCCGTACATAATGATAGGGGCACCTTTAGGAATGGTTTTCTTCATGCTGATTCCTTTTGCGAGAGAGCATGAGAACTTAGCTCTAATAATGGGAACGATAATTTTGATGAACTTTTCAATGGCGCTTTTTAGGTCTCCAGTAATAGCATTCATGCCTGACATAACACCATCGGAGCTTAGGAGTCAAGCCAATGGAATAATAAACTTCATGGGTGGCCTTGGAGCTCTCTTCGTCTACTTCGGCGGAAAGGTTCTTTACGACATCAACTATGCTTTACCCTTTTACGTGGGCGGAGCACTTATGCTTTTAGCAAATCTCCTTGTTATACTCTTCGTCCCTGAGCCGGAAGAGTTTAGAAAACCCTTAGGGGAGAAAATAGCTTTTAGGGAGCTCCTGAAGAAGACGAGCAAGGAGAGCTTTGGTGAGCTCAAGGAGAACCTTAAAGATGTCTTTGCAAGCCATGAGAAGAGTTTGCTCTTCATGTTGCTGTCAATATTTCTATGGTTCATAGGATTTAACGCTTTGGAAACGTTCTTTACGAGCTATGCGAAGTTTGAGCTCGGCATAAAAGAGAGCACGGGAGCACTAATAATAGGCTTCGTGGCTTTAGGTTTCCTGCTGTTCTCAATTCCAGCAGGATTCATCGGCGGGAGGATAGGGAGAAAGAGAAGCATGACAATTGGCCTTATAATGATAGCGCTCGCAATGGTTGGCGGCTTCTATATAGGCATGAACTTGAGCGGCAACACTTTAGTAATGGCCTACTCGGCACTCTTCTTCTTAGGCGGCATTGGATGGGCATTAGTTAACGTAAATTCCCTCCCAACGGTTGTAGATATGACGACTGAGGAAAAACTTGGTGGCTACACTGGTTTATACTACTTCTCATCACAGGCAGCAAATATTTTCGCCCCACCATTGGCGGGAATCTTCATTGACCATCTCGGCTACAACTCTCTCTTAGTGTTCTCAACCGCGTTCTTCGTCCTTTCACTGATAACACTGCAGTTTGTTAAGAGAGGAGACATAAAAGGTAAAGTAGGGGACATATACGAGCTGATTCCAGATATGGACTAAAGGTTTTTATTTTTTCCTTCCAAATTTTCTCCGGTGGTGCTTATGCTTAGAGAAATACTTGAGATGTTTAAGGATGAGCTCATAGTCATCGAGGAACCAGTTAGCAAAAAAGTGGAGATTACAAAGTATATGCTCAAATATAAGGATAAACCGCTTCTCTTTAAAGATGTGGATGGCTGGGAGGTCGCAAGCAACATATGGGCCACGAGGGAGAGGATTGCCAAGTATCTCGGCATTAAAAAGGAGGATATAGTTCACTTCCTGGCCAAGGCGAGCGATGAACCTAAGCCCTATAACGTAGTTGAAAAGGCCGAATTCATGAAGAACTCAACGAGAGACTTCTCCCTTAGAGAGCTCCCAATTCCCCACTACTTCCCAAAAGATGCCTCCCAATACTTCACCTCAGCAATAGTTGTGGCAAAAGATAAGGACGGCTTTGTAAACCTCTCGTTCCACAGGATGATGGTGCGCGATGACAAAAGCGTCACAATTAGACTTGTGCCAAGGCATTTATATGCCATGTGGCGTGAAGCTAAAGAGCACGGTGAAGAGCTTGATGTTAGAATAATCGTTGGAAATCCAATTCACGTCCTTTTGGCTGGAGCAACGAGCGTAGCTTATGGAGTGAG
This sequence comes from Palaeococcus pacificus DY20341, assembly GCF_000725425.1. Taxonomy (NCBI): domain Archaea; kingdom Methanobacteriati; phylum Methanobacteriota; class Thermococci; order Thermococcales; family Thermococcaceae; genus Palaeococcus; species Palaeococcus pacificus. Next base: position 673,198 of record NZ_CP006019.1, on the reverse strand, counting down.
CGAGCTTGAGATTGCCTCGGCTATGAGTGAGATGGCCTTTGGAAAGCCGCTCGAAGTCGTCAGCGTGGGCGGCATTGAAGTCCCGGCTATGAGCGAATTCGTGTTTGAGGCAAAGATTCTGCCTGAGCTTGACAAGGAAGGTCCCTTCGTTGACATAACAAGCACCTACGACATAGTTAGAGAGCAGCCTGTTGTGGTCTTTGAGAGGATGTACCATGTGGATGAGCCAATTTTCCATGCTTTGCTTTCAAGCGGCTACGAGCACTACATGCTCATGGGTCTTCCAAAGGAGCCTCAAATTTACAGAAGTGTTAAGCAGGTCGTTCCAAAGGTTCACGGAGTAAGACTAACGGAAGGTGGAGCTATGTGGCTTCATGCCGTTGTAAGCATCACAAAGCAGCACGACGGCGATGGTAAAAACGCTATTTTGGCTGCCTTCACAGGCCATCCTTCGCTAAAGCACGTTGTTGTGGTGGATGAGGATATAAACATATACGACGATCGCGAGGTGGAATGGGCAATAGCTACTCGCTTCCAGGCGGATAAAGACCTCGTTGTAATCCCAAATGCGAGAGGTTCTTCCCTCGATCCCTCGGGGGAGAAGGGCTTCACCACAAAGTGGGGCATTGATGCCACAAAGCCCTTGGATAGAAAGGAAGAGTTTGAGAGGGCGAGGCTGGAGTGAGCTCCTTTTACCCTTTTTTGTAGGTGAATGTGCCGTTGTAGATTCCTGTGCCTGTGTAGAGGCCGAAGGTTGAGTATCCTTCCTCATTAATGCGCCCCCAACCAGGAATCACATAACACAAACAGTTCGGATCATAGGGGAAGGTTTTATCAAAAATAACCTCCGAACCGTTAAAAATTAAAACCCTCCCATATGCGGGAGAACCATCTCCCTGAGGTTGCTCAAACCCCAAAATAGTGTAATTCCCGGCTGATGATATGAAAACATTCCTCTTCGGCCAGGGATTCTTTCCAAGGCTCAATTTTTTAACGAGCCCTCTCTCACCAAATACGTAAACCCAATCTTCACCAACCCAACGCCTGACAAAAGGCACCTCACGCGGAGCCGAATGAACCTCAACAATGAAGAGATAACTGCTCGTGTTTGAAACCATAATCAAGGGCTCGGCAAATCCGCTTTTTCTGAAAATTACATCATCTATCGTCTTCCACAAGTAGGGAGTGATTGAATCGTACTCCCAGAGAGTTTTACCATCCTTGGAGAAGGCTTTAAAGTGGACTACCACAGCCTTTGCAGTCCTGTTTTTGGTTATCGGCGTTACTTTAGAAGAAATCTTTAAAACGACTTCTGGGATTACAGTCTTTTTTACGATGGTGTCGGCTTTTACAGTTCCCCAGCTGAGGTTGTATGTTTCGTGAAAATCATAAGAACCAATAACAGGCTGATGGAGTATCTTAAATGCCACAACCACACTTAAAAGGATCAAAAGGACTAAGCGGGACTTCCTCACCACCAATCACCCACCCATGAGTTATGTTTTCTCATCACCACCCTTACAAAGGCGATAAAAGCTCACAATTCCGCCGGCTATTGGGACAAGATTTGCAGATATCACGATTAAATTATTAACAGCATTAGGGAGGTACCTGCCCAGCTTGAAAACCCACCAAACTGAAAATACACTTATACCATAAGTCAATCCCAACAAAAATGGAAAAAGAACATAACGCTTGTTTTTCATGAATTTCCCCCCTAGTAGATTCCGCATCATAATAAGCTTTCAACCATTATAACTTTTTCCATGCTGCATGGTAATTTTACTTCCCTGTGATTTTAATAATTTTCAACCACATAATTCCAGTTGATTTAGCAAAAAGCAGCGGAAACAAAAGAATGAATCTAAAGAAAAGGTTAAGATTAGCATCTATTTTCCAATCTCAAGCGACAAAATCTTCGACTTCTTCGTCGCGGCATCCACGGCTTTCATTATTGCCGTCCTCACTCTGCTATCTTCAAGCTCAAAGATGCCGTCTATCGTAGTTCCTCCTGGAGTTATCACCATATCCCTTATCTGAGCTGGATGGAGGTTGGTTTCAAGCAAAAGCTTTGCCGTGCCTAAAAGTGTTTGAGCAGCCGCTAAAAGTGCAGTGTCCCTTGGGAGACCCACCTTTAATCCGCCATATATCAACGACTCAAGAAATACCGATGCATAGGCCGGCCCGGAACCGCTCAATCCGGTTATAGCATCCATATACTCTTCGTCAACTCTAACACACCTGCCAAAGGCATTAAATATCTTTTCAACAAGCTCAATTTCCTTTTTACTCAAATCATCAGCTGTATATGCGGTAAAAGACTCCTTCACGACGATTGCTATGTTTGGCATTGCTCTCACAAGTTTTGCAGCTGTCAGCCTCTTAAGGAAGTTCAGCGAGAGACCCGCGGCAAATGAAATGAGAATTTTCCCTTTAACAGCAGGATTTATTTCTTCAAGGACTTTCCTGACCTTGTTTGGCTTTACCGCGAGAATAATTACATCCGCTTTTTCAGCAGCGGCTTTATTATCATTCGAGACCTCAATCCCGTAATTCTCAAGCCACTTCACCTTCTCGACCTTCCTCCTTGTTGCCACCACTCCATACCCCTCTTCAGCCAGGGCTTTTGCAACGGCACTCCCTATAGTTCCAGTTCCTATCACGGCTATCCTCATAACTCACCACCTAGTGTCAGCTTAGTGGTGGCATTTTGTCATGGTTTATAACATTTTTCGGAATGTTTTTGGATTTCTGACAATATGGCCTTAAAAAAGAAAGGAGATAAGTCAAGCCTTTGCTTTCTTCAGATTCTTTACAGGCTCTGTTATTATGGAGCTTTCCCTGAGGATGCCCTCCGGTCTGTGGTGGATAACCATCAGTGCCAGCACTCCAAAGAGAACGTATTCAAGCCACACCGCCTCAAACGGTAAGTGTAGGAATGCCTTTATCTGGAACTTGTATGTTTCTATGAGCACTTTCATGAGAATGAAAGCAAATGTTCCAAAGGCAACTCCCCTGTTGTTTCCTTTTCCACCTACGAGTATCATAAGGAACGGGTAGAAAGTCCACTCGATCCTTGTAAATGCACTCCCTATGATGTTTGCTGAATAAAATCCATACAATGCCCCAGCCATTGCTGCTATTCCTGACCCTAATGCCACGGTTTTCATTCTAATGCGCATGATGTCCCTTCCAAATGCTATTACAACGTTTTCGTTTTCTCTCATGGCTCTTATTAACCTTCCATAGGGGGTGTTGATGAGCCTCTCAACGAGGAAATACACCAAGAGTGCTATAGCTAAGATTATGACTACAAATACTAGATCTCTCTTTTCTCCTGGGATAAATGCTAAGATGTCTGGTACTGAGGCACCGTAGTAGCCTCCTATTAGTGAAGGTGTGTAGTATGTCACAAAGAATATGACCTCACCAATTGCCAATAGCGTAACACCTAAGTAGTCCTCCTTGAGCTTTGCACTTGGCAATATAAACACTGACCCAGTAAGGAATCCAATTATGAATGCTAAAGCTAATGTAAAGATTAGTAATCCAAGGCCATAGATTGGATGCTGTGCTATGACTTCATTTGCCTTTGCGCTCACTTCGGTACTCGCATCTATTATATTTCCATGAACTCCAAAGACGAGCATTAATAACCTGTTCACTATTCCTCCCAAAGTTATTGCACCAATGATGACAGCGAAGTGCCTTCCAAAGTTTGGTATTCCTCCGTTACCGAACTCCATGTTAAGGCTTAAGTTGACAATTAAGTATATGCCGAACCACACGAGTATCAGCTGAATCAACTCGCCTATCACTTTACCAACCTCCCCCAAAGCTTTGTCCCTGTTATTCCCTCAGGCGTCATCAGCAAGGTGGCTATCATTATCAATAGTGAAACAACCTTTCCGTAAACTAACACTCCAGTACCAAAGATTGAGGAAAGTCCATAGGTTATTAGAGACTCTGAGAGTCCAATAACGTAACCTCCAACCAATGCACCTGCAATGTGGTGTAGACCACCTACTATACTCGCGGCAAAGATTGACACTATTATGAGACCTCCTGTTGCTGGAACTATCTCTTGAAGGAAGGGCAAAACTGAACCTGCCGTTCCTGCAAGTGCCCCCGCCAAGAACCATGAAAACAACCTTGTGCTCTCAACATTGATACCCATCGCCTCTGCAAGTGCTGGATTTTCCATTGAAGCCCTCAATGCTATTCCGAACTTCGTTTTGTAGAGTAGTATGTACAATCCAAAGAGCGTCAGTAGGATTAGCAGAGATGACACTATTAGCCTTCCAGGAATTCCTCCAATAGTGAAATCAAGGTACGTGAAGACGAATTGTGTCGCAGAGCTCTTGACCACAGTGCTTATGCTTTCAGCAAAGGCCCCTATAACTCCAAAAAGTATTATGTCCCAGGCAAGTGTTGCTATCATCAGCATTTCAAGTGAGGCGTTTCTTTTTATGAGAGGCTTAAGTATGATCGTGTATGTTACAACCCCAACTATTCCCCCCATGATGAAGGATAGCGGAATCGCAAGATAGGGGTTAATGCCGAGCAGTTTAAACACGGTAAATGCAAAATATGCACCAATGACTGCGAATGAGCCATGAGCAAAGTTGGGGACTCCAGTGGTTATGTAGGTAAGCGTTAAACCCAAGCTTAAAAGCACCAGGAGGTTTGCATAGGTTAAGGCTCCTTCAAGCACTCCCATCTATTCCACCTCCACCAATCCCAAGAAGTAGCTCTGGAACTTCTCATGCTCAAGCAGGTCTCTCGCTTTACCCTCAAACGCGACCCTCCCGCTTATGAGCATGTATCCCCTATCGCTTATCTCCAAAGCTCTCTTTGCATTCTGCTCGACTAGGAGGATCGTCAGTCCATAATCATCCCTGAGCTCCACTATTTTGTTGAATATAGTCTCAGCTAGCTTAGGGGATAACTGTGCAGTTGGCTCATCGAGCATCAAAAGCTCGCTCTTCCTAACTAAAGCTGTGGCCATAGCTAAGAACTGTCTCTGTCCACCACTCAAAGTTCCTGCTTTTCTCTTGAGCAATCCTTGTATCTCCGGAAAGACGCTTAAGGCCAAATCTACCCTGTCTTTGAGCTCTTCATCTGGAACTGTGTATCCGGCCATCTTGAGGTTCTCTTCTACAGTTAAGTTTGCAAAAACGTTGTTTGTCTGAGGGAGATAAGCTATCCCAAGACAGGTCTTCTGATATGGTGGAACATTGGTAATGTCTTCACCCTTGTAGTATATTTTGCCTGAATAGATTGTCGTCAGTCCGAAGAGGGTCTTTAGGAATGTTGATTTTCCACTTCCATTAGGCCCCACGATTGTTGTAATCTCACCCTTTCTCACGCCCACATCAACCTCAAATAAAATCTGCAGCTTTCCATAACCGGCACTAAGCTTTTTTGTCTCAATCACCTATGTACACCTCCACGACCTTTGGATCGCTCAAAACTCTCTCTATTTCCTTCTCGCCCCTACCTTCCGCTATAACGCGACCATTGAACATGACGTAGAGATAATCAATATACTTGAGAACTATATCTAGCCTGTGTTCAATTATTAAGAGCGTGATTCCCTGCTTCTTCAGCTCTACGAGCTTGTTAAATATCTCGTGAGCTAAACCAGGAGCAACACCCGCAATTGGTTCGTCCATAACTATTAGCTTTGGGTTCGTCATTAACGCTCTCCCTATCTCAAGGAGTTTCATCTGTCCACCGCTTAGAGAGCCGGCTTTGTGATCCCAAAGATGGTCAAGCTTGAGGAACTTTAACAGCCCATATGCCCTTTCAACGAGCTCTTCTTCCTGCCTTAGCCACTTTTTGTAATTTAAAGCAGTTCTGATGTTTTCTCCCACGTGCCTCTCCGCTATTAACAGGTTCTCTAAAACAGTCATCTCTTTGAGCGGCTGTGGCGTTTGGAAAGTCCTAACTATTCCATAGCTGTAGATTTCGTTTGGGGATTTGTTTGTTATGTCCTTTCCCTCAAATACCACCTTCCCGCTGTCAGCCTTCAAAAAGCCTGAGATGACGTTGATTAAAGTTGACTTCCCACTACCATTTGGACCTATTATGAGCGTGAGCGCGTGTTCATCAACGGTTATACTAGCATTATCCAAAGCTCTCACAGCACCAAATGACTTTGAAAGGTTCTCAGTCCTTAGCAGCGCCATAGAAAACACCTCATAAAATAGTTTAAAAGAAGAGAGAAAATCAAGGCTTCTCAAACCACTCGATTTTGCCGGTGTCTGACTTCCATGCCCCAATAAGCTTCCATCCGCCCTCTGTAACCCTGTATATTGTATAGTCACCGCTTGCCCTGTCGTTCCATTCGTCAAGCTCTATGGTTCCCGTCACAGGCTCAACACCATAGGCACCGCTGTTGTACTTCTCAAGGACTTCCTTAATCTTTTGAACCATCAAATCCGGATCGTAGCTTCCTTTCTCCTTAAGTACCTCAACATAGGCCAATACAAGCACCCATGTGGCATCATAAGCATTCAATCCGTACTGATCTGGCTCCCCTCCAAACTTTGCCTTAAACGTCTCCTTCAGCTTTGTAGTTTCATCACTCTCGGAATAGAACTGGGTTGAGAACAATCCAACCTTTACTGCTTTGCCTTTAGTCTCTTCAATTATCTTTTGGTTTCCGACCATTGCATCTGTGCCAATCCACTTAACTTGGAGGAGGACTGAATCATCTGGAATCTGGGTTAATAGCGTTGCAACTTCGTCAAATCCAACTGCCCAGACTCCAACATTGTCCTTTCCATATTTGCTGATGAGCTCCTTAACTCCGTCTTCGAGCTTGGATATATATGGTGACCAGTCTGCAGGTGTTGGATTACTTGGATATTCAACGTTGACCCCTATCTCTACTTTGCTTTCAATTTCCCCTACAAGTGCATCCCGGAGTCCTTTACCCCACGCATCTCCTCTGTAGGCTATCACTATTCCCTTGAGCCCTAATTGCTCGATTTCTGTGGCAATCACTTTGCTCTGGAAGAGGTCTGTTGGAACAAACCTGAAGATGAACTTCTTCTCCTCTGGCTTTGTAAAGCCTATAAGCTTTGGAGGTGCGGTTGATGAGGGGGATATCAGTATAATCTTATTTGAAGTTGCGTATTTCTGAACATTTCTGACTTCGTTTGAGTAGAGTCCAACCGCAGCATTAACACCCTGCGCCTTGAGTGTTTGAAGCTTTTCGAGTGCAGCTTTTGGGTCTGCTCTTGTGTCCTCGATGAGTACCTCCACCCTATACGGCAGTCCTTTCTCTCCAAAGTATTTGTTTATGTTTTCCTCCGCTAGTTCGACCGTGTTTCTGACAATCTGACCTTTTGATGCTGCAGGCCCCGAGAGGTCAGTCAGGAGGCCGATCTTTATAACCTGAACATCACCATCCTTCTGTGCACCGGTTAATGTCTCTGTCTGCGTTTTTTCTCCTCCCCCTATGCATCCAAGGGAAAACACAATCAAACCAACCACCAGTATTGCCAATACCTTTTTCATGACCATCCCTCCATCTTTGTACTTTGCCCTCTCATGTACATTGGGAAGGCTTTATATATTTTTCGACATGTTTTTTGGTATTAAATATTCCTATTGGTTATAAAACTTCGAGGAGTAATTATAAAACAGACCGCCCCTACCTTATTTTGTCCGCTGTAAACACATAACAACACCTTATGACAATAGAAACTGTTAAAACGGCATAAGTATAAAACAATGCTGTAGTAGCCAATCATTTTCTTAAAGGGCCTGAACGTGCACTTTTAGCGTTCCTCCCTCAAAAGGCGGGGCAACATTTTTAGACTGTCCTCAATTATACGCCACCATGAGGAGAAAAATAGCCGTTATTGATATCGAAGGGACATTAACTCCTTTTGAATTCTGGAGGGAGATTTCAAGGCTAGTTGGGAACCCAAAAATCGAAGAGCTCTTAGAAAAAGGCATTTTGGGAGAGGTTGAATGGATTGACAGCCTGCTGAAAAGGGTGGAGCTTATTAAAGGGGTAGATGCTGAGACGTTCCTAAAACCTAAAGCTAAAGTGAATCCGAAAGCTGAGGAACTTATACGGATTTTAAAGGAAAAGGGCTTTTTTTATAGTCCTAGTGAGCGGATGCTTTGAGAAAGTTTTGGCGGAGTTTAAAGAGATGGCAGATATTTTTATTGCAAACAAAGCACTTTTTAAGAATGGTAAATTTGAAGGCATCTCCCTTTGCTTCAAAGATAAAAGCGAGATTGTTGACAGGTTTTCAGGAAGTTTTGTGCTGGCAATTGGAGATGGACATAATGACGCCGGAATGTTCGATAAAGCAGATCTGAGCATTGCGGTGGGTAGAGAGGTAAAAAATGCAGATATCTACGCAAAAAACATCAACGAGCTGGTCGCTCTTATTAAACCTCTCCACCTCTAACTCTTCAACAGCCTCTCCATCGCCTCATTTACATCCCTTACATCCCTGCCGATCATCATAAACCCAAAATCCTTTCCATATTCCTTTTTGTAATTCTCCACCAGAAGGCCATCGTTTACTGTATCCCCAATATAAATTCCCTCCTCACCTTTTGTGAGATGCCAGAGGGCTTTTGGATCCGGTTTAACATAAAACTCTCTCGTAACGGCGTTCTCAAAGTGGAAGCCAATGAGTTCCTCGGCTAATTTAAGCTCAAGTTTATTCCTTCCCGTCACAACGCCGAGCTTAAACCTTTCTCCGGCTTTTTCAAGGAGCTCCTTCCTGACTATCGGTTTCTCCTTCTTCCAGAGGCCGTCAAACTCAAAAGCTCTCTCTTTATAGTGTTCGCCCAGGTAAAAGGTGTTGAAAATTCTTTCAATTTCTTCCGGCTCAACAATAGTCCCAAACCTTTCCCTGACCCATTTTATTCCTTCTCCTTCTGGAAAACGCTCAACGAACCCTTCTACATCACCGTTTAGAGCAAATAATATTAAAGCCTCACTGACTTTAAAATCATCTCCAAATGCTCCTTTTCTCCTCAGCTTCCTTATAATTTCCACGTCAATAGCTTTTTCTCTGCCGAGCTCCTTTAGGAAGTATTCCACCGTGAACTTTGTCGCCAAGTCGTAGCTCTCGCTCACGTCAATTAAAACGCCGTCAACATCAAAGATTAGCCATTTTAGCTCCTTCATTAGTTAACCCCCCTAAATTATAGCTCATGCAGGCAATCAGTACTCTTTCTCCAAAAACTCCTTCAATGCTTTAATCAACTCGTCGTTTTCCTCCTTCTTGCCGATGGTAACTCTTATGTGGCCGTCCAGCCTTCCGCCGAAATTTCTCACTACAATGCCCCTTTCAAGAAGGAATTCATAGGCATTCAAGCGCATAAGCAGAAAGTTTGCCTCGCTTGGATATGCGTAGTCTTTGAACTCTTTATAGATGCGCTCGCGCTCTTTAATTATGTAATTGATGTTTTGTTTAACTAAATCATAGTGGTCAAGCATAAGCTCTGCTATCCTCATTGAAAGAGAGTTCAGCGCAAAGGGGGGCTTAATCCTGTTAAGGTAGTCTATTATCTCTTTACTTGCGACTGCATAGCCAACCCTAATCCCGGCAAGCCCAAAAGCCTTTGAGAATGTCCTCAGAACTATTAAATTATCATACTCACTGACCAAATCAACGTTGCTGCTCTCTGCAAACTCTATGTACGCTTCATCTAAAACCACGGGAGCGCCGGTTTCAAGGACGCTTATTATCTTTTCCCTCTCTTGAGTGTTGCCCGTGGGATTGTTTGGAGAGCAGATAAAGATAGCCCTGGCATTTTCTGCGTAGTCCTCGACGTTCTGGAGCTTAAAGCGCCCATCCAATGGCACATCAACTAAATCAATCCCCTCAAACTTCGCAAAGAAGCTGTACATCCCAAAGGTCGGGGAGCTTATGACTATGTGGTCACCTTCAAAGAGCTTCAAAAGTAGACTTATCAGTTCGTCGCTCCCGTTTCCAACGATTACGTTTTCCTTTTCAAACCCCAAAAACTCGGCTATCCTCTCTCTTAAAGGATCAGCGGTGATGTGTGGATAGCGGTTGAAAGAGATATTTTTAAGCTCTTCGAAGATCTCTTCCTTAATCTCTGTCGGAATATCAAAGGGGTTCTCGTTCTTATCGAGCCAAATCCTGTAGTTTCCCTCTAAAACCTTATACGGCTTAAAGTCCTTAACTATCTCACTGACCTTCACCTTCTCCTCCCCCTAAGCTCCTTCATAACTTCACCTAAGCTTATCCCATTATAAGCGAGCAAAACTAAGAGGTGATAGAGTAAATCAGCCGTTTCGTAAATTATTCTCTTTCTTTCTTCAGCGACCAAGACTTCCACTGCTTCTTCCCCAAATTTCTTGTATATCTTCTCTTTCCCCTCTTTGAAAAGCTTTGAAGTATAAGAGCCTTCTTCTGGATTTTCTTTGCGCTGCTTTATGACCTCCTCAAGCTCCCTCAAAACTGTCAACGAATAGTCAATCCCGCCAACTTCCCTCTCTGGTTCTCCCAATTTCCTGTAAAAGCAGCTCCTATTGCCGGTGTGGCAAGCTACGCCAACCTGCTCAACTATTAAAAGCAAAGCGTCACTGTCGCAGTCTATCTTTATTTCCTTAACTTTTTGAACGTTCCCGCTAACCTCACCCTTCATCCTAATTCTCTTTTGACTCCTGGAATAATAATGTGCATAACCTGTCTCTAAAGTTTTTCTCAGCGCCTCCTCATTCATATAAGCCAAAGTCAAAACTTCTCCATCAACGTTCTGCACGATAACTGGAACTATTTCGCTTTTCTCCCAGTTGACCTGTTTTATAAGCTCATTCAAGTCTGACATTCACACCCCTCCTCGCTAAATACTCCTTAAGCTCTCTAACGGTGTACTTCCCATAGTGAAAGATTGATGCAGCTAAAGCCGCGCTTGCACCAATTTCAAATGCATCATAGAAGTGTTCTGGACTTCCAGCACCTCCAGAGGCAATAACGGGAATGTCAACAGCCTCGACTATTGCTTTAGTTAGGGGTATGTCAAAGCCCTCCTGCGTTCCATCCGTGTCCATAGAAGTGAGCAAAATCTCACCAGCTCCCAAACATTCGACCTCTTTAGCCCACTCTACTGCATCTATCCCTCTCGCTTTTCTTCCTCCGTGAGTATAAACCTCCCAAAACTTCCCATTCCATTTAGCATCTATCGCTATTACTAAATTTGCTGAACCAACAACTTTTGCTACTTCACTTATAAGCGTTGGATTGTCAACAGCCGCCGTGTTGAGGAAAACCTTATCGGCACCGCTCTTTATTATTTCTCTAATCTCCTCAACGCTCTTAATCCCCCCACCAACCGTGAAGGGAACGTAAATCTCCTCAGCTATTCTCTTTACCAGATCGAGGAGAATTTGCCTCTTTTCGTATGATGCTGTAATGTCGAGGAAAACTATCTCATCTATTCCCTCCTCCTCATAGCGTTTTGCCAGCTCTATTGGATCTCCGGCATCTCTGATATTCTGAAACTTTATCCCCTTTACAACTCTCCCCTCTTTTATGTCCAACGCAGCGATAATCCTTTTAGCGAGCATCACAATACCTCCAAAATCTCTTCTAAGCTTATTTTCTCCTCATAGAGAGCTTTTCCAACTATTGCTCCAGAAAACCCAATTTCTTTGAGCTTTAGGATATCTTCAACGCTTGAAACCCCACCGGCATAGATGAACTCCTCTCTGCCCCAGAAGCGCTCTATCTTTTCAATTCCCGTCAATGTGCCGTCCTTTTCTATTGCCGTGTAAATGAACCTATTAACGTACTTTTTGAGCATCTCGTAAGCCTCTTCAACGGTTATAGAGCTCTCCTCCTCCCAGCCTTTTACAGCTATCCTTCCGCCTCTGGCATCTAAGCTTACAGTTATTTCTTCAAAATCCTGCGTTACCTTTTCTAAAAACTCCAAGTCAAAGGCTTTCGTGCCTATTATGACGTTCTCAACGCCAGTTGAGTAGGCCTTTGCTATGCTCTCATAGTCCCTGAAGCCCCCACCTACTTGAACATTCAGCCCCGTCTCCTCTATTATCCTCCTCACGACGTCGAGATTCTTTGGCTTTCCCTCAAAGGCTCCATCCAAGTCCACTATGTGGATTTTGTCCACAAGCTTGGCAAAATCCTTAGCTATCTCTACGGGATCTCCATAAACTTTCACTTTATCCTTTCTTCCTTTATAGAGCCTCACAGCTTTCCCGCTCATTAAATCTATTGCAGGGTAAACCCTCATCTCACAGCCTCCTGAAGTTTTCTAAAAGCTTCAACCCATTTTTGCTCGACTTTTCTGGGTGAAATTGAACTCCAAAGACGTTATCTTTGCAAACTGCTGAAGGAAAGACTACTTTATTCCCCTTTGACTCATAGTCCGTTATAGCTGCAATCACTTCTTTGTCTTGGGGATTTACGTAGTAGGAGTGCACAAAGTAGAAGTAGCTCCCGTTCTTGATTCCTTCAAAGAGCGGGCACTCTTTAGCAGGAAAAACTTGATTCCAGCCTATGTGGGGAACTCTAACACCTTTAAACTTCACCACATTGCCCTTAAAGACTTCCAAGCCCTTCCCTTCGCTTTCTTCGCTCCACTCAAACAAAAGCTGCATCCCTAAGCATATACCAAGGAATGGCTTCCCTTCATTGATCGCATCTAAGATCGTCCCTTTTAGAGGCTCAAGCCTTTTCATCACTGCTCCAAAGTTCCCTACCCCCGGGAGCACAATCTTATCAGCCCTCTCAATCTCATAGGGGTCACTCGTGATTACTCCACCCAAGGCTTTTCTAACATTTGCCAGGTTCCCAATCCCTAAATCCACTATTGCTATCATTTACAGCACCCCCTTGGTGCTCTCCAAACGCTCGCTCTCTCTCAAAGCCTTTCTTAAAGCGACGCCGAGTCCTTTAAATGCCGCCTCGATGACGTGGTGGGCATTAACTCCGCTCAGCTGCTTCACGTGAATTGTAGCATTGAGAGTCCTCGCTAAAGCCCAGAGGAACTCCCTAACTAAAGTGAGCTCAAATCCCTCTTCACCCTCATCCGGGGCGAGCTCGAGGTTTAGGTAAGGTCTTGAAATGTCAACGGCGACCAGGACTAACGCATCGTCCATTGGAATTATTGCATTTCCAAAGCGCGCTATTTTCCTGCCCTTAATTTTCTCCCTAAGCTCCTCTCCAAGGACTATACCCAAATCCTCCCATAGGTGGTGCCTTAAGTCCCACTCAGCGCTCACACTAACCTCCTCACGCATGTAAAAGAATAAAGCAGTGAGGAGGTGGTCAAAGACTTTATCGCCAGTCTTTATTCCTCCCTCACTGCCGAGCTCGACAGTTATGTCCGTTTCTCTTGTTTTGCGCCTCATCAATGCTACCTCCTTATCTCCATGCTCCTCTTGTGTTGTTCCATGCCCTCGATCTCCGCTAAGCGAATCCCTAAATACCTCTCTTGCAAAAACTCCTCCCTGCTCACGTAGGCTAAGCTTATCCGCTTCATAAAGTCCATAACCGTTAAGACCGAGCCAAACTTGGCCGCTCCACCCGTTGGAAGGACGTGGTTTACGCCAAGGAAGTAATCCGCTGCTGGGACTGGTGTGTATTCTCCCAAATAAATCGCCCCAGCATTTTCGATTAAGTCCACCAACTTCAGAGGCTCTTTTGTGAGTATCTCCAAGTGCTCTGGAGCAATCTCATTGACCTTTTCCGCACACTCCTCCAAGCTTTCGCACAAGACAACCTCAACGCCTTCCTTGTTACAATATTCTGCTAACTCTTTTGAAGTCGTGAGGAGCCAAGCCTTTGAGTCTTTCCCGTGCTCTAGTTGGGAGAGCAAGTCTGCAAGAACATAATCTTTATTTGCACTTTCATCGGCTATTACCGCTATCTCCGAAGGACCAGCTAAGCTGTCAATCCCAACAGCACCAAAGACTTGCCTCTTCGCCTCATTCACGAACTTGTTACCTGGTCCAAAGATTTTGTCCACTTTCTTCATTCCAATGCCGTAAGCCATTGCTCCAATCGCTTGGATTCCACCGAGCTTGTAGACCTCTTTAATGCCGAGGAGCTTTGCAACGTAGAGGACGTATGGGTTAACTTTCCCCTCTTTCGGCGGTATGGTAACGACTATCTCCCTAACGCCAGCTATCTTAGCCGGAACTCCAGCCATTATGAGCGATGATGGGAGAGGCTTTCCTCCCGGGACGTAGATTCCTATCCTCCTAATTGGCTTGTAGATTATGCCGTAAAGCGATGCGTTCTTTATGTAGAGCTTATCATTTTCAAGCTGCTTCTCGTGGTATTTCCTAACACGCTCGATAGTCCTCGCAATTACTTGTTTATCTTCCTCTGGAATCAGCCTCTCAGCTTCTTCAAACTCCTCCTCTCTCACCAAGAACTCTCCATCGTAGCCGTCAAACTTCCTTGAGTACTCTCTAACGGCCTCAATGCCTCTTTCTCTAATATCCTTCAAGACTTCTCCAACATATTTCTCCAAATCAAATGTCATTCCTACCAACCTCCTTAAGCTTTAAAACGAGCTGGTTTATCTCCTCAAACTTAACCTTTTGAGAGACCCTATTGACCAAAAGCAGGGCGGAAACGTCCATTATCTTCTCGACTTCAACCAAACCGTTTGCCCTTAGCGTATTCCCTGTCTCGACTATGTCAACTATAGCATCGGCTATGCCCACTTTAGGGGCGACCTCAATCGAACCCGAGAGCTTAATGACCTCCACATCAACGTTCCTGCGCTCAAAGAACTTCCTAGCTATGTTGACGTACTTCGTTGCAACCCTATAACCTTCCATCTCCTCCGGCCTAACTACGCTCTCTTTGGGCATAGCCAGGCTTAAGCGGCAGTTTCCAAATGGGAGTTCCAGAGGTACAAACACGTCACTCTCCCTCTCCTCAACAACATCGCTCCCTGCTATGCCTATATCTATCCCATGCTCAACGTAAACGGGCACATCAAAAGACCTCGCCAAAATGACCTCGTACCCATTAACCCTGCTGATTAGCTCCCTCTTTTCAGGAGGTTCAATGGCTAACCCCGCTCTCCTTAAGATTTCCACTGAATCCTTAAACAGCCTCCCCTTAGGAAGTACTATCCTCATTCTCTCTCACCTCCACTGGAATGCCGAGCTTCACAAGGCGCCTTGCTTCTCTGTAGGAGTCCAGCCCCTTGAGGACTTTCCTACTCTTTTCGAACTTTCCTGTGTAGAGCTTAGCTAAAGCTTTCAAATTAAAGGCGAAGCCGAAGGCACTTAAACCACCAATTTTGTATCCTCCTCCACCGCCGATTGGCTTTCCAAGCTTTGGAGAATAGACCTCGAAGATTACATCATCGTAGTAGGGAAGGGGTCTTATTGTGCCAAAATCAATGAACACTCTGTCATCCCCTAAAGCTTCAACTATCCTGTCAACCTTTTCCACACCGCTCTTCTTTCCCCTGAAGTTAAAGAGACGCCAGAGCTCTTCCTTCTTTTCTTCACTTATTGGCAGAGATTCAATTATTCCAAAGTTTCTCTTGGCTAATGCTTCGAAGATGCTTTTCTCAAATTTCTCCATTCCGCTCAATGCATTTCTCCAAACAGCCAAGCTGCCTACATCAATGTAAAAGTCCTGAATATTGAGAGCTTCGAGGGACGTTATCACAACGCTCAAAATCTCAACAGCCATGTATTCCTCGCTCCCACCTATAAACTCCAGCCCAGCCTGCCACTTGCCCCGAATATCGTTTAGGACTTCGCTTATGTAGTAAATTTTCATGGCTTTCGGGGATTTCATGTTAAAAGCTATTTGCGACGTCATATCCGGCTTTACTAGGTAAAATTCGTTGTTGTAGGCTATTTTAAGGCCTCTCCTTAAATTAGGACTGTACTCTTCCACACTCGGCAGGAAAATCTCTTTGTAGCCCCAAAGCTCAAAGGTTCTCCTCAGGTATTTGCTTATTTCAGATAAGCGCTCAGACTCGGAAAATAAATCCTTCTTCAAAATAACCCCTCCAATGAGTTGTTGATTAAAAACCATCCACTAACTTGAACATTTCTAGGAGAAAAGCCTTCAATGATGATGGCAGTAGCTCACCCTAAGGGCGATAGAAGAGAATGTTCTCAACGTTGTTCCTTGGTTCTCTGCTTTTTTATTTAACTTATACAACATTTGGCTATCACCGCTCTCAGGTCTTTCGTAGGGTATAAAAAGTTAACGGAAAAATTTCGACAAGATGGGAATTTAACTAAAGCTCAGCAAGCTTAAAAACAAGCTCCGCTTTTTCGCAGTATCTCTTTAAGCGCTCCTTAATTTCATTATGGCGGCCCAAAACAGGCCAGATTATTGAATCAATGTGAAGTGGAGGGATGCCAACTTCCTCCGCTATTTTGCTCCAAAAGCTTGCTGGAGGCTCGTTGGTAAAGCGTTTAGTGTAGGCATTTATTCTAACGTCCTCTGGAATGGCAATCTCCATTGGATACGGCCTAAACTCCTCAAAAGCTATCCTGGCAGCGTAGCCGAACATCTTAACGGCAAAGACTATTGTTTTAGCCTCTCTCTTGGAGTTTAACGCTTTTGCCAAATCATCCCTCAGCTTGAGCATATTATCATAATATACTCTAAGGTTATCCAAAGTCATTCCCTTAAGAAATGGCTCGAGCTTTTCTAAGCGCTTGATCTTGGCCCCAACCAAGCGCCTGTTCGTCCTTGAATTGGGCAAAAAGTCGGCATAAGCTTCTTTTATACTCCTTACATCTCCATTGGTAGAGAAGTAGTGAGAGAACTCCCACCACCACTCTTCGCCGGTTGCTGAAAGCTGGTAGGAGACGATAGCATTAGCAAGCACGAGTTTAATGAAAAGCTCATCATTGTTTAAATTCTTGTGAAGATTTTCCAAAGCGGAAAACTGGAGGTCAACTTTTTCTTCTATAGTCCGAGCACACTCTAAGCCGAGCTCACTCAAAATTTCTTTAAGCTTCTCGATTCTTTCTTTATCCTCCGAGTATTTCACCTTAATGAAGCGGTCGAGTGTCATAGGCTCACCTTTTTGCCACGTTGTTTATGAGCTTCATTATGTATACATTTCCCTCAACTATCTCAGCTCCCCTGTTCCTTGGAACTCCAAGCTCTATTTGAGCCTTTATTCCATACTCTTTGAGGAAGTCGTGGGCTTTGGCGTTTAGGCTTTGATACTCACTTCTCTTTATTAGACCGTAGACCGTCGGTCCCCAGGAGCTCTGGCCAAACCCATAAGTGTTTTCTCTCAAAAACTCCAAAACCAGCTTAACGTCCTCCCTAAATTCACCACCTTGATAGTCCTCAAAGTGCTTGCCGACCAAAGTTTGGATCTCGCTTAAGTGCCTTCCAAAGGTTTTTATATCGCGCTCTTTGAGTGCTGGAAGAAGACCAAGCAAAATCCTGTGGGCGATTTCTTTTGCTACTTCTGGTTTTCCCATTACTCCCTTCATAATAGGCTTCTCCTCTTCCTCATCAAAACCACGCTTAGCTTCGGGAGTTATTAATAAAAATGCCCACTCTTCTGGAAAGTCTTCCCTAAATATGAGAGGTGCAATGCCTTCTTTAACACCTCCGTCGAGAATGAAGCCACCGTACTTGAAGGCATAGATGCCTGTCCCGGAGTTCCTTCCTCTCTTTAAGATGCGCGCTAGCTCTTCAACCTCCATATTTAAACCGTTGAGCTTCGCTATCCCCATTCCAACGGCTAAACTCAGCTGAGTGGTCGAACCTAAGCCAATGTGCCTTGGGATAGCTTTTTCAATTTCTACCATGTAGTTAAACCCTGTCCTAAAGTGTTCATTCATTTTTGCTACCACAAATTCAATGGTCTCCTCGTCTTCGTGTTGCCCTTTGACTTTCAGCTCATCGTGAGGAACAAGCTTTATTTTATATCCTCCTTCGAGTGCAACCCCTAATGCCCCAAATCTTCTCCCAAGAGTGGCAGAAGGATCAATCAAACCCAAGTGCAGCCTTTTTGGTGTTTCGATTATCATGACCATCCCTCCCAAAGATAGTAGAACTTAATTTATAAATCACCGAAAACTTTATAAATACTCCTATTTCCTAATATCTATCGGCGGCAAGCGCGGTGGTAGTCTAGCCTGGCCTAGGACTGCGGCCTGCCACGCCGCAAGCCCGGGTTCAAATCCCGGCCACCGCACCATTCTAAAAACCTTTTATGGAGTGTTTTGCTCATAGATAACCTCCCCTATGGTGTTTTATTACAAACGCCATAGCATGAAAATTTAAAAATCAAGGAGCCTTTTTAAAAATAGAAGCAAAAATGGTTTTTCGTGTCTCTCTTAAGCGAATTTAAAACAAAAAGAAAAAATCAGACCCTCTCAATTACACCTTTGATAATCTCAAGAGGCTCTTTGATGAGCTCCACTATCTCTTCTGGAGTGTTGAGGGCAAAGTAAACCTTACCTTCTTTTTGGTAGAGCAGCACTGGGCATGGAGCAAATGAACCGATTTCATAATTTTCCTTTGTAAGCTCATAGAATTTCTTTGGGTTGCAGACGTACATTATTTTATAGGGTTCCATTTCGACGCCAACTTTGTTCTTGATGATTTCACTCGTCGGAAGCTCTAAAACTACTTTGAAGCCTTCCTTCTCGAGCTCTTCTTTGAACTTCTTCTCAGCGTCATCAAAATTCATACTAACTTCCCTTGCAAACCTAATCATATCTGTCACCAAAATATACACAAAAAGGAAGTTTTTAAAACATTATTGGTCAAAAGCATGAAATATTATTCACGTTTAACACACTTTATTATATCACTAACCACAGCAGAAGCAGTTTCTTTTACACCCGCACCTGCCCCTCTAAGCACAATTTCCCCCATTAAATCGCTCTTTATTACCGCAACGTTCGATGTGCCGTAAACTGCCAAAGGCGAAGTCTTAGGAATTTCAACAGGCTCTACAGAAACACGCTTCTTCTCGATTTTAGCGACCAGACGAATAACATTCCCTTGAGCTTTAGCCCTTTTTATATCCTCCGGAGAAACGTCGTCTATGCCCCTAATCTCTACTTTTTTAAAGCTCATTGGCTCAAAGGCCACGTTGTGAAGAATTGTCGCTTTGTATGCTGCATCAAAACCCTTTATATCCACATCAGGGTTTGCCTCCGCTATTCCAAGAGCCTGTGCTTTTTTAAGCGCTTCATCAAAAGTTAAACCCTTCTCCATTTCGCTGAGAATAAATGTCGTTGTGCCGTTAAAAACGCCCTCTATAGAATCAACCTCATCCCCCAAAAGGCTCTCCTGGAGAAGAGTGATTATTGGCGTTCCAGCCATTACGGTTGCCTCAAATCGGTAGTTGACGCCTCTCATCGCGGCTTCCTGAATTAACTCGACGTAGTGAAACACGAGGGGAGGTTTATTCGATGTAACCACGTGCCGCCCCATCCTAAAAGCTTCCATATACCACTTATATGCCTCTGGATTCGCTGGAGTAACATCGATAAAAACATCGCTTTCAACTTTCCTAGCAACATCTATTGGACTTAAGTGGTAAATGCTATATTCATCGCCCCAGTAGCTTAACGAACCAAAGGTTTTTTTGACTTCGAGAGCCTCCATAAGGTCTATTCCACTTTCGTCCCAAATTGTAGCAGAAGAGTCGGAAATGCTGACAACTCTAAACTCAAGTCCATACTTACGCCTAAACCACTCCTTCTTTTCCAAAAGAACTTGAGCAACTCCCCTTCCAACGTTTCCAAAACCCAAAAGAGAAAGGGAGATTAGCATGTTACCTGCGCCTCGGCTTTACTAAGGCTTTGAGAAGATCAATATCTCTGATCATACCTACAAGCTCGTCTTTTCCTCTAATTACAGGAAGTTGCTCTATGTGGAATTTAGTCATTTTGTTTGCTACCTCATAAATACTCATTCCTTCTGTCGCAATAACAATCTCTTGCGTCATTATCTCCTCAACAGGCTTGTTTGGAAGCTTAAGCTCCTTCTTTTCAAAGAGAAGCGTTGGGTGGCTCTCCAAAATCCAATCTTCTTCGCTTGAAGCAGTTAAACTTGAGCTCTTCATAGTTCTAACCACTTCGCTATCCTTAAGTATATCCGTCTCATCGATAATTCCTACCAAGTTTCCTTCGTCGTCAATAACCGGCAGTGCCATTGTATTCGCCAATAATAGGGCCCTCAGAGCAGCTTTTAATGGTGTCCCCTTCCAGATAACGCCAGTATATTTCTGATAGTATGGAGCTATCTCAATATCCCTCATCTTATCATTCTTTGATAGATAGCGTCTTACGATATCGCCAACTGTCAAAATGCCGACTACTTTATCGTCTTCTACAACAACTACTCTCCTATAGTGGTTTTCAATCATTAACTTCGCAGCTTTTTTAATATCATCATCTGGCTTTACCACCGGCACGTCCCTTTTAACGAGCATTGCCAATTGATCCTCGTCAGGGTGGAGAAGTACACGCTTTATACTAATTATGCCTACAAGCTCTCCAGTGTGCCTTCTAATCACAGGAAAAGACCTAACTCCATGCTTTTTAAAAAGCTCTAGAGCATAGCTCCTTGTTGCTGGGAGCTCTATTACTACTGGATTTTTTGTCATTAAACTCTTAACCCTCACTTTCACCACCGCTTTAATGTTAAACGCCACTCAAGTATTTAAGCTTTTCAATCAACAAATTGTAAAAATGATAGGGGGCAAACTTTTTAAATGCTCCGTACATACCACCTTCGACGTTCCTATTAGGGGCGGCTGGCGATAGCTGGCCGTCACCATGGAGGTGAAAGGAATGGTAAGGTTGCACACATACAAAAGAGGAAAATCCGGTTCAAAGAGACCACCAAGGACTGCCCCACCAACTTGGGTGGAGTATACTGCTGAAGAGGTTGAGAATTTAGTAATTCAATTTGCAAAGCAAGGTTATTCAAGTGCTATGATTGGCACTGTTTTGAGGGATCAATACGGTATCCCGAGCGTTAGGCTCATCACAGGGAAGAGGATCACAAAAATACTTGAAGAGAACGGCTTAGCTCCACAGATCCCAGAGGACTTAATGTTCCTAATCAGGAAGGCAGTTAACTTAAGGAGACACCTCGAAGAGCACCCCAAGGACCTACACTCAGCCAGGGGACTCCAATTAATCGAGAGCAAGATTAGAAGGCTTGTTAAGTACTACAGAAGAACAGGAAAACTACCCGCAAAGTGGAGATACGACCCAGAGACTGCAAAGCTTTTGGTACGCTGATTTCTCTTCCCTTTCCTTTACAGGTGATTAGATGGATAAGAGTGCTTTCTTAGAAAAGGTTCGTGAAGGAGCAGACCTAATTAAAATGCACATCGAGTTAGGGCACACTATACGTTTGATTTCTCACAGAGACGCGGATGGAATCACAGCAGGCGCTATTTTGGCAAAAGCTGTAGCTAGAGAAGGTGCTAACTTCCATTTAAGCATCGTGAAGCAGCTCAGCGAAGACATAATAAAAGACCTAGCAAGGGAGAACCACAAAATCTATGTCTTCAGCGACTTAGGAAGCGGCTCCATAAAGCTCATAGAAGACTATTTAAGCGATGCCACTGTTGTTATAGCCGACCACCATCCACCGGAGGATGGTGAGATAACACAAGAAAACCACCTATTAATAAATCCTACACTCTTTGGAGCAAACAGTGTCCGTGATTTAAGTGGTTCTGGAGTTGCATATTTTGTAGCTAAGGCTATGGACAAGAAAAACATGGACTTGAGCCCACTAGCATTAGTGGGTGCCGTTGGAGATATGCAAGAAATAGACGGTACTTTTCACGGCATGAACTTGGACATCATAGAAGACGCGAAGAGCCTCGACTTGGTGGAGGTTCGCAAGGAGATCAGACTCTTTGGAAGGGAGACGAGAACGCTCGCTCAAATGCTCACCTACGCCTCGAACCCAGAGCTTCCTGGAATCACGGGAGATTTTAGGAACGCCATAGAGTTCCTCCGATCCAAGGGTTTTGACCCCGATATGAAATACTGGCAGCTTCGTGAGGAAGAAAAGAGAAAACTTCACGACGCTTTGGTGATACATCTAATCAAGCACGAGGTTCCAAAGGAAGACATCGACAGGCTCATTGGGGATGTGGTTCTAATCAAGCTTTACAGAGAAGGCGACCCAAGACACGAGGCCAGAGAATTCGCAACTCTACTCAATGCCACTGGAAGGCTTAACATGGGAACACTTGGCGTTGCTATATGCCTTGGCGATGAGAAGGCTTACAATGAAGCAGTCAAGCTTGTTGAGGAGTACAAGAAAGAGCAGATAGAGATGAGGAGTTACCTCATCAAAAACTGGGGCAGTGCTGTCGAGAAGGAGCACGCTTACATCTTCTATGCGGGCAAGAACATAAGGGATACTATGGTGGGAATAGCGGCGAACATGGCCATAAATGCTCAACTGGCCAGCCCCGAAAAGCCGGTAATAGTCGTCGCCGACAGCTTGGAAGACGAGGAGCTTGTCAAAGGCTCCGCCAGAACAACGGAGAGAGCTCTGGCAAAGGGATATAACCTTGGAGATGCTCTTAGGGAAGTTGCGAGTGTTCTAGGAGGCGAAGGTGGAGGACATGCAATAGCCGCGGGAATTAGGTTCCCCAAGAGCAAAATAGACGAATTTGTAGAGCTCATCAACAGGGCACTTGGAAAGCAGCTGAAAGAGAAAAGAGAACAGGATAAAAGTGAAAACACAGTTTCAATGGAGGCAAGCGAATGAAGATCAAAGCAAGAGCAGTGATAGAGTGGGAATATGGAGATAGAGAGAGAGCAGAGGCCATAGCGGAAGCTGTGGATGTTGACAATCAAAACCTCCCAAAAAATTTAAATTTCAAAACATACTCGAAAGAGGGGAGGGTAATAACAAAAGTTAAATACCTAGGTGAGATTGAAAGCTTTATAGTGGCTATGGATGATTTGGTGTTTTCAATCAAGATTGCCGAAGAGGTAACGTCTCAAAATAATACCGGGAAAGATGAAAAAGTGGAGGTGTGAAAATGGCAAAAGCAAGATCTAAGAGGCAAGCTGCTGCCGCAAGAGATAAGTGGAAAATGAAAGAGTGGTTTGTAGTTTATGCTCCAGACTTTTTCGGAAACAAAGAGATTGGATTAACTCCCGCTGACGACCCAGAGAAGGTTAAGGGTAGGGTCATTGAGACAACACTCAAAGATTTGACCGGTGACTTTACCAAGGGACAGGTCAAGCTCTACTTCCAAATCTACGATGTTAAGGGCCAAAACGCCTACACTAAGTTCAAGAGCCACAAGCTCTCAAGGAGCTACATTAGGAGCCTCGTTAGGAGAAGAACCACTAGGATAGATGGAATATTCAACGTCACCACAAAGGATGGATACAAGCTTAGAGTAATGGGAATGGTTGTAGCTATCAGAAGAATCCAAACGAGCCAAGAGAGAGCAATTAGAGAAATAATGAAGGACATCATCTACAAGAAGGCTGAGGAGATGACATTCTCAGAGTTTGTCCTCAATGCAGTTAACGGTAAAATCGGCGCAGAGATTGCCAAGGAAGCTAGAAAGATATACCCACTTAAGAGGGCGGAGATTAGGAAGATTAAGGTCCTCGAAGAGCCAAAGGCTTGATGCCTTTTTCTCTTATTATTCTACGGCAAGATTTAAATTTCGCAGTTTTTTGAGAATTTATGGATGACGAGATGGCGGATTGCTGAATCGTGATGAGGACCTTAGGGGCCGACTTTCTCTTTTTAATACCTTTAAACAATCAAACCCAAAAAATAAGGGAGAGTATAAAAAGAGAAAGCTCTTCACCACTTGCTTGTATCTAATTCCCCTTCTGTCTTTGCAACTATAGTGGTTCCTGCCAGATCTCCCGTAACGTTTACCATAGTTCTTCCCATGTCAAGGATTGCATCAATTCCCAAGATCATTGCATAAGCTAATGCTACGGCTGTTCCAGGCTCTAATGGCAATCCAACACTCTCCAATACCATGGCGAGCATTATTGCTCCAGCACCAGGGACACCTGCTGTTCCAATTGAAGCTAAAACAGCTGTTAAGACTATCACCAGCTGCTGGCTAAATGGTAGAGGTTGTCCAATTGCGTTTGCAATGAACAATGCACAGACACCTTGATATAAAGCTGTTCCATCCATGTTAATCGTTGCACCTAACGGAAGTGTGAATGAGTAAATTGACCTTGAAACCCCCATTTTTTCATCGGCAACACGCATTGTTACGGGCAAAGTTCCACTTGAACTCCTCGTGACGAAGGCAGTTATCATAGCGTCTTTAGCCCTGCTTAGGAACTCCATCAAGTTTATTCCAAAGAGCTTTAGCAAAATGCCATAGACAAGTCCTATTTGAAGTATCAAGCCTAAGTAAACCGCTAATGTGACTTTTGCTAATGGGCCCACAACTTTCGTGCCTTGGACTGCCATAATGTAAGCGATCAAAGCAAAGACACCTATTGGAGCGTACTGCATGACACCTCTAACCATGAGATACATAGCCTCCGCAAGACCATCGAAAACTCTGTAGAGGGTGGTAGCTGAGTTCTTAATCCTCTCATCTTTGCTTTCCATTAAATAGCTTAATGCAACTCCAAGAACTATCGCGAAGAATATTGTTGGGAGGACTTGGCCGTCAGACAACGCCGCGAATGGGTTCTTTGGAACTATATTTAAGAGCGTGTCCACGAGTGAAGGTGCTTGAGCTTGAATTGCTTTTCCTTCTCCAACCCCCAACTCCATTCCAAGGCCTGGCTTAAATATGTTCCCCATTAGCAGACCAAAGAACACGGCGAATGCTGATGTAGCGAGGTAATAAACGACGATTTTAACTCCTACTCTTCCGAGTCTTGCTGGGCTGATGCTTGCTGAACCAACCACTAGAGACGCTAAGATTATTGGCATCACTAACATCTTCAGCAATCTAATAAATAAATCTCCAAGAGGCTTTATCTTTGCTATCTGATCTCCGTATCCAAGGCTTCCAAAAACCAAACCAACAATAGCACCCAAAATCAAACCAATCAGTATTTTCTGCAAAACTGGGTATTCTAAATAGCTCTTGAGTATGCCTTTCGCCATTTGGGCGTCACCTCCAGATGTTGGACATCAGTGCACTTAGGCATATCTTAATGATACATCCCCGTATATTATCTTTTCCCTTTTGCCGGTTGATGTTTCGACAATTAACGCCCCAAGTTCGTCAACACCCAAGGCGACGCCCTCAATCTCCCCCTCTTCCCGGATTATTCTAACTTTTCTTCCTAAAATAGCATACTCCCTCCACTTTTGGAGTATATCTTCATACTTCTCTTCCTTAAAAACGGCATACCAGTGCTCGAGTCTGCGAATTAAAACCTTAAAAACTTCTTCTATTGGAATTTCTGCACCTAAAACCTCTTTCAAAGATATAGAGTGCATCCTAATGTTTTCAGGCAAATCATTTTTATCTATATTGACGTTTAGCCCAATGCCCAAGACTACATAGTCTATCTCACTTTCAGAATATTTTCCTTCCGCTAAAATACCACAGACCTTTTTTCCTTCAATAAGAACATCATTAGGCCACTTTATTTTAGCCTCAATCCCAAAGGCCTCTAAAGTCTCTACGACAGCAAGTGCCCCTATAAAAACAAGTTTCGTTAAATGCTCAGGATGCAGCTTTGGCTTTAGTATGACGCTCATCCACAAACCGCCTTTAGGAGAGACCCACATTCTAGCTTTTCTTCCATGTCCTCTGCTTTGAATATCCGCAACGATTACAGTGCCTTCTTCTTCGTTCATAGCTATATTTTTAGCATATTCATTTGTAGAACTTATCTCTTGAAAGTAAATCACTTTCTTGCCCAAAACACGAGTTGTTAAACCAATCATGTGACCACCATTAGATATTTTGTGGGTCCGGTTATTTTATATTAACGATAAATTTAAATCCCATTACAGCAATGTATCACCAGAGGTGGTTAATATGGAGACATACAACAATATTGGCATCCAAAGGAGGTTGAGGCGCTTCTTTAGAAGAGATGGAAGAGCGTTGATTTTTGCTATGGATCACGGATTTGAGCACGGCCCTACAGATTTTGAGGAAACATGGGAGCACATTGACCCAAACCTCATATTAAAGAAGGTCATTAAGGCGGGTATAGACGGTGTGATGACACTCCCAGGAATAGCAAGGATAGCTGGAAAGCAGTTTTACGGTAAGGATGTAGGGCTAATGATTAAGCTCACAAGCAAGACAGAGCTTAGGCCTAAAGAGGATCACTTCCTTCAAAGTCCTTTGGGGTTCGTTGAAGATGTTATAAAGCTCGGTGCTGATGCTGTGGCAGCAACCGTCTATTGGGGCTCTCCCTATGAGGATATAATGATGAAACAGTTCGCAGAGATAGCAAGTATAGCCCACGACTACGGCTATCCCGTTGTGCAGTTCTCTTATCCAAGAGGGCCATATATAAACGAGCGCTATGGGAAAAAGGAGGACTATCGTGTTGTCATGTATGGAGCGAGAGCAGCGGCTGAGATGGGCGCGGATATGATTAAAACCTATTGGACCGGCTCAAAGGAAACTTTTAAGAAAGTTGTTGAAGCAGCGAGCGGTGTTCCAGTCCTTTTAAGTGGAGGAGCCAAGACTGACAATCCAGTAGACTTTCTAAAGCTTGTGTGGGATGTCATGGAAGCAGGAGGAAGTGGTGCAGTCGTTGGAAGAAACATATTCCAAAGAAAAGATCCAGAGCCAATGATTAGAGCCATACTTAGGGTAATCCACAGGAACGAAGACCCAGAAGAAGCTGCTAAGGCTGAAGGTTTGGTTTGAGCTCTCTTCTTCATCTTCAATCTTTAATGTACATTTCTACTCATTAGTGTGTAGAAAGCCCTATATATGTGATATGCATATTTCTGGACAGTGAGAGGTGATAAAGATGGTCGAGATTATAGACACAACATTTAGAGATGCTCATCAGTCCCTCATAGCTACAAGAATGAGCACACAGGATATGCTCCCAATTGCCGAAAAAATGGATAGTATAGGATTTTATTCTATGGAAGTCTGGGGAGGAGCAACTTTCGATGCTGCGATGCGCTTTTTGAGGGAAGACCCATGGGAGAGACTTAAGCTTTTACGCGAGCACATTAAAAAGACTAAGCTCCAAATGCTCCTTAGAGGGCAAAATATTGTAGGATACAAGCACTATCCAGATGATGTTGTGGAAAGGTTCGTAGAGCTAGCTTACAAAAACGGCATAGACATCTTCAGAGTTTTTGATGCTTTAAATGATGTCAGGAATATGAAAGTGGCAATTAAAAAGGCTAAAGAAGTCGGTGCAGAGGTGCAGGGATCAATAGCTTACACTACCGGACCAATATTTACTCTCGACTACTACATGAAGCTTGTCGATGAGCTCATAGCTTTAGATGTGGACTGCATAACAATCAAGGACATGGCAGCCCTCTTAACGCCGCAAAAAGCCTACGAGCTAGTTAGAGAGATAAAAGAGCGCTATGGCATTAAAGTTAACGTTCACACCCATTCAACGAGCGGTTTGGCAGTTGCCACCTATTTAAAGGCTGTTGAAGCTGGAGCCGACTTTATAGACACTGCTATAAGTCCATTGGCATTTGGGACAGCTCAGCCAGGGATTCAAACAATATATCATGTCCTTCCCAAAGAGTTAAGGCCAAAAATAAATTTGAAAACGATTTACGAAATTCACCTGTATCTCAGGGAACTTTTAGAGAAAAAGTACGACCACCTGCTCAATAAGAAGGCCCTAACGGTAAATACTGATGTCCTTGTTCATCAGATTCCTGGAGGGATGTACTCCAACTTAATAAATCAGTTAGCTGAAATGAAAGCTCTCGATAGGCTCGATGAAGTTCTGGAAGAAATTCCAAAGGTTAGAAAGGAGCTTGGCTATCCCCCGCTCGTCACCCCAACTTCCCAGATAGTTGGAACCCAAGCCGTTCTCAACGTGCTCTTTGGAAGATACAAAAGGATTACACAGGAAACTAAGAACTACGTTAAAGGTCTTTATGGAGAGCCTCCTGCAGAGATAAGTGAAGAAATTAAAAAGCTCATAATTGGAGATGAAAAGCCAATAACAACGAGACCAGCTGACCTTCTTGAGCCAATGCTTGAGAAATGCAGAAAAGAGCTCGAAGAAAGAGGTTACCTCCAAAAAGAGGAGGACGTTTTAACCTATTGCCTCTTCCCACAGGTTGCTTTAGAGTTCTTTGAACTTAGAAAACAAGGAAAGCTCAAGCCCCTCAAAGAAAAACCAAAAGGGAAAATCATCAAAATCTACATTGGTGGAAGAGAGTATGAAGTTGGCATTGAAGGCGTTAAGCTCGAAAGCTTAGCCATGCCAATGGCACAAGCTCCTGTTGAGGTTCAGGTGCCTTCTGTGCCGTCTTCGGTTTCGAGTGTTCCTGTTTCGGCGCCTAAGCCTCAGGTTGTTGCTGGGGAGGGTAGTGTTACTGCGCCGATGCCTGGTAAGATTTTGAGGATTCTTGTTAGGGAGGGCGAGCAGGTTAGGACTGGTCAGGGTTTACTCATTTTAGAAGCAATGAAGATGGAGAATGAAATACCTTCTCCGGTGGATGGTGTGGTTAAGGCAATCCACGTTAAAGAAGGCGACACCATCGACACAGGACAACTACTAATCGAGTTATCTTAAATTTAACTCGACAGCGTTGTTTTTCATCCTCTTCATTTTTGTCAAAATAGAGTAAATTTTGGTACAATTATCTAAATCTTTGTACATGTTTATGTCAATTACTGCTTGAAATTTTTGGAATTTGTTCAAGAAGTTTTCGAAAACTCTTATATATTTTATGCACACAAATGAACAAATGAAAACTCTCTTACATGGAGGTGTGCCTTGATGAACTCAGCAGCTATTATATTAGCGGCTGCCATTATCTATGTGGCGCTGTATTTTAGTTATGGAAGATCCCTGCAGAGCAAAGTTGTTAAAGCCGATCCAAACAGGCCAACACCCGCACACAAACTCTACGATGGCGTTGACTACGTTCCAGCGCACCCATTGGTTCTCTATGGTCACCACTTTGCAAGTATAGCAGGTGCAGGACCTATCGTAGGTCCAGCATTAGCAATGGCGTGGGGATGGATTCCATCACTCCTCTGGGTTTGGTTTGGAAACGTCTTCATTGGTGCAGTGCACGACTATTTGGCATTGATGGCATCCGTTCGCTATGATGGTAAGTCAATACAGTGGATTGCAGGTAAAATCATGAGCAGGAGGACAGGTATTGCCTTTGAGGTTTACATATGGTTCGCCCTTCTCCTCGTGGTTGCGGCATTCGTTGCGGTGGTATCAAAGCTGTTGACAACGACTCCACAAGCAGCTACCGCTACACTATTGTTCCTCATCGTCGCCGTGATTCTAGGATGGCTGATGTACAAAGTAAAGCTCAACTTTTATGCATCTACTGCAATTGGGCTGATTCTCTTGATAATTGCAGTCTGGCTTGGATTAAACCATCCGCTCATTCTCGTTCAAGGACAGACAGATGCTGCAAGCGCAGCTTATCTAAAAGCATATCACTATTGGAACATAATCCTTTGGATTTACATCATCGCGGCTTCATCACTACCAGTATGGGTGCTCTTACAGCCAAGAGATTACTTGAACGCTTACATCTTATGGTTTGGTCTCTTAATTGGAGGTATAGCATTCATAGCATTAGCAAAGCCATTTGAAGCTCCAGGCTTTACAATGTGGTCTGCAAACGTCGTAGGTGGACAGCCCTCACCGTTCTGGCCGACAATCCCATTAGTTATTGCATGTGGTGCTTTGAGTGGATTCCACTCTATAGTAGGCTCTGGAACGACATCAAAGCAGCTTGACAGTGAAATCCATGGTCTGATGGTGGGTTATGGTGGAATGTTCACCGAGGGATTCCTCTCAACAATCGTTATCACTGCCATAGCAGTCTATGGAGTTAAGCTCACAGGGCTTAGCGCAGAGGCAACAACTTGGGGAACTCAATACATCACCAAAGGTGGTCTTGGAACATTCATTGCAGGTTATGCCCAAGGATTGACAGACTTCTACGGCTTAGACTTAACATTAGGTAAGACCTTTGCAACCCTCTGGGTCTCAGCCTTTGCTCTAACTTCATTGGACACCGCTACAAGGCTTGGAAGGTTTGCATGGCAAGAAGTCTTTGGAATGGTGACGGACACAAGCCAAGGCATGTGGAAGACGATAACCAATAAGTGGGTCGCTTCATTCATCATAGCCTCACTTGGAACGTACTTGGCTTGGGGCTCAGGTTATAAAGTGCTCTGGCCAGCGTTTGGTGGTATGAACCAGCTATTAGCATCAATTGCTATGATGACCGCTGCTCTATGGGCATACAAGATTCAAAAAGCTGGAAAGTGGACTTATGCTGTCTTAATCCCAGCGCTCTTCCTTTGGATAACAGTTACCGCAGCAATTATATGGTACATCATGTACATTCCACTGCCCAACGTGACAACCACTATTGGAGCAAAGGGTGCATTGTTAGTCGGCCTTCTCTTGAACATCCTCTTAGCTTATGACTTCTACTTAGCGTGGAAGAAGCCAGAGGAGGAGTATGAGGCCGTAGCAGCTTGAAGCTTTTTTTATTCCCTTTTAAATCTTTTTGAGGTGAGTTAATGAACAAGAAGAGGATTTTTAAGAAAATTTTGTATTGGATTTCTGCACCGATTAGAATTCTATGGGAATTTAACGAAGGTTTTAAGCTTCAATACATTAGAGGTCTCCAGTGGGAGCTTGAAGAATTGGAGAATATTTTTGCACTGCTCTTACTGGGGAGCTGTATCGGCATTCCAAATCCCCCGATAGATTTAAGCTACCGCTTATTACCTCACATGATTAGGGAGATTTATGTAATGCAGGAAAAGTCACTCAACCCTCTAACAATTAAAACGGGGTGGTTAAATGTTTGAAGAATTAAAAAAGTTCTTAAAAGGATTTTTTGGTTCATTTAAAGCTCGTTCTACGGAATATATTGAGTTTGAAGAAAGGGAGCTGGAAAACGTCTTTGCGCTCGTGCTTATGGGTTCCTTCGTTGGAATACCATCTCCACCGACTACGCTCGTTATGCGCTTAATGCCTCACATGGTGCGCGAAATATACGTTATGCAGAGGAGAGCAACGGATATGGACGATATCTTTGGTGAAATCGCTTCAATGTTTGAAATAACGTGAGGTGAGGTTATGAAGGAGTACTTAAAGCCAAAAAGCGGCTTTAGAACGATATTCTTCATTGGTAAGGGTGGTGTTGGAAAAACGACAAGCTCAGCAGCGGTTTCTATAGCACTGGCTAAAAAAGGATACAATACACTAATAGTCTCCACTGATCCAGCGCACAACCTAGGGGACGTCTTTATGGTCAAACTCAATGATAAGCCAAAGAAAATTATGAAGAACCTCTATGCTATGGAGCTTGACATGGAGAAGCTCATAAAGAACTACCTCCGGCATTTGGAAGCGAACTTAAAGCACATGTACCGCTACCTGACGGTCATAAACCTGGAGAAGTACTTTGAAGTTTTGAGCTTTTCGCCCGGGATAGAGGAGTACGCAACGCTCGAGGCAATTAGGGAGATTCTCCAAGAGGGTGAAAAGTGGGACGTTATAATCTTCGACACACCTCCGACGGGCCTTACTTTGAGAGTCTTAGCCCTGCCGGAAATTGCGCTAATATGGACGGACAAGCTGATAGACCTTCGGAGGAAAATTCTGGACAGGAGAAAAGCTATAGAGAAGATTCAAGGAGAGAGGAAGTTTGTAATAGATGGCGAAGAGTACAAACTGCCAAGCGATGAAAAAGAGGATGCAGTAATGAGAGAGCTCCTAGCATATAAAAAGGAGATTGAGTTTGTTAGGGAGATAGTGACTAACAAAGATAGGACGAGCGTTGTCGCGGTCATGAACCCTGAAATGCTGCCTCTTTACGAAACAAAGAGAGCATATGATAGCTTGAGGAAGTTTAAGATTCCATTTAACATGATAGTTATCAACAAAGTGATTGAGCTCGAAGAGATGCATCCAAAGCTAAAAGTAAGGATGGAGGCACAGGAGAGAGTTTTAAAAGAGATAGAGAAGGAGTTCAAAGGTATCGATATCGTTAGAGTGCCTATGTTTGAAGAAGAGCCTAGGGGCCTTGAGTGGCTCGAAAAAGTCGGGGGGCTAATAGTTGGAAGTTGACGAAATCTATGAGGAGCTCAAAAAAGTGAAAGAGCCTATAAGCGGTGAGGACATAGTGAGTTTAGGTATAGTTAGCAGAATCATTAAAGAAGACCACAAAGTCTTAATATTCCTCAATTTAGTGAGGAGAACACCAAGGGGCCCCTTTGGAATGGCCCTCCACTGGCCTGTCTACGCAAAGATAATTAGGGAGATAGTAAAAGTTTTAGGGGAGAAGCTCCCAGATTTTGAAATAATTGATGATGTAAGTCTTCAAAGATACTACCCATTGGAGGAGGTATAATCATGGAGGTTAGCCCTGAATTTTTGCTCGCTTTGATGATTTTGGCTGGAATTGCAACTTTTCAGTTTTATAAAGGTAGAAAGCTGAACTTGGCTATAATGCAACACTATTTGAGAAGTATAGAAGACGTTGTCAATCCGAAGGATAAAGAATACATTTGGGTTGGCGGCTATGTAGGCTTTAGAGCGTACTACAAAGTTATGGAGAACAACATAGACAAATTTGAGTATACTTTAACGCTCCTTCCGAGGCAGAGCATCCTGTACTTTCCGATTTCAAAGCTCATCAACAGACACGACAAGATTTACTTCGTCATTCACCCCTACTCAAAGATAAAGCGCGAGGCCCATTTAATCCAAAAGGGCTACTACAGGATTAAACCCAAGATAGAAGATGAAGAAATGCTCCAAAAGGAGATAATCGAAGTGAACGGCAAAAAATACGAGGCACTCTTTGAGAAAAGGAGGGACGTTGAGTTATTAAGGGAGTTCCTCCAGGGTTTTTCAAAGCTTGAAAACGTTAAGCACATTTCGATGACGCCAAAGACAAACGTTCTCTACGTCTTCATGAAGCCAGAGCTTGAGACAATAGAAGATGACACAAAGCACATCGTAAGGTTTGTAAATGAAAGATTAAAAGAGAGCCCCTTCGGGAGCTAAACAATCTCTTTCGCGTATAGATAAGCCTCTCCGAGGTCTTCCCTTTCTTTTATGAACCTCAAGATGTACTGGCCGCAGTTGGAGCCTATGAGGTTTTCTTTGGTGTCTCCGACTGAGAGAATTACATCATAGCCCTTCTCTCTAAGAGCATCGACAAACTGCCTGTGCTTTATTGGCATGCCCGTCTCTAAATCAACGTCGTTGGTGAGCTTGTTCTTCTTCACGCTGACCGTCGGGTTGAGAGGCGTAATCTTAATTAGGAAATACTCTTTGGGGAAGTGTTCCTCTATTACATCCGCATCAGCTATGTTTTCAGCAGCTAAAGCGAAGTTGAGTGTTATCTTCTTACCTCCCTCATCGTAAAACCTAGCTCCATAGTCGGCTATCCTTTCGAAGTCCCACTTCTTAATGGGTATTATCTCGTCCCTCTGCTTCTCATCGGTTGAGTGTATTGAGAACTGGAGCTGGAAGTTGTCCTTAAACATCTCCTTCTTGAGCTCCAAGAGCTCCTCGAAGAACTTGTCCGTACCTATGGGGGCAACGGTTGAGAGGGATGGATGAAAGTTCTCGTACCGCTCCCCTAGAACACGCAGGGCATCAATGACGGCCGGGTTAAATGCTGGCTCCCCCATCCTCGCGAACTGGATTTTAAACTTCTTTGTCTTGACCTTTCCATCGGGGAAGCGCTTTCTTATGGGGTACTCCACCTGTTCCAAGAGCTCATCCAATGTCAGCTTGCCCTTGTAGAAGAAGCCTGCATCGCACATCTTACAGCCAACTGGGCAGCCGTTGAGCGATGAGATGATGAGCACCCATTTCTCGCTTATGTCCTTCGTTGGGATTGACTCCACGAACTCAACTATGTTTCCCCTCGAGGTCTTCCCAATGTAGACCTTTGCAACGCGCTCATCGCCTATTTCACTCAGTATCTCCATATCTCTCCCTCCTCCAAATGATCATGGCCGTTTTAATGCCATCCGCTATGCTCAAAGCAGTCTGTCTATAGATACCGTTCTTAACATCGCCAACAAGGAAGAGATTGCGCTCATTCAAAACTGCTTTCGCAAACTCCAAGTTGGGCTCTCTTCCTATCGCGGCTAATATCACATCTACCTCAAAATCTCCAGCAGTGGTTTTAGCTAAAAGCTTTTCCCCTTCCTCAACTTCCCAGACCTGTCCTCTTAGGAGCGTGATATTTGATTTTTCTTTCACGTACTCCTGGAGAAGGGGCAAGGCTTTTGGCTCGCTCCTCATTAGGATTATTACTTCCCTCGTGCGCTTGCTCATCGTTAGGGCATAGTCAAAGGCTACATCGCCGCCGCCTATTATTAAGACTCTCTCAAAGCGACCTTGTGGGACATCAACAACATGGTAGAAGAGCCTGCTAGCATTAATGCTCAATCTTTTAGGCCTAGTGCCGCTCGCCACAACGACGTATTTAAAGCTGTACTGTCCCTTATCCGTGGTCACCTTAAACTCCTCGCCACTCTTTGAGATATCCCTAACTTCTTCACGCAGAATCTTTAAGTCGTATTTCTTAACGTACTCCTCAAGAATTTCAACGACTTTCTCCCCCTTAATTCCATTGGGAAAGAACATCGTGTTTTCAACGGAGTAAGCGTTCCTTATTAAGCCTCCAATTTTATTGCGTTCGAAGATGACGCTCTCAATCCCATAACGCTTTAATTGAACTGCAGTGGCTATCCCCCCAATTCCAGCACCCACTATTCCGACGAGAGCCATTCCTTCACCTCCTCCAAAAGCGGCGTAGCGGCAAAACCGTGAGCTAAAGCCCTTATCGTTCCCTCATGGAAGGCTCTATTCTGCGTTAACGTCCCGTCTATCGGAAAGACCACCTTAAAGCCCCTCACAAACGCTTCCCTTGCGGTGGTCTCGCAGCATAGGTGTGTCATCACGCCTGTTATTATTACCGTCTCGATGTTAAATTCTTTTAAAAGCGCTTCAAGCGTTGTATTGTAAAAGGCATTGTAAGTTCTTTTGTCTACAATGCGGCGAGCGAAAGGCTTTAGCTCATCAACGATTTCAAAGAGCTCATTTTTCTCCATTTTATCGCCCCACCAGAACTCCATCATATCTCCAGCATGGTGGTGGCGCGTGAATATTATCGGGATATCAACACTCTCGTAAAAAGCCTTCAAATGCTGGATAAATCTCCCAGTGGAGGGGAGGTAAGCTTTGGAGCGTTCGTCTAAAAAGTAGCGCTGCAAATCTATAGCTAAAACCGCTGCGCGCTTAAAGGGCTTTATCTTAGTCCATTTGCTCGCTCTAAAGTACTTTCCCTTAAGTTCAAGCAAAAAATTTTCGGTAAAGTAATCCTCCTTCATGATTGGAAAAAAGGAGTGAGGGGTTAAAACTTTATCCTCTCGACCTTGTAGTAAACGATGTCGTTGTCCTCGTCCACAACGGCCATTATCATGTTCTTCCTAACGCCATGCGCTACTCTCACGCGAGCAGTCAGGTCGTTTGGGAGCATCTTTTGATTTTCGCTCACCACCCAAATCAGCCAGTCAGCATGCTCATCCAGCCCCTTCCTATAAACGCGAAAGTGGGAGCCATACTTTAAGGCGGTCTTCACTATATAGCCACGCTTTCTAAGGTCTCTGTAAACCAAAAACTTCAAGTCAAATTGCTCATCTTTCTTCCTTCCCAAGTCAAAGAGTTCCCTAAGCGAAAGCTCCCTATTGCCATCGAAAACCTTAATCTTGCCCCACTCCATCAAATAGGCCGCCTCTATAAGCGAGAGAAAAAGCTTACCTTCAACGACCTCGCCATAGTAGCGCTTGTTGTAGAACTGGTTTATCGCCTTTTCTCTATCACTAAACACTCTATCCCCGCTCAAGTAAAATGCTATTGGCTCCTTCATGCTCTCACCTCAGCTCTCTTTGCCCCATTCACTTGCGTTGAGCACCATGTAATAAGCGTCTTCACCATCCGAGTAGTACTTATGAACACGCTTCACTTTCTTGAAGCCCAGCTTTTCATAAAGCTTTATAGCCCTTTCATTGCTCACTCTAACTTCCAAACCAACATATCTTGCACCGAGCCTAATGAGCTTGTCAATAACAGCAATCATTAAAGCTCTTCCTATTCCGTTTCCCCTATAGAGGGGATCAACAGCTATGCTCATGACGTGGCCTTCTAAGTCAGGCCTTAAATAACCCATGACATAACCTATTACCTTACCGGTGTACTCAGCAACGAGAAAAGTCTCTGGATTGTTTTCTAAGAACATTAAAAAAAGTCCTCTTGGGTATTTTTCCCGGAATGAGCTGTGTTCCACCCGCATTATTTCGGGGATATCAAAAAGCCTAGCCTGCCTTATCGTAACTAAACTTACGGGTACTTTTTTAATAAACGGGATATCTCTTGAGGATATGCTCATATTTTAAAATTCGCCCGCTGTACTTATAATTTTATTGTCCGCTTTAACACCACCAAAAAGCATAAATAAATAACGAGCATCAATAATAATCATGAGGAAGCTGAAAGAGCTGCATCAGGAGGAGCTCGAAGGTCTTATTCACTATGTATGTGAGCTTAGAGAAAAGGGGCTGAGCTATTCATCCATAACCTCCACTATAGCCAAAGAAAAAGACATTAAAGTTTCGAAGGCTACGGTTTTAAGATGGTGCAAAGGACTGCACAGCCCATTTAATAAGACCAAGGCATTGAATCTTCATCCCTCATCAGCGCTGGCATATATAATCGGAGTTTACTTTGGGGATGGGAGCATATTAGCGACCGGCTACAAGTACAGATTCAGGCTTAAAGCCATCGATAAGGAGTTTGTTGAGAAAAGCGCGGAATATCTGAGAAAGATAGGTGCAAATCCCACCAGGGGGTATGAGGAAAATAAAAGCAGGAGTGACAGGTGGTATGTTGAAGTTGCAAGCAAAAGCCTATACAAATTCCTAAAACAGCCAAAAGAAAAGCTGTTTGATGTCGCTAGGGAATATCCAGAGGAATTTTTAAAGGGATTCTTTGATAGTGAGGGAACTATCTCTTGGAACAGAAAACACCAATCATTATTCATAAGTGCCTCAAACTATGACCTTGAAGTCCTAGAATTGTGTAGAGAGCTGTTAGGTACTATTGGAATATATTCGAAGATATACCTATCCAAAAAAGCGGGGACTCCCGTTAAAATACGAGGAGAAAAATATCAATACCGACAGAACTTTTACGAGATCAGGATATATCGGAGGGACAGCATTGTAAAATTTTACTCCCAGATTGGTTTCACAATCACCAGAAAGCAGGAAAAGCTGAAATCAATCCTCCAAGAACTTGGAAAAATCTAGTGGACATAAAAGAACACCAATGCACAAAAATGAACTGGTAGCGGGGGGAAGATTTGAACTTCCGACCTCCGGGTTATGAGCCCGGCGGGCACTCCTAGCTGCCCCACCCCGCTGCTCAAGCCCGATACATACTAACCCAAGAAGGCTTTATAAGCGTTGCGGTCTCTTCACTACCCACTATTGAGCATTTTTGAATAGAAAAAACCATTTAAAGTCCTTTGATAAGACTACTTACAGGTGGTGTTATGTATCTCACAAAAGAGGAAGAACTCACACTTGCAGGCCAATATGGGTATGCACTTCAAAAAGCCATGGAGATTTTAGTAGCTCTGGGAGAGATATACGGTGCAGATAGGCTAATCCCCATAAAGAGCGCTCAAGTAGCAGGGGTTTCATATAAAAACATTGGCGATGCAGGGATTGAATTCTTAAGTGATTTAGCCGATGCCGGAGCCAAGGTAAGCGTCTACACAACATTAAACCCTGCAGGAATAGGGAATGAGAACTTCATGGAAAAGCAGAGGGAAGTTTTAGCTATTTACAAAAAAATGGGTATTGAAGTTACATCCACATGCACCCCTTACTACGGCGCCAACCTTCCAAAGTTCGGCGATCACTTAGCTTGGAGCGAAAGTTCCGCCGTATCCTTTGCCAACTCCATCATAGGGGCACGCACCAATAGAGAAGGTGGTCCTTCAAGTTTAGCAGCAGCAATAGTGGGAAAAACTCCCAACTACGGCCTTCACCTAGAGGAAAACAGAAAAGCAACCATTATAGTTGAAGTTCAAGCTAAGATGAAGGACTTTGTCGATTACAGCCTCTTGGGTTATTACCTTGGAAAAGCTCTTAAAAATGACGTTCCCTACTTTAAAGGGCTAAAAGTCAGCAAAATGGACTATTTAAAAGAGCTTGGAGCTTCAATGGCTGCTACCGGTTCCATTGCTTTATATCATGTAGAAGGTGAAACTCCAGAGTACAAAGGAGCTATTGCTGACAAAGTTGACGTGCTTCAAGTCGATGAAAAAGAGCTCAAAGATGTGAAGGAACGCTTCAACGCTGAATGGGCAGAGATAGATGCAATTTTAATCGGCTGTCCACATGCTTCTATTCAAGAGATAAAAGAGATTGCTGAGCTTTTAGCTATGCGTGGAAAGCCTTTGAAAGTGCCCCTTTACATAACAGCGAGCAGAGCAGTGAAGTATTTAGCCGACTCATTGGGCTACACTGATGTGATAGAGCGCTATAACGGCAGGATATTAACGGACAGCTGCTTAATTGTTTCTCCGATCGAAATGTGGTATAAAGGCATTGCAACAAATAGTGGGAAAGCAAGCTTTTACTTCTCCTCCGCCGGGTTGAAGGTCATGCTTGAGGACACAGAAAAGCTGATTATGGAGGCGCCGTGAGGTGAGGGGCATGATTTTAAAAGGGCGAAAAATCACCAAAGGAAAAGCGAAGGGCGTCGCTCTTGTCTCTAAAAAACCGCTCTCATTTCTTGGAGGAATTGACCCAAAAACAGGCGAAGTTAGGGATGTGGAAAGCGATATTAAAGGAGAGTGCATCAAGGGCAAAATTTTAGTTTTCCCTCGAGGAAAGGGTTCCACTGTTGGCTCTTACGTTATATACCAGCTCAAAAAGAATGGTGTCGCTCCTAAAGCTATAGTCGTGGAAGAAGCTGAAACCATCGTGGCAACGGGAGCAATAATAGCGGACATCCCAATGGTGGACAGGATTGATGTGAGCAAAATAAAAAGTGGACAAACTGTGGAAGTAGATGCCGATAGTGGAGAGGTTGTGGTACACAAGGAATAGATATTTAAACTCTCTTCTCCCACTTATTTTAGCGGTGAAAGAGATGCCTAAGGGAATTTATGAGTGTATAAACTGTGGACATAGAGAAGTAAAGGATTCAAATGAAGCTCTCCTCGAAAAGTCCTGTCCAAAATGCGGGGATGACATGCTTTTAGTTGGCTTTGAGCTCAGCGGGGAGGAGATTCAATCAGAGGAAGCTGTGAACGAGGGGCTCTATAAAAAACTCATGGAGTTCTATGAATTTGGCGAGATGAGGCACGAAGGCCAGCTTACGGCTTTTGAGGTTGTTGCAATTAAAGAGGAGAACTTTGAGAAAGTTCTGAGGGAATTGGAAAAATTTGGCTACTGGGCAGCTTTAAAAAAGCGCGACGGTAAAATAGTCCTCTACGTCTTCCCAGCTCAGCCTATTAAGAAGGACAACCCTTGGATAGGAATAGCCCTCTTTATAGCGACTGTAATAAGCACGTTTTTCGCTGGGTATTGGCTCTCCCTCAACTACGTTGCCTTTTTGGATGAGTTTAATCTCCCAGGAATAAGAAACGTGTATCTAAACGCTCTGGCATTTTCAATAAGCATCTTGGCAATCCTAGGAACGCACGAGATGGGACATAAAATAGCCGCCACTATCCACGGCGTAAAATCAACGTTCCCCTACTTCATACCTTTCCCAAACATTTTAGGAACAATGGGTGCGGTAATTAGAGTAAAGTCACCTATTCCAACGAGAAATGCGGCAATAGCTTTAGGCGTCAGTGGTCCAATAGCGGGCTTTTTAGTAGCAATACCCGTTTCAATAATAGGCCTAAAACTTTCGGCAGCCATTCCTATGAGTTTAGCGCCCCCCATGGAGGGTGGAATATACTTTGGGCAAAACTTACTCTTCATGATCTTATACAAAGCTTTCTTTGGCAATCAAGACCTTCTAGTGCAGCTACACCCAGTGGCAATAGCGGGATGGGTTGGCGTTTTGGTGACATTTTTAAACTTAAT
Source organism: Palaeococcus pacificus DY20341 (assembly GCF_000725425.1). Taxonomy (NCBI): domain Archaea; kingdom Methanobacteriati; phylum Methanobacteriota; class Thermococci; order Thermococcales; family Thermococcaceae; genus Palaeococcus; species Palaeococcus pacificus. The sequence goes on along the minus strand of NZ_CP006019.1, from coordinate 632,896 downwards.
CCCTGCGGCCCAGCTCGATGGAGGTCACGTAGCAAGGGCATTCATGGGCGAAAAGCTCCACTATTACTTTACAATGGCAATAGGTTTCGCACTGTTCATGTTGGGCATATTGTGGCCAGTTTGGATACTTTGGGCACTCATAATACTCTTAATAGGCAGAATCGGGAATCCAGGGGCTTTAGACGAGGTTAGTCCGATTGGACTAAAAGAAAAGATTTTGGCGCTAATAGTCCTGATAATATTTTTACTCTCAGCCACCCCAGTACCAATAAGCACGAATATTGGATAAGCAGGTCTTTGAAAAAAATTCAACTTTTTCCTTTTTCTTTTAAAATTTGCTCAATATCATAGTATATTGAATCCCTTGATACTTTAAACATTCTAGCGAGTTCCGAGATGTTTAAAGCCTTTGGATTATAATTAAAGAGCTCAAGAGCTCTTGCCAGAATTTCCCTCCTCTCTTTTAGCCCTAAAATATGAGACTCCTCATTTCTCCTAGGAACATTGTAAACTACAACTCCAACTGCGTAAGTTCGCCTTGTTACAGGAGTCGTATATGTTCCAAACTCAAAGTCAACTATCTGATAGTAATACTTCAGATATGAGTTAATTTTGTTTTGGATATTTTTTATTGCCTCTTCTTTGTTTTTTCCTGTAGAATATTCCACAATCACACCTTTGTCCATCATTAGCGAATTATCAATAGTCAGGACCAACCTCAAGTTCATAAATGCACCAAAACTCAAGGAAATCTTCGATTTAGTAATTTTGCCCGGCCTCGATGCCAATTCTTTTATTGATTTTTTTCTAATCATGTTTACACAATCTTCAACATTTGAAGATTCGTGTTGGATAACAATCAATACCATACACTCACCCTTGCCAATACTACATATTGAGTATAATTCACTCAAATTTGGGGAGAAAGTTATATATAAATCTTTCACTCTTAAATAAATATAGAAAATTTTGGGGGTGTGTTTAAATGAAGAGAAAAGCCCAAGGAGCAATTGAGTATTTGTTCATGATTGCGGCCGCTTTGATCATCGTGGCCGTTGTGATTAGATACTTGAGGAGCACTGGAAGCAGTGCAGGAACACAAGCCGAACAGACAGTTAGTGATATAGGAAGCCAAATCTCAAGCGCAATTAGTAGTGAGATTTCAAACGCTACAGGTTGAGATTTGAGGGTTACGTTTTGAATTATTTTTTATTGTTTTTGGTGATTGCAATGAGACGCAGTGCTCAGGGAAGCCTTGAGTATCTCCTACTTTTGGGTGTTTCTATAGTCATAATCATGATAGTTGTAGGATATGTGGCGAAGTTTTCTCATAGTGAAGCAGAAATGATTACCGAGATGAATAACAAGAACGTAAACAGCGTAATGAATGCAATTAGCAATATATCCAGTGGAGAAATAAACAGCTAAATTTTTGTGATCTTAACAATAAAACCAGTGATTCTTAATTTTCCAGTGTCAATTAATGTAATATTGCTGCCCACAATCCTGAGAACAAATTTTGGGGTAGCAATTGTTACAGGTCCTTTAACACTTTCGTTGCACTTTATTATGCCTCCATCCTTAATCAAAACAGCGTCGCTTTCAAAATTTATAACTAAAGCCATTTCTTCTGGAATAACTATTGTTGCTTCATCATTCTTCAAATCCAAAACATATCTAATCGTGGCATTTTCAGAACTCTGCTCAACGATATAAGAACCATTTTTCAGAGATACCTTTGTTTTTGTATTAAACTTGATATTTCCATCAGCGATGTAGATATTTGCGATCTTTTCTCCATTGACAGCCAAAGAGAGCATTCCCTTAGAGCTTGTAATGCTGAGATTCTGTATGTTCGCTCCTATTTTGTAAAGCTCTATAACATCGCCAGTGCTGTATGACTCCGCAAACTCCAGTGTGAAGTTTATTAGGGCCTCTTTTTCTATAGCACCATAGTTTTCCTTAAGGAGCTTGTCGGAGCTTTTTATGACATACATCCATTTGCTGAGTATAATGCGCGAGACATTATTTTTCTTTAGTGTTTCCATCAGTGAGCCTGCATCTTGGTAAGCTAGATAGAAAAGTCCAAAGTTGTCTAGCGTATAAGGATGAATGCTTAGGTTTAAATAATAAGCGTTCATTGGATTAACCGAAAAATACACTTCCTGCTGGATCCCATTACCCTTAATATATGCTCCCAAGTCATTCCTAAGGTCTTTTGAATGAATTGCCCATCCAAGTTTAAGCTCGCCTTTGGGATAGTTTACTACTATGCCAAAATCTACCGTAGCCAACAGCATCACTGCCATAAGAGCACCAGTCATAATCTTCTTTTTTGGCATGGAGACTCCTAATAATCCATCAAGAAGAAGCAGATAAAGCACTAAAGCCATTGGATACATAAACCTCATATTTGGGAGAATAGGAGCTATAAAGAAATAGACAAAGAAGTTTGTTAGAGCTAGGCCTTTTAAATATTGATTGAGCTTCACACTGGTTTCTAGAGAGGTCGCTAAAAAGTACAGGAAGATTAGTACAAGGATGGGAGTGTAGTAATATAAAAATTCAGGGTTTCCATTACGAAGCGCCCCCAAAAAGTCGCTTATAAGTGAGAAAAGGTTGATTATGGGGGAGTACCTGCCCCCCTGAGCGAAGTATGTCTGGTTTAAATAATCTCGGCTAACAAGAAAGCCCAATGGGAGCTCAACGAGAAGCTTTGGAGTTAAAACAGCCAATGCAAGCTTGAACTCAATTTTCCAGTTTTTAAGGAGAATCATAAGGGATTCGTAGAGCTTTTTGATGTAGATGACCTTAAAGAGATATATCGTGAATATCCCCCAGAAGATAATAATCAAGGCCACTGCAAATTTCTGCCCGACAACAGTTATTGGATGAATTCCCGGAACAATGAAGAAAAGCCTTGCAAGTTTCGAAGGATATAGCATTATTGCAGAAATCACTAAAAGGATCATAGCCATGTAAGCCAACCCAATGGCCAAGCCCTGCTTGCGGGTTAATAAAATGTCAGAAGCTCTTTTTAAGCATTCCCAGAGCTTTTTGTCCAGTGAAAAGACTATAGTGATGTATAAAGCTAACAGGTAGGGCAAAATGGTAAACTTGGATGTACTTCCTAATCCAGCAACGAATAATGAGGCATATGCATATCTCATGTTTTTAGACTTGAAGTATTTAACAGCGAAGTAGAGGGAAAGGAGTGTAAAAAACTCTATTGAAGTCTCATGGTACACAAGGGAGTTCATGTGCACTAAAAGGGGATCCATAGTTATGAGGGCCATAAAACTCACACCGAGCTTCCAATCTCTAACTTCTTTCCCCACTAGATAAGCTATGATTATAGAGCCCATACCTAGGAGGAGGGAGAGGGCTCTACCTACGACATAGCTGTCCCCAAATACTCTAAGCCAAAGAGCAAGCATATAATAATAAAGAGGTGGATGAACAGCATAGATATCCCTATATGGGAGATAACCCTGATTAATGAGCCGAGCAATCATTAAGTAGGTTCCTTCATCATAGTCCATATACTCGTTCATGTACCCCGCTATCCCATAGAGTCTAGTGAAAAGATAATATACACTAATAAATCCCATTAGGAGTAACGCATTTTTGTTAAGTTTCTTAAGACGTTTCAACGTTCCTCCCCTTGTATTAAACGAGAAAGAAGCTTTTAAATTTTCGCTTCTTATTAATTATTACACCCCATTTACAGTAAATCTGCAATTATCTTTATTCCTTCTCACACTTACACGGCTTTTTCCCACAATAAGGACAATTGTTTGGATACTTCTTCAAAGCTGCTTCTTCTATATCTACGTCAACAATGTTGGCTAGGCTCACAAGCCATGCCAAAACATCGGCGAATTCTTCTTCCATTGCCTCTCTGTCGCCTTTTCTTAGAGCTTCTGCAAGTTCCCCCACTTCTTCTGTGAACCACAAAAACGTCTTTTCAAGGCCCCTTTTCGAGTCTCTGTGAAAGTAAATCTCCTTAATCATCTCTTGGAATTCTTTTATGTGCATTTGGGTTCACCTCTATTATGGTAACATTGTTCATCCTCCACACCACTTTCCCAATACCATTAAAATCACTTACTGTTGTGTTCCACTCTTCCTGTGCAAAAGGCTCCACAACAATGAATCTAACATTGTATTTATAAATAATTTCTAGTTTTCTCGCCGTGTCTGACGTAAAAAGGATCTCAAGGTCTCTGCGTCGTTGAATATTATCCAAAAAAGGATTTCCATGCCCATACATTGTGGCAATTATAGGCCTCCCTGTCAGCGAGTTGACCATCATGCCAAAGTTCTCATGACATGCTATTATATCATCCCTTTTAGTATTGCGGACAATCCAAATGGCCACATCACCAAAGTGTTCCTTGGGGAAATATTGATTGATGTTAATATAAGAGACCGGTACAAACCTGTCATTTATTTGAGACTCAACAAAATCCACTGCTCCTGCAGTTACAATGAGTATTAGAATCGGTAATAAAAGCCATTCACGTTTCTTAGCTTTCAGCAAGGAGTAAAGTTCCCGAAACGAGAATGCCAGAATTAGCAGGTAGATATAAGGAAGCATATATGAAAAGCGAGCTGAGTAGAAGTTGAAACCAAGTGGTCTGGTGAAGGAAGGTAATATGCGGAAAAAAGCAAAAACAAGAAAGAACTGTAGAAGAAATATCAAAGTTTGATTGTTTCTTCTTAGCCCTACATAAACACCTAAAATAATCATGGGAAGTAATTCGAACGGAGGCAGTATGCTCTTTAACTGAGTGCCTATTGTATCGTTAGCCCAGTAATTATAAATGTCCTCCACATCGACATTATTAGATTCGCTGTGAAGTGCAACATTAACCATAAAGGGAGAAAAAATAATTAGCGCTGTTATAAGCGACACCAAAGGGCGGATATCCATTTTGTACATTGATACAAAAAGTAAAAATGCCAAAATTGGAAGTGCGAGAGAATGAGTAAACAGAGAAAAACCTACAAGAATGCCAGAGAGGACAAATTTTTTTATATCCTCTTCAGCATATGCAGTCACAAAGCAGGAAAAGCTTAATAGAGCAAGTAATGGTGCCAGTTCTTTTGGATTGGGATATATATGATGCTTTAGAAGCAATACACTTAAATAAGCCGAGATCACTCCCCCAGTTTTGTCCATTATAACCTTCCCGGTATGATAAAACACCAATACCATCAGTACCGAAAACATGACAGGGGAGTATATGGTGATCTTCTCCATGGGCTGGTTAAGAAGTTTTGAAACACCAGCAATGAGGATATGATAAAAGAAAGGATACCAGTTTGGATAGATATTGTAAGTTTGATCCAAAAAGGGACTTCTACCAAGAAGGATTCCCCTAGCAATTGCAGTATGAACCAAAGTATCTCCTCCAACAATATAGCCAACAGGCATTTGCCTTTGGAATGCATAGTACAGAGGGACCAGAGCAGCAACTAAGAGCGGTAGAGTAAGGTGTCCCTCATTTATTTGTATACCCTTTCTCAAGCTCAGCCTCAACCTATCATCACCCTTCAGCGCAATTCGCTGTCATCATCGCCAAAGATAACTCAACTTTAGAAATTTAAAGCTTAACCATCAAAAAGGATTTAACCTATGACACTAATACTTACTATCGGCTAAAAAATCGGGTGGTAGTTATGCCCCTATTTTCTTTTGGCTCAAAAAAGAGCAAAGTAAGAAAGATGATAGAAAGTGAAGATATTGAGAGGGCTGTGAATCAAGCTCTAAGCGATAAAAAGTTCCTAGAAGCTTTGATTGAGCTCCTAGAGGATGACGTTCCGGGTATTAGAGGAGATGCAATGCTCGTGCTGAGCGAAGTCATCTCCAAAGAAAGCAGCACATTAAAAAACAAAATCAATGATAAGTTCATACTAAAGATAATTGAGCTATCCTCTCAGAGGAACTCCTACGTGAAGGATAATGCCATGGTCCTTTTAAATGCCATGATCCAAAACTATCCAGAGGCTATGAGCAAATACAGAGATAAAATTGCTCCAAAGCTAATTGAAATGCTTGAAGTTGGAGATAAGAACGACAAGGCCTTTGCCCTGCTGATGATAAAAGAACTTAAGATTAAAGAAGCCATGCCAAAAGTTGAAGAGCTCTTGGAAGTGCAGGACAAAGTTATCCTTCCATTCGAGGGCAGAAAGTGGGTCCCTCTTGGAGAGATTGCGAAAGAGGTTTTAGAAACGTTGGGAGGTGAATAGAGTGCTCGAAGGGTTAATACTCTTAATCATGTTTGTCCTAGTCGGCTACTTAGTAGCAAAGCTCACAATGGCAATTTTAAAGTGGCTCGCAGTGAACACAATAGTCGGACTCATATTAGTAGGATTGCTCAACTTCTTGGGCGTCGTCCACATAGAGCTGAACCTAATAAACTTCCTAATAATCGCTGTTGGTGGAGTCATAGGGGTGTTTATCTTAATTTTGCTATCCCTCTTTTAGCCCTTCCACTTTTTTGATTGACCAAACTTTTATAAATTGCATTCTTTAAGTGTTTAAAGGAGAGAAAAAGGTTCTTGAGGTGATGCTCATGTCTCACACTTCAGCTGAGATGTATGAACTAAAGAAAAAAGTGGAGGAGCTAAAGAAAATAAGAGGAAGAGCAACGGAACTCGTTTCCCTTTACATCCCCGCAGGATATGATTTGAATAAGGTAATGCAGCAGCTTAGAGAGGAGTATGGAACTGCGCAGAACATCAAGTCAAAATCAACGAGGAAAAACGTCCTTGGAGCATTAGAAAGGGCAATGCAGCACTTAAAGCTCTACAGGCAGACACCTCCTAATGGTTTAGCCCTTTTCGTTGGAAACGTGAGCGAGCAAGAAGGTGTTAGCGACATCCAAGTGTTCGCAATAGTCCCCCCAGAGCCCATCAACGTTAGGCTCTATCGATGTGATCAAACCTTCGTGACGGAGCCCCTTGAAGAGATGCTCCGTGTTAAAGAGGCTTATGGGCTTATAACCGTAGAGAAGAACGAATCCACAATAGGTATTTTAAGAGGGAAGAAAATAGATGTTGTGGACGATCTGAGGTCAACGGTGCCAGGCAAAACGAGAGCCGGTGGTCAGTCCGCTCGAAGATATGAGCGTATTAGGGAGCAGGAGACGCACGAATTCATGAAGCGCATTGCGGAGCACGCAAACAATGCATTTTTACCCCTCCTCGAAAAGGGAGAGCTCAAAGGCATTATCATAGGCGGGCCAGGGCCAACAAAAGAAGAGTTCGTTGAAGGTGATTATCTGCACCACGAGCTTAGAAAGAAGATTATCGGAGTGGTTGATATAAGCTACCATGGAGAATACGGTTTGAGGGAGCTCGTTGAAAAGGCGAGCGACATTTTGGCAGAGCAGGAAGCTGTTAAAGAGAGAAAGCTCATCCAAAACTTCTTCAAGCACCTCGTTAAGGACACGGGCTTGATAACCTACGGTGAGAAGGAGATAAGGAAAGCTTTGGAGATGGGAGCAGTTGACACACTCCTGATAAGCGAAGGATACGATAAGATTAGGGCAAAAGTAAAGTGCAACGCCTGCGGCTGGGAAGAGCTCAAGACAATGAGGGAGAGCGAATTTGATACCTTTAAGAAGCAGATTAAAACATGTCCAAAGTGCGGAAGCCAAAACTTGAGCTTCGAGAAGTGGGAAGTTGCAGAGGAGCTAATAAAAATGGCAGAGGATATAGGAGCGAATGTTGAAATAATTTCCCTCGACACCGACGAAGGCCAGCAGTTCTTCAGAGCATTTGGAGGCTTAGGAGCATTCTTGAGGTATAAGCTTCAATGAAGGCCTACCTCCTTTAATAGGCCCTTTATCTTTTCTTTGACATCCTCCCCATCCATGAGATATGGCGGCCTCAAGACCGGCTTTATTGAGAAGCCTCTTAAGTCCATAGCGAGCTTTATCGCCGAACCGAAGGAAGAGGCTAAATCATAAACCTTTGCAAGTTTTGCAAGCTTCTGAGCATGCTCGATAGCGTCGTCAAATCTCTTATCTTCAAAAGCTTTGAACAGGCTTAGGTGAAGCTCTGGTGCAAAGTTTGCACATGCCATTATCCCGCCGTCGCCTCCTAATATGAGCGTATTCAGGAAGTGCTGGTCTAAGCCGGTGAACACTTTAAAGTCCTTTCTCTCCCCTTTAACTTCAAAGATTACATCCCTAACGTGGTTTATGCTGTCTATCGTTTCTTTAATACCTGCTATGTTTGAGTACTCCAAAGCTAAGCGCTTTATAAGCGGAACGCTTAGGGGATTGGCACAGCTTGGGATGTTGTAAAGGATTATTGGAATATCTGTTTTTTCGGCAATTAAAGTGTAGTGCTTAAACAAAGCATCATCGCTCAGTGGGCAGTAGTATGGGGGAGCGATAACTACGTAATCGGCTCCAATGTCTTGGGCGTGCTTTGTGAGCTCAATCACCTCGAAGGTGTTCGTTGAGGCAGTACCAACCAAATAAAAGGCGGACTGGACGAGCTCTCTTCCCTTCTCTGCTAAGAGCTTCATCTCTTCTTTGCTTAAGCTCGTAAATTCACCTGTTGTGGCGTTAACAAAAATGCCATGGACTCCAACTTTTTGGAGATGTTCAATGTGCTCCTCAAGAGCAGGGAAATCAATCGAATAGTCTTCATTAAAAGGGGTAACTAAAGGCACTACAACTCCTCTCATGGAACCACCAAAGAAGATAGATTCAAAAATATAAAAAGGTAGCTAATAGCTAACCTCGTACTCAAATGTAACGCTTTCCTTTTCTCCAGGCTTCACCGTAACTTTAAAGTCCACGTAGTTGGCAGTTTCTTCTATTGGACTTTCGCTTGAGCTCAAAATCTTTCCACGCCACTTGTAGTGCCTAATTATTACTTCCTTCTCATCCTCACCAAAGTTCTCAATGGTGACTTGAATCTTATAATAGGCCCCTCTATCGTAGTGTCTTTCGTCCAAAACTTTGGTTTCGCCCTTTAAGTCAATGTCCTTTCCGAGCTTGAGCCTAAGCGTATCGCCTTTCGGCGTGTGGTCAATCCACTGCTCACCAATTAAAACGCTTTTGCCCTCCATCTCTTTGTAAATTTCCACTATTCCAGCGGGGAGAACTTTGTCGGCCTTGAGTGAGATTATCTCGTAAATGTCGCTGCTTCCACCGTAAGGATAGCTCTCATACAAATACTCGCGCTCGAATGGGCTCTCTTGGGCCACGTAGGGGATAAGCTTCTTCTCAAATGAGTTCACATCTATCTGGCCCAGTTTGTACAAATAGAACGCCTCAAGTTTTTGGGGTTCGCTCACTTGAGCTCCTACTACTTCCTCAGCTTTAGCCATCGTCACGAAATCTCTGTAGTAAATGGGTGGCTGGTAGAAACTAACGTCGCCTGAAACTAAGAGCACGTCTATGTCTTCAAAGCTCTTGTTGGTAGGATTGTCAATTAAAACGTAGCCCTGCAAAAAGGCGCTATCGCTCAGGTAGAGCTTGTACCTTGAGCTCCATCCCATAGAAGAGACCCTATAAATGAGCTTAAACTTATATTTACCGTCCTCATTTGCTTTTATCACTGCGTAAGTCCTCGCTTTAGCTTCACCGTTGAGCTTTGAGACTTTGAAGTAAGCCATCTCTTGAGGATCGATTAAGTAGTATCCATCCCCTTCAATCGCTATTTTGCCGTCCTTGTAGCCCAAAAACTTACCACTTATCGTCTCGCCGCTTTTGAGCTTAACCTCTACGGTTTCGCCGATGTTGGCATCGAAAACACTCTTAACGTCGAAGCCTTGACTAACTACTCCAAGAACTTCAACCCCCTCATCCACAGGCTTTAAAGTGAGTTCAGCGATGTTTAGTCCATCAAGCTCTTCCAAGGGGACTTCATTTATACCCCTCTTCAGCTCAAAGCTAATCTCCTTCTCAACAACCCCTATCTTTGCTGAGTCGTAGAGCACCAAACTCCCGCCTTCCCCTACTGCTTTGCTTCCTTGAAAGATCACCATCGCCAAGAGAATCAAAACAAAAGGCAATGTAATCAAAATCTTCGTTTTTCTTTTCATTGTTTTCACCAATTAATAACTAGGCTCTCATGTTATTTATAATCACACGACCGCTTCAAGGGAGCTTGAAGTGATACGCAAACTCTTTTAAAACACCTGCCGATTTTAACATGGTGGTGCTAATGAAGGTCGTATTGGGAAGCGGTGCTCAACACATGCGTGATGAGTTTTTAGCTAAGGCTAAGGATTACGGTAAAGAAGTCATTGAAGTTGAGATTAAGACATTCCCCGATGGTGAAAAGTACGTTAGAATTTTAGGGGACGGAGAAGAGGCAATAGTCGTCCAATCAACCTTTAAGCCCCAAGACGAGCACTTAATCGAGCTTCTCCTCTTGGGTGATGCCCTCAGGGAGAAGGGCTTTAAGCACTTAAAGGCCGTTGTCCCATACTTGGCCTACTCAAGGCAGGATAGAGTGACAAAAGACGGAGAATCAATTAGCGTTAGGGCAATTTTAAGGGCTCTCTCACTCTACTATGACGAATTTTATGTCTTTGATTTGCACAACCCCAAGACCCTTGAATTCTTCCCAAAGAATGCCGTCAACTTAAGCCCAGCAAATGCAGTAGCAAAATACTTCAAAGAAAAGCTCGGTGAGGGAGTAGTTTTAGGCCCAGATAAAGGCGCCTTGGAGAGAGCTAAAGCTGTTGCCGAGATCTTGGGCTTAGAGTTCAGTCACTTTGAGAAAAAGAGAATCTCTCCAACGGAGGTCCAAATGACACCAGTTGACATAGACGTGAGAGGAAAGAACGTCCTTATCGTCGATGACATAATAAGCACTGGTGGGACGATGATTAAAGCGGCCAACTTGCTTAGGGAGATGGGAGCAAAGAAGGTCTTCGTTGCAGTAACGCACGGCGTTTTTGCGGAAGGAGCGATAGAAAGGGTAAGTAAAGCGGTCGATGAGTTGGCGGTGACGAACAGCATTCCAACGCCCGTTTCAAAGATAAGCCTCGTGGAGGAAATTTTGAAGCTTTAATTACTCTCTTTTTTGATTCATTTCATTGACGAGCATTGAAGTTGCCCAAGTTTTAACATCCTCGTCAATGATGTCATTGATTAAGTTTAGTGCTTCAGATATCTTCCCCTGCCGGGCCAGCCTCAAAGCAACTTCTGCTTTAATTTTTGATTGGTTTGAGACATCAAGAATAAACTCACTTAGCTTTAAGGCATCTTCAAACTTATTGAGATCCATTAGATCAAAGGCTAAGCTCATTAGCGTTTTAGTCCTCGCATCAGGGTTGAGATCCAAAATTGCTTCAAGAGCCTCTTTAAAAGCATTCTCATAGTCAACTCCTCTCTTTGCCATCTCTACCACAATCTTAGAATACGCAGTGGCTTTTATTCCCTTGTCAGGTATTCCGCGAACAACTTGAAGTGCCAGTTCAAAATCACCCCTCTTTAAAAGCCCACCTATAGTTTCATAAAGAGCCCTGGATTGGTACCACTCCTGCATCTTCCCACCACAAAGATTATGCTTTCCTAAAACTTAAACTTTTTGAAAAGTTGAGATAAAAAATAGCAAAATCAAAAGGTTATTAGCGCTTCATAAACCAGCTCTCCAAAGTCCTTTGCTTTCCTTTTTTCACTGCCTTCCTTAGTCTTTCAAGTCCGTGCTTTACTCTCTCCTCGCTGAAGTCGTGCTCGTCGCATAGGAACTTTAAGATGCCCTCCTCATCAGGCATCTTCCACTCGAGCTTGTAGTCATCGGTAACCGGAGGATTTAGGAAGAACTCTTTTATCTCATACAAATCAACATCGCTCTCTTTGTTGTATCTCGCTAGAACATCTTTCTTATACTTCACAAGTTCTAAGGCCTTTTTCGGCCCAATTCCCTTTATGCCACCAGGGTTGTAGTCTGTGCCAACGAGAATCGCCATCTCAATGAGCTTTTCCCTGTCGAGCTTTAGGGTCTTGAGCACTTCCTCCAAGACTATCAATTCAGGCTTAACTTCCACATAGATGTTCTTTCCGGGAAGTTTCCTCCTCCCGGTTATGGTTACATTTCTCACGAGTCTCGGTGCGCCGAAGAGCAGTGAGTCGTAATCTTGAGATGCGGAAGCCCAGACTTTGCCCTTAGCGGCCATATAAGCAGCTTGGGCTTCTCCCTCACTCGGCGCTTGAATAACAGGGATGCCCATAAGTTCTAGGAGGGTTTTGGCATCGCTTATGAGTTGCTCATTTACGCGCGAAGCCCTTTGAGCATATTTCTTAGCCTCCTCCAGCTCGCCCCTTTCAAGGGCAGCTTGCCACTTTTCCTTTGCCTCCTCTCTAGCTTCAGCTCTCTTTTTAAGCTCCTTCTTCTTAAGTTCGGGCGGCTTTCCGTCGAAGATGTAAGCAGGTTTAATTCCACTTTCCATTAGGTTTATCGTCCTGTAGAATAAGCCCGAGAGGTGGGAAGTAATCCTCCCCTGCGAGTCCATTAAAGGCGTTCCATCCCTCTGCCTAATAGTGGATAGGAATTGATAAATAGCGTTGAAAGCGTCTATCGCGATTTTCCTCCCGTTGAGCTTTTCGAGCTCTATCTCTTTCCTCGGAATTATCTCTCCAATTTGAACTCCCATATCACTCCCCCACCTTTATGTATAAGTATCCCAAAACGAATATAAGGACAGCTATAGCAAAAAGCTTTATGGCATCCAGCTCCTTGAAGTCCGATGCAACTACAAGTTTTTGGATTAAGGCCACTATTCCAACCTCAAGGATGTGTGTTAAGCTCACCCTGTGCTGTTTTAAGTAGATTATCAAGATGCGGTATGTCTCGATGAGGATAATCGTCACGAGAACGTTTGCAACTAAAAGCTTGGGCTCCGTAATGTTGTATGTCAGCTTGAAGTTCAGATAGATTGAGTACACCGTGAGATATAGGATGAAGAACAGAAATACCATGATGACTAAGTCAAATGAAATCTCCAGCACTCTTCTAAAAAGCCTGTGGATTTGAGTATACTGGGCGATTTTTTCCTCCTCGATCTTTGTCATTGCTATCACCAAAAGCCACTAGTTTTATTCTCTTTTTGTATTCTTTAAGATTATGGTCCAATACATTTCACATCCAGCCTGTGCTCATTCAACAAAAGTTAAGCACCTTTTGTTAATTTAACAAATGACGATTGTAGTATCGGCAAATGGATAAGAGAAAAGTTATAACCCTCTTCTTCGACTTAACTTTGTAAAGTTTATCGAGGTGGAGAAAATGAGCATAGAGGCACTTTTCAAGCCAAGGAGTGTTGCCGTTATCGGTGCTTCTGGAACTCCGGGTAAGATAGGATACGCAATCATGAGAAACCTTATTGAGTACGGCTTTGAAGGAAAGATTTATGCGGTAAACGTCAGAGGCGGCGAAATAGAGATAAGCGGAAGAAAGTTCGAAGTTTACAAGAGCGTTCTCGATATTCCTGATGAAGTTGATATGGCAGTTATCGTTGTTCCGGCTAAGTTCGTTCCTCAAGTTGTGGAAGAGTGCGGTAAAAAGGGCGTTAAAGTGGCTCCAATCATAAGCTCTGGATTTGGAGAGGTCGGCGAGGAAGGAAAGAAGGTTGAGCAGCAATTAGTGGAGACCGCCCACAAGTATGGGCTTAGGATTCTTGGTCCAAACATCTTCGGTGTTGTTTACACACCAACAAAGGTGAACGCTACTTTTGGTCCCGTTGATGTCCTCCCAGGTAAGTTGGCTTTGATCTCTCAAAGCGGTGCTTTGGGAATTGCTTTGATGGGATGGACAATCCTCGAGAAGGTTGGCCTTTCAGCAGTTGTTAGCATTGGAAACAAGAGCGACATAGACGATGCAGACCTCTTGGAGTACTTCGAGAATGATGAAAACACAGGTGCAATCCTCATCTACATGGAGGGCGTTAAAGAGGGTAGAAAGTTCATGGAGACCGCTAAGAAAGTGTCAATGAAGAAGCCAATCATCATCATTAAAGCCGGAAGGAGTGAGAGAGGAGCCAAAGCTGCAGCTTCCCACACAGGTTCTCTCGCCGGCGCTGACAGCATTTACACGGCTGCATTCAAGCAAAGCGGTGTTTTGAGGGCTTTAACAATTGGTGAAGCCTTTGACTGGGCAAGAACACTCTCAAACCTCCCTGAGCCGAAGGGAGATAACATCGTTATCCTCACAAACGGCGGTGGAATAGGTGTTATGGCCACAGATGCAGCTGAGGAAGAAGGATTAAAGCTCTACGACAACCTTGAAGACTTGAAGGTCTTTGCCAACCACATGCCACCATTTGGTTCATACAAGAACCCGGTTGACCTAACAGGTATGGCCGGTGCTGAGAGCTACGAAGGAGCAGTTAGAGATGCTTTGGCCAATCCAAACATGCACGCCATAGCTGTGCTCTACTGTCAAACAGCTGTCCTTGACCCAAGAGACCTCGCAAAGATTGTAATTGACGAATACGAAAAGAGCGGAAGGGAGAAGCCTCTCGTCGTAGCTATCGTCGGTGGTGTCGAGGCTAAGGAAGCCATTGATATGCTCAACGAGAAGGGTATCCCAGCATATCCAGAGCCTGAAAGGGCCATAAAATCATTAGCCGCTCTCTACAGATGGGAGCACTGGAAGAAGAAGCACAAGAAGGAGTGAGCTTTCTTTTTTTCTTCTACCAAAATCCTTATTTCTCTTTAACAGCATATTTCTTTTGATGCCACATGCTCATAGCCCTTATAAGCGACATTCATTCAAACCTTGAAGCTCTCGAAGCTGTTTGGCATAAGGTAAAAAAAGCCGACGTAATTTTTTGCTTGGGCGATTTGGTGGGTTACGGAGCTAATCCAAATGAAGTTGTAGAGTTCTTCAAGGAGCAGATGGAAAAAAGGGAAATTTTATGTGTTAGAGGCAATCACGACAATGCAGTGGCATTTGGCATAGATTGGGGCTTCAACCCCTATGCAAGGGAGGCGATTAAGTGGCATCAAAGGGTTATGAGCATAGAGAATCTGGAATTTTTGCGCCAACTGCCTGTTAGACAGCTTTTCATTGACAATAAAAACAGCAGCTATCTCTTAATCCACGGCTCTCCAAGGGCACCTTTAGATGAGTATCTCCTCCCATGGCTCCCGGACAGTGAGTTTAAGAGCGTTTTGAGTTATATAAAGCAGGACAACCTAATAGTGGGACATACTCACATGCCTATGCTGAGGGAAATTGAAGGAAGGAGAATTATAAATCCTGGTGGGGTGGGGCAACCGAGGGATGGCGATTGGAGAGCGAGCTACGCTTTCATTGACACTGAAACAAAAGAGGTGTATTTTGAGAGGGAAGAATATGATGTGGATAAGGCCGCGAGAAAAATAATAAATGCAGGATTACCCAAATTCTTGGCTTACAGATTATATGAAGGGTATTAAAATAGAAACCTCAACCCTGCTGAAGCTTCTCTTTTATCATGCTGACCCTTCTGAGCTTTGATTTTACAGCGAGCTTTGTGGAGTCAATGATTATAACTTCTCCAATGCTCTTGACTGCATTAACTGGAATTAGTAAAAGACCCTCGTGATCTGTAACAAACTCACTAACATCCAAATCCTCGTCTGGTTCTGCCACAATAACGAGGATATCACCGGTTTCCTCATCGAAGCTTAAATCATAGACCCATCCAAGCCTTATACCCGTATCTGTGATTAGTTCAACATCCCTAAGCTTTGAAGCTTTAATCTTTACCATCTTTGCCACCTCATATCGCTAAATTAGTCTAACAGTTATTTAGTCCACTTTTCATATATAAATCATTTCCTAAAAAGGAAAATAAAAAATGTGAAAGTTCAGCCGGTAAAGTAGTCTATTCCCCTATACTCTTCTTTTTTCTCAGTCTTTCTGCTTTCCTCAAAGCGCTTATAGTATTCGAGCATGTACTGTGTTATGCTAGGTTTAATCTTCTTCATGGCTTCTTCAAAATCTTTCTTCGTTACATAGAGATTCTCCAAAAACTCCTCGCTTAGCTCTTCAAGCTCTTTCTTTGATACAACAGATCTTCTTAAAGCCGTTAAAGCTGCTTCCCTAACCAGCGCCTCTAAATCAGCACCGCTGTAACCTTGGGTCTTCTTAGCAAGTTCTTTAAGGTCAACATCTTTAGCCAATGGAACGTTCCTCGTGTGAACTTTTAGTATCTCAAGCCTTGCTTTCTCATCAGGTGCTGGCACCAAAATAAGCCTATCGAACCTTCCGGGTCTTAATAAAGCAGGGTCTAGTATATCAGGCCTGTTCGTAGCCGCTATAACCACCACACCACTGTTCTCCTCAATACCATCCATCTCCGTAAGCAATTGATTAATTAGCCTATCCGTAACCCTTTCGCCTTCCATGGCACCTCTCATCGGCGCTATTGAATCTATCTCGTCAATGAATATCACTGTTGGGGCTGCTTGCCTGGCCTTCCTGAAGATCTCCCTAACGCGTTTTTCACTTTCTCCCACCCATTTGCTTAAAACTTCAGGCCCTCTAATACCAATGAAGTTAGCTTCACTCTCGTTTGCAACAGCTTTAGCTAATAGCGTCTTACCAGTTCCCGGTGGACCATAAAGGAGGATGCCCTTTGGAGGATTAACACCGAGCCTTTGGAATGCCTTTGGGTACTTGAGAGGCCACTCAACGGCCTCCTTCAAGGCCTGTTTTACATTTTCCAAGCCACCAATGTCCTCCCAGCGAACGTTGGGCACTTCAATCATGACTTCTCTGAGTGCTGAAGGCTCAACCATCTTCAACGCTTCGTAAAAGTCATCTCTAGTTACTTTAAGCTCTTGTAGGACTTCTGGTGGGATTTTCTCTTCCTCCGGATTTATCCTTCTCTCTTTAATCAAGCGTCTCAAAACAACCATTGCTGCTTCTCTCGCTAGGGCAGCTAAGTCAGCACCAACAAAACCATGCGTCTTCTCCGCAAACTCATCGAGCATCTTATCAATGAGTTTAACTTTAACTTCCCCGTAAATTTCGCTTTCTCCTTTCAAGATGCTTTTAATCTCTTCCTCGTCCTTAGCTGTTTCAACCTTTTTGATCAAAGCCTCAATTCTCTCTTTCTCAAAGCGTCCTTCTTTTAAGAGAGTTTTTAGGATTTTTAGGACGTCATTCCTGTTGTATTCGGCCTCTAACGGCATTCCTCTTGTGTGGATTTGGAGGATCTCTTTGCGCCCCTGCTTGTCAGGAACTCCCACCTCTATTTCCCTATCAAATCTACCGGGTCTCCTCAAAGCTGGGTCTAGAGCATCAGGTCTGTTAGTGGCTGCTATCACTATTACCTTGCCCCTTGACTTTAGTCCATCCATTAAAGTTAAGAGCTGACTGACGACTCTCTTTTCAACCTCCCCTGTGACTTCTTCTCTCTTTGGAGCGATAGCATCAATCTCGTCAATGAATATAATGCTCGGTGCATTCTCTTCAGCCTCTTTGAATATCTCTCTTAAGCGCTCTTCACTCTCTCCATAGAACTTGCTCATTATCTCTGGTCCGTTAATGGCTATGAAGTGAGCATTAGCTTCGTTTGCAACGGCTTTGGCTAGCAAAGTCTTACCCGTTCCCGGTGGACCGTAAAGGAGGACGCCCTTAGGCGGCTCTATGCCTAAGCGCTCGAAGAGCTCTGGATGCTTTAGCGGAAGCTCTACCATTTCCCTAATCTTTTGAATGGCATCTTTTAGACCGCCTATATCTTCGTATGTAACCTCTGGTAGAGCTTCCTCCCTAAGCTCGACTGCTTGGGAAAGAACTTCTACCTCAGTGTTGTGCGTTATTTGGACTATTCCCTTTGGAGCAGTGCTTACAACGACAAATTTGAGCTCGCCAAAGCCTACTGGAAGAAGGCTCCTAAATATTTCCTCAAAGGGGCTTGCAAAAAACTCGTCCTCAATTCTTCCGCTCGCTATGATTAAATCACCTTTAACAACAGGCCTTCCAAGAAGGTTGTTCTTTACAAGTTCGCCTGGAATTTGGATTAAAACTCCCTTTTGAGCTGGGGCGAGAGTAACTTTCCTAGCCTCCTGAACTTCTGCCCTTCTAAGAGTCACAAAATCGCCTATGCTTACGCCAGCATTTTTTCTAATATATCCGTCTATCCTGATGATGTCTATTCCCCTGTCATCAGGGTGAGGGTTGGCAACTATTGCGGCCGTAACTTTTTCCCCTCTAAGCTCCACTATGTCCCCCGGCTCTACACCCAGCTGTCTCTGGAATTTTCTATCAAAGCGTGCTATTCCCCTTCCAACATCTCTCTTAAGTGCTTCAGCAACCCTAAGCTTAATTTCCTCCTTGGTTTCTTCTCTACCAAATATCATTTTTCTCACCCTTTATCCTCTTTTTATGAACTTCAATAGCTTCATTTAAACTCATATTACCTTTAGCAACCTCCCGAGCAAGCTCAGATGAGATCGTTATTTTACCTCCGCTGAGCTGCCTACTCTTATGCTTTATATGCTCGATTTCTCTTTTACTCGGTTCCTTAGTTTTTAACAGCTCACTGATTTTAACTTCCACTCCATCTCTTAAAGCTATGTTGATCGATGCCACTATGTCCTGAACCTGAGAAACCTCAACCCCGCCTATTTTTGGGGTGGTTCTTTTCTCATTGACGAGTATTATCGGATAATCCTCCCCCAAAACTTGAGCAAGTGCTTTTAGGGTTAATATGCGGTGCCTTCTTGCTCCATGCCCAATTTTAATCTTTGCTGTTGGATACTTCTCAAGAAGTTCTAAAATTGTATCCACATCGTTTGGGTTCTTAAGGTGGTAAACCTCGATAATCCTATTGTCTCCCACCACAGAAACACCCGGTCTTTCCCCAGGATCTATCCCTATATAGATCGTTTTAAATCTCTTTCTTCCTTCAAGTCTGATTAAAAGTTCGTCTATAAAATTCTCATCCCTTACTATAACCTTCACAGGAAAGTCAATCTCTTCTACGTCTTTCTCTCCTGTTAAGACTACCTCAACATCAAAGGGGATTTTATCGTCAAGTTTAAGACTATGAAAGGGGATTTTATACTCTTTAAGAACCTTCGAAGCTATATAGTAAACCCTTGCATCAGAGGTCATTATAGCAACTCTCATGTTCTTTAATATATTGCAGGATATTAAAAAGTAACTGGTTGCTGCACTGAATTATTGAAAGACCTCCCCAAGACAAATCAATAAAAGAAAGCTCCAAAACCTTAAATGCCGCATTCATCTGCGTTAAATCACTTAAGATAAAGCTTATAAACCTAGAGTATAAGACTAGAATGCTCTCCTGGGGCGGGAGGTGTTTTGATATGCAACCTCCAAAGAAAAAGAAGAAAGTTGAAGAGCATGAAGAAGAGTTCTTTGAAGAAGAGGAAGAATGGGAAGAGGAGGACTTTGAGGAGTGGGAAGACGAATTTGAGGACGAGGATTGGGAAGAAGACTGGGAAGACGAGGAGGAATGGTAAGCTAATCCTTCCAAGGAACTTCTGTTTTGATTTTCCAAATCCCTAAGAGCTTTCTTGAACCCCAAGTAGCTTGAATCTCAAAGGCAACTACCATTGTTGGGTATATGTCTATCAAATTAAAGGAGTTTCCAAAGGGATTTCTATGAAGCTCCCAGCTTATTGAGCCTGAATTCACTATTGGTGTATTTTCAACTTTAATAGCCACTGCATTTCCTCCGTGTCCTGTTAACACCAAATCAGCTTCGTGGGAAGTTAAGATCTTAAGGACGTTGCCCCCATCCTCTAAAAAGCCGAGCTCCCTGCTACGGGGAATGGGAATAATGTTGTGATGCATCAAAACCGTTACAAACTTGTCTCTATACTCATCTAAGTACTCTCTTAATATCTTCTGCCCAATTCTCCCTACCACACCTATGGGAGTTTCATACTGTGCAGTCAAAATAGGAATAAAAACAAAATCCCCCATCTCTTTAATCTCGGGTTCTCCAAAATATGACTTGAAGAGATCGTATCCTAAGTAGGTAATATCACTATGGCCGGGAATTACAATTTTATCTCCCCTAATCTTCTCGTAAAACTCCATAGCCTGTTCATAGTATCGCCCTATTCCAACATCCACTACATCCCCACAGTGGATAACTAAATCGGGTTTATATTTCTCGTTTATTGCTTTTATGGCATTTTCGAGAATCCTTTCCCTAAAGTAAACCCTGTCAGAGACTTTACTTTCACTAAGTTGAACTATTCTTAAAATTCTCTTTCCCTTTGGAATAAATATTCTCTGTTTTGGAATTTCAAAAAGGCGCTCGGCTCTGTCTCCCGTTACTCTTTTTATCGTAACCTCAACCTTGCCATCCTCATGTATCTTTATTATATTGTAACTATTTACATCCCCCTTTCTCGTCTTCCTGCAAGAAGTGCATCCTGCATTTACAACAATCAAATTTTCGATTTTATACACATTTGGGACATGCTTGTGTCCACAGATGTAGAGGGTAACATCATGCTTTAGAAGCAAATCTAAAACATCACCAGCATTAAAGAGAACATTTCGCTCCCTTCCAGTATCCGGAAGAGGTACGAGGTGATGGTGAGCAGCAACTATCTTGACCTTTTTATGTGAATACTCTTCCAGCTTTTCCTTCAGCCATCTAAATTTGTAGCCTCCTACTCTACCATCGCTTAAATCTGGAATCGTGGAATCGAGCCAGATTACCACCAAATCATCTTTTTCATAAACCCCATTTAGAGGGCCAATATACTTTTCAAACAGCTCGTAACCAACGTTCCTAGCATCGTGGTTGCCCGGGAGCACAACTAAAGGCTTTTGTATTCTTTTTAAGGCATAACTTGCATGCTCGTATTCTTCCCTAAGACCCTGATTTGTGACATCTCCCGTATGAATAACAAAATCGAATTTTTTTAGATTTATCTCATTAATTATCAAGTCGTAGGCATATGATTTAAAAGCAGCATCTGTCGTCACGTGAGTATCACTGATATGAGCTATCCTCATCATGGCAATCACTCTGTTGCAATTGCTGTTTCAAGCTTTCTTCTACTTGCTTCAAGCAAATCGCTTAAGGTGAATATTCCAATTATCTTTTTATTGTCTTCTACAAGTATGTGCTTTATCCTGTGCTCCGCCATAATCTTTAGGACTTCTTTAAGGGGCGTAGTAGAGCTAACCGTTATAAGTTCCTTAGTCATTATCTCTTTTACTGGGGTTTCATATGGCAGACCTGGAACAATTACCCTTCTTATTATATCGCTTTTTGTAAAGAACCCAATGACAGACTCGTTCTTATCCACAACCACCAAAGAACCTATATCAAAGTCGACCATGACTTTACATGCCTCTTGGATCGAATCATCTGGATTCACAGCGATAAGCTTTTTTACCATATAAACCTTAATTGGAGCATTTTCATCCATAGAATCACCATACCTATTCTTTGTTGTATGAGGGTATAACTTTTTCGCATGGTCAATTAGAAAGCTACAAAGGCAATTGGATATTATCCTTTATAATATTCTCACTTTTCTTTGAAAAACGATAAACGCTACCAAAAAGATTATAAACCCACCTCCCATTTTTTAATTGCCAATATTCGTTTGGTGGTGTCTGAGTTGGAAGGAAATAAATTTGGTGATAGGAAGTTTGGAGACAGACCAAGAAAAAGGTTTGGCCCACAACCTCCAGTAAAAGTTGGTGAAAGATATAAGGTTAAGATTGAAAGTCTCGGCAAAGGCGGAGATGGAATTGCCAGAATTAAAGGATTTGTTATTTTTGTCCCAAAAACCAATGTTGGGGACGAAGTAGAGATAGTGATAAATTCCGTGAAACAAAAGTTTGCCTTTGGGGAAGTTGTTGGGTGAAAAATTTGTAGTTTCCCCTTTTTCCTTAATTATTACCAGATTAATCGTTGACGTAAAATTAAAATATCCGTTTTTGAAAATCTAAGTGAAAAGGCTTTATTTTTAGAAAAATTTATATTCCGAACCAATCAAAGAAGTTTTTAGGCAATAATGTTTTAGTCAAATCGATGGGGTGCACCTAATGGTAGTGACTGTTGTAACAGGAAGGGGTGGAGCAGGAAAGACTACCACCACAGCCAATCTCGGTACTTATTTTGCTCAAAGAGAGTTTAGAACCCTTCTGATTGATGGTGATTTATATCTACCAAATCTCGGCTTCCACTTCTCCCTTGAAAACATTAAGTATACGCTCCACTCTCTTTTAAAGGATCCTAATTTGGACCCAGAATGGGCAATTTATAAGCACCCCCATTCGGGAGTGTTTGTAATGCCTGGAAGCACAAACCTTCAAGATGTTTTAGGGATTTCTACTGCACAATTAAGGGACATTGTGGAGAACATGAAATATAAATTCGGCATGGTTTTTGTTGATTCACCTACGGGAATACCCTTTGATACGCTCCCAACGTTCGAAGTTGCAAGCTATCAAATAATTGTTGTAGAGATTGAAAGATCTCCTATTTATACTTTAGAAACAATGGTAGAAAATGAAGTGGAAAAGCTAAAAGCATTGGGAGATGAATATGGCCTTCAAGAGGGAGTTATTCTTAACAAAGTTAGAGAATCTGAAGACGTCGTGGATAAAATAATTGAAGTAATAGAGGAAGATGTTGGAATACCAGTTCTCGGTGTTATTCCATTTGATGAAAGTGTTCCTGAGTCAATTAATGTGGGTGTGCCGATATTAGTGTATAAGCCACGCAGCGATGCTGCGTTAGCCTTTAAAGAAACGGGTCAAATTATTGAAGAGTGGATTTTTGGAAAGAAAGAAGAAAAATTCCGCTTTTGATAACTTTGGCAAGGAGGGTTAGTCATGGAAATTGAGGAGATTATTGAGAAAGTTGTAAATGGAGAAATTAAGCTTCACCAGGTTGAAAAATATGCAAACGGGGATAAAAAGCTCGCGACTGAGATTAGAAGAAGAGCATTGGAGAAGAAATTTGGAATAACCCTTGAAAACATCGGCCACTACTCACTTGATC
Organism: Palaeococcus pacificus DY20341; assembly: GCF_000725425.1. Lineage (NCBI taxonomy): Archaea > Methanobacteriati > Methanobacteriota > Thermococci > Thermococcales > Thermococcaceae > Palaeococcus > Palaeococcus pacificus. Next base: position 609,915 of record NZ_CP006019.1, on the reverse strand, counting down.
CAAACCGTGTTATAGGGAAGAACATTGAGAACATGATTGGAGTCGTTCAAATTCCTATGGGAATTGCTGGACCCCTCAAGATAAATGGTGAGTATGCAAAGGGTGAATTTTACATCCCCTTAGCCACAACGGAGGGAGCTTTAGTCGCGAGTGTCAATAGGGGTTGCTCCGCCCTAACTGCTGCTGGCGGAGTTAAGACTACAATCATAGGCGATAAAATGACGAGAGCTCCTCTATTAAAGTGTCCCGATGCAAGAAAAGCTAGAGAAGTTGCTCAATGGGTGATGGAGAACCTTGAATATCTCCAAGAAAACGCCGTCTCAAAGGTTACGAGACATGGAAAGCTTAAGGGAGTCACGCCCTACATTGTTGGTAACAACTTATACCTGCGCTTTGAGTTTGAAACGGGCGATGCAATGGGTATGAACATGGTAACGATTTCGAGTGAGGAGATAATGAAAGTAATTGAAGAAAAGTTCCCGGATGTGAAGTATCTCGCCCTATCGGGGAACCTCTGCGTTGATAAGAAACCCAATGCCATGAATTTCATAAATGGAAGGGGAAAAACCATTATAGCCGAAGCTGTGATTCCAAGAGAGATAGTCGAGAAGAAGCTTAAAACAACGCCTGAACTCATAGCTGAAGTCAATTATAGGAAGAACCTCGTAGGTTCTGCACAGGCAGGAAGTTATGGCTTTAATGCTCACTTTGCTAATATAGTGGGCGCGATATTCTTAGCCACGGGGCAAGATGAGGCACAAATAACCGAAGGTTCACACGGTATAACTTTAGCGGAGGTCACGGAAGAAGGCGATCTTTACGTGAGCGTGACTATGCCAAGCCTCGAGATAGGAACAATCGGGGGAGGAACGAGAGTTCCGACCCAAAGAGAAGCTTTGAGCATAATGGGCATCGCCGGTGGAGGCGAACCAGCAGGAACAAACGCCAAGAAGTTCGCGGAGATTATAGCAGGTACAGTTTTAGCAGGAGAGCTTTCGCTTTTAGCAGCAATAGCAGCGAAACACTTAGCTAAAGCCCACAAGGAGCTGGGGCGCTAGCTTACTTTCTCTTTATGTTCTAGACGCTCTTTTCTACACTTTCAATATCCGCTCCTTCTCACTAGTTAGTGAGTTAATGTTTTAGCCAATTATTTAATTGTTCAATTAATTGTTGTCCTAACCAATATCCCGCGTCATATTTTCAACCTTTGAAGTTATTTCATTCACGTTGAGGCTTTTTACATCGATCTGAAGCTCGCCTCTCTCCGAGGGGATATAGTGGAGAATCTTCGCTTTAATGCGGACAACCTCATTCATAATCTTCGAGAGAGCAGGGTTTTCTCTGACAACTTTGTACTCTTTAATGTGCTCTGCATTGATGAAAAGCCATATAAGCAGCAAAACTGCTAAAACCTTCCACCAGTCCTTTGAATCCATCGCTAGGACAATAAGGGTTCCAAACACGAAAATCAAGCTTGGAAGAATCATGAAGAAGAATATCTTCCACAGCATGCAGCTTCCCTCCAATACAGTATTAATCAATCTCGTATTCTCTCTCCTTGTATCCCTTTTTTAGGCCCTGAATTAGGAGGATCAGCGCAAAAATCATCGTTATTACATTGGAGATTCTCAAAATATCTTCTCGATACCGATAAACAAGAAAACCCCCCGCAATTCCTAAAACTCCTTGAAATACCTCAAGAATCTTTTGCACCCTGCTCTTTTGTTTGACACCCTTGTTTACAATCCTCTGAACAATCTCCTCCAAAGCATCTTCATTTTTAGGTAAAAACACTATTAATTTATCTTTTCTCTCAAATCTAATCCTCTCCTCGCTGGGTACTATGTAGAACCATCTGCTGGTCCCATCATCGAGTTCCACTACATAAATTCTCCAGTGTTTGGAGAGCATGTTCTTAATATGACTCAGAAGAGAAAACTCATCCACATTCGTGAGTCTTGAAAACGTGCGCCCTCTAAAGACAGCTTCAACTTCTTTAGCTTTTTCACTTATGAATTGGTTTTCTTTGACTTTGATTAAAACATAGACTAATCGCTTTTCTTTTTTGCGCTCAATTTTCCTGGGCTTTTCTTTTGCATGTTTTCTTGGAATTATTATAGAGCCCGGTACAAAAGTCATGTTTACTCTTAACTAATTTGAAAAAACTACTTAAAAAAGTATCGAGAAAGGAGAAGGTAATTAAGAAGACAACTCTTGGATCTTTTTCCTCACGAGCTGATTGACAAGCTTTCCATCTGCTTTACCTCTCAGCTTCGCCATTGCCCTTCCCATTAACATGCCCATAGCACCCATTCCCTTAGCTTTAATGACCTCTATGTTCTGCTGGGCAATTTCTTCAATTATGCGCTCCACTTCCTCTTCACTTAAAAGTGTCAGACCTTTTTCCTCGGCCACTTGAAGCGCTGACTTCTCGGGATTTCTAGCAAGCTCTTTAAATATCTCCTCAAAGGCCTCCTTTGCAATTTTGTTTTGGAGCAATAGGCTGAAAGCATCTTTTATGTGTTTATCGGTTATGTTCTCAATTGGCACCTCCTTCTTGAGCCCCTTGAGAACTACTACCAAAGTGGAGGCCACTATCGAAGGCTTAACTCCCATTCTAATGAGCTCCTCAAAGAGCTCATCCCTCTCATCATCCACAAGCGTTTTTACCAACGCTTTATCTAGCTTGTACTCTTTAGCTAAGCGCTCTACTCTCTCCTGCGGGAGCTCTGGGAGGTTTGCCAAAATTTCATCCTTAAGCTCGGGTGTAACCAATATAGGCGGAATATCTGTCTCAGGATACATCCTCGCCTTTCCTGGGAGCGGGCGCATGTATTGGCTGTTGCCATCTGGTAGAGCCTTTCTTGTCTCCTCTGGAACACCTTGCAAAGCCTCTTTGGCCCTCTTAATGACCTCTTGAAGCGCTTTCTTGGCTATATCCTCTTCCGCTGCAACGAGAACAAATGCATCTTGCTCGCTGAGGTTGAGCTTTTCAATAACTGCATTAACCTCCAATTCACTAATTCCATAATTAGGCAGTTCATCAATGTGGAATATTCCTTTAACATACTTTTTAGCCCTATCCGCCATTTCGGTACCCAATCTCCTTCCCGGCTGTACCTCAAAGCCTATCAATCCTTTAAACTTAGGGAGCTTTACGGCCAAAACTTTGCCGCCTTTTTTGAGTGTTTTGGCAATTATTTTTGAACCCGTATTCTGGAATATCTCACTCACGTCATAGAACTCTTCCTTAAGCTCTTCCTCCTTTGCTCCCCTCTTCTCGAGTTCTTCTTTAATCTTGAGGAGATTAACTTGTCTTATAACTTCGCGCTCAATGATAAGAGGAATCATGTCAAGCTCTTGAACACCTTTAATCTCTATCCTCGCACCGCCCCTAATTGAAACATTCAAATCCTGTCTGATTGTTCCTAAACCTCTTTTTACTTTACGCGTTGCCCTCAAAGCATCGCCTATGTACCTAGCCACAACTTTAGCCTGCTCTGGGTGGTGAATATCTGGTGTCGTTGCAATCTCTATGAGAGGAATACCCAAACGATCCAGCCTATAGATAACCCGCCCATTCTCACGTTCTACAATTCTACAAGCGTCTTCCTCTAAGCAAATCGTTGGGATTCCAACGCTTCCCCAAGGCGTATCAACTTTTCCATTCATCGCTATTATAGCAGTTCTCTGGAAGCCTGAAACGTTTGAGCCGTCTATGACGATTTTTCTCATAAAGTGGACTTCATCAACGGGAGTAGCATTTAATAGGTAAGCTATTTGAAGTGAGACCTTAAGGGCTTCATCATCAGGAGCGTGTGGAGGCTCTTCGTCCATATAAACTAAATCACTGTATTTATAGTTCCCCTCGTAAACGAACGTTCTTCCTCTCTTAAACTCCTCAAGAGCAGCTTGATCAATCTCTCCGAGTTCGCTCATCGTCGGCCTAAGCTTTCTTTGGAATGTGAAGTTCACTTCATCATGAAGCTCACTTGGCACGGGTGAAAAGAGCTTTTTAGTGTCCAACTGTCTGTGAATCTCTAAACCTACTTTTAGTCCGAGTTCTTTATAGTTGGGCATTTTCATCACCTCAGGTAAGCATCAAACCTTGTGTAAGGTGTTATCTCGCCTGCATAGTTTGTTAACATCATTTTCTTGACTTCTTCAAGGTTCTGCGTCTTTCCGAGAACCCACATTAGCTTAACGTAGGCCGTTTCTGGGAGCATATCCTCACAAGGAATAACTCCTGCCTTAATGAGTTCCCTTCCAGTTGAGTACACATTTAAGTTAACTCTCCCATAGAGGCACTGGCTTGTCATGCACACTGCAACTCCCTCTTCAATTGCCCTTCTAATGGACTCAATTACATAAGTTGGAGTGTGCCCAAGACCCGTCCCTTCAATCACAAGGCCCCTGTAGCCTTTATCTACAAAGAAATCAATTATTTCTCCGCTCATTCCCGGAAATGATTTTATTAATGCAACCTTCTCCTCCATTGTATCATCTACCCAGACTTCGCTTTCACTTCTTCTCCTGTAATCTTCCCTTAAAAATTCAATTTCTCCGCTTGTCCATATTTTAGCTATGGGAATGTCATTTATGCTCCTAAAAGCATCTCTTCTTGATGTGTGCATTTTCCTAACTTTTGTGCCCCTATGGGCAAGGCAGTATGTATCACCCGTCTCCCCGTGCATCACAACCGCAACTTCTCCAAAGTCAGCGGTGGCCATTCTTGTTGAGCATATCAAGTTCATCGCTGCATCGCTACTTGGTCTATCACTACTCCTCTGAGCACCCACCAAAATTACAGGTTTCCCTAAATCTTTAAGCATAAAGCTCAAAGCTGCTGCTGTGTAACCCATAGTATCTGTTCCATGCCCTATAACAACACCATCTTCACCGTCGTTCAAAACTTTAGCAACTTCATGAGCAATTTTTGTCCAATACTCCGGCTTCATGTCCTCACTCAATATGTTCAAAAGGAGCTTTGGCGTTATGTTTGCTATATCAAAGATCTCAGGGACAGCCATAGCTAGCTCTTCAGCAGTAAAAGCTGGATGAACAGCACCAGTTTTGTAGTCTATTTTTGAGGCTATAGTTCCACCAGTTCCAAAAATAGTGACATTTGGAAGGCCTTCCTTTTTTGGGAGAACTGCCTTAAACTCCCTCAGCTCCTTTGGCTTTGCCTTCTCAATTATTTGAATCTCTACTATCTGATCCACAAGAATTCCAATGTTGTATCCATTATCAAGCTTTAACGTGAGGGTTTCTCCACTTGAGAGTTCATAAGGCATCATCACGACTCCTTCGTATTCTGCCGTGCTCCCGTTCTCCCTTTCAATAACCCTGATGTAATCACCGACATTAATTCCCTTCTCCTTCATAAAGCGCTCAACTTTCCTCATGTTCCTGACCTCCATCGATGAGACTAATTAGCGTGCTCCGCCAATAGTTTATGCCCATTTAATATAAACCTTAAGGTTGAATTAGTGGCAAAAATTGCAGTTAAAACAGAGAATAGTTTGAAAGAATGACAAAACTATTTCACCGAAATTTTAAACCTCGGCTCCTCAATCCAGCTGGAACGGCACTTTGGACATTTGGATGGGATTTTTATTTCTGATTTAAAGACAAAGCCGCAGTTCTTACATTGGGCCGGCTGTATTAAAAGGACTTTCCCCTCACGCTTTAATGCCCTAGCAATTGCCCTCAGGTCTTCAAGAATAATTTTCCCGCTTCCCCTACCCCGCATGTCCAATAGTAGGGCAAGCTCGCTCACACTGTAGTCCCTCTCCTCCAAAAGTTTTATTATCTTCTGCCTTCTTGTCATCATAGGCATCACAATTAGTTTGCGAGAGTGATTATAAACTTCACTCTGAGGTGAGAGCATGATAATCGAAAAAGCCGAGAGGATACTTGAAAATCACGAACTGTGCAACAACTGCTTAGGAAGATGCTTTGCCAAGTTGGGAAAAGGAAAAAACTCCGAGAGGGGAGAGGCAATAAGGAATGTCCTTAATATGGAGCGGGAGGCTAATAAACAATCCCCAATAAAAGAGCCCCAAACATGTGAGCTGTGTGGCAATATATTTAAGAAACGGGACTATTTCGCTCAGAAGTGCTATGATAAAGCGCTAAAGCTTGGTCTTGAGTTCGATAGCTTTTTAATTGGTTCAAGTTTTCCAAAAGATATACTCGAAAAAGAAAGGGCTATTGTAGAGGAGTTTGAACTGGACTATGCAGAGCCCATAAATAGAGAGTTCAACCGTGAGGTAGGCAAGGCTTTAGAATTGCTCTTCCAAAAACCAGTTAATAAAAAGAATCCAGACGTGATCTTTATAATCGAGCCATATACCGAAGAGATCAAAATTCAAAGCAAGCCCATTTACATTTACGGCCGCTATAGAAAGCTTGTTAGAGGAATCCCCCAAACACCTTTTAAGGGCTACAAAGAAAGCGTTGCCTCAATAATATGCAGGCCCTTTGCAGAGGCATTTAGAGGAAAAGCTGTTTTTCACGGTGCTGGGAGAGAAGATATCGATGTGAGGATGCTTGGAAGCGGAAGACCGTTTATCGTCGAAATTAAGAACCCGATAAAGAGAAAAGCGGTGTTGGAAGATCTCGCTAAAGAGATAAACAGCAGCGAAAAAGTTGAGGTTTTTGGTCTGCGATTCGTAGACTATAAAACTATGGAAGAGATTTTGACTCAAAACCACAGGAAGGAATATGAAGCAGTAGTTTATGTTGAAGACGGCGTTGAAGAGAAGGATTTGGATAAAATCGTCAAAACTCTTACTAACGCGACCATCCACCAAAGAACTCCAAGAAGGGTTTTACGGAGGAGAAGCGATTTAACGAGGGTTAGAAAAGTTTATAAAGTGGACGGCAAAGTGATTGATGGAAAACATATTAAGCTGAGAATATTTTGCGATGGTGGATTGTATATAAAAGAGCTTATATCTGGAGATATGGGGCGAACGACCCCTTCCGTATCCGAAATAATTGGTAAACGCGCGATTTGCGAAGCTTTAGATGTGATAAATGTAGAGGTGATTGAAAATGGTGCAAAAAGCCCACACAATAAGGAGAAAAACAAGGGGTAAGCTCAGTAAGCACCCAAGGAGAAGAGGACTTCCCCCACTAACTAGATTCCTCAAGGAGTTTGAGGTTGGCCAAAAGGTTCACATAGTTATCGAGCCAAGCTATCACAAGGGTATGCCGGACCCAAGGTTCCACGGAAGGACAGGAACAGTAGTTGGCAAGAGAGGAAACGCTTACGTCGTCCAATTAATGGATGGTGGAAAGACTAAGACATTTTTCATCCACCCAATTCACTTAAGACCACAAAAGTGACCTAAAATGATAGGGAGAAAAAAGATTAATGAAAAATATCTTACCATTGCAGAGGCCCAGGTAATCTTAAAGAAGCAGCTTGAAGAAGGGCTCAAGATTAACCCAGAGGAGCCTCTAAACTATGAGGCTAAGTTAAGCTTGGAGCACACGGAGAGGTTCTCCAAGATAGAGCCCGAAAAGGCTGACGAAGCTAAACAAAAACTCATGGAAGCTTTTGAATGGATGGACGAGAGAATTGCCACTAAAATCCTAGACATAATGCCTGAGGACTACTTTGACATTCGCGTTATCTTTGCTAAAGAGGAGTACATGCCTACAAAGGAAGAGGCAGAGAAAATTGTTGAGATTTTAGCTCCATACAAAAAGGAGTGACCCTCTTTTAATTTATATTTTTATGCTCCACTTCTAAGCACAAAAGTATAAAAAGCGGTAGAGGGTATATTTTCTGGGGGAGTGACAATGAGAGGATACCCATCTTATGGACGTAACACGCATAAGAGAAGGCCCAAACATGTTGAGTATGAGGATTATGCTTACGTGTTAGACTACCTGCCGCTGGGCTATGTGGATATAGACCACAACAGAGTTATCGAGAAGGAGCCGTTAGCCCAAGTTATAGGCGAAAAGGCATTTACCCTTCTTGAAGTTGTACCCAAAACAGATTTGATGCTCTATGAGAGAGTGTTCATAGGAAAAGGAGTTAGAGATAAAATTCTCAAAATAAATAGAAAAATTCACTTCGATGACTTAACACCTACGGCTAAAGCAGAGCTACACTATGTGGTGGAAGAGATAGTTAAGAACAATGAAGAGCGTTTTATTAAGTTCTTCAATATGGCGCCCCCCATAACTAACAGGCTGCACAGCTTAGAGCTCCTGCCGGGAATAGGTAAAAAGCACATGTGGGAGATACTAGAACAGAGGAAGGTCAAACCCTTCGAGAGTTTTGATGACCTAAAGCACAGGGTCAAAGGACTGCCAGACCCAATAAAGATGATATCAAAGAGAATCTTAGACGAAATCGAAGGAAAGGACAAATACAGGCTTTTCGTGGGGCATAACAGGCTCTTCCGCGCATGATTTCTTTTTTGGTGATTTTTATGCTCAATCCCAGAGTTTTTGAGCTCCTCTCCAAATATGGAATAAGGCCAAACACAGATTTAGGGCAAAACTTCTTGATAGTTGAAGATATTATTAAACGTGAAGTTGAGCGAGCCGAGATAAAAGAGAACGAGACTGTTCTAGAGATTGGCCCTGGTTTGGGTGTTTTAACTGACGAACTGAGCAGGGTGGCGAAAAAGGTATATGCAATAGAAAAAGACTCGCGAGTAATTGAAATCCTAAAAAACGAGTATAAGTGGAGTAACGTCGAAATTATCAATGCAGATGCTTTAAAAATTGAGTTTCCTCCTTTTGATAAGATAGTTTCAAATCTTCCATACCAAATTTCATCCCCAATAACTTTCAAATTTTTAAAGTACGACTTTAAGAAGGCCGTTCTAATATATCAGCTCGAATTTGCCCAAAGGATGGTGGCAAAGCCAGGGGATAAGAACTACTCCCGCTTATCCGTAATGGTTCAAGCGAAAGCCAACGCTGCGCTCGTGGAGCGTATTGGGAAGGGGGCATTTTATCCCAAGCCCAAAGTTGATTCAGCTGTCATAATTATGGAGCCAAAGCCAAAAAAGGAGCAAATAATTTTAAATGAAAACCTAGTTAAGGCCCTCTTTCAGCACAAGCGCAAAATAGCATCCAAAGCATTGAAGGACTCATACCACATGTTCGGCCTAACAAAGGAAGAGTTTAAAAAGGTTAGAAAAATCTTTGACAGAGTCCCTCATGCCAAGAAGCGGGTTTTCCACTTAGACATAATAGATATCAAGGAAATTGAGGAGTTTTTGAAGGAAAATGGGATTATCGAGGCTTAGAGAGTTTTGCACTAACTATTTCCGCTGAATTTTTAAGCTCCAACTTTAAGGTGATATCATGATAGTCGCTATAATTGATGGTTACACAGATGAGCCGGCTGGCCTTGGAGTGCCTCCTTACTTAGGAATATACCCCCGCTATGCCTATGGGGCAATAAAGAAGGCTAATCCTAAGGCTAATGTCTTTTATTTGACCATTGATGACTTGAGATTTACGTTTGAGGGTGAGCACGGGATAAAGACGAGAAACAAGACTCCAAATGTATTTAAAACTAAAGAAATTCTCCAAAAAGCAGAGTTGATAATTTACATAGGAGGTTTGCATACACCTGGGAAATACCTATCCGCGGTTCCTTCTCAAGTTGAGGAGGTAGCTAAGTTTCTAAAACCTTTTGAAGGCGTCAAGATTTTGGGCGGGCCAGCTTTTATGGGCTCTGCTCACGAAGGAGGAACTAAGATAGGGTCAAGAGAGCTCATGCTAGCCAATCAAATTTTCGATTACATAGCTTATGGGGATTTGGAAGCTTTTCTCTACGACTACCTAACCAACCCTAAAGATGCCAATCCCTTCCGCTTTAGGACTTATGAAGAGCTTAAAGACTATGCTCTTTTAGGAGCTGAAGTGGTTAAGCAGTTCCCGGATTATCCAAACTTTGTTATAGTGGAAATCGAGACTCAGAGAGGATGCCCTAAGGCGGCGGGAATTGGAGGATGCTCTTTTTGTACAGAGCCTTTGAGGTACAAACTCATCGCGGACAGGCCCATTGAGGACATAGTAAAAGAAGTTGAAGCTCTCTACAAGTTAGGAGTTGTGCACTTTAGAATCGGCAGACAGAGCTGCATCTTTTCATATATGGCAAAACCAAACGGAAGAGTCCCAATCCCGAATCCCGATGCACTAGAGAAGCTCTTTAAAGGCATAAGGAGCGTCGCCCCAGATGTTAAAACTCTACACGTTGATAACGCAAACCCGGCGGTAATAGCAAACTATCCCGAGGAAAGCACAAGAATAGCCAAAGCCCTCATAAAGTACGGCACACCTGGCAATGTCGTTGCCTTTGGCCTTGAGAGTGCAGATCCAAAGGTAGCGAAGAAGAACAATCTTAATGCCACCGCTGATGAGACGTACGAAGCTGTTAAAATCCTAAACGAGGTTGGGGCTAAGAGGAGCTATAATGGAATGCCCTGGCTGCTCCCGGGAATAAATATTCTCTTTGGGCTTCCAGGAGAGACTAAGAAAAGCTATGAAATAACGTTCCAATTTTTAAAGCGCCTCTTAGATGATGGACTCTTGGTGAGAAGGATAAACATAAGGCAGGTTGTAGTCTTTCCGGGCACTCCTTTGTGGTACCTGAGGGAGAAAGTAAAGACCGAAAAGCACAAAGCGCTCACCAAACACTACAAGTATAAAATAAGGCACGAGATTGACTTTCCAATGTTAAAAAGACTAGTCCCCGTAGGGACGATTTTGAGAGATGTTAGAGCAGAGGTTTATGACAACGGATTAACTTACGGACGTCAAATAGGGAGCTATCCTCTAATAGTGGGGATTCCAAAAGAAATCGAGCTAAACCGTTTTTATGATGTCTTGATAGTGGGACATGGATTTAGGAGTATAACAGGAATTCCAATACCTATAAACGTGAACAAAGAGAGCTCAAAAGTTCTCAGTTATCTGCCGGGGATAGGAAAGAAGAGAGTAGTAAAAATCCTCTCAAAGAGGCCCTTTAAGAGCAAGGACGAGGTTTTGACTATCGTTGAAGATCCAAAAAATAGGGAAATGCTAAAGGATATAATCAGCCTTGAGTAGTCACGGGCTGGACTTGAGAGTTTATTATTGACTTTAATAGCAAAACCTCCACAAAGAGCGTTTGCTCATCCGTTGCCTCTAAAACCACTATTCCCGCTTTTGGTACGTAAATTCTGTTTACCTGACCCCCTTCTTTAGGACCAATTAGTACCACGAGGAGATGCTTCTCATTGCCTATCCTTCCAAGACCTATCATAGCCTTTGGTAGGAAAGCTATATAACTCGTATCGACCCTTGCTTGGGCTTCTTTTGCAGCAATCTTCTTAGCCGTTTGATTGTCCTTACCTTCCTTTACTATAGCCTCATAGTAGTACTTCCTACCCATTAAAGCTCCAATTGTAGCAGCCAACTCCAAACCAGTTCTGGTTCTCCAAACACAAGCCTCTCCTTGACAGTTTTTAAAGCTTGGATCCCCCAGCAAAAGTGTAGCTCTTTCGTAAGTAATGCTTCTCAGAGTTATGTTTAAATCTACCATAGGATTTCCGGTTATATAACTCTCTAGGGTTATGGTGTAGTCATTTCCGCCATAGGGAACTACAACTTGAGTTGAGGAGAGAGGTTTTTTTATAGGGCTGATTTGTGATGAGTAGTTAGAATAACCATAAGAAAATGCCCCAACAGGTGCAAGAACTAGAACTCCAATTAGAACTACAATTAAAACACGCTTGTCCAACTTCAAAACCTCCAGAAAAGCAATTAAAAAGAAGGGAAGAGAAATCAAGCCAAGTCCTTAAGGTAGGCCATTAACTCTTCAGCAGCGGCCTTTGTGGCCTCTCTGTTCTTACCGGCGACGATTAAGACATCGTAGTCGCCGAAGGCGTCCTCGAGGTACTCAATGTCACCGTCGCTGTTGTACCAGTCGATTGTGCTTACGCCTTGGTCGACCAAGTAAGCTGTAACGCTGTTTGCAACTGGTCCACCAACAAGGATCAAGTTGCTGTCAACGTTGTTGAGGTCAACTTCGCTGTCGAGCACTGTGATTGGCTCGGCTGGTGGCTTGACTGTGATCTTGGTGTAGGTGTCGCCCTTGATTTGGTCAATTGTCCAGCCCTCAAGCTCGTCGCCGACCTTAAGCTCTTGGGTGTCGTAGACCTTCTCTGTTGGCTCGATGACTATCCAAGCTCTAGCTGTGTATCTTGTGTCGTCTTCTTGTCCATCATTGTCGAAGTCTGCTGTCTTTGTGTCGCCCTCAAACTTGTAGTAGATCTTGTATTTGCCGAGGATGTCAAGGGTGCTTCCTGAGAGCTCCTTCTTCAAGATGATCTTCTCAATTGTGTCACCAGCAGCGTTTGTAACGAATGTTGTGGTCCAGCCTGAGACTAACTCGCCACCGCTTTCAATTGTCTTGACATTTGTTTGTATTGTAACTTGGGCGATCAAGTTTCCGTCGATACCGACGAATGTGTTCTCAAGTGTGAGTAAGATTCCACCATCGCTAAAGACGTCTGTTGCTCCAGCAGTTGACTCAAGGATTACGAGATCGCTTTGTCCATCTGGGGCAGTGACCTTAACTAATGCTCTGTTCTCGTTAATGCTTATGTCCAAGACTTGGACCTTGTAGCCGTCGAACTCCATCTCATCGCCGACGTGGAACCAGTTCTCGCCGTGGTCGTTACCGTAGGTCAAGGTTGTGTTGGTAACATCGAGGACGTAGTACTCGTTTCCGAGGAGTGTGAAGGTCATCTCTTTGGTAATACCGCTGTAGACATCCTCGACGAAATTTCCACCTGAGGGTTGGTCATCATCAATTGTTGTGGTTGTGGTTGTTGTGGTTAATCCCCATTGGTCATCTGTATCGGAGGTTGTAACCTCCCACTTCTTAATAACATAGTTGAACTCGACTGTAACGTTTGCGGTTAAGGTAGCACTCTTTGGAGCCTTGGTTGGAACATCCTCAGTGTCAGCATCAGTAATCTTCAAGTCTTCAACTGTAATATCCCAATCAATTTGCTTGTCGCCCTTAATTGAGTCCATATCCTCAATCTCAGTAATCCATGGGTTAGCAGCGTAGTATGCTTCCCAGTCTGTGTAAGCACCGTTGTAGTAGCTGCTTCCGTTGTACCAAGCGTTGTCTGGTAGGCTGTCATAGTCAGTGGCACTTGGGATTGTATTGTTCCTGTCAATGTACCAGTTGCTGTAGACTAACAAATCGTCTGGGTCAGTTGTAACATCCTTCTTAACAATTACACTAACACCATCGGCTTGAACTTCCTCAGCGGTGTAGAGCATGCTTCCCAAAGCAACAGCAATGTCAGCTGCGCTGGCAACATCCATAGCAGCAGCGTTGCTTCCAACCACGATTTTAACGTTTGGAGCACCGTCCTTAACAAAGAAGTCCTTTGGAACGTTCAACTGTGCGCTGGCATAACCCATGGTTGCACCAATCATTGCGGCACCAACAGCGATTGCCGCGATCTTCCTTACCTTCATTTTTCACACCTCCAACTTTTTGGGCAAAGCCCACAATAAAGTCTTGTCACTACCTACATCAGACCTTAGGGTATATATACTTTTCGCTTTCAGACCCTTTCTAACGATTAAAAAAGCTCGATAATTGCCGTAAAAATTGAAAGGGGATTAATTAAATGCCTATGCAAAATTCGCTTTTTGCCGATAATATCTCTCGAAAGATTGCCTCATTTTTGTAATGAAAACCTAAACGTGTCCTTCTCTATAAGCTTTTTCTTTATTGGCCTATGGACAAGCTCGTAAACAAAGCCCGCTAAGTCAGTTAGAGCGTTTTGAAGTTCTGTTGCAGTTATATCCACTATTTGGGGCTCTTCGATCGAAATAGCCACAGGAGCATATTTGGCATTTAGCTGGAACATCGTCTCAAAAGGTGACAATAACTCAGCGGCAACGAGCGTATAATAGCGTCCATCCTTCTCCTCGCCCTTTATGGCTATTTTATTAATTTTGCATCCTTCGATGAAAAAGGCCTTCAGCATAGTCTTCTTTATTTCTTCTTCATCTTCTCCGAAGGCTTCTATGATAAACATGTACTTTATGTTCCTCTCATCAAGGATAAAGTCTTCAAGCTCCTCTTCTGTATAGCCTATCTTTGGCAGGGGAATCTCCTCCAGTGAGGGATACGCCACTAAACCTCCGAACTTTTCCATTAGCTGTCCCATGAACAGGGAGATCTCCCCCATCACCTTCATGAGCCTCTTAGCATCTATCTCCAGCCTCCCTGGGCCGAGCACTTCAACAACTGCTGGCGCGTATTTTAAAACAGCCCTCACGATTCCCTCCAAATCGCCTTCCAGCTCTGCCTCAATCATCCCAGAATATTTGAGCTCTTCAACGTCATTCTCGATAACATCTTCAACGCTCACGCGCTTTACTTTGACAAGTTTTTCGTTTCTAAGGTTTTCAGCAGTCTTTGCTAGAGCCCTTTCTAAGGCTTTCTTCTCGTTCCCCATACCTTCAATGTAGAAAACAACACCAATCTTCTCCAATTTTACCACCACATACTTTTATACCGCTTTTTGTTGTATTCACCAACTATCGGAATCGGTTCACCACAGTACTCACACTTTCCATCATCTATATGATACTCCTCAATCGTAAACCCCCACCTCACTATTAAAGGTTTTCCACATCTCGGACAGTAGGTGTTTTCCCCATTATGTCCGGGCACATTTCCAATGTAAACAAACTTCAATCCTTCTTCCTTTGCTATACTATATGCCCTCTCTATTGTCCCAATTGGGGTTGGAGGCAATTTTGAGAGCTTGTAGTGTGGAAAGAAACGTGAGAAGTGAACCGGCGTATCGTCACCAAGTTCTTCAACAACCCATCTAGCAAATGCCCTAAATTCCTCCTCGCGGTCGTTGAAAGTCGGAATTATCAAATACGTTAGCTCAACATGAATGCCAAACTCCTTTTTCGCTATTTGTGCTGTCCTCTTGCTCGCCTCCCCACTGGGCACACTTGCAATTTTCATGTAGAACTCATCATCAAAGGCTTTGATATCTATGTTCATTGCATCTATATATGGAGCAAGCTTTCTGAATGGCTCTTCATTTATGTAGCCGTTAGTAACCAAAATATTGTTCAGTCCAGCTTTCTTAGCAAGCTTGGCTGTATCAAAGACGAACTCATACCAAATCATTGGTTCGTTATATGTGTAGGCTATGCTCTCACATTCATAGTGCTTAGCCAACCTAGCTAGCGCATCTGGTGTGGCATCTTGTAAATAGGGAAAGCTTTCATCAGCTTGACTTATTTCCCAGTTCTGACAGTGCTTGCAGTGCATGTTGCATCCAACAGTGCCTATAGAGAAGGCACAAGACCCAGGATAGAAGTGAAAGAGGGGCTTTTTCTCTATAGGATCTGATGCAATGGAAGAAACTTTTCCATAGTTAAGCGCATAAAGCTTCCCGTTAATATTTTTTCTCACTCTGCATGACCCTCTTTTTCCTTCATCAATAATGCAGTTTAAAGGGCACAAGTGGCATCTCACGCGCTTTCTCTCAAGAGGTTCCCAATACATAGCTTCACGCATAGTCTCTCACCTATATTAAAATTAGGTTCTTATAGTTTAAGCTTTTGGTCAAAAAGAAAAGGTCAGAGAATCTTTCTCCTAAACAATAAAACTAGCGGAAGGAGCCACGCTACATGGACAAGGAGTGCTGTTGGAAAGTCACTGTAATTATTGAAGGGAATCCCTTCAAAGATCTTGTAGGCCCAGTATGTCGGTAAAAACGCGGTGAACTTGCTCCAGTCTGTTGAGAGGTTCCTCCAGAGCACAACGAGCTTTACCGCTGGTGGCAGGATGAGGAGCCAGCCAATTACCTTGGAGACCGTTAATGCTTGCATCCTCGACTCCGAGAGGACGGTGATAATCAGCCCGTAAATCCATACCTCTAAGAGAAATAGTACCATGAGAGCCAGCAAACCCTTTTGGGGGACCTCCACATCAAGGATATATGGAGCAATTGCCGTGAGAACTAGAGTTATTAAGGAAGCCCATGTAAGCCGATACACGAGAAAAGCCTCACTGGAAATTGGGATAACTTGGAGTGCCTGTATAGTTTTGTTCTCCTTTTCGTCCGCCATCATAAAGCCGGGTATCATGCCGAATATCATGGGTATGAAGATCAGTGTGAGGAGCGCCATTACGGGATAAAGTATTCCCATTCTGTCCTTGAAGTAGCGGACGATGAGCAAAAGCACCAAAGCCATTGCTACGCTGTAGAGGAGCATAGGGTCCCTTCTCAATAACTTAAGATCCGTTTTGTAGATGGCGGCAAATTTTCTCACGAAGCTCATCTCAATCCCTCCACCGCATATTTGTAAAAGCGGATTCTAGCAAGGTGATATGCTATACCGCTCCAGATTATCAAAGCAAAACCAGACCACATCAGGGTATTCATTGAAATCTCCTCGAAGGGTGCTTTGAAGAAGTAGAGTGCCGGGTAGCTTGGGACAGCGTAGAGAACCTTCCATATCTCGTTGGTGAGGTAGCCGTGGTAGTGAGCAAAAGGGAGGAGCGAGAGCACCATGACCCCCAGCAAAGGAACGAAGTAGTCATCTAAGTCATGGTACTTTGAAGATACGGCAATGCCGAGGAGTGTGTAAACTATGGAGACAAGAAATGTGCCGGCCAAGACGTATGAAAGCCCATTGAGGGATCTTGTCCCAATTCCCATTATGAGCGCCGCCGCCGGGAGAGAAACCAGCACCATGAGGAGCGTCTTGGCGAGGATGTAGCTCCTCCATTCGAGTGGTGTAACTGCTAAAGCACCTATTGTTCCATCCTTTTTCTCCGCAAAAATACCAGTCCCCACGAACATAAAACCAACCAGCCCGGGCTCAATGAGGACGAATATAGGCACGATTATCGGATGGTACTGCTCCGGAAAAGCCATCACCACAAGACCATAGGCTAAAGCTATGAGGAGATATATCGGGTAGATGTAGCCCCGCGTCCCGACTTTGAAGTCTGTCCTAACAAGTCGACCTATCATACAAGTCTCCTCCCCGTCACTTTGAGGAATATCTCCTCCAGTGTAGGCTCTTCGGTGTTTATCCTCCTTATCTCGTGATTTTTGATTATGTTGAGGAACTCCTCGTTTTTACCAAGATCCTCGAGCGGAAATTCCTTAACCTCAACGCTTCCGCTGGTAGCGTATTCAACTTTAACCAGACGCTTCCCCATCTTGACCTTAAGCTCCTTTGGATTGTCAACGAGCCTTATAGCCCCCTCCACGATGAACCCTACCCTATCACACAGCTCATCCGCAACGTACATGTTGTGCGTCGTAAGGAAAATCGTCTTTCCATTCTCGCGCATTTCAAGGAGCAGGTCCTTAATTTTCCTTGCACTCGCGGGGTCGAGGCCTTCAAGGGGCTCATCGAGGAAGAGTATCTCGGGATCCGGGAGCAATGCCCTCGCAAGATCGAGTTTCTTTTTCATTCCCTTTGAGAATTCCGTAACTAACTGATTAGCCTCTTTATCAAGACCTACCATCTTCAAGACTTCTATTGGGTCGAAGTGCTTTTTGTAGAAGGATGCAAAGAACTCAAGGTTTTCTAGTGCAGTGAGCTTTGAATATACCGCAGGAAACTCAAAGGAAACACCTATCTTCTGATAGTAGTCTTTGCCCCATTGCTTTAAATCCTTACCGAAGACCTTAATATTACCGGTATAATCTTTGATTATTTTCACTAAAATTTTCACCGTTGTAGTTTTTCCAGCACCATTAGGGCCCAAGAAGCCGTAGATTTCTCCTTCCTCGACTTCGAAGCTTAAATTCTCTACACCTCTGACATCGCCATAATACTTTTTGACATTTTTAACCTCAATAACCGGCATAGCTTCACCCAAGTAGAAATAAGCTCTTGATGTACTTATAACTGATGCCGCATATGTGCGGGTTAACCCTCAATGGTTTCTTCTAAAATTTTTCTCTGCGCCTTCCTTAAGTGCTCCTTGACCGTTGAAGGGCTCAAATCAAGCATCTGGGCGAGCTCCCTAAGCGTTACACGCCTCGGCTCATCGAAGTAGCCGCTCTTATATGCAAGAAGAAGAACCTCCGCCTGCCTCCCGGTGAGCTTTGAGAGGATGCTATTGCCGGGGGCGTGATCCTCGACGCTTATCACGCGGGCATGGTAAACCTCCTTAAATCTCCTTATGACCTCGCTCACCAGTCCATCTTCACATAGAACGCTTAAGACACTTTCTCCAGCCGAAAAGGTTCCGCTCTCAAATATCACCAGGCCCTTCCTCTGGAGCTCGAAGAGCCGTTCCGCCTCCTCCCTCCTGGGCCCGAGTGAGGCCCGAAGGTAGATGAGATAGTGGTCACCTCGTGGAAATAATTTAACGTCCCTTGTCTCAGGCAGTGCGCGAAGCTTTTCGATAATATCATCGACATTAATGCCCTTCCTGAACTTTACCTCAACGAGCTTGACTATGTCCGTGCCTATTGTGAAGTAGGTATCCCCATAGGCCCACTCTATCGCTTCCACCAGCCACTCAAACCCTTTAAAGAGCTCATGGCTGTGAGGAATCCCAATCTTTACCCTTTTCATACGCATCAAGAAGAATTGGTGCAGAAAGTTATTAGGGTTTCGTTAGATGCTCCCATCCCAGAACCGGCATCCTCGTAAGCTCTTCGTCCCGCTTTAAATAAACCCCCTCTCCTTTTTCAACCCTTCCAATCACTGTGAAATCAAAGTCAAGCTTATCCAAGTGCTCCTCAGGAACGGTAAAGATGAGCTCAAATTCTTCTCCAGACGCTAAGGCAATCTCAATTGGGTCTAATCCCAGAAGCTCAGCAACTTCAAAGACCTCCTTTTGTATAGGCAGCTTTTCTGAATCGATTAAAATTTTAACGCCGCTCATCTCCGCTATCAGGTGCAATTCTTTACTCATGCCGTCACTTATGTCTATAGCGGAGTTTGCATACCTCCCTAAAACAACTCCCTCTCTAACTCTCGCCTTTGGCTCCAAAAGCTTCTCGTAAAGCGCTTTTCTTGTCCTCTCTCCCACCTCAAGGTTCTCAAAATATACTTTAAGCCCAGCTAAAGCCCTTCCGATGTCCCCCGTAACACAAACTAAGTCGCCAGCATTTGCCCCGCTCCTTGTGAGCAATCTTTTGGTTTTTCCCAGAGCTATTCCGTCAATTATCAAATCGCATGCCTCATTTGTATCGGCACTTATTATTGGCGTACTGTAAAACTCAGATGCTTTAGCAATGCCCTTTGCTATTCCTTCTAAATAATCCATATCAAAGTCCTTAGGAACACCAAGCGAAAAGAGGAATGCTATCGGCTCAGCCCCCATCGAAGCGACGTCGCTGATGTTCATCGTGAAAACTTTAAAGCCGACCTGCTCCGGTGTCATTATTTCCGGAACATCCGTACTTTTCACGAGCATGTCATTAGTTGCCACCAACCATTCATCGCCGAGCTTTAATGCTCCAGTATCGTCTCCCAATGGAAAATCACCCTGATTTTTAAAATGCTTCATAAAGAGATTTATTATTTCGCGCTCCATTCAATCACCTCTTCAAAAAGCTCAAAATTGAAGCCTGCTTGGGCTTATAGTAAACTTCTTTACTCTCAACTTCAATGCTCTCCAAATCTTCAAGCTTTGCCTTCTTTATCTCTTCTGGAAGCTTTATTTCTCCATATTTTCCTCCACCGCCAGGGATTACAATCAGCTTCTCATTTCTAAAGGCCCAAATTGCTTTAGCGATGTCCTCACCAATTATCTTTGCTATAGCTTCAATTGGAGCATCAACTAAAACATTAATCTCACTTCCGAACTCTCTCAAAAGCCTTTCCCATATTGCTTTGACACTCTTCGTTTCAACGCCTTTTCCAATTACCATTGAGATAATCTCAGCGAGAGGGGCAAGGTGGAGATAGGGTGGCCTGTCTTTGGGCCTCTCGTTAGTATCAGCCAATTCCAAAATCCTATCGTGAACGCCCTTTTTTATAATGCCGCCGCAACGCTCGCATCTCCACCCCAATCTTTGGGCATCTTCAAGCTTATACTTAGTGTAGCAGCGAGTGCATGCGGTTAGGTGGTATTTTCCTAAGCGCGGGTTTAAACCTGCGTTGAGGATCGCTTTCCTACCGCTGCGCTTTAGAATGGCCTTTTTAACTTCTTCAAAAGTTGCCTCTTGGATTTCAAAGCGGTTAAACTCCCTTCCGAGGCGGTGAGGGTGGGGGGAATGGGCGTCGGAGTTTGAGAGATAAGTTAAACGGTGGTGGGCTTTAATTTTGTCAGCCATTTGAGAATCAGCCGAAAGACCAAGCTCAAGAAAATGAATTTTAGCGCTGCCATAGCACTCCTTAAGGGAATCATACTCCTTATAAAGTGCTGTCCATGGCGTAAAAGCGTGTGCCGGACCGATTAAAACGTCCAACTCGTTAGCTAAGTCAGCAATTTCAGCCCCAGTTAAGCTCAGATGGGGCCTTCCCTCGCTTTCTATATCGCTAGAATAGCGCTTTAATCTCTCACGCATCTCTCTAACTGCATCAATGCTCGGGAAAATCAACACATGATGGACTCTCTTAGCGTCTTCAACTTCAGCTGTAAGGAGGAATCTAATTCCCTTGCGCTCATAAGTGCCGTCCTCAACTCTCTGAGTGTATTTTAAAAGCTCTTCTTCCCATTGTGGATTTAAGATGTCTCCCGTGCCCACTATGTGGAGACCTTTGAACTTTGCA
Source organism: Palaeococcus pacificus DY20341 (assembly GCF_000725425.1). Classification (NCBI taxonomy): domain Archaea; kingdom Methanobacteriati; phylum Methanobacteriota; class Thermococci; order Thermococcales; family Thermococcaceae; genus Palaeococcus; species Palaeococcus pacificus. The sequence goes on along the minus strand of NZ_CP006019.1, from coordinate 589,140 downwards.
TTCTCAGCCAGCATTGGAATCGTCATGAGCTTCGAAACTGCTTTGGAGTACCGTGAATGGATATGCAAATCAGCATCGATTAGCATGAGACCACCAAAAAGAAGCTCGTATTATTAATTTAAAAGGGATTCCCTAAGATAAAAGAAAAAGGAGGCTCACTCACAGATACCCTCTATCTTCCTCCTCGGTGCTGGGTTGCGGCATCTGTTGCTCAAACATTGCCTTCTGCATCTCTTGGACTTTCTTTAGGATTTCCTCAGTCTCTTTAGCTCTCTCGTCTAAATCGCTCATGTCTATCTCAAGACCCAAAATTTGAGCAACGACGCTTAAAACTGCCTTTGCAGCCTTTGCATCGACGACGTAGCCTAAGCTCTCTCCGAGAAGGCATATTCCCTTCATTCCCCTTAGCTTCCCAATGCCAAGCAACAAGCCCGCAGCTCCCACTATTGCTCCACCTTCATCCTCTCTAAAGAATATTGGAAAGTCCTTGTACTTCTCCTTGAGCTCTAAGTGTGTAACTGAACCCAAGACCTTAGGCTCTCCTTGGAGTTCGGGAACTTGGAAGCCACCCATAGTGATGATTTCCCTCGCCCCAAACTGCTCTACAAAGTCAAGCATCTTTCCTACAACCTCAAAGTGTCCGTAGCTGTCTGTCGGGGGCACTTGAGTATCTCCTGTGATAATGATTAGATCTCTGTGCTCCTCATCTGGGCTCTTCCAATAGTAGAACTCGTTTTTCATTAAGTCAACCGTTGAGTCCTTCTTTACCAACACTTGATGCAAGAAGTGAGGTGAGTATAAATCAGCGAACTTCTTAGCCCCTAACTCCTTGATTAAGTGATCCGCAGCTAACTTTCCTACTAACCCTATACCCGGGAGCCCCTCGATAAAGATGGGGTCATTTAGCTCAGGCCTTTCATAAACTATAACTATACTTTCTTTCATGCTTTCACCTTCCCTATGCCTAAAAGTTCCCTCTTAAGCCGCCTCCTGTACTCTCCGTAGGGGTCTTCAGGAGAGAACTTTGGAGGGTGGGCTATTTTAGTCTCGTTACCACAAACGGGACAAGTCTCCTTGAGACTATAGCGCCCACATCCTGGACATTTTCTAATGCGCCATCTCATGCTTCTCTCCTCTTTATCTTCTTTATCCTCTTCTCCTTCCTAATGAACGTTGCCTCTCCACCAGCTTTCTTTATGACACCTAGAATCTCACTCGCTATGTCCTCCATAGCCTTTTCAGCCGTTACATAATCCGGAGCTGTAATGTCAATTCTATATCTTGGTGATCCTACATAGGTTATTTTCGCATCAACTTCCTCAATTTCATTTATCCTGTTCCTTGCCCTAATCAATGCCTCTCTAATCACTTCTACACCGTTTGGAGTTGGCACGGTTATTTCAAGCTCCGCATCAATTGTAACCCTCGGAACCTCAACATAGCTCGCTATAACCTCATACAATGGGTCAAGCCACTCCTTTGGTATCAAATCCTCAAGAACTTCTTTTCCATTTTGAGCAGCGTCTTCAAAGGCTGCGTAAACTTCGCCATACTCCTCCTCAAGAGGAACCCAAACTTCCTTCCAAGCATTCTCGAAGTCTTTTCCAATTCTCTCAGCCACCATCTCTAAGAGCTTCTCCGCTTTTTGTGCTCTCTTATACTCCTGTATCTTAGCCTTTCTCTGCTGCTGATTTACACGCTTAAGGCTCAAATCAATGTGGCCCCTCGACGGGTCAACCCTAATGACCTTAGCTACAATTTTTTGTCCTTCTTTTATGTAATCCCTGATGTTCCTAACCCATGTAGGAGCAACTTCGCTTATGTGCATGAATCCCTCTTTCCCGGGATATTCATCCAATGATAGGAATGCACCGTAGTTTTGGATGTTCTTAACAGTTGCAATAACAAATTCTCCCTCTTCGGGATACTCTCTACTTTTCCTCGGCATCTCCACCATCTCCTTAATATTTTAGTCCTAAGAGTATCAATGGAAAAGGAGTTTAAAAATTAATCGCATTTAGTTAAATGAGCTTTATTAAAGAGTGAAACGCATAAGAAGGATAAAAAAGGAATCACTCCAAGACTTCAACGATCTTGGCTTTGATGATTCCCTTACCACCTGTTGGCTCAACCAAAGTAGCCCCACAAACGTGGCACCTAACCTTTGTGGCTGGCTTGTTGAAGACTATTTGCTCGTTTCCGCAGTCAATGCACTTGACTTTTATGAACCTTGAGCTTGGCATTGGAATTAATCCCTTTGGAAGCTCCATGCATCACACCTCCACCAGCTCGAACTTCTTAACTCTAAATCCTTCTCCCTTTATGTGGGCCTTACCGCACTCTGTACATCTGTATCTCAAGTCGAGCTTTCTGACTGGCTTTTCTCTTCCTTCTGGCTTTGGTCTTGGGAATCCTCTGTAACCCTTCATGATTCTCCTGAATCTTCTTTGACCTTGCTTGAGCTCGCTCCTTGGTCTCTTCTTAACCTTCTCGACCTTGTGGACAGTGTGCTTCTTACAGTATGGACAGTATGTCCTTATTTGCTTTGGAAACTTCATTCTTTCCACCTCCACCGATAGCCCAGTAGGCTCCTACCGGACACCCCTGAGCCATGAACTTATGATAGTTCGAGAACCCCTAAGACTGAACCCTTTAAAACGTTTTTGATTATGTGAACTGTTGCATAACAATTTATAGATGAGTTATCATAAAGACCAATTAAGATTATTTAAGTGAAAGGAACTATAAAGTAAAACTCCAATAATCCAGCTCTGCTGGTGCTATACAATTGAAGGAGTTTCTTGAGAAGTGATTCATGCAAAAAATATCTGCATATCTTTAATAATCGATTTTAACTTTTAGAATCATAGTTTTTGTTAATGTTGTCTTTAAACCAGATAAAATCTACCAAAAGGTTTTAAAATATGAAAAATATTTAACATTTAGTGGAGGGAAAAAGAATGGAGAGTCCATTGGAGCAATTTATGAAAAGAGCTGAGATTGAAGAAAAAGTGAAAGAAAACTTGAAGAGAGTGACCAAATTGCCTTTTAAAGACATCCTCAGCTATACCTTCAAAGGCGAGAAGGATGCAACAGCAATGTATATGTTTCTTTATGAAAATGTGCCAATGTCATATGCAAAAGAAAAGTTTGAACAATTTATTGAAATTGAAAAATCCCACGATGAAAAGATTTACAAAATATTCAAAGCCCTCTTCCCAACTGAAGAGCCGAGAGAGTTTGATCTTAAGAGCTGGAGCAGGATTTTCATAGAGCGAGAACATAAGCTTAAGACGGTAAGAGATTACCTTAAAGTTCTCGAGATAGCAATGGAAGCGGAGAGGCTGTCTGAGGAGGTTTATATGTTCTTAAAGAAACACGTTAACGATCCAGACCACAAAAAGATTTTCCTAGAGCTTGCCCATGACGAGAGAGAACATTATAATTTCGTTGCAAAAGAGTACGATTTCTATTCAAAGGTTGAGGCTGAAAAGGAGTTACAAGAGTTAATAAGGGAGCTAATAAAAGATAGGGAAGCTCAATCCAAAACTAAAGCTGAATTATAAGCGAAATCAAGAAAGGTGCTAATGCCGTGAGGATGAACCCATGAACAAAGGCTATCAGCGTTATTTCCCTTCCTCCAAACTTGACCAGCACAGGTAGCGTTGAGTCCATTGTGGTTGCTCCCCCCATCGAAACTGCCAGCTCTTTTGGCACTTTTTTTATCACTAGAGGATAGAAAATTATCGTCAAGACTTCTCTTGTTAAATTGGCTAGAAAACCTATGACTCCATAAATTGGTGAGTATTGAGTTAATAGTGGACCAGTTAAGCTGTACCATCCAAAACCTGCAGAGATGGCCAGCCCCCACTTTAAGGAAAATCCAGCCAGAAGAGAAGCCAAAAGACCCCCTAAAAGTGAGCCAAATACTGTAGCTACAGGAAGAATTAGAGCAATTCTGCCAAGCTTTTTGATTTCTTCTCTTAATCCCTTGCTCCTCCCGACATCGAGACCTATTATGAAAATCAGGAGGTAAAGCATTATACTCGAGAGATTGCCAAAATCGAGCGTGGTATACTTACCTACCAGCAGGCCGAGGAAGAGAGACGTTAATACAAGGTAAAGAAAGCTCATCTCCTCACCCCCAGGAGGATAGCAAAGGCTAAGCTCCCGCCTATCGTCAGGGTCGCAAAGAGGAGCGAGAGAATTAGAACGTTTAAGGCGTTAATCTCAACCCTACCAGCCTCAACACCCATAAAGAATATGAGCAGAAGGAGGGTGGCACTCATAGGTCTGTCAAGATTAATTTCGGGCCTTTTTTGGAGTATCAGCTTGCCGAGGAGTACACCTGCAATCAGGGGGATAAATATGTTCATGGACTCACATTGGAGCTTTGAGATAATAAACTTAACGCTTCGTTAGACTTTAATTCGAGTTAAAAGTATTTAATTGCTAGAACTTCAACTGAAACTAGAAAAAATAGGAGAACCCCACTGAAATACATAAAGTCGCTTAGTATATATAACCTTCCTAAAAATGCCACTGTACTAAGAAGAATAAATATCGAGGAGGTAAAAAAGATTTCTCTATGACTCCATCCAAAAAGCCCAACATTTTGTCCAATTCTAAGTGTTACTACTGCAAAGATCGCTAGAGTGCCTACATGAGCATATTCCAAGCTCCCTCTTAGTATAGAAATCAGACCGATTACAACACCTAAAAGAATGCTATAGTAATTGAATTTTTTCCTCGTGTTTTCACCTATGAATTTTTCTATCATGAGTAAGATAGTTAAAGCTCCAAGGAATTCAAGTATGTTGGATAAGTCCCCAATAAAGATATCAGCCAGAGGCTCTATCACAAAAAATATGCCTATGATCAAAGCAAATGGAGACTTATATAAAATGGGGACTATTCTAGAAAAAAATCCCAATAATAAGCCGATACCAATGAGAATTTCCACAATTTCATGTATTACAACGCATACCATCACAGCCACCTCGATAGGTAGTTGTAAACTACCATAGCTGAGAAGAGCCAAAGCAGAATGAAAGTGAGATAGATAATGAGGATTAGATGGTAATTACAGGTCAACGGCCCCCTAGAAACAGGGGGCAATATCCAAGCATAAATAACCAAAAGCCACGAAGATAAGCTGAGTGTAAAGCGCAAAAACGGACTAAGTGCTTTTATTGAACTGAGAGAATGGATTAGAACAAGTATGGACAAGAGGGCAATTGTCCGTAGAGATCCAATAAGAGTTATGTTGCGAAAGTAACTGAACAAACTTGCCAAAACAACTAAAGTTGCTTGAATGAGGATAATCCGGTTAATACTAATTAGCTTATATCGTATTGGGGGGTACACCATCATAAAAGCACCAAGTATGCCAACAACAGCAAAAGAGATACCTAATGTGTGATTATTTATGCTCATTCCAGAAAAGCCAATAGCAACTAAAACACCTCCAATGGTTTGGATAAAAACTGTTCTCTGACCTCCTTTCAAGTATTTACCTAAGATGTTAAATATCCTCCCAGTGTAGGCAATATCAACTATGATCACACTGCCTAAGAATGCCCTTATCAAGAAGTATTCATCCAAGGGACTCACCTATGATAACTTTTCCCTCTTTGAGCTCAAGATGATAGTAACCAGAGATTTCCTTTGGAGACTTCTTTATTCTTATCCCCCTCGTTATTTTGAAGCCTTCAACAACCTCAACAATGTCGATTACGTGAGTTGACGCGTCTTCAAAGGTCGCAAGGGTTTTATCGCTCACCAGCCTTTTGTCTACCAATGTCATTAAAACTAATCCGCGCTCTCTAGCAATATCAGAGAGCTCCGAGAAGAAGCGGTAAACTGTTTGAGGAGGATGGAAAACTAGAAGAGGTTGGAGGAAAAAGACGCCGAGAAAACGATCATTTGGTAACTGTCTTACGCTGTGAGTTATTTTAAAAAGCTCCTGCGGAGCAAAGTCCTCCCCCAAAGTTAAGTATATCAAGCCATTTAATGCAGGTGTTTTCTCCATCCGTCTTTTAAGTCGGGGTGTAACAAAAGCGGCACTTTTCCCCTTGTTTTCTATAAGAGTATTTATTATTATTTCAATTCCGAGCTCTCCAACAGTTTCGATTAAAACTACACTTCCCGGCTCAACATCCCCTAACAGGTCATCAAGCTTGGGAATACCTGTTTTCATTAACTATCCCTCTTGAAATACAATCTCTTCACTATAAACTTTAATCCCTTTTTTAGTAATCTTATACGGTCTCATCTGTTCGTCAAACATACTCCCCCTAAATTTTGTTATTTTGACGCCTCTAATGGTCTTTCCCCTAACATCCAAGCTCCTGAGCTCTATCACGCCGCTTACGAGATAGTCTTCTATGCTGGCGTTTCCTATCTCAGATATTAAGAGCACTGTAGCTTTTTGACCTGCAAGATTCTTCAAAAATGAGATAAACACCCTCCTATATTCAAGTTCATTGGGGATTGTGAGCTTGAGCATAGTTACCGGGTCAATCACAATTCTCGTATAGTTTTCTATCGTCAGCTGCTCTTCAATTGCTCGAGTGAGCTTTTCAAAGCTCTTTCCAAAGTCCTCATAAAAGGTGTCTTGGAAGAAGTAAGTTTTCTCTCCTATAGGAGTCGCATCGATTGTCTTCAACTTAGGATTCTCCATATCAAAACCGAGCTTTTCCATGTCCACTTTAATTAACTCAAGGGGTTCCTCGAGGGTTATATATAAAACATTCTCTCCATTTCTCACTCCTTCCATAAGAAAGTGCATAGCAAGAGTGGTTTTTCCGCTCCCGGGACTTCCTTTAATAAGGTATGCCCTCCCGGGAATTAAACCTCCCATCAGCATTTTATCCAAACCCTTCACGCCAGTTGATACACGTTTCATAATACATCACTTTCGTGTATATTCTCTACGTTTAAAGTATATAACATTTAAGTTTTACATCCGCAAAATAATTCTTATTCAAGCAATTTTTTCCAAATACATATCAAAAGTTAAAAGGAACAAAAACCATTCACAAATACTCCCAGACACCATAACCCTTGTAGTTCTTGACTATCGTTTTAGTCGTCGTTAGCTGCCCAATTGAATATCCTATCCCCTCTCTTCCCATTCCACTGTCCTTCATTCCTCCGAAGGGATAATATCCTATTCCATGTCTTGGGAATTCGTTTATAAAGACAGCTCCAACCTCCAACTTCCTCGCAACTTTCCTCGCCCTCATTTCGCACTCAGTAAAAACAGCTCCATCCAGACCAAACCTTGAAGAATTCGCTATCTCCACAGCTTCATCTTCGTCTTTAACTTTGATTAAAAGCGTTAAAGGCCCAAAAACATCCTCCTGAAATGCCCTCAAACCCTGCAATATATTTTTGTTAACCTCAAGCAAAGCCGGAGATACATAATTCCCATTGCGCTTAAGCTCAACGAGAGGCTTTGCACCATTTTCCACAGCATCTTTGTAAACTTCCTCAATATACTTTGCACTTTTCTCGTCAATCAATGGCCCCATAACGGCATTTTCATCCTTAAGAGGATTCTTCGGCTCAATCTTTTTGAGCTCATCAGCTAACCGTTTCTTCAGCTCATCATATATCTCCTCTTCCACCAAAATCAGCCTTATAGCGTCACATCTCTGCCCAGAATAACTTACCATGCCTTTTATGAGCTTTTCAATGGTCATTTCTAAGTCTGCATCAGCCAATACTATGGCAGGGTCTTTACCTCCAAGCTCCATGTGGTAAGCTTTTATTCCTCCAGTTTTTAGTACTTGAAGCCCAACTTCCGTGCTTCCAGTGAAGGTTATTGCCCTTATTCTTCTATCTGCAACCAAGGTATTTGTCTCTCCCCCACTTATAGTTAGCGTTGCAAAGCTCTCTTTTGGGAATCCTGCTAACTCAAGTATTCTCGTAAACAAAAGAGGCGCAATCGGATCAGCTGATGCAGGCTTCAAAATTACAGCATTTCCACTTAAAAGAGCGGGAATTATCTTCGTTGCCGAGATGAAGAGAGGATAATTGAAGGGACTAATTGCCAAGATGACACCATACGGCTCCCTCTTAACTATGCCTTCACTCTCAAGAGTTTCCTCACTCCAGTCACCGGGTATGTAATCCCCCAGCATCCTCCTTGATTCTACAGTAGTTTTTTCCAAGCGCTCAATTGTGGCTTTAGTTTCACCTTTAGCATTTCCCTTTGGTTTTCCTGCATCTAAGATTAGGACATTAACGAAATCATCAAAAGCCTCTCTCATAAGTTCAGCAGCCCTAAGAAAGCTTTCAATTCTTTTTTCTCCAGGATAGTTCCTAATTTCTTCTTTTCCTTTTTCATAGACTGTTGTGATGACTTTTTCAATTTGCTCTCTGCTTAATCTTGAAACTCTTGCAATTATTCTTCCGTCGATTGGGCTTGTAATATCCGTAAGTCTCTCCCCAAAGACCCATTGGCCAGCCAAATATGCTTTAAACTCTGGGATACCATCGTCTCCAATCTCATAAATTTCTTTAAAAATTTCACTTTTTATCAGCATTTTGACCACTCCTAACCAAATCTGGTTAATGATGTCCACTATTTTAGAATTGCAACTACCAATATATAAATTCTTTGTTTAACAAATGCAAAAGTATTTGCTTTTTTATCTTCATTTATGTTAAAAAATATTAAAAGTAAAGAAAACATAATCCAGTTGGTGATTCCCTATGAATGTGTCTGATAGAGAAGTTTTTGAAATTGCTTTAAACTCCGAGATTAAAGCAAAAGAAGCGTATGAAAAAATGGCATCGCTGACAAGGAGTGAGATTATTAGAAACGAGCTGCTCTTTTTAGCCAAACAGGAAGATGAACACAGGCTGATTATTGAGAGGATGATGAAAAAGTTTGGCTCAGGGGAAAGGAAGCCCGTCCAGATTGAACTTAAGAGCATAAGTGAGTTCAAAGTTATAGCCGAAAAAATGAAGGAAATAATTGAGAAGCCAGATCTAAATCTCGATGAGGTTTATGAAATTGCTATGAATGCCGAAAAGACAAGTGAAGCTCTTTATAGGGAGCTCGCTGGCTATGCTGCAAATGAAGAGACAAAGCTTCTCTTAAATATGCTTGCTGACATGGAGGTTGCGCATTACAATATTCTAAAGAGGCAGTACGACTATATGATGCAGTACCCCGATGTGTATAAAGGAGAGTTCTACGAGCAGCTTATGAAGGATATAAACTTCAACTTCTGAGTGCTTTGTTCTTTGCTTACTTTTTGCTAAACTTCAAAACTACAAACTCCTTGTACTCCTGAATTTCTCTAAATCCTTTTCTGAGATAATACTGATACGCTTCCAAATGCTTGAATGTTATTAAATACGCTTCCTTTTTGAGCTCTTTAAGTCTTTCTATAGCGAATTCCAAAAGTTTTGAGCCGTAACCTTTCCCTTTATACTCGGGATCAACCATGAAAAATTCGAGTAAACCTACTTTTTCATTCCTGAGGTTCTCAGGAACCCAATGCATTTCTTTGCCAGCAAAGTTGTAAACCAATGCAATTGTTCCAATTATTTTACCATTCTCATAACCCAAATAAAGCTCGTCAAATTCTTCGCTGAGCCTGAATTCCAAAAAAGGTTCATACACTTTCTTAAACCCTTCAAAATCATTTAAATCCGGCTTCTTTTTCACCCATTCCAGTGCAGGATAACCTCCTTTAGTGCCTTGGTAAACTCTAAAGACAAACTTTAAGAGCTCGTCCTTCAGTTCAATAGGCCTTTCAACCTTTACAATCTCCATCTTATCACCAAAATTAAGTTTAAGCACAATATTTAATAAAAATTTCCCAAACTTGCTTAGGAAGGCTTATATTCCTGAAATGCGCAGTATTATTAGGTGATATTATGAAGATTAGCGAACTCGAGGCTTTGGCCACTGCTCTAAAAGTTGAAAAAGCTGAACTTATGTTCTATATTGACATGGCAAAAAAAGCCAAAGACGAGAAAGCAAAAAAGATGTTCCTATTTTTAGCGAGAGAAGAGGCCGAGCATTGGGATATTTTTGAAGAGAGACTTATTGAAAAAATGACTGAGAAGTGTAAACACCCTCACGTTAACAAAGAGGTTCTTGAAAAACTGACACCAAAATATGAAGGAGAAATAAGTGAAGTTAAGGCTGTTGAGATTGGTATGAAGCAGGAAAAGCTTACTTGGGAGTTTTATGAGAAAGCAGCAGAGGAAGCTGAGGATGAAAAGGTCAAACACATTTTTAGAGAGTTAGCTAAGGTTGAAGAAGCACATTATGAGCTGCTTAAGGCCCAGTACGACTCAATATCAAAGACTGGCATTTGGATGGATTACCAAGATTTTAGCCTTGAAGTTGATTGATTACATTTTTCAAACTTTTTCTGTTCTTTAGAAAACTTTATTACTATGAAAGTCAAACATTAAGGGGTGGTTTTGAATGTTAGGACTAAATCCCATTTCCATAAGCAGAGAAAAGCCTCTATCTAAAGAGGAAGTTGCCCAAGCTTTAAGATGGGCTATAATGGCAGAGTTGGATGCGATAAATTTCTATAAGCAGTTTGCTGAGTTTGTCGAAGATGAGAATATCAGAAAGATCTTCTTAGATATTGCGAGAGAAGAAAAAGCCCACGTTGGCGAGTTTATGGCCCTCCTCTTGCATTTAGATCCAGAGCAGGTGAGCGAGCTTAAAGATGGTTTTGAAGAAGTTGAAGAGCTTACCGGCATTAAGGTCAAGTTGGGAGAAAAGTAGCACTCTTTCTCTTCTCTCCATTTAATGGATTGACTTAAGTGAATGTACAAAATGAAGGAGCACATAGACTTTGAGCAAGCTGATAGAAAGGTATAGAAAGTAAAATTTCGAAAAATTTTTTTCTTTTGTAAGAGATTATACAAAAGTACTATATACTTTATCTTTACATATTACTAATGAGGGAATCACAATGGTAGAAAAAGATATGTTAGAGGTATATGAACTTGAAAAGAAAGCATCTAAAAAGTATATGCAGGAAGTCAAAAGACTTAACGAAGAGAAATATCGGCCAATTAGGGCCCTTTTAGTCAAGCTTGCAATTGATAGCGTGATACACAAGCATTTAATGGAAGCTCTTTTGAAGTCGTATAGGGAAGTTAGAGGGTTAGTAAAAGAAATTGAAGCATACAAATATATCGGGCCTGAAGAGTTCGTTATATTAAAGGGTTTTGGAGAAGTCATCTTCCCGATGCCCCAAGATCCCAGAAAAAAGATGGGCATCGATGAGCTGGTAGACGAGTATCTCACTGAAGCGCTGGAGGCACCTCCTCTTTCGGAAGAGTATACCACCGCGCTTGAGATGATAGCACAAATTCATCTCGAAAGCGAGAAAAAAATGAAGGAAATCTATGCTAGCTTGGCTAAAAAAGAGCTACATCCCATTTTTAGAGATATTCTAAGTTGCATAGAAAAGGATGAAGAACAGCACTACAGGATATTAAAAAAGCTCACTGAGATCTCAAAAAAAAGAAGAATAGCAATCTTAAGGACCTATGTGCATCATTTGAGAGTACATCTCCCAATCAAGCAAAAGTTCATAGTCTGCCTTTAGAGTAAAGTAGTGTGCACTTTCCATATTTGCTAAGGAGCGGAGAATTCTCTTTGTCTTTTCATCATCTACTCTATCTTCCAATTTTAGATAGAACTCGTTGGCAATTTTTTCGGCTTCCATTGCCCATCTGTATAAGTCTATTACATCCTCAATCTCCTCAAGCTTCCTAGCAACAGGTTGGAGCTCTGGACCTATATGCTCTTTTGGAAAAATAATCTCTTTATCAGGAAATGTCTCGCGGTACATCTTCCTCAAAAAAGCCTCATGTTTCTTCTCTTCCTTCGCCAAAAATCTAATCTTTTCCTTTAACACTTCTATATCAATGTTCTCCGCCAGGCTTTCATAGAACTTTGCAGCCCCAATCTCGGCCTTAATTGCCATTCCCAAAAGCTCCTCCAAAGAAAATTCTTCAATTTTTTCAAGGGGCAAGCCCCTATCAACTTCGACCATATTTTTCACCCCATTCTTCAAGCAAAAGCCCTATCTCATTATACACCTCGATTCTATTAAAACCTTCCTTTTTAAGGGCCGAGATAATGTCTTTCAAAATTCTCCTTTGAACATTCATAGCTATAGCTTGACAAAAATGACATTCAGGGGTTGACCTCGCAAGGAAAAGCCACACCATGACCTTTTTACCTTCAACCGTTAAACCATAAACCAAGCCTTCTTCCACAATGTTTAAGCCTGTTTCAGGGTCTTTAACCTGCTCCAGTATAGAGACCACCCGTTTTACCTCTGGTGGCAGGTTTTCATTAACCCCCTTTCTCTTCTTATCCTTTAAAAAATCTAAAAAGGCCATTGCTCATTCCTTCTTTTCAAATTTTCCAACAATATTGTTCCTTAAATCGTAAACGTAAACATTAGCGAATTTCACCAGCGCAAAGCGCTCCATTATATTGCCTATTATCCTCGAATATGCTATGGCAGAATTTCCCGTAATGTTGTATTCAGCATAGCTCTCAAAGTTGAGCCATATTTTTAGTGTATCCTCTTTAACCTCAAGCCCTGCTATAACCCCCGAATCCAGTATATCACCACCAGTCACAGGGTCAATTATCTTTTCTAGCTCCCTCAAGACCTCTTGATACTCCTTAGGATACTCTCTATCCTTTGCATAAATTCTCATTCTACCACCGTTTTAAACTCAGCATGGATTATTAAAAATCTTCTTGGACAAAAATGGATAAAAGCTAAATGGCAGAGATGTTGAAGATTGCTTCCATGAGCCGGCCAAAGAGGTAGGACACAAAAGCAGCTCCTAACCCTGTTGAGACCATCTCAAACACCTTCTTTCTAATTGAAATTCCCGAAAGGATTGAAATCATCGTCGCAACTACCGCTAAAGCAGTTCCAGCTAAGAGGACTGAAAAGGGGAGCGCCCTTAGTGAAGATGTTGCTATGAAGTAGGGAAGCACTGGAAAGGCAACGCCCATTAAATATGCCAACCCCGTATATAGGGCAGCTCTAATCTCGTTTTCGTCCTCTTCATGTATCAACAGCTTTATTAAGGCCTCTTCTTTGGTTGAAAGCTTTTCCGCAGCTTCTTCCGCTATTTCCTTAGGCATTCCGCTTTCTAAGAGCTTCCCCATGAGTTCATCTTTAGCTCTCTCGGGAGAAACCCTAAAGAGAACCTCCATCCTCTGCTTTAGACTTTCATTAACTTGCCTTTGAGAGCGAACTGAAATAAAGGAACCAATTGCCATGGACAAAGCTCCAGCTACACCCACTATAAGGCCGCTTATTCCAACTATCCGTGGATTATACATATAAACAGCGGATAAACCTGTTACAGCACCAAGTATCTCAACTAAGCCATCGTTCATTCCTAAGACAAAGTCTCTAATATTCTCAACATGAAACCTCTTTTTGCTCTCATAAAAAAAGCGCTCATGCTCGAGCTCATCAAGTATAACCTTAGAAATTTCCTCTTTTTCATCTTTACCTAACTCATAACCAGTTAAGAACTTAAAGTACTTCTGGATAGCAGAATTCTCTCCCATTTCCAGAAGAGAGGCCACTGCTCCAGGCCCTAAAATTCTCCTTAGTGTTTTAACCGCAAAAAGTTTCATCTTCCCGACTTTAACCTTTGGAACCTCAACGCCTCTTCGCAATAAAAAGTCGTGCCAGAACTTAGCATGCTTTGATTCGATATGTGAAAGTCTCAGAAATTCCTCTCTCAACTTTTCATCTTGCTCAGTTCTTGCAAGCTGGGCATACAAAACAGAATCGGAGTACTCATCCTCGTAAAATTGTCTTGCAAGCTTTACTATGTCCTCCATGGTATCTCCCCCTTCGGTTTTGTGAACTTTAGAAGTTATAATCATTTCCAAAACAAAAAGAGAAGAGTTGGAATAGAGATTCATTCAACCGGTGCGTAGTAGCACCGCTTTGGAGAAGTTATTTTTCCCTCTTTTTTCAGAGCTTTAATTGCTTTATCAACATCTTTTTTCGGAAGACCTGCCAATTCAGCTATCTCTGCACTCTTTAATGGCTTTCCAGCCTTCTTCATAATTTCAAAAACCATTTCTTTAGCGTCCATATCCATCCCCCTTCAAATAAAAGATGCTCACTCAACCTTAATTTCCTTTCTGTTTTCCCAAAGCCCGTGTAAATTACAATAAGCAACTGCATAGATTATTCCACTCTTTTGGAGCTTAATCTTGAGCTTTATTTCTGGCTCAACATAGCCGGGCTCGAAGTGGACTCTTGAGAGGATTATTGGGTTGAATGCCCTTCCTTCCTCGTAAAAGTAGACCTCAATCCACCTAATTGAGTGTTCCGGCGTGTTCGGGTGAGGTCCAACACTCACTTTAATCTTATAGTAGTCCTCCTTCTTCTCGATCTCAATTTTCGGTGCGTGGCTCTCTTTCTTGGCAGCCGCTGGGCCTTCCTCAACCTCAGGGGTGTAAATTATCTCCCCAAACTTCATATCAACCACCTTTATTCCTCCATCTTTTCAAACATATCTTTTGGTGCACCGCAGAGCGGGCAAACCCAATCGTCCGGGATGTCCTCAAACTTTGTTCCAGGGTTTACCCCGTTATCCGGATCTCCAGCTTCCTCATCGTAGATATAGCCACAAACTATACATTTCCACTTTGCCATACTACCACCATCCACATATTTTTATCAAACCTTATAAGTTTTATGTCAAAAAATAAAAGATCGAAAATTAAACCATTCACTCAAAGATTACAAACTTATCTTTTGGGACTCCACAGACAGGACACTTTTCTGGTGCTTCATCGATTGCAGTGTACCCACAAACAGGGCATATGTAGACTTTCTTAACATCAATATCCTTCTTTTCCTCTGCCAACTCTTTAGCTTTCTTGTAAAGCTCTGCATGGATTTTTTTCAGCTTCAAGTGCATAGTGCGTACTCCTTATTGCTTCTTTCTCATCTTGGAGCTCTGCTGTTGCTTTGTAAACAGGATACATCTCCTCAACTTCAAAAGTCTCTCCATCTATAGCCGTTTGGAGGTTTTCTACAGTATCTTTTATGTTGCCTAAAGCTTGATAGTGATTCTTCGCATGAACGAGCTCAGCAAAAGCTATCGCCCTAAAAAGCTTTGCAATATTTGGAAATCCTTCTTTTTCAGCAACATCTGCAAAAATTAGGTATTTCATGTGGGCCTGACTTTCCCCAGCATAGGCCTCTTCTAAGAACCTCTTCGTCATTTTTTTCCTCACGACCATTGACACCACCCCTTACAGTTGTCCATATTAATTCCGAAAAAGAAATATAAAAAGTTTTCTTATTCAACCAAACTCTTTCAAAGAAAGACCATTTTTTATAAGTTTTTCGAGCCTCATTGCCTCTTTAAGATCCTCCAAAACAACTGCACCAACTACCATATTGTTTTCTAGAAATACCTTTATATTTTCGTCCACCCACCTGCTTTCATTTTTTACTCTCCCGATTATAGTTATAGGCAAGTCGCCAAACTTAAAGACTATTGAGCGAAAGTTAAAGTCGTAGAGAGCCTCTTTTCCCCTTAAAATATTTGCTAAAGTCCTAGCGTGCTCCATTGAAGTTTTGGCTGTCCCGCAGATTATACCTTCATACTCAGCGCAGTCCCCAATTGCATAGACATCCCCTGCAGAAGTTTGGAATCGCTCATCTATCAAAACGCCTCTATTAGTTTTTATTCCGCTCTTTTCTGCTATCTCCTTATTTGGTACTATGCCGATAGCACATATCTTTGTCTTGCTCTTAATATATCCTTTATCCGTTAAAATCCCCTTCTCATCTGCTTTCATTAAATTCGCATTTAAAAGGAAAGAAACCCCAGCATTCTCAAGCTTTTCCTTTAATATTCCGCTGAGCTCCTCATCGAGGCCAAGAAACGTTGCCCTTCTATGAACTACTCTTGGTTTAAATCCAGCCTTCGCTAAATTGGATGCCAATTCCAGCCCTATAAACCCACCACCGATAATAACAGGTTCATCTTCGCTTTCCAAACTTTCCTTAATCCTTTTTGCGTCTTCAAAAGTTCTGAGTGTCATTAGGTGCTCCTTTCCCTCTACTTCTGGCTCCCTAGCTCTTGCCCCGGTAGCCAAGACCAAAGCATCATATTCAAATTCCCCGTTAGTGGTCACAAGCTTTTTCCTTGTTTCATCAATTCTCTCTGCCTCAACTCCAAGGTTCAATTCTATGCCGTATTTGTCATACCATTCATGAGAATACCGGAAGAGAGCCATTTCTCCAACAAATCCTGCTATATAGTGGCTCAGCATAGGTTTGTTATAGTAAAGAGAATTTTCTTTTTCAATTATCGTCACATCAAAGTCCTTTGAGAGCTCCTTAGCCAAAGTAAATCCAGCAGGACCATTTCCAATAACCAAAATTTTCACCGAGCCCACCCAAAAACGCTTTATGAAGTTTAATACCTAACCTCTGGCTTGTGGTACTTTTCTATATCAAGGGAGATCCGGGCTTCAATAGGAGCCATATGAAGTTCCGGTTGGCTTTCAATCTTTGTTTCCATGTAGTCCTTATGGACTTTCAGTGCCTCCATGTGGGCCTTTTCCTGCATGGCTAGATACTCAAAAATTTCGCGGTAATCTGGCTGTTTTTCTGCCAGCATCTTATAAACCCTGTAAGCGTTTCTCTCATTTGCCATAGCCGTCTTTAACGCTTCAACAAGATTTCCCAGAGTTTCTATTTTTATCATACTTTCAGAGAAGGGAATGTCTTGGGGAGTCTCGTAGTCTACATTCCCAAAAAGCTTCTCATGAAGTTTCAAAAGAATATTTTTATGGGCTTCTTCACTCATTGCAAGCATTTCAAAGAAGTTCGAGATAAGCTCTCCCTTACCTTTTGCAAGCTCGAGGTAAAAGCGCTTAGCATCTTCTTCAGAAGCAATTGCATAGCCTAAAACTTCCCTCGAGCTTAAACTTTTTAATTTTTCAACAATTTCACTTTGGTCCATAAGAACCACCATAAATATTTTTTCGTTATTGATATTTAACACTATCTAAGAATATCATTCATATGAAAAGTTTATACATCTACATCCATACCAATTACACAACATAAAAAGAAAAGAAGTCATTTTATGCCCAAAAGTTTTCCAACTCCTTCTCTAACCTTCTTTTCTAGACCTTTCTGCAAGAGGCCCTTTATTTCCATGGTCTCTATGACATTAAACTTGGTCTTTGAGAACAAAGATTCAATTTTTTTACCTGCAATGCCGCCCCATCCAAAGGTGGTCAAAACCAAGACAGGCTTTTCGTAATTGGCCTTATCAAGGATTTCATCGAGAGTAAAGCGCATCATTGGAAAGATATCCGCTTCATAAGTTGCCGTGCCTATGATTATTGCCTCGCTGTCTGGGACATCTCCAAGTATGTCGCTTATGTTTGCCCTTTCTGTATCCGTAAACTTGTAAACTACCGGATTGTAACCGAGCTTTTTAACCTCATCAACTGCAACGCTCACCGCTTTTTCAACGAAGCCATACATCGAAGAGTACACAACCAAAACTTTGCCTTTTGTCGGAATTCCCCTCCCAACTTGTTCATAGAATTCAATGATTTTCGCTGGATTCTTTCTCCATATCAATCCGTGGGCCGGAGCTATGAGTTTTAAATCCAAATTAAAGCTTTTAATTTTCTCTATGTTCTGGTGAATGTACTTCTTGTAGTGGCCTATCACGTTTATGATGTATTTCCTAACGTGAGGAAGGTAGTTTTGAACAACTTCTTCATCGTCATCAAAAAGCGCAGGTGGAATTGAATAGCCTCCACACACATCTCCCCCAAAGAATATGCCGTCTTCAATGACATAAGTTATCATTGTGTCAGGCCAGTGAAGCCACGGGACGTGGATGAACCTGAATGTTTTCTCTCCAATTTTAATTTCTTCTCCATCCTTTACAGGCCTAAAGTTCACCTTAATCCCATAGAACGCTTCAATTAGTTTTTCTACAAAGGTTGTCCCCAAAATCTGAGCTTTGTATCCATTGAGCTCGAGGACTTTTGGCAGTGCTCCGCTGTGGTCTGGCTCCATGTGGTGAACCACTATGTGAGTTATTTCTTTGGGATCAACTATGCTTGACAAAGCTTCAATAAACTCCTTTTCATAGGTTTTCTTCCAAGCATCAAACAAAACAACGGCATCTCCAGTTTTCATGAGATAGGCATTGTAAGTAATTCCCTCAGGGATATCCCACATAGCCTCGAAGTATTTAGTTTGGTCATCATCAACCCTCAGGACGTAAAGCCCATCACTTATTTCCTCTATCCAAACCTTTCCCATTTTTATCACCTAATCAAAAGTATGAAAAGCAAAGATAAAAATGTTTTCACATTTTCTCCAAAACCCTAATTAAGTTTAAAAAAGAAAGCTTCAAAGTCTCCGTTTGGCGTCCAAAAATGCCTTTATAACATCGAATTTTGGTTCTCTCTGCCACAGTGGTGTTTTATCCTTCTTATAAGCAGGAACCTGCTCCTCAAATGTGGGTTTCTCGTGGATATAGAAGATGCCCAAAGGATAGGGATCTCTCTCCAACGCTCGCTTAAGAGCCTCTTCTCTGTTGTAGGGGTCGTGGTTTTCCAGCCAGTAGGTATGCTTCCTATACCATTGGTAAGTGTTCACTTTGTTGAATGAGACGCAGGGGTGAAAGACATCCACGATCGCAAGTCCTTTGTGCTGTATGGCCTTCTTTATAATCTCCACAGATTCCTTAAAGTATCCCATGAACGTCCTCGCTACGAATGAAGCATCCAAAGCTATTGCCATCGCTATTGAGTTTAAGGGTTCTTCAAAAACTCCCCAAGGCTGAGTTGGAGTCTTCATTCCAAGCATTGTGGTCGGTGAAGCTTGTCCTTTGGTCAGCCCGTAGATTTGATTGTTGTGGATGAGGACGGTTATGTTTGGATTCCTTCTTATAGCGTGTAGGAGATGATTTCCACCTTCAGCATACATGTCACCATCTCCACCCTCAGCAATGACTGTTAGGTTCGGGTTCGCTGCTTTGACAGCAGTTGCTATGGGTATAGACCTTCCGTGGAGCGTATGATAGCCGTTAACGTTTATATAGTGGGGCATTTTTGCAGCCTGGCCGATACCACTTATAATCACAACTTCCTGTGGAGTTAAGCTAAGCTCCTCAAAGACGCGCATAAGGATGTTCCTAATGCCGAAGTTACCACATCCCGGACACCAGGCAACATCTTGAGAGCCCGGCCTTTGGGGCTCAAAAAACCTAACTTTCATTCTCTCCCCTCCAAAATAGCACTAAGCTTTTCAACCAATTCCTCAACGGAGAAAGGCCTTCCGTTGTATTTGAGAACCGTATAATCAACGCTGATACCAAACTCCTTCTTTAAAAGTTGAGCAAACTGAGCAGTGACGTTTAGCTCGACATCAATGAGAACTTCAGCTCGTTCAAAATACTCCTTTGATTTTTCGCTCAATGGATAAACCTGCTTGAAGTGGAGAAACGCCACGTCGTCTCTTTCAAGCCTCTCCAGCGCTTCTTTAATGGCATAATAAGTTGAACCCCACCCAATTACCAAGTACTTATAGTCCTCGCTTCCAATAAGCTCAGGTGGAATTGCTTCTCTTTTTATAGCTTCGAGCTTTTTGTTCCTCTTCTCCTGCATTAATGCATTTAATTCCTCATCCTCCGTTATATCCCCATACTCATCATGCTCATTGCCGTTTGCAAGAACTATCCCCTTCCCATATCCGGGAATTCCCCTCGGAGAAACTCCATTTTCTGTTAATTCGTAGCGCTTGTAATCTTTGGGAGTTTTGATTATGTGCTTTTCCACCCTTATTTTCTCCAAATCAACATCCGGCAGGTTGTAGTAGCTGTCCATTAAGTACTCATCCGTTAAAATAATCACAGGAACTTGGTATTTGTCGGCCAAGTTAAACGCCATCTGCGTTAAGTAAAAGGCATCCTCTATCGTTCCAGGTGCAAATATAATTCTTGGGAACTCTCCGTGGCCCGCATATAGAGCGAGATTTAAGTCGCTCTGCATTGTCCTCGTAGGCAAGCCCGTTGCAGGGCCAGGCCTTTGGGCGAGGTGAATAACCACCGGATTCTCGGCCATTCCGGCCAAGCTTATTGCCTCTGTCATTAAAGCGAAGCCACCGCCAGAGGTAGTTACCATTCCTCTAGCTCCAGCAAACCATGCTCCCAAAGCCATGTTTATAGCGGAAATCTCATCTTCCACCTGCTCAACTATTATATCAAAGTCCTCAGCATGCTGGGCCAAGAAAACCGCCACCCCAGTTGAAGGCGACATTGGATAAAAGCTGAGGAAGTTCATACCCCCAGCTAAAGCTCCTAAAGCAACAGCTTCCGCTCCACTGAGGAGGATCTCGTCTTTAACCTCTTCCTTTTTTGCGACACTAATACCAATTATACCCTCTTCACACAGATTCTTTCCGAACTCGTAGCCCTTGAGTGCGGCTTCTACATTCTTCTCCACCACATTCTGCCCTTTTGATGCAAACCTTTTGGTCAAGTAATCCTTGAGAATCTCCACTTCCCCATAAAAAAGCCCAACGACTATGCCGGCGGCTATTGTGTTAAGGTACAGAGTGTTCCCAACTTCCCTGGCCATTTTAGTAAAGGGCACTTCAATAAAGTTCACCTTTCCTAAAAATTCCTCCTCAACATTCTCCCTTTCGCCAAGAACTACAGTGTTCCTTGAGATTCTTCCTTCAACCCATGGGAGAACGCCACGCTTGAATGGAATGAGAATGTCAATTTTTCTCACAAAAGTCCTAGCCCTATCAGAAGAGACCCTAATCTCCGTTGTGTTTATCCCTCCCCTAACGCGCGACATATATTCTTTGTTTGCATAGATGTTGTAGCCCGAAAGCTTTAGAACACGGGTTAGAATTTCTTCAACAGTCTGAATACCCTGACCAGCAGCACCACCTAAAATAATAGAAATGTCGTCTTCAAACTCAACCATAACATATCCCTCTACTAAAGTTTGATTTTCGTCATAATAAGGTTTGTGAATTAGGTTTATATAATTTTCTTTTGGATCCCTAATGGTAACTATTAATCACCTGTCTTATAGAGAATAGGATTGAAGATATTCACCCAACTGGGATGTTCAGGGATTACTTTTAAGCTCTTTTCTTCTCTCCTCTAGCTTTTTCTCCAGAGCCTCTATCTGTGTATTTAGAGTCTCGCGGATGTTCTCAAGGAGTTTGAGATATTCCTCTAGGATTTCAGTTTCTATTTCACGTCCGTAACCCATCGTATCTAACTTTTCTCTCAGCATTATAAGGTACTGAACAGCCATATAAAGGCCCCTGAGTGCAATTTCGTTCGCTTCTTTTAGACATGTCCAGCCTTTATCAGTTAGAGAGTATTTTACCAGCCTTCTCTTCCCCCGATACTCTTCATGAGGTTCTATAAAACCCTCCTCAACCATTTTGTTTAGCATAGGGTAGAGATTGCCATAACTCGGCTTCCACACGCCGGAGGTAATGTTCTCTATCTCCTTGATTATCTCATAGCCATGAGCTTTCCCCTTAAGGGCAATTATCAGGAGTATCATGTTCCTCATGGGCACCGTAAACATGTTCCTCATGACGCTCGCTTTGGATGACATGGGCAACACCCGCCGAAAGGCTTATAATCTAAACAAATATATCTAGAGTAGATATATTGACTTTGGATGCATCCTTAATATGTTGAGCGATGGGCCTTAAAAGGGTTTGGGGAAGCAGATTGCAGGGACTATAAAAAGAACTGGCTAAGGGTAAAGAATAGCAAAAATCACATAACCTATCAAATTATTTGAGTTAGGGGTGTGAGAGATGACCAGTCTAAAAATCAAGCTCGTCAGAAAATTCGTCTCTTTTGTCCTCCCTGACGTTAGAAAGCTTGTACCTCTTGAAACACCGGTGATTGAGCCTTCCTCTTCTTCCTTCGATGGCAGAACTGTCCCGGAAATTGTTGCTGTCTATGGCCGTCCCGGAATTCGCATCCTAGAGATGCTCATTGTCATCCCATATCTTATCAAAACTGCATATTACGCACGCAAAAGCATCAAAAGCATCTGCAAAAACCCTAAAAATCCGAAGAGAGTAGCCGATGAGGAGTTTTTTCGCGAGCTTGAGGCGTATGCGAAAGAGCTCGGCGTCTCGGCCATCGGCTATACTGAAGTTCCGGTAGAGTACATCTTCAAAAACAGGGCCCTTCTCTTCAAGAACGCTATTGTCCTTCTAATGGACATGAGAAAGGAGCGTATAGAGAAGGCTCCGAGTTTGGTTGGTGGTATGGAAGTGTGGAGAACATACGCCGAGCTCAGCAGAGTGGTCTACAAACTCTCCGAGTTCATGAGGAAACGGGGCTATGCCGCTCAACCCGACCCTCCGATAGGCGGGAGCACCAACTTTCCCCTCCTCGCACAGAAGGCGGGCCTCGGCTACATAGGGAAGCACTCCCTCCTTATATCGGAACGGAATGGTCCATCCCAGAGGATAGCGGCAATATACACGAGTATAGAGAATCTTCCCCATACCGATGATAGGGTGGATCTTTACTCGTGGATTCCTGAGTTCTGCGAGGTCTGCAACCGCTGCGTCTCGGCCTGCCCAGCAAACGCTATTTACCTAAAACCAAAAATTCTCGAGGATGGCCGCAAACAGTACATAGATTATACGAAATGTGCGGTAGTGTTTTCCAAAACTCTTGGATGTGGTATCTGCATTAAAGAGTGTACTTTTTTCAAGGGGGAGTTTTTCAGGATAAAAAAAGCCTATGAGCGAATATCAAGCAGAAAAACTCAGCAGTCCTCTAAGTAGAAACTACCTTAAGCCATTACCTTAGAACTCCCCTATGTTTTGTTTGAAAACTTTGGTGAAATCTCTGTTTTAACATTCAAACACTCAGAAACGATAAACAAAGAGAAGGAAAGGAACTCACCCGTGCGGCCAATGGCACTAAAATAAAGCTATGGAGAAATCCTAATCCTCTTAGCTGCTTTTCGTTCGAGGAGGATAGCTGCTATTTGTAAAGGAAGAACTACCAAATCACCTTTTTTAAACGGCCCGTATTCATTTAAATCCGCATCGAGCACCTTTGGAATGTCTATCTCAATGAGGTAAGCTTCTCTTACAGCACGCTTAGCCTCAATCTTCTCCTCTTCAAACTTTTTCTCAACGATCTTTTCCTCCACGTGAATAGCCACTGGCTCACGATTTATGAATGAAACCAGCATATTGAACACTTTATGCTCATCACCAGGCAGAGAAGCAGGAACTCCTTTAACTGCAAGATCCACAATCTTATGAAGCCTTATCCTAATTATCTCCCCCATAAGCTCCTTGGCAATTTTGAGTTCTGCTAAAGAAAGCCTCTCTTCAATCTCGTCTCCTCGCTCTTTCGAAGAATCCGCTTTAAACTCTAAGGCTTTGACTAGGCTGTCAAATTCTTTATAAAACTCATCATCTAATGGTTCGAGCTCGTTACTTGCCAATTCCCTCTCCAAGAGTTCTCTGAGCCGTAATATATCCAACGTTATCACCTAAAAGATGTAAAAGGAAGTCAATCCTCAACTCTTGGGGCCAATAGGAATGTTAAGCGCCCTTCGTCTCTAACAGGATAGTCCATTTGGAGTGGCATCTCCGTGCCGAGTCTTAAGATGACTTCATCGCTCTTACCAATGCCTTTGACCATATCTGCTAGATAGCTTATTCCATAAGCGCTCTTAGTCTCTTCCTCCACTTCGAGGTCTAAAAGCCCCTCATCTTCAAGGGTAAGCTTGGTTTCAACTTCTTGGATTTCCCCTTCAGCCTTAAAGATGAGCTCATTCTCCTTCGCAATAATCTTGATGCTGTCACTCACGAGTGAAGCATCCTTAACGGCTTCCTTTATCACTTCACCCAAAATAACAGCCTTAGCTGTGAATGGAAGCTCTGGGAGCTCAAGCTCAAGTTCCTCAACATCAATCAGTGGAAGCTTAAACTTTCTTGTGGCTGTACCTTGAAGGATTATCTCGAGGTAGTTCTCTTCACCTTTTTTCAATATGAGCGTATCTTTCCCCTTAGCTCTCTTGAGTATCTTCTTAAAGTGGTCAATGTTCACTCCCACAGTTTCCGTACTTTCGACATCATATTTTGAGAATATGGTATTGGGCAAGTCCAAATCAATTAAAACAACCCTGCTCGGATCCATAGCGCGCATTGAAATGCCTTCATTCGTCACTTTAAAAGCTGCCTCATCAATCAAGTTGCTTGCTGTAGCTATTAAATCGGCAAAATCCTTTGCACCATCAAAAACTATCTCGAACATCTTCACACCTCCATCCTATTGAGAACGTCAATCAGTAATTTAACTCTTTCTTTACCTCTCCATAAATAAGTTTTTCCATTGTCCGTCTCAGGTACCCTCTTATATGCCTCTTCCAACTCTTTCAAAGCCTTCTCGGCCAATTTTTTTAAAACTTCATGTTGAAGCTTTTCCTCCACGCTCTATCACCCAAATGGAAAAGTAAAAACAAGGAGCTCACTCATAGCTCCTCCATGTGTGCCCACACTTGGTACACTTGTAGAATATAGTCGAAGGCTCATCACCAGCCCTCGTTTGGAGCTCCCACCAATAAGCTTCTTCATTGTCGCATTTGGGGCACTTAATTCCTTTAGCTATTGGCAGGGTTCTAACATCTTGCTCAACTACAATAACCCCCTCATCAGGGGCGTGTTTAATCTTCTGCTTGACTTGATAAGCTTTAGCTGTTTCCTCTTCTAATGGCTCCTCATGACCACAGCGCCTGCATACTAATATTTTTACTCCATCTTTGACTTTAGGAACCATTATGCTCCCGCATTTTGAGCAAAATTTGACCATGTCTCTCACCTCCATATCTAAAATCATTTTAGCCTAAGAAAAGGATGAGTGATACGCTAATAAAAGCTTAGCGGTTGGAGAAATAAAAGACGAAGAGAAAAAGAAAACTTCTTCATTCTGGAAGTCCATAGTCGAATGAGTAATAGACCTTTTGGTAGTTGCTCCTGAACTCGAAGACTTCCTTCTCGACCTTCTTGGGGTCTTCCTTGTCGATGAGGACCTTCTTTATGAATCTTGCAATGTCCTTCATTTCGTCCTCTTTCATTCCAACTCTTGTCATCTCTTGGACACCGATTCTCAAACCACTTGGTGTGTTGACCTTTTCAAGTGGGTCCCATGGGAGGAGGTTCTTGTTGAGGATTATTCCAGCCTCCTCTAAGAGTGGAGCAGCCCATCCGCCGCCAGCCTCGTGGAGATCGCTCACATCAACAATTACTTGGTGGCTCTCGGTGTAGCCTTTGTGCTCACCTATGACTTTGAATCCTTCCTCAGCCATTGCCTCAGCCAAGGCTTTGGCGTTCTTAACTATTTGTTCAGCATAGGCTTTACCAAACTCAAGCATCTCAGCAGCTGTTATGGCCTTTCCAGCCATGTGGTGGAGGTGGTGGTTGCTCAAGACACCTGGGAATATAGCCCATTGAAGCTTAGCTACATCTTCGCCGAAGTTCTTGTAGATAACGACACCACCTTGGGGACCTGGGAATGTCTTGTGGGTTGATGAGGTTATTATTTCGGCTCCTTCTCTAAGTGGGTCTTGGAACTGACCGCCAGCGATGAGGCCAAGAACGTGAGCGGCATCGTACATCACGTAGGCTCCAACTTCCTTGGCAACTGGAGCGAGCTCCTTAACTGGGTGCGGGAATGGGTAGAGTGAACCTCCAAAGACAACTAACTTTGGCTCCTTCTCCCTAATGAGCTGAGCAGCTTTGTCCACATCAATGTTGAACTCCTCGTTATCGAATGGCCATGTCTCAACTCTAAGGCCTCTCATACCGGCACTTCCAAAGCCAGCGTGGCTTATGTGGCCGCCGTGAGATGTGTGGAGTGAGATTATTAAGTCGCCGGGCTGTGTTAGTCCAAAGAATACAGCTTGGTTAGCGTTTGTACCTGAGATTGGCCTCAAATCAGAGAAATCACTCTTAAAGAGCTCACAGAACAAACCGATACCAATGAGCTCGACTTCATCGACGAACTTACATCCTTGATAATACCTTTGCTTTGGCCAGCCTTCAGCGTACTTGTGCATAAATCCAGAAGCAACAGCCCTTGTAACAGTTGGGGAAGTTATGTTTTCACTTGCAATCAGGTTTATTGTTGAACTTCTCCACTTCTCGTGCTCCTCAATGAAGCCCAAAATCTTATCCTTCTGTTCAGCATAGCTCATATTATCACCTCAACGTTTACTTGCATTGAAAGGTTTTACACTCATATAATTTAAACCTTGCTTTAAGCCCTTCCAGCACATTTTTATACAAATGTAAAGATTTTCATACTCCCAGCCAGCTTTTCTTTGGTATGAAATTCGAAACAAATTTTTTAAATTTCAAAACCCAATTAATTTTGGTGAGAACATGGAGAAGCTCAAAAAAGTTATCGAGGAGTTCAATAAATACCATGGAAGCGAAGCCGAAGCAAGAATTGTAGGAGTGAGTGAAAATGAAGTTCTGGTAGATTTCAAGGGTTCATTCTGCAAAACCTGTGGGTTATACGACTACTTTGATGACTTAAAGTGGGAAGCGATTGATTTTGGACTTAATATCGAGCCTGTAGAAGTTTTAGAGAGCGAAGAAACGTTTGAGAAAGGAAAATATGTGGTGAAGTATAAGATCAGGCAGTAGCAATCTTCTCAACAAGCTCCACAACTTCCGACACAGCTTTCTCAACTTCCTCGCTAAGCTCCATCCCCAGCTCAACTTCTTTCGCAACAACACCTATGAAGTGCAGTTCAGCATTTTTCAAACGTTCATCTAAAGCCATCAAAAGCTTCAGACCATCAATAGCCCCCATGAAGTGAGCGCTCCTAATTTCTGCTTTCAGCTTCTCAAAAACCTCCTCACCGCTGAGGTGAATGACTTCACCCGGCGTGAACTCCTCGCTCAAGATGGCGTCGATGATTATTAATCGCTCTTCTCCATTGTAGTGCCTCTGGAGCCTGAATATGTCCGTGCCGACCTCAATGACATTGTATCCTTTTTGAGCTAAGATTCTACCCACTTTAAGACCAACACCGTCATCTTTCATGAGTTCGTTTCCTAAAGCTAAAATAAGTGTTTCCATGCTCTAGACCTCCAAAGAGAAAAGGGAGTTAAGGAATATAAAAAGGTAAAGTCAGAGCTTAACCACGTGTACTGAACATGAGATACATGGGTCGTAGGCTCTAACTGTCATCTCTGTCAAATACTTCAAGCGCTCTGGATCGTCTTGGTAGTGCTTCTCAGCCATCATCCTAACGTGGCGCTCCATTATAGCCAAGTTCATTGCTGTTGGTGTGATTATGTCTGCATATGCAACCCTTCCGTCTTTGACCTCAATTGTGTATGCCACGAGTCCTCTCGGGGCCTCTGTGATGCTGACACCACGACCATCTCTTATCTCCACCTCGTCCCTCGGCCTGATTGGCCACTTTGCGAGAGTATCATCAATTATGTCTATAGCCCTCTCTATGAAGTAGACAAGTTCAAGTGCTTGGGCAAAGTTGTTGGCAAAGCAGTTGTCATAGCGAAGGAGATCCTTGTACTGTGCATAAAGTTCTTTGGCCCTACCATAGAGCAGGTCAGCATTGTTAACTATTCTTGAGATTGCACCGACCATGAAAGGCTTATCCTTGTAGAATGAGTGTTTGGCAAAGCTGTGCTCCACAACGCGCTCAACGATGTGCTTTTGATAGTCCTCAACTGGGAACTCAAAGCCATCGCTGACCTTAATGTAATCTCCAAAGATGCCGTAAACGCCGTTCCTCGGCTTAACTGCCATATGTATCATTTCCTTGTCTTCGACCTCTTTGTACTGCTCGAGCTTTGAGAAGAGCTCCACTGTATATTCCGCCATCGGGAGAGCCTCTTTAAGTTCCCTCTTAAGTTCTTCAAACTGGGCTTTTGTTGGGAGCTTTCCAAAACCTCCCATTATGGCGTTCTCCTGATGGATCGGTCTTGAGGCTAAATAGTCCATTATCTTAGCACCGATATTCTTTAGGGCCATCGCGTACTCGATTTCTTTCTTGTACTTGTCGAGCATGCTGAGTGGATTGGAGTAACCGAGGTAGTCCGGGAGGACGAGCAAGTAAAGGTGAAGTGCATGGCTTTCAATCATGTCGCCTATATACAGGAGGTCTCTCAAGTCCTGTATCTCTTCCCTTGGGGTAAATCCAACAGCCTTCTCAGCTGCTTCTACGGCGGTGAGTTTGTGAGCTGCTGAACAGAATGAGCAAATTCTTGGATAAACGGCCAAGGCTTCTTCAAGCTTCTTGCCAATTGTTATAGCCTCAAAGAACCTTGGACCTTCAATGATGTTGAGCTTGACCTCCTTAACGCCTTCGTCGCCCATGACTATCTCAATTCCGCCTTTTCCCTCTACACGTGCAATGTGATCAACAGTAATTGGTATATACATCATTCTCCCTCCTCAAAGATTTTGTTAACCATCTCTTCAAGCTTCGGGTTGTGGGCGTTGAATATTCTCATTCTCTCAAGGATTTCCTCCTTTGTTAGACCCTTCTCTTTGAATGTCTTAGCTAGTGAGTCGAACCATGCAACGTCGTAGCCTATAGCACCTCTACATCCAATGCACGCTATGTTGTAGCTTGGACATCTTGCATCACATCCAGCAACAGTTAATGGTCCAAGGCATGGTTCTCCCTTTTCGATGAGTATACATGAATTGCCCTTAAGCCTACACTCGACACATACTGGATAATCGATATCCTCAGGCCATGAACCGATTAGGAATGTTCCTAAAGCGTAGAGGAAGTCCTTCTTCTCCGGTGGGCAACCATAGAGCCTGTAGTCAACTTTAATGTACTTCTCAACGGGCTCTGCCATTCTTGGCTCGAATTTGACTTTACCATCACCATAGACAGTCTTCCAGAGCTCTTCAAGCTCCTTGTCGTTGCCCCAGCTCTGCACTCCACCGTGGACGGCACATGAACCAACAGCTATGACAATCTTCGCCTTCTCTCTAATCTTCTTTACGAGCTCGACTTCCTCCTCTGTTGAAATGCTTCCCTCAATGAACGCTATATCAACTTCCCTATCCTCATCGCTATCGCGTTCAACCATGAACCAGCACTCAATGTTAGCCTTATCGAGGAGCTGAATTATTTCATCCATCATGGCAAATTGTAGTTGACAGCCATAGCATGATGTGAGAGCGTAAAATCCAACTCTAACTTTTCCGTTCTCCATTTCTACCACCTCAGTCCAACAACCCTGGTGTTGATACTATGTCGAAGTATGTAAACACAGGTCCGTCCTTACATATGTATTTCCATGAGGTGCTTGTTCCAACGTTACAGTGCCCGCACTTTCCAATACCGCACTTCATCTTTCTCTCTAGTGTAACGAAGATGTTCTCTGGTCTGTATCCATAGTTGATGAGATACTCAAATACAGCCTTATACATTCTTGGTGGACCACAAACTGTCACTATAGTGTTCTTTGGATTTGTGTTTGCCTCAACTATGAAGTTTTGAGGTCTTCCCTTCCTTCCGGGCCACTCCTTATCACGTGTAACGCTTTGTATTATCTTTATGTTCTCAGCCTCAGCTAAGTCCTTCATAGCCTCAAGCTCCTTGTAGAAGAGCAAGTCCTTTCCATAACGGGCGGTGTTGATGAATGTGATGTTTCCAAACTTCCATCTGTTGTCCACTGCGTATAAGAATACGCTTCTTAGGGGAGCTGTTCCAAGACCAGCTGCTATTAGGAGTAAGTCCTTGCCTTCCCACTCCTCAACTGGGAAACCGTTTCCATATGGCCCCCTAACAAGGACGGTGTCTCCTGGCTTTAGTTTATGAACTACATTAGTTACTCTTCCAATTCTTCTAATACAGAGCTCAAAGAATCCCTTCCTCATTGGAGAAGAACATATACTAATTGGTACTTCTCCAACACCGGGGATTGTTAATTGGACGAATTGACCGGGCTTAAATGTCCAGCTCTCAGCTATCTCTGGGTTTTCAAATCTAAAGAGGAAGAGTTTTTCTGTTTCTGTTAAAGTGTAAACTTTCAAAACTTTGGCTTTTTCTAATGCGTAAGGGTTGTCGTTCATATGTCCTCACCTCTCACATCACTTGCGTAAGCAAATCCCCTCTTTGGAATTTCCTCACTAATCTCTGAGGGACAGCTCTTATCTTCAATCCCCATTATTCTCCTCAAGTTCTCAACAAAGCTTATACCAGCAGGGCAGAAGTATGTACACCTTCCACATCCTACACAGAAGCTCATACCGAGCTTCTCGTTGTAAGAGTTCTTACATAGGTAGCGGTTCATGAAGCGATCCTTCTTTGTGGGCCTGAAGTTGTGGTTTCCAGCAACTAAGCCGTGGCTTCTTAATTGACAGGAATCCCATCTTCTCTCCCTATATCCTGTATCGCCATCAAGGCTTGGAATGTCTTGAACCTCGTAACATCTACAAGTTGGGCATGTAGTGTTACAGTTACCACAGGCTAAACAAAGCTCGCTCTGCTCATTCCATATTGGGTGCTCCATTTCGAGCTCGAGCAGATAGCGAAGGTTGCCCCAGTCTTCATGATACTTAAATGCCTCAGCTCTCTTCTTCTCAAGGTCTCTAAAGTTGCAGACGTCCTGAGTGGTGACTTCTTCAAAGAGCTTTATGTTTTTATCCACAATTCTGTGGCCTATTGGGGTGCCAACTCTAACGAGCCATCCATCTGGGAGCTCATGTAAAAAGAGATCGAACCCATCGTCCGCAAAATCTGTCTCTCTGAGGTTACAGAAACAGTATTCATCAGGCATACAGCTAATTCCGATGATGATGCCCTTTTCCCTTCTTACTTTGTAGTACTTGTCTGGGAATTCGTCTAAATAGACAGTATCAAGTATCTTCAGCCCAAAGATATCACATGCGTGAAGTCCAAAGAGTACAAATGGCTCAACGTTTTCAATCGTTTCTTTGTACTCTGCTTTTGAAATACTGAACTCAAAGAGCTTCTCCCTTGGAAGGAAGAAGAACTTCTTTGGCGGCATTATAGTCCTGTTGTAATGGAACTCAACCTTTTTGACGTCATCGACTTCCCTGAAGTCATAAAACTTTTCTGAAATTTTGACGGGAGCGTAAAGTGTCCCGTATTCCTTCAAACGACCAAGGAATTCGTAAATATTTTCTTTTGGAAGCTTAACATATCTCACTTTTATCACCCCAGTAGATGTATATCCTCGTTCATATGCTCAATTCTATCCATCCCTGAGACTAGCTCAATTGAAAGTTAAAAAAGCCTTTCTAAATCCTTAGTTTATCAACCTAAGGTTAAGAATGCGTTAATTGCGAAAGATTTGGTGCTACGAATTTAAAATCAGATAACGCTAAATTTATCACTGGAAGTTAATATATGCATAAATGTATCATTAATGCATATAAAATTACTTCAAAGATTCAAATTCAACGTTAATGTTCTCTATTTTGCTAAACAAGCAATTATGCACCTTAGGTTGAACAAAGGGCGTTTAAAAAAGGCTTTTAAACGGAGATGTTTAAGAGAAGAATGAATACAATAATACATTTTCAATTGAGGTGGTCATCATGGAAGATAATTGTACATGTGTCCTATATAATGTGCATGAAGGCGTAGATGCTTGTTCCAATATAGGATACACTAAAACCAAAGCCACACCCTCAAAGCTCCTCTTTGCAGGCTTCATGGCCGGTGCCTACATTGCTTTCGGATTCATGCTGGCGATAGTGGCCAGTGCAAGCTTCCACTCAAAGTTTGGGACATTTCCAAATACATCGCTATTCAAGCTCCTCTTAGGTGCAGTATTCCCTGTGGGACTTATAGCCGTTCTAGTCGGTGGAGCCGACCTCTGGACAGGCAATGCCCAAATTGTGTCTATATCCAAGCTAACAAAGAAGGTTGAGATTAAGGACGTCCTTTACAATTGGGTCGGTAGCTATGCAGGCAACTTTATAGGTAGCGTATTTTTGGCGTTCTTAGCAATCTACGGCACAGGCTTATTCGCAAGTGGACTCTTCAAGGATGTTCTTGTGGGCATAGGAGCATACAAAGTTAACATAACTCCTTGGAAGGCGTTTTGGCTTGCTGTAGGCTGTAACTGGCTTGTTAACGTTGCCATATGGCTCTATGTTAGAGCAAAGGACACTGCCGGAAAAGTCCTCGTCACATGGTTCCCAATATTTGCATTCGTTGCTATTGGATTTGAGCACAGCATAGCAAATATGTGGGCTATTACGAGTGCTATATTTGCAAGCAACTACGCCATTACATGGCTCGACTTTTTCAAGAACATAATACCCGTCACCATTGGAAACGCCGTTGGGGGCTTTCTCTTTGTTGGATTTTACCACTGGTACTTAGCTGATGGTGAGAATGCATTCAAAGAGATCACTGACTTCCTGACACTCCTAGCAATTTTCGCCGTGCTCATGGTCTTTATACCTGCAGGAATAGCTTACGTGCTAAATGGCTTTGGAAAAGTAGCTCTCTGGGCAGTACCCCTAGCTATAAGCATTTACGGAATTGGCGTGACATATACAGTGAGGAAGAGAGTGGTTTAACATAAACTTGTTTAAATTTTTCCAAAACTTTTTAAATTTTAACATAAAAATGCAAATGGGTGGTGAAGATGGAAAAGCTCACAATTGGTCTGTGCCCCTACTGTGGGATGGGGTGTAGGTTTTACATAAAGACCCTCAACGGAGAGCCCGTAGAGGTAGAGATTTACGAGGGTGGCGTTAATGAGGGGAAGCTGTGCCCTAAAGGCCTAACCGCTTTAGACTTCCTCAGACATAACGATAGACTTACAAAGCCGCTAAAGCGCACCGAAAACGGCTTCGAGGAAATAAGCTGGGAACAGGCCATAAAAGAGATTGCTGAGAAGATTTTAGAAATCAGAGATAAATACGGCCCAGATGCTTTAGGCTTCTTCTCTAGTGCAAGATGTTCAAATGAAGAGAACTACCTCCTCCAAAAGATAGCACGTATCCTCGGCACAAACAACGTTGACCACTGTGCACGGCTTTGTCACGCTTCAACCGTAGCAGGCTTAGCTCAAACTGTTGGGGCAGCAGCTCAAAGCGGTTCCTATGATGACATACCAAAGGCAAAAGTTCTCCTTATTTGGGGCTACAATCCAGCAGAGACCCATCCTGTTTTGATGCGCTACATTTTGAGAGCAAAAGACAACGGTGCTAAAATAATTGTAGTTGACCCGAGGAAGACGAAAACAGCATGGTTCGCTGATATGCATCTCCCACTAAGGCTTGGAACCGATATAGCTTTAGCGAACGCCATGATGCACGTCATAATAAAGGAGCGCCTCTACGACAAGAAGTTCGTGTTCTCGAGAACTAAAGGCTTTGAGAAGCTCATTAAGGTTGTTGAGGAATATACACCAGAGTATGCCGAGAAAATCACTGGAATTCCCGCACACTTAATTAGAGAAGCCGCCGTGACGTTTGCAACCGCAGGAAGAGGAATAATAATGTGGGCCATGGGGCTTACACAGCACATAACGGGAACTGGCAATGTTAAAGCTTTAGCTGACTTGGGACTAATATGTGGCTATGTGGGCAAAGAAGGAACCGGCTTATTCCCAATGCGCGGCCAAAACAACGTGCAGGGAGCTTGTGATATGGGCGCTTTGCCAAATGTCTTGCCCGGCTACCAAAAGGTCACCGACGATGAGAAGAGAAAGCGCGTGGCAGAGATTTGGGGCGTCGAAGAGCTCCCAAGCGAGCCAGGTTTAACAATTCCTGAAATAATAAACAAAGCTCATGAAGGTGAGATTAAGGCACTCTATATAATGGGTGAAAACCCTGTAGTGAGCGACCCCAACACAAAGCACGTGATTGAAGCTTTGAAAGAGCTCGAGCTTCTCGTCGTGCAGGATATCTTTCTAACGGAGACTGCTAAATACGCCCACTATATTCTACCTGCAGCCGCTTATGCCGAGAAAGAGGGCTCCTTTACAGCGAGCGAAAGAAGAGTCCAGTGGAACTTCAAAGCTATCGAGCCACCAGAGGAAGCTAAACCCGATTGGGAAATACTAACAATGCTCGGCAAAGCTCTTGGCCTAAAGTTTGACTACGAGAGTGTCGAGGACGTTACAAGAGAAATAGCATTAGTGGCACCCCAGTACAGGGGAATTACCCCCGAGAGGCTCAAGCGCGATGTTGAGGGAATTCAATGGCCATGCCCAAGCGAAGACCACCCCGGAACAAAGCGCTTGCATGTGGAGAGCTTTGCCACACCAGATGGAAAGGCAAACATAATTCCTGTGGAATTCAAGCCACCGGCAGAGCTCCCCGATGAGGAATATCCTTTCATGCTGACGACTTTTAGAGTTGTGGGACAGTACCACACGGTCACAATGAGTGGAAGGAGTAAAGCACTCACCAAAAGATGGGGCGAAGCTTACGCGGAAATTAATCCAAAAGATGCCCAAAAGCTTGGAATTGAGAGCGGGGATAAGATTAGGATTGTGACGAGGCGCGGTTCTTATGAGTGCAAAGCTAAGATTACGAAGCGCATTGGCGAAGGTGTAATTGGAGTACCGTGGCACTGGGGAGCCAACGTTCTGACAAACGACGTTCTTGATCCCGAAGCTAAGATACCCGAACTTAAGGTGAGTGCATGTAGAGTGGAGAAGGTGATGTGAGATGAAGCTCTTCATAAACTTGGGAAGGTGCATAGCCTGTAAGGCGTGTGAGGTAGCCTGTGAAAAAGAACATGGAATTTCCTTCATAAGTGTTTATGAGTTTGAAGATATGGCCGTTCCGCTGAACTGCCGCCACTGTGAGAAAGCCCCATGTATAGAGGTGTGCCCAACAAAGGCCATAAAAAGAGACGGAGATGGCGCGGTAATAATCAACGAAGAGAAGTGTATTGGCTGCTACATGTGCTCAGCCGTTTGTCCTTACGCCATTCCAATAGTTGACCCGATCAAGGAGCTTGCCGTCAAGTGCAATCTCTGTGCTGACAGAAGAAAGGAGGGGAATCTCCCGCTGTGTGCAAGCGTTTGTCCAACAGATGCACTCGTATTTGGTGAAATAAATGAGATCATGGAAGAAAAGAGAAAGCGCAAAGCAGAGCGTATAGTTGAAGCTCAGAGAAAGGCCATAGAAAAAATAGCACTCTTCGGGTGAGGGGCATGCTAAAAGAAAGCCTCTGCATTGGCTGCGGCATCTGCGCAAAGGCGTGCCCCTTCAACGCCATTTCAATTTTTGAAGAGGAGGTTAGAAAGATAGTCTTTGAGCCCGCGAAGTGCGGCGAATGCGAATACGAGTGCAACGATGCCTGTCCTACCCATGCAATAGATGGAAAGCCCGATGATGCCACATTACTCTTTGAGTATGCACACTGCGCAAGATGTGGGAAGAAGCTTAAGCATGTGCTTAAAGAAGCTGAATATTTATCGAAAAAGCTCGAAAGTATGGGAGAGGACTCACAGATAGCTTATTTATGTGATGAGTGTAAAAGAAAGAAGATTTTTGATGTAGCGACAAAATATGAGGGTTATTTGGGGTGATGGCTATGAGTGGAATGAGATTTGCATTTCTATGTAGGGAAAAACCAAAACCTACTGGGAAAAAAGTCGCCATAATTGGTGGTGGTCCAGCTGGACTCAGTGCGGCTGGCTATTTAGTGTGTCACGGTCATGAGGTTCACGTTTATGACAAGCTTCCAGAGCCAGGTGGCTTAATGCTCTTTGGAATCCCTGAATTTAGGATTCCCATCTATCGTGTTAGAAACGGATACAGGGAGCTTGAAAACGTCTTCGAAGTTAAATTTTACCCAAACACGAAAGTTGCCTTTGGAAACGAAAAAGAGGAAGGAGACGACTTTGTTGAAAACGTCGTGAATTTCAATGAGCTCGTTGAAAGCTATGATGCCGTTCTAATTTCAACAGGCACTTGGAAGTCAACAATTCCAAAAATAGAAGGAGCCGAGTTAGAGGGAGTTTATCCCGCTTTGGGCTATCTCTTCAGGATAAAAAGCGCAAAGCTCGGCCACTTGAGCTGGGACAATGTAACGCCTGTGGAAGGAAAGAGAGTAATGGTCATCGGAGCAGGCCACACAGCTGTTGATGCCGCCATGGAAAGTGTGCTTCTCGGTGCGGAGAAGGTTTATTTGAGCTATAGGAGGACGATAAGAGAGGCCCCAGCTGGTCCCTATGAGATTAACCTCCTCCAAAGGAGGGGGGTTAAGTGGCTCGAGCTGACTATGCCAGTTCGCATTATTGGTGAGAACGGCAAGGTTAGGGCTATTGAACTGCAAAAGTGTAAGCTAAGTGAGCCAGACGAGAGCGGAAGGAGAAGGCCCATACCCATAGAGGGCTCAAACTTCCAAATAGATGTAGACTACGTTATATTCGCCGTTGGACAAAAGCCCACACCCCCATTTAGCGAGCAAGCGGGAATAGCTGTGGACAAGTGGGGGAACATACTAGTTGATGCAAGGCATATGACGAGCAGAGAGGGGGTCTTTGCGGCTGGAGATGTTGTTATGGGACCATCAAAAGTTGGTAGGGCAGTTTTAGATGGTCTCTTAGCGGCTGAAAGCATACACCTTTGGCTTGAGGGGAGGTGATTGGAATGAAGAGGGTCCTTCACGTTGACTACAGCTTGTGCATAGGATGTGAGACATGCCAAGGGATTTGTGAGTTCCTTCACCACGGGAAGCCCAACATAAAGATTTACTATACCATGAGCGGCCTTCCAATTCCAATAAACTGCCGCCACTGTGAGAAAGCCCCATGTATGGATGTTTGTCCTTCAGGAGCGATATATAAAGACCACGATGGAGCTGTAATAATAGACCCGGACAAGTGCATTGGCTGTTATATGTGCTTGGCGGTGTGCCCCTTTGGAGTCCCAAGCTTCGATGTGAAAGTAAAAGCGGTTACAAAGTGTAATATGTGTGCCAATAGGAGGGAGCTTGGCCTAGCACCAGCGTGCAGCGAAATGTGCCCAGCCGAAGCAATATTCTTTGGAAAGCCTGAGGAGGTCGAGGAAAACATAAGGAAGAGGACCGCGGAAAAAATAGCGAGGGAGAGAATTTCACTGGAAGCTTTTGAGAGCGTCGGAAAGATGCTTTAGAGAAAGTGCTCAAAAGCTTCAATCAGCTTTTCGTTTTCTTCCTTCTTTCTTACGCTGAAGCGCACATATTCTGGGAGCCCAAATGATGAGCAGTCCCTCACTAGGATTCCCTTTTTCTTCAGACTTTCGGCGAAGGTTTTAGCATCCCCAACGTTCTTGATGAAGTAGTTGGCGTCGCTCTTGACGTCCAAAGCTTTCTCCATCCGCTCCTTTTCCTTCCAAATCAAAGGCATAGTCTCTTTCAAAAAGCGGGACTCGTCTTTTATGATGAATTCGAGGAAGGCGTAGCCGAGAGACCCAATGCTCCAAGGCATTCTAACGCTCTTAAAAGCTTCCTCAAAGCCGATGACGTAGCCAACCCTGATTCCCGGGAGGCCATAGCTCTTCGTGAATGTTCTCAGCTTTAGGATGTTCCCTCCTTCCGGGCTTTTGGCATTTTTGACGAAGTCTATGAATGCTTCATCAAGAAGGAGGAGAGCTTCTTTATCCTCAACGGCATCGATAAGCGGTTTAAGCTCTCTTGGGGAATAATAACGGCCGTCAGGATTGTTTGGGTTGCAGAAAAAAAACTATACTCCCCTTCTCCACGAGCTCAGCAAGTTTCTTCGGCTCATTTGGACATTTGATAACTTCGGCATTAAAAATTCTAGAGATTCGCTCGTACTCCTCATAAGTGTGCCTTGGAATTATCACCCTGCGCTTTTCCCTCATGGCGAGGATGCCAAGCAAATACAACGCCTCAGTGATTCCAGCCGTTATCGTTATGCTTTCGCCAATCAGGTTTGAAAGCTCTTCCTCAAGCTTTTCCCAATAGAGGTAGCGGCTTGAGAGTTCCTTAGCCCTTTTAAACATCTCATCAAGCCATGGAGGAGTATAGGGATTCAGTGAAGCCGAGAAATCCAAGAGGCCTTCCTCACGAGAGCCCCCGTGGTGGGCTTTGAATTTCACCGGTTTTAGCATAGGAGCACCTCCAAAGCGAGTATTATCATGCATGCCAAAATCCACTCACCAATGAGGATCCAATAAACCCTAAGAGCCCTTTTTATGTCATCAAGCGTTGGTTCTACTCCATCAAACCTATAAAGTCCCTCCTTCTCGAGCCAAACGCCGAGGACGGCACTCATAGCGGCTATCGGTTTATCGGAATTGAGCTTAAACTTTGCCCTTTTGTAGTATTCCAGCACTCTTTTTGGATTAAATGGAAGGAAGAGGAAAACCGTTATCCTAGCCGGAATGAAGTTGAGCAGGTCGTCCAGCCTGGCTGCAAACTTGCCGAAGTAAAAATAGCGCTCATTTTTGTAGCCAATCATTGCATCAAGAGTGTTTATTGCCCTATAGACAAGGGCACCGCTTAGGCCAAAGAGTAAGTAATAAAAAAGAGGAGCAACTATGCTGTCCGTTATGTTTTCTGCCAAGCTTTCAATTGCCGCTGAATTTAAGTGAGCCCTATCGACCCTTTTTACGTCTCTACTCACAATCCAGCTGACATATTTTCTCTGCTCCTCAATATCCTCGCGGATTGTATTCCCTACGTGCTCCGCTAGGCTCTTAATTGCGAAGGAGCTTTTGAGGAGGTAAACTCCCAGAACAAAGCTAAACCATTTTGGTAAAAATTCTGGGAGCTTTGAGAGTGCAAAGGCAAATGCGATCACAAACAGGGAAGCAAAAGCTCCCCCAATGAAATCTAAAGTCGGGCTTCTCCTTTTGTAATGCTTATCAAAAAAGCCAATCAATTTTCCAAACCATACCGTGGGATGAACTAGGGCGGGAGGTTCTCCCAAGATTAAATCCCAGAGAATAGCGAGAAAGAAAGTAGTGATGGCACTCATTATCCAATGACCTCCATTATCTTGCTGTACTCCTCCAGCATCTCCCCACTTGGCTCCCTCACTCCACGCCGCACATACCATGCTGGGTGTTTGAGATACATTGAGTCAAAGCCGAGCTTTTTCAAGGCTTTCTCCGCCGTTCTGCCGATGGCGAAAAGGGCTTTGGGCTTCAGAATTTCAAGCTCCTTCTTAAGGAGTGAAAGCTCCCTTTCATCGAAACCCTTAAGCTTGTTCCCCGGCGGATTGCACTTAACAACGTTGGTGATGTATAAAAAATCGGGGTTTATTCCGAGAGAGAATAGAGCCCTTCTAAGCAGCATTCCGGAGGCATCCCTGTAAAAGCAGATGCCCATTAACCCACATCCCTTCCTTCCCGGTGCCTCGCCGACGAGAACGACTTTTGACCCAACCCAGCCATTTGCAAAGGGGAGACCCTCAAAAGCCTTAACTTCAAGCTGATATTTGTAATACTCCTCATGGCAAAAGCGAAGAGGGTTCTGGAGGAGCTCTCTATAAAGCTCATCCAGTTTAAGAGCTTTTTCTCTGTCTTCTTTGTTTTTAACTAAAAATCTCTCCTTTGGGTTGTAAATAGTTCTTGCGTAAATTCCATACGTCTTTTCATCCAGAGAGAGCAAATCTTTCCAGGTTCTCAGAGACAGAGGCATAATTTTGAAATTTCTTGGGTTTATGTAAATTTCGCCGACCCTCTTTAAGCTCTCAAACATCAGCAGCATAAAGGATAAAACGTCCAACGTGTTTATAATTTTGGTGGTGTTATGGAGGCGAAAAAGTGTCCTTTCTGCGGAGGAACTATGATAAAAGGGAAGAGCCCGCAAGAAGGGTATGCGGTGTATTTCTGGAAAGCTCCCTGGAAGCATGGTTTAAAAGCGGCATTCACTGGCACGGTTAAGGCTTATCCCTGGCTCTGTCTCAGCTGTGGAGCGATAATCCCATATGTTGATGAGGCCGAGCTTCAAAAGATAAGAGAGGAGTATGAGCAGGCAAAGTTGGAGGGAAGCTTTTGAGAGGTATAGCTTTCTTTTCAGGCGGCAAAGATGGGCTTTATGCCGCGTATCTAGCTGAAAAGCAGGGGATCAAAATACCCTCTCTCTTAGCCCTAAAAACCACCATAGGAGTTTCACCCCACTACGAAAACTTAAGCGAACTCAAAAAGCTCGTCGATGCGATGGGAAAAGAGCTTCTCATCTTTGACATGGGGAAAGGAAGCGAGGCTTTAGCGGAATTCATAAGCTCTCTCGATGTTGATTACATCATAGCCGGGGATGTCCTCCTCGAAGACCACTTTAAGTGGATAAAATGGCTTGCCGAAAGAGCAGAGGTTGAGGCTTTAGAACCTCTCTGGGGAAGGAACACGCTTGAGCTGGCTAAAGAGATGCTCAATGCTGGCTTTGAGTACGCAATAATCTCTGTAAATAAGGAAAAGCTTTCAAAAGAGTGGCTCGGCTACACATTCTCTTCTCTCGGAGATTTGGAACTCTTCTTAGAAGCGAACCCGGAGATAGACCCCATCGGAGAATTTGGGGAGTTCCACACTGTAACGCTCAGCGCCCCTCTCTTTAAGGCAAGCTTTAATCTGGAGCCATTGAAAATTGAAGAGAGCGAGAGATATTGGTGGTTGAAGCTCAGGCTGGTGAGAAGATGATTGAGGAACTCGAAGCTAAAGGCATAACCCTTGAGAGAATGCTCGATACCGCTTTGGAACTTTACATTGGAAATGATGCGGAAAAAGTTAGAGGACAGCTTAGAGAGATTATACTCCACTATCTAAACGACATCAACGTCCAAGCCCTTCTAAAAGCCGCTCTACTCTTAGAGGAGAACTTTAAAGTTGAAGGAGATCCCGTAAACCTCGTGGCGGATGAGCTCATAGGAATTGACATAGCCGAGTACATTGGTGGGAAGATGGCGCTCTTCAACTTCTTCTACTATGACACCAAAAAGCCGGGGATTTTGAGAGAGCTGCCGCCGTTTTTGGACGATGCCGTTGGGGGGTTTATAGCTGGATGCATGACAAGGCTATTTGAGCCTCTTCTGCCATCGGAGGAAGAGGAACAGGAATACGAAGAAAATGGTGATATAATAGCTGACAACAAAGGGAAGCACACCGACTAAGCCGAGAGTATACAAAACAGTCAGGATTAAAACAAGCACAAGCAACATCCTATAGTGTTCCTTTTTCATAGTTGGCAGTTTGGAGGTAGTCTTTTTAAGCGTTTTTAACGTTGGATTAATTAGCCGAGGTGAAAATATGAAAAACCTCATTCCATTCATGACAAGGATTCCACTCAAAGGGGATTTTGAAAAGGCACGACATGAAATGTGGGCCTTTCCCCTGCTGGCACCCATAACATCAGCCTTACCCGCCTTAATCCTGTATTTTGACGTCCCTCTAAAAAATGTGCTCGCCCTTCTGCTCCTGTATTTTACCATTGGCTTGCTCCACCTTGATGGTCTAGCTGATTTTGCCGATGGGGTAATGACCAAAGGCGACCGCGAAAGGAAGATTAAGGCAATGAAAGACTTAAACACCGGCATAGCGGGAGTTTTTGCCGTTGTAATGATTCTCTTCCTCCAGATTTATTCTCTTCAGCTCCTCCCGTTCTACGCCATCTTTTTAGCAGAGCTCAATTCCAAGTATGCAATGCTCCTCACTTTAGCCACGAAAAAGCCCCTTGGAGAAGGCCTTGGCTCTTACTTCATGAAAGCCATGAATAAAAAGCAGCTCCTCGCCGGGAGTGTGCTCTATTTGACTCTCCTCCTTCCCGCTGTAGTTTACAGTCCAAAAAGCATCTTCTCGGTTTTGGGGCTTTTAATTGGAGCTTACACCATAAAGCTCAGCCTGGATAATTTTGGA
Organism: Palaeococcus pacificus DY20341; assembly: GCF_000725425.1. Lineage (NCBI taxonomy): Archaea > Methanobacteriati > Methanobacteriota > Thermococci > Thermococcales > Thermococcaceae > Palaeococcus > Palaeococcus pacificus. Next base: position 547,212 of record NZ_CP006019.1, on the reverse strand, counting down.
GGGATTAACGGCGACTGCATTGGAGCAACAGCTGAGATAACAAGAGCTGGAACGCTTTTGACTTTGGCTTTCATTTGGTGGTATCTATGATAATCATTCTCGCAGGTGGGAAATCAACACGCATGGGTAAAGAGAAGCCGGTATTGAAAATAGCAGGTAGAGAGATGCTCCTCTGGGTATATGAACAGGCCTCAAAGGTCGGTGAAACCCTTATTGCACTCTCGAAGAACACGCCAAAGACTAAAGAGCTGTGCCTCAGGGAGGGTATACATTTCATAGAAACACCCGGCAACGGATATGTGCACGACGTCCAGTGGCTTTTGCGCGAGTTGGGCACCTTCGTGAGCGTTGCAAGCGATATACCCTTCGTTAGAGCCTCTGACCTTGCTTTAATGATGAAAGAGCTCGAGAGGAGAAAGCTAAGCCTCACAGGGGTTTTACCGCTCTCAAGGGTTCCTAAAGGCCTGAAACCTGCTGTTTATCGCGGCTATGCTATAGTAGGCCTAAACGCCGTTGCCGAGGAGGGAGAAGAGTTCTTTGAGCTAACCAATCCACTCTTAGCTTTAAATGTGAATACTCCTGAAGAGCTCGAACTTGCAAATAGGATTGCCAAGTTGTTGAGGTCTAAGTTTTTATAGTCCAAGCTTGCCCAAAATGTAATCCACGTCGATGCTCTTCTCCACTATTTTAGCAAACCTCTCGATTTCTTCTTCAAGGCTCCATCTGCCTACACTTATGGGTTCAAGACCTTTCTCAGCCCTGAGCATGTTCAAAAACCTTTCCGTAAAGTCGAAGTTATGGAAGATGCCGTGCAGATAAGTCCCAAAAGCTCTCTCGCCGATGGCTCCATCATACTCAAAAGTTGGCCTCCCGTTGATTTCGTGGATTACCGAAAAATGCCTTTCCGAGGTAGAGCGTCCCATCCTAATCTCATAGCCCTCAACGACCATGCCTCCAAGAGGTTTCCACAGAATTTGTGCTTTTAGGTGGTTAGTTCTTTTGGTTCTGGCAAAGAAGGTTTTAGTCTCTAAGAGCCCAACCCCATTGATTTTGCCTCTCTTAGACTCGACCTCGTCGATTATCTTTTTCCCGAGCATCTGGAAGCCGCCACAGACACCTATAACAAAAGCTCCATCTTTGTGTGCCTCAAGTATAGCGTCTTCAATTCCATTTTCTCTCATCCAGAGCAAGTCTTCAACAGTATTTTTGCTCCCTGGAACGATTATAACATCGCCCTTAATTTCTTCAGCGTTGCTCACGTAATCAATCCCGTTCGCCCAGTGGAGGGGCTCAAAGTCTGTAAAGTTGCTTATGTGTGGGAGCTTGACAATTTGAATGTGTAGCTCACCCTTAACCTTCGGGAACTCTGTTAGAGAATCTTCTTCTGGAATTTTATGCTCCGTATAAGGAATTACCCCTAAAACTTTCTTCCCGTACCTTTGCTCCAAATAGTCTAAGCCGGGCTTAAGGAGAGAGGCATCACCGCGGAACTTGTTGAAAATGAAACCCATTACGAGTTTTCGCTCCTCCTCGCTTAAGAGCTCCATAGTCCCTACTATTGAGGCAAAACTTCCTCCCCTGTCTATGTCCGTGACTAAAATGACCTTAGCCTTGGCGTGCTTGGCAACACGCATGTTAGCAATGTCGTAATCTTTGAGGTTGATCTCTACCGGAGAGCCAGCACCTTCGATTACAACGATGTCGTGCTTCTCCAGCAGCTCATCCAAGACTTTCATGGCTTTTGAAAAGAGCTCCTCCTTCTTGGAGAGCATATATTCCTTAGCGGAAACACTTCCTATAGGCTTTCCCATAAACACAACTTGGCTCCTCATGCCCCCCTCCGGCTTGAGAAGGATAGGGTTGAACTTCACGGAGGGCTTCTTTTTACATGCCAAAGCCTGTAGATACTGTGCTCGGCTAATTTCTCCACCCTCTATGCTTGGAGCGGAATTTAGACTCATGTTTTGGCTCTTAAAAGTCACAACATCATATCCGAGGTTTGAGAAGATTCTGCATAATGCGAGGGCTAATAAAGACTTTCCAGCCCCTGAAGACGTTCCCTGAATCATTAAGGCTTTTCCCATCCTCATTCCCCCATGAAAATAAAAGATAAAGCTCAAAGGTTCAAAAAGGGAAATTGCTCAGCCGGTGGCCTCGCACGCCACAGGCTGGAAGCTGTATCCAAAGGCCTCGGGGTGGATAAACAGGGTAAGCTCCTCGAGACCTTCAACTATCCTCGGCCCGGGCCTTGAGATGGCGTTGTCGTCGCTCACCACGTATATCCTTCCCTCTTTAACCGCGCTCGTCTTTGCCAGCTCGCTCTTGCATATTTCCTCGGGAGTAACGCCCGCGTGAGCGGAGAGAATTATCACATCGGGATCCCTCGCGAGCACACTCTCGAGGTTAACCTGAGCCCAGCCATTCAAATCATTAAAGATGTTCTCACCGCCTGCAATCTCTATCAGGTCACCCTGAAAGGTGCCACTTCCCGGTGTGTAAATTGGGTTCCACCAGCTTATGAAGAAGACCTTCGGCTTTTCCTTGCCCTCAACCTTGAACTTAACGTCCTCAACTTCGGCCTTCATATAGTTAACAACTCCTTCAGCTTCCTTTTCCTTGTTGAGGACCTTTCCAAGAAGCATTATCTGAGAGTATATCTCATCGATATTCTTGGGGTCGACGATTATGACGGGGGCTATTTTTTCAAGCTGCTCGAGGTACTTAAGGTGCATGGATGTTCCTATGATGAGGTCAGGCTGGAGTGAGGCTATGACCTCAATGTTGGGATCGCTGAAGCCGCCTATAATTGTCCTCCCATCCTGAACATTTGGAGGATAGTCATCAAACTGCGTAACGCCGATGACCCTATCGAGGGCACCAAGGAAGTAGAGCGTCTCAGTTATGCTTGGTGCGAGCGATACTATTTTCTGGGGTTCCTTCTCAATTTTAACCTCTCTATCAGCGAAGTCTTTTATCATAAGCGGATAGTATTCGGGCGCTTTGGTAATGGTCTCGGTAGCTGTGGTCGTCATCGTTTGAGTTATGGTTTCTGGAGTTGGTTGACTTATACAGCCGCTGACGAGGACACCTATCATCAACACCACAAACAGGTAGGTTACCTTTCTCATATTACCACCTTGGATTATTTATCCACCAATGGTAAAGGGCGAAGGGTATATAAGTCTATTGGATAAAATTGCCAACGGTGGTATTTATGATGCTCGTAGTTTTGGGCAATACAGAGGTTTCTACAATACCTGGAATAAGCGTTGCCGGAGCAACTCCTGAGCTAACAAAGCTAACGCCCCCAGCTGATGCAGAGTACCTTTTCCACGAAAAGCCTAAAATCATTGATGTGATACCAGTTACTCCCGAAGGGCACCCAACGCCAGCTATAATCACTAAAGCTGCAAAGGAGTTGGCTGATTTTCCAATAATTATCGTTAGAGGCGGAACTTATTTAGCACCTCTCGTTCCGTACGTGCATATAAGCGATGTTGTAGGGAGGGACTTTAGAAAGGAGAAAGCCCTGCCTGAAGCGAGGGAAATCATTGAGAAGGCTAGGCTCTTTGGAGAACAACTTAATAAGCTCGGCTTGAAAGAGGTAGTCATCGGAGAGTCCACACCAGGAGGAACGACCACAGCTCAAGCCATTTTATGGGCTCTTGGCTATGAAGCAAAGACTTCATCAGCAGCTCCAAACAATCCTCAAAACCTTAAGGCACAGGTGATTGAAGAAGGCTTCAAGAGAGCTGGCATAAATAAGGGGGATTTAGCTAACGAACCTCTTAGTGCTTTGGAAGAGTTTGGAGACCCAATGATGGCAACTGTAATAGGGATTTCTCAGGAATTTAAAGGCGAAGTGGTTTTAGCTGGTGGAACTCAAATGCTCTCAATATCTGCATTGTTAAAGGCTTTAGGCGAAGACTTAGGCAGGTTTATGATTGCAACCACGAAGTGGGTTGCCAACGATGAGAGCTCCACGTTTAAGGAGACCGCAAAGGGGATTGGGATTGCCTACTATTATGCGGAGCTTGACTTCTCAAGGAGCAGGTTTAAAGGACTCCAAGACTACGAGAGGGGCTACGTTAAAGAAGGAGTCGGCGCTGGAGGTGCTGTCTGGCTCGCGGTGAAGAAAGGCTTCACAGTCGAAGATGTTGCAAAGAAAGTTGATGAGCTCTATGAGAGGCTGATGGAGCTTTAGTCCTCAAACTTTATATTTTTAGCTTCAACTAGAAGCTGGAAAATTTAAATCAGCTGAAGAGTATTTTGAGCTCTTTGGTGAAGATTTTCCAGTTCATCATGAGGTGGATGGTTATTAGTACCATCATCATTATTCCATACTTGCTCCTGAGCTCCATAAACTGAAGCTTGGTCAATCCGAGGAAGCTGCCGTTCTTAGTGGCCAGTATGGTGCCCACCGTTATGAATATCACACCAAAGAACAGCACAAGCAGGAGCAGCGAGAAAGCGGCTTTTATTTTGAGCTTTTTCTTCATTTTAGGGTTCTTAGCCATCTCATCGAAAATCTTTTCCATTGGATCCATAGGCATCACAAAAACAGTTTATTAAAAATATTTAATAAGGATTCCGAAAATAGAAAATTTTTGCATAGAACTTAACTTTAAGCAAGTTATTAGTGGAATATCAAACAGTGAATTGGAGGAATACAGATGCACTACATTCACTCCTTTGATGAGGAGATGCTCGCCCTAAGCAATGCTCCGCACAACGGCGGCCTGTTTAAAGCTAAAGGCTTCTTCTTCATGCACGTCCACAAAAACTACGACGGCGATTATAAAAAGGACTGCCTTGAATTTGAGCGGAAAAATGGATTAAATAACTTCGTGGGCTTTATGACCGCAGCAGAGATTCCTAAAGTTCTAAGCGCTGCCAAAATAGGAAGCGTTGAGGCTTACGTCACCGCTGGGATTACCAACCCGGCCATAGCAGGAGAAGAGCCGCCGAAGTTCGTAAGTAGGACCATAAACATAGCCCTCGTCATAAATGAAGGCCTAACTGTTGGAGCTTTGGCAAACGCCATAATGACTGCAACAGAGGCGAAAACATACACACTCCTAAAGCTCGGCTATGAAGCTACGGGCACTACAAGCGACGGTATAGGGGTTTTCGCTAATGAAGGGGAGATAGAATGGGCTGGAACCGCCACCAAATTGGGCATCAATATAGGAAAGGCCGTTAGAAAAGCTTTGAAAGAGAGCTTGAGAAAATGGGAAGCTTCACTGTAGAGACCTGAGAACATCAACCACATCGCTGAGCCCTGCGTTTGTTTTTATGCCCGTGGGTGAGATATGTGTCCTGCTCGCTAAAAAGCCCCTCTCCTCGAGCGCTTCAACTATGAGGTCTGGCTTTCTGACTTCGAGCTTGTTCCTCTTTGCCACCATCGAGAGCTCATAGAACAGCGGTACGTCGAGCTCTCCCCTAACCCTCTCCAAACACTCTAATACCTTGCGCTTTTTAGCGAGCTCGGCTTTTTGGGCCTCATTATAGAGCGCCTCCACGAACTTCTCATCTTTAAGTTCGCCAAGCCACAATGGGCCGTAAGCGCCTTTACGGCTGGGCAAAAAGGCATTCTCAACTTCAAATTTGCCAGTTTTTTGGTCGAAATAAACATAGCCAAGCTTTTCTACAGTCTCATCACCCTTCTTAGCACCGTCCTCGAGCTTTAGGAACACTCTAAAGTAGTGATCTTTGTAGTAAGCGAAGAGAACTCTAAATCCAAGGTCGTACTTTCCAATATACCTCGCCACAGCGCCGATTAAAATTCTCAGTCCGGTTTCGTGGCACAGCTCACCCCTTAAAGGTCTCGCATTGTACTTCCTAAGGCATGCATTTTTATATGCCCCGCAGAGAACACCCGTATCTGTTGCTGTAATGCCCAAAAAGCCCTTTCTCTTGACAGCTCTAAGTGAAGCATCCAAAAATGGCATTGGAGAGCCAAAGGGGTCTAAATCTACGAAGTCGAAATACCTAAATGCTTCGTCCATTAATAGATTGGCATCTTTGTTGGTTGATATGAGTCTTTTATCTCCCTCTAAAATAGCCTTTTTTTCTTTTACTTCGAGAGCTCCATCAAAATTCAGCTTAATGTTCTCAACGATTAGATTGAAGGCCTCAGGATTTATATCATTCATCCAGACCTCTCTCACGGGGGTCTCAAGGGCATAGCGAATCCCCCTAACACCTGTCGCGCTGAGAGCATCCAACGCTTCTTTAGGTTCTAAAACACGAAGTGCTAAAACACTCAAATCCCTATTAAACGCCATAACCGGATTGTAGAAAACGGGAGCATCATAAATGCGCTCGGCTTTCGGCACCAAAATTTTAGCTTTGCCCTCTCTCACCTCTTTAAACTCCAAGGCACCCACCGATAAAAGGTTCAATAATCTTCTTTTAAGCTTATCCATCCGGACAACTCTGCCTTTTCTAACCTCCTTCGTGTCCCCAGAGTAAACTTCCTCTAGAAAAAAGTGAAGTTCAAGAAACGAAAAGCAAGAGGCTCACCTTATGAGAACCTCATCGCCCAGAGCTTGACCTGGAAGCCCAATATCAAAGCGCGCCCTAACGACGCCTTTCTCACCATGGGGCTTTACTATTTTGCCCATAATCTTTTTCCCAGTCTTGCTCTTCCAAATAACTTTTCTTCCAATGAAGCGAGAGGCTTCTTCTCTGCTCTTCACTCCCTCAATCTCTATCAGCATGTGGTGATTTCTTTGGTTGTGCTTTCCCCTGGCGTAGTTTAGGATTATACCCTTCATCACTACACCACCTCGAAAATAACCTATGGAGAGGAATTTTTAAATCTTGCTCTGGGGGGCACAATTCTGGTTCTTTTCTGACATTATCCGTGCCCCTCAAGTTCCCCCTTATTCAACATTTTGGCTGAAAGAGTAGACAAAACTCAAAAAATTAGCCAGTTTCAGTGCATTGGAAGTTCTACAAACCCCCATTTGTAAAAAGCAGAGGGATTAACTTAAAGAGCACCAAGAAATGCTGAAGAAACTACAGCCCCAAACCTTTTAAGCCCTCAAGATTAGCTTAGTCCAGCGGATGACGACCCTTGCCCAGTCTGATGGGTGATGACGTCGGTATTATCTGACGCAGGGGAGGTGCTCGCCACACCTTAAAGCACCTCCCCGTTCTTTATCCTGTTCTACAGACCCATCACAAGGTTTATTAAATCTAAAAATAGCATTCTCAAAAGTATGATGATGGCCACTATCCTGAGCTCAGCGATGATGAGCGGATTCCTGTCTGATATGACCAAAAATAACTAAATAATCACGCAATCACATAAGCAAATAGTCAAATAATCCCCTCAGCATAGAGCTTGTGATATGCATCTAAAACAGCTTTTTTAACTCTCATTGGGCCGTAGCGCTTTAGGGCGCTTTTAAGGCCATTTTCGTAAATGTGCTTGACTATCAAATCAACATCTCTAGAAGCGCTCACGCCACTTTCCACATAGAGCTTTGCAACTTCATCCGGCTCTTTGTAGTTGAGCCCTTTCAAAAGCTTCAAGGGAATTCCTTCGAGAGGCTTTATGAGCTCAAACTCTATTATGCTCACCTCATCGTCCTTGTGCAACTCGCCGTAAATTTTGTTCAATGCTCTCATTAACTCCCTAACATCGCTGAAGCCGTCCTTTTTGGCGTCTTCATTTGTGAGCTCTCCAACTTTTTTCCGTGTTATTCCTTTAATCTTTGCTTTAGCTATTGCAGTATCGCTGGGCCTAACTACAATGTAAATCTCGTTGCCGGGCTTTGCTTCGTATTTGCCGAACCGTATTGTAGTGGTTTTCTTACCCTTGAGTATCTTGCTTTTGTATGCACTATCTATGAGCATGAACTTCCTTATTTGAACTTTCCTCATTTCTGAGCCCCTCCAAGAGCTTTGGAAGCTCAAGCAAATCGTGAATCTCAAAGTCCGCATATTCTCTGTAGTCCAGATCGGAGTTTTTCCTCTTACCGTAGCGGAACCAAACGGTGTGCATCCCAACGTTTTTGGCTCCATATATGTCAGAATAGAGCCTATCGCCAACCATAACGGCCTCTTCTGGCTCAACGCCAAAGAGCTTTAGCGCCTTTTGGTATATCTTTGGATGGGGCTTTTTAACACCTTCAAAGTCAGATATAATGACGTGTTCAAAAAAGTCTTCAAGTTCAAGCCGCAAAATTTTTTCCCACTGCTTTATTGGATCTCCATCCGTCACTATCCCAAGCCTGAGTCCCATTGAGCTCAGCTTTATTAGGGCTTTTTTCGCATTCTTCACATCCTTCAGCTGCGTAAACTTTGTGTTGTGATAGCCAATAACCCCAGCAGCTACCCACTTAGGATTGTAGGACAAATCCAAACGCCTCAAAAGATAATCGAAATGACGAGAAAAGTTGCTTCCGTATTCGTTAATCAAGTCTAAAAGCTCATTATAAGCGGTTTCAAAATCAACAGGTAATCCATGCTTAACCATATTTTCTACGGCGTTTCGCCTAGCCCTCTCCGCCAGTTTAGTTGTATCCACCAAAGTGTCATCCAAATCAAAGAGCACTACTTTGATCATACTTCTCCCCAACTTACTTTTATCTTAATGATATTTAATCCTTCCCTATATTCAAATCTAGATAGACCCTACTGGCTTTCCTCTTTTCAAGCTCCCGGAAGTGTTCATCCTCTTTAATCAGCTCCCTCATCAAGTCCTCCAGCGTCCAAGTAAGTGATGTTGGTGTCGTAGTCGCAAAAATTATCCTGCCCATTTTTAAAGCCTTTACCTTTTCTAAAGCTTCCCTAACTTGAGTATCTTTTAGCCCATGCATTAAAAAGAACTTTCTCACATGCCAGTTGCCGCTCCCCTCAAGCTTCTCGGCTTTTTCAACTATCTCCTGAAGCACCCAGTCTCTACAATACTCAGGAATTTCATAGATACGATACTCGTTTAGAGTATCCCTAAGTGCTTTAACTTCGCCCTTATCAAAACCTATCAGAAGTATCATTTAATCACCTCTAACACTTGTCCAGACACTCCCAAATCTTCCTTAAAAGTTCTTCCATGACTTCTCCTGCTCTTCCCCTCAAAAAGATGTCCGCTATTGGAGTTATGCCGCTCTCATGAGGATTAATTTCTATGATACTTCCTTTATTGTCCTTAACTATGTACGGAATGTAAGCTGCTGGAAAAACTTGACCACTCGTACCTATAACCAAACAGATATCAACTCGCCTCGCTAGGTTAAACGCGTTATTTAAAGCAGTCTCAGGCAGGGGCTCTCCAAACCACACCACATCGGGTCTCAAAAGAGAGCCGCACTTGGGACATTTAGGCAGCTCATCCTCATCCAAAAACTCATCCAATCGACCGCTTTCCTTTAAGTTCTCCTTGTAATCACAGGAAGTGCACTTAACACGGTAAATGTTGCCGTGAAGTTCTATTACGTTTTTACTCCCTGCTTCTCTGTGGAGGTCATCTATGTTCTGGGTGATGACTCCTTTAAGGATTCCCTTATTTTCAAGTTCTGCCAAGGCAATATGAGCTTTGTTGGGCTTCGCTTTTCGCATCTTCCGCATTCGCATTTTATAAAACTCCCAAACAAGCTTGGGATTCCTCTTAAAGGCTTCAGGCGTTGCTACCTCTTCAACTTTGTAGTTCTCCCAAAGCCCACCATTTCCCCTAAAAGTTGGTATTCCACTTTCAGCACTTATGCCTGCCCCTGTGAAGGCTATTAAAAACCTCGAGTGAGCTATCAGTTTTGCGGCTTCCTCTATCATCTTGGCCCCTATTAGACTAGCTTTCCAAACTTAAAAAGCTTAGCTGCGCAAGTGTTATTACCTCAAAGCAACTACACTATAGGGGTGTGAAGTGTGAAGTATAGACGGGGTGCCAGTGCCGAGAGGGAACTCATAAAAAGGCTTGAGAAAGAGGGGTTCGCTGTTGTGAGGTCAGCTGGAAGTAAGAAAGTTGACATAATAGCTGGAAACGGTAGGAAATACCTCTGTATAGAGGTTAAGAGTACAAAAGGGGAGAAGCTCTACTTGAGCGGAGAAGACATCGAAAAGCTCACCTCCTTTGCCTATAGATTTGGTGGAGAGCCCATAATCGCGGTCAAATTCATAAACAACGGTTGGCACTTTTTTTCGCCCCAAAGTCTGCCAAAAAGCGGTAAAAACTTTAAAGTGGATTTGATTCTAGCTAAATACAAAGGAAAGAGTTTTGAAGAAGTTGTAGGGAAACAGAGGAGTATTTTAGAGGTGGTTAAAGGTGAAGAGTAAGGTTCTATCATTCGTATTATTTGCAGTTATGCTCGCAAGTATAATGCTCCCACCAGCTAGCGGGCAGCCAGTTATCATGATTTCTCCCGAGAAGAATACTTTTAGTGCAAATCCCGGCGATATCGTGGATATCTATTTCAACATAACCAATTTGGGAAACGAAAGTGCCAAAAATGTTTTTATAACAATTGAAAAGCTCCCTAAAGGAGCAACATACACTCAGGAAATAATTCAAGAGCTGAGTCCAAATCAAACTTATGAAGGGCATGTGCAGATTATACTGAATGATGTTATAGCCGGCACATACAACCTCAATCTCGTTGCTAAAATGAAAGACTCCCCTATAATTGTAAAAGTGCCCCTAACTCTTAGAGTTCTCACGAAAGTGGATTACTACCTCAAAATCTCCTCTCAGGACAAATACGTCTACGGAAACGATGTCACAATAACCTGCGAGGTCAGATCAAAGGCAAACGGCATTTTAAACGGCATTGTGGAGATAGAGGTTTACAGGGGAAGTGAACTCATTAAGACTATAGCTGAGAGCACATACATAACCGCTTATGGCAAGAAGAGCTATGAGATAGTTCTACCGAGACCTGAGGTCGGGCGCTACTTGGTTATTATGCACACAAAATTTGGAGGGATTTCAAAAACAGAAAGCAAAAGCTTTGAGGTCTATCAGAGAGAACTAACCTACGATGCGAAATTTGAGAATGGGGTTATTACAGTTCAAGTTAAGGACGAAGAAGGAAAAGGAGTCAGCAATATCCCAGTTACAATAAATGGACTCCAATTCAAAACTGACAATCTGGGGTTGGTACAGATTGAGGCAAGAAATCCAGGAACGTATAGAATAACATTCAACTTCGATGGAAAAATCGTCGAGACCATTGTTGAAGTCAAAAAGCTCTTCTTGGACTACAAACAGCAGAATGAAACTCTAATAGTCTATGTGAGGGATTCAAGTGGTAAAGGAATTGCTAATGTAAGTGTCGTAGCCGAAGGAGCCAAAGGCAGGGCCTACGGAGTAACGGATGAGAGCGGAAAAGTTGAAATAGACCTCAACGAAATAGGCTTTGGTGTTTTGAAGCTTAAAGCAGACAGCTCAAAATACTTAGGAGACGAGAAAACAGTGAGCGTCGAAAAGCCCACGCCGACCCAAACGTCCATCACGACTACCACCACTACCACAACAACCACCATAAGCTATGTCCAGAACCAGACCGTCCCAAAGCCCCCAAAAGACTACGGCAACCTGCCAATAATCCTCATACTCTCAGCAATACTCTTTGGGAGCACATCATACTTAGCGTTTTTCAGGCCAATCATACTCGAAGAGCAGCTCGATAAATACTACTTCATAAAAGTCAAAGCTCCAAAGCTAAGGAGCCTCGAGAACTTCGTAGTCGAGAGAAACATCAATGCTGCCGATGTTAGAGCCACCAAAGGAAAAGTAAAAATCGAGGGTACTAGAGTGATATGGGAAATAGAAAAGCTTGAGCCAGAAGAAGAGGCGTTTTTACAGGTGCTTCTTTGAGGCTTTTGCCATTTTCATCTTTCATCTAAAAATTTAGTGAAAAAAAACAATTAGATACTCCAGCTGCCTTTTTTCTTCAGCACTTCTCTAGCCCTATAGAGTCCCTGCTCTATGCACTCCTCCAAAGGTTTATCTTTAGCATAATAGGCCAAAAATCCTCCCGCAAACGCATCTCCAGCCCCAGTTGGGTCAACCATTTCATCATCACTTATTGGGAGTGCCGGAAACTCTTTAAATGAGCCGTCATAAACCAAAACTCCCTTCTCACCGCGCGTTATTACAACGAGCTTGGCTCCCCACTCGTGCATTTTTAGAGCTGCCTCACGAATGTCTTTGGCCTTTGTTATGGTCAAAGCTTCGCGCTCATTTGGAAAAACCACTTCAGCTCTTGATACTACTTCCCTCATCAGCTCAGTTTTTGTATTATAGTCCTCCATGTACGTGGGGTTAAAGTCGAGACTAATACGTCTCCCCTCCAATCGTTTGGCCATTTTAAGCTGCTCTTCGGGAGGAATAGGAGCAATGTGAAAAATCTCAGCACTTAAATACTCCTCGGGAATCTCAGTCTCGCCCATCCTTTGGGCCACACCCATATCAACGGGAGCATCAACACTTCCATCCTCACTATAAATCATATATATGTGTATAGTATTGCCCTCTAAGATGTGAACTCCTTTGATGTCTAAAATCTCCCTCAGCTTCTCGAGCCACTCTTGTGGAAAGTCGCGTCCTACTTTAGTAACTAAGCCAACTTTAGCGCCGCTTAGAGCAGCGGCTGTTGCTACAGCTGCGGCTGCTCCTCCTGGTTGGAGGACATCTTTTTTGTTTGGAAAAATGATGTGGTCAATAGCGACATGCCCTACGACTACCAGATCCATTTTTCATCCCCTGCTCAGTTTTTTAAAGAGTATCCTTTGAGCATTTAAAAAGATTCTTATCGTTCCAAAGTACAGTAAAAAATGCGTAAATGCCCAAAAGCTTTAAATATTTTGAGAAAAAGAGAGTTTCATAGAATGGAACGTTCCGAAACGTTCTTTTCACCGGGTTCCTAAAATAAGAGCAACGTCATATTCACAATTGGTGATTGGCATGAAGTGGAAGGTTTGGGCCTTGGTGCTGTTGTTGGTTGGAAGTGTAATACCAGCAGGAATAGCCTTGGCAGATGAGAACGGCACACAGAGCTTGGAAGAATACAGTCTAAGTCTTGACAATTCTACACAAGAAGAGATAATTGCAGAGCGTTTAATTAACCAGCTAACTAGGATAAGCGAGCTTACAGAAAGCCACATTGAAAAAATAAGAGACAAACTACCAGAGAACTCAACAATATTGGAGAATTATGAAACTGCTGAAGCATATAAAGAAAAAGCCATTCAAGAGTATGAGGCTGAGGATTACTATAACTCAATTCTCGACAGCTTAACCTCAATGCACTACTACAAGATAGTTTTAACCCAGCTTAAAGAGGGTAAGGAGAGAATTGATGAGCTTAGAGATAGGCTACCAGAGGAAATCAAGAGAATGCAGGAGTACTTTGGAGTGGTCGAGCGTACGATTAGGATTGCAGAAAATCAAGGAATAGATGTTTCAAACTTAACCCTACTTTATAACGAAACCAAAGATGCATATAAGCAGGTATTGGATGATCTAAAGGCCAAAGACTTTGAGAAGGCCAAAGAAGACCTCGAAATAGCGAAGGAAAAGAAAGCCGCTTTGGATGAGGAGCTCATGAAAGTTAGGGAAGAGCTCGCATATATGAATGCGGATAAGATAGTTAAAGACTTCCTCATCAAGACAGAAAAGGGAATAACATTTGCAGAACGCGTAATTGAAGAGGCTAAGAACAGAGGTATCGATACGAGTGAGGCAGAGGCTAAGCTTGAGGAGATCAAAGTGGTTTATGAGGAAGTAAAAGGGCTTGCAGCTGAGGAGAAGTGGGAAGATGCACTCGATGTAATAAAAGAAAACAGGGGCAAAATTGAAAGATTCTTCAAAACACTCGACCAGATACACGAAAAGATAGCCGAAGAAAGGATGAAGAAAGATCTCAGGGTATTTTTAAGAGAAGTCGGCGACAGAATAAGGAAGGATGCAAAGGCACTTCAAGTACTCAAAAATAGAGGTGTTGATACAAGAAGAGCTGAGTTGGAGCTCAGAACAGCCGTTCAAGAAGTGCAGCTTGGCCTTAGACTCGCTAAGGAAGGCAGGATAGCACAAGCAAAGATGCACTTTGGAATTGCTTTAAGACTACTCTACAGCGTTGACCAGTTTATCTTAAGACATGCCTGATCTCTTTATTTTTTATTTTGGAGGTGATAAAGTGAAGAAAGCTCTAATCATGGTCGTGCTCCTTTTAATTCCTTTGGTTAGTGCCCAATATACTTATGATTTAACGCTCACCGTCTATCGTGACGGCTATGTTAATGTAAACTATCAGATAGTCCCCAATGAGTTCACATCTCAAATAAGTTTGAAGCTTTTGGGGAGCAACTACGAAGATTTGTTTGTAACGGATGAGAGCGGAACTCCATTATCGTATGAACTCAATGACGATGAGATTTTAATAAACGTTGGAGACGCTCAAATCATTGAAGTAACTTACAACACTCCTGATCTGACAAAAAAAGAAGGTTTGGTCTGGAGTATAAGCGTAGAATCGGACATGCCTGTTAAAATCATCCTCCCAGAAGGCTCCACCATAGTTGATTTGAGCGACATACCCATGTCAATCCAAGGTGAAACTGTAGAGATGCCATCAGGAAACCAGAGCGTGAGCTACGTCTTATCTTCAAGCGTCAGTGGAGAAGTAGGAGACTCGGAAGAGGAAAAAACGAGCTACAGCCTCATAGGTGTAGCTATCATCCTAATAATAGGTGTAGTGGCAATGGCTTCAAAGCTCCTGCGGAAGGGCAAAAAAGAAGTTAAGCTCGACAAAGAAGCTTTCCTAAAAAAGATGGAGCGCTTTGAGCTCAATGATGAAGAGAGAAAAGCCTTGCTCTACATTCTTGAGAAGGGAGGAAGGGCAAGTCAAGCAGAGGTTAGAAATGCCTTAGGTATTCCAAAGACAACCGCATGGCGTATGTTCCAGCGCTTTGAAAAGAACGGGCTTGTGAAGATTATTAGAGGCTCAAAAGAGAACTGGATTGAGCTTAAACCCTAGTCTACCACCTCCACCTCTACCTCCCTTCCATCACTTCTGTATGCTTTTATGCTCCACTCTTCAAAGGGATAGGCTATTATTATGTGAATTCCTCCAAACTTGGAGAAAAAATGCAAATCCGCTTTTGAAGGTCGTGTATAGGGCGCTGGGTGAGAATGTACAGTCCCTTTAATGTCTTCATCATGGGGCAATAGGTAAGGATCAAAGAAGATGGAACCTTTGCCATAGTGACCTTTTGGAATTATAAGCACTTCCTCAAATATGCCGTTTTTCTCCCGTAAAAAGCCGCCGAATTCGTTTGGGTAAAAACTCCGCGCCATCTCAAGCAGATACTCCAACAACTCACGCCTTATTTTCACCTTCATTTTTCTCACAATTCCCAATTGAGCAGATTACCTTAAATGGATTTGGGCGAAACTATAAAAATGAGTATATCACCTTGCCTCAAGCATATCTAAAGGCGTGTAAAGCATTATTCCTTCCTTTCCCTTGCACATGTCCATAGCCCTCTCAACGCTCTTAACGAATAGCTTCCATCTTTCTTCATCTTGTTTGAATTCATCCAAGAGCCGCTTAAGGTTTTCTTTCTCATGCTGAAGCTCTAGGCTGTTGTGGAGGGCCTCGAAATCTTCCCCTTTTAGATCGTGCATTATGATGTAGCGTGAAAGTGCTTGAGCAGGCAACGAAGATATTGGGATTGAGAGGAACAAGGCCGCCTTGAGCTCGACTTCGTTGTAGAGAGAGATTGACTGCATTCCCCTTACAATCACGCCGTATTCTTCTGGTATATCGGCCCTTCTCACAAAAAATAGCTTTTTCCTCCCAAAAAACCCCTTCTTAACTTTTAGTTCGATTTTTCCTTCCCTAATGAGCTTCGCTATTGTAACGCCGAACATAGCGCAAGCGGTTTCAAAGGCATCGTATCTCTTCTGCCAGTCAAAGTATTTAGCACCCTTCTTAAGCGAGCGGTTTTCTTTTGCAAAATCTTCTACAAACAGGAGTACAATTGAGGCCGGACTTACCATTTTAACCACAAGAAGAATTAGAGCACTCCAAAATATAACCTTTATCCAAAAATAAAAAGCACTCAGAGAAAAGCAATAGCTTCAATCTCTATCTTGACATCTTTTGGAAGCCTTGCAACTTCAACCGCAGCTCTTGCGGGCTTTGACTCCCCAAAGTACTCTGCATAAACCTCGTTCATGGCTTGGAAGTCGTTCATGTCTTTTAGGTAGACGTTTACCTTTACGATATTATTGAGGCTTCCTCCCGCGGCTTCAACAATGGCCTTGATGTTCTCCAAAACTTGGCGTGTTTGGGCTTTAATATCTCCTTGAATAAGCTCTCCAGTCTCAGGGTTTATTGGAATCTGCCCTGAGATAAAGAGGAAGTTTCCAACTTTCACAGCTTGGCTGTAGGGGCCGATTGGCTTTGGAGCCTTTTCAGTAAATATTATCTCCTTCATAGCACCACCTCCAAAAGAGGATTGGAAGAGGAAAATAAGAGGCTTTCGCTCAAGCCTCAACGTAGTAGTATTCACCCCTCTCCTTCTGCTCTCTATCTTTGACGCTTCCCTCTTTGTTGGCCCTTGGCCTTCCTGTTTCAGGATCTCTTCTAAACGTAATACCCACGTTTGCCAAAAAGCGGTTCATTCCTTCTCTCATTGGCATTGGCCTAAGGGCTTTACCCTGCTTTCCTGGCTCGCCTTCGAAGACTATTAAGCGGTCGCTTATGTAGTCAATCATGAGGACATCATGCTCTACAACTAAAGCGGTCTTATCGTTCTTCGCCATCAAGCTCCTTATGGCCTTTGAGACCGCTAAGCGCTGCTCAACGTCAAGGTAAGCGGAAGGCTCATCTATTAGGTATAGGTCGGCATCTTTGATAAGGCATGCTGTAATGGCAACTCTTTGCAATTCTCCACCGCTCAGCTCGTTCACATTTCTATCGTAGAGGTCAGGGATACCCAGTGGGTTTAAGAGCTCCGTCTTGTACAGGTTGCTCATAAGCTTTGAGGCATCTATCTTGCTCAAGAGTTCAAAGACAGTCCCCTCGTACTCCGCCTTGATATATTGGGGCTTGTAACTCACTTCTAAGGACCACTCCACTTTACCCTCAGTAGGTTCCTCTACTCCGGCTAGCATTTTAACGAATGTTGTCTTACCGATACCGTTTGGACCTACGATGCCGATAACTTCTCCCACGTGGAGTGTTCCACCCTCAGCTTCGAGTTTAAAGCCTCCATAATCCTTAACCAGCCTCGGATATTCAACCAAAACATCTCCGATTTGGGCTTTTCTTTCGCTGAATTTTGTAAACCTAATCTCATAAGGCCTAAAGCGGACGTTTTCATCTGGGAGATAGCCATTGAGGAAGACGTTTATTCCTACACGTGTGCCCTTCAAAGCGGAGAATATACCATAAGCACCGGGCTTACCATAAACCACGTGGATATTATCACTCAAGTAGTCAAGGACTGCCAAATCGTGCTCAACCACGAGAACAGCCTTTCCTTCTTCCGCCAGCTTCCGAATGGCTCTAGCTACTTTGAGCCTCTGTCTTATATCCAAATAGGATGAAGGTTCATCGAAGAAGTAGAAGTCCGCTTCCCTCGCCATTGCCGCAGCTATCGCTACCCTCTGCAGTTCTCCACCACTGAGCTGCTGAATTTCTCTATCCAAAATGTTTCTAAGCTCAAGCTCATCTACAAGCTCCTCTAAAACTCCCCTCTGGTCTGCCTTTTTGAGCAGATCCCTAACCTTCCCTTTAACTACCTTTGGAATTAAGTCAACATACTGCGGCTTCACAACGGTTCGTATCTCCCTGTTCTTGAGCTTCTCAAAGTAGTTTTGGAGCTCATTTCCTCTAAAAGCCCTAATAACGTTGTCCCAGCTGTCGTTGAAGCCGCAGAGGTTTGGCAAGAGTTCTCCTGAAAGGATTTTAACGGCTGTTGTCTTACCCGTTCCGTTTGGGCCCAAAATACCGGTCACACTTCCATTTCTCACCACAGGAAGACGGTATAAGACGAAAGCATTTACTCCATAGCGGTGCACACAGTCTTTATCGAGCTCCTCCGGCAGGTTCACGATGGTTATTGCATTGAAAGGACACTTGTGAATACATATTCCACATCCCGTACACGATGCTTCTTGGATTACAGGCCTGTAGTTGTCCTCATCTATGATAATGGCCTCTCCACCCATTCGATTCACTGGGCACACCCTTTCACATAAGAAATGCCCGCACTTATCTGGATTACACTTATCATAATCAATGACCGCAACCCTCGTCATTAACCTCACCAAGAAAAGCTTAGGGGAGCTACTTTAAAATCTTGTGGAAAAGATAAAAAAGAAACCTCAGCTCAGGTCAGCAAGGGCCTTGTTGAGGAGCTCAACGGCGTGCTTGAGGTTTAAATACGCCCTTCTAATCTTCCAAACGATTGGAAATCTTCCTGTTTCTGGTGTTCCGAAGGCAACTGCCTCTTCATAGTCCTTTGTAGCATTCTCCTGTAGCTCCAGTGCAAGGGTTAAAGTCTGGTTGTCAACACCTATCTGGACGGCTTTGTCATAGACTTCTGTGAACGTCTTGTTCTGATTTAAATATAGGTAGTACCATATCTTACCCGAGGCATAGTATGTACCAGCATAATCCTGACTGCTCTGGGCACTTGCAAGGCCAACACCCAAGAGCAAGGCCAAAACGGCAAGGGCAGCTAATTTTAGTCCCCTCATGTTTAGCACCACCAAAAACATTTCTACATGCAAATTTTTAAGATTTTTCGTCAAATTATTCCATTTTGATGCAAAAAGAGGATAAAATTGAATTTATTCCAAATTAAAGGGATAATATCTCTCGAATGGTCAAATCCTCGAGAAGTTCCTTCACCCAAGGTTTCCTCGTTCTGCTTGAAAGGTGTATTATACCCTCAACGTGAACTCCATAGCGCTCCTTCATTTCCTCCCTGCTCATAGGCTCTTTGAAAATGAAGGGCTTTTCTATAGTGAATGCATATCCAAAATCTCCCACATATTCTTTAAGCCATGCTTTGCCCTTTTCTTCCCCATAGACAAAGCTCAGTCCACTTGTATCCTTGGTTATCTGCCATAGAGTTTCAAAATCCGCTTTTATTACCTCTCCAACTTCAAAGCCTCCCGCTATGGTGCCCCTCTGCGTTAAAAGCTGCTCCTGACTAAGCCCAAGTTTTTGAAGAGTCTCACGGAGAACATGAGGATTTCCTCTAGCAATATAAAGAAAAACGATATCTCCCTCCCCAAATTTATTAGAGCGTCGTATCTCGTGACTCTTTAGTCCTCTGAAGATTAATTCTCCATAAACTTGGTGAAGGGCTATTATGTGATACATAAGATCACCACAAACGAAAAGAGAAATGGGACTTATAAAATTTATACCCCACCTAATGCAAGAAAGATTAACGCTCCGATTAAAGCCCCAACAGCAGTTGCAGCAAAGTTCGTTAGGTCGTTGTTGAACCACCCTCTATTCTCAATCGTAGCACCTATTACGCTGTCCGCATTGCATCCTAAAAAGCCACCCAATGTTATTGCAATCAGCGCAAAAAGCTTATTTTGAAATAGAGGAAGAGCTATTAAAGCAATTATGAAAGAGCCAGCAAATGCAAAAAGCTCACCCTGTAAAGTGACTCCCCCATTAGCCCCAGGTTTGACCTTTTCTCGTAAGTTAGTTATAAGCCTTGGATTCTTACCAAAGACCTTTCCAAGCTCACTAGCTAGGGTATCAGCATTTGCCGTTGCTATTGAGCTAAATGCAGCCGCCCAAACGATATCCTGTTTTGTCACGTATTCAACAACTATCAGCAAGGCCGCTATAAGACCGTTGCCAAAGACGTTGCCCCAGCTCCTTGTTCCTCTCATCCCTTCCGCAATTTTCATCTTTGCCTTTTCTTTGAAGCGATATTTGGTAGCTAAAGTCCCAATTCCAAGAAAAGTGGCCAGTGCTAGGAATGGTATTATTCCCCCAAGCTCAAGAGTCACTAAACCAACTAAAAACGCTGCCAAAACACCCTTCAGATCCAGTGCATTCCTTTTGTATGCCATAATTGCAGCCGCTGAAAGCACTGCTATATTTATGAGCAACATTCAATAGCCCCCAAGTTTGGTAATTCTCATGACCCATAAAACAAAATGCTTTATTATTCTTTCTTTCGATAATTGACGAAAAATAAAAAGGTCATAGGATGTCAAATTTCACAATGTCTGTAATGAAGGTTATGTCCATTTTGTCTATTCCATCGATCTTTGTGGATAGCTCATTGATCTTCCTCTCAATGCCTTTCATGTCCTTGGGGACAACTAAGTGTATTACGATGCTATGAGCACCAATTGCCCTTTCAATTATCTTAACGTCGTCCTCCTTCTTCAATTTCTCGATAACCGGCTCAATCTGTACTCCTGGCTTTAAAGTAATTCCGAGAATAACATACACGTATCCAAGCCTATCAAAGTCGGGAATGACAGTATACTTCTTTATAACGCCCATCTTCTCGAGCTTCTCCATTCTCCTTGAGATTCTCTGTCTAGTTGTATTCAATCTTTCAGCAAGTTCTTTATATGTTAGCCTTGAGTTCTTTGATAATAACTTTATAAGCTGTATATCAATCTTATCAATTTTTGCCCTCATTATTAATCACCTAACAGTTTTAACAGTAAAATCTTATAAAAATATTTCGGACAATATCCAAACTTCTGGAATAGCTTTGTTGCACAAAGAACATAAAGTATCATTTAGATATCAATATCTCCTACTAATATCGAACTATTGTTAACTCTTTGTTATAAAGATCTTAAAGGAGTAACAGTCAAAAAATCAAAGTGAGTAAGTAATCATTTCCACAAGTTCAAGTCCCTATTTGCATATTTAGAGATGCTCTTCCGTAAAGCCTCTTCGCAATCTATGCCGTAATAGTTTGCTATGCACACAAGCGCGAAAAGTACATCACCAAACTCTTCAATAAGCTTTTCTTTACTATTCTCCCCTTTAATACCTTCAAACTTCAGCATTTCTTTAGAAAACTCTCCAAGCTCTTCAATCAACGCAGCAAGCATTTCAAATGGTTTCCAGTATCCCCCTAACTCATTTACAAGTTCATCAACTTCACTTTGTAGTTTTCTCATTCAACCACCAAAAGAGATAATAAAAAAGCTGTAAAAAAGTTTTACCAATTAATTCCAAATCCCTCAGAAAGCTTTTTTAGATATTTAGCGAGCTCTTCTGTATTAGTTTTGTAGAATTTAAGCTTCCCTTCTCTTCTCTCGTATACAAGGTTCATCTCTTTCAATGAGCGCAAGTGATGGCTAATTAGCGTTTGATCCTGTTCGAGCCCTTTAGAAATTAAACAAACACACATCCACCTGTTTTTTAACATTTTAAGGATACCAAGCCTTATAGGGTTTGAGATGATCTTTAAGAATCTCACAGTTTCTTCGTCCATCTCAATCTCAATCTCCTCATTTAAATCCACTATCTCACACTTGCTTAAACAACGTTGAACTGTCTTCTTCTGCTTATCATTTAGCTTTTCTATTAACTCCGCAATCTTCATGGTATCACCTAAAGGAATTTACTTATTTTGTTATATAAAAATTTTCATGTGAATTTAACTTTAGTGGTTTGAGAAAACATTTTAAAAAATGAGATTATAATAAGATTTAGTTATTAAAGGGGGTGAAAGCATGGATCCACTAAGTGGCTTTTTAGGATCACTAATTTGGTGGCTTCTAATATTTTACATGCTGTTAGCCCCCCAAATCCAGTATAAACAGCTGCAACTAGCGAGAAAAAAAGTGCTAGAGCGCTTATCAAAAAAGATGAACTCAACAGTGATAACCATGATTCACAGACAAGAAAGTGTTGGCCTCTTCGGAATACCATTTTACAAGTTCATAAGCATTGAAGACAGCGAAGAAGTGCTGAGAGCTATTAGAGCAGCACCTAAGGATAAACCAATAAACTTAATACTTCATACACCAGGCGGTCTTGTTTTGGCTGCAACTCAGATAGCTAAGGCCCTGAAAGACCATCCTGCAAAAACAAGGGTGATAATACCTCACTATGCAATGAGCGGGGGAACATTGATAGCTCTGGCCGCTGATGAGATAATAATGGATCCTCACGCGGTTTTAGGACCCATAGATCCCCAGTTAGGGCAATATCCTGCACCAAGCATAATAAAGGCTGTTGAAAGGAAAGGAGCAGATAAAGTAGACGATCAAACCCTAATCTTGGCAGATGTTGCAGAAAAGGCCATTAAACAAGTTCAAAACTTTGTATATGACCTGTTAAAGGACAAATATGGGGAAGCAAAAGCTAAAGAGCTAGCCCAAATATTAACTGAAGGCAGATGGACTCATGATTACCCGATCACCGTTGAAGAAGCCAAAAAGCTCGGATTGAACGTTAGCACAGATGTGCCAAAAGAAGTATACGCTTTAATGGATCTCTATAAGCAGCCGATGAGGCAAAGAGGAACAGTGGAGTTCATGCCATATTCCGTTAATCAAGAAAACAAACACTGAACTTTCTTTTTTTAAATTTTAAAAAGAAAAGAGGTCATCCAACTCTTGCTCCAGGCTTTAGATCCTTATCAGGCATGAGCAAAGCGACTCTCTCTCCATCGTCAGCTGCCAATAACATTCCCTGGCTCTCAACACCTCTAAGCTTCTTTGGTTCAAGATTTGCAACAACCACAACGTAGCGGTTCAAGAGCTCCTCAGGCTTGTAGTACTTCTTGAGGCCAGCGACGAGCTGTCTGACCTCGTCTCCGAGATCAACTTTTAATAGATAGAGTTTATCAGCATTTGGATGGTCTTCAACGCTTATTATCTTTCCAACTCTAAGGTCAACCTTCACAAAGTCTTCAAACTTAATGTATCCCATCTCTGTAACCTCCGCCTTTTCCTTTTCTTTAGATTTCTTCTTTTTAGGCTCCTCCTTTTTCTTAGCCTTAACTTCTTGAGGGAAGTACTTTTCAAGGAGCACAGGTAGATACTTTTCCAAGTAAGCTTTAATTTGCTCGTCTTCAACTTTTCTAAACAGTATCTCAGCTTTTCTAACTTTGTGTCCAGGTGAGAGTGGAGTGAACTCCCATTTCTTGACTTCTTCGAGGTTTAATAAGTGCCATATCTTTTCGCTGGCATCAGGAATAAACGGCTCGGTTAAAGCACCTAGAGCCTTGACTATTTGGAGTGAAACATGTATAGTGGTCGCTGTTCTAACCCTATCTGTCTTTGAAGTCTTCCACGGCTGCTTGTAGTCGAAGTAGCGGTTTCCAAAGGCCGCTAAAGCCATCACTCTCTTTAGGGCATCTTTAAAGCGATATTTTGAGATTAGCTCTCCTACCTCGTTGAATGCCTTTTCAATCTCCTCAAAGGCTTGCTTATCAAGTTCATCTAATTCGCCAGCTTCTGGAACTTTTCCGTCGAAGTAGCGGTTTGCAAATGTTAAAGCTCTGTGCACGAAGTTTCCGAGGACATTTACAAGCTCCTCGTTTATTTTAGCCTTGAAGTCCTTAAAGCTGAAGTCAGCATCCCTTGTCTCGGGCATTATGGCCGTTAGGTAGTAGCGTAGATAATCCGCAGGGAACTCATCTAGGAACTCATGAACCCAAATAGCCCAGTTCCTGCTTGTTGAGAACTTCTTTCCTTCGAGGTTTAAGTATTCGTTCGCGGGAATATCATATGGAAGTATCCAATCTCCACCGTGTGCCATTAGGAATGCAGGCCAAAAGATGGCGTGGAATGGGATGTTATCCTTTCCGATGAAGTGAATTATTTTAGTCTCATCATCTCCACTAATCCAGTATTTCTTCCACTCCTCTTCCTTTCCAAGACGCTTAAAGTGCTCTATAGTTATTGAAATGTAGCCTATTGGAGCTTCGAACCACACGTAGAGAACCTTGCCCTTAATGTCTTCATCCTCTAATGGAACTGGGATACCCCATGCCAAATCCCTTGTTATGGCTCTCTCCTCAAGTCCCTCGTTTATCCAGCCCAAAACCGTGTTTCTAACGTTAGGCTTCCAGTGAGCGTTCTTCTCAATCCACTCCTTAAGCCTCGTTTGGAAGTCCTGCATTTTAATATAGTAGTGAGCGGAGTCTTTGAAAGTGATTGAACCTCCACAAATATTACATCTCGGGTTCACCAGCTTCTCGGGCGTTAATGGGTGCCCACACACCTCACACTGGTCTCCCCTTTGCTCTTCAGCACCGCAGTAGGGACAAGTTCCAATAACGTATCTATCAGGAAGGAACATTTTATCGTGCTCACAGTAGGCCTGCTTCTCAATTTTTTTAACGAGGTGTCCGTTTTCAAGAGCCTTTAAAAAGAACTCTTGAGAGACTCTGTAGTGGACCGGCAGCTCAGTTCTTCCAAAGTAGTCGAAGCTTATCTTTGCCCTTTCAAACGTCGTCTTTATGTGCTCATGATAGTAGTCAACAATCTCCCTTGGGCTTCTATTCTCTTTAAGGGCCCTAAAGGTTATAGGTGTCCCGTGCTCATCGGTTCCGCATATGAATATAACGTCGTCACCCTTGAGCCTTAGGTACCTAACGAATATATCAGCTGGTAGATACGCTCCGGCCAAATGTCCGGCGTGAATTGGCCCGTTAGCGTAAGGCAAGGCTGATGTTACCGTGTACCTCACTTTTTCTCACCCCCACATGATTGAACTTTTAGGGGTATAAGGACTTTTTGGATTTAAACATTACGGTTAGTTATTTTATAGCCTACAAAATATGCACAGTTTGATATAACTCCTAATTTTCGCTTTTAAAAACTCCGAAAGATATTCTAAGAAGGTATTTTCAGCTAAAAAAGAGAAATTAAAAATAGGCTCAAATATTGAGCTTAATTCCGAGCTTATCCACAAGCTCTTTATAGCGATTTCTAACTGTGACCTCTGTAACGTGAGCAACCTCTGCAACTTCCCTTTGGGTTCTTTTTTCACCTTCAAGGACACTCGCTATGTAAAGGGCGGCAGCAGCAACACCCATTGGCCCACTTCCACTCGTTAAGCCTTTCTTTATAGCTTCCTTCAGAATCTCAATAGCCTTTCTCTTAGTCCTCTCACTCAGTCCCAGCTGGTCGGCAAATCTTCCAACGTAATCTATTGGGTTAGTGGGCGGTAATCTTAAGTTAAGCTCTCTCGCAATGAAACGGTAACTCCTTCCAATTTCCTTCTTATCAACCCTAGCAACCTCTTCTATCTCATCGAGCGTTCTTGGAATTTTTGCCATCCTACAAGCCGCATACAAGCAAGCAGCCGTCACACCTTCAATAGAGCGCCCCCTTATGAGATGCTCCATAACGGCCTTTCTGTAGAGAACTGCCGCCATCTCTTTGAGGTTTCTTGGCAAACTTAGCTGAGCAGCCATTCTATCGAGCTCGCTCAAAGCGAATGCTAAGTTCCTCTCTGCAGCATCGCTAACTCTTATACGCCTTTGCCACTTTCTCAAACGATACATTTGAGCTCTTGTTGTGGCGGAAATGTCGTGACCGTGAATGTCCTTATTACGCCAGTCAATCATGGTTGATAATCCTTTGTCGTGGATCGTAAAGGTTACAGGGGCACCAACTCTTCCTCTCCTAGCCCTTTGGTCGGCGTCAAAAGCTCTCCACTCTGGACCGCTGTCCACTATGTTTTGAGCAACCACATAACCGCACTTGGCACAAACTATTTCACCCCTCTCGGGGTCGTAAATTAACTTTTCACTCCCACAAATTGGACACTTCTTAACATCCTCAGCTGAAGCCAAAATAAATCACCCCCTCTTTTTGGGGCTGGGGCGTCTTTTACCTCTCGCACCCTTAGCCTTGCCCTTCCCGCCTTTCCTACCCCTCTTGCTTCTCTTTCTTTCGTCCAAATACAACATCTTACCAACATACTCCTCAGGTCTCTTAACCTTTGGTTTAACTGCAATGTAGGGCATTTTAACAGGACCAAAAACATCCTTTACAATACCGACAACTTTAAGATCTTTGTCAACGATGACATCATTCAAAGATGGTGCCCAATCTGAACGTACTACCAAGAAACCCTGCTTAGCATAATGAGAAACCTTGCCCAAACGTTTCATGCCCCCACCCCTACAAAACTCTTTTTAAACTTTTCGATTCATCCTTTATAAATCTTTTGCTTTACACGCGGGAGTATTAAAAAAGATGGGTAAATCTTATATAGAATGCTGAGAAAAATAAAAAATTAGATACCTGAACAAAAGTGATATTTTCCAGCAGCTGCCAAGACTTCTCTAATAATTTTCGCTGCCACAAAACCGCTTATCCCATTATAGTCGTATTGTGGCGCTAATTCTACAATATCAAAACCAATAATCTTTGTATTGATTTGATAGACTACTTCCAAAAGCTTCCTAGTAGACAAACCACCAGGCTCAGGATTTCCTACTCCCGGACAGTAAGCGGGGTCTAAGACATCCATATCAAAAGACAGATACGCCCTTTTAAGCTTAATTTTAACATTGGGTGACTTATACAACTCTCCAGCACTTATGATTTTTATTCCGTTTTCCTCTGCAAATTCAATTTGCTCTTTAGTAGGAGCTCTTATTCCAATTTGAATTACGTTCTTCGGATCGACTACCCCCTCCTCTACTAACCGCCTAACAACGCATGCATGAGAGTATTTGCTACCATCATAAGCATTATAAAGATCAGGATGAGCATCAAAGTATATCAAACCAAAATCTTCATTCGAAGCCTCTTTTATTGCCCTAACCGAGTGATACGTTATTGAGTGGTCTCCTCCAAGAAATAGAAACAGCGCCTCTCTTTTATAATTCTCTTTCACAGTTTTGCGAACGTCTTCGTAGACATCCATAAATGTTCTGCCTTCTGTCTCAACATCCCCCAAATCTTTGTATCTCCAGAGCTTGCTCAAGTCTATTAGACTTTCAGAAAAGCTGTTGTATAGTAGTCCTGTAGTACTCGCTCTTATCGTTTTTGGCCCTTCTCTTGCTCCCCTTCTAAAAGAAGAGGAAGCATCCCAAGGTATGCCCAAGACATAAAGGTTAGGATCCTCAGATTGCGGAATGCCAAAAAACAGTAACTCATCCATAAAAATCACCAATAAACATTATAGCTTTTCATGTATTTAAACTTTGGAACAGGATTTTAGGATTGAGTGGATATATTTTTAACTGCATACAAAGTAGAGTTAAGTGGGCAATGACGAGATTCATCCCTCCTGAAGAGGTGATGACGCGGTCCCCGATGGAGCCCTTAGGTGGTGATTATGATGATTCCAGTTGAGATTCCCCCAAACACCATCATGTTTAGGGGTATAAGTTTGGATTCGAATATATATTTAGTTAAAGATGGAAACGAAGGATTGATGATAGACACTGGGACTGGGAGCTTTTTCAATTCCTATAAAGAGATTATGGAGAGAGAAGGTTATCTTTATGGAATAGACAAAATGACCATATTAAACACCCACGAGCATTTTGATCATGTCGGAGGAAATTTGCTTTGGAGAGACTATTTTGAAAGCTTAGGGATGAAGGTTATCTTCGCTTCACATGAAAACACTTCAAAGAGCCTCGAAGAAGGCGACGACCGCACAATTCTCTCCTACTACTATGGGGTACCCTACCAGCCCCACAAAATAGATATAAAGCTCAAAAATGGCGACTCCTTAAGAATAGGCTCCCTCGAGTTCAAAGTCATCCATACTCCCGGCCATACAAGAGGGAGCATATGCTTATATGAGCCGAAGGAGATGCTTCTTTTTACTGGGGATACCGTCTTTTATCACAGCGTTGGAAGACCCGATATGCCCACAGGAAACTTTGAAGAATTGATAGAGTCCATAGCCCGTTTGGAGAAGCTTCAAGTCTACCTAGGACTGCCTGGCCATGGCAAGATAATACAACACTGGGATAAAAACATGGAAATAATCAAAGACCTTATGCAAAGATATATCTGAGGTGCTTTTATGAGAAAAGGCTTCGTTAAAGAAGTTCTATCAAAGATTAAGTACGATCCACGAGAAAACGAGGAGGACTACTACATAATCATCGAGCATAGAGGGGCTTTTGGAAATGTGAAAAAAATCCCTGTAAACCTAATTGAGCTTGGACACGGCTACTTTTTCATTGAGGATACACAAATACCCTACCACCGAATTTTAAAGGTGGTTCGGATAGATGGAAAGGTGATTTGGGAAAAGCGTCAGTGACAGCTAATTCCTCCCCCTTCCTTACCTGTCCAAGAGCAACTATCCGCGAGGGTGCCGTTTGAAGCATAGAGATACGCGGTGTCTCCATTGTTGTTCCATACAGGGCTTCCACGACCCCAATAGAGGTCTTTATCTGTGTTAGTGCCTTTTCCCGTGTGGACGGTTATTAATGAGCCTGGCTTTATCATAACGCTCGGAAAGACGTAAGTGTGATTGACTTCATCCGTGAGCATCCATCCTCCCAAATCAGCTTCACTCCCTCCAATGTTTGCTATTATTACATACTCATCGTTTAAGTTGAGTCTATCCCAACCCTCGGCATCGTAATGGACATAGGATATCACAATCTTAGGGGCTGTTGAATTTGTTTGATTAAACTCGCGATCTATTTGTATGGAAATTTCCTGAAAAATCGTCTCGTAACTTGTGGTGATGCCAAATAGGTAATTATAAGCAACTCCCGCCAATATAAGCCCAGCAGCAAGTAGGAATAAATACTCCAAAGCACTCTTTCCTCTCTTCATGCCTCCTCACCCTAATATCAAAGCTCTAAATAAAAGTTCTGACTCACGGAATATCCTTTAATTCAACAACTCACACCCAACTAAGTCTATATATTAAAAAGCTTTCCTCGCTTCATCAACACCTTTAAAAACCCATGGGAAAACCCAATAACGGCGAGAGAAAAAGAGGTGAGTGAGATGAAAAATCCATTTGAAAAAATGCCTACAATACTGTTCCCGGACGAGCTCATTGATAAAGCCTTTAGGAGAGCTGAGAAAGCCGCGAGTGCGGCCACTCCTAGAGGCAAACCCTTCCAAAAGGCGAGAGAGAGGGAGGAGCTTAGGATTAGAACTGTCTCTCAAGTTTTGAGAGATAACTTAAGGAAAGTTTTAGACAGAACTCCAGGTGTTTCTACCCTACCGCCTTTCTATCAAGAACTCTTGGACACACTCGTGGATAGGGACATGTTTCACAAATCCCTAGCTTCGATAAATTGGGCAATTAAGACCATTAAAATGCTCGAGGACAGATACGTCGAGAAAATAAGATATTCAAGAGACCCTGATGAGATGGCAAGACTTAGAAGACAGTTCTATGGAAGGGTTGCGAGCATAATAAAGGACATAGGAGACAGATTGGAGTATTTAAACAAAGCTAGAGACGTTTTGAAGGACTTACCTATCATTGACCTTAACCTTCCTACAATAGTCATAGCGGGACATCCAAACGTCGGGAAGTCCACGCTCCTGAGGCAGCTTACCAATGCGAAGCCCGAAGTAGCGAGCTATCCTTTCACGACAAAAGGGATAAACGTCGGCCAATTCGAAGAACACTGGCTTAAATACCAAGTTATAGACACACCCGGTCTATTAGATAGACCTTTGAGCGAGCGCAACGAAATAGAGAGGCAAGCAATTCTAGCTCTAAAACACCTAGGGAAAGTGATAATCTACATCTTCGACCCATCAGAGTACTGCGGCTATCCAATTGAACATCAAATGCACCTCTTCGAGGAGATATATGAGGAGTTCAAGGAGTTCCCATTTATAGTCGTGCTTAACAAGACGGACATAGCAGATGAAGAGAAGATTCAGAAAGTAGAGAGCTTCTTGAGGGATATAGGCATAGACCCAATCAGGATAGTCGCAAAAGACGGCACCGGTATTGATAAGCTAAAGGAAAGACTAATTGGAATAATAAAACCAGAGATGGAGGCTATTGTTCTCCACAATATGGGCAGAAGTCTAAATGGATAGGCTTCATAGCTCCGCAGTTCTCACATTTTTCTTTTAGTTTTATCCCGCAGTTCGGACAAATGATATAATCGTCTTTTATTGGAAAACCGCAGTTGTAGCACTTGTTTTGGGCTATCCTACGCTTGTGAACTCTCTCGGGCTTTAAGTACTCCCGTCTAATGTAGTAAAGTGCTAGAGCCGTTGCTACAGCCCCAAATAGACTCAATCCAATTACCTGAAGGGAGCTCCATACAGCCTCTACAGCGAGATACGCTAAGAGCAGAGAGGAGTATGCTATTAAGGATGCAGCGTAGATGTTTTTGTAGCGCTTGTAGAGGAGGAAAGATGCCAAGAATGCTGGGAGCACAAAGAGAAGCTTTAAGAGCAAAACCTTTATTCTATACACCGAATAGGCATTCCTATATTCTCTCCATGCCATTTCATTAAGCTCTTGGATTTGATTGTTCAGCTCGTAGAGCTGGTTTTCCACTTCCTTGTAAGCTGCCTCTACTGCACTAAATTCTAAAAGGGCTTTTTCATAGTCTTTCTTAGCACTTAAGTACTCGTTTTTGAGATCTTCCGTAACATTGTTACTTTCCAAAGCAACCCTATACTCTTCCCTTTTAAATACGTAGAGCTCCTGAGCTTTTGTTAAGTTATCCCTCATCTCATCATAGCGGATACGAAAGTTCCTTGAGAGTAAGCTGAGTCTGCTTTGATTCTCCAAAAGCTCACTTGGCACGTATTTTGACTCGTAATCATGAAAGTCTGGCCTTTTTGGAATGTCTTCCAGCTCATCTAAGAAGTTTATGCTTGCTAAAAGTAGGAATAGAACAAATGCACTCGCCAAAATTTTCTCAATCCTGCTGTACTCCAAAAGGCTCACCAATTAATGATCAGCACTCATAGTATATTAAGGCTAAGGTGCTGGAGAGATAGAAAAACAAAAAAGAAAAATCACTTCCTGTGCTTCCTTGACCAGCTGTACTTCCTCATCCTGCTGCTCTTACCAAAGCCACAGGCAGCACAATAGCCCTTCTTCCTGTTAAAGGATTTCCTACCGCATCTCCTGCACCTAATGTGGGTCTCCTTCTTATTCCTTTGTCCCATTGTAGCTGTTCCGCTTCCCATGAGAATCACCTCTTAAAGATTCACTCAGTCTCGTAGTCAACAGGGGAAATTGCTAAAACGTTGTCTCCCCTAATAACAATGCGCCCGTAGCTCTTCACAATCTCCCCATTCTCGACGAGTTGAGCATCAGCCAAGACTATGTTCAAGTGAATGTCATAACCCTTAAGCTTCCCTCTAACTTCCAATCCTCTCTTCAAGATTACTAAAACGTCCTTCTCAAGTGACTTGTGGATAACATCAAGTGGTCTTTCCGCCATTCTTCTTCCCTCCTAAATAACCAAAGATAGTTGTTGTTCACATTGATAACGGGGAGAAGCCTTTATAACTCTTTCGTATGCTTCAATCCCTTCGATATCAAGCCTTTTTCAATAGCCTCCTCAACTCTTTAACAATCTCCTTCTCATTCAAGGCGGCCCTATTGATACAGCCTTTCTCTTTAAGACGGTGTCCTATTTTAACGCTTGTTGGAATTTTTATCCCAAGCCTATTTAAGAGTTCAACTTCCTCAAAAACCTGCCTGGGCTTCCCCTCCAGTATTATCTCACCTTTATCCATTACAATAACCCTATCGGCGAAGTTCAAAAGATAGTCCGTGTTGTGCTCCACCATTATTGTTGTAATTCCCTGCTCTTTGTTTAAAAGTGTGACCAGACTCAAAACTTGCTCCCGTCCTAAAGGATCAAGCTGCGAAGTTGGCTCGTCCAAAACAAGAACTTCAGGCTTCATTGCCAAAACGCTCGCTATAGCCAAGCGTTGCTTTTGACCGCCGCTCAAATTAGGAGGAAATTCATTCTCAAGCCCCTCCAAACCCGCCAGTTTTAAAGCCCATTTAATACGGCGCTTAATCTCCTCCACATCGAGGCCCAAGTTTTCTAAACCAAAAGCCACTTCCTCCTCAACAGTCATGTTGAAAAGCTGAGAGTCAGGATTTTGAAGAATCAATCCCACAAGAGTAGAAAGCTCTGCAACGCTCGTATCCTTCGTGTTGTATCCCTTCACATAAACGTTCCCCTCAAACTCACCCGAAATTGAGTGGGGAATTATCCCGTTAAACGTTAAACAAAGAGTTGACTTACCGCTTCCGCTTGCCCCTAAAATCCCCAAAAATTCCCCTTTCTTAACTTTTAGATTAATACCCTTCAATGAATAATCCTCAGAGCCCAAATATTTGAAGCTTAAATCCTCAACCCTTATCAGCGCCATGGATTAATCTTGGCGGTGAAGGTTTAAAAGTCTTAAGCGCTATTTTTCTTTGGTGGTGAGTGTGAACAGAGAGGATGTTTGGAAGTATCTTAGTTTTATTCTCACGCTTTTACTTGCGCTGGCAATAGTCTCAAATGTGCTCTTATACATGCAGACGGGAGAGCTGCAAAAAGCTCTAACCGAAGAAAATAAAACTTACAGGTTTGAGGTGCAAGTCCCAAACGTCACTATCATAAGCAACGATACTGCGCTACAAGCAAAGATAACGGAGCTTCAGGGAGAAATTGAATATCTTAAAGAGCTGCTTAGAAAGGAGAAGCCAAAAGAAGCCAATGGCACCATAGTCATTCTACCTATAATGGGGCCCATCGATGATTACATGGCAAAAGACATAATTACCAAAATCAAAGAAATCGAGCAGAACCAAAGTATAGGTGGAGTTTTGCTGTGGATAGAGAGCCCGGGAGGATATGTTGGCCCCGTGAGGCTTATCTATAAGGAAGTTAAAAAACTAAGCTATAAAATACCTGTGGTTGCTTATACAGGTTCACTGGCCAATTCTGGAGGATATTACATAGCATGCGCTGCAGACAAGATAATAGCAGATCCCTTGGCTGATGTTGGAAGCATAGGTGTTATTTACGTGCACTATGATCTAGAGCAGAATTATGCTCAAAATGGGATAAAAGTGAACGTTTTCAAAACAGGCAAGTACAAAGATATGGGAGCGGAATGGCGGGATTTAACGGATGAAGAGAAAAAGATGATAACGGATATGGTAAATGTCTACTTTGAGGAGTTTTTAAACGTGGTCAGCGAGGGAAGAAAGCTCGACATGAACACAACGAAAGAGTATGCGACAGGAAGGAGCTGGTTCGCCACGGATGTTAAAGGCGTTTTAGTTGATGATTTGGGAGACTTAAACTACGCTATAAAAACCCTCGAGAACCTTATGAACGTCTCAAGCGCAAAGGTAATATTCTATGATGCAAATAAAATAGATTTTGGGATATATCAAAGCTCTTCACTATTTATGCCCGCAAAGTACGCTATCTCGTACACTCGGGGGTGAGCCAATGCAGTGTGAGGAGGAGCTTGAAGTGTTTGAGAATGGCTTCGATGACGGGAAGTTCAACCTTAGGATAGAGTTTTATGGTGAAGACGCTCGAAAAA
This sequence comes from Palaeococcus pacificus DY20341, assembly GCF_000725425.1. Taxonomy (NCBI): domain Archaea; kingdom Methanobacteriati; phylum Methanobacteriota; class Thermococci; order Thermococcales; family Thermococcaceae; genus Palaeococcus; species Palaeococcus pacificus. The sequence continues at coordinate 513,752 of NZ_CP006019.1, read as the reverse complement.
TTCTGTTGGCAATTATTTACGAGCTCTACCTCCCTGACTATGGAGAGGCTTATGTATACCCATTTGAGTGCGCCAAAGAGTTTTGGGGCATTTTTATGGACGGAAGCGAAGTTAAAGGGGAGGAGTTAAAGCTCAGCAAAACCAAGTTCGTTAACCGTTCCCTAATTGATAAGCTCAAGGGAGCTTTGGAAAGCATTGATGCTCCTAAGGATGTTAAAGCCATCATTGAAAAAGAGCTCGAGAAGAGCGAAATTTACAAACTCAAAGATGGCCTTTTGGCCTTGGGTAAAAACTTTATCCTTGATGAGGGCAGCAAAAGGCTCTTCCTCTTCAACAAGCCGGGTGCAAGGGAATTAATCCTCAAATATCTGCGGAAGTGGTAGAATGCAGGGAGAGTCTATAGCGTGGCTTGTTCTTTCTGCAATCATTCTCTTTTTGGTTTGGAAAACAATAGAGCCCTTCGTAACGCCCCTCATTTTTGGAGCTGCCATCGCTTACATCGTCCTTCCTGTTCACCACAGATTGTCTAAAAAGATTGGAGAAAAAAGCTCAGCAATAGCTTTAACTGCTATAATGGGCATAGTTTCTGTTCTCTTTGTCATTGGTGTTGTAATGTGGCTCCGCGGCACTCTTCAGTATATCTACATCTATGTCGCAAATGCTTTGAAGTTCATAACACGCCCTGATCTCCCCTTAGGAATCAGCGAAACTTTGAACTCACTTTCAACGTCAATACCCGAAAGAATAAAGGATTCACTCTTGAACTACACCCTCTCAATTCCCCTTTTCATACTGCAGGTCATGGTCTTCTTGGGGATTTTTTACACCACCCTCAGCAACACCCGCTTTTTGACCCTTGAGCTCTACAGGCTGATACCTCAAGACAACCGCGAGCTTGGGGAGGCACTAATAAAAAGGGCTGAAGCAACGCTCAGCGCTCTCTTGAGAACATGGCTTTTGCTGAGCACCATAAAGGGAATCTTCTTAGCCGTAGGGTTCATAATCTTCGACATAACGAACGTCACGGGTGCAATGGCTGCTGGAATTCTGTGCATAGTCCTTGAGCTGCTTCCAGTTATAGGAGGATGGGTAATGTGGGTAGCAGGAGCCCTCTACCTAATACTAAACAACGATGCTGTACTGGCAGGGATACTGTTTGGGCTCTACGGTGCTATCTTTATTTCTCCAATTCCAGACATAACAATTAGACCAAAGCTCATAGCAGAGGGTGCAAAAATAAACGCCGTAATAGCGCTCATCGGAATATTTGGGGGGTTAATCGCTTTTGGATTTAAAGGTCTTATCATTGGTCCAGTCAGTTTGGGACTTCTGCAGACGCTCGTGGAGGAATGGAAAGTAAGGGAGAAAGAAATAATAGCTGGCTAAAAGAGCTTCCAGAGCTCATCGGTCTCAGGCTGTTCAAGGGGCTGTTCTTTCCCATTCTTTATGAGGACTCGAGTTTCTTTTTCTCCAAGGAACTCCCCAATAATCGAGGCCTTGATGCCCTCCCTTTCAAGTGCCTCCACGATTTTCCCAGCATTTTCTTTGGGAGCTGAAATCAAAAGTGCTCCAGAGCTTATCAATGCAAACGGATTTAATTCAAAATATTCACATATTTTCCTCGTTTCCTCTGCTATAAGGAGCTTTTCCCAATAGACCCTAAAACCCAAGCCTGACGCATCAGCCATCTCGTGCAGTCCGTTGGCAACACCTCCCTCCGTTGGGTCGTGCATAGCGCTAACCCCGATTTCACTCGCTATTAGTGCATCTTTTACAACGCTTATCTTCCAGAGAAATGCCTTTGCTCTCTCTACGAACTCCTCTCCAAACGCATTTTTAAGCTCCTCTTCTCTTTCGCTTGCTATTATGGAAGTTCCCTCTATCGCAAGTCCCTTGGTGAGGATTATTTTGTCACCCGCTTTAGCGTTTGCGGCTGAGGTAAGCTTCTCTTTAGTCGTCTCTCCTAGCATAGCCCCCATCACTATAGGTCTGTCTAGGCCCACAGTGACTTCCGTGTGGCCGCCTATAATAGCGATTCCCAACGCCTTAGCGCTCTTATCCAAGTCATCCATTATTTCCCTCAAAAGCGCCTCATCTGCGTTTTCAGGGAGCAAAATCGTAACTAAAAACCATTTTGGTTTAGCGCCCATTGTGGCAATGTCGTTTGCATTCACATTGACAGCGTAAAACCCTATGTGCTTTGAAGCACCGGTTATGGGGTCGCTTGTAGCCACTAGGACTTTATCACCAAACTCTACCGCTGAAGCATCAACTCCCACACTAGGGGGGATTAAAATTCTCTCACCTTTCGCTCCTAAGTGATTGAAAACTATCTCCTTAAGCTTTTCTGGTGGAACTTTACCCGGAAGCATTTTTCATCGCCAGAGGAAGTAGGGCTTGGGGATTAAAAGCTTGTCGGAAGATATATAAACGATGTGAAGTAGCTTAACTTGACCGATGATTGGAACAAGAGTGAGCTGACGGGTGATGACCGACTTCTCGCTGAGGTCATGAATATGGAAATAGCAGAGATAAACGGTTTCAGCTTCCAAATACCCAAAAACGTGAAGTACAGCTTCTTCAATAGCCCCTATCATCCACACCGCTTAGGGACTGGAATAGATGTTTATTTTGAAGAGAAAGCACTGTTCCCCTTTGAAGAGGGAATCGTTGAGGAAATTAAAAAGATTAGAACACCAAAATACGTCCCTGTTCGAGAGGACTACCTGGTGATTCTCAATGTTCACGGCTTCTGCTTAAAGGTGCTCCATGTTAAGCCCAGCGTTGAGGTGAATGAAAAGCTCTATCTCGGCGACGAATTTGGCAAGTTGGTGGTTTCCGGCTTCTTCAGGCCTTGGAGCGATAGACATGCGCACTTTGAACTCAGAAACTGCACCGATAGGTATAGAGCAAGGGGAGGACTTTTAGTTAAGCCAAAGCTCTTAAAGCTCGTGCCTATAGCTAAAGGAAATAGATTCGAAGTTGTGGAAAAGGAAGAGAACTACTACTGGTTAAAGCCCCTAAGAAGAGCAGGCAAAAGCTTAACTCCTTTAACCTTCCAAAACGCCCCTCTCGAAGGGGGTTTGCCTCATTATCACTACGGGGCAGTTTTTGAGAGCTTTGATAAAGTTGAGCTCTTTGGGAGAGAGATTTACATCAAAGAAAAGCTTGCCAATGGCGTTGGAATTTTCGATGCAGATTTTGAAATTTTTGTAAATGATCAAAAAGTGAAGGGAATTGGGATCTACTGCAACGAGGAGAGGATAAAGCTCATTGGTGGTGAGTTTAGAGAGAGGGATATTGTTGAGATTACGATTGTATAATAGCCATTATAATAACCGCGATTACACATCACTTCATTTCTTAAACACCCTCAAGTCAAGAACGACGTGCCAAACTCCTGGGGCATAGCGCTTTATTACGTGCTCCTCTAAAAGCTCCACCTCGTAGCCGTGCTCCCTCGCTGTTTTTTGGAATGTTGCGAATGGTTCTTTAGGCATCAAGCGCTCGGGGACCGTGTTGTGGTAGTGGATTACCGCCTCGTCCTTCGCTATCTCCAAGGCTTTTGGTATAAACTCATGTGTGCTTATAACATATCCCATCAAAATTCTGTCCGCTATGTTTTCGCCCTTGAACTCGCGGTTGTCAATATTGTAAGCAGTCATTCTATCTTGGACCCTATTGAGCTCTATGTTCTCCACCAAAAAGCGGAAGGTGTAAGGGCTCTTCTCTATTGCAATTACCTTCGCCTTACAGTGCTTTGCTATTGGCAGTGAGAGATGGCCTATGCCCGCGAACATATCTACCACGAGTTCGTTTGGCTTTGCTATACTCGCCATCCTCACCCTTTCCTTGACGTTGGCGGGAGAGAACATTATTCTTGAGGCATCGAGCTTGTAGAGGATGCCGTTCTCCTTATGAATTGTTATTGGGTCATGCCCATAAATTATCTCGTAGTGAGGCTCTCTAAACTCCCCCAAAATCCAGCCTTTCCTAAGAACGGTCTTAACCTCGAGGACTTCAGCATAGACTTTTGCTATCTCATATTTATATGGGAGAAGTTCTTCCCTAAGAGGAAGAATTAAAACATCACCAATCTGAACCCATCGCTTCGGCAGTTTATCAACTAACCCACTGGGCAGTGTTTCGCTTAAAATTTCTTTTATGCGGGGCTTTATTACTCTGGTGCTTCTCCTACTCATCACGTAGGAGTTTAGGAGAACCCTTTTAAACATTTTTACTCCCTCGTCATTTCGGCAAAAAGCGATGAGAAAGGCTTAAAAATGGGAAAGACAAGTTAAATTATGAAGACTTACTCGGAGGTAGAAGAGTACTATGGAGGATGAATCCTCGAGTTTTAGTGGCAGTTCTTGGTTTAATCGATTGTTTAAAAAGGACAGCGGCATCTTGGAGCAGGAAATAACGGAAGATGCATATAATGACTTGAAAAGGCTTTTAATGAGGGCAAATCCAGAGACACGTGGCGATAAGGTAATTCTGAGACTCCCAAAGGGAGAGGTGGTTTTGAGTAGAACCAAGCTTAAAGTTGTAGCTCCCAATAGGAGAGAGGCCGAGAAGATTTTGAGGAATTTACACCACTATTCGTTGCCCCCCGGATTGTGGCCTTCCTACGGCCTCAGCTACTCCATAAAGAGGAGTGCCATGAAAATAAGAGGGGGATGATTTCTTTTCTTTCCCCTCCAATGCTGACCTCCTCTTGGAAATCATAACCCCTTAAAAAACAGGGCTTTCGAATGGGGCAAAGCTTATAAACAAACTTTTTGAATATGCCTTGTGATTAAGCTCATCAGGTGAGGTGAGATTATGGCGATTTGGCAAGGAAGATCATTAAAGAAGCCTTCAGGTGGAAAGATTATAATCGCTAGAAAGAAGAGGAAGAGGGAGCTCGGAAGAGAGCCAGCTATGACAAGGGTCTCTGATGAGGAAAAGAAGAAGATTATTAGAACCTACGGTGGCAACAGAAAAGTCAGGCTCGTTGAAGCCGTTTATGCCAACGTCTTTGAAAGCGGTAAGGGCAAAAAGGTTAAGATATTGAGTGTTATTGACAACCCAGCCAACAGGCAGTACATTAGAAGAAACATAATAACAAAGGGAGCCATAATTGAGACTGAGGCTGGAAAGGCCATCGTTACTTCAAGACCAGGACAAGATGGCGTTGTTAACGCTGTTTTGATTAAGGAAGAAAACGCTTGAAGCACTTTTTACTTCCTGCAACTCTTTTTCTTAATTTGCTTTAAATTTGTGGTATCTGTCACTCTCAGTTAACAGAAAGAGTTTTATTCTATTTACGCAAACCATTGGCGAGGTGGAGATTATGAAGTCCAGGATAGAAAAAGTTCAAGCTTACCTTTCTGAAAATGAAATTGATGCCGCACTAATAACAAGAAATGAAAATTTGTTTTATTTTACGGGAAGTTCACCCGTTCTAGGGGGTTACTTAATCATAACTCCAGATGAGAGCACTTTTTTCGTTCCAGAGCTTGAACACGAACAGGCAAAAGAGGAATCCTCCGTTCCTGTTGAGAAGTTTAAAAAGCTCGATGAACTTTACGAACACTTTAAGAGATTCAAAGTTTTAGGCGTTGAAGGTTCCATGAGCTTATCTTTCAGCAACCAGCTTAAGGAAAAAGCCGAGATTAAGGATTTAAAGATCATAGATGAGCTTATCAAAGAGTCCAGAATAGTAAAAACTCCTCAAGAGATAGAAGTCATTGAAGCTGCTTGTAAAATAGCAGATATGGCAATGATGGTCGCATTGGAGGAAATAAGCGAAGGAAAAACAGAGAGAGAAATAGCGGCTAAGATGGAGTATATAATGAAAACACATGGCGCCGAAAAGCCTGCTTTTGATACGATAATAGCGAGCGGCTGGCGTTCGGCCTTGCCTCACGGAGTAGCTAGCGATAAGAGGATTGAAAAAGGAGAGCTTGTAGTCATTGATGAAGGAGCATTGTATGGGCACTATCACTCTGATATAACAAGGACTATCGTAGTCGGCTCACCCAACGAGAAACAAAAAGAGATTTATGAGATAGTCTTGGAGGCTCAAAAGGCTGCTGTTGAAGCTGCAAAACCCGGAATGACGGCCAAAGAGCTCGATAGCGTTGCAAGAGATATTATAAAAGAGTATGGCTATGGAGATTACTTCATCCATAGCTTAGGACACGGAGTGGGTTTGGCAATTCACGAGTGGCCTAGGGTTAGTCAAGCAGACGAAACAGAGCTAAAAGAGGGTATGGTTATAACCATCGAGCCCGGTATATACATTCCAAAGCTTGGCGGCGTTAGAATTGAGGACACGGTCGTTATCACAAAGAACGGCGCAAGAAGGCTAACAAAAACTGAAAGAGAACTAATTTAATCCTTAATCTTCCCTCTTTTTTAAAGGTCAGATTTATAAATGCTCCCTCATATTTGTGAATGAAAACATTCAGGGGTGGTTTTAATGCCAGTTTATGAACTGAATGGTAAGAAGCCTAAAATTCATGAGAGTGCTTTTGTTGATGAGATGGCCTCAATCATCGGGGATGTTGTTTTGGAGGAAAAGGTAAACGTTTGGCCTTCAGCAATTTTAAGGGGAGACATAGAACAGATTTATGTTGGAAAGGGCTCAAACATCCAAGATAACGTTAGTATACACACCTCTCCCGGAATGCCAACCATAATTGGAGAGCACGTCACAATAGGCCACAACGCCGTTGTCCACGGAGCAAAGATTGGGGACTACACAATCATAGGAATGGGTGCTGTAGTTCTCGACGGTGCAAAGATTGGAAAGCACGTTATAGTTGGCGCAGGCGCTTTAGTCCCACCAGGAAAGGAGATACCCGACTACAGCCTTGTTGTAGGCGTTCCAGGAAAAGTCGTTAGGCAGCTCAGCGAAGGCGAAATTGAAATGACTAAGAAGAACGCCGAGGTTTATTTGGAACTAGCAGAGCTCCACTTAACTAAGAGAAAGAAGATAGAGTGAGGTTCGATGATTTATAGAGTTGTCTCTTACATTCCTCATATTTTATTTAAGCCCCTCTATGACCTATATGAGGGCTATCTATTCGAGAGGGTAAAGTCTAATGGAAGAATTCCAAAGCATGTAGCTATTATAATGGACGGCAATAGAAGGTGGGCACGCAAATTGGAAAAGCCCCCCTGGTATGGTCACCTTTTCGGCTCCCAAAAGCTTGAGGAGATTTTAGACTGGTGCAGAGAGCTTGAGATAAGAACATTAACTGTTTACGCTTTCTCAACGGAGAACTTTAAGCGAAGCGAAAAGGAAGTAAATGCATTGATGAATCTCTTTGAGAAAAAGTTCAGGGAGTTAATAGAAGACGAAAGGGTGCACCGCTATGGGATTAGGGTGAACGTTCTCGGGAGAAAGGAGCTCTTACCAGAAAACGTGAGAAAAGCGGCTGAAGATGCTGAAAGAGCGACCAAAAAGTACAGTAACTACTATCTAAACATAGCTCTCGCCTACGGCGGGAGGAGTGAAATTGTAGATGCAATCAGAAAAATAGTTGAGAACTTGGAGCAAGGAGAGATAAGGAAGGAAGATATTAACGAAGAGCTCCTTAAAAAGTATCTCTACGTCCCAAATATGAGCGATCCTGATATCGTAATAAGGACTGGAGGAGAGATAAGGATAAGCAACTTCCTTTTGTATCAAATAGCATACAGCGAGCTTTTCTTTGTCGATGTGTACTTCCCAGAGTTCAGGAAAATCGACTTTTTAAGGATAATAAGAGAATACCAAAAGAGGCAGAGAAGGTTTGGACGCTAAGCCCTCTCAATTAAAGCCCTAATATGAATCTCTGCGGTGTCCAAAACTTCAACGCTTACATCACCTTGTTTTATTGCTAAAGGAAGCTCAGTGCAGCCGAGGATTACCCCTTCAATTCCCATCTCCTTCGCATACATTTCTATAAGCTCCACGAGATAAGACTTGCCCTTAAAGTTTTCAAACATGAGCTCTTCAAAGATTATCCTGTTTATCTCCTCAATCTCTGCTTCATTTGGTGTTACAACCCCAAAGCCCCTCTCTTTGAGCGCCTCTTTGTAGAAGGGCATGCTCATAGTCGTTTTCGTTCCAAGAAGAAGGAGCTTTTTGAGGCCTCTCCTCCTGGCTTCTTCTGCAACAGCATCTATTATGCTTACCATCTCCACATTAATGGCCTTTTGAACCTCGGGAAACACTATGTGCGGCGTATTTGCAGAGATTCCAATGACCTCAGCGCCTGCTCTCTCCAGAGCCTTTGCCGCGTTTATTAGAATCCTCTTCCTCCCTTCCCAGCCTTCGGGGTTGTCTTTAAACTCCTTGAAGTTTATGCTGTATATCACAAACTCTGGATAAAAGTGGGGCTCAAACTTCTCCCTTGATACATGAATAAATTTTTTGTAATAGTAGAGTGTTGATTCCGGACTCATTCCCCCAATTATGCCTATCTTTTTCATCGTATCACCAAAAGAAAAAAGACATTAATATTTATGAGCTTTTTTAGTGAAGAAATATTCATAAAAAACTAAAGAATCCCGACTATCTTGTCCCAAATCTTCTCTGCCAGCTCGCGCTTGCTCATCAGTGGAAGCTTTTCATAGCTTTCTCCCGTAATCCAGTAGACTTCGTTCACTTCACTTCCAAAGGCCACTTCTCCCCTGTTGGCAATTACAACGTCGCTTTTAGCCTTCTCTATCTGTCTCCTTGCTTGAGCTATTAGCTCCTCTTCACCAACACCATATTCTGCTTTAAATCCTACCAAGAACACGTCTGGAGCAATCTCCTTAACCCTTTGAATTATCTTTGGCGTTGGCACAAGTTCAAGAATTAGTTCCTTTCCGCTCTTTATCTTCTTCTGGGCTTTTTCTTTTGGAGTGAAGTCGCTCACAGCAGCTGCCAAAATCACAATATCATATTCCTTGCTCTTAAGCTCACTTTCAATTGCTTGGAGCATCTCTTCAACCGTCTCGACTTCGATTTGGTTCTCAACAAAGCTCGGCACACTTCCCTTGGTTTTTATTAAAGTAACCTCAGCACCTCTGAGCTCCGCCTCTTCCGCCAAAGCGACCCCCATTTTTCCGCTGCTCTTGTTTGTGATGAAGCGTATGGGATCGAGGTATTCTCTTGTGGCTCCAGCAGTAATTAAAACCCGCTTGCCTTCTAGGTCTTTCTTGTGGAGCTTTTTAATGACGTAGTAGATAATCTCATCAATGCTCGCAACTTTAGCTTTTCCCTCCTCAAAGCGCGGCCCTATGAACTCTACTCCAACTCTCTTAAGCTTTTCAATGTTCTCTTTGACTATGGGATGCTCGTACATTGTTGCGTGCATCGCTGGAGCTATCATTATTGGCGTGTGGGCAAAAGCCGTTGTTACAACCGTTGTTACAGGTGTATCATCAATGCCACAGGCTATCTTTGAGATTGTGTTAGCAGTTGCTGGACAAACTAAAACGAGGTCCGCTTTCTTATCATGCTCACCACATAGCTCAACGTGCTCGATGAAGCCCGTGATTTCTGTGACAACTTTATTCCCCGTTGCAAACTCCATTGCGTATGGGTGCACTATCTTTTGGGCGCTCTCGCTCATAACAGCGTGGACCTCAGCGCCATGCCTTATTAATTCGCGCGCAAGCTTTACGCACTCTACTGCCGCTATGCTCCCCGGAATTGCCAAAACAATTTTCTTTCCCAAGAGCTTTTTACTCTTTGTAGCATGAATTAATTCAACGTGATGGAGCATTTTTAATCACCATAAAAGAATGAGCATCAGCTTAAATAAAGCTTCCTTTAATCAGCACTTAAGCACATACCCAAGAATATTGAGTTGCTTTTATCGAAGACTACATTAGGGGAACAAATTATTTTAACTACTTCTCCCTCACAGCATCTTCCTCAAGCTTTTCTACCTCCTCTCTCGTACCAACCCAAACCACTATAACAGGCTCGACTGTTATCATGCCGTCCTTTATCATAGGCTTAATCTCATTAACAGCCTTCTCTATCTTGTATCCCTTATCGACGACCTCTATAACTATAGGTAAGTCTGCTGAGAGCCTTAAAACCTCTGCTGAGTGCAGCTTACTCTTCTTGCCAAAGCCGAGTATGCCCCTATAAACAGTAGCCCCAGCCATGCCCATCTCTCTAAGCTTTTCGACTATGGCCTTGTAAAGAGGCTTTCCCTTGTAAATGTCGTTTTCTCCAATATAAACTTTCATCCTAAGCGTATTCCAGTGCTCAATTTCAACCATAAGCTCACCTCCTCGCTAATAGGAACCCTAAAAATACTAAGCTAAGCGTGATTATAACGTTTGCTGAGATGTTTAGAAATGCTAAAGGATATTCCCTATCCCTCAAAAGCTCAAATGTCTCATAGGAGAAAGTTGAGAAAGTGCTCAAGCCTCCACAGAAGCCAGTTCCTAGGAAAACCCTCCAGTTGGATGGAATTTCATATCCAAAAAACAGCAGGCCATAGATATAGCCCAAGATAAAGCTGGCTAAGGCGTTCACCATAAGAGTACCTACAGGAAAGTCTTTGTAAACAGGCAGTATTCCCGAAATTCCATAACGAGTTAAAGCTCCAAGTGCACCTCCTAATGCCACAGCTAATGCTATCCTAGCATTCATACTCATTCCTCCTAAGTATTTATCTCTTTTATTACTCAAACAGTTCATTTAACCTCCCAATCAGATTTCAAGAGCTTAACTAGAGATTTCAGAGCCCTATAGCTATTTTGAAAGTTCGAAATGCCCATTTCCAAGGATCGCCTAAATCCCCCGTTGGAGTTTTGGAGAGCTCTTATAAAGTTGATGTGAGCTCTTATGTATGTGGGTGCATCCCCTATCAGTTCCAGTCCGAAGATTGCATAAAAGGTGGGTTCCAAATAAGGTGGTAGTGAGAGCGGAACCTCTGTAAAGCCACCGTAAACCTCACACTCTTTAAATAAGTTCGTTTTCTGGACTTCAAAACCCAAGCGACTTAAGGAAGACAACGCATGATACGTCATCGTTGTGGTGGGCTGCTTAACTCCATATCCTTCCCTCTTTTTAAAGCCATTAATGAACTCTTTAATAGAGTTTTTTACCTCATCATCAAGCTCATAATCAAGCGCACTTAAAGCTTTCAAAACCCAATAAGTCGCCTCTAAAGGCGTTGAAGCTCCAAACTCCTCACTTCCACCCAAACCTACAGCAAATTTGCCCTCTATAGGATTGTACTTCTCAAAGAGTAAACCGAGCTTTTCCTTTGCGAGATCTTTTGCTCCTAGAATCGCCAATCCCTCAACTGCCATAGCCAAAGCTACTGTGGCCTGCTGCGGCTTTATAGAGTTATACAAAAATTCAACAGTCTCATCTTTATTTGGAACATCCAATCCAAGGAGATCATAGATTTTAACTGCATGGTAAGTATCGTTTATATTTGTCTCTGCCAAGAGACTCACAAAGCAGTAGCCCCCATCCTCATGCCTTCTCTCTTCAACGTATCTCAAAAGGGCATCCACGTTAATGTATCTTTTCAACTCATGAAGCTCCGAGCCCATTCTACCGCCTCCCAAACTTTTTTTCCTAATCTTAAACCAACGCGGTGAGAACAGGCGTCATTAGCCCATTGCGGGCGGTTTGGGCTCGAAGCCCAGGCGGACGCCATCGCCCAGCTTAGGTAGCATAGCTCCATTTAAAATATTTATGCATAACTTTTATCAATAATGGTAGAGATGAATTTCTATGCTCATCAACAAAACCAAAAACAAAGTATGGCACGGTAGGGTTAAATTAGCGGACAGCTTCTTCAAGCGCTTTAGAGGACTAATGCTAAAGCCCAAGATAAACTACGCTCTGGTTTTCATACTTCCAGCCGAAACTAGGCTTAACTCATCTATCCACATGTTCTTTATGCTCCAAAGCATAGATGTTATATTTTTGGACGGGGATAAGAGAGTTGTGGACGTGAAAAGAGCTAAACCATGGCGGATTTACGTGCCAAAAAAAGCCGCTAAATATGTGATAGAAACCCCAAACGGCGTAGCTGGATACTTAAGTATCGAAATAGGTGATAAAATAGACTGGACTATTGAGGATGAAAAGAAAAAAGCCGTTCCAGCACCTATAGAAGCCATAAACAAACTTGGAGTTAAAAACATGAACAGCTCAATAAGCTTAGCTGAGCCAAAGCCTAAAGTAAAAGAACGCTAAAATACTCTAAAATCGATAGCTACGTTGTACTGATAAGGGGCATACGGTCTAACCACTCTCTCGTCAATTACCTCAACACTCCTCCCAAGCTTTTCAGCAACCCGTTTAATATTCTCCTCGTGCACTTCAAAGAGGTTCTCTTCATGAGAAAAACCGTAGTAGTGAATTACTCCCCCACTTTTAGTGCTTAAAATAGCCTCCCTCAAGAATTCATGGGCAAATTTTGGAAGATTCATTATCACCCTATCGGCCTTAATCTGACCAGCAACTTTTCTCACATCTCCCAAGATTGGTATAACATTCTCAACCTTGTTGAGCTTTTTGTTCTCTTCGAGGTATTTAACGGCCCACGGATTTATGTCGCAGGCAAAGACGAGCCCAGCTTTCTTTGCTAATAGAACTGCATAAGGGCCAACACCCGCAAACATGTCAAAAATTATCTCGCCTTCCTTTGCTTTCTCAAAAACCCGCATTCTCTCAGTGGCCAAGCGTGGAGTGTAGTAAACTCTCGCAACATCCAGCTTGAGCTTTATGTGGTTTTCTCTATGGATAGTCTCAGTTCTCTCCTCTCCCGCTAAATGGAGCAGCTCTCTAACCCTAAAAGTTCCGGAAACTTTGCTTCCCTTCATAAAAACCGCTTTTATCCCTTTGTGGACTTCAAGAATAGCTTCTCCTATATTTCCACCATAAGAAACGAGCTCAACAGGAAGCTCAATAATCGCTATATCTCCTATTATATCAAAAGAGCTCGGTAATAGAGTTCTAAGCTCATTAGGAACCTCAACAACTTCTCGATAGCTTGAGGGCCTCTTTTTAACTGGCTCAAACTCACTTTCTACAACTTCAAAGCCTTTAACAGGCGATTTAACCGGAAAAATTAAGAATTTCCCATCTTTTTTAATTTTATAGTCCGTAGCCAATACTCCTAACTCCAAAAGCTTCCTTCTAACTTTTTCTCCCTCTCTAAGTGGAACCTTAATTCCCAACATGGGCATCGGAGGTAGTGCTCAATGGAGGGATATAAACGTTTTCCCAGACTTTAGTGTTTTTATATTTTGGATCTTTATCTCAAAGAGTTCTCCCTCCTGAATAGAAGCCACTATCTTAACAGTTCTACTGTCTAAAGGAAGGTATTTTGAGAGTCTCTTCACGCTGACATTTGCTGTAATCTCTAAATTGTCATTAAACGATACTTCTTCCACGAGAACACTATCAAACTCTCCTATCATTGGAAGTGCTTCATTAATGAGAAGTTTAATGTCCTCCCTAGATGAGATTACTTTTTTATCAGTATAAATTGAGACTTTTGATGGAAGAGGGAAATTGTTCTTATATAATTCCATTAAAACTATCGGGACTTCTTTTCCGCAAATTCGAGCAACTTTCAGAAAAGCATTGCTTATTTCAATTTTATTCCCAAACCCCTCAATTAAAACTACTTCTGTGGGCAGTTTTATCATTCTCGCAAGCTTTACTAGTATAAAAGGAAGATTCTCATAATATGATTTTCCGCGAAGTACTGAAACTTCTGCTTTGGAATCAGAAAAAGTTTCTCTAATTCCTAAGCACAACCCACTAATCCTATGTATGACCTCCCGAGATAAAGACAGGGGAAGTTGGAATTCAAATTCCAACATCCTCTCCATTTTTATGTTCCCCCACATTGAAGTATATTTGCCTTAGATTTCACATTTAAATGTACTGTCGAATTGACTAACTTAAACGTTTGTGTTATAATTTAAGAACTTGTTCCTAATAAGCATTGTGGTAGTAATATGTACAATAATACACTATTTTGTTTCCACATACTTACTAAAAGCAGAGAACTAATTAGAACTCCAAACGTATAAACAAAGACGCCGTGTAATATTAATCCCAGAATATTTTGGTGCCCCGGCCGGGATTTGAACCCGGGGCGCGGGCTCGAAAGGCCCGCATGTTTGACCGGGCTACACCACCGGGGCTCAATATGCTTAAGCTTGAGAATGATTTAAAAACTTTTCGGTCACTAGACCGCAAAAGTTTTTTAGGTTTTGGTTTTATGCCCTAAAAGGTGAGAGAAGTGAAGAAGATAGACAAATATGAAGTTTTGCAGGATTTAATGAGGCGGAGAGGTTTTGCATGGGGGAGTTATGAAATTTATGGTGGTGCAGCAGGTTTTTACGATTACGGCCCTCTTGGAGCCACGATAAAGCGTAAGATTGAACACAAGATAAGGAAAGCCTTCCAAAGAGAGGGTTTCTTTGAGCTCGAAACCCCCACAATCACTCCAGAGGCAGTTTTCATAGCATCCGGTCACGTTGAGAAGTTCGTTGACCCATTGGTAGAATGTAAGAAGTGCGGCTCAAGATTTAGGGCCGATCACTTAGTGGAGGAAGCTTTGGGTGTGGATACCGAAGGAATGAGTGCAGAGCATTTAACAGAGCTCATTAGAGAGCACGGTATAAGGTGCCCCGAGTGTGAAGGAGAGCTCGGTGAGGTTTGGTACTTCAACCTAATGTTTGAGACATATATTGGTCCATATAAAGATAAAAAAGGCTATTTAAGGCCCGAGACTGCTCAAGGACTTTTCATAAACTTTAAGAGATTAAACCACTTCGCGAGGAACCAGCTTCCATTTGGTGTCTTCCAAATCGGGAAGGCCTATAGAAACGAAATTTCGCCAAGACAGGGTATGATAAGGCTTAGAGAGTTCACACAGGCAGAGGCGGAGATATTCTTTAATCCAAAGGAAACTGAGCATCCACACTTCGATGAAGTTAAGGATGAGGTTTTGAGATTATACCCAATAGAGCACCAGCTCAAAGACTTGGGAATGATTGAGATAACTCTTGAAGAAGCTGTTAAAAAAGGCCACATAATGAACACATTCTTCGCCTACTACATGGCTATGGTTAAACGCGTCCTGCTTGACATAGGCATTCCAGAGAAAGCAATACGCTTTAGACAGCAACTGCCAGAGGAGAGAGCTCACTATTCAAGCGACACATGGGATGTCGAGATTTACAGCGAGCGCTTCGGCTGGATTGAGTGTGTGGGTATTGCCTATAGAGGGGATTATGACCTGAGCAAGCATATAAAGAAAAGCGGCGAAGACTTGACTGTAATGATACATTACAAAGAGCCTAAGATCGTTAAGAAGCTCAAAGTCTCGCTCAATATGGGACGCGTTGGGCCGAAGCTCAAAGGAGATGCCAAGAAAATCGCCCAAAAGCTGAAGGAGATGAGTGAAGAAGAGCTTAGAAAGATAGTTACGAGCCTTGAAGAGACCGGTAAGGTTATTATAGACGGCTACGAGCTTGAGAAGAATGATTTCATAGTCAAAGAAGTAGAGGAGAAAGTTACAGGAGAAAAGATAGTTCCGCACGTCCTAGAGCCGAGCTTCGGTATAGATAGGCCCTTCTATTTGTTGCTTGAAAACTCCCTAACGATTGATGAAGATGGAAGAGCTTACCTCAAGCTCAAGAAGGACATGGCCCCCATAGAGGTTGCTGTTTTGCCATTGGTGGCCAAAGAACCGCTCAAGAGCATAGCTTATGATGTCTTTAGAACCCTGCAAAAGGCAGGCTTTATAGTGGTTTACGACGAGAAAGACACCGTTGGAAGGAGATATGCAAGGTACGACGAGATTGGAACGCCCTACTGCGTAACCATAGACAACCAAACTCCAGAGGATAAAACGGTCACAGTTAGGGATAGAGACACGAGGGAGCAGATAAGGGTTAAGATTGATGAGCTTCCAGAGAAACTTAGAGAGCTCATCTTCGGCTGATTTCTTTTTATTTTCTAGGGGGTCGCAGATGAAAGTTCACCTCATATATAAAAGAGTTCCCAACCGTGTATTGGAGAGGGACGACGAGCTTATAGTGGATTTGGGGGATGTGATAATAGCCAAGTCTGAGTTTAAAGGCATGCTCACTCCACTTAAGGTAAATGGAGTTAAGGTTATCGACAACAACTACAAAATGCTCTACTTTGCCTTCGTTGGAAAGAACTACGATGTTTTGAAGGTCTACGATAGAGAAGGGAATTTTAAAGGCCTATATGTTGATGTGTTAGCATATACAAAGCGATATGAAAATACGCTGGAGATGCTCGACCTGTTTTTAGACATCTTCATATTCCCCAATGGAGAGCACTTCCTATTAGACGAGGAAGAGCTCGAGATGGCACTTAACTACGGCATAGTTGATAAGGAGACTGTTGACTTCGCTTATAACATAGCAAGGGAAATAATGGAAAAAATTGAGAAAGGAGAATTCCCGCCTAAGATTGTGTGGGAGTACTCACTTTCTGAGCATTATGAAGCGGAGGAAGATACACATGATTAAGGAAACCAAAGATGGAGTAATTTTGATGCTCTACGTTTCACCAAAGGCAAAGAAGAACGAGATTGATGGGATAGATGAGTGGCGGAAGCGTTTAAAGGTCAAAATCAAAGCCCCGCCGGTTGAAGGCAAAGCAAACAAGGAAGTGGTAAAGTTCTTCTCAAAGCTTTTTGGGCGAGAGGTGGTTATAATCCGGGGGGAAACCTCAAGGGAGAAGGACCTGCTCATTAAGGGGGCTAGTAAAGAGGAAGTCAAAGAAAAACTCAAGATTTAGCGGTATTTCAGGAAAGCAAGATAGTAAAAAGCCATCCCTATGAGCACGACTCCAAGAATGAAGAGATATAACGCTTCTTCTGGTTTTCTTCTGACATTTAAAGTGTAGCAGCCATTTGAGAAAGAGTAGTCCAATTCAATCTTCTTTAAGATAACGTTCCTTCCCCTCGCTACAAAAAGCTCTTGACTATTGCTAGAAACCATTAAAAACCCATTTTGAACGCTGATGTAATAATCACCCAGCGTTCCCCTATCACCGTCGCAGAACATTCCACTAAGGTTTTCGCTTGGGAAGAGAAAAAAGCCCACTATGAGAAGAACTCCAAGGATGATTAGATACTCCTCCTTCTCCACGCTATCACAAAAAAGAATCGATTTAAAGACATTTAAAATTTAGGGTGGAGAAAAGAGAAATGCTTTTCACTTCAAAATGCCCAAGCTCTTGTTCGTCTTCTTTATGCTCTCCCATTTGTCCGCTAACTCGAACATGGCCCTAATTGCGTCGATGTTTTCCGGGACAACATCGCTCTCTTGGTGGACAGCTTGGATGTAGAACAGGCGGTTTCCTTTAACATTAATGCTCTCCTTCCAAACCGCTATCTCATAGAGGTTGTTCCACTCCCTGTGCATGTCGCGGGCGAACTCAATCAGCTGGGCGGTGCTTGAGAAGCCCCTACCCTCTTCGAAGAGAAGCACACGAGTGGTACCTTCAAAGATATCCACAACATCTCTGGCTTCTATAGGCTTCTTGAGCTCCACCATCACGCTGTGAACGTGCATTAGAGTTGTGGGAACAACAAAAGCTGTTGTCTCAATGTTTATTGGAATCACCGTCTGCACATCTGGACCGTGGTGAGAAGGCACTTTAACACTCGGCTTTATTGCGTTAACTGGACCGCGCTTAATATCATTTGGATCCGCTGCCCTTCTAATCATTACGGCATAAACATAGTCAATGTAATCTTTTATGGCATTTAGCGTCCTTGTAAGGCCCGTAGTGTTGCATGAGACAACTCTAACGTAGTTCTTACCCAAAGCGTTTTCATAGTTTGCTTGAGCGACGAATGAGGCCTCGGCGACCTCAGCTTTTTCTCCACCTTGGAAGATAGCTTTAACGCCATGCTTCTCATAGAGAGCTTTGTTTTTAGCACCCATTCCTCCGGGGGTAGCGTCAACAATTACATCGACTTTTTCGAGAAGGTCTTCGAGAGTCCCTTCAACCTCAAATCCTGCTTTTTCGAATCTTGGAATGAACTCCTCACTTGCCGCATAAACAGAAATACCAAGCTCTTTTGCCCTATACGCTTCAAAATCCGGTTTTGTCTTTGTAACACCGATGAGCTCCATATCGTCCTGCTTTGTGACGGCATAGGCTACTCTCTTTCCAATAGTACCGTAACCGTTAATTCCCACCTTAATCTTCATGTCACCACCAAAGTATTTTACGCTTATGAAATTATTAAAGCTTTGTTTTCACTACTGGTGTTAAGCAAAAATATGTAGAAAAGTTCACATTTTCAACAGTTTTTAACAAAAAGAAGTTAAAGGAAAGCAAAGTTTGTCACATTCCCATGTCCATGCCGCCCATTCCGCCGGGCATTCCGCCAGAGCCACCCTCCGGCTTTGAGATCTTAGCTGCTATAACGTCGTCAATTCTGAGTATCATTATTGCAGCCTCGCTGGCACTCTTGATAGCTTGCTTCTTAACCCTCAATGGTTCTATGATGCCCTGCTCAAGCATGTCAACCGGCTCACCCTTGAACACGTCAATACCAATGGCCCTACCCTTGGTCTTGTGTTCACTGACGACCTTAACGAGTATGTCGATGGTGTCAAGACCTGCGTTCTCAGCGAGGGTCTTGGGGATTATCTTCAAAGCGTCGGCAAAGGCTTCGATGGCCAAAGCTTCCTTACCGCCGACCTCCTTAGCGAACTCGTCGAGCTTGATAGCCAATTCGATTTCTCCAGCACCACCAGCTGGAAGGATGAAGCCGTCTTCCATAACGTCTTTAACAACTTTTATTGCATCTTCTAAAGCTCTCTCGACCTCGTCGATAACGTGCTCTGTTCCACCTCTAATGAGGATTGTTACAGCCTTGGGGTTATTGCAGCCCTCGACAAATATCATGCTTTCGCCAGATATCTTCCTCTCTTCAACAAGCTCAGCAAAGCCAAGGTCTTCGCTCGTGAGGTCTTTAACGTTTGTAACAACTTTGGCGCCTGTGGCTTTGGCGAGTTTCTCCATGTCGCTCTTTTTAACTCTTCTAACGGCTAAGATGCCGGCCTTGGCAAGGTAGTGTTGAGCCAAGTCATCAATACCCTTTTGAACGAAGAGAACGTTAGCGCCTGTGGCAGCTATTTGCTCGACCATCTCTTTGAGCATTCTCTCCTCTTGCTCAAGGAATGAGTAGAGCTGCTCTGGGGCGGTGATGTTTATCTTAGCATCCGTCTCAGTCTTCTTAACTTCAAGAGCATCGTTGATGAGGGCAATCTTAGCATTCTCTACGCGCTTTGGCATCCTTGGGTGAACCCTCTCCTTATCAATGACAACACCCCTAATGAGTGTGCTTGCCTCAACGCTCTCTCCTTCCTTCTTCTCAATCTTTATGTTATCGATGTCGACTTCAAACTTGTCGCCAACCTTCTCAGCGACTTGCTTAACGGCATCAACGGCCAACTTGGCCATCTTCTCCTTGTGGCTCTCGGCGCTCTTTCCAGTGATTGAGGTCATAGCTATCTTCGTGAGTGTCTCTTCGTTCTCTGGGTCCACTTTGATAGCAATCTCTTCAAGAACCTCTTGGGCTTTCTCAGCGGCCATTGTGTAACCCTTAACGATAATGCTTGGGTGAATGTTTTGGTCAAGCAACTCCTCAGCCTTTCTTAAGAGCTCACCAGCAATAACAACAGCAGTGGTAGTTCCATCTCCAGCCTCCTCATCTTGGGTCTTGGCAACTTCAACCATCATCTTAGCAGCTGGGTGCTGGAGATCAATCTTGTCGAGAATTGTGGCACCGTCGTTTGTGACAACGATGTCTCCGAGGCTGTCTACGAGCATTTTGTCCATTCCTTTTGGTCCGAGAGTGGTTCTAACTGTTTCAGCAATTATTCTTGCAGCAAGAATGTTCAACCTTTGGGCGTCCCTACCAACATATCTTTGGGTCCCCTCTGGAAGAATAATAACGGGTTGTCCGCCTTGTCCAACTAATTGAGCCATTTGGCATTCCTCCTAAATTTTATTTTCAAAATCCATACGTTAGTGCTATATAAAAGCTTTTTGTTCAAAAAGACAAATATTTACAAAATTATTTGAAAAAATACCAAGATAGAGATGGATTAAAACGAAAAATGCTAACTCAGTGAACGGCTGGAAGAAGAGAGTTTTTAAAGATAAATAGATAATGAGTGTCAGAGATTAAAAAGTTGAGGGTGAGAATATGGAACTCATAAAGCAGGGAGCAGAGGCTAAGATTTACCTGGCGAGCTTTGAAGAGCTTTATTTTCCACTCAACGATGAAAAAGTCATTGTAAAGCACCGCATATCAAAGCGCTACCGCATTAAGGAAATTGACCAAAAGCTCAGAAAGGAGAGAACCGTTAGAGAAGCGAGAATTTTATACAAGGCAAAAGAATTTGGTGTAAATGTTCCCCGTATCTATGAGGTCGATCTTAAGGATATGAAAATCGTAATGGAGTTCATCGAGGGAGAACGCTTAAAGGAGCTCCTCGAGAGAGTGCCAATGAAAGAACGCTTGGAGCTGTGCAAAGAAGTTGGAAGACAGCTTGGAAAACTTCACGAAAGCGGAGTGGTTCACGGTGATTTGACGACGTCAAATATGATTTTCAAGGATGGAAAAGTTTACCTAATCGACTTTGGTCTTGCAGACTTTGACCCAACGTTAGAGGCCCAAGGCGTTGATTTGCACCTTTTAAAGCGTGCTATGGAGAGCACCCACTATAAATGGTTCGATAAGGGATTTGAAGCTGTCCTTCAGGGCTATGCAGAGGTTAGAGGCGGGGAGAAAATGGAGAAAGTAAAAGAGAAGATAGCGGAGATCGAGAGCAGAGGGAGATATGTGAGGGAGAGGAAGTGGATAAAGTAAAGAAGGCGGTTGGATGTTTGGAACAACACACATTCTCTTAGGTTTTATATTTGCCTATTTTTTAAACCTTGACAGAAAAAGGAGTGCAAAACTAATAGTGGGGAGCTTAGCGCCAGATTTGAGCTATGTCCAGGCGATCATTGTCCATCCCTCTTGGAGCTATCTCACTAGAGCATTCTTCAATCACTCTATTGTGTCCTTTGCTTATGTTCTCCCGTTTGGTTCATACGGGCTTTTAGGAAACGCACTCCATTTACTCTGCGATTTCTATGCTCGTGGAATACCCCTATGGAGTGATAGAATTATAGGGCTCAACCCCCATCCCTGGACTTTTTATCTTGCGAACAGTGAGGTGATGTTTTATCCACTTGAACTCATAATAAGTCTAATAGGGCTCTACGCTCTCATAAAGCTTGGAAGGACGTATCTCTTCGAAAGCTTAAAGCTATTGTTGGCCGCTGTCCCAATATTTGCACTTTTTACTCCGCTCTATATGGTGAGCCCATACCTCTCAACACTGGCTTCATTTTTAGCTCTTTACTACATATCAAAACACAGAAAATGGCTTTAAAAGAGCGGTGGGATTTCAGCTTCTAAAAGCTCCCAAAACTCTCTCAAAAATTTCCTTTTCCTTGCCTCTCTTTTTATGATAGAGCCTTTGGACTATCAGCTCTGGAGTGCTCTTGCCCAAAACGCCAAACTTTGGCTGTCTATCGACTATTAGGTTTAGATGTTCATCGAGTCCCTTTGCCTCGATGCCGTCCACTCTTGCAAAGGGGAGAATCTTCATCAAATCCTCACCTAAGTGGGACACAATGACAACATAAAAGCCTTTTTCATGGGCAATTTTCAATAGCTCGCCAATTATCTTGACAGCTGCACCGGGTTCGGTTATTGCCTCGAACTCGTCAATAAGGATCAGCTTTTTTCCCTCGCGAACAAGAGAGCGTGCAAACCCTCTAAGGGCTGTTTCAAACGCTCCAGCACCATAAACACTTTTCTTACGCCTAAAGAAGAAAAGCTCATCGAGAGGCTCAACATAAGCATTCTCAGCATTTACAGGGAAGCCCATGTGAGCCAAGATAATTATTTGAGAAATAAGTTCAAGCAATGAGGTTTTACCACCGCTGTTTGCACCGGTTAGGATAAGAACCTTCTCTCCATTGGTTCCATCAAAAGTCACTTTAACATTGCCAACGACGTAGCTTACAGGTTGAGGGCGCTCAATGAAGAGGTGCCTCCCATTGATAAAGGCTATGCCTCCTTCAACAATCTCTGGAAAAGTAAATCCTTCAGTAAATTCTTTCACTGCCCTGAGGAATTCCAACTCATAAGCTCTCTTAAGCTCTTCCTTAAGCTTCGGTAGGAGAGGTTTAACTTTCTCCAAAATCTCGCGGCTCTTCAAGTAGAGCTCTACTTTGAGTTCCTTCTCAAGCTCATGCCTCAAAAGCTCGATTTGCTCCGCTGATACTTCAACGGGGTAAAGATTCTCTCTCGAAAAGAGCTCTACTGTAAACCCAAGCGTCTCACTCAGCTTTTTTTCGCTCTCATTTATCTCGCTCAATATATCCCCTTCAACCTCTGAAAAGTGGGCGAATATTGCTTCGTAGTTGCCACTTTTAAGCTCATTCAAGAACTCTAAAAGCTCCTTTCCACTCAAAGTTAAGCTGAACTTTTCAAGCTTTTCTGCTATCTTCTCGTTGAGCCTCTTCTCTTCAGAGGCTATAAGCTCATCTAAGTCCCCTATTAGCCCTTTCCGCTTCATTACTTCATCAAGCTCTTTAAGACCCTCAAGGATTTCTCCCGCGACACTTCCTTCCCCAGTAAGCTCTCCAATTCTTGCAAGGGCTTCAAGAGTTTCTCTGTTCTCCCAGAGAGGCATTATGTAGAGCTCGGGGGCAATATCCCCAACGCTCAGATCAACATCAATCCCATACCCTATCGTGCTTAAAATTAAATCGTACCCTTCTAAAGGCTCTGTAGAGACTTCACAAACCCCCAACGCTTGAGCTTTTTCAAGTTCGCTTTCATCAACAACCAAAAGCCTGTCGTAAAGAAAGTTTTTCCTAAAACGTATTGGTTTGATTTTCAGCAGAAGATTCCTCATTTCGGGCTTAACTAGTTTAAGATTCTCTTTGAAGTAGGCTTGGCGCTTTAGTATCTCCCTCTTATCGTTTGTGGGAGAAAAGCGCTCTAAATAGGCCAAGCTCTCTTTTAAGATAATTCTTTTCTTAATCTCGCCGGCGATTTGATTGTAAATCTTTTTGGCTTCACTGTTGAGCTTCACTTCTCCTTCACCTTCTCCACGACCCTCACATCGTAAATCATCGTAGCGGGATATTGTCCTTTCTCATCCTTCTCAACAGCCTTCACCATATCCCAAATCGTCAATAACGCAACGCTTACGCCTGTTAGGGCTTCCATCTCGACGCCTGTTTTGTAATAGGCTCTAACCTCACAAGTTGCTTCAATGTAGTCCTCGCCGAACTCAAAGCTTATATCCACACCAGTAAGGGGAAGCGGATGACACAATGGGATAATCTCCCAAGTTCTCTTTACAGCCAGGATTCCAGCTATTTGCGCACTCGCAATAACGTTTCCCTTCTTGGTCTTCCCCTCCTGAATGAGTATAATCGTCTCCGGTTTGAGCTTTATCTTTCCCTTCGCCACGGCTTTTCTAAAAACTACTTCCTTGTGTCCAACTTCCACCATCTTAACACCCTTCTCATCCACATGGGTGAGCTTCATGGAACCACCTCCCAATTATTGCACGGAAAAGTATTTAAGCTTTGAAGTCCAAAATACATCGAAGTCCGAGGTATGGGGTGGTAAATATGGAAGAATTTATCGTCACTACAACCGAGCACGTACCAGGGTATAAAGTTGTTAAAGTGCTCGGTATTGCAAGAGGAGGAACCGCAAGGGCAAAGCACATTGGAAAGGATATTCTGGCGGGCTTGAGAAACCTCGCAGGCGGGGAAGTTAAAGAGTACACCGAGATGCTCGCCGAGTCAAGGGAAGTTGCTATACAAAGAATGATACAACATGCGAAAGAGATGGGCGCTAATGCAATAGTAGGAGTTCGCTTTATGACCTCAGGAATAGCTTCAGGCGTTGCAGAGATATTTGCCTACGGAACTGCAGTGATTATTGAGAAAGAGTGAGATTCTTCTTTATTTTTTGAGAGTTATAGGCAATTATTTAGTCTAAGTGGGGTGGTGGTGTGAACCCTATTCTGAATATTGCTCAAAAAGAAGTTTATACTCAGCTGAAAACTAAGAGATTTTACATAATTTTAGGTGTATTCGCTCTCATGGCGGTTGGAGGAGTTTATCTAATAAAATGGCTCTTATCCCAGTCGTTAGGATTTGAAAAGCTCTACGAAGGAGCGTCTCCATTTCAAATTATGTTCACATCCTCATTCTCCAACGCACTCTCCAATTTGCTTCCCTTTTTGGGAGGCGCTTTAGGGTACGATATGATTAATAGAGAGGTTAAAGAGGGCACGATAAAGCTTACACTGAGTAGACCTCTCTACCGCGACCAGTTTATAAACGGCAAGTTTTTGGGCTCTGCGGCAACGATAACAATTGGACTTCTAATGTTCTATACCATGACTTTAGCTCTCTCCTTAATCTTTGGAATACCAATCCAAGGGAGAGACATCGTAATGCTCCTCGTAACTCTACCATTCTCTTTAATCTACGCGCTGGTTTTCCTTGGGATAGGCATGGTAATCTCCACCATAATAAAAAAGCCCTCCACAGCACTTATAGCCGTTATAATCCTGATAATTTTCATCCAAATCATCTACCCGATGGTTGCTGGAATCGTGGCTTTCTTAATGCACAAAGAGGAGATTATAAGCGCGAGTATGAGCTACGCAAACAACGAGACCTACACCGCCCAACCGCTCCCAGAGGGATATTACAAGTCTCTCTATGGAATGCTCTATATCATCCCCTCAACTCATTATGGAGTAATTGTAGGAGCAATATTTGGCACAAAAACGGATTACGCCGAAGTAAGTGGAGCAGCACTGTTCGGGGGTAGCATCTTTGAAGAGCGTTCAATTTTAGAAAGCCTAAACTTAGTGTGGCAGAATATTGTAATTTTAATCGTTATGCTCCTCCTGCCTTTTGCTATAAGCTATGCAAAGTTCATGAGGATGGATCTGAGGTGATTTTATGTACGACATTGAAATTGAAAACTTGACTAAAAAATATGGTGATCTTAAAGCTGTCGATAATCTAACGCTGAAGGTCGAGAAAGGCATTACGTTTGGCTTTTTAGGGCCCAACGGCGCTGGAAAGACAACCACAATCTTAAGCATGCTCGGCTTAATAATTCCCGACAGTGGAAGCATCAAGATTTTGGGAAACGACGTCTTTAGAGAGCCCGTTAAGGTAAAAGAGAGAATAGGCTACCTCCCAGAGAACGCCACCGTTTACGAAGAGCTAACAGCTTGGAAAAACCTCGAATTCTTCGCAAACTTTTACAATGTGAGCAAAACTGAAAAGGAGAAAAGAATAGAAGAGCTCCTCAAAATGGTCGGCCTCTGGGATGTTCGCTACAGGAAAGCCAAGACATTCTCAAAGGGAATGAAGCAGCGTTTGCTTTTGGCTCAAGCACTCATCAATGACCCTGAGGTTTTGATTTTGGATGAGCCTACGAGTGGCCTCGACCCCGAGGGAGCATTCTTGGTTAAAAGCATAGTCAAAGAGGAGCGCAAAAAAGGAAAGACTGTCTTCTTCTCATCCCACATACTGAGTGAAGTTGAAGAACTAAGCGACAAAGTTGGAATCCTCGTGGATGGAAAGCTTATGGCACTGGGGCCTCTCGATGATATAAAAAAGCAGTTTATGGAGCTTGAAGGGTATGAGATAAAGATAGAGGCTAAACACCCCCTGCCGGAGCTTGATTTAGAAGGAATCATAAGAGTTGAGAGGATAGGGAATAACAAAGCGATAATATTTGCAAAAAATGATATTAGAGAGCAGATTTCGGATTATCTTACCCAGAAAGGTGTTACACTCATAAGCCTCGAGATAGAGGAGCCGAGCTTAGAAGATGTATTTCTCAAAACGATATATAAGAAGGAGTGAGGTGGTAGGGATGAAAAAAGCAGTTTTTGCGCTCATTGTGCTTTTACTTGCTTCAACAATACCTTTTAGCACTTCTCAGCCTTGGGTAGAGGTTTTTGAAGGAAAAGTCAAGATTGGGGAGACTTTGATTGTAGGAGGCTACCAAATTAAGATAACTCAGGGATACACAAACAATTCGCAAGTGCCAGAAACCTATGCAATAATCTACAAAGGTGAGCAAATTAAAGAAGTGGCAAAATTAGGCTTTAATCCTATTGAGGTCGAGAATGTTAGAATAATCCCCGGCAGCTTCAACGACGAAACTCAAGAGATTTTTATAGTTCTCCAGTACAAGCCAAGCCTTGTTAAAGAGATAACACCTAAAGAAGGCGTCTCCTTCAGCGTTAATGACTATTCAATCGAGGTAATCGCGTCAAGTAATGAAAGCGTTTCTCTATCAATCAACGGAAATGAGATTAGTATAGGAAACAACTCTTCGAGAGTTTATGATAGGCTTGCCTTTGAGTACAATGAGGGAATCCTAAAAGTTTACTCTGCAGATGTCCAAGTAAAGCGCGAGGAGATGAGGGACTACGAGATTTACTATCCTTTTGGATCCCTCAAGGTTGAAGCAGGAGACAAGGTGCAAATTCCCATTACCGTAATCAACAATGGTGTGGAGGACATAACGCTCGGCTTGAGAATAATTTCAAAGCCTCTAGGATGGAGCGCCAAACTTTTGGAAGCAGGAAGCAATTATGAAATTAGCGAGATTAGTCTGAAAGCCAAAACTTCAACAAATCTAATCCTCCTCATTGAAATCCCTGAAGACGCTGAGGGATTGAATATCATAAGGTTTGCTGTTGGAGATGAGGTCGGAGAAGTTAAGCTCGATGTGGCTGGAAAAGAAGGACTGGAAGTCAAGACACCCATTCTAGCTCTAGAAACAGAAGCAGGCCAAGCTGTGAGCTTTCCAATACAGTTTATCAATTATGGCGACGAGAAGATCGTAGAGCTTGAGATAACGGAAAAACCAAGCGATTGGAACGCTTATTTTACTCTGAACAACCAGAGAATAAAATCCTTCCTGCTTGACAAAAGCGAACAGGTGAACTTAATTGTAGAACCTCCCAGGAACGCGGAGTTAGGTGAGCATGAGATAAAGTTTTTGGTTAATGGTGTTGAGCACAGCGTTAGTGTCTACATATACAAAACACACAAAGGAGAAAAGGCAACTCTCAAAATTAGCGTTTTAGATGATGAATCAAAGCCCATAGCAAGTGCGGAAGTTCTTATAGGAAACGAAAAATACCTAACGGACGCCCAAGGGACTTTGGAAGTTGAGCTAAACCCTGGAGACTACATGGTGGAAGTTAAAAAAGAGGGTTTTATAAGCCATAAAGAAGAAATCAGCCTTTCAGATGGTGAAGAAAAGTCGTTAATCATTAGGCTTACTAGAGTAAGCTACTATTTTACTGCTGAGATTGAAAGCGACCATCTGACAGTTCAATTTGAATATCAGATACCTTATGCAGTCACACTGGTAAATTTAGGAAAGCTCGAGGATACATACAGCCTCGAGTTAAAAGGCCTACCCTCCGATTGGGCATATATGTTCTTAAAGGACACCCAAAGCAACATCCAGGTACAGAGCATTAAGCTTGATAGTGAGGAATCCAGGACAGTGTACCTTAAAATAATCCCCTCCTACAACGCTGAACCGGGCACATACAATGCCACGCTAATCATAACCAGCTCTTCGGGCATCAAGTATGAGAGGAGACTCGAAATAGAGCTAGTAGGTAGCTATGAGCTCTCCGTAAGCTTGACGAGCTATCAGCTTTCAATAAAAGCAGGTGACGAAAGCAGCACAACAATGCTCTTGAATAACTATGGAAGCGCCCCAATAACAAACATAAACATCGAAGCTGAGGCTCCAGAGGGGTGGGAAGTCGAAGTAGTGCCATCAAAAATAGCAAAGCTTGAATCGAATAGAAAAGGCCTCGTTGGTGGAGGGAGCAATGAAGTGCTTCTTAGGATAAAAGTCCCTGAGACTACCCCAGCTGGAGAGTATAGGGTAACAATAAGGGTGAAATCTGATCAAGCAGAATGGGAAGACAGCTTGAGAGTGAGGGTTCGCCAAAGCTCAAGCTCTACTTACATTGGAATATTAATCTTAATCGCGGCATTTGGAGGACTAATCTTAATGATGAGACGCATAGGACGGAGGTAGCATCATGAAGGAATTAAACATAGCATTCAAGGAGTTCTACGTGGCAGTGAAGAGCAAGCGTTTCATAGGCCTCCTTCTCTTTTACATTCTCTTAATATTCCTCATCAACTACGCTGCAAAAGACCAGATAATAGATCAAGCGGGCCGGATAAGTGTTGAGAGGCTAGAATTGTATGGTGTTAAGGGCGAGGTCGCAATGACGCCCGTCTCAATGTCCATAATCACAAATCTAATGGCACTCACAATCTTTGGGGCGCTCATTGGAATAACCCTAGGGGCCGATGCCATAAATCGGGAGATAGAAGAGGGGACGGTAAAAGTGCTCCTAAGCCATCCAATCTACCGAGATCAGGTGATAAATGGCAAATTCATTGGCAACGGATTTGCATTAGTGTTCATGATTTTCATTGGCTACATCTTCTCAATAGCGTATCTCTTCATAATTGGAGTTCCAATAGACGGTGCCTCGATAACCAGAGCCCTTTTAGCATCAATTTACACGCTTATCTATATGCTTACGTTCTTAAGTCTCGGGATACTACTCTCCACGCTTTTAAAGAAGGCAGAAACAGCGATGCTCCTTGCAATAATCCTAACCATCTTCCTTACAATAGTATACCCAGTTATCGTCAACGTTGCAGCATACAAAATAGCCGGTGATATGCCCTACTGCCCGCCAAGAATTGAGACGGTTCAAACACCCAACGGTCCTCAGCAGATTAGAGTGGATGACTTCTCATGTCCGGCGATGGAAGAGTGGATGAACAAAATGGAAACTTGGAAAAGGAGGCTCTACTTTATAACTCCCGCTCACCACTATACACAACTAATAGTAGGAGCTTTCGCGGGCGATAACTTCGCTCAGGACTATCTACCCCTGGATGAATCCCTACCCTTAACTATAAACAGTTTTGCCATAATAATGGTGCAGCTTTTGTTGCCTTTCAGCATAGCTTATATGAAGTTCATGACAAGCGACTTAAGATAGTTCTTTCTCTTTTTAAAAAGGTTAAAAAAGAAAGAGAGTTCATCCCTTAGCAACACCCATAGGCCTCATTCTTGCAACGAGCTTGGCTATCCCTGCTTTATGGACGACGTTAACGACGTTGTCAACACTCTTGTAAGCCCCGGGTGCTTCTTCAGCCACTACTCTCTTGCTAGCCGCCCTAACGTAAATTCCCCTTTGAAGGAGCTCTCTCTCAACTCTATCTCCTCTCCATGTTCTAGTTGCGGCATGTCTGCTCATCAACCTGCCGGCACCATGGCATGTTGAACCAAAGCTCTCTTTCATAGCTCCTTCAGTTCCTGCTAAAATATAGCTTGCCGTTCCCATTGAGCCGGGTATTAAGACAGGCTGACCAACATCGCGATAGGCCTTTGGAACGGACTCATGTCCAGGTGGAAAAGCCCTCGTAGCACCTTTTCTATGGACAACGACTTTGACCTTCTTTCCGTTAATCTCATGCTCTTCAAGCTTTGCTATGTTGTGGGCGACATCGTAAACGATGCTCATCTCCAAATCTTCTGCCTTCTGCTTGAAAACCTCTTCAAAGCTCTCCCTTACCCAGTGAGTAATCATCTGTCTGTTGGCCCAAGCATAATTAGCGGCGGCTTTCATAGCGCTGAAGTAGCGTTGTCCCTCTTCACTCTCAAAAGGTAAGCTAACTAATTCTCTATCAGGCCATGGAATGTTGTACTTTCTATTTGCCTTCTCCATTATTCTGAGGTAGTCGCTCGCCACTTGATGGCCCAAACCTCTTGATCCTGTGTGGATCATGACAACTACTTGTCCCTTAAAGAGGCCGTAGGCCTTTGCTACCTCCTCATCGTAGATTTCATCAACATACTGCACTTCTAAAAAGTGGTTTCCTGAGCCTAGAGAGCCCAATTGTGGAGCCCCTCTTTGCTTGGCCTTTTGGCTTACGTAGCTTGGGTTTGCACCTTCCATTCTTCCGCCTTCTTCTAGGTGTTCTAAGTCTTCATTCCAACCGTAGCCGTTGTCAACAGCCCACTTTGCACCATCTGCCAAGACATCGTCCAGCTGAGTCCATTGAAGCCTTACTCGTCCCTTACTACCAAGGCCACTTGGAACATTCTTAAAGAGTGTATCGATAATTTGTTTAATTCTCGGCCTAACTTCATCTTTTTTTAGGTTTGTTCTAACCAAACGTACACCACAATTAATATCGTAGCCAACTCCTCCAGGGCTTATAACTCCCTCTCTAGCATCAAAGGCCGCTACACCACCAATTGGAAAGCCGTAGCCTTGATGACCATCAGGCATTACTATTGAATGCTTATAAATGCCAGGAAGCATTGCAACATTGGCTGCCTGTTCCAGAGTCCTGTCCTGCCTCATCTTTTGAATTAAAAGATCATCCGCATAAACCTTTCCGGGGACTCTCATCCTTTTGTCAAACTTTGGAATTTCCCACCTAATCTCATCGATTCTCTTCAGCGGTATCATATTCTCACCTCCATATTAGATTAGTGTAGAAACTTAAGAGGGTTGCGCTGAAATCCAAACTATTCCAACTTTATCCTCCTATCCTTAGAAATATAGTTCTTTACAATCCCATTCTTTGCCTTTCCTCCACCTAGGAAGTACTCCCCCCATTTAAGTATGACCCATCCTTCCCCTTCTGCTTCAATGTCCTCTCCGCTCATCCACTTCAGAGCTTTTTCTTCATCTATCTCTATGACATTTTTTGTAGCATTAGGGCCAACCAGAAAAGCACCCTCAATCGTGAGTCTTATTCCGTCTGCTTCAACTCTTCCGAAGTATATCCCCTTCTCTACGTGAGCTTTAACATCAAAGGAGCAATTCTTGTAAGCATAAACTTTCCTACCTCCCCTCATCTCAAAGATCAGCTCCGGTGCATAGCCGTACTGCTCGATTAGAGCATGTTTAATCCTTCCGGTTGTCTCCTTTATGGCTTCCTTATTTTCGCCACGAAGAATGCCTCCGTGTTGTTGTCCTGTGGATGGAGCCTCAGGCATTTTTTCACCTCCTCCGAGTATTTGTGCCCATCAAATTCTAAAATTGGCGGAGTTGATTTGAGGGGAAGTTTTATCTTCTCAAGCTTTGCATCCGTTTTCATCAATAGAAAATCAACCACTTCCTCATTTTCAAATGGATCGACAGTGCATGTTGAATAAACCAACGTCCCACCGGGTTTCAAAGCTTTATATGCTGCCAGTATGAGCTTCTTTTGGATCTTTGAGTACATGTAAACTCTATCGATCTTCCAATCTTTTGCGAACTTAAAGCTCTTTCGCACCATCCCTACGCTTGTACAGGGCGCATCGAGGAGTATCTTATCAAAAGTTTCTTTAAATCTCCCGAAATAAGTTCCATCTTTTTGGGTAACCAAAGCATTCAAAACGCCAAAACGATTTAAATTTGAGCGGAGAATGTTAACGCGCCACTTTTTCATATCATTCGCCACCAAACACCCTTCATTCTCCATGTATTGGGCTATTTGCGTCGTCTTGGCCCCTGGAGCTGCAGCCATATCCAAAATCAATTCTCCAGGCTTGGGGTCTAAAACAACAGGCGGTATCATGGATGATGCCTCTTGGGGAAATACTAAGCCGAGAGCGTGCTCAATCATCGTGCTGAACTCTCTCGTGTTTATAAAGAAGCCTTCCTTAACCCAAGGTATCGGCTCGAGCTCATACCTTTCCTTCAAGCGCTTTACAATATAATCAAAAGGAGCTTTTAGAGTATTGATTCTTATGCTCTGCCTTAATGGGGCCTTCATCAGTTCCCAAAACTCTTTACTATCGTCAAGTTTTGAATAACGCTTATAAAACTTGAGATTTACCTCTCTAAATAACTCCTCCATTTAACCACCTCATATATCCGGAACAAGCTGTGCCACCCAAGTGCCGCCCTCAAGTTGCTTGATTTCCATCTCATGGTATGTTATCGCCTTGACCTCTTCCTTGGGCTCATGCTTCTCTAAGTCTAAAGGCTCTCCATAGGCCTTTGCCTTAAGTTTGTAGCCATCAAGAGTTTTCTCAATTCTAACCTCAAAGTCCGAGAACACGAGTCCTTCTGTATCGTGAAGGATTAAAAGCTCCTCCAAGAAGTTGTAGAGCAGTGCCTGCAAATCTTCCCCCTCTGCTTCCACTTCCCTCACTTCACGCTTTTCTACTCTGTTTGTATCCACCATGATCTCAAAGAGCGCTATTGCAACGTTTTCGAAGGCTTCCTCAAGCGTTTCCCCATATCCTCTTATACCGACGTCAGCGGTGTGAGCATAATGCTCCCACTTTCCCATTTCTCTCACCCCCGATAGGTTAATATTTCATGAGTGTTTATTAGCCTTGGGGGTTAAAAATGAGAGAGATAACTCCAAGGAAAATACTAGAAATGAAAGGAAGAGAGAAAATCGTGATGGTTACAGCTTATGATTATCCATCAGCTCTAATAGCCGACAGAGCAGGCATAGACATAATCTTCATCGGCGATTCCTTGGGAATGGTAATTTATGGAGAGCAGAACACCTTGAACGTCTCCATGGAGCAAATGGTCTACCATACAAGGGCCGTTTCCAGAGGAGTAAAAAGAGCTCTTGTATTGGCGGATATGCCATTTATGAGCTATGAGATAAGCGTTGAAGAGGGAATGAAAAACGCAGCACGCTTGATACAAGCAGGTGCCGATGCCATCAAAATTGAAGGCGGCTATGACCATAGAAAGCTCGTTAAAAAGCTCGTTAAGAGCGGCATCCCTGTAATGGGTCACACGGGTTTAACCCCTCAAAGGTATTTACGCTTGGGTGGATACAGACTGATGGGAGAAACAGAGGAGGAGATAGAAGAAATACTTAGGGATGCAAAAGCGTTAGAAAAAGCGGGAGCATTCGCTCTTGTCATAGAGTTCACTTTGGCTGATGTTGCAAGGCTCGTAACGGAAGAAGTTAAAATTCCCACGATAGGGATAGGGAGCGGTCCTTACTGTGACGGACAGGTTTTGGTATGGCACGACCTCTTAGGCCTCTATGAGAATGTTCCCCCCTTCGTTAAGAAGTACGCCGATCTGAGAGACATGATAGGACTAGCGTTGGAAGATTACAAAAATGAAGTCAAAGAAGGCAAATTCCCGGCGCCGAAGCATTATTGGGAATTTTTAGATAAGGATGACTTTGAAAAGAAGAAAAAGAAAGTTCTTGAGCAATTCCTAGAAGACTCTGATGATTAACGTCTCTCGCTTTTTATTTTTGTTATTTTCAGGGTTCCAAGGGCTATCAAAAGAAAACCAATGGCATGGTAAGGGGTAAACTCTTCTCCCAAAAGCAGCGAGAGAGCTATTGCAACAGCAGGTGCAGGGGTTATTATGGCGGTTGCTTTTGAAAGGTTGATGCGCTTTATGGAAAGGTACCATATCACCTGACCGAGGGATATGATTATTCCTTCCACAAGGGCAAGCTTTGAGAATTCCAAGCCCCTAGGGAGGGCCAGCAGAAATAGTATTATACCTCCAAATGTATTTCTAAGGGTGGCGATTAAGTAGGGGTTATAAGGGATGTTCTTTGCTATCACATGACCAATCTGCCAAAAGAGAGGCACCAAAAGAAGGAGAATATCGCCTTTTTCAGGAACTATGAGTTGACCTTTAGTTATCACTAGAAACAGCCCAAAAAGTATGAAAAATGAATAAAAGAGCTGATTTTTTGTTATTCTCTCCCTTAATAGCACGTAAGATAAGGCAAATGAGAACAGCACTTCAGCGCGCGTTATTAAGGAAGCGTTTATGGCCGTACTCATCCGGGCACCGTAGGAGTAAGCTAAGTATGCAAGCGCTGTCCCAAAGAGTCCAATTAAAAAGGCCTTTGGTAAATGGTGAGGCTCATCCTTTAAATCATGCCATTTTTGATTTGATATCACAAAAATCCAGAGGAGCAAAGAGGCAAATAAAGCGGAAAAAGCCGCAAAACTTAGAGGGTTGGAAGGGTTTGATTTAATGACTACGGGCTCTAAACCGTAGAGGAACATGCCAATGAAAGCAAATAATGTTCCTTGAGATTCTCTATTCATTAATTCCACCTAAAGACACAAGGTTTCTCTTATAAAGCTCCAAGATAAACGTTATTAAGCGCTCATAAAGAGGTTCAGCTTCTTTTCCAAACTTTTCCTTCAGCTTTTTGCCTATTTGCTCTATTGTTATAGTCCCATCACAGAAGTTCCAAACAAAAGCTCCTATTTCATCGAGCTCGAGTTTACGGTAATCCCCATGAAGCCTCTTAGCTAAGAAGTCCAATGGGGAATCCATTGGGATTAAGAGATAGTATTTATCATCAAGTTTTTTGAGCTGGATCTCATCGTTTCTCTTTGGGATGAGTCTTAAGTATTCCTCCATTAGCAACACCAAGAAAAGCTTGGATTAAAGGTTTAAAGGGGTTTTGGCGCCGGGGCAGGGATTTGAACCCTGGCGGGCTAGACGCCCACGGACTCTCCAGGCCCGCGCCTTCCCGAGCTAGGCTACCCCGGCGCTAAAAAGGGAGAGAATCATGAAATGAGCTCAATCTCGATAGTGACATCCTCAGGAACGCGAATTCTCATAATTTGCCTCATAGCTCTCTCATCAGCTTCAATGTCAATTAGTCTCTTGTGAACCCTAAGCTCAAACCTATCGAAGGTAGCTGTGCCTTCGCCGTCTGGGCTTTTTCTCGTTGTAATTCTTATCTTTCTTGTTGGCAGGGGTATTGGGCCGCTCATTCTAACTCCAGTTCTCTCTGCAATCTGCTTGACTTGGTTACAAACATCATCCAATGACCTTACATTGGTGCTTGCCAGCTTAATTCTCGCCTTTTGCATTCTAGACACCTCTTGAAAATTTAGAATTTAAATTAAAGAGGAATTAAGAAAAAAGGCCTTCACTCGGCCTTTTGAACTGAAATAACCATACCTGCAGCGACTGTTTGACCCATGTCTCTGATGGCGAATCTTCCCATTTGTGGGATCTCTTTGACTGGCTCGATGACGAGTGGCTTGGTTGGTCTCAAGAGGACAATAGCTGAGTCACCGGTCTTGATGAATTGTGGGTTCTCCTCAACGACGTTACCAGTTCTTGGGTCAAGCTTGGCCAAGAGTTGCTCGAACCTGACAGCAACTTGAGCTGTGTGGGCGTGGAGAACTGGGGTGTAACCGATTGTAATAGCTGTTGGGTGGTTGAGGACGATGATTTGGGCCTTGAATGTGTCCTTTGGCCTGACAACTGTTGGGGCTGTGTCTGGGTGTCCAGCAACGTCACCTCTCTTTATGTCGTTCTTACCGACACCTCTGACGTTGAAACCGATGTTGTCACCTGGAACAGCCTCTGACATTGACTCGTGGTGCATCTCAATGCTCTTAACTTCACCTTGGATGGCCTTGTGGAAGATTGTTGAAGCTGGCTCGAAGATAACGACATCTCCGACCTTCAACTTACCTGTCTCTACCCTACCAACTGGAACTGTACCAACACCCTTAATTGAGTAAACATCCTGGATTGGGATTCTCAATGGCTTGTCAATTGGCTTTGGTGGCTCTTGGAGCTTGTCAAGGGCCTCAAGAAGTGTTGGGCCTTTGTACCAGCCCATGTTCTCGCTCTTCTTGGCGACGTTGTCGCCTTCCCAAGCGCTAATTGGGATGACTGGAACGTTCTTGTAGCCAAGCATTGCTAAGAGCTTTGTAACTTGGTCAGCAACTGCCTTGAACTTCTTCTCGTCGTAGTTGACCATATCCATCTTGTTGACGGCAACGATCATTTGGCCGATACCGAGTGTCCTGGCAAGGAAAGCGTGCTCCTTTGTTTGTGGCATGACACCGTCTGTAACGGCAACGACGAGAATAGCTGCGTCAGCTTGTGAAGCACCGGTAATCATGTTCTTAACGAAGTCCCTGTGACCTGGGGCATCAATGATTGTGAAGTACTTGGTTGGGGTCTCGAACTTCATGTGGGCAACGTCAATTGTAATACCTCTCTCCCTCTCTTCCTTGAGCCTGTCCATAACCCAAGCGAACTTGAATGACTTACCCTTTTCACCCATTTCCTCGAACTTCTTGATGACTTGCTCTGGAATGTGGCCGGTCTCGAACATCAATCTACCGACTGTTGTACTCTTTCCGTGGTCTACGTGTCCGATAAACACAATGTTAATGTGTGGCTTTTCCTTAGCCATCTTCACACACCTCCAAATTTTTGCCTAACCCATATTGATTGGGATTGGTTTTTAAATCTTTCTGTAACCTCGGCTCTCTCGAGCGGGAAACCCGCTTTTTTCAAGAGAGCCTCATGAGTCCAATGGAGAATATCAACAAAGGTTTAAAAAGTTAACCGTTGCGGTCACACAACTTAAGAGACTACGTTACATAAACAATAAATACAAGATTAGGCAATATCCCAGACAACGGTAAACATCATTAGGGAGGTACCCTACGTGAAAGTTCTAAGCACTGGGATAAAGGAGTTGGATAAAGCACTTGGAGGAGGAATAATTGAAGATGGAATCCTGCTGCTGATCTACGACTCTTACTCGTGGGGATGGCTTTTAGGCTTTGAAATACTAAAGAACAGGATAAGACAGGGGGATTTTGGCCTTTTGATGAACTATAACTTACCGGTTAATAGGCTGGGAATAAGGATGGATATGGCAGGAATAGAGATGATCAGAGAAGGTCAGAAAAACAATTTGGCAATCATTGACTTTTTTGGCTCTCGCTACGGCATATCCTATCCCTACAACTTCGTCTACGTGGTTGAAAATTTCGACGCTCACACATACATGCCAAAGTTCGTGCAGGTTTATTCAAAGATCATGAAGGAAAGAATCAAAAACAGACGACCAATTGGATTGAACTTTACAGTTGACGGCATGGCATTTGAGATAGGGGAAGAGACGATAATTAGAATTTTGAGGAGCAATTTAGCCAAAAAAGAGCTTGCAATATTAGAAAAATCCCCTGAGAGAAAGCTCCCGATTAACATAACTAACGTCAACATGGATAGGGTTTCAGAGAAGTTCATAGCCTGGCTTACTGAGATGAGCGAATATGTAATTGAGTTCTCCACTAAAATCACTGAATCAGGTTTGGATGAAACAATGCACGTTATAAAATCGCCTCTACCCGATTTTGAGCCCAAAACTTACAAGTACGGGATAGAAAAATCCAAGATTAAAATAGAAAGAATTTAGAAAAGAGCTCATTGAGCTGGACAGACATCTTGCTCCTTTGGTGGGTTTGGATCAAGGCCTTTCCTTTGTCTTATTTGTCTTATTATGTTTATAGCAAGTTCTTGTGGAACTCTCTCGAAACCAGCGTGCTCTGTGCTCCATAGAGCCTTACCACTTGTAGCACCTCTAAGGGCTCCAGCAAATCCGAACATCTCTGCAACTGGAGCCTTTGAGATGATGGTCATTACTTCTCCTTCTTGCTTCATGTCAATGAGCTGTCCTCTTCTTTGGTTCATCTCTCTGCTAACTGAACCCATGTACTCGTATGGAACGTTGATAATAACCTTTTGGTATGGCTCATAGAGGACTGGTTTTGCCTTCATCATTGCACAGTGGATAGCGGTTCTAATTGCCGGATAGACTTGTGCTGGACCTCTGTGGACGTTGTCCTCGTGTATCTTAGCATCGACTAGTCTAACTAAGACCTTCATGACAGGCTCTTTAGCAAGTGGTCCCTCATCCATAGCTTGGTGGAAACCGTCAACCAAGAGATCCATAACTTCGTTCAAGTACTGGATACCCTTGGTGTTGTCTAGGAACATGTTGCCTTGGTAGATATCGACGATACCTTTAGCCATTTCGTAGTCCATTCCAAGCTCTGCAAGCTTCTTGGCAACTTCCTTTGGATTCTTTGGCCTGCCTTCTGGGAGTTCGCCCTCTTTAATAGCTTGGTATATGCTGTCTGGCAATGGCTCCACTACGATGTAGAACCTGTTGTGCTTGTTTGGTGATTTACCCTCAACTATTGGGCTTGTCTTGGTTATGCTCTCTCTGTAAACAACGATTGGCTCTGAGACCTCAACATCAATTCCCCAGTCTTCCTTGAGCTTGACGAGCTTAACTTCAAGGTGAAGCTCACCCATACCGCTGAGGAGGTGTTGTCCGGTCTCCTCGTCAATCTTAACGTGGAGTGTTGGGTCTTCCTTAGCGAGCTGCCTCAAAGCTTCGATAACCTTTGGCAAGTCCTTAACGTTCTTAGCCTCAATGGCAACGGTAACGACTGGCTCGCTTGTGTAGTGGAGAGCTTCGAATGGCTCAATTAGCTCCTCACTAACAGTCTCACCGGCCATAGCATCTCTCAAACCAGTAACTGCAACGATATTACCAGCTGGAATGGCCTCCATGTTAACTCTCTCGGGACCCATATAGATACCGACTTGTTGGATTCTAGCTTTTCTCTTAGCTGTGATGAGGTGAACCTCTTGTCCTGTCTTCAATGTTCCACTCCAGACTCTACCTGTTGCAACTTCACCAGCGTGCTTGTCTATGATGATCTTAGTAACAACCATGGTCATCTTT
The DNA here is from genome assembly GCF_000725425.1 of Palaeococcus pacificus DY20341. Classification (NCBI taxonomy): domain Archaea; kingdom Methanobacteriati; phylum Methanobacteriota; class Thermococci; order Thermococcales; family Thermococcaceae; genus Palaeococcus; species Palaeococcus pacificus. Next base: position 475,012 of record NZ_CP006019.1, on the reverse strand, counting down.
CCTTTTGGATCAAGGTTAACCATGGCCTGTCCTATTGGTGAGTTCACATCTCCTCTCCAGAGGTGTGGAATTCTGTACTTTTGAGCTTGTGCTGGGTTTGGTAGGTGCTTAACAACCATATCCAATACAACTATGTGAAGTGGAGCTTTCTTTCTAAGTGTCTTAAGGTCGCCAGCGTTTGTTAGGTCTATAATGTCCTTGAAGGAAACGCCTGTCTTCTTCATGAATGGGACACTCAAAGCCCAGTTGTAGTAAGCACTACCAAAGGCAACGCTACCGTCGTTAACGTTAACAAGCCACTTGTCCTTGAACTCCTCAGGAGCATACCTCCTGATGAGCCTGTTAACATCCTTGATGACCTTAACGAAGCGCTCTTGCATTTGTTGTGGGTTGAGCTTAAGCTCTTTGATAAGCCTATCAACCTTGTTGATGAAGAGTACTGGCTTAACATACTCTCTCAAAGCTTGCCTAAGGACTGTTTCAGTTTGTGGCATGACACCTTCAACAGCGTCAACGACAATGATTGCTCCATCAATAGCTCTCATTGCCCTTGTAACGTCACCACCGAAGTCAACGTGACCTGGAGTGTCGATGAGGTTAATTAGGTAGGTTTGGCCTTCGTATTCGTGAATCATTGAAACGTTGGCTGAGTTGATTGTAATACCTCTTGCTTGCTCTTGCTCGTCGAAATCAAGAACGAGCTGCTTACCAGCAAGCTCCTCACTAATCATTCCCGCTCCAGCCAACAGGTTGTCGCTCAACGTAGTCTTACCGTGGTCAATGTGAGCGGCAATACCCATGTTTCTAATTCTCTCGGGCTGAACCATCAGTTCTTTAATTTGCTTAATCATCTCTTCCCTCTTTCCCATTATCAATCACCTCAAATTATACTCTCGTGAGCTTGTCATCTTTCACTCTAAAAGTTGAGTTATAAATCTTTCCCTAAAAGAAACGGGTAGGAAAAGAGAGAAAGATTCTCCTAAGAATGATTCTCATAAGAATTACCCCCGCTGGAATGACTAAGAGTTTACGGTAAAACTGGTAGCCTAATATGAGAGGGATATAAAAGAGTATTATGGCATGTAATGTAATATTAAGAACAAAGGAGAGAAAAGCACAGACAGCCCTCACCTTGAGGACTGAGCAATCCTCTCGATTTCTTCCTTCTTGCTGTATGCAAAGCTCTTTGTGTCCCTGTTTGCAGCAGCGATTAATTCCTCGGCCAAAGCCTCTGCAAAGCTGACCTTGGTTCTATAACACTTAGCGCTTGCTCCAAGAGCAATGTTCTTTAAAGCTATGTCAAGTCTCCTCATTGGGGAGACATCAACGGCCATATGGTACCTGATACCACCAAATGCGATTGTTGTAGTGTCTTCCCTTGGGGCGGCGTTCTCAATAGCCCTAACAAGGATTTGGACTGGGTTTTGCTTTGTCCTCTTCTCAATTATTTCAAAAGCCTCTTTAACAACCGCATAAACCTTAATCTTTTTGCTCATTACTGATCTGTGCTCTCTTCTCATGAAGTGACCGCCAACCTTGTGGCTTGAAGCACCGCTCCTCATGAGCTTGTTAATCAAGCGCTCGACGATGTGAACGTTAGCCTTTCCAAAGGCCTTCTTAGCGTGCCTGCCGTGTGAGTGTGGCAAGAGAACTGGCTTTAAAGTAATGTAGGGCTTTAAGGAGGGATCGCTAACTTCGACGTCTTCAACGCTCCATCTTCCAAAGACCTTAATTTCCTTTGGTTGGTAAAATCTCCTTTCGATGCTCTCCATGTTCATGCTATCACCTTCTTGGCTTCTCCTTTCTACCCTTAACAAGCTCCTTTAGTGATACCCTATTAACCTTAACGACCTTGTACCTAATTCCTGGGATATCACCGACTGGACCTCCCTTGGCACCACCAATTCCCTCGATGATAACTTCGTCGTGCTCGTCTATGTGGTTGATAGCACCGTCTCCCGGTGTGAATGCTGTAATAACCTTACCGTTCTTGATGAGCTGCACTCTGACGGCTTTTCTCATTCCTGAGTTTGGCTGCTTAGCTTCAACGGCAATCTTCTCTAAAACGATACCCTTGGCTTGTGGTGAACCTTCAAGTGGGTCGCTCTTGACCTTAAGGTTCAAGACCCTTCTCTTGTATGTTATATCGCTCCACCTAAACTTTTTCCTCTTGAGCTTGAGCTTCCTTCCAGCAAATTCTCCATATGGGGCTTTCTTACCAGCCATGATCATCACCTCAAATTATTACCACATCTTCAATACCGTGGTGTCTCTCCATTAAGTCTCTAACTAAGTTTATGGTTTGACCCCCTCTTCCGATTGCTTTTGGTTTTTCCCTCTGGTTAACATCGAGGAGGGCAACCTTTTTCCCATCTCTCTTTTCCGTGATGTGGACTTTTTTAACCTTTACGCCCACTATCCTATAAATGTTTCTAAGGAACTCTTCGGGATTCTCTGAGAACTCAATGAGATCAATGCCCTTTCCAAGCATGTTCTGGATTTTCTTAACGTTTGCTCCCCTCTTTCCGAGGGCCAAACCCATCTCACCCTTTTTTATGACGTAGATGAGTCTGTTCTTATTTTGATCAATAATGCAGTCTAGAGCTGTAGCTCCTGTCATGCTCTCAAAGAGTGCTATGTACCTTATTTGCTCTGTGTTTAGCTTTAGTGGCATTACTCCTTACCCCCGGCAAGGGCTAAAATGTTGCTCTCTCCTGGCTCCACTATAGCTAGTGATGCAACCACAAAGGGCTTACCCAAAGTGGTTCCAAGCTCCACACTCGTCCCTTCAAACTCATAGACTGGAATGCTGCTGAGCTTGGCGTAGTAGGCCAAATCCTCCTTGAGCTCCTTCGGAGCATTTCTGGCAACGATAATGAGCTTAGCTCCTCCAGTCTTAGCCAAGTTTAGTGTTTTGTTTGAACCGATGACAACTTTGCCCGTCTCCAAAGCCTTCCTAAGCTCGTAAGCTAAATCCATTAACTACACCTCCTCCTCTATTCTTTTTCCTTTGGTTGGATTGGTAACTTCATTGTCAATTTAACCATGCCCGTTCCAACGGGCACAGGTTGCCCTATTAGGACATTTTCAACTACGCCGCTTAAGGGATCTGCTTCTCCCCTTTCGGCCGCTTCAAATAAGTGTTGAGTGGTAATCTCGAAAGCAGCCCTTGCGAGCACGCTTGCTTTTCCACCAACAATACCGTGCCTTCCAATGGCCTTAACATTACCATCAATTGTCATCATATCGGCGACGAGCATGATGTGCCTTACATCAACTTCCAAACCCTGCTCTTGCATCGTGTTTACAATTTCCTCAACGATGGCATTTCTCGCTGCTTCAATTCCCAACACTGATGCTATTTCATGGATATTGTTTGTTCTTGTTCTGCTTGGGTCAATACCCTTAACTTTGAGCACCTGCTTGAAGTTTGAGCCTTCAGTGTAGATTACGTACTCCTCTCCTTCCTTTCTTATAATTGTTTTACCCACACCGGAGAGACCTTTTAAGCGATGACTTTTAACCTTTTCGGCAATCTTCCTTAAGTCCGAAAGCTTCTCAGCTTTCTTAGGTCTGACAGTTAGTGTGTAGCCATTCACTTCAAACTCAGCAGTTTTAAATGAGCTTTTAAGCTTCTTTTGGATGTCTTCCATTGTTAAGCCAGCTTTTTCCAAGCGCTCCGGCTCAAGCTCCACTATAATTTCCATGTTGAGTATGTCCGTTGTTATACTTTGAGCCAAATTTTTAATGGTGGTACCCTCTATCCTCCTCGCTACCTCCATTGCTTTTTCCTTGTCATACCTGTGCTCTTCATCGAGATAAACTGTCATAATTGGTGTTGAGGGGTTCTTTCTTGCATCAACAAGCTCTATAATTCTCGGCAAACCGAGGGTAACGTTAATTTCAGCAACACCTGCGTAGTGGAACGTGTTGAGTGTCATCTGTGTTGAAGGCTCACCCATAGACTGAGCGGCCACAGTTCCCACAGCTTCCCCAGGCTCTATAAGTGCCTTCTCATACTCCTTAACGGCTTCTTCCACAATAGCCTCAACTTCTTTCTTCTTGAGCTTGTATTTCTCGTGATATTTAATGAGCTTTTGATAAAGCTCTTCTCTAACCTTAATTGGCAAGATACTGCCCTTCTTCTCGACTATTGATTTAATAGATTTAGGAGAAAGGGAAGCCATATCACTCACCCCTCATCTTTAGTAAAGTTCTCACAATAACTCTATCCACATCTACCGTCTTTCCGCTCCAGCTCCTCATTGGGTCTACTCCATCCTCACCATAGCGGAATTGGACGATTATTCCTGTTGGATCTCTCACTGTTCCATCATAGTCAACCTTGAGGTCTTGGAGTGCGTTTATAAGTCTACGCTGCATGTAACCGCTTTGGGCTGTTCTAACTGCTGTATCGACGAGACCTTCCCTACCACCCATTGCGTGGAAGAAGTACTCCGTGGGTGTTAGACCGCTCTTGTAGGAGTTTACAACGAATCCTTTAGCCCTAGCTCCCAAATCGCTGGGCTTGAAGTGGCTCGTAACCCTTCCTCTATAACCTCTGTACAGTCTCTTACCTCTAATTGACTGCTGTCCGAGCATAGCGGCCATCTGCGTGATGTTAAGTATCTTACCTCTTGCTCCTGTCTTGGCCATGATCACCGCGTGGTTACCCATACCCAAGTATTGGGAAGCTATGTCACCGGCTTGGTCTCTCGCCTCAGCAAGCTTTTGCATAATGAGACTCTCCAAGGTTTCCTCTAAGGTCTTACCTGGCAGAGCATCTAGCTCTCCCATCTTGTATGCCTCAATGAGCTGGTTAACCTTGTTCTCTGCTTCTCTAATTATCTCCCTAATCCTCTCAATAGCTTCTTGTGGCAGGTCTTCGTCATCAATAGCTGTCGTGAATCCTTTGTGTGTAATTGTCCATATGGCGAGTTTAGTAACTTGGTCAAGGAACTTCCTTCCAGCTTCAACGCCGTATTCCTTGACTATTAGGTTCAAGAGCCTACCGTCTTCCCTACCATAGGCCTTCTTGTCAATTGCACCGCTCAAGAGCTTGCCGTTCCTTATGTAAACAAAACCATCGTCTGCTAGCTCTCTAATATCATCATCGCTTAATATGAGCTTCTCTTCAATGGCTTTCTTTAGCTTCTCGCATTTCTTCTTATCTTGGCAGCCTAATTTGTTCTCGTACCAAATCGTCAGGTCTTTTGGTAAGATTAGTGAAAATACTGTTTTGCCGCTCCAAAATTCGACCCCATTCTCTACCTTGTCAGGCTCTGGAAGCTCGTCAATGTCGACGCCTGCAAATAGGAGCATCTGCTCAACTTCAAGCCTTGTGAAGTATGCTCCCTCCTTAGTTAAGAGGTATCCACCTGAGATGTGATCTTGGATTCCTCCAATGAGAGGTCCACCGTATCTTGGTGAGATGATGTGGTTTTGAACTTCCATTAAGATTCTAGCTTCTGCTTGAGCTTCCTGTGTTTGAGGCACGTGTAAGTTCATCTCATCTCCATCAAAATCGGCGTTGTATGGTGGGCAGACTGACAGATTAAGTCTAAACGTCTTGTATGGCATTACCCTTACGCGGTGAGCCATGATACTCATTCTGTGGAGAGAGGGCTGTCTGTTGAAAAGGACAACATCCCCATCCATTAGGTGTCTCTCAACTGTCCACCCAATATCAAGCATTTCGAGGATAGCTTCTCTATTAGTTTCCATTATCTTGATTCTTCTTCCGTATGGATCCAAAACATAGTTAGCTCCTGGGTACGTTTCAGGACCGTTCAAAATAAGCTTTTTAAGCTTCTCGATGTTGAACTCTGTTACTTTCTCTGGCACTGTGAGCTCCATTGCTATAGCTAAGGGCACACCAACTTCGTTAATGCTAATCATTGGGTCTGGACTAATAACAGTACGTGCTGAGAAGTTAACACGCTTACCGCTCAAGTTACCCCTGAACCTACCTTCCTTACCCTTCAATCTTTGAGAGAGCGTTTTGAGTGGCCTTCCGCTCTTGTGCTTTGCTGCTGGGACACCTGAAGTCTCGTTGTTTATGTAAGTGGTGACGTGGTATTGAAGGAGGTCCCAAAGGTCTTCAATAATGAGTTGCGGTGCACCTGCTTCAATGTTCGTCTTTAGACGGTTGTTAATCCTAATGATATCAACGAGCTTGTGTGTCAAATCGTCTTCCGCTCTTACACCGTTCTCCAAAGTAATTGAAGGTCTCGCGGTAACTGGCGGAACTGGGAGAACTGTGAGAACCATCCACTCTGGTCTTGAGTTCTCTGGGTGGAAGCCAAGTAAAAGCAAGTCCTTGTCAGGGATCTTCTCAAGTCTGTCCCTCACTTCACTTGGCATCATTCTGTGCTTGTACTCGTTGCCTTCCTCATCCTTTCTGATCTCCCAGTATATTGTAGGCTTCTCAAACTTTAAGGGGAATTGAGGAGCACCACAGTGAGGGCAGGTCTTTCTCTCCTTGACTTTTTTGTGTATCTCTTTAATGAGCTTGTTTATCTCGCCTCTCCTGCCCTCTGCAAACTCAAATTTCCTTGTATACTCCTCAATCTCCTCATCCGTGAGCATTATCCTTCCGCACTCTCTACAAGTGCTTTGCAAAACTCTGTAGAGGGTCTTTGCAAATCCTACGTGTATTACGGGTCTGGCAAGCTCAATGTGTCCAAAGTGACCTGGACATTCACCCGCTCTAGCCCCACAGGTTTCACATCTCAAACCGGGGTCAATGACACCCAAGCGTTTGTCCATTAGGCCTCCATCTATTGGGTAACCATCATCATCGTAAGTGTCAGGAACAGTGACTTCTACAGCACTCATCTTGCGTATCTCTTGAGGAGCAAGGATACCAAACTCTATTTTGCCAATAACCTTCTTAATTGACTGCATGGCTCTCACACCCTATCCTTCAATCTTAATTTTGGTCTTATTACCATAGCCTTAAGCTCATCCAGGAGCAATTTGAATGCATAACTCATCTCTACTTTGCTTATGCTTTCTGTTTCACCGCATACTGGACAGTAAACTTGGTCCCTTCTCTTGTCCTCCAATGCTAAGTGACCGCAGTTCTCACATACCCACACTTCGCTCTTATCGCTCTCCTCAAGGAGACGCTCTACTATGAGCATTGCTGCACCGTGGCCTATTAGAACATCACGCTCCATCTCACCGAATCTAAGACCTCCCTCTCTTGCCCTTCCTTCGGTTGGCTGCTTTGTAAGGACTTGCACTGGACCTCTTGAACGAGCGTGCATCTTATCCGCAACCATGTGGTGGAGTCTCTGGTAGTAAATAACACCCACAAATATATCGGCCTCTAATCTTCTACCGGTTATACCATCGTAGAGAACTTCCCTTCCGTTGTGCTTGAATCCAAGCTCTTCAAGCTCTTTCCTAAGCTTCTCCTCTGGCTCACCAATGAAGGCAGTTCCATCGATTCTCCTTCCCTTGAGTGAAGCAACTTTTCCACCTATAGCCTCTAAGAGCTGTCCAACAGTCATACGAGATGGGATACCGTGTGGGTTAACGATTAAGTCGGGGACTATACCGCTCTCTGTCCATGGCATGTCCTCTTGTGGAACTATCAAACCAATGACACCCTTCTGTCCGTGTCTTGAGGCGAATTTGTCTCCAATCTCTGGTATTCTTAAGTCCCTAACGGTTACCTTAACGAGCTTGGTTCCATCTCCACTCTCCGTAACGATAACCTTATCAACTATACCTTTCTCGCTGTGTCTAACTGCTTCACTTGTCTCCCTGCGCTCTTGGAGGATTATTCCGCCCAACCCAGTTTGCTCCTCAAGGAATCTTGGTGGAGATGTCCTACCAACCAAAACATCTTTACCTCTAACCTTTGATTCTGGGAAGATTATACCGTCCTCATCCAAGTGTCTGTAGTATTGCTCTCCTCTATATCCTCTAACTGTTGGGTCGGGGATCTCAAAGTGGTCTGTTTGTCCACCTAAGTACTTCTTCTCCTCTGATTCATAGGTTCTGAAGAAAGTGCTCCTTGCTAAACCCCTATCGATTGAAGCCTTGTTCATGATGATGGCATCTTCCATGTTGTATCCTTGATAGCTCAAGACAGCAACGACAAAGTTCTCTCCAGCAGGCCTCTCCTCAAAACCGACGGCACCCATGACCCTTGAGTTAACTAATGGAACTTGTGGGTAGTGCATTAAGTGACCTCTTGTATCTACCCTAAGCCTAAAGTTAGCCCATCCCAAACCAAGGCTCTGCTTTGCCATACCGGCTCCATAGGTATTTCTTGGAGCGGCATTGTGCTCTGGGTATGGAACTAGAGATGCTGGGAGACCTAATATGGCTGCGGGCATCAACTCAAGGTGAGTGTGCTCTTCGGTAATTTCCCACGGCCAAAGGGCCACATATGCGTTTTCTTCTTCCTCTGCATCGAGGTACTCTATGATGCCCTGCTTAACTAAGTCACTCCAAGTGAGCTTTCCATTCTTAATTGCCTCAACATGCTCCTTCTTGAGCTTTGGCTCTCCCTTCTCCACTATGATTAGGGGCCTTCTGACTCTACCGTCATCACTGTTTACATAAACTTCCTTAACATCCTCATAGTAGGCAACGTTGATGACGTCATTTATCTTTCCTTTTCTCCTATCTTCCTTAATCCTCGTAACCAGCTCGATGCCGTCCTCAATTGTGCCCATTAAAACACCGTTAAGGTAAACTCTCCAAACGTGTGGATTTGGCCTTCTCTCCAGGATTGTCATAACCCCAAGCTTCCTCAAGTACTCGAGGACTTCTTCCTCAGGCACAGCAGTGGTTATTTGAGACATTAAAGCTAAGTTCTTAACGAGACCACAGTTTGGACCTTCGGGTGTTTCGGTAGGACAAATTCTTCCCCAGTGAGTTCCGTGCAAATCACGAGCTTCGAAGTGTGGCTGCTCTCTGCTCAAAGGTGAAGTAACCCTTCTCAAGTGTGAGAGCGTTGACATGTAGTTTGTTCTATCCAATAGCTGGCTCACACCCGTCCTTCCACCCGGCCAAGCACCTGTGGCCATTGCGTGCTCAATTCTCTCACTTAAAACGTCTGGTCTAACGGAGTGCCTAACAAACCTCTGCACATTCTCAAAGACATACTTCTCGCCTTTTCTTTGGTATGTTTTTGTTAATTGGTACTGCATGTCCTTAACCAATTGGCCAAATGCAACTCTAAAGAGATCCTTTAGCAAATCACCAGCGAGCTTTAATCTCTTGTTGGCGTAGTGATCCTTGTCATCTTCCCCTCTCAAGCCAAGTGAGAGCTCGAGAACCTTTAAGGCCATCATTCCTAAGTAATAAGCTTTTTTAATCCTGTCTTCGGGTGAAACGCCCATGTGCGGGAGAAGGTTGTTGTCTATGATGTTTTGAGCTCTCCTAATCCTGTACTCCCTTGGCTGCCCTGGCAAAGCTTTCTTTCCAATAAAGTCCAAAGCCTCCTCTTGGGTCAGGATGTCAGAAGCATCGTCCAAGTTCTCCAAAAGCTCCTTTTGAATTTCAGGATCATCAGAAACAGCTTCAACGATTTCTTTATCACTTTCAAGACCCAAAGCACGCATCACAACAACAAACTTCACAAGACCAGGGACGTTCGGCATAGAAACGTATACAATTCCATCCTTCCTCTTCTCAACTTGAATTAAAGCCCTGTATCCATGCCTGTATGAGAAACACTTAGCTATATAGCGGTTGTTTGACTCGTCCTTTTCAACCAGAGTCCTATTTGGTGCTAAATCCTCAATGGACACTATAACTCTCTCTGAACCATTGATAATAAAGTATCCTCCCGGGTCTTTTGGGTCTTCTCCAATTTTCCTCAACTCGTCGTCGCTCATACCGTGGAGCCTGCAAGCTTTAGATTTGAGCATTATTGGGAGTTCGCCAATCCTTACCTCAACAGACTCCTGCTCAATGCCGTTGACAACAGGTATCATTTCTAAGAACACTGGGGCTGCATAGGTTAAGTTCCTAATTCTAGCATCCAAGGGATAAAGTGGCTTTCTTTGTCCTTGTGGCTCTTGAAACTCTGGTTCTCCAATTCTAATCTTTCCAAACTTAACCTCAAAGTTAGGAATATCTGGCTTTACTCCACCAAACTCGTTGACTACGTCTTGAAGCCCGTGGTCTAGGAATGCATTGTATGAATCTAAGTGCTGTCTAACAAGACCTTTTTCTTGCCAATAGCTTTCCATAACATACCAAAGGTCATCCGGATTAACCTCAACAACAGTAGGACCCCTCATAATCTCACCTCACCAAAAAATTCAATCCTCAACCACTATTCTATAATAATAGTAGATTCCAGCAGTTGGACTCTTTCTTTTAATCTCTATGATATCCCCAATTTTTGCCCCTAAGGCCTGCACCGCAGGGTCACTTGCGCGAATTTGCGGTAATTGAGAAAGCTTTATGTTGTATCTTTTTAGCAATTCGGCCTTCTCCTCTTCGCTTAATATTCTATGCTCAGGAACTAGCTCATGATCAAATATATTAAACTTTTTCTTCGCCGCCACAGAGAATTGCCCCCTTAACATTTTTAGAATTTAATATGAACATGCTAACCTCAACCTTCAACTTTGGGTATATAAGCTTTTCGTGGACTATCGCAAGTTACTTTGAGTTTTTCATTTATATGGCTTGCGTAAAGTTTAAGAAGGAAAAACAAAAGTGCGAGAGACCTTAAAACATCATTAACGTACATAATCGTGCATCGTGTTGATGCTGAAATAGTGTGATAACAATCGTTGTTATCGCAATACTGAAAGTAAAAATAAAAGTTCTGGAGCTTCAAAATATTCTTATAAACATTCTGCCAAGAACTTTTTTATAATCGAAAAACAATAATGCTCTACGGTGATAATATGCCGGATGGAATAAACCGTGAGGAAATAACACTCGCGAGTGAAAAACTGCTCTTAATGTTGTTCGATTTTCTCGACGAGCATTATGGGGCCAAAGAAAGAGATTACCTGCTACTGGGAGGTTGGGCAGTTTATATTTACGCCGGAGGCGAAAGAAGCGAGGACATCGATATTTATGTTTCCAACAAAGAACTTGAAGACACCATCCGGGCCACCATCGAAGAAATAAAGCCAAAAATCAGAAGCAACCACATCGAGGAAATATCTATCGACTTTTTCAACTCAGAGTCCGTCTTCAAGTATATGGGTTTAGACCATTCAGACCTCCGGAATACTGCCAAGATTGTGGAGTATGGAGGGGTCAGATTCCCCATTGTCGATCCCACAATACTCGTTGCAATGAAGTTCATCTCTGCTCCCGGAAGAGGCCTCGGCACCCAAAGAGGCATCCGGAAGTCCATCAAGGATATAAACGACATCTTTTACCTAATGGAGTCTGACACGATACACGTGAATATCCCCAGAGTTAAGCGGTATTTGAAAAAGTATATATTGGGGAAAAGCAAAACATATATAGAATTTGAAGAGTTGATTGAAAACACATTAGAAACCTTGGATGACCTTTCCAGTTTCCTCTATGATGAAGACCAAAGGGAAACCCTTAACCTAGTGCGTGAGAAGTATCTGGAAGTGCGGGATGAAATCAAAAACATTAAGCAGTTTGTATGGGGGTGAAGACGCTCGAAGTCATATTGAAAGGTCTGGTGCGTGCAAGCAAGGCCGGGAAAACGCGGGAGTATATATCTTCACTCGATAGGGATAGACGGGTATCTCTTAAAGAATTCTTACAGAGAGCTGGCGTTTTTACACTACACAACAACATCGAGCCGGATGACCCAACGCTTTTCGAGACCCTGTACAAGATATACAGGTTGAACCTCACGGACAACTTTGTGAATGACTACTCCAAGTATCTCAGATACCTGATACACGTGGAACTCGACGGGAACAACGTTATCCCTAGAGATAGGGTTCTCGAGAGAATAGGCGCCGGGGAAAGAATTTCACAGAACAGAACGGAAATTATCAGGCCTCTCGTACTCCTTTACGCTCTGTATGTTGTGAGGAAGCTCGTTGGTGATGTAGTGGTCAAGAAAACATCCCTCCCCATTGACGAAGTAGTCGAGAGACTAAAGGAAAATGGTGCGCTCTTCACGGGGAACAGTGGTGCATACTACTATTACCGGATAACTTACTACGTTCCCCGCAGGAACCTGAATGTGTACGTTCGTGAACTTCCTGACCTCCCCGAGGGTAAAGAGACCAGAGTTCTCGTATACCGTCCACTCCAATTTGATGCGGAGAAAGTCCCCCTTGTTGTCCTATTCCTCGACAGTTTGTTCGATGTTTACTCAGGCATCGTAGCTAACGATATTATCTTACCGAGGTTGAAGAAGATATTTTTCGACGTTTCTTCAGAAGCAACTTCAATAGTTTAAAGTGGCGAAATTGGAGCCCCGGGCGGGGTTTGAACCCGCGGCCTGCCGCTTACCAAGCGGCCGCTCCACCAGGCTGAGCCACCGGGGCATGGTGGGGCCGCCGAGATTTGAACTCGGGTCACGGGCTCCCAAAGCCCGCAGGATAGACCAAGCTACCCCACGGCCCCATGAAAACTGGAGCCCCGGCCGGGGTTTGAACCCGGGACCTGCGGATTACAAGTCCGCCGCTCTACCAAGCTGAGCCACCGGGGCACCGTTTGAAAAGGTGTTGAACAGCATTTATAAAGTTTTCGCCGTGGTGAACCGTAAGATTTATAAATCAATCTGCACTCCCTATGAATGGGCTTGTGCCGCCGTAGCTTAGTCGGCAGAGCGCCGGACTGTTAATCCGGTGGTCCCCCGTTCAAGTCGGGGCGGCGGCGCCATATTGCTTTCATATCTCTCATGGGCCCGTAGCTCAGCCTGGTCAGAGCGCGCGGCTCATAACCGCGTGGTCGGGGGTTCAAAGCCCCCCGGGCCCACTTAACAAGTATGACTGGATGTCCTTCTCTCCAAGCTCCTTTTCATAGATTAGCCATCTTTCTAAGCTGTTTTCGAGATAGATCATTGCTTTATACTTATCTTCTCTGCAAATTACTAAAAACACGATGTGGAACCTCTTTTTTCTGTTTAAAATCCTATCGTGGACTTCATAAGGCAAATTCTCGCCCTTAATAGGAATTAGCTCTCCTTCAGCGTAAACACCTGCTAAAGAGCCATTTTTGAATAAATATCCGTTCACATTAAAAGTCTCATAATAAATAACATTGCCCGGCTTCGCCTCAAGCATAGAGGAACTTTGGTTTAACACTTCCATCATTTCAACCACTGCCATAATCTAAGATAAAGTACTATTTTAGGGAAGCGGTGAAAAGAACGTTTCAGGACGTTCCATTTTAAATAAAACGAACTAAAATGCGAATATTTAACAAAAATTCCGAAATTAGTTTGTTATTCTTCAAGCATCAACTTTTTAAGCTTTTGTCCAAAGTCCCGAGGGGGAATACTATGCTACCGCTTGGAAAAGTGCGAAGTGAGATTTTAAATGAAATCATCCTAAACAATGTTGGTATAGAAGACCTCAAAATAGTGATTGGGCCTAGAGAGGGCTTTGATTCAGCCGTACTTGAATATGACGAGGAGAATTACTTAATAGTGGCAACGGATCCAGTGTTAGGAGTTCCTAGAGAGCACTTTGGATTTTTCACCTATCACTTCGCCTCGAGCGATGTTGCTGTTTTTGGAGCAAAGCCAAGGTGGCTAATCGTTGATCTGCTCCTTCCTATGGGAACCACAAAAGGAGAGTTGAAAGCACTCATGGAGGAGCTAAACGGTGAGTGCCTCAAATATAACACTTCCATATTAGGCGGTCATACTGGAGTTTACTCTACAATAAGGGACATTACTGCCACAACAACCGCTTTAGGCCTAGTCAAAAAGGAGGAGCTCAAATTACCCATAGCAAAGCCCGGAGATGAAATCATAATAACCAAAGGCATTGGAATTGAGTTCGCTGTAGGAGTAGCGTGGTTTAAAGGGCAAGAGCTTAAGAAAAAGCTCTCCCAACGTGAGGTCTCTCAACTCAAAGAAATGTACAAGCTAGAGACTGTTGTGAGAGATGCCCTGACAGTTAGAGAATTGGTTAGGGGAATGCATGATGCAACAGAAGGCGGTTTAACAGCGCTTCATGAAATAGCGGACAATTCCAACGTTGGCTTTGTGGTTTATGAGGACAAAATCCACTCGCCTCCGCTCGTTAAAAAAGTTCTCGATTTTTATGGAGTGAATCCTCTAACAGTCTCATCAACAGGTGCTCTAATAATAATCTCCCCCAAAGAGAACACGAATAAAATAATCGAAGAACTGCACAAAGCTGGAATTGAGGGATTCGCTATTGGAAAGTTCACGGCAGAGAAGGAGAGGCTTTTAATAAAAGGAAAAGATGTCGAAGAGTTCCCGAAGTTTGAAAGTGATGCGTATGCAGAGATATACTGAAAAGGAAATAAAAAGACAAATCTCTAATAATCAACTTCCCCTTTTTCTTTGAGCTCCTTGTACATGCGCCACGTAACTATCGGCTTCTTTGTTGCTGTTACGTCATCCACCCTTCTAACAGCTGTATTGTGGGGTGCGTTCTTAACTATCTCGGGGTTGGTGTAGGCCTCTTCACTTATCTTCTTGAGCGCATTAACATAAGCATCGAGCTCCTCCTTTGAAACAGTCTCTGTTGGTTCAATCATCAAAGCCTCATGCACAATAAGCGGGAAGTAAATCGTTGGGGCGTGCAGGCCAAAGTCGAGTAGGCGCTTCGCGACGTCCAATGTTTTAACCCCTGTCTCCTTTTTCATAGGCTCTGCGCTAAAGACTGCCTCGTGCTTCCTAAGCTCCTTGTGAGGTAGTTCGTAACCTCTCGTTCCCTTGAGCTTTTGAGCTAGGTAGTTGGCATTGAGAACTGCTATTTCACTTGCCTCTTTAAGCCCCTCACGACCCATCGTCTTAAGATAAACTAAAGCCCTCACGAGGACTGAAAAGTTGCCGTAGAACTCCTTAACCTTGCCGATGCTCTTTGGAAGGTCGTAGTTGAGGTAGTATTTCTCCCCATCATACTCCACAACTGGGACAGGCAAATATTGAGCGAGGAACTCTTTTACACCAACTGGTCCGGCTCCGGGACCTCCGCCACCGTGAGGCGTTGAGAATGTTTTGTGCAGGTTGAGGTGAACAACGTCGAAACCCATGTCTCCGGGCCTAACTTTTCCTAAGATACCGTTTAAGTTTGCACCATCATAATAGAGCAGTCCTCCAGCATCGTGGACTATCTTAGCAATCTCCAAGATGTCCTCCTCAAAGATGCCCAACGTGTTGGGATTTGTTAGCATTAAGCCAGCAGTCCTTTCACTCACAGCATTTTCTAAAGCTTCCAAATCAACCATTCCTTGCTCATTTGAGGGTATTTCAATGACCTTAAAGCCTGCCACAGCTGCACTCGCGGGGTTAGTTCCATGAGCTGAATCTGGGACTATTATCTCGTTCCTTTGAGTTTCTCCTCTATCAAGGTGATAAGCGCGAATTACCATAACTCCCGTGAACTCACCATTTGCACCAGCCGCTGGTTGTAGGGTAAAACGATCCATAGCTGTTATTTCCTTAAGCCACTGCTCGAGCTCATACATTATTTGTAGAGCCCCTTGAATCGTTTTCTCGTCCTGATATGGGTGAATAAAGGCAACTTTTGGATGGTTGGCAATTTCTTCATTTATCTTTGGGTTGTACTTCATGGTACATGAGCCGAGGGGATAAATGCCGTTGTCAACGCCGTAGTTCATCTCGCTTAAGTTTGTATAGTGCTTAACTACCTCCGGCTCGCTGAGCTCTGGGAGCTCTAAGCTCTTCCTCTTGAGCTTTTCAGGAATTTGGACGTCAACATCTTCAATTGGCTCAGGGAGCGTAAATCCTATTCTTCCCTTACCACCGAGCTCAAAAATTAGAGGTTCGTTCCATTTAGCTTGTCTGAACATCTTTACCACCTCACAGCTCAGCCTCTCCTATTATCTCTCCAATCGCTTCCACCAGTGCATCTATCCATTCCTTCCTTGTTGTCTCTGTCACTGCAAAGAGAGCGCTTTCACCCAGCTCTGGGAAGTGCTGCTTTAAGTAATAGCCGCCGTGAATATTCTTCTCAAGAAGGCGCTCGTGAATAACATCATAGGGAACCTCAAATTTAACGAGAACATCCTTGAAGTTTATTCCGTTAAATGGAATTTCAGCGACCTCGCTTATGCGCTTCTTAAAGTAGGCTGTGTTTTTGAGAATAACCTCACCAAGCCTCTTGAGCCCTTTTGGTCCAAGAGACGCTATGTGAATTGCTGCCGCAACAGCTACTAAGGCCTCATTGGAGCATATATTCGATGTTGCCTTAGCTCTCCTTATGTGCTGCTCTCTGGTTTGGAGCGTCATAACAAAGGCCCTCTTTCCATCAGCATCTTTTGTCATTCCTATTATTCTTCCAGGCATCTGCCTAATGAGTTTCCTGTCGTTTCTAACGGCAAAGATTCCAGCCCTTGGTCCACCGAAGTTCATTGGATTACCAAAGTGTGCAGCTTCACCTATAACAATATCGGCACCATAATTGCCGGGCGCATCTAAAACGCCAAGGCTCGTTGGATCAACACCGACAACGAAGAGTGCTTTATTCTCGTGGGCAATTTCTCCAATCTCAGCAATATCCTCTTCGATAAGTCCGAAGAAGTTTGGCATCTCTACATAAACACCAGCGGCTCCTTGAGCTTTCTCCTTTAAGTCCTCCAAGTCCATTTGTCCATTTTCATTCCAATCAACATACTCTATCTCAAGACCTGGACCATCGACGTAAGTCTTCAAAACACTCTTTTTCTCAGGACTTAAGTGCTTTGGAACCACAAACTTCTTTTTCTTGGTAACTCTTGCGGCCATTAGTGCTGCTTCACCTAAAGCAGTCCCCCAGTCATACATCGAAGCGTTAACCACTTCAAGCCCAACTAGCTCCGCGATTAGGCTTTGATACTCAAATAGAGCTTGGAGCATCCCCTGGCTGATTTCAGCTTGGTAGGGTGTGTAGGCGGTTAAGAACTCGCTTCTTTCTATTAGATATTTCACGTGAGCTGGCACATAGTGGAAGTAAGTTCCAGCCCCTAAAAATGTGGGCACTTCCAAAGCGGTTTTGTTCTTGCTCAGCATCTCGTTCATTTCGAGGAATACCTCGTATTCGCTCTTTCCTTTTGGCAAGTTAAACTCGTATGAAACTTCCTTTGGAACATCGGAGAAAAGTTCATCAATGCTACTGAAGCCGATTTCTTTGAGCATTTCCTCTTTATGCGCCGAATTTGGTATGTAATGCTTTCCCATAGGCATCACCTTTTAAATCTGCATCTAAACATTTCTCGTCTATGGAATATATGCTTTGCGTTAAAAAGTTTAAAGAAAAGCTTAGAAAACAAAGGTATATAATGCAGAGAGTATCTGTAAGGCAAGCAAAATCAGAGCTCCGATAGCTAATGCTCTATGTTGTCTCCTTGCAATTTTGCCCCTTAAGAATAACTTTCCGCTAAATGCAGTGACCAAAACGTAGAGGTATACTCCAACCCCAATTCTTCCATGGAGTGAAGGAATCCCACCTGTGGTGTAAACCATATAAATCACTGCTATCGTCATTAAACCTACTGCAATGTAAATAAAGCGGTGGTGCATCTCCATATTATGAGCTTTAGCGTAGTAAACCGCAACGAGTAGGAAAAGAAAAGCTAAAATTTGAAGGACAGCATGTATTTGATAGGGAGCAACCATCTAATTATCACCCTAGGAATATCAATCAAGTACTAGTTCTCCACTGCCCCTCGCCACATTGTGTTTTAAAGTAAACTCGTCATCATCTGCCATTGCAAAGATGAACTTTATCGTCTGCCCCCTCACAAAGGCTTTATCGTACTGATCTCCAGTATTCAATTTGCGCTTAAATTCTATGATTGTATAACCACTTTCTTCTTTCCCTGCGTACTCTAAAATGTCGTTAGTCCCTCCAAGATTCTCATCGGGCGGATGTGGACCATATGTGCCGGTGGAGTATAGGTCCAAAACAGTTACTTCCCCATCTTTTACCCACCCAAAAATCATATCCGCATCTTTCATAGATTGTGTAGGCTCAAATCCTATGGCAACCCATCCAGTGGTTTGCCCCTTTAAAGCCATGTATAAATACTCATCATCATTTCTCCAATAAACGATGAGCTTTCCACCAGCTAACGAAAGTTCGTGGGCGTATTCTTTTTCATCTATGATGCCATCAGCTTTCCACTCCCCTAACTCTTTGGGAGATTCTTGAATCGATGTTGTTGGAGACGTTGTTTCTGAGCTATAGCTTGTGCATCCACTAAATGCGACCACTGCCAAAAGCAGGCCCAGTAAGACAAGAACCCTTCTTTTCATTAAGTCCCCCTAATTAAAGTCATGCCTTGAAATATTTATAGATTTTGACAATTTTCACCTTAGTTTAACCCACAAAGTGATGAAGAAAGACCAGTAATCATTTACATGCTGAAATTCCAACAGAGCTGTAGATTGGGCACCGTCTAAGAGAACGCAACTAATCATTTTTCATAAACAACAACTATGAAGAACTTTTAAGAAAAAGTTAAATATTTACATTAAAATGTTACCAGTGGCAAAATTAGGTGGTGCCTATGATAATTGCCTTTGACTACGATGGAACACTGGTGGACAGCTATTCTGTGATAGAGGGAGCTTTTAGGGGAGCATTAGAGAAACACTTTTCCTGGCTCCCGCTTAAGGGATTTTGGGCTAAAATCCTAACGAAAATTGAGCTGTATTTTGAGAAGCCAAAGTTTGGAAAGCACAGCGGAAATGTTAAGCAACCATTTTTCTTTAAGTGGCGCTTTTTTAGGACTTGGTTTGAGGAGAGGGCCAGGTTAACGAAACCTTTGGATGATTCAAAAGAGCTCTTAAGGCGGCTTAAGGAGGAGGGACACATTGTTATTTCCTTCTCAGCTGAGGACTTCGTGGACGGGATGAAGGAGCACAGACTAAAACTCAACGGCTTTTATAAGCTTTTTGACGATGTAATAGTCTTTGGGAGAGAGATAACGCTTTGTGAGGCATTTCAAATTGTTAGAGAAAAATACGGTGATGAGATTTTTATCTGGGTGGATGATAAACCGTGGCGCTTCATTGGAAGGGGGGATGAGAACACCGAATACGTGTGGTACTACTTTCCCATGACAGGAAAATACGTGGATGAAAGGACTTTAGATGAAATTCCACACCTGCATGTTATCCAAGACTTGTGGAGTATCTTTGATGTGATAAAGAGAGTAGAGGCAGAAAGAGCTAATCACAGCTCAAATACTCAAGAAAATCCTCAATAACTCCATCCAGAGTGTAATCTCACAGAAGCATTGGACATTACACCCGTTTATTAATCACAAAAAAGAATCCCCTTGATGTGATAAGGCATGATGTGTACTCTTCTAACTGTTAGGCTTTTCTTTTTATTTAATTTCAACAAAGCTTAAAATCCAAAAGGCCATAGTTCTTTTTGGTGGTAGTATGGATGTACTCAGTATGATAATCTTCTTTGCCTACGCACCTGCATTAGCACTGCTCTGGTATTTCTACCATGAGGATAAATACGAGCCAGAGCCAAAGAAATATGTTATTGGGACATTCCTATTGGGAGCAACGCTTTCTGTTGGAATTGCAATGATTTTAGAGGCTTTCTTGGTGGAAGGAGAGTTTGGATACTCTTTATTACCGGCGACGGTCTTTTACATGGCATTAGTTGCAGGGGTAGTTGAAGAGCCTGCAAAGGCTTTGGCAATAAGGCTCCCATTCAAAGCTAATCAAATGGACGGCATTATGGACGGCGTCGTTTATGGCGTTGCTGCAGGCTTAGGGTTTGCAGCCACCGAGAACTTCTTATATGGACTGGGCTATGGTGTTGGGAGCACAATAGTCAGGGCATTCCTAACGCCTTTTGCCCACGCAACTTGGAGTGCAATAATAGGAGTCGGCTATGGATTAAAAGCTGAAGGAAAGATACACTCAGTAACAAGCTACTTCACTTTAGCAATCTTCCTGCACTTCCTTTGGGACTACTTCGCATTTATGACGCTAAAGATTCCTGCGTATTATATATTTACAGTGCTTTTAATTTTCATAAACGTCGCTTTGATAAGGTACTTTGTAATGGCAGGCCAAAGGGAGGATTTGGAAAGAATGTGGTGGTATTGGTTTGTAGGAGGGAGAAGATATGAATGAGAAAATCGAAAAGGCACTTTTTGAAGCAAGACCTTATGTAGAGTATTTTGAGGAGCTTAAGACTAAAGTTAATGAACTCTACTCAAAGGCTTCGGATGACAAAGAATTCAAAGCGCTCATTGAAGAGGAAATATCAAAGGCAAAAGAGCCCTTTAAGACGGATTTAAGGATTTTTCTTCAGAAGTTCGAAGCATTTTGATCGTTTAATTCTCTTTTGCCATTTTATAAACGGGCACAATAGAGGATTTGCTTCTTTTGAAACTTAATCATTTTCCTAATGTGACGCAAAATATAAATATTTCCATTTCATAGTAATCTTGGTGACCATTGTGAGAAAGGTCTTCATTATGGGAGTGCTGGTGTTATTGGTTGTTTCCCTTGGGTGCGTTTCTCAAGAAGAGGTGCCGACAAAAGAGGGCATCCTCAACGCCATCGACCAGATCGACGCTTATACCTATGAGATGACGGAAGTGCAGGAACTTGTGAGTGGTGATGGCTCAAAGAGGACCTATACTCTTTATACTCTGGGAGGTATCGACAGGAAAAACAAGGTATTCTTCTCATTTGGGGAATTTAACGCGAGCCATGACAGCTCCCACGAGGGCACCAGATCCTGGGGATACTTCGATGGGGCCAGATTCTATCTGAAGATTGAGAAAAACGATGGTGGGGTGGTGTTAACAAACACATTAAGCTACACCCTGGATGAGCTCTATGAGGAGACCGGGAAATACCTCGGCACGAACCTGACAAAGGAGGAGTACCTTGAGATGGCCTTAGAGATACACGACATTTTGGGGAACAAACTGAAAGCCATAATCTCGAACAGCACGGTAACCTCCGTTGAAAGGGATGGAAAGCTCTACGTCCTCACCATCGAGGGTCACATTGAATACGATGAGTCCCCAAAAGTGCCCCAGCAGGCCATGGAGGATTATGAAAAATCCCTGAAGAGAGGGGTTTCTAGCAATGTAACGGGCAGGATATGGGTTGACGATAAGATGAGGCCCGTAAAGGCGGAATTCAAGAAAAAGGTGAGGACGACTTTTGAAAGCTCCGGAGAGGGCTATGAGAAGGTCAGTACTTCAACAATAGTCTTCAACTATGAGTTCGCCCTTCCCTCTTGGGTGGAGGAACTAAAAAGTGAAGCAGCGGAAGAGGGCTAAGCCTCCCTCGTTGCAACTATTTTAGTGTCCAAACCAAGAGGGTTCTCAAGAATCACTTGGCCCACTTTAACAGGGCCCTCAACTTCCAAATCCGCCAGGAGCTTCATGAGCTCAGGGATTTTAGCTTTTGGTATTGGCTTATCGGTTTTAACGCTCACCGTTGGTAGCTTACCATTTTTTACCTTAATCACACTCATAACAACACGCTTAGGATTTGTGACCTCCTCAATCGCCCACTCCTTCCCTTTCGGACAGGTATATCCTTTGACTTTTCCGTTTTCAATTTCAACTTCTAAGGTACAGCCGAGAGGGCAGACGATGCACGTGAAACGGTAAACCTTAGGGCTCATTGAACCACCTCCATGGTAATCCTGTCCCCTGCTTTTGCTATCTCCTCCTTCTTGAGCCTTATTCTGAGCATCTCTGCAGGCTTCACAACTGGAAGATTAATTTTTTTATTAATTTCAGGGAATCTGAGCACCGCATCCTCCATGGGCTTTTTGACCCTCGCATAGATGTAAACGTCCCTCTCACCGCTGAGGTAGTGTGGAGCGAGCAATCTTATATTTTCGCCTCTCTCTATCTTTATCCACCTTTTGCTTGGAATTCCACCGCTTTCAATGAATATCTTTGCTCCATATGCTGCTAACTCACCTTGTTCTGCAACATAATCTACGAGATCATTTATGAGCAACGTATTTCCTGCAGCAAATATCCCCGGAACCGTGGTCTCTAAAAGTTCATTCACTATAGGCCCTCCAGTTGCCGGGTCTATTAAAACGCCTATCTTTTTCAATGGCTTTACTTGAGGAATAAGCCCTGCTGAAATAACTAGTGTATCACATTCAATCTCAAATTCAGTCCCGGAGATTTCTCTCAAGTTCTCGTCAACTTTTACAACAACAGCTTTCTCTACTCTTCCTTTTCCTTTCACTGCTATGACTTTATGGCTCAAGAAGAGGGGAATGTTGAAATCTCTAAGAATCATAACGTTTCTCGCCAATCCTCCTGGATATGGCATTAGTTCAATCACTGCCTTAACATTAGCACCCTCTAATGAAAAGCGGCGTGCCATTATTAAACCAACATCCCCAGAGCCAACTATAACGACCTCTTTGCCCGGCATTACACCATAAATGTCCATGAGCGTCTGTGCTTCTCCTGCTGTGTAAATCCCAGCAACTCTGTCTCCCGTGATTCCAATTTCAAACTGATGTCTCTCCCTCGCTCCAGCCGCGTAAATTATCGCCTTTGTCCACACTTCAAAAACTCCCTTTGGAGACGTAAATAGAACGACCTTTTCCAAGTTTGAATAGTTCCTTATCTCCAAAACTCTCGCGCTAGTGAAATATTCAACTCCAAGCTGCTTTACTTTTTGAACAAATCGATGGGAAAATTCAGGACCTGTTAGCTCTTCTCTAAAGTAGTGAAGACCAAAGCCCGGGTGGATGCATTGGGGAAGTATTCCACCTAGATATTCATTTTCATCGAGAAGAAGAACATTTAAGCCGAGCTCTTTAGCCTTAACTGCAGCAGCTAAGCCAGCTGGGCCACCTCCAACGACAACGACATCATATTGAAGAGTTTGAGTCATTGAACCTCACCCCTTAAGAGGACTTTAACGTCTCCAATCCCAATCTCGCTTCCTTTCCCTTTGAGAGTGACCTTCCATGGAGGAACTCCGTATTCTCTTGCCAGCAATTGGACTATCACCACTTTGCAGAAGCTTCCTTGGCAAGTTCCACTTGTAGCTTTCGTTCTGAACTTAACTGAATCAACTGAGGGAGTTTTAACTCCAATAAACTTCATCCTTTTAATAGCCTCTAAAACATCCCCTTCGCTAACCTTGTTGCACCTACAAACGATTTTACCATAAGCTGGGTTCTTCTTGACGAGCTCATTGATTTGGCTCGGCTGAAGCATGAAAAAGTGTGTAATCTCTTTGCGATATGGGTTCCATTTTTCTTTCTCTTTCAGCCTAACACCTAAATCGTTAGCTATTATATCCCTTACATAGTATGCAATTGCCGGAGCAGAGGTTAATCCCGGTGAGCGAATTCCAGCGACGTTTATGAAGCCAAAGACTTCATCCTCTGCTTTTATTATGAAATCTCCCTCAGCTGGTTCTGGTCTCAAGCCAGCGAAAGTTCTAATGACTTTGCTCCTTGGGGGCAACTTAGGCCAGAGCTGCTTAGCTTTTTCCCACACTTCTTCAAGACCTTCTCTCGTTGTGCCCGTGTCGCTCTTATACTTCCTGGGCAAATCTTGAGCATTTGGGCCAATCATTAAATGGCCGCTTATTTCAGTTGTAACAACGACACCCTTGCTTATTGGGGTGGGAGTTGGGAAGAGAACTCGTTTAGGTTTGGGGCCAGCATCTTCATCAAAAATCCAGTACTCACCTTTTCGTGGATGAATCTCAAAGTAGTCAATTCCAGCCATCTTTGAGATTTCATCTGCATAGAGTCCAGCTGCGTTGATTACAATATCAGCTTCAATGAAGCCATTATTAGTTTCAACACCTTTAACTTCTCCATTCTCAACTTTTATTCCCCTGACTTCTGTCTCCAAATGCAGTTTTACACCGTTAGCGACAGCATTTTCAACAATCGCTATAACCGCTGGAATTGGACCTATTTGACCGACAATTGGCACCCATAGGCCGCCAAGAGCATTGGGATTTAAGTTTGGTTCTAAAGCCAAAGCTTCTTCTCTACCAACCATTCTCATTTCAGGAACGCCGTTCTTTTGTCCCCTCTCAAGGAGCGTTTCGAGCTCATCAAAGTCCTCCTCTTTGAGAGCAACTATTAAAGCACCGTTCCAAATATGGGGAATTTCCAGCTCTTTAACCCATTGGTGCCACAAACGATTGCCTTTTATACAAAGCTCTGCTCTTAGTGGATACTTCTCAGAATCATCGTCATAACCTCCATGAATAAGAGCCGTGTTAGCTTTGGTGACGCCCCAACCAACGTCTGGAGACTTTTCTATTAAGTGAACTTCAAGATTTTCGTACTTGCTGAGAACTCTCGCAATGCTTGCACCGCTTATTCCCGCACCGATTATAGCCACTTTGGTTTTCATAATTACACCCCCAACCTAACTCTAATGTTAAATGAACCGTAGTTTAAATATTTTCCTGCACTCTAGAGGCACTAAAGGCTAATTTTTCAATAAGAGTCAAAAAGCAGAAAACGAAGAAAAACTACACTCCAACTACTTTGGCCCATCCCAAAGCCCTCTTTACCGCCTCTTTCCACCCTTTGTATAAACGCCCTCTTTCATCTTCGCTCATCTTAGGCTCAAAGACTTTCTCAGCCTTCCAAAGAGCTTTAATTTCCTCCAAGCTCTCCCAGTAGTCAACGGCTAAGCCCGCTAAATAAGCAGCTCCTAAAGCTGTTGTCTCCTGAACAACTGGTCTTATGACCCTTTTTCCTAGAATGTCTGATTGGAACCGCATTAAAAAGCTGTTTCCCGTTGCTCCACCGTCAACTCTAAGCTCCTTTATGGGAACCTCTTCTTCCATCTCCTCCACAACGTCCCTTGTCAAGTAGGCTATAGCTTCAAGCGTTGCTCTCACCAAGTGCTCCCTCGATGTTCCGCGCGTTATTCCAATGATCAAACCCCTCGCAAACTGATCCCAATAGGGGGCACCAAGTCCAACAAATGCTGGCACAAAATAGAGGCCTTCATTTGATGCAAGCTTTGAGGCAAGTTCCTCTGTCTCCGCTGCGCTTTTAATGATTTTTATTCCATCTCTAAGCCACTGCACAGCTGCACCTGTTATGAACACGCTTCCTTCAAGTGCATAAGTTACATCTCCACTAAAGCCCCATGCAATCGTTGTTAGCAGGTTCTTTGAATAGCGGAGCTCTTTTCCAGTGTTCACCAAGATAAAGTTCCCGGTGCCATAAGTTGCTTTTACCATTCCTTCATCAAAGCACGCTTGGCCAAACAAAGCAGCTTGCTGGTCCCCTGCATCTCCACTGACAGGAAGTTCCTTTCCAAAAAGCTTCGTGTAGCCATAAATTTCACTCGATTCTTTTACCTCTGGCAGAATAGCATCCGGAATCCCGAATATCTCTAAAAGCTCCTCATCCCACTCAAGCTTTTTAATGTTGAAAAGCATTGTACGAGAAGCGTTTGAATAATCCGTGACATGCTCACCCGTGAGCTTGTATATTAAGAATGTGTCAATCGTCCCAAACATCACTTCTCCTTTCTCTGCTTTTCTCCTCAATTCCGGGACGTTGTCAAGAAGCCACTTTATCTTCGAAGCTGAGAAATAGGCGTCCGGTATCAGGCCCGTCTTTGCCTTTATCATCTCTCCATAGTTCCTCTTTATGTCTTCTACCATTTCAGCGGTTCTCCTGCACTGCCATACTATTGCATTGTAAACTGGTTTTCCATTTTTGTCCCATATTATTGTTGTTTCCCTCTGATTTGTAACTCCAATCGCAGCTATCTGCTCGGGGGAAACTTTTGCATTCTCAAGGGCTGCCTTTACTGCTTTGAGTTGAGCTTCCCATATCTCCTCTGGATTGTGCTCCACCCATCCAGGCTTTGGATAGTATTGGGGAAACTCATATTGCCCCACTCCAAGAATATTGCTCTCCCTGTCAAAGATTATAGCTCTCGCACTTGTTGTTCCTTCATCGAGAGAAAGTATAACCTTGTCCATCAATGACCACCAAAAGAAAGAGATGTACAGAGAGTTATATTAAGGCTTCGCCCAAAAAGGAAGAAAAAAGAGCTATCTCAACCCCAGGCTCTTCAGATAGTTAACCATTCTTTCAACATCGTCCGTAATAATAACATCAAAAATTCCAATCAAGCGTTTTAAATTGTCGTTTTGATAGTAAAGATCATCGATTTCTGTCCAAAGAACAATCTTCAGCCCTAAGCTCTTCGCCCACATTAAAGCTTGCTTGAACTTATTAAAGCCAATAATTGGAATGGCTTCCATCGGGACATTTGCTGAATATAAGTTGAGCTCTTCCTTAAGCTTTGGAATCCGAGCAACTATTCCTTCATCACCAATTAAAAGACCCAAACGAACATCTTTATCATATCCCCTGACTTTTCTAAGAGCACCAACATTGAAAGATGAAATCATGACCCTATCATGAGCATCAAAGGCATGAACAACTTTAACAGCTTCCTGGGCAGCATCAATGTCCTTAATTTCTATGTTTATTAAAGCATCTTTTGGAAGGGCTTCAAAAACCTCTTCAAGCGTTGGGATTCTCTGCCCCATTCCTAAATCCGCTTTTTTAATTTCTTCAATGGTCATATCCTTCTGCTTTCCACTTAAGTTAGATGTCCTATCAATGCTCTCATCGTGCATGACTATTGCCTTTCCATCTTTTGTCAGCCAAACATCAAGCTCTATTCCATCCGCTCCCGCTTTCATTGCCTCTTGAAAAGCCAATATACTATTTTCAGGATATCTTGACATGAAGCCCCTATGTCCTAAAACTAAAATGCCCTTTTCATCCCATCTCGGCATTTTAATCGCCCGGTAAAAAGTGGCATTTCAAACTAAAAAGCTTTTTTGTGCTTTGTGTTTATTGAAGAGCGCTGTTCATGCATGCGAAAATTATAAAACGCCAGCATGCAATAATAAATGTTTAGCTAAAAACAGCACGCGATAGCATGTAGGTCACAGGGGCGTTGTTCTTGGGTAGCACCCCTTGAATTCAGCAAGGTATATGGGGATTTGCTCACAAAGTACGAGAAAGAGGTGAGTGAACATGATTATGGAGTTGCTGTTTGCTTTGATTTTAATTTTCCCTGCTTTTGTAGCATTTGTGGGTTATAAGATGGTGAAGCCCTCACGCTTGGTCGGGGAGTGGACTCCTAAAGATGTTGGCTTAGACTATGAGGAAATCACCATAACCACGAGAGATGGACTAAAGCTGAAAGGCTGGTGGATTGATAGAGGAAGTGAGAAAACAATTTTGCCGCTTCACGGTTATACATCGAGCAGGTGGGGCTTTTACATCAAGCCCACGATTGAAATGCTCGCTAAGGCTGGCTACAACGTCTTGGCCTTTGACTTCAGGGCCCATGGAGAGAGTGAGGGGAAGTACACTACGGTTGGGGACAAAGAACTCATTGACCTAATGTCCGCTGTTGACTGGCTCAAGAAAGAAAAACCCGAAAAATCGAAGCGCATCGGTTTAATAGGCTACTCGATGGGTGCTATGGTGACGATTAGGGCTTTGAGCGAGGATGAGCGTGTGGATGTTGGTGTAACGGACAGCCCGCCAATGTATCTCAACAAAACAGGTGCTCGAGGTTTAAAGTACTTCGCAAACCTTCCTAAAGGATTACACATCTTCGTCAGGCCATTTACAAAGCTCTTCAGCGGCGGCAAGGAAGTTAATCCAATAGAGTATGCCAACAAAGTCAGAAAGCCCCTCCTACTCATAGCGGGCAAGAAAGACGTCCTCGTCAAAGTTGAGGAAATCAAAGAGTTCTACGAGAAAAACAAAGCTGTAAATCCAAACGTCGAGCTCTGGATAACTGAGGCAGCCCACGTTAGGACAATTGAAGCTACTCCAAAAGAATACAAAAAGAGAGTTTTGGAGTTCTTTGAAAGGTACCTGTAATTTCTTTTTTCCAAAACTTCTCTGACTGAAGTTCGTGCATCTTCAAAAATTAGCGCTTTAGGGTTTGTTTTTGGCGAATTGAAGAATGAAAACCGCAGGCAAAAGAAGGAAATTAAAACGGATGCACAAACCTTGATCAAACTTCACGAAGGTGAAGTTTGTTATTCCAGCCTCTTAACTGCCCAGTTGTAAAGTGCCACCGCAATTACCAGAGTACCAAGTGTTGCTAAGGCCAACCCCAAGACATCGGGTATTATTTCACTCACTGGTCTGTGATAAATTTCTAAGAGGCGGAAATCCTTTAAAGCCCTGCCAAGAGGGAAATAGTTCACTATGGGCTTCGCCCATTTTGGAAGGACGCTTTCCGGAACAACTATACCAGCTAAAAAGAGCAGAGGCATTGATATAAAGTTCACCACTGCTGTCGTTGACTTTATGCTCCTCGTTCCCATTGCGATCGCTAAGCCAAGGCTCATAGAGAAAAGCGAAGCGATGAATATTATGATCCATCCGAGGGCACTCGGCACTATGGTTTCGCCAAACACAGCTTTAGCATAAGTCAGCCCCACAACTATGCTGATCATTATAATTAAAAACGTGGAGAGCATCTTCCCCATCAGGAAGTCCCATGCGGTGGCAGGTGAAGCGGCTATTCTCCTAAGTGTACCCTTTTCAATTTCCTCCAGTGTCCCAGAACCTACAGTTAGCATCGTGGCAAAGAGGAACTGAATCCCTATGAAGCTCGTTATGTAGAACTGTATCGGCGTCGCTGTTTTACCTTCCACCTCTTTCTCCTCTATCACAATGGGCTCAGCGCTCGCGAGCATGTACTCCCTGATCATCTCTGTGGTGAGATTATACTCTGCAATAAGCTCTTTTGGAAGGTATGACTCCATATATTCGAGCTGCATCTCAAGGTTTCTGCGCTTCATCTCCTTTTCCATCTCTCCAAAAAAGCCTTTAACAACACCGCTCACTATTTGGTAGTCTTGGGGGTCACTCTTATCAAAGTAGAGATAAACTCTCGCCTGCTTACCGCTCGTGAGGTTTGTCCCAAACCCTTTGGGAAAAACTACAACGGCATCTATCTTTCCGCTTTTGAGAGCTTCAACAGCACTGGTTTCGTCTTCAAACTCGAGTACGTTGAAGAGGTTTGTCTCCTCAAGTGTTACGTTTCTCATTATCTCAATTATATCATAAGCTGTAAATGGGGCGCTTTCGTTTGTGTAAACAACTCCAACGTCCACAGTAATCGGTGGGCTCTCACCGCCCCACATTGTTCCAAATAGGGTAATCCACATGAGCGGAAATATGAATATCCAAAAGAGAGCCATCTTTTCCCTGCGGAGCTCTTTGAGATCCTTTAAAACTATGCCCTTAATGGCCCTAAACTTCATCCAAAGCCCTCCCTGTCAGCTTTAAAAATACATCTTCCAGAGTGGGCTCCTCCACTTTAATGGCCTTTATCTCGCTTCCGGCAGAGATCAAAAGCTCGACAATCTTCGGTAAAGCTTCCCTCGAGTTCTTCACATGAATCCTGAGAGTCCCGCTTTTCTCAATAAGCCTCGGGGATATCTCTCTAATTCCTTCGACTCCTCTTAGAACACCTTCAACTTGGATAATGCTTTCCTCCCCTATCAGGGCTTTCAGCTCATCCGCTGTACCGACAGCCACAACTCTTCCTTCGTTCATTATTGCTATCCTATCAGCTAACGCCTCGGCCTCCTCCATGTAATGTGTGGCGAGGAGTATTGTTTTGTCCTCAGCCTTAAAGCCTTTTATGAGCTCCCAAAGCTGCCTTCTTGATGGAACATCCAGACCCGTCGAAGGTTCATCCAAAATCAGGATTTTGGGCTCATATAAAAGTGAGATAGCTAGGTTTAAACGCCTCTTAAATCCTCCACTCAACTCTTTAGCTTTCTTTTTGGCTGGCAGATCAAAACGCTTGATGAGCTCCTTGACCTTCTCCCTAGGTGCATCGTAGAGATCCGCGTAAAAGCCAAGGTTTTCCTCAACGGTCAGCAAATCATAGGAAATGCTTTCTTGGGGAACATAACCTATTAAACGTGCTGTTTTCTTACTCAGCTTTTTCCCAAATACCTCAATCTCCCCACCGTCAAACTTCAGGCCCTCCGCAAGAATCCTTATAAGCGTTGTTTTACCAGCACCATTTGGCCCTAAAAGGGCAAAAATCTCGCCCTCCTCAACCTGCAGGTCTATTCCCTTCAGAGCAAGAAAATTACCGTAGGATTTTTTCAAGCCTTTAATTTCAAGAGCATGCATTGAACCACCTAAATAAAACTACTGCCCATAATTATTTAAAGATATGTCGCCCTCTTTAATTGGGGGATGATGAACGTTAGCCACTCTGAATGGATGAAGAAAAGAGGGTTAACTGACCAAAGATGTTAAATAAAACGTGCTATCGCTCCTCTATTCTTCTCAAAACTTCATGCTCCACTAACGCCACTATATCGTTGTGTATATCCTCCATTGAAGCTAGAGCATTTATTATCCTGATTTCCTCGAAGCGCTCTGCTAATGTGAGATAGTTCTTTCTAACTTTCCTCTGAAGTTCCGCAATTTTATCAAATTCTGTCTTTATTTTACGACCGTTTATCCTGTTCATACTCTCTTTAACCGGCAAATCTAGGAGAATAGTCAGGTTTGGACGAACTGCAAAGCGGTTTAAATCTACAAGCCAATTCAAGTCGAGTCCACGAGCCCATTGATAAGCCAATGAAGAATAGAAGTACCTATCGGAGATCACAACTTTTCCCTGCTCTAGAGAAGGCTTTATCAATTTATGGACGTGCTCAGCCCTATCAGCTGCAAAGAGAAGAGCTTCAGCCTCGTGGCTAATCCTCGCACCATCTATAATTCCCTCCTTACCTCCAGTGAGAACGAGCCTTCGAATTAGCTTTCCAAAAGCAGTGTCTGTAGGTTCTTTCGTTAAAACGACCTCATATCCTTTTTCTTCAAACCATTTTGCCAACAGTTTCGCCTGTGTAGATTTTCCGGCGCCATCAATGCCCTCCAACACTATAAAGATACCCATGATTGCACCCCCAAAATCGAGATGATGGTATAATTAAGTGGGAGTCCTTTAAACTCTTTTTTAGGCAAAAATTTGTAAATGAAGTCACTCGGAGATGGACTTTAAGTAGTCCAAAAACTTCCAAGTGCTTGTGAAAATCTTCTTTTCCTTGCCGTAGAACTCTATGATGCCTTCAGGTTTGAACCTCAAGCCAAAGAGATAATCTCCTTTCTTTAAGCGCTGCAGAAAGACCTCCTTAGGTTTTGGTGGGACATAGCTTGTTATCATGTCATTGAGTATCTCTACCTCAAAGCCAAAGTGCTCGTTGAACCTGGGGAAGAGCAGAGCAGCGGGAGTGTTCATGCAATCAACCAAGACCTTTCCTTCAATGTTAAAGTTGTGATATTTAAAGATGTCATGCAAAAAGTCATCCAGAGCGTTTGGATAGTATATAGCAGCGCCAATATCATTTGGATGAGCCTCTATGAAATTCTTGCTGTCCAAGATAGCCTTCACTTCATCTATGTCCATGCCGCTCACTTCTACTTTAACACCTTGGTTGTAATAAACGTAAGCCAATGGGAGACCTTTCTTATGGGCAAAATCTCTGAGAATCACCAATGGAATGAGCCTAACATCCATAACAGCAGTTCCAGTACTGACGATTCCAACTACCATAGCTCTTTTTCCATACCTCGATATTGCTCTTCCATCCCTTCCAACTATTATTGTCCCTTGAACTACAGTTCCAATAGCTCTTCCAAGCAATGCCAACTCCTCGGGATTAAATTTCTCTGAAGAGTATATCTCCATCTTTCATCACCTCAATCAGGCAAGATTATACTTTCCTTACCAATTCTTGACTCAACCCAAATTTTAACGTTTGAGCCAATTTTACTAAAGTCCTCAATAACGCTGTTATCGCCTATAACGCTTCCCTCTTTTATTAGAACACCTTTTCCTATATAGACATTTTCCCCAATTATCGCCTCCTTAATCTCAGCACCTTCTTCTATCACAGTATTTGAAAAAATCACAGAGTGCTCTATTTTAACGTTTCTCCCTATTTCTACGTTATCCCCTATCACAGCGAAGCCTCTAACGTTGAAACGTCTAATCCTGCATCTCTGCCCGGTAAATATCGCCCCTCCATACTCCACATTACCCTTTAGAGTATCCACTCTAGCTTCTGGAAGTTTTAGCTTGCCCAAGAAAACATCATTAATAGCCTGCAAAAAGCTCGAAGGTCTTCCAACATCGTTCCAATACTCTTTAAACGGGAACCCGTAAAGGGGCAAGTTCTCATCGAGCATTTTCGGAAACAGGTTTTTTGAGTAATCAAACTCCTGGCCCTTTGGCACTAGATCAAAAACCTCCGGCTCAAATACATATATCCCAGCGTTCACTAGGTTGCTGAATGCTTCTTCAGGCTTGGGTTTTTCTTTAAAGTGTGTTATTCTGTTTTTGCTATCCACTATGGCTATTCCATACTGTGTTGGATCTTCAACTTGGGATAGAGCAATTGTAGCCAAAGCCTTCTTTTTCTTGTGGTATTCATACAGGGCCTTCAAATCCAAATTCGTCAGAACATCGCTGGAAACCACCATAAAAGTGTCATCTATCATATCAACAACTTTCCTAGTTGCTCCTGCAGTTCCGAGCTTTATGTTGTCCTTATTTGAATAGTGTATCTCTATCCCAAGCTCACTTCCATCTCCAAAGTAGTCCATTATTCTCTCCTTCAGGTAGCCAACGAGAATAAAGACCTCATCAACGCCCATCTCAACTAAGCTCCTGAGGATATACTCAACCATTGGGCGGTTGAAAAAAGGAATCATCGGCTTAGGTCTGTAAACCGTGAGAGGCAACAGTCTCGTCCCTTTTCCACCCGCCATCAAAACCGCTTGCATGTATCCACCCAAAATAAGTTGCTTCCCGCTCCTAATATATTTTGTGGACACCCAAAGGGGATAAAAAGGAAAAATCATTCTTTGCTCATTGCGCTCTCCCATGTCTTTATGTCCTTTAGGCCATTGCCTGTAGCAACCACAACGACACTCTCTCCTTGGTCAATAATGCCTTCTTCCCTCATGTGTTTTGCCAACGCCAAAGCTGTTGCTGAAGAGGGCTCAACGAAAAGACCTTCCCTACCAAGCATAAGACCTGCTTCCATGGTCTCCTCATTGGAAACGCTCCCCAAATATCCGTGGCTCTCGTTAATTGCGTTTATAACATTTGCACCATCAACAGGGGCTTTAACCGCTATAGCAGTGGCAACGGTGGGCACTTTTTTCCTTATCTTTTCTATGGGCTTGTTTTCCCTCCAAGCCCTGACCACAGCGTCGTATCCTTCCACCTGAACGCCAGCAATTTTTGGAAGTTCATCTATCAACCCTAATTTATAGAACTCATTAATCCCCTTCCAGATAGCCCTTAAGTGAGTACCTGCACCTATTGGAACCACAATCCAGTCAGGAGTATTAAAGTGCAGTTGATCAAGGATTTCAAAGGCTGTTGTCTTCTGCCCCTCAACTCTAAAGTGATAGTTACCCGTTAAGTGGTAACCTTCTTCGGCAGCCATCCTTTCACTTTCCGCCAAGGCTTCATCATAAGCTTTCCCAAAGACCTTTATTTTAGCACCATAGGCCATTGCTTGGACGAGCTTTCCAATCGGAGTACCTTCGGGGACCACTATATTAACTTCTAAACCAGCTTTTGCACCATAGGCACTTATTGATGCAGCCATATTCCCGGTTGATGCCACCACAACTTTTCTAGCGTGGAATTCCAAGGCTTTGGTTATCTCGACGCTCGAGCCTCTGTCCTTAAACGCTCCCGTTGGATTTTCCCCCTCATTTTTAACATAGAGCTGCGAAAATCCTAAGTCTTTCTCGAGGCGCTTTAAGCGATAAAGTCTCGTACCCCCTTCATTTAAGCTAACAACTTTTCTCAAGTTTGACACGGGCAAAAACATCCAGTACTTCCATACGCGAGGAGCTTCCCTAAACCATGCATCGTTGTCCTCAACGACCTCTCTAATGCCTTCATAATCATAGACAACATCCAGAGGAGAGCCACATTTGGAGCATTTGTAGATTTTATTAGCTAAGGAATATCTCTCCCCACACTTTGTACACACCAAGTGAATCGCGAACATGACCACCACCCCTGGGGCACTATGAGGCTGAGCTTAAATACTTTTAGAATATGTGTGAGATTTTTCATGCTTCTATTATGAATAAAGCACAAATATGTGATGTGAAAGTGCACACTCGTTCAAGAAAATACGGAAAAATTGACGGGCTGCTTTAAAACTTCCGCACAAAAAGTTTATATCAATGTAGTCCTTTAGATAGGCATGTAAGCGTTTTATGGAGATGATACGCATGGATGAGAAGATGGTTGCTATTATGAAAGCAAAGCCTGCTTACGGTGCCGAGCTCGTTGAAGTTGACGTTCCTAAGCCAAAGGAAGGAGAAGTTCTCATCAAAGTTTTAGCGACTAGCATCTGTGGTACCGATCTGCACATCTACGAGTGGAATGAGTGGGCTCAAAGCAGGATTAAAACGCCTCAAATAATGGGCCATGAGGTTGCAGGTGAAGTAATAGAAGTAGGTCCTGGCGTGGATGACATCCAAGTTGGTGATTACATCTCAGCTGAAACACACATCGTTTGTGGTACATGCTACCAGTGCAGAAATGGCCAGTATCACGTTTGCCAAAACACCAAAATTTTTGGAGTTGACATGGATGGTGTATTCGCCAGCTATGCTATAGTCCCAGCCCAAAACGCTTGGAAGAATCCAAAGGAGATTCCACCAGAGTACGCTACACTCCAAGAGCCTCTTGGAAATGCTGTTGATACCGTTTTAGCAGGCCCAATAGCTGGTAAAACCGTCCTAATAACAGGCGCTGGACCATTAGGTCTCTTAGGAATCACAGTGGCAAAAGCGAGCGGTGCTTCCCTTGTCATAGTGAGCGAGCCAAGCGAGTTTAGGAGAGACCTGGCTAAAAAGGTAGGAGCAGACGTAACTATAAACCCAATTGAAGAAGATGTCGTTAAGGAAGTTAAGGACTTAACCGACGGAAACGGCGTTGATGTGTTCCTCGAGTTCAGCGGTGCACCAAAGGCTTTAGAGCAAGGCCTTCAAGCCGTGACACCAGCTGGAAGGGTAAGCCTTTTAGGGCTTTTCCCAGGAAACGTTAGCTTCGACATAAACAATCTTGTAATATTCAAGTCCCTCGAGGTTCACGGAATCACTGGAAGGCATCTGTGGCAAACTTGGTATACCGTTTCAAACCT
Source organism: Palaeococcus pacificus DY20341 (assembly GCF_000725425.1). Lineage (NCBI taxonomy): Archaea > Methanobacteriati > Methanobacteriota > Thermococci > Thermococcales > Thermococcaceae > Palaeococcus > Palaeococcus pacificus. The sequence goes on along the minus strand of NZ_CP006019.1, from coordinate 439,659 downwards.
TCTAAGAAGCGGAAAGCTTAACCTCGATCCTGTTATAACCCACAAGTACAAGGGCTTTGATAACTTCGAGGAAGCTTTTGAGCTGATGAGAGCCGGAAAGACTGGGAAAGTTGTCTTCTTCCCCAAGGAATGATTGCCTTTTTACCTATTCTTCTCCTTTGTTTTGTCTAAATTACAAATATATGTAAAATCATTGGATTGATGCCACATTTTAGCCCAAAAATCAACACATTATCGTCAAAGTGACAATCAGCACAGTAAGGTTATTAAACGTATACTGTAATTCATTTCATGAACATGAAACCTTTCGAGTGTGGTGGTAAAAATGAACGCCCTCGAATACCTCGAGAAGAGGCTCGAAAAAGAGCAATTTGAGAAAATCAGGGAAATTGATAATCCTGAACTTCACGAGTTTTTGGCTAAATACATAGAGCATTTAAATCCAGACAGGGTTTTTGTCGCTACTGACTCTCCTGAAGATGAAGAATACATAAAGCGGAAGGCCATAGAGTACGGGGAGGAAATGCCCTTAGAGGTAGACGGACATACGGTGCACTATGATGGTTATTATGATCAAGCAAGGGACAAAGCGAGAACCAAGATTTTAGTTCCAAAAGGCATGGAAATCCCGTTCATAAACACCCTAGATAGAGAGGAAGGCCTAAAGGAAATTCATGAAATTATGAAGGACATAATGAAAGGAAAAGAGCTTTTCGTGTGTTTCTTCACCCTCGGACCTCAGAACTCAATATTCACTATTCCAGCTGTCCAGCTCACTGACTCTGCTTACGTTGCCCACAGTGAGTTCATCCTCTATAGAAAAGGCTATGAAGAGTTCAAGAGGTTAGGAAGACAAGCTAGGTTTCTCAAGTTCGTGCACTCTGCTGGTGAGCTTGATGAGAGAAAAACAAGTAAGAACATTGACAAGAGGAGGATTTACATTGATTTGATGGGCGAGACAGTTTACTCAGCCAACACACAATACGGCGGAAACACAATAGGCCTCAAAAAGCTTGCTTTCCGCTTAACAATTAAGAGGGCTGTCGAGGAAGGTTGGCTCTCAGAGCATATGTTTCTAATGCGTGTTAACGGACCAAACGGAAGGAAAACATACTTCACCGGGGCTTATCCCTCAATGTGCGGTAAAACCTCAACTGCTATGATCTCATGGGAGAACATCGTCGGCGATGATTTAGCATTTATCGTAGATATGAAGGGAGAAGCGAGGGGAGCAAACGTCGAGAAAGGCGTTTTTGGAATCATCCAGGGCGTTAACAAGGTTGACGACCCTATAATCTGGGAAGTTCTCCACTCACCAAACGAGATAATATTCTCAAACGTGCTCGTTAAGGATGGGAAGCCCTACTGGAATGACATGGGTGAAGAAATTCCAGAAGAAGGTGAAAACCATTCTGGAAAGTGGTGGCGCGGCAAGAAAGACGCTGAAGGCAATGAGATTCCACCTTCACACAAGAACGCTCGCTTTACAGTAGACTTAAAGTCCTTCAAGAATCTCGATAGGGAAGCTTTAGATGCTCCATGTGGCGTAAAAGTGGGAGGAATGATTTTTGGAGGCCGCGATAAGGACACCTGGCCGCCAGTTAGGGAGTCCTTTGACTGGGCGCATGGCGTAATCACGATGGGAGCCTCACTAGAGTCCGAGACTACAGCAGCAACGCTTGGCAAAGAGGGAGTTAGGGCCTTCAACCCAATGGCTATACTCGATTTCATGAGTGTCCCCATTGGGAAATACCTCAAAAACTATCTCGAGTTCGGCGAACGCTTGAGAGATGCGCCAAAGATATTCGCAGTGAATTATTTCCTAAAGGATGGCGATAGATGGCTCAACCACAAGCTCGACAAAGCTGTCTGGTTGAAGTGGATGGAGCTTAGAGTCCATGACGACGTTGAAGCGATAGAAACACCAATAGGCTATATTCCAAAGTATGAAGATTTAGCGAGGCTCTTCAAGGAAGTGCTAGACAAAGAATACTCAAGGGAGGACTACGAGAAGCAGTTTATGATCAGAGTACCGGAGCTCTTGGCTAAGATTGAGAGAATTGAGAAGATTTACCGCGAAGTTGGCAACATCCCACAGGAGCTCTTTGACATTCTTGAAGAGGAGAGACAGAGGCTCCTCAAGGCTAAGGAGAAGTATGGGGACTACATATCACCCTTCGACTTCGAGAACTGAGTCTCTCTTTTTTAAACATTTGTCAATTTTTCTCAATTATTTTTGTCAGCCTTATTCTATTATTCGGTGAAGTTTTGAACATCCACATCTTAACGCTTTTATACTCATAAAACGTTATTCATAACCGGTGGTTCTTATGGCAAAGTTAGACTGGATTACCGAAGAGTTGAAGGAGCTTAAGGAAAAAGGGCTTTATGTGACTATTAGAAAGCTTGAGAGTGCTCAAGGCCCATGGGTTGTCGTTGATGGCAAAAAGGTTCTCAACATGTGTTCAAACAACTATTTGGGCTTAGCTGCCCACCCAAAGATTAAAGAGGCCGCAATAAGGGCTATTCTCGACTACGGTGTTGGTGCCGGTGCTGTTAGAACAATCGCCGGAACTATGGAATTACACGTCGAGCTTGAGGAGAAATTAGCAAAGTTCAAGAAGAGAGAGGCAGCAATTCTATTCCAGAGCGGCTACAACGCCAACCTCGGTGCAATTAGCGCACTCATAAAGAAGAACGAGGATGCAGTCTTTGTGAGTGAAGAATTAAACCACGCGAGCATTATTGACGGTATGCGCTTAAGCGGAGCACCAAAGGTCATCTACAAGCACCTCGATATGGAGGACCTCAAGAAGAGGCTTGAGGAAGTTAAGGACAAAAAGAAGAAGCTCATCGTTACAGATGGTGTCTTCTCAATGGATGGTGATTTAGCTCCACTCCCAGAGATTGCCGAATTAGCGGAGCAATATGATGCTATGGTCTACGTTGACGATGCCCACGGTGAAGGTGTCCTCGGTGAGCACGGTAGGGGTATTGTTGATCACTTCAAGCTCCATGATAGGATTGACTTCGAGATGGGTACTCTTAGTAAAGCATTCGGTGTCATCGGAGGCTATGTCGCTGGACCAGAAGAGGCTATAGATTACCTTAGGCAAAGAGGAAGGCCATTCCTATTCTCAAGCGCCGTCAACCCACCGGATGTTGCCGCTGCAATAGCTGCAGTTGAAATACTTCAAAAGAGCGATGAACTAGTTCAAAAGCTTTGGGACAACACAAGATTCCTCCAAAACAGCTTGAGAGAGCTCGGTTACGACTTAGGCAACACCAAGCACCCAATCACACCTGTCATGCTCTATGATGAAAAGAGGGCTCAAGAGTTCAGTAGAATCCTCTATGAGGAGTACAACATCTTCGCCCAAGCCATAGTCTACCCAACCGTTCCAAAGGGAACTGCAAGAATAAGGCTCGAGCCTTCTGCAGCCCACAGCAAGGAAGACCTCCAATATGCAATTGACGCATTCGAGGAAATTGGAAAGAAGATGAAGTTTATTTAAGGCTGTTTATCCTTTTTATTATTTGTACTTCCCTTGTTATTTATCGTTGCCATACTACAAGAGAAAGATTTATAGATAAGCTTCTCTAAATATAATTTGGTTATATCAAACTGCCTGCAGAGGGGACAAACATGGAGGTCCCCGTGGCGTTAATAGTTGCATTCTCCATTGAACTTGTATTATTAGTGACATTGATTATAAGTCTCAAGTATAGGCGTTCATTTATCCAGCATTATCCTCAACTTGAAAGAGCTTACGATTACATGATGATAGGCTGGTTTTTTGCTATCCTAGCAAGGTCTGTGTTCTTATCACTGGACATAAGAGATGTAGGAAATATCTCCATTGATGAGCGCATATATACTATTCATGCCCTCGGTAATATCCTCTTTCTCATTGCACTGATGTTTCTTCTAGCCGGATGGCTCAATATTATAAACTCGGTTTTAAGGAGATATGAGCTAATACCGGTAGTTGAATTTGGGGCCGGAGAAATGGCAAAAATCAAAGCCCCCACAGGCGTGTATATATGCAACAACCGAAGAAAAGCCTATGCTCTCTTTTTGAGACTTCTTCACGGAAGAGCCGGTTTAATAATTTCAAGAACACATCCGGCACAGATTAAGAAAGAGCTGAAAGTTGAAAAAACGCCGGTTTTGTGGATTACTAAAGTGGAAGGAGAAGGGAACATCCATCCAACAAGGCTCCCGTATTTGATTTCCCTCCTAGTTAATTTTATGAAAAAAGATGAAACAAACAAGATTGTACTATTCGACGCCTTTGAATACTTAGCTCTAGAGAACGGCTTTGAAGCCATGTTCAAATTCATAACAACCCTTAAAGATTACGCCTTAACAAACAATGCCACAGTGCTTTTAGTACTAGAAGAGGAGTTTTTAACTAAAAATGAGGTGGCACTACTCAAGAGGGAGCTCCCGTTGATAGATGAAGTGAGTTAATAGAATCGGAATGCTTTTAACCTATCTAAAACCATGATTTAGTAGCCAATGACGAAGGATTAACCACCGGACTTGATGAAGATACCGGCCTTGTCTGAGGCTCTTCTTTTTGTTTAATGCAATACGAGCATTTTGAGTTTTTGTCATCTCATCCTAGTCTCCCAAAATTCCATATTCTGAGATAAACTTAAAATTTAGCATTCCAAAAACTCAATGGGTGGTGATTATAAAGGGCATAATTTTTGACGTCGATGAGACTCTCGTTTACTACGAAGGCTACAACTCAAGGAAGTGGTTCGAGAAGTGGGGAAAACCCGAGATAGCAGAGCTCGGCCTAGACTTGGACTTCGAAACATACCGAAAAATGGTTATAGGAGAGCTCCCAAGGAGCTATGTTGAAGTATTTGGAGTTAACCACGTGGAATTTTGGAAGGCCATAGATGAGGCAAAGCTCAAATATAGAAAGGCAGCTGCGAAAGAAGGGAAGATAAAGACATTTCCTGATGTTGATGCCCTCGGAGAGCTTAAGAAGTTCGGATTAAAATTAGCGGCTGTTAGCAACGCTTCTCAAGAGTGCACGGAGTTCGTTTTGGAGCTCTTTGACTTGAAAAAATACTTTGATGTGGTGTTTGGCAAGGACTACTCCTACTTAGATGGTGCTAAGCCCAACCCGTACCTCATAGAAAAAGCCCTCAAAGCCCTTGGAGTGCAACCAAATGAGGCGCTAGTTGTTGGAGATTCATACTCGGACGTTCTAGCAGCCCACAGAGCGAATGTGAAGGCAGTGCAGGCCTTAAGATTTGATAACTTCATTGGAGAAGCGGATTATCACGTTAAGGATTTGTGGGAGCTTTGGGAGCTTGTGATGAAGAAAAATTCAAAGAATAAACTAGACAACACTATTTAACCGCGACTAGCCAAAATCTCCCCGCTTTCTTTCCAAGCTTCCTCTTCAAATCGCCATAAATCTTAATTTCGTTGAAGTAATCCTTTGCCAACAGCCTCATCTCCCTCGGTGTATAAACATTTAGAATGTCGTGCACATAAAAGGCCCTAACTTCTCCGTTCGGCTTTAAAATCTGCACCACCCGTTTAAAATGAAGCTTTTGAGCTGCATTCTCCAATTCACGCCAGTCAGTTATAATTAGCCTCTCATCCCCGTTTTCAACATCCCACACATAGGGCTCTCTCCTTGGTATAAACCAATATGGAAAGTCCGCTATGAAAACGCCTCCCTCTTTTAAGGCCCTATTCACGGAAGCAAAGAGCTCTCCAATTTTTTCCTCGTCAAAATAGGTTATGCTGGAAAAGAACATAGTAATAGCATCGAACTCCTCTCTAAAGTCCAGCTTAGATGCATCCCCTTGGATAAACTGAACGCTCAAACCCAATTTTTGGCTCTTTTTCTTCCCAATCTCGAGCATCTCCTCATGAAGATCCAATCCAACAACATCGTAGCCTCTCTTTGCCAGTTCAAGAGTTGGGATTCCCGTACCACAGGCTAAGTCTAAAATTTTCCTAACTTCCCTTTTGGCATCCTTTCTAAAGACTTCTTCAACGAAAATTATTGTTTCGGGAATTCGCTCAGCATAGTCCCTATAAATCACATCATAGTATCTGGCCAAAATAGTATAGAGCTCGTGCATGGCACCACCATGTAGAATGATGCAAAGGACACTTAAAAGTTAACGCTTATGAGAGCCTTCAACACTAAGAAGAGCGTCAAGACTAAAAGAGTTAGAATAACCGTAACACCAATTGCCTCCTCTTCCCTAAGCCTGTATCGAGCCAAAATAGCGTTAGCCATTATTGCAGGAGGCATTGAAGCTTCCACTAAAATAGCGTAGAAAATTTCTCTCGGCGAATTAAGAGTTAAGAACACAAAGAGGAATGGAACTGCAACTCTAAAGAGCCCGACTTCTCCCAGCTTTCTCCACTCAAACTTTTGGAGGTTTATGCGTGAGCCGAAGTATATCAAGAGAGCGGGGATGCTCCACCAGCCGATTTTGTTCAACAGCGTTAAGAATCCGTCCGGAAGTCTAATCCCAAGGAGAACCAAAGCCAGAGCTAATAGATTGGCGCTCGTTGGTGGAAACTTTAGAGCTTTTAGAAGGCTTTCCTTTAAGGAGGCTCCTCCCGTGGAGTAGTGTGCCGCTATAAAAGTTGCCACAGGGAGAACTATGAGAGTGTTCGTGCTCGCATAGAGGATTACGGGCGTTAAGTCCTTCAAAAAGAGGCTCGCTATTGGAAAGCCTAACGCAACGGTATTCGGATAAATTGAGAGGATTATGAGCGCGCCGCGCCACTTCTCATCTTTAAGCTTGAGGCCGTAGAGATATGAGGCAACGAGGCTTAAGCCGATTACCAAGAATACGTAGATAAAGACGATTTTTATCCTCAATAAGTAGGCTAAGTCTTTAGAAGCTACATTCGAGAACACGAATAGCGTAAGGAGAAAGTTATTTGATAGCTCTTTAAGCCAAATAAATGGCTTATCTTCTTTTAAAATCTTTTTTAAGGCAAATCCCATTGTTATTAGGAACAACATCTCATAGATGTTCATGGTTAAAGCTCACATCTAAACGTTTAAAAAAATTTGCCGTGGAAAATCCTTAATACTTTAAGCTCCAATTAAAAGGCGGTGGAAAAATGAAAATAGCGGCCCTCTTTTCAGGTGGCAAAGACTCTACGTATGCTCTCTATTGGGCGATGCAGATGGGTTTCGATGTGAAATACTTAGTGAGCATGCACTCCGAGAGCGATGAAAGCTACATGTACCACGTCCCAAACATCCACCTAACGGATCTCCAAGCAAAGGCAATAGGTATACCTCTCATAAAGGGCATAACAAGCGGTGAAAAGGAGAAGGAAGTCGAGGACCTAAAGCGCGTTTTGGAGCCTTTGGATATCGATGGAGTAGTCGCCGGAGCTGTTGAAAGCGAGTACCAAAGGGTGAGGATTGAGCGCGTTTGCGAGGAGCTCGGTCTGAAGAGCTACACTCCGCTTTGGCACAAGAATCCAAAGACTTTGCTGGAGGATATGGTTATAGCAGGCTTTGACGTCGTGATAGTAGGCGTTTACGCATACGGCCTCGATAAGCGATGGCTCGGCAGAAGGATAGATAAAAAGGCAATAGAAGAGCTCGAAAGGCTTCATGAAAAGTATAAACTCCATATAGCTGGTGAAGGGGGAGAGTTTGAGACGTTCGTTAGGGATGCGCCATTTTTCAAAGCTAGAATAGTTTTTGATGAAGTTGAGAAAATCTTTGATGAGTATTCTTACTCCGGCCTTTTGAGTGTTAAAAAAGCCCATTTGGAGGCGAAAGAATGATTGAGAAAGTTGAGTTTGGACGAATTTGGTTCGATGGTAGGGAATATAAGTACGACATTGTTATTTACCCTTCTGGCAGCGTGGAGAGAAGGAAGAAAGAGATATCTAAAGGAAAGCACGGCACAAGCCATAAGTTCGATCCTGATGAACTGAGGGAATACTTAAAGGAAGAATTCGACGTTTTGGTAGTCGGCACTGGCATGTACGGAGCTTTAAGTCTCCTACCAGAGAGTAGAGACCTTGTAAGGGACAAAGAAATTGTAGAAAAACCAACTCCCGAAGCAATAAAGCTCTTCAACGAACTTAGAAAGGAGGAGAAGAAAGTTTTGGGAGTGTTTCACATCACTTGCTAACGCCTCATTGAAAAGAGAAGCAAGCCTAAGAGCACTGCTGCAATGGCATAGCTTACAAAATAGCCCAGTGGCGTAGCTATTAGGAGAGGAGGAATGCCTATGATAGCAAAGAGCATTCCTACAAGTATAAAGAGGAGTATTATGTGAGCAAATGTCACTTCAGGGACACCTATTTCATTGCCCTCATAATGGAAGAAGTAGAACATCGTCGTGAGTGAAGCTGTCAAAGGAAGCAGGAACGTATAGGGAAGCAAATAGAGTGCTTCGCTTCCGTTGAAGTAGTACGCAACAGCAAACACTAAGAGAGTAATAGCTGAAGGGACTACACTCATTGAGAGGGCTTTACCGACGGCATAGGCGTTCTTATCAAGTGGGAGAGTCCTTAGAAAGTCCAAAACTTTTCCTTCAACCTTTAAGACGGCATCTGCTCCCGCCGTGGTAAAAAGGCCAACCGCAAAGAAGAGCGCCATCGCATGGGTTACCGAGAACTTTCCTTCTTTTATAACAATGAAAAGTTGGGGCATAACAATGTAGAGGGGAACTAAAAAGCCCGTGAGCATTGCTGTTTTCCTAAAAATTATCCTCAGATCCTTTAGGAGCAGCGTAAAGACTTTTCCTCCAGCTGATGCTTTAAACTTCGCGCTTTTCGCTCTTTCGGATATGAGCTGAGGCTCCAAAACTCTTTCCCAAACTTTCTTAAGTGTGAAATAGTAGATAGGAGCCAAAAAAGCTGCATAACCTGCCAGAAGAAGGAAGCTTTTAATGGGCTCAAAAACCGAGGCTACCGTAAAAGGATAGGCGAGGGAGTACCTTCCAATTATCGCCGCCACTTTTTCGCTGTTCTCCACTAGGTATTCCTGTATATAGTAGAGGGCATAGAACAGGCTCATGAAGAGGAAGAGCGCCACTATTTTCAAAAAGCTTTTTATGGAGTGTCCTCTGCTCTTTCCCACACTTATTCTCAAGCCAAAGAAAGTTAATATGACCAATCCTATTGTGTGACCTGCGAGCACTCCCATAAGCATCCAAAGCAACACTAAAAATGCACTTACTGGAAACTTAACAGCAAGAACGGCTACGCTAGGCAAAACAATTGCCATTGCAGGGATTAGATCCAAGAACAGAAGTTCGCTTAAGTAGAGAGCTCCTACCCTTATTGGGAGCGTTTTTAGCGGCTCAAAGAGACCCACCGAAAGCACATAAGAAGATTGGACTGCCGTCACATAGAGCGAAAATATGAATGGGATTAACGCAAGTGAAACCAGAAGGGAAGCCATAACGTATTTGTTCGATGAAAGAGCTAAGCTAACAGCAGAGAAAGCACCAAAGGCCAAGAAGGCCAAGGATTGGAAGCCAATGTTGCGCTTAACGCTGAGTGCGGTTTTAAGCTGCTGCTTGAACTTCTTCTCATCATTTGCCACAATCGGGTTCCGCTTTACAATTTGATAGTGAAGCTCTTTGTAAAGTATCCGCACGATTTCGAACATTCTCCCACCTACAGGCTCTCTTTTAGAGCTTGAACTATACCATAGATTTCATCTTTGCTCTCTGTTAGCTTTAAAAAGATGTCCTCCAGGTTCTCCTCGTGAGCTTTTTCCTTCAGCTCGTTTATCGTCCCTTCAGCTATTATTTTTCCCTTGTAAATCACGCCAATTCTATCGCATATCATTTCGGCCAAAGGCAAAACGTGCGTCGAAAATACTATACTCCTTCCCTCACGCTTAAACTCGAGCAAAAGCTCCCTCAAAATCCTCGCCGTTTTTGGATCCAAACCGTTCATAGCTTCATCCAAAATCAACACATGAGGATCATGAAGGAGAGCAGTTATTAGAGAGACCTTCTGCTGGGTTCCAAAGCTCAAAGTGCCTATAAACTGCTCCAGATACTCCTCTATGCCAAAGGCTTTAACGAAGTAGTTCACCCGCTCTTCGAGTTTATTCTTTGGAATGCCCCTAATACTGCCCACAAAATTGAAGAGTTCGCTTGGTGTTAGACTCTCGTAGAGGATGGGCGTCTCTGGGACATAGCCAACTATTTTCTTGACTTCCAAGGGGTTCTTTGCAACATCTATCCCCCCAACGAGAACTTTTCCTTCAGTCGGCCTTAAAATTCCAGAGAGAATTTTCATTGTGGTGCTTTTACCGCTTCCATTAGGCCCAAGAAGACCATAAATCTCACCATCGTAAACAGTGAAGCTTATTCCATCGATCGCCAAGGTATCCCCAAACTTTTTAACGAGGCCATCAACTTCAATCATTCTACTCACCATAATTAAGTGATGAAGTTTTATTAATAAACCTTGCTTTTATGTTACTACCCTAACTCGGGGAAGCGATAAATTTTTATATACCAATCACACTAGTTTAGTACAGAAAATTGTACTACAAAAGTTTGTACCGTGGTGAAGATGGAGGATTTGAAAAGGCAGCTTGAGGAACTTAAGAAGCGTTTGGAGGTGCTTGAGGAGAGTATAGAGGAAAGCCCAGTAGATGAAGTAATGATTTCAATAAAGCAGCGCCTTAGAGAGAAGCTTGAAAAAGGAGCCCTTGAACTCGATGAGGAAAAAGCAGCAAAAGTCCTCAAGAGCTTAGCCAATGCGGACAGAATTAAAATTTTGAGAATGCTCTCAAAGAGGCCAATGACCTTCAAGGAGCTTAAAGAAGCTTTAGGCGTTGAGTCTCCGACGGTTTCTCATCATCTCAAACTTCTCAAGAGGACGAGGATGGTTAGGAGCAGGGAGGCTTATGAAATTACGGAGAATGGAAGGCTTTTGCTCAGGCTTTTGGAGATTATAGTCGCTTTAGGGGAGGTGGAAGAATGAGCGTTATGTGGAGGTATGTAATGGAAGAGGACAGCCTCAGATTCAGGCTTAAAGAATATGTGAGGTCTTTCACGTTCATAGTGCTCGTGGTTTGGCTTTTAAAGGGATGGCTGGATTTGGAAAAGTACGACTATCAGCTGACGCTTGCCATAATAGGCCTCATAGTTTTGGGTGAGCTATTGGGAGCAGGGAAATGGTTTGGAATTACGGTCTCGTCGGTAATATTTGCCTTAGCTAAGGGAGCATTTCTCGTGGCGGTGTTCCTGTTCTTCGCGAAATACATTGGATTAAACCCTGCTTTTGAAGGCTGGGCTGGAAAGGCATTTGCCTACTCGGTAGTCCTTGCTTTAGCGGGATTCTTTGTAGGAAAAGTGGATGTTGAGAGATTCGATATCCGGGTGGATAAGAAGGCCTACGCTTTTGATGAGACAGAACTGGATGGAGTCATCCTCAGAGGAGAGGGAAAAGCATATCCAATAAAGTTCGGAAAAAAGAGAGTAGGCTATGTTATAGACGGAGAAGTTGAGGTTGAAGCGGAAACGCCAATAGGAAATATAAAGCGCTCCCTTTCTTCACCAGTAGCAGTATGGACAAGGGAGGAGCTTGGAGGCAGGAAAGTGGAGGGCGATAGGGAATTTGCCAAACGTATGGAAAGGTTACTCAACCCGAACAGGCTGTACAGGGGATACAAGAGAGGAGATGTGGTTGACCTCGGAATAATAAAGGTCTATGAAAGTGAGGACTTCACGTACGTTAAGATGCCCTTCTTGGAGGTTCTCGAGACGCCAGAGGGAAGCAATGTTAAAATCGGCCCGATGAAGATTAAAGAAGGAAGTCCCGGCATAATCAAAGGGGAGGGCTTTACAATAGCTGAGCTAAACAACGGCTTCAGACTTTCCAAGTTTGGGGATAGGATGACAATAAAAACTGAGGAATTCACGCTGAAGGTTTCTCCTGAGTATGTCAAGTACACGAGCGGAAATGAAAGCCTGACCGTTGGAAGAAAATACGTGTCATTGAAGACCAGTGACGTGGCTATTACCGTCGGCAAAAGGAAGGCAAAGGTTTCGATAGAGGACATAGTTATCTCAGCCCGCGATGGTAAAGTGAAGATAAGGAGCGGTGGAAGGAGCTACACGATAGAAGATGAGCATGCCTTTAAACTAGTTCTTGAAAAGGCGAAGGAGATAGCGGACGAGCAGAGTGCGGAGCTGATTGACGGGCTCGGCATAGACAAAATAAGGGTTGCCAAGAAAGTCAAGGAGCTCTTAGATGAGCTCATGACATTCATAGGATGAGTATCATAGAGTTCAACGGCGTTAGCGAGGTAGTGATAAACGTCGCGAATGGTGATTTAGAGATGTTTAGTCTGATCACCACTGCGCACAAATGTAATTGCAACTGACCACTCTAACATGGAACCGGTGGTAAAAAATGCTCAATAAAAACTTCTGGCTCTATGCAGTTGGCAGATGGATATCTCAGGCAGGCTGGGTTATTCAAGACATAGCTGTGCCGCTCTATGTCCTCGATAAGACCGGCAGCGGGACGATGATGGGCCTTTTCGTGATGGCGGAACTCATTCCGAGGCTCCTCGTAAACCCCATCGCAGGGGTAATCGGAGACAGGTACAACAGAAAAGCGTTAATGGTGTGGCTTGACATTGCGAGGGGTGTTCTGCTCTTCGGAGTTATCACCCTCAATCTGCTTGACTTAAGGAGCCTCCTCGTGGTTCAGGTTATCATGAGCATAATGGGCTCATTCTTCGCAGCGGGCATATCAGGGATGTTCCCCGACCTTGTGAAAAAGGAACAGCTGGCCCAAGCCAACTCAATGCTCCAGAGCGGGGGACTCATAATCCGCATGGTAGGACCGGTTGTTGGTGGACTTATCTATGCTCTTGGAGGAATAAAATTAGCAATTATGATAAACGCCGCCAGCTTCTTAGGCTCAGGGCTGTTCGAGACACTCATTGAGTACCGCTGGGAAACAAAGGAGCTCTCAAGCCTGGCTGAAGTCTGGAGTGAGATGCGTGAAGGATTTAGGTTTATAAAGGACTCCCGGAGCCTTATGATCCTCGTGAGCTTTGCAATAATCCTAAACACCCTCCTCAATCCCGTGTTTGCAGTCGTTCTCCCCTATGTATCGCGGGTAGTCCTTGGCTTTTCATCCGTCCAGTTCGGGAGCATCGAGACTGCTGCAACAGTTGGAGCTTTGGCAGGAAATATCATCATAGCTGGAAAGCTCAAAGAGTCCTCCGAGAATCTATTGTTTAAGGCCCTCCTCGCACAGCTCCTGTGCTTATTCGTCCTAGCAGCAGCGGCACATCCGTATTTCAAAGGAACTGCATATCCAATGCTCATCGGGACATTCACCGCTTTTGGCTTTTTCAACACCATGGTAAACGTCCCCATTACCACAAAGCTCCAGAAGGCCGTCCCCAACGAAGTTCGTGCTAGATTTTTCTCAGCATTTGAGACGGCGATACTTGCGACGACACCACTTGGAATGGCACTCATCGGACCCCTCCTCGACATCGTCGATGTTTCAAACCTCGTGGCTATCTTAGTTATCCTAAGCCTCATTGCCTTGGCCTATTACTACATCAACTTCAAGGAGATTGTTATGAGCGTCGGCACCGAAGCTGGGGAAGCAACGGTCTGACCTGTTTCGTAAGTAGTGAAGCTTTTTAAGTCGTCTCTTCTATTTTTTATCATGATGGATTTGCACACGCATACTAAGTTTTCAGACGGCATTGGGGATGTTCTGGACAACGTGGCCTACGCCGAAATGCACGGCATTAAGCTTGTGGGAATAAGCGACCACATCCACTACTTAAGCTTCACAAACCTAAACCACTACCTGAGAGATATAAAACGGGCTAAAGAAGAGAGTGAGATAGTGGTTTTAGCCGGGATAGAGGCAAACATAATGGAGACGGGTGTTGATATAACCGATGATATTAGGAAGAGACTCGACTACGCAATTGCCTCAGTCCATTTTTGGTTTGGAGTTGGTGAATCCTGGAAGTACGTAGAGCTTGTAAAGCTCGCTATTCAAGACAAAAATATTGACATAATAGGTCATTTCGGTAACGTATTTCCATACATAGGCCATCCAAGTGAGGAAGAGCTCAGAGAGGTAATAGCACTTGCAGAAGAGCACGGCAAGGCCTTTGAGATAAGCTCACGTTATAACGTTCCTGACTTGGATTTCATAAAACTCTGCATTAAGCGAGGGGTTAAGTTAACTTTTGCAAGTGATTCTCATGAGCCTAAGAGTGTTGGGAAAATTAGATGGAGCGAAAAAGTTTTTAAAAAAGCAGGAGGTAAAAAGGAAGATTTACTATTCGGGGAGCTATTATGAGAGCTTCTCATTAATAAGGGGAAATATATAAAGTGTGCTGAAAAGACCGAGGTAGTGAAGCACAACATCAACAAGACCAAAGCTTTCTGTAAGCTGTTTGGGGAAAGCTCCCCATATCACAGGCAAACTAACACCCATAGAAAGCAAAATAAAGAAAAATACTGAACACTTAAACCTTCTTGCATTCTTACCAAACATTTTATCATACTCTTCAAAAGCAGTTTTTACTGGAGCAACGAGCATTGAAAGTGTGCCTATCAGAAGAGCAACCCATACAACAACCATCCCATAAATATATGCAATCACTGCTGTGAAAAACAGAAGGAGAGATTGCGTTAATAAAATCGGGGAAACATCAAAGTTCAGCTTCCTTTTAAGATAGCGGCCAGTGAAATAAGGTAAAGCACCAACAAAAGCCATATCTATGCCCGAAAAACCCATTCCATATACGAACCCATATGCTCTTAGGATTGGAAGGTCTACGAGAGCCAACACTGGAGGAAGAAGCACGAGCGTGAAAAACAGAAAGCGCTTGAAGGTTATTAAATCATCACTAGCCTCTGCAAGATAATAAAGCATGGGAAACACAACGATAAAGGGTATGAGATTTCCCAAAAGATGACGGGCTTTTTTATGAACAAAGTGCATTGTATACAGTCGCAAAAAGTCAAACGAGTTCAAAAAGGAAAACGTTCGGTAATTGAGGGCCAGCTTTCTTTGAACCCAATCAGGCGCCAAGTAAAAGAGTATCATAACAATGATAATAGATACAAAAATCTTAGCAAAGGGCTTTCTCTTTTCCGTTAACACTGACATAAGTATATCTCTGTTTCAGAATCCATATATATTTATCGTTATGTTTCTTGTTAAAAAGAAAATAAAAAAGTAACCCCTCATTTCAGCCAGACGCTATCATCGCCAGAGTAGTTTAGCTTGACCACAAAGAGCCTAAAAGGTTCGTTGCTTTCATTAGCGACCCAGTGAATAGTTCCCGGCTTCACCAGATATATATCTCCCGGCTTTGTCTCATACGTCTCTTCACCAATCCCAAGCTTTGCCTCGCCGCTTATAATGTAGAAGAGCTCATACTGTTCTTTATGATAATGCCTTGCAACAGTTTGTTTTGGCTTGATCTCAACTATTTGGGCGAAGCTGTTATCCGGAAGCTCCCCTTTGAATAGAGGGCACTTTCTATAAGTTCCCCTGTCAATAAATTCACCACAGTTAGCTTTCATCTTTTTTCACCATAAGTAACTCTTTTTTACTTCTCTAAAAAGGCTTCGTTAAGACGGACATTTTAGTGTTCAAATTTGCGCAAAACCCTTTTATATCTGGAGAACGCTAGAATTTAGAGAAGGATTCAATTTAGAATTTTAGGTGATAGCTATGCACGAAAGATTGGAAGACGCCTTAAATTGGGCGATGGACAATTTAAAAGCCGAATACATTGAGCTGAGATACGAAAGCATCAAGAAAAACACATTGGAGCTCAAAGACGGGACTTTTACCACATTTACAGGCAAAGTTCAAAGAGGAGTTGCTATTAGAGTTTTAGCAGATGGGGCGTGGGGTTTCTCTTCAACAAACCGCTTGGATGACTTAACCAAAGCTATTGAAGAAGCCTACAAGCTTGCAAAAGCAACAGCACAGTCCAAAAAGGAAAAAATTCAGCTGGCAGAGATAAAAACATACGAAGACTTCGTCAAGAGCAAGATGAAAGTTAAACCTGCCGAGATCAGCATAGATGAAAAAGTTGAGCACTTAAGGGAATTAGAAAAACTCCTAAAAGAGGATAAAGCCATTAAATCAACACAGCTCAGATATGAAGACGCGAGCGGCGAGAAAATTCTCCTAACAAACGAAGGGACAAACATCACTTGGGAGCTCAACTATGTATGGCAGTACGTCTGGGCAACAGGAAAAGAAGGAGACAAGCTTGCAGCGGCGAGAGATGAAGTAGGAGCAGTTGACTTTGGATGGGAGCTCTTCAGCGAGAGGGAGCCAAATGATGAAGTTGCCAAGAGAGTTTTGAGGAAGGTTCACTCTCAGCTTGACGGAGTCGCTCCAAAGAGAGGAGAATTCCCAATAGTTGCGGGGCCAATAGTAGTTGGAATTATAGCCCACGAAGCTTTGGGGCACTTAGCGGAGGCAGATTTAACCATAAACTCACCTTTCAAAGAGCTGATTGGAAAACAAATCGCCCCTGAATACGTCACCATGAGCGAACGCATCGTTGAGGGAGGCTTTGGAAACGATAAGTACGACGATGAGGGTGTTCCGGTTAAGGACATACACATCATAGAGAACGGGATTTTGAAAGAGATAATGCTCAACCGCGAATATGCTCATAAGTGGGGAATGGAGCCAAACGGCCACGCTAGGGCCGAGAACTACACTTATCCGCCAATAATTAGGATGCGCAACACAATCTTTGAGCCCGGTGATCACTCCTTTGAGGAACTCATAGAGAACATTAAGTTCGGCTACTATGTGGTTGACTTTAGAGGAGGACAAGCACAGCTCAACTCAGCATTCCAAGTGGGAGTACAAGAGGGATACATCATAGAGAATGGCGAGATTACGAAGCCTATAAGGGATACCTCCATAAGTGGGATTGCTATCGAAGCTTTGAAGGAAATTAGCGCTGTTGGAAAAGACTTTGGCCTCGAGATGGGTCGCTGTGGCAAGGGACAGAGTGCTTATGTAAGCTCTGGTGGGCCTCATATGCGCTTTGATAAAGGGATTATAATCGGGTGATTGAAATGGAGGAGCTTGTTAGATACGGTGAAAAGTTTTTTGACGAGCTTGAGATTGCCATTTATAGAAAGAGAGACGTAAGCGTAAACATCGAGCTTAACGAGCTTTCTCTCTCGAGCGTTAGGCAGAGGACAGTTGCTGTTATTAGGGGTATTAAAGATAAGCGCTTGGGTTTGGCAATAATTGACAGTGAAAACAAGGAAGAGATAAAGAAAGCTATAGAGCAGGCATACAAAATGGCAAAGCTCAACAGCAGAGATGAGCAGTGGGACTCCCTCCCGGGGCCCGGAAAATATGCCAAGCCAAAAAAGATTGACACTGCGCTAAAGGAAGTTTCCCCCGAGTACTTTGTCGAGCTTGCTAAAAAAGGCATTAAGCTGGCTTTAGAAGAGGACAAGAACATAATCGTTGCAGGTGGTGGCGGGGGAGTTGAGTGGAGGGAGAGCCAAATCCTAAACTCCCAGGGAATCAACGTCGTTCAGAAAGGGGGCGGTGCTTACATCTACTTTGAGCTCGTTGGGATGAAGGAAGGGAACGTCACCCCAGGAATTTTTGACCTCGATGCAAAGCTTAGCTTGAACTTAGATGTAGAAAAAGTTGTAGAAAATGCTGCGCAGAAAGTAAAATGGGCCTATAAAGTTGAGAAGAGCAGAACAGAGGAAGCTAAGGTGATTGTTGAGCCGTGGGCAATCTCAATGCTCCTGAGCTTTGCACTCTTTCCGGCATTTAAGGGTGAACGCCTAATCAAAGAGACAACGCCCCTAGCCAACAAAATCGGTGAAAGCGTGGCGAGTGAACTTTTAACAATTTACGACGATCCATTCCATGAGCTCAGCTTAAACCCTGTTATAGCTGATGATGAAGGCGTTCCAACGAGGAAAAATGCGCTAATTGAGAATGGAAAGTTCAAAGGGTTCATATGGGATAACTACTGGGCCAAGATTTACGGAACTGAAAGCACGGGCAATGGCGTTAGGAGCTTAGCCACAGGGGGAATAAGCATAGGCATGCACAACACGGTTATCGAGAACGGTAAGAAGAGCTTGGAGGACATGATACGCGAGATAGAGCACGGCTACCTCATTAATAGCTTCCAAGGGGCCCACTCAAGCAATCCAGACAACGGAAACTTTGCCGTCGTTGCGAATCCAGCGTTTATAATAGAGAACGGTGAAGTTAAAGGCTCAACAGTCTTCATGATGAGCGGCAACATCTACGACCTCTTAAACCAAGTATATGACATAAGCAAAGAGCAGAAGGTAATTCCATTCATGGGTACTGTGGTATCTCCATCCATAGCCTTTGAGAACGTAAGGATTGCCGGAAAATGAGTTTTCCCATTTCCCTTTTTTTTATAACGCTTAATTTTTTAAAGAAGAAGTGCTAATATCCATTGGTGGGAGCATGAAGATTGTGCGCTTTGGTGTTTCAATTCCTGAAGATTTGCTAAAAAAGTTCGATGATATAATAGAGGAAAAGGGCTATGCCAATAGAAGCGAGGCCATTAGAGACTTAATTAGAGATTTTATAGTGAGGCACGAGTGGGAAGTCGGGAACGAAGAGGTGGCCGGGACGATAACAATAGTCTACAACCATGATGAAGCTGATGTCGTTGAAGAGCTCCTTGAAATGCAGCATGACTACGTTAATAATATAGTCTCGAGCGTCCACGTGCATATGGATGAGCACAACTGTCTTGAAGTAATAATTGTTAAAGGGCGCGCCAGCGATGTGAAAACTATAGCTGAAAGGCTCATTAGCCTAAAAGGAGTTAAACACGGAAAGCTCGTTATGAGCACTACTGGGAGAGAGCTCGTCTAATTTCGAAAAAGTTATAAACTCTCTACCATCCTAATCTTTTGGGTGCCGGGGTAGCCTAGCTCGGTAGGGCGGCGGACTCGTAATCCGCAGGTCCCGGGTTCAAATCCCGGTCCCGGCTCCAACACATTCAATGCCACAGAGATGCAGAGAAGGGGCGGTGCTTTTGAACCTCTTTTCCGTGTGTTTGAATTGCCGTGGAGGGGCATATAATGTGGAACTTGGTATATGGTAATTTTGAGCACCTTCTCTCAATTCCATTTAGTTTGGTAATTGGAGGCGTATTGATCACTTACTACCTTAAATACAGAATAAAGGCGCTGTTCTACTGGGGAATTGCGTGGTTCTTCAGTGCATTTGAGAACATATTTGAGATTCTCGGGATTGGAGATGCCGTAATCTTAGGCTATACTGCCTTTGCAATGTTGATTTACTACGGTATGGTAACTTATATCACTAAACATGACCTGCAAGAGAACATACCACCTATCTATGTTCCCCTTGCCTTGATAGCATTCCCTGTTTATACCATCTCTCTAAGGGTACTCGGAATACCTGTAGACTGGCATTTTGTTGAGATGATAACGATAGGTCTAGCTGGATTTTACGTTATGGGGAGTGGTGTTATCTTCATTGACTTAAAAAATAACTTAGGAAAAAATGCTCTCTTTTTAGGTCTGTCGCTGATAGCGTACGGGTTATTCTATATGGTGATGAGACCAATCGCTTTAATCGCAGAACCCATTAACAACATGATAGAAATTCTTGAAGTCACTGCCCCAGTACTTTCAGCATATTTCATGTTAAAGCTTGCGATTTCGAGAGAGTTCCTCTTCTTCAAAGGAAAGGTCAGGGTGAAAGTCCAGCTCAAACCGGGTACGAGGTTTGTCAGCTCTGAGGAGTACAATGAGATTAAGGAGGAGCTGAAGGACTTCCCTGTGCTGGCTTTTGTGAGAAACCTGAATGTGCCGGAGGCCTGGAGGAAGTACTTCATCACGAACACACAGGGAAAGGACACGATCTCCCCCACAAACCTCCCGTACATGCTTGAGCTGGCCAACAAGTACCTGAGAGAGGGCCGGGAAAAAGGTATCAGGGGCGTTGTGGTGATTGACTGTCTCGAATACCTTGTGGTGTACAACAATTTTGAGACAATAGTGAGGTTCCTTTCTACCCTGAGGGACTTCGCTCTTATAAACGATGGGGTCGTGGTTATTGCACTCGATGAGAAAAGCTGGAAGAAAAAAGAGATGGCAATACTAAAGAGAATCCTCGGGTGAGGTTTTTAGGTTAAAAATGAAAGGGTCAACTCACATCATCCGCCTAAACTGCAGAGCGTCTTTTTGAGCGTAGGCTCTCACAACTTCACTCTCATCTTTGCTCACTTTCTTCCAAAACTTCAAGCTCTTAACATCAAACATCTCACTCACCTCGATATCATATTAAGTGCTCACTCTACAACAGAATGCTGGTCAAAAATGCACATATTAAAATAAAAGAAAAAAGCAGACTAATGTGCCAAAGCCTTCCCAAGCCACTTAGCTAAACGCTGAACTTATGAAGATTTTTACATGTTTCGTTCATACATCCCGTTTAAAATCTCTATGATTGGGTTTCATTTTTAACGTTCCTAACAAATCTTAAGGATAGTATTATATAGAATCAAAAGAAAGTATGATCATACAAGTTTGGAGGGGTTAAAAACGACAATTGCGAAAGGTTGGTTTAAATTTACTAAAGAAGACATATTTAGAGAGGCTGTGAATCTTTATGGGGTCTACGAGCTTATAAGTGGAAATGGAGAGATTTTATATGTAGGAGTAGGGAATCTTAGGGATGAACTTTTAACGCATCTACCATCTGGCTCTGATCCAATAATGGGAGCATCGTATTTTCGGTATGAAGTAACAGAGAACATAGATGAAGCGGAAAAAAGGCAAAAAGCTCTTTTAGATGGATATAGTAAAAAGCATGGTGAACTGCCAAGATTTAACCGAAAGATCAGGAAGAGAAAAAGTTAATGAGGAATATCTACAGCTCTTTGGGCGGCACCAAAATCCCCAGCTCTGTTATTATACCTCTTACATAACGCCAAGGAGTCACATCAAAGAGGTAATTTCTTATCAAGAAGTGGTTTCTTTTAAACTTTCTCTCGACTATTTCAACTTCTCCAGCTTCTAACTCTGGATGGATTTTAAAGCTCTCCGCTGCCGCATAAAAGGGAACACCGTTGTCGTGGCAGGCTAAAGCTAAAAGATATGTGCCCGCCTTATTAATAACGCTCCCATCTTGAGTAATATTGTCTGCACCTACTAGAGCGAATGTGGCATTTTTCGCAAACAAGCCAAGCTGGGCATCGGTGATTACTTCAAATGGAACTCCAATAGCTTCAAGCTCCTTAGCTAAAGCTAAGCCCTCATAGTCAGGAGCGCTCTCCGTTAGGATAACTTTAAAGCGCTTGCCTTTTTTGATTGCAACCTTAAAAATCTCCAAAACCGTCGAAGAAAATGAGTGTGTGATTATCACATCTCCTTCATCTATAAGCTCGCTCCCGATGTTGCCAATCTCTCTCTTAGCTTCATCGCTCAGCTTTATAAACTCCTCAGCCTTGGTCTTAACAATCAACGAGTTGGGAGAATGGGGAATAAAGCGCGTTAGGTTGTAAAGTGAAGCCATCGCCGGATTAACTCCTTTTATCTCTCTGCTAAGCTCATTAAGAGCCTCTAAAAGTTCGTCGCCACTTAAAAGCCCGGCCAGCGTTATGTATGCCTCCGCACCTTTTTTAGCCAGATATGAAGCACCTCTAACCCTTTCCTCTCGCATCTCTTCAAGTATAGCTTGAACCTCAGATGGAAGCATTTAATCACCATCCCTGCTCAAATACTATGCCCTTTTCCTCCATGAACCTTTTAGCATTTTCTATAATCTCTTCATTCTCACCAAAGATTATTATCCCGATGTATCGCCCAAAGCCCTTAGGAGAGGAGTGTATCCTAACTCCAAACTTTTCTATGGCCTCGCTTAATATTGGGGCGAGCTTTGATTCGTCCGTAATCTCTGCCAAGAGTTTCTTTTGGATGAATCTTTTTCCTGCTATCCTGGGGAGCACTTCATTCTCAAGCATCGCCTTCATTTCCTTCGGCATCCCTGGGAGCACAAAGATTTTAGTAGGGCCTTTTTGGATGTAGAAGCCTGGAGCAGCGCCTACCTCATTTCTCAAAAGCTCTGCCCCTTCCGGAATGTAGGCCATCTTTCTGCGCGCATCATTTAAGTCGGGATCATCAATTAATCCCCTTTCATAAAGGCTCTTATAAAACGATTCAATTCTTCTCAATGCTTCTTCATTTAAAAGGAGTTCCTTCTTTAGAGCCTCAGCAACGGCCAAAGCGGTTACATCGTCATGCGTAGGACCCAATCCCCCAGAGATAACTAGCAACTCTGGCCTTCTTTGGAGTATCTCACTCACAGCGGCCACTATCTCCTTTACATCATCACCCACGGTAGTTTTTCGCTTAACCCAATACCCTCTCTCCGTAAGCTTTTGAGCTATGAAAGCTGAGTTACTATCAATTGTGTGACCGCTTAAAAGCTCATCTCCAATGGTTAAAATCTCGGCGAACATGGCTCCCACCATAGAAAGTTCCTCCATTGAAACTTAAAATCTTTAGCCATTAAATAATCATGAAGCGAAAGCTTAAAGAATTTCTGCCATCCCTAAATTCCTTTTTGTGCCTTTAAGTTTGTAAAGACACGAAAAAACTAAGGAAGTCCTCTCCACGTCATTTCCAAAACCCTTTTAATGTATCACTGCCAATGAGTATATAGCATGTAGAGGTGATTCGTATGGAAGAGATAAAGAGCAAGATTGAATCAAAGCTCCCTGAAAATATTAAGGGTCTACTAGAGTTGGCTTATAACTATTGGTGGAGCTGGTCTAGGAGAGCAACTTCACTGTGGGGACATATAGATTCCGAGCACTGGAGGGAATATAAAAATCCTGTAAAGCTCCTCCTCGACGTTGATGAAGAGCGTTTAAATGAACTTGCAAAGGATGAAAAGTTCATAGACCTGTACGAATTTGTGATGGACAAATTTGAGAGGTACATGAACGAGAAAAACACTTGGTTCTCTACCAACTACCCAAAGTGGGACAAACCCATAGTCTATCTCTGTATGGAGTACGGCATAAGCAAAAGCCTGCCAATTTATTCAGGAGGTTTAGGAATTCTCGCGGGAGATCATGTTAAGACGGCGAGCGATTTGGGACTACCGTTCATTGCAATAGGACTCCTCTACAAGCATGGATACTTCAAACAAGAAATAGACAAGGATGGTAAGCAAATTGAAGTGTTCCCCCTTTACAACCCCGTAGAAATGCCAATGAAGCCAGTTCGCAAAGAAAATGGAGAGCTGCTTTTGATTGAGGTTCCCATAGACAACAAAATCATTTATGCAAGGGTTTTCGAAGTAAACGTGGGTAGGGTAAAACTCTATCTTCTAGATACTGACATCGAGGAGAATCCTCCAGAGGACAGAATTACCTGCGACTACCTCTACAACCCAGAGATGAACAACAGAGTCAGCCAAGAGATTCTTCTTGGGATAGGAGGAATGAAACTTTTGGAGGCTTTAAAAATTGAGGCTGGAGTAATCCACTTAAATGAAGGCCATCCCGCCTTTGCAAACTTTGAGAGAATAAGGAGATACATGGAAGAAGGCCTAACTTTCGAAGAGGCTTTAGAGGTTGTGAGGGGGACGAGTGTTTTCACAACCCATACTCCCGTTCCTGCAGGTCATGATAAATTCCCCATTGAACTCGTGGAGAAAAAGCTTGAGAAGTTCTTTGAAGGACTTCCAAAGGAAAAATTCCTGTCTCTAGGCAAAACCGATAAAAACGACAAAGAATTTAACATGACGCTTTTAGCCATAAGAACCTCAAACTTTGTGAATGGTGTCAGCAAACTCCATGCAGAGGTCTCAAAGAAGATGTGGAAGAACTTATGGAAAGAGATCCCACTAGATGAAATGCCTATAGAAGGGATAACAAACGGTGTGCACACGTTAACTTGGGTTCACAATGCCATAGCAAGGCTCTACGATAGATACATGGGCAAAGTTTGGAGGGATCATATAAACTTAGAGGGCATTTGGTATGCTGTTGAAGTTATCCCCGATGAAGAGCTCTGGGAGGCTCACTTAAAAGCAAAGAAGGATTTCATTAAGCTCATACAGAGGAAGATAATGAGAAGGAATAAGCGCTTAGGTATAAATGAACCAATTCCCGAGATAGATGAAAACGCCTTGATAATAGGCTTTGCGAGAAGGTTTGCAACTTACAAAAGAGCCACGCTGTTATTAAGTGACCTTGAGAGGCTTAAGAAAATAGTTAACAATCCAGAGAAACCCGTCTACATCGTCTTTGCCGGAAAAGCCCATCCAAGAGACGACGCTGGGAAAGAATTCCTTAGGAAAGTCTATGAAGTTTCACAAATGCCCGAATTTAAAGGGAAAATAATTGTCTTTGAGAACTATGACATGGGCTCCGCAAGATTGATGGTAGCTGGAGTTGATGTTTGGTTAAACAATCCCAGAAGGCCGCTAGAAGCAAGCGGAACGAGCGGCATGAAAGCCGGACTCAACGGTGTGCTTAACTTAAGTACATACGATGGCTGGTGGGTCGAGGGATATAATGGAAAGAACGGATGGGTGATAGGAGACGAAACAACAGAACCTGAGAGTGAAGAGGACGACTATAGAGATGCCCAAAGCTTATACGAGCTCCTAGAAAAGGAAGTAATCCCAACATACTACGAAAACAGGGAAAAATGGACAGAGATGATGAAAGAAAGCATAAAGACTATAGCACCTCTCTTTAGCACCCACAGAATGCTAAAAGAGTACATGACAAAATTCTACACAAAGGCTATGGAGCACGGAATTTGGCTTAAGAAAGATGGGTTCAAGTGGGCTAGAGAGCTGGCGGAGTGGAAGGAAAAAGTCTTCTCATCGTGGGACAGAGTGAAGATAGAGGGCATTACCACACAAAATGCAAGAAGCGTTGAGGTTGTGGTCAATCTCGACGGGCTAAGCCCAGAGGACGTTAAAGTTGAGATGTACTATGGAGTTAAAGCGGAAGGATATATGATAGAAAAGCCCTACATAATAGAGCTCAGACACCCTCAAGAGCTCGGAAATGGCAGATGGAAATACAAATACGAAGGAAACGCTCTCAAAAACTTAGGAAACCCGTGCTGGCACTACGCCATTAGAGTGTACCCACACCACGACAAGCTGCCCTACAAGTTCTTGCTTGGGTTGATCAAATGGAAGGGCTTTTTTGAGTTCTGACTTTTGATTTTTATTCCATTTTTGCGGGTATTAATTTCGTTTTTCTAATGCTAAAACAGGTGAACTAAATACCAAGAGAGGAAAATTAAAGAAAATAGGCCTTATTA
Organism: Palaeococcus pacificus DY20341; assembly: GCF_000725425.1. Taxonomy (NCBI): domain Archaea; kingdom Methanobacteriati; phylum Methanobacteriota; class Thermococci; order Thermococcales; family Thermococcaceae; genus Palaeococcus; species Palaeococcus pacificus. The sequence continues at coordinate 414,285 of NZ_CP006019.1, read as the reverse complement.
GGCACTTTCCTCTTTTTTCTCCTCATTCTTTGGTGTCGGAGGGTTTGGAGGCTTCATTCCGTAGCCCAATATCTTAAACTCAAAGACTTCGCCGTCTCTAAGGGTGTACCTAACCACGCCGTCCTCAAGCTTTTCTATCTTTTCCACTGGGTGTCTGTAGTCCTTGAACTTCCTAACCTTTTCCTCAGGTAATGGAACCCAGTTGAACATCTCAAGCTCTTCCTCACGCCATGGCTTCGTTAGCATATAGTGCTCCACAAAGCCCAAAGCCCCTGTTGGACACACATCCACACAGAACTCACAGAACGTACACCTTCCATAGTCTATCTTTGGATGGGCCCTCTTCTCACCTTCAATCCATGTCATCTCTATTGCCCTGGCAGGACATATCTGACCGCACATGTTACACCCTATACACGTCTTCCAGTTGAGAGTGTGGAAGCCGCGGTACTTCTCGGCTATTTGAGTCTTTTCTTGAGGGATTTTAATCGTAACCGGCTTCTTGAATAAATACCTCACTCCAAGCCAGGGTTTGAGGAATGAAGGCTTTTTCTTAACCTTTTCCTCTGGAGCAACCTTAATCTTAACTTTCTCCATGAGCATCACCTATCTATATCTGGTGGACAGTTTCCTAAGCTCATCAATATAACTGGAACATCTGCTATCCTCGCTCCTTCGACGAGCTGCTCTAAAACTCTAATTCCATGAGCTATGCTTGGACCTCTAATCTGCACTCTGTAGGGCTTATTCTTGCCGTCGCTAACCACATATGCCCCAAAGTCACCGACGGTTGCTTCCACGTGAGCGTAGGCATCTCCAGCTGGCACTTTGAGCCTCGGCAGCGCCTTGAGTCTTGGGTCGTTAACCTTGTAATCGCCGCTCGGCGGCCCCATTTCGAGGAGTTGTTCTAATATGTACAAGTCTTGCTCAAGCTCAAACCTCCTCACCAAAGCCCTCGCAAGAGCGTCTCCCTCTTTAAGGACAGGCACTTCAAAGTCAAGCTCTGGGTAAAGCAAGTAGGGATCGAGCTTTCTTACATCGGCCGCAACGCCTGTAGCTCTTAAGTTCGGCCCTGTTACGCCTTCCGCTAAGGCGAACTTCTTGTCCATAACACCAATTCCCTCAAGCCTTCTGTAGGTTACGTAGTTCTCAAAGACGAGGTGGTCAAAGTCCTTGAGCTTGCTTTTTATGTACTCAACCGTATCTTTGAGCTGCCTCAACCACTTGTCGCCCGGGATGTCTCTTCTAACTCCTCCGGGGATTGTGTAAATGTGGTAAACTCTACCACCAGTGAGCTGCTCAAAGAGCGCCATTAATCTTTCCCTATATGCAGCGGCCCATTGTCCTGCAGTGTAGACACCAAGCTTAAATGAGAGTCCCATTGTCCAAAAGAGGTATGAGCTTACCCTTGCCATCTCAAGGACTGTTGTCCTAATCCATTGAGCTCTCTCGGGGACTTCCCATCCCATAAGCTCATCAACGGCCATTGAGTATATGTTCTCTGGGACATCTGGTTCAGGGACACATATTCTCAAGAGCATGGCTATGTTTGTGTGCCAAGGCCTAAACTCCGCGAGCTTCTCAAATCCCCTATGGAGGAAGCCTGGATTTGCTATCGCCTTAACTACCCTATGACCGTCCATTTTGAGGATTAAGCTAAAGTTCTCGGTAGCCATGTGCTGTGGACCAAAGAACAATTCGTAGGTATCCTTATCTATGGGGAGGAGCTCCATCCCATTCTCTCTCGCTTCCCTAATTAGTTCGTTCTCCATCCTTCTCACCTCAAATCACATAGTTGTCCTTATCCTCATCGAATCTGTCTAAGATTTTGTACTTCTTCTTCACATAGCCAATCCAATCGAAGTCTTTTCTGTAAGGGAATAGGCCTTGCTCTGTATCGTCGAGAATCCAAGGCATCTCCATCTTGTCATTGCCTTCAAAGTAGACGCCAAAGAAGTCGTGGGCATCTCTCTCATAAGTCTCTGCTACGGGATAGATGTCTCTAACTGTTGGCATCCTCGCTTTATCTAAATCCCTTGGAATTCTCGTCTTAACGAAGGCGTGAACTGCATGGGTGTAGCTCCACATTTGGTAGACCAGCTCGTATTCGCCATCGTTTGGCCAGTCCACCACCGTTATCTGCATCATGCTTTCGAAGTCCTTCTCTTTGAGGAGCATGAGGAAGTCCCTTATCCTTTCAGCCGGGATTTTAAACTCAATTCTCCTCTCTCTCCTAACTTTACCCTCAGCATAAGGGGCCTTTTCAAGGATTTTTTGGATAATAGTTTCTTCCCTCATAGTCTTCACTCCTTCTTCTTGTCCATCAGCCATGGGAGCCACCTCCTTGCTTCTCTTTCCCTCCAGCCTTCACCAAACAGCTCATCCTGGTTTTTCTTATACCACTCATAGTTCTCCTTGTAGCGCTTCCATCCATCCGCAGTTCCGTTCTCAATCATTTCCATCATCTTGTTTATTCCATCCATGACAGCCTCTGGCCTTGGCATACATCCCGCTATAACAACATCGACAGGAATGTACTTGTCGAGGTGTTTGATTGCGTTGTAGGAGTCCCAATAGGGACCGCCGTTGAGTGGGCATGAGCCGTGGGCCATAACGTACTTTGGATCGGGCTGCATCTCGTAGGTTATGATGATTCTCTTTAGTGTCTTTGGAGTTACATATCCCGTGATTAGGAATAGGTCGGCCATTCTAGGTGCTGGATTGGGCATCATACCGAAACGCTCTAAATCATATCTTGACGTCATTAATGGGGGCATTTCAATTCCGCCACACCCAGTACAAAATGCCACAATCCACATGCTCTTCTTTCTCGCATAATTAAATAAAGGTTCAAAGAGACGCCAATCAACCATTTTTTCACCCCCTAAAGGCTTGCTAACACAGCTCCTAATGCGGCTAATATGGTGGGCCACTTCCAGTAGAACTTTGCAGCTTGGTCAATCGTGAACCTTGGGAATATGGTGGCCATTAGAGTGGCTATTAGGAGCACGGCTATTTGCTTAACGAGGAGTATTGCCAAGCTCGCTATTGTGTTGAGTATTGGGCTTGCAAACACTGTAACAACTGCTCCTCCAAGGAATATGTTCGCGAAGAACAGTGTCTCAGCGAAGAGTGCTATGGCGTGCTGGATTTGGAGTATCCCCATGTGCTTTCCACCAAACTCGACCATTGGACCAAGGGAAATCTCACCAGGAGCAATCATTATGTCGAATGGCTCCTTTCCAAACATTGCTTGGAGCACTAAGTCATATGCTATTGCCGCTAAGAGCAGTGGAAGATGAGTTATACTCCATCCCATAGCCTGCTGGGCTGCAACTATTTGATAAGTACTGAATGTGCCGTAAAATTCTGCTAAGGCAACTATTGCAAAGCCAAGTGGTACTTGAATTGCCAAGAGCGTTAATAGTGCTCTTTGAGCACCTAAGCCCGCCCATGGATTTCCTGAGCTCATTGCGGCGAACATTATTCCAAGCATGGGTATCTCAAGGAGGAACGTAATTAGGATTAAGTCTCCATAGGCCCTCAAGATTCCAACGCCACCTAGAGGAATGAACATTAGGGCTAGTATTGTAGCTCCTAAGGCATAGATTACACCGAAGTCGTAGATTAGACCGTGAGTAATGTTCTCTTTCTTTCCGAGGAGTTTGAGAGTATCCAAAATGGGCTGGTAGATTGGAGGTCCAACCCTCCTGTGAACCCTAGCAGTCACTATCCTAATTATTCCCATGAACATGAATCCAACGAATGTCGCATAGAGTAAAATAAAGAGAGCTTTTAAAGCAGTCTCTATCATCCTTCACACCCCCCATAATGCTAGGATTAAGAGCACTATGGCCAAATACCATGCATAGCTTTGGACATTTCCGTTGTAGATGTAGCTCCTCAAAGTTTCGGCTAAGTCTTCCACATACCTTCCCACATCCCTGTAGAGCCTGTCAAAGCTCATCCTAAGCCAGAAGGCCAACGTTTCTTTAAGCGGAAGGAAGAAGTTCCTCCTTATCGTTAAGTTATAATCCATGGTTATCGGGTTACCTGCTTGGTAAGTGTCGGTAACGGGAATTCTTCTAACCTTTGCACCCATGAAGTACACGATTCCTGCTATTATTATGCCTATAACGAGCCAAATCGTCAAGAGCAATGCGTTGTACTTTCCAAAGCCGAGGTCAAGCACGTAGAGCGTCCCTCCTATCACTTCCCTTCCAAAGATTTTGTTGAGCTCTCTTGCTACTAATCCTGGCGCAATTCCAAAGAGCACGTTGCCGAGGGCTAATATACCCATCGCTATGGCCATTGGAAGTGGAGCGTCCTTAGTGTCGTCCAAGTCCGTAGGTCTTTGGCCAAACCAAACGGCATAGGTGAACCTAATGAGGTAAACGAAACCTATTGCACTACCAAAGAACACGAAGCCGCCCAATATTGGGAGGTTTTGACTTATTACAGCCTCAAAGAGAACCCACTTGCTCGCGAATCCAACCAATGGCGGAATTCCTGCCAAGCTTAAGATGGCTATGAATGCCATTGCAAATGTGAAGGGCATCTTTTCAGCCAAGCCGCCCATGTCCTTGAATTCCGTCTTTCCAGTTCTGTAAACAATTGTAGCCACTATTAGGAAAAAGAGGCCTTTGAATAGGGCGTGGCTCAAAGCATGGAATAATGCTGCCTGCATGCTCAAAGCCGTTCCAACGCCTATACCTACGAGGATATAACCGAGCTGGCTTATGCTCGAATAGGCAAAGAGCTTCCTTATGTCCTCTTGGAGGGCTGCGAGTAGTCCCCCTACGACGATTGTTAGGCCTCCAATGAATGCTATTATATAGCCAAACTTTGTGGTGCTCCTAAACGCTCCGAACTCATAGGTGAGCTTGGCACCCATTAGGATGTACATTAAGATGAAGCCGTAAACTCCCGCCTTGCTTAGAGCACCGCTGAAGAAGGAAGTATAGCTCTGGTTCGTCTCGCTATAGGCATCAGGTGCCCACACGTGGAGCGGAAATGCTCCGGCCTTTACACCAAAGGCTATTATGAAGAGCAGGTATATCAAAGCGGTTTCACCTTTGGTAAAGAGACCCTGGCCTCCGAGCATTACAGCGTAGGCATCTCTATACATGGCCTGCTGCACTGCCGAGAACTCAAAGGTTCCGAGCTTTGCGTATATTATGCCTATCGCTATTAGCATTGCGTAAGCGCCAAAGACGCTCAAGAGGAAGTACTTGAGTGATGCTCCCTTGTTGTACTTAAGCACCATCATGAAGGAAGCGAACGTCATGATTTCCCAGAATATGAAGAAGGTCATCAGGTCATTCGCTAGGAATACTCCGAGCACACCGCTTAAGCTCATTAATGCAAAGAGCCACTCGTAAGAGCTTTTAGCTGTTGAAACCATTGCGAGCACTGCTGTAAAGCCAACCAATGCAGCTATTCCAATGAAAAACCAGCTGAGCTGGTTTAATGCGAATGTAATTTGAAAGCCTCCCAAAGTGTAAGCAACGTTAATTCCTTCTCCCGCTCTCTCGTAGAGCACTGCAGCATACCCCAATGGGACAGCAGCACCTAAAACGCCAAGCGCTTCTTTAATGCCCCTCACATCTAAGAGCCAAGCAAGTACTCCTGCTAAAAGGGGCGCGATGACCATTACAACTAACTCGTTCATGGGCTCACCCCCATTAGTGGAACATTTTTAACATAGCTCGCGACATCGAAGATGTCCTTTCCAGCTTTTTGGACTATCTGCCAGACCGCGTCGGGATAGATTCCTATTATGATAACCAATGCCACTAAAAGCAGCATAATTGTGCCGAGTAATGTGTCTTCGCCGATTTTCTCTCCCTCGCCTTCAAACCACATTGTGTGTATCAACCTTATGTAATAGACCGCCTCCACCAAGCTCGCACCGAGGATTAATGCAATTACTCCCGTCTTGCCAGCTTCCAATGCAGCCATAACCAACTGCATCTTGCTCCAGAAGACGTTAAAGAGTGGAATTCCAATGATGCTTATCGCTCCAACAGTTATTGCGAAGGCTGTTAATGGCATCCTCTTTCCTAAGCCTCTGAAGTCTTCTAAGCTTACTCCTCCAAGCTCGAGAGCAACGTAGCCAACCGCTAGGAACATAAGAGCTTTCACTATCGCATGGTTCACCATGTGGAACACGCTAGCATTTACACCTGCTTGAGTCCCAAGGGCAAAGCCAACTGCTATAAAGCCCACTTGGGCTATACTCGAGTAGGCGAACATTCTCTTAACGTTGGTCTGCCTCAAAGCCGAAAGCTCACCGATAATTACCGTTAGAGTTCCGAGAATTATTAGTAGGTTTAAAACATTACCCCAAGAGCTCACTGCGCTTGTTAGGTAGAGTATTCTCGCCATAGCATATAGTGAGGCCTTAACAACAAACGCTGAGAACATTGTGGTGATTGGGTGTGGAGCTGCTTGATAGGCATCGGGTGCCCAAGCGTTTAATGGGAATATCTCTGCCTCAACAGCTAAGCCAAGGACTATCAAACCTAAAGCAACCTGTGCTACTGTTGGGTCCATTAATTGGGCAAGCTGGCCAATTTGAGCTAAGTTGAGCGTGCCGAGGCTTCCGTAGAGTAGGGCTATGCCGACGAGGAAGAAGCTTGAACCTATGCCCCCCAAGATTATGTATTTCATTGCAGCATCGCTAGCTTCTCCACTCTTATTATAGGCCGTTAAAGCGTAGGCACTTATTGCAGTTATCTCCATGAAAACGAAGAGGTTGAATATATCTCCAGTTGCAATCATTCCCGTTGCTCCAAGCATGAGCAGGAGGAAGAGCATCGCATACTTGTCCTTTGGCTCAACTTTAATTGATTTCATGCTGAATATAACCATTAGGAATGAAACTAAAGCCACTATGAACACGAAGAGTGAAGCAAAGTGTCCTATGTATAGGTTGATTCCAACAGGTGGCCTAAAGCCTCCAGCCATGATTATTATTGGTTTTCCTGTTGTGTAAACCTCTTTAAACACCCAAGCTGCTATCCCTGTCTGCACTAATGTGACAAATGCTAAGAAGGGCATTATAGCACTCCTGCTGATTTTTTTGAGTATTGGAATAAGGAATGCACCCATTAGCGGTAGAGCAATGAGAAGTGCAGCGTACTGACTCATCCTCTCAACCCCCTAATTTTTTCAACGTCGAGTGTCTTGTATCTCTCATACAAGTTTATAGCAACGCTCAAGGCCAAAGCAGTTGTAGCAACGCCAATAACGATTGCCGTGAGAACTAAAGCTTGAGGAATTGGGTCAACGGCTTGGTTAGCACTTACACCCTCGCTCAAAATTGGAGCACTTTTTCCTCTAACATAGCCAACGCTTATTAGGAGCAAGTTAACTCCAGTCTCCATTATGCTCAAACCTACTAACATCTTCAGTATGTTTCTCTTCGTTAAGATTGCATAGAGACCGATTAGGATTAGCGAGATCGCACCGAAGTAGTAAACGCTAATCATTGCCCTCCCCCCTTGGGCTCTTCTTTAATCATGTTGTCAACAATTCCCGTAAGCTCAGTTCCTACCTTTATTCCAATTAGTGTGTAGATTATTGGGATAAAACCAGCACTGAAGAGCCTTCCTATGTTTTCGTGGCCGAACTGCCAAGTTTGCCATATCCAATCGAAGAGGAAGTAGCCACCTATTGCTAAGCCTATGAGACCAACGGTGACGTAGCCAACACCAGCAAGTCCTTCAAGTGGCTCAAAGACCTTGTGGTCAATCTCATACTCCTTAAAGGCCAAGTAGAGCATTAAGAATGCTGTAGCTACCGTTGCACCGCCTGGGAATCCCCCTCCAGGGGTTAAGTGACCATGGACAAATATGTATGCACCAAAGAGCATTATGAAGGGCAACAGCATCTTAGCCCCTGCAGTTAATACTACGCTTCCTTCGCTCTTAGCACTCCTCTCTTTCTTTCTTCTCCATAGTAAAGCACCAACGCCTGTTGAAGCGATGAATAAGACGGTAACTTCTCCAAGAGTATCAAAACCTCTGTAGTTGACGACAACAGCTGTCACAGCGTTTACAGCACCTGTTTGCTCTTTAACGTTCTCTAAATAGTATTCACCGACCAGCATTTTATCCTCGCCAAATGGAACTCCCACAAGCCCCTTAGCGAGCCAAAAACCGATGAGCAGGAGTGTTATTATGGCTAAAGCCCTCTTCACCATCTTACCCACCATCCTGTGCCTTCTTCTTCGCTCTCATACCTTTGAGTCCTCTTAATTGCGAATATGAATACGGCAGCACTCATTGCCGCGCCTATAGCTGCTTCAGTCATTGCCACATCCGGTGCTTGAAGGAAGAAGAACGCTATTGAAGCGAACAAGCTTACAGCGGCCATTCCAACAACTGCCGCTAACAAGTCCTTCCATTCAACGGCAAATATTGCGGATATAATCATGAGGGCGACTATAAAATAGGACACCCACTCTATCATTGCTCTCCCTCCTTCATCTCCTTACCCTCTCTCTCCAAAGCCTCCTTGTACTTGTCCACTACGCTCCTCTCCCAAAGTGGAATGCCGCTCTTGTAGGCTGCTCTAATCAAGGCGTGAGCGCTTATTGGGTTGGTCAAGAGCAAAAACACTGCTATAACTATGGTCTTTGGAAGCCATGCGTAGCTGTTTACGTTGGATATAGCCCAAATGCCAACTCCCACTATGACGCCGAGTGAACCTAAAGTTGCGCTCTTAGTAGCAGTCTGCATTCTATTGTAAACATCGGGCATTCTAATGAGACCGAGCGATGAAAGGACATAGAATATTGCTCCGAAGAGCACCAAAAACTCGCCTATTATTGCAGCAGCACTCATAGTCCTCCCTCCAAGTACCTTGCAAACGCTATCACTCCCAAGAATGCCAACACAGCGTAGACTAAAGCCACATCAAGGAATATTGCCCTCTTGTAGTAGAGCGCAAAGAGAACCATCAGTCCCGTGGTTATTGTGGTCATGATATCAACAGCTACTAAGCGGTCAACTGTCGTTGGCCCCTTGAAAAAGCGATACATGCTTAAGAGTGTCGCTATGCCTATTAGCACGAGATAAACTTCAAGTCCTATCATGGGAATATCACCTTCAAGAACTTTTCAAAAGGTTCTGTGATTGCCTTAGAAGCACCTTCAACACTCTCATCCGTTACATCGATCCAGTGGATGAAGTATCTATCTTCTTTAACATCGAGCGTTATCGTTCCTGGTGTTAGAGTTATTGAGTTGGCCAAAGCGAGCTTTCCAAGGTCGTTCTTTAGAACAGTTTTTGCCTCAACAATTCCTGGGTTTATTGGCCTTTTAGGGTGAAGAACTCTGTAAGCAACATCAAGGTTTGCCATAATCATAGCCCAGATGAAGTAGGGTATGTAAGCTATGGCATAGGCAACCCTTTTTGGATGGAGGTTGGCCAGACCCTTTTCAGTGAAGACTTCGTACGTTAGCGCTCCCACGATTAAGGAAAGTATCAATCCAATTTCAAGTTCCTGTGGGTCTAAACTGCTTGTTAAGAACATCCAAATTATAAAAAGCACGATTACGGTGTAGAGATAGCGGCTTATTTTGCTTGCTTCTCCCATTCATCAACCCTCCGTAAATTCAAATTTGAAACTTTTTACATTCAACCTCTTTAACCTTTGATTTAGAATATATGTTTATAAGCTTTATTAAAAGAACATTAGGTTTAAAACAAACAGTTTTGAAGCTTTTAGACCTTTAATGTCTTTTTATGTGGAATAATGTCCAAATATAAAATATCAAGCATAGATCAAGGGTTTTAGAAACGAACAAAAAGCATAGCAAATTAAAACCAAATCAAAAAGAAAATAGAAGGGTTACATTCCTCCACTTACCGCCAGCTCGATTATCTTCCTTATCTCGACAACAAACTCCATTGGGATGTCCTTAAGGAGTGGCTCAAGGAATCCCCTAACGATAAGCTGTGTCGCTTCCTCTTCGCTTAAGCCGCGGCTCATTAGGTAGAAAAGCTCCTCCTCCTTTATCTTACCAATAGCAGCCTCGTGGCTAAGTTCGGCATCGTCCACTCTCGATACAAGGCCGGGATAAGTCTCCATCTTTGCCTTATCGCTCATGAGCAGAGCGTCACAGCTTATGTGCCCTTTTGTCTTTGGAGCTTGGGCATGAATGATACCCCGCGTAATCACGGTTGACTCGTCCATTATCACAGCTTTGCTCGCATTTATTCCCCTCGCACCCTTACCTTGGAGGTACATCTCTCCTCCCAAATCGACGTAGAAGTCTTTTTGACCTAAAAGTATGCCGTTGAGCTCTACATAACCCCCTTCGTCGACCCAGTACTTGGGGTTGGCTATGTTGGACTTTCCGCTTCCAAGACCAACGGTGGTGTTTATGAACTGGGCGTTTTTTCCTATCTTAGCCCGCGTCATTGGTCTTGTGTGGACATACTCTGGCCAGTTCTGGAGGACACTGAGCTTTACACTTGCTCCCTCATGAAGGTAAGCTTCGGTCATGTCCAAGTGAAGCGAATGCTTAACTAAAACGGGCGATGTACATCCTTCAATTAGGTGAACTTCACTGTTTTTCTCAGCGAGGATCACAATGTGAGGTGCTTGGGCTAAGGAGCTCTCTTGGATTAGGAAGAACAGGTGAAGTGGGAATGGAACTTTGAGGCCCTCTTTAACATAGAGGAAGACACCACCGTTCCAAACGGCCGTGTGGTAAGCTGTAAGCTTGTTCTCACCAGGGCTGAAAAGCTTCATAAAGTGCTCCTTGACTATTGGAAATCTCTTCACAGCCTCCTCCATAGAGGTCATGATTAGTCCTTTCTTCTCCCACTGCTTTAAGAACTCATTGTAGATAACACCCGTGTCGCTTTGAACCGCCAGGCCCGCGATGTATTTTTGCTCGACCTCGCTTATACCCAATCTATCCAAAAGGGCTTTCATCTCTGGTGGCAAATCCTCTAGGCTCCTAATTTCAGAAATTGGAACTTCTTCAGCTTTGGCTATAAAGTCAAGTAGATTTGGAAGCACTGGATCACTGTAAGGAGCGGTCTCAAAGGCTTCCAAACCTTTATATCTGAGCTTAGTCACCCACTCCGGCTCTTTATTCCTTTTTGCGAGCTCCTCAATTTGGTTTTCTATAATGGCCTTCGCATCTTTAATCGTTAAGGTTTCACTCATCGCATCCACACTCCTCAAAAATCTTTTGGAAGCCCCTCTCCTCAATCTCACCTATAAGTTCGGCCCCGCCGCTCATCACGATCTTTCCATCCTTCACAATGTGCACTCTAAGGATGCTTGGATCTAGGTGTTGGAGAATTCTCCCGTAGTGCGTTATCAAGAGAACTGACGTCCCTTTTTCGTAAAGCTCCTCAATCTTTTTCGATATTACGCTTAATGAGTCAATATCGACGCCGCTGTCGGGCTCATCCAAAATTAAGAGCTTCGGCTCCAAAAGAAGGGCTTGGAGAATTTCAAACCTCTTTCTCTCTCCCCCTGAAAAACCGACATTTATGTATCTTGCAAGCATATCCTCCCTAAACCAAACATCTTTGAGCTTTTCCATAATCATTTCGTAGGCCTCTGCCAAGTCAACGCCTTTAACCTTGTTGAGCACGGTTTGAAGGAACTCCACAATTTTAACACCTTCAACTTCCTCAGGATGCTGAAATGCCAGGAATATGCCTCTTTTTGCTCTCTCATTTGGCGACAGTGCAGTTATATCCTCCCCCTCAAAGTATATTTTGCCATTTTTTACAGTATATTTTGGATGGCCTGCTATTGTTAGGGCTAAGGTTGACTTTCCGCTTCCGTTAGGACCCATGATGACGTGAAACTCCTTTCTTCCAACTTCCAAGTTCACACCTTTAAGGATATCCTTACCCTCCACAGTGACATTGAGATCCTCAACTTTGAGCATTACTCCACCTCCGTGAGTAGCAGATGAGTAAACAATTTTTAAGCATTTCTGGACAAAATTGGGAAGTGAATAAAAGACGAGGAGAACTAAAATTTCGTAAAATTATAGCTAGTTGAGAAAGGAAGTTCTCACAATTTCAACTGAAATGAAAAAAGAGAAGAGCTCACTTGTGGGCAAATACTGCCTTGATTTTCTCTCCTTCTATGGCGTCAATCCTTACGAAGCCAAAGCGTTCGAACTGCACTACTTCGTCCACCTTAACATCAGCATCGCTTTCGAGTAGCCCCTCTTTAACAATCAGCTCGTCCCCGATTGGTATTAACACCTCACAGGGCTTTCCTTCGGGAACCCAGTGAATCATGTGCCACCTGTTCTCCCTGGCCTTCTCATACTCAACGCTGTCAAACTCCGCAACTATTTTCTCCTCGCTTACCTCTATGAGCTTAACGTTGAAGAGGTCTTTCAAGCGGATATACTCGCTCTTCTTGAGCAATTCTAGGTCATCCTTCGAGATGTAGATTGGCTTTCCTGGGGTGAACTTTAGCTCTCTAACACCTCTCTCAGGGTGGTCTGGGTGGAGCGGAATCTTCGCTATGAACTCTTCATCGAAACCTTTAACCTCCATTGGAATAGGCTCCGCAACGAAGAAGTACCTATTCGCCACTGGATCGACAAGCTTTCTGTTGATAGCCGCTAAGTTGTCCCAGCTTATTGTTGTATCACTCCTCTTGAGGCCTACTTCAATGATTATCTCTTTAATTGCTTCAGGCTTAATGCCTCTCCTCCTCAAGGCTCTAATCGTTCCAAGCCTTGGATCATCCCAGCCAAGATATTTTCCTTCTTCAATTCCCTTTCTCGTCTTGGACTTGCTCAAAACAACGCCTTCAATGGATAATCTTCCGTGATGAACCGCCTCCGGATACTCCCAACCAAGATACTCGTAAAGATATCTTTGGCGTGTCTCGTTTTCTGCATGCTCTTGGCCTCTAAAAATGTGTGTAACACCCAGCTCGTGGTCATCAATAGCTGAGGCAAAGTTGTAGAGGGGCCAAACCCTATACTTATCTCCCGTTCTCGGATGGTTTGGATTGTCAATGATGCGCAAAGCGGGCCAGTCCCTAACCGCAGGGTTTGGGTGGCTTAAATCGGTTTTAATCCTAACTACCGCATCTCCTTCCTTGTATGTGCCATCAAGCATCTTCTTCCATTCCTCAAGCTGAACTTCCGGAGGAAGCTCGCGGTGGGGGCAGGCTTTTCCTCCGTCCCTAAGCTTTTTGTATTCCGCAGGGTCGCAGGTACAGACGTAAGCCTTTCCCATCTTTAGGAGCTTCTCCGCATACTCATAATAGAGCTCAAGCCTATCGCTCGCACAGTGAATCTCATCCGGCTTCATGCCGAGCCACTCTAAGTCCTCGAGAATCCACTCATAAAAGATAGGCTCGGGTCTCTTGACCTTCGGATCTGTGTCATCAAAGCGAAGAATAAACTTTCCGCCATATATGCGTGCATATTCATGGCTTAATATAGCCGCTCTCGCATTGCCTAAGTGAAAAACACCATCAGGATTTGGAGCAAACCTTGTGATCACTTTTCCTTTCTCCGCCTTTGGTAGCGGTGGCAGTCCCTTTTTCTCTTCCTTTTTCTCCTTCTTTACCTCAAAAAACTCGGGATAAATTTCTTTAAGCTTTGCCTCCTGCTCTTCCCTGCTCATGGCGTTTACTTTTTCAATTGTCTCATTAACGAGGGGGATAATCTCTCTCGCCTTTGGCCTTAACTCAGGATTTTCTCCCAAGACTTTGCCTATCACTGCTTTGGGATTAGCCTTCCCATCGTGCTGAACGGCATTGATGAGCGCATACTTCAATATAAGCTCTTCCACACTCATTTTCCTCACCTAATTGGAGAAAGGGATGGGAAGTTATAAACCTTGCCCAGCTAACCTTCTTCGCTTGAAGTTTCTACAGCACCGAAAAAGGCAAGTATAACCCCAAATGTAGAAACAACTACGCCCAACAAGCTACGGTTGGAGAAAGGAGCCAATTCTAGACTTATGCCAAAGAGAATTAAAGTAATACCCAAAAGGAGGAGCTTGATATCTTCGTTTTTCATGCAATAATAGACCATTTCGAATTTAAATTTTTTCAGAAAAGATAATGAAGTATAAGAAAAGAAAGGTACTCACTCAGCAAAAGTGAGTATCTTCAAATCTATGGGCCTTCTAACGACGTTGGCCTTTCTGGCGCCGATGAGGTACTTAACGCCCTTCTCACTGACCAAGTCTATGAGCCTTTGAGTTATTATTCCGTTGAATACTACTGTGTTTATGCCTTCTTTTTCGTTTAGGGTTGATATTAAGTCCCTAACAGGTATCTCTGCCAGCATGTTGTTTTCCTGATCCAATAGGATTGCAACTGAATCAGTTTTGACCTTCTCTATGTACTCCTTAAACTTGTCAAGCTCTGAAGGCTTTGAAGCGCGCTGGATTGGTTTAACAAAGCGCTCTTGCTTTTCTTCTTTAACTTCCGCCTTTGGTTCTACTCTAACTTCCCTAGCAGGCTGTGGGTGCACGAGCTTTTGCGGCTTCTCTACTTTAGCCTCATAGCTTGCCCTTTCTTTCTCGCGATTCTTCTCTTTGATTACTTCATAGAAGTTCTTCCCCTTGTAGAATATGTCGTTAATGACCTGCTCTGCTGGAACTTTGCTCCTAAGGGACTTAACAATCTCCTTCTTAGTAAGCTCTTCCACTTCTTTTCCTTCAGGAGCTCTTGCGACATAGTCCACATCAGCAACTTGGAGGAGTTCCTTAAGGATCAGCTCTCCACCTCTATCCCCATCAGTGAACGCCGTGACGATTCTCTCCTTGCTGAGTTTAATTATTGTCTCCGGTATTGATGTTCCCTCAACGGCTATTGCGTTTTTAATTCCGTGCTTGAGGAGGTTCAAAACGTCCGCCCTACCTTCAACAACTATAATTGAGTCAGAGAACGGTACATGCGGACCCGCTGGGAGATTTTCTGGACCATATTCGATTAGTTCTTTGGCTCTAACTGCTTTCTTAACCTCGTCAGTAAGCTCTTGGCTCTCTGGAATTTCCTCCTCCATGAGGCTCTCGAGTATTTCCTTAGCTCTCTCAACTATGTACTTTCTCTTGGTTGCTCTTACATCCTCTATTCTTGTGACGCTTATTCTCGCTTCACATGGCCCTACTCTATCGATAGTCTCAAGTGCAGCTGCTAAAATAGCGGTTTCAACTCTATCTAAGCTTGAAGGAACAGTTATTGTTCCATAGGTTTTTCCGGATTTTGTGTGAACATCAACCTTTATCCTACCAATTCTTCCGGTTTTTTGAAGCTCTCTTAAATCTAAATCATCTCCAAGCAGACCCTCAGTTTGACCAAAAATAGCACCAACAACGTCGGGTCTTTCAACAACACCGTTAGCTTCAAATTCGGCGTAAACTACATATTTTGTCGTTCCAAATTCATCTTTTCCTGCCATGATAGCACCACCCTCTTTTTTTCTTGCATGCTTAGCGGTTTTTTCAAGTAAGTGCTGCATTACCACCTTTTTCCTCTTCAATTTAATCCCTCCTAAAGGGGGTCAGAAACGGGAATTTATAGCCCTTATATACAGGCCATACAAGTCTTCTATGCCCTTAATGTCCTTTTTTGCAATTCTCTTGAGCTCTTTTCTTGTCTCCATGTCTACTCTACACTTGTATCCTTCCAAATAGGAAGCCAATTTTTTTGCCAACTCTTCACCTTTTCTATCCAAATCCGTTAATATCATGACTTCGTGATGTTGCGAAGCGATTAAGGCAATTTCAGACAGTGGTAAGCGGGAAAGCTTTATTATCCCCGTTTCGACCCCCAATTTCCTTAAAGCCACCTCGTCTCGCCTTCCTTCAACAATGATTACGCCACCAAAGTCTCGCAATTTTTCTATAAGGAGTTCAAATCTTTTATAGTTTTCGGGCAACATAGCCGTCATGATGAAGGGGTTTAAAAGAGCTTATAAACATTTTGTCATTCAATCATATCTTTAAACACTGACATGTCTAAACCTTTGTCAATGCCATAGAGGTAAGCTACAAGCTTTTTATCCAAATTTCCATAACGCTCTGCAAATACATTTATTTCTTCAAGAACTTCTTCCTTATCCCAGCCCAAAGCTTCAGCAATGTAAGTAACCATCTCTTTGAATACATCCCTCTTTTTTTCTTCTGCACGCTCTAAATGGACAACAAGAGTATCATCCCTAACTTCAATGATGCCATCTTCAATAGCGGAACTAATGAGCTCCTTCGCTTCCTTCGGAGCCATTAGGCCGAGTTTGAATGATAAAAT
The DNA here is from genome assembly GCF_000725425.1 of Palaeococcus pacificus DY20341. Lineage (NCBI taxonomy): Archaea > Methanobacteriati > Methanobacteriota > Thermococci > Thermococcales > Thermococcaceae > Palaeococcus > Palaeococcus pacificus. Next base: position 398,013 of record NZ_CP006019.1, on the reverse strand, counting down.
TGCCACAAGCTCCTGCCTGCCAAACTCGTTTGAGCCCTTTAGGGCAACAGCTTGCTTAAGACTCTCCACACTTTCACCACACTAAACTTGTCAAAAAAGGATAAAACCTTTGTGCTTCGACGGGAGTTAGAGCTTTAACCTCTGAGGTAGAGTACTGTTGGGTGATGCTATGGAGCAGAGAACACACTTGATGACATCCAAAAGCTTGGTCGGGGAGCCCTTGAAAATCGAAGAGGGCTATGCGGAGATTAGACTAAAAACCATGAAAGAAATGACGGTCGATGGGTATGGCCTTGTACACGGGGGCTTCACTTTTGGATTGGCCGATTATGCAGCAATGCTGGCCGTTAACGAGCCTACAGTAGTGCTTGGAAAGGCGGAAGTAAAGTTTACCAAGCCCGTGAAAGTTGGCGATGAGCTTTTAGCCAAGGCAAAAGTCAAAGAGGATTTAGGAAAGAAAAAGCTTGTTTTTGTTGAAGTTTTCAACCAAAGGGACGAGAAGGTCTTTGAAGGAACTTTCCACTGCTATGTTTTGGAAAAGCATGTGCTTGAGAGTTAATTTTCCTTTTTATCAACCCATTGGCTAGCAAACTTTTTATACCTCAATATCGAAATTCGATATCGGTGTTCGATATGATTCGCCAAATTTTAAGAGGATTCATGGGTCTCCATATACTCCACCATGCAAGCAAAGAACCAATAAGCGGCGTTTTCATGATGGAAGAACTTAGGAGACACGGATATAACGTGAGCCCTGGAACTCTCTATCCCCTACTCCATAAAATGGAAGATATGGGCCTTTTAAAGAGCTGTTGGAAAGTAGAGAACGGGAAGAGGGTTCGCTTTTACGAGATAACACCCAGAGGGCGTGAAGTGCTAGAGGAAGGCAAAAAGAAAGTTATGGAGCTCTCAAAGGAGATTTTGGGTGATTGTGATGAATAAAGAGAAGAAAATCCTTGGAATAAGCTGGAACGTCTTTTTGCTCGGAATTGTCAGCTTTCTCAATGATATGAGCAGCGAAATGATTGCACCTATAGTGCCCACTTATCTCACAGACATCTTGAGGGTTGGAAAAGTGATGAGTGGCTCGATAATGGGCCTCATAGAGAGTTTAAGCTCACTCTTTAAGGTGCTCTTTGGCTACATAAGCGACCGCTTTAGGGAGAGGAAGTTCTTTGTTGCGCTCGGATATACTTTATCGACAATCTCGAAGGGTGCACTGGCATTTACGAGAGGGTGGCTCGGCTTCCTTTCACTTAGGGTCCTCGATAGAGTGGGAAAGGGCATTAGAACTGCACCGAGGGATGCACTGATAGCGGAGTCAAGTGAAAAAGGGAAGAGCGGCAAATCCTTCGGCTTCCACAGGATGATGGACACCCTAGGAGCAGTTGCTGGGCCCTTGGTCGCGATTGGACTCTTAGCTTGGCTCTCAAAGTACTCTACTCTTGAAGCCTATAGAAGAGTGTTCCTCATCTCCGCTATCCCCGGGCTTTTAGGAGTTTTAATCGTGCTCCTGCTCGTTAAAGATACAGGAAAAGAAGTTAAAAAGAAGATAAAGGGGATTTCCGCTTTAAAGAGCAGGAACTTAAGGCTGTTTTTAGTCGTCATTGCCATTGGTGCGTTGGGAAGGTATAGTTATGCGTTTACACTCTGGAAGGCAGAGGAACTCGGCTATTCGATCGTGCAGAGCTTGGGCTTTTATGCACTCTTCAACGCAATTTATGCATTCGCCGCTTATCCTATCGGGGTTTACTCGGACAGGGTGAGCAAAAAGAGCGTAATCACTGCTGGATTTGGCGTAGCTACGCTAGCCGCTCTGACGTTTGCCTATGCCAAGGACTTGCCTATGCTTTTGCTCGCCTTTGTTCTTTACGGCCTTTACATGGCGATAGAAGACACCATACCAAGAGCTTACATGGCAGACCTTGCTAAAGACTTCGAGAAGGGCACTGTAATAGGAGCTTACCACACCGTCTTTGGCGTCTTTGTGTTCCCAGCTTCAGTTATAGCGGGATGGCTGTGGCAGAGTTTTTCGCTAAAATACGCTTTCCTCTATGCAGCACTCATGAGCTTTTTGGCGATGCTGCTTATGATAGGGGTGAAAGAAGAGAAAAGCTAAGCTTTCTCAAGTTTCTCTACCATCTCTTTTGTTATTGTAAGCGGCTTTTCAAGCTCGTAAACATCGTTGAGCTCCCACTTTACCTCGCCCTTGTTGATGCTCTTAACATAACGCTCCGCTAATTGCTTTGCTTCTTCAAGACTTTCAGCCTCGACAACCCTTCTAACATACCACTTTCTTGAGCCAAATCTAAGTTTAAACTCTGCCATGAACATGGCTACCACCAATGAGAATTTTGGGTTAAACGTATAAAAGGGTTAAGTCCCCAAATCAAAATCCCAAAGAAGTTAGCTCATTTCCAAATTATTCATTAATTAGAGAATAAGCAAAAAGAGAAGAGATGCTATTGTCTCTTAAGCTTCACAACCTGCTTAGCAAACTCTTCTAACACTTCCTTCCTCTTTCCTTCGAAGAACTTTATTGATCCTGCGAAGCTGTGGCCTCCCCCTTCAATACCTGCATCTGGGAGCTTCTCTTGGAGTGCAGGAATTATGACGTTTAAGTCGAAGTTGTATTGTGCCATTCCATCGCTTGCACGCACAACGGCAAAGTCTGGGCCATAGGCTAAAGTGAGTATTGGGCTTTCTTCGCCGTATTTCTCTTTGAAGTGGTCGTGGATCAGTCCGCTCAGCTTTCCTGGGGCGGGATATTCAAACTTTGGCGCATACAATTCAATGTCAATCGTGTTGAAGCGTATGCCGTTAGGCAGTACAACGCTCTTGACGTGTGGGAGCGAGGCTTTCAATGCCTTCTCTTGCTTTGCCTTGACCTCTGGGTAGATTGCATCTATTAACCACCTATGCCTCTGCAAGTTCCCGCTCAAAAGGAGGAGCTCTTCTATAATGCCTTTTCCATCCATGAACTTCCAATAATAAGCCTCGTGGTCTATTACCTCAGCAATCTTCTTGAGGTCATCATCGTCTAAGCCCTTGGCTTCCTTTGCAATCCTCTTGTACTGCTCAAACTCAGGTGCATCGCTCCTATCACCTGTTCCCGCTATCGCGGGCAAATGTTTAATCTTGTCCTCAACGGGCGGGTAGATGAAGCGCGCGAGCTCCGTGGCAATCATTCCCGCTGTTAGCTCATAGTAGCCGCGCTTAACTAAATGAGGATTGACATGCACATTCACATACTCATCTACAGCGGCTTTGTCCTCAGCAATAAAATCGCGCGGGTCGTGGTGATCTACCACAACTATTGGGACTCCATAGGCTTTTAAACGCTTGTACGCTGGTATATCTTCTGTTGTCCCACCGTTATCAACTATAACGACTAAAGGTAACTCTTCTCCGAACTTCTTTGAGTCCTCAACCGCGAAGATTATATCCTTTAAGACGTCTTCGAGCTCATAAAACGGTGCTTTAGAGGGCCTGCGCTTAAAGAGGTGCCACTCGGCATCGGGATCCGGAGAAACCTCCTTAAGGAGTGGTATTATAGCGCTCTCCAGAGCTAAGCCTGAAGTGTAGCCATCTGCATCCGCGTGGTGCCTTAATAGGATAGGTCTTCCCTCATAGATAGCCTTTCTAATCATAAAAGCAGCTTCCATAATCTTAGGTTTCAGCTTTTCCAGCACTTCGCTCTTCACGAGGAAGCCAACATCTTCTGGCTTCGCCTTTTCATTAAGCGCTTCCTCAATTCTGCGCTTTACTTCTGCTGCCTCTGGCCCCCAAAGCCTGATCATGTCGCTAACTTCGATTTGGATTTCTCCAGCGTGGAAAGACACTTTTCCAATGACCTCCACTATGTCCCCAACTTCTATCTTGGGATACGCTCTAACACCAGGAGCCTCAAATGCTGCAGCCCAGGTTATGCCCGTTCCATCACTTATTGTGAATACCGTCGGACCGCCTGTGACTTGAATTTGTGTTACTTTGCCCCTAAACCTAACGGTTCTACCTGCCATGTCTTTGCTCAGCTCACCTATATCCATTAAGGGGAGTTCTTTCTTAACGAGAACCTCACGATACCTTTTTAGAGCAGATTCAATTAGATCGACCTCATTTCTATCGGGCCTAACGTCGAGAGCTTGAACGAGTATCTCCTCGCCGGGTTTATACTCCTTCCCACCAAGAAGGTCTTTCCGCTTCACAAGACCTACAACATGCTTGTTTAATTTAACAAAAACACCAAAGCGCTCTACTCTATCGATGATCCCTTTATACGCGTTGCCCACTTCAACATCTTCGTAGTCGCAGGTGTTGTCAAGGACATAGACAATCTTAAACTTCCTCTCGCACTCTGGGCATATCCAAGTAGTCTCCATTCCAGGCTCCCACGCCTCTTTAACTTTTCCACAGACGTCACAGGCCAAAACTCTGCCCGTGCCTCCACACGTTGGGCAATCACTGTAAACTGGAACAGTCCCTTTGCCATGGCACTCGGGGCAAGGAATTTCATCAACTTCATCATCAACTCCAAAATAATCCAGGTTCCTATACCCCTTAAGCTGCTTATCGAGCTTAAAATCAGCAGGAACGTAACCCCATCCCTCACATACTTTACACTCTTCCTCGCCAGTCTTTATCTTTCCACTTCCATGGCACTCTGGACATTCTTTAACTACCATATCTCACACCTCCAAATAATTAGAAGTAGTCACTTAAAAAAGCATGATGCTTAGGAGTTTAAAAGCTTATGCTCAGCAGACTTCGTTAACACTACCAACGTAGCTCATAGGTTCTTCATAAAACTCTTCAATTAAGCGCTGAAGCTTCTTTGAGAGCTCAATTTGAGTTCCCCATGAGCCCTCTATTTTTCCTTTAGCAGCCATCTGGCCCAAAAAGCGCTTCATCTCCTTGCTTAGTGGTGAAGGCTTGCACCTAGCAAATGGTGTTCCCGGCAGAGGCATGAAATAATGGGCTCTAACCTTCCCCCCTTTGCTCATAATCCATTTCATGAATTCAATGCTCTTTCTCTGGCTCTCCTCACTCTCACCGGGAAGGCCCACTATAAAGTCCACAACTGGTTTAAGTCCATACTCAAGCATATACTCCACAGCCTCAGCAACGTGAGAAACCGTGTGAACACGGTGAATCTTTTTAAGCATCTCCTCATCGCCCGTTTGAGCTCCAATGGCAAGCCTACGGTTGTCCGCATACTTGATGAGGAGCTCGAGAGTCTCAGGCTTTATAAACTCAGGCCTTACTTCACTTGGAAATGTCCCATAGAAGAGCCTACGACCTTCTTTTCTAAGCGGTTGAAGTGCCTTTAAAAGGGCCTCAAGCTTGTCAAGCCTTAAAACTCCTCCAGGCGAACCGTATGCGAAAGCATTTGGGGTTATGTAGCGCATATCCCGCATTCTCCTCGAATACTTAACTATTTGATCTATTGGCCTGTGGCGCATTCTAAAACCTTTAAGATAGGGCGTTTGGCAATAGTAGCACGCGAATGGGCATCCCCTACTTATCTCAATTGGAGCTATGTATCTCAAGCTCTCTGCAAAGGGAGGAAATTTAGTAAAGTCGTCTACTTTAGCAAAGCCAGTGAACACGAATTCCCCCTTCAAATAAAAGGCTAAACCTCGTACATTGAGCAAGTTTTCTGTTATCCTAAACTCACTTTTCTTTAGTGTGTTTAAAAGCTGAAAAATTACTTCCTCCCCTTCTCCAATGACAGCAATGTCAAAGAACCTCAGAGTGTGCTTAGGCATTGCTGTGGCGTGATATCCACCAGCTATTAGGAGAGCATTTGTTTTCTCACGGAGAATTTTAACCTCTCTCTCAACATCCCAGATCTCCTCAGTATAGAATGAGTATAGAACCACCTTCGGTCTGGCATTCAAGATGTCCTCAAAGTTCTTCGTGACTAAAATTTCACCTAGGTCAAAACCCTGACTTTCCAGAGCTCCCAAAAGATGAACGAAGGCATTGTGATTCCTTTTGGTCATTCTTATAGCTATTTCATGCATGTTTTAAGAGTCCAGAAAAGGGCTTAAAAATGTTTAGGACTTTAAAAGCAAGATTAGAAAAAGGACAAAAGGAAGAGAAATCAGGCCTTGATGGCCAACTTAATGTCCTCGGCCTTAACGGTCTTCCTTCCGGCGTGTCTAGCGAACTCGTTGGCCTTCTTAGCGAGTTCAATAGCGTAGTCCTCCAAGTACTCAGCCAAAATCTTAGCGGCGTCTTCGCTAACCCTCTCAGCGCCGGCCTTCCTAATCAACCTATCAATTGGGGCAATTGGTAACTCCATGCCTCAACACCTCCATCTAAAGGTTTTTCAATACCCTTTTTAGATTTAAAGATATATAAGCTTTTTGGTTAAATTAGCATTTTACGGGCTTCTTGAGGCTTATGGGCGGATTAGTATAATTGAGTAAACAATCGCAAAATTTTCGGTAGGTGCATAGATAAGTTACCCACATACAAAAATAATCTTGGACATAGAAGGCCCTATCTAGATGAGGCCTTTAATGATGGAATATGACGTATATCAAACTTTAAACGATTGTCGAAAATTTAAGGATTTGAAGTACCAAGAATGGAGGTGCTACAAAAGGAGTTGGTGATGCAGAGACTATAAAAATAGTCCAAAAATAAGAGTTAAAAAGAAAAATCTTGGATTTTAACGACCAATTACGAGAGATTTTTAACAGCTTAGATGTGCCAAAATTTTAAAAACAGCCAACACATGCTCTCAAGCACTCACAGTATGAGAGAAATTGTAAAAAGAAAAAGTGATTCACTGAATTCCTGGTGGATGACCTTCTATAACAGGTACTACAAGCACATAAAAGGGCGTCGAAAAATACGCCTTGCCCCTAATAACTAACAAATCCTCGTACACATAGTATTCCCCTTCCTTTGTTATCGGATTTACTACTCGGTTTTTTCTAGTAAAATAAAGCGGAAGCTGTATCCCACCTATTTTCACATAATACTTGTTATTATAGTGATAGACATCAATGCTCGTTGTGGATACACTCTCAAACTCATTTTCAAAGCTCCAATTAAAATATTGAGGTACAACCCAAGCATAACCTCCCTGTAAGTAGTCAATTTGACCTTTCTTAGGGTTATACACAATAATACCAGTGTTGTTGGACTCTATGATTTTTACATTTCTGTATCTAACTGCGTTTACGTCACTCGTGATATCGGCGAGCTTTTCAAGCCTAAACATGGGGATGCTATCTGGAGCAAATGCTTTGTACTCCCCTTTGTAAACAGCGATGTTATCGTATCTTATTGGGTGAAGCGGATCTCGCTGCCTTGTTGGATCAAGAGGATACCAACCTACGTTGGGATCATGAACTAAAACCCACGCGTGTCCGAAGCCTGTGTGGGTAGAAAACTTGATGAGCTCTGAGATGGTATCAAGTTCTTCAGATGGTATAAACTCATGTTCCCCCTGAATCGTGGCTAGAGCATAACCTCCAACATACTCTGCCTCAACGCCCACATATTCCAGCATGCGAACCATAAGTAAGGCCTTATGTCTACAAACGCCTTTTTTCTTTTGCCAGATTTCTTGCAATAATTTGTCTTGGTGGTATTTGTCAAAGTCAAATATAAGCCTTCTTTCGGCGGAAAAACGTTGGTCACTGTATGTAATGTTGGTGTGTACAAACCACGAGACCTTCCAAGCGAATTCTGCGATAGTATCGCTGGTTTCTGCGAGTTCTTTAGTAATGTTTTTCAAGTCTTCCGGCAGATACACCGAGTCATTGTATTTTGGTATTAGTTTTGAGGAGTTCATTGGTGGAGCCCAAATTATTTTCCTTTGTCCTTCATAAACTGCATAAGTTACTTTATAGTCCTTTAGAGGGGTGTAATATGCGGTTGTGATGTTTACGGCGTAAAAGGTAGTTATAGGAACATCTATGTTTATACCTGTGTTGGTGAGTTTCATAGATGCTGTTGATAAGACAATATATTCTTTTTCAAGAACTCCAATTTGGACTTCTTTTGCTTCTACGGGTATTGTTAGAAGTAATAAAATTAAGCCAATTATTCCAGCCCATTTTGTATTCATTTTATCACACCTCCTAAGTCTAGAAGGCACTGATTTACCGAAACAGAGGCAAAACAGCTCTTAAAGGTTATGTTTCGTTTTATAGGAGAAATTATGGAGCTTATTAAGTGCATAAACCTCAAATTCATTAGAGTAGTATAATCTGGCGGGCCCGGCGGGATTTGAACCCGCGACTACCGGCTCCGAAGGCCGGCGCCCTATCCAGACTAGGCCACGGGCCCGCAAAAGAGTTATAACCTTAAGCTTTACATAAAGCTTGCGGTGGTAAAATGATTTTGCCGGATCATAAAATATCAAAGGAAATTTTAATTGAGCCGTTCAATGAGAAGTCTCTCCAACCTGCAGGCTACGATTTGAGAGTGGGACGAGAAGCAATGGTCAATGGAGAGTTCATCAACGTTGAGGAGACGGGAAAAGTGGTCATACCTCCAAAAGGGCATGCGCTAATTTTAACACTTGAGCGAATTAAGCTACCTGACAATGTAATGGGGGATATGAGGCTGAGGAGTACGTTTGCGAGGGAAGGAATTCTTGGGAGCTTCGCGTGGGTTGACCCGGGATGGGACGGGAACCTAACGCTAGCGCTCTTCAACTCCTCGGAGGATGAAGTTGTCCTTGAGTATGGCGAGCGCTTCGTCCAGATAGCTTTTCACCGTTTGGAAAGCCCCTCAAGCAGACCATATAGGGGAAGCTACCAGGGAAGCCAGCACTTAGCTTTGTCTAAAAGGAGGAAGGCTTAACGCTGCTTTTTTATTGTTTTCTATTCAATTCCACCTAGAAATTAAGGAGGCTAAAGAGAGGATATTAAAGCCCCAATGTGATATAACTAAATTAATAAACAACCTCCTCGCTGGCTTTATGGTCTTTCTCCTTCCAATCTTCATAAAGCATGGCGTAAACTGCTGTAAATGCGGGGAGAACTATTAGAAAATTGAGCAGAGAACCAGCGACTGGGATTAAAGACTGTGCTGCAGAGGATATTAAAGAATAGAGAACTCCCAAAATAATGCTATCCCTAAAGGTGTTTTTGTAGATAATGAAGACATCTAAAACAACGAAGGATTTCTCCACTATCAGAGCGGGAAGGAAGAAGATGGGCGGCACTGCCAAAATAGATATCAAGAGGGAGATAATTATAATAAGGGCGATGGACTTGATGAAAACCAAGACGCCAAATGGGAGCATAAGAAGTACTATTAGAACTATCAAGTTCAAGAGAGCAATTGGAAGCTTCCCAAGCCCTGCTTTGAAGGCTTTATTATAATCCGCCTCTTTTAAGAGGTAGTAAGCTATGGCGACCATGCCTATTAATGAGGATATGGTAACGAATAAAGCGACTACTATTGACCAAAATATGAACGACTTTGAGGCAAAGAAGATTAAAGCCTCTGAAGTAGGACGAAACAACGAAGCTACGCTTGGAAGAGCTTTAAAAATATACACCAAATAAGCAAGAGTGGCTAAAATCCCCGGGACAAATGGAGCTAAAATTTTAGGGTGGGATATTACGAAGTCAAAACCTTGAGAAAGATACTCATCAATTCCTTTTTCCCTCTTCTTCTGCAAATCAGGAGGCAGAACTTCATCCATAGCTCTCACATAAGAAAATACAAGCACCTCATAATAAGCTTTGCGATTAAATGCTCAGAAAAGTTGAAATAGAGAGGAAATAAGGAAGAGCCCTTCAGCCGAAGAGGGCTCCAAGTCCAGCGAGAGCCTCTTCTTCCTTCTCCTCTTCCTCTTCTTCTTCCTCTTCCTCGGCAGCTGGTGCCTCTTCAGCTGCAGCTGGAGCAGCAGCTGGAGCTGCGGCAACTGCTACTGGCATGGCAGCCTTTTCAATAACCTCTTCGATGTTAACGCCATCAAGAGCTGCAACTAAAGCTTTAACTCTAGCGTCGTCAGCCTCAACACCAGCAGCTTGCAAGATAGCCTTGATGTTCTCCTCGTTTATCTCCTTACCAGCGGCGTGTAATAACAAAGCAGCATACACGTACTCCATCTTTTGCACCTCCAAATTATCTTTATTTTTCACTTATTCTCGATACGAGGGAAATGGAAAGGGAATCAACCAAACAATGCCCCCAATCCTGCGAGGGCCTCCTCTTCCTCTTTTTCTTCCTCCTCTTCCTCTTCAGCTTCCTCAACCTTCTCCTCTTGTGGTTGAGGTTGAGCGGCAACAGCTAATTGAGCTTGTTGGTTTAAAAGCTCTTTGGTCTTCTCGTCAAGCAAGTCCTCTGGCAACTCTTGAGCTATGAGCAAAGCAACCCTGAATGCCTTGCCAAGTATGTCGCCAGCAGTGTCTTTCGTAATATAGTTTGCTTCCACTGCAACGTTCTTTGCGCCCATGAATGCCTTTTGTATAATAGCCTCGATGGTTTGCTTTGTTGGATAGGCAACGTTAACTGACAAGTTGAATGCGTGCATGTAGGCTTGTTGGAGCATTTGGATGTATTGCTCCTCATCAATAGCCAAGACATCTGGGCCGTAAACTAATCCATCCTCGTAAGCTGCCAACAGCTCGAGACCTACTTCAAGAGGCTCTATACCGAGCTTGTTCAAGATGTTGGCTAATTGAGGAGTAATAGTCTCGCCAGCTTTTAAAACGACTGTCTCCTTTTGAATGCTAACCTTACCCTTTTCAATCCTTGCAGGGATTCCTAAAGCTTGCATCTCACCAACAACAGGACCGGGAGCTAATGATGTTGGCCCTGCGGGAATAACGACATCTTTGTTTACCACTGCACCAGGCTTAGCAGGAGCTGGCTTCTTGCTCTCTTGGAGGAACTTGTAGAGCTTGAATGGGTTTATGTTCGTTGCAAGGATGGCAGCTCCACCTTGGATGTGCTTTGCAAGTTCTTCAAGCTCTGGTTTTCCAATATCCTGAGCGGCTTTCTTGATTGCGAGATCAATGAGTGTGTTCCTTGAAACCCTGAGAACACCTTGCTCCTTAAGGGTCTCTCTCATTTTGGACAATGGGTAAGCTGGAACATCAGCAACGTTAACCAAAGCTATCACTGGATAGCTTTTGATGAGGTTAGCCAACTCTTCAACTTCCTTCTTTTTCCATTCAGCTACGTGGGCCATTTACCTCACCTCTCTACCTTTACAGCAGGCCCCATGGTGGTTTTGACGTACACTGACTTTACTTGGTTCTCTCCTCTCTCGAGCTTGTTGAGGATTGCAGTTATCACTGCCTCCATGTTCTCAGCCAATTTGTCATCGTCCATATCTTCCATACCGATTGGAGCGTGGATAACTGGGTTGTTCTTCAATTGTATCCTCACTGTCTTCTTAAGCTTGTTAACTATTGGCTCTAAATTAGTCATGGTTGGTGGGACTACTACTGGCATCTTGTTTCTTGGACCCAAGAACCTACCCAAGTATCTACCAATCTTTGGCATCAATGGTGCTGCAGCTATGAAGAAGTCGTACTTCCTTGCAAGTTTCCTAGCCTCTCTTGAATTGCTACTTAATTCCTCTAACTTCTCTCCACTAATCACATCGAGCCCGAGCTTTTTAGCCGCCTCGGCAACGGCTCCATCAGCGATGACCGCGATCTTAACTTCCTTACCTCTCCCGTGGGGCAGCATAACCTCAAGCTTAAACCTATTCTCAGGCTTCTTTAAGTCGACATCCTTGAGGTTTACTGCCACTTCGACGGTCTGCGTGAAGTTACGCGGCTTGGCCCGGGCTTTAGCCTCCTTCACCGCTTCCGCGAGTTTTTGCCTTTCAAAGGCCATCTCTTAGACCTCCCAACTTTTTTATGATTTAAGTTGAACCAAAAATCAAAAGTTTCGTAAAAAGAGGAGATTTTTAAACTTTTCTATTGCTCCTCCTTTGCAAATACCTCATCGTAGAGGCCTTCGTCAATCTCTTTTTGAACTTGCTTTGGATCTTTACCATCTACAGTGACACCCATGCTTAATGCTGTTCCAATGACCTCTTTGGTAGCTGCTTTCAAGTCAGTTGCAAGCATTTGATCCATCTTTGTCTTTGCGATAGCTATTGCCTTCTCGATTGGCAAGTCGCCAACTATGTTGCTCCTTGGAGCATCTGAACCTTTGGCAAGTCCAAGCTCCTTCTTTATGAGCTGGCTAACTGGTGGCTTACCCACTTCAATCTCAAATGTCTTCTTCTTTGGGTCCGTGACTATGACCTTCACTGGAACTTGCATTCCCGCAAAGTCCTTTGTTGCTTCGTTGATCTTTTGAACGACTTGCATGACGTTTAATCCTAATGGACCAATTGCAGGTCCTAGTGGTGGACCAGGAGTAGCTTTACCACCCTCAACTAATACTTCAACTACTTGTGGCATTTAACTCACCTCTGGCTATTGGTTTGAACGTTTGCTTATAAGTCTAACGTATTCACCCTTCACGGTAACGGGTATTGGGACTATTGCACCTATAAGCTCAACGACAATTTCATCTTTGGCCTCATCAACACGAACGACTTTAGCTTTTTCGCCCTTGAACGGGCCGGCTATGAGCTCAACAATATCTCCAGGCTCAAACCCACTGACGCTTGGCCTCTCCTCAAGGAAGTGTTCAATTTCACCAAAAGACACTTCTCCGGGGAGAGTTCCCTTAGCGTGCCTAATACCCTTAATCGCCTCATCAACGGCGCTTTTACTCTCAGCTTCAATAAATATATAACCTTTAACCTTGCTTGGGGCTAATATTGCAAATACCGGAATGTTGTATGTTTTGGCCTTACTATAAATCAAGCTAGCCACATTCTCCTCCTGACCGACAGTGACCCTTACTGCAAAGATCTTGCTCATTTTGATCACCTAAACGTTATTTAGCTACCGCCAGTTATTAGCGTCCCAACAATTCTAATTATCATTCCGATAGCACCAATTAACAGCATTCCAAGCCCAGTGATTTTTGCTGCCATTTTAAACTCTTTGGTGCTCGGTTTTTTTGTAACTAACAAAACCCTTTTGGACTCTCCTAGGAAGTTTTTAAGTTTTTCCGTGAACCCTTCTTCTGCCATGCTCACCCCTCCAAAAATCATGAAAGAGATTAAAGCTCTTCAATATCTAATTTAATTGCCCTTCTTTCTCCTTCTTCCTCAATGAGCATTGGTTTTTCCTCTGTAACGGCATATGGTGAATTGACACCGCTGACGACAATCATGACCCTAATTGTCTTTGAAAGTTCTGGATCAAGCTGAATTCCCCAAATCATTTGAGCCTCTGGATCGAGTTTGCTTGTAACTTGCTCTATTATCTGTTGTGCCTCTTCAAGCTTAACATCACTACCGCTTATGCTTATCAAAGCTCCCTTAGCACCGCTAATATCAACATCTAATAGCGGGCTGTTCAAAGCTTGTATTGCTGCTTCTTGAGCTCTCTTCTCGCTATCACTTTCGCCAATGCCTATCATGGCAATTCCGCCGTCCTTCATGACTGCTTTAACATCGGCGAAGTCAAGGTTGACTAGACCTGGTTTTGTGATGAGCTCGGTTATACCTTTGACTGAGTGAACGAGTATTTCATCAGCAACCTTGAATGCCAAGTGAATTGGTAGATTTGGAGCGACTTCCATTAGCTTATCGTTTGGAATTACAATTACAGTATCGCTGTTCTTCCTAAGTCTCTCAAGACCATACTCAGCGTTCTTTATTCTCCTAATTCCCTCAACGGTGAATGGGAGTGTTACGACAGAAACTGTTAAAGCGCCCATTTTTTTGGCGAGCTCTGCCACGACAGGAGCAGCACCGGTTCCTGTTCCACCACCCAAACCACAGGTTATGAAGACCATATCAGCTCCTTCTAATGCGTCTCTAATATCTCTCTCACTTTCTTTAGCAGCTTCTTCACCAATTTTTGGATTGTTTCCAGCGCCTAAACCTCTTGTTATCTCTTTACCGATCAATATCTTTCTGTCAGCTTTAATTTTAAGCAAATCTTGAGCATCGGTGTTAATACCTATTATCTTCGCTCCTTCAACACCAACTTCCATCATTCTATTGATTGTATTACAGCCAGCACCACCAACGCCGACAACATATATTTTTGCTTGTGTTTGCTCCAATAGCTTTTTAAGCTCCTCATCTATATCGGAGGTTGGAACTTGCACCTCGTTAACTTTCTCTTCGGCTTTGTTAGCCTCTCCAGACGTTCTTTCAATCACACCTTCAACCAGCTTTAACATCTTCTTCACCCTCCAAGGGAAATCATAATTTAAAATTCTGGTAAATTTTGTTGCAAAGCAATATATAAACTTAGCTAATCCTTAATAAATTCTATGCCAATCTCCCCAGCAAGTGCTTTTGCGAGCTGTCGAGTTTCTCCTCTGCTGCCCTTCCAATCAACATAAATCGCCTCGACTTTTCCATCTGTTCGTTCAATTGCCTTTAAAAGCATTTCTTTTGACAACGGATGGGCATATTTTGGGGCTATGTGTGAAAATGCTAGATCAGTTTCAAATGCCACTTTTGTTTGCTTTGGTGCATAGTGCCCACCGCCGATTCCAATCGCAGTTTTGTTTTTAGACTTTTTATAATTATCGAGAACATAAACTATCGTTTCAGCCAGGATTTCACCGGCTTTATCGTTTTTCCACTCTTCTTCACTACTCCCAATCTCTATGAAGAATGACGGAACATTCAGCTCACTCGGGCCGTGGTGGGTAGATTCATAGCAAACGGTCCATCCAAGATCATTAAGCTCATTCATCTTTAAAAGGGCAAGCTTCATTGCGTTAGGTTCTGCAATTGCCAAACTTTGGTCTTTTCCTCCAAACATTGCATTTCCCCAATTACCAGTTACATGTGTTGTCAAAGTAGGTAGCTTTTGCTTGCTTGAGTGCCTCGAAGCAAATGCAATTATTTCAGGCTTAATACCTAACTGCTTTTCAATCTCAAGATCCAGTCCATCGTAATAAATCATCTCATCGTTTGTTGTCAAGATTAAAATGTTGTTCTTTTTGTATACTTGGTTTCCATCAAAAATCATCTCGTTCTCCCTAAATCCAAAGTTCTCAATCAGTTTTTGCTTAATATTCATCGAAGCTATATCCACTTTTGTCGTCATTACAACTTTCATTGGCAACCCCACATCAA
This sequence comes from Palaeococcus pacificus DY20341, assembly GCF_000725425.1. Classification (NCBI taxonomy): domain Archaea; kingdom Methanobacteriati; phylum Methanobacteriota; class Thermococci; order Thermococcales; family Thermococcaceae; genus Palaeococcus; species Palaeococcus pacificus. Next base: position 382,853 of record NZ_CP006019.1, on the reverse strand, counting down.
ATTCTAGCCATCAATAAAAAAGTTTGCCCTTCAAATAGACATTATAATGTCAATTTATATGGCATATTTGGCGAAATTTTTGAGAATTTTTGCCGCTTTAAATCGAAAACCAAACATTTATTTGCTTGTAAAAGTTTACAACCGTAAAATATATAACGAAAACCTGTGGAATATGGAATTATGGTAAAATAAGACAAATGTATAAATTGAAAAATTTGTAAGAGGGAACCGAAATGAAGTGGAAAGCATTGGCTTTGGTTTTTGTGTTGGCCCTTGGTTTGGTTGTTTCTGGCTGCACACAACAAGGAGAAACCACAACGAGCTCCGTTGAAAAAACGAAAATTACAATCTACACCGGTGGTACTAGTGGTGTTTACTTCCCACTTGGCTCAAAGTATGCAGAGCTTTTGAATAAGTACGGAACAGTTGTCAGTGGAGAGGCCGTTACAAGCGGTGCAAGTGTTGCAAATGCAAAGGCCATCGAGGATGGAAATGCCCAAGCAGCTATTCTCCAAAACGATGTTGCATACTATGCCTACAACGGTTTGTACATGTTTGACACCTCAATTAAAAAACTAAAGGGTGTCGCCGCTTTATATCCTGAGACAGTACAATTTGTAGTTAGAGCTGACAGTGATATTAAGAGCTTAGAGGATCTAAAGGGTAAAAAAGTTGCAATTGGCGCTCCAGGAAGTGGTACCGCAGTTGCAGCCGAACAGATACTAAAGGCTGCAGGCGTTTGGGACAGCATTGAAAAGGTCAACCAAAAGTTTAGTGAGGCCGCACAAAGCTTGAAACTCGGCCAAGTTGATGCTGCTGTTATAGTTGCTGGAATCCCAACTCCAGCCGTTAACCAAATCGCAGTCCAAACACCCGTGAGGGTTCTCCCAATCTCAGATGACATATTAAACAAGCTCAAAGATGAGGGCTACATATTCTATGTTAGGCAAATAGTTCCAAAGGGCACCTACAATGGTGTGGAGGAAGACACACCAACAGTCGCCGTTAAAGCTATGCTGGCTGTAAGCGCTGACTTGCCAGAGGATGTCGTTTACGAGATGACAAAGATACTCTTTGAGCAAGTTGAAGACTTAAGAGCCGTTCACCAAAAAGCTCAAGCAATAAGCCTTGACACAGCATTAGACGGTATGAGCATTCCGCTCCACCCCGGAGCAATTAAATACTACGAAGAAAAAGGCTTAAGCATTCCAAGCGAGCTCAAAGGGTGAAGCCTTTGAGTAAATATCTCATTTTTTTCTTTTTTACACTGCTGATAATTATGATTCTTCCATTTAATGTACTCATCATTAGTAATGGAGATTCATCTCATACTTATCTTTTAGGGGAAAAAACAGTAACCATATCCTATATTCACAGCGTTCAGCGGAGCGAAATAGTCGAGGTTCTTAAAGCTAACGGCAGCGGCCTATACGCGGTAGAGATGAAGTGGAAGGACTTTGGAGCTGGGCTTCCAGAGGACATTCAATACACAGAGGACGGGTATTATGTGAAGAGAATTAACATATACCTTGGAAAAAGCCTCAGTTTTTGGTTTATCCCCTTCAATCAAGCTAAAATAAAAGTAGGCAGCAAACTCGTGTTTGCGCCTACAGAGGAAACTGTTATGGAGTTTAAAGTCAAAAAGTGTTTATTCTTATTCGCCATACTCGGGAGGTGCTAAAATGGAAGAAGAAAAAGTAAGTGTGGTATTGGAAAAAACGAGAACCCTTACCCCAACGCTTGAACTGATCATAAAAATAGCAGCAGTCCTAATTGGTATCTACGAAATACTGTTTATCTTCAACTTTAACTATACACTCTACGACTTATTTTCAAGGCTGGGACTGGAAATTGGAATACTCAAGACAACTTTCCAAAGCAAGCAGGGACAAGCATTTGTTCTAGCCATGATCCTCATAATAACCTACCTCCTCTATCCAATGAGAAAAACAGAGAAACACATCAAAAAAGTGCCCTTTTACGACTACATACTCACAATTTTGAGCGTTATATCTATGTTCTACATCTTTGCTGTATACAATAGGTACGCACAGTTTGCAGAGGTTTACATGCACGATGTGGTCTTCGGAATCTTGGCAATAATCCTCGTGCTTGAGGCTACAAGAAGAGTGCTTGGATGGGTTTTGCCATCAGTTGTCACAGTGTTCTTGATTTACGGAATCTACAGAGTCGGCTTCAACTGGATACGCTTTACCCAGCAGCTCTACTTTGATGAGGGAATATTCGGAATTCCCCTATTCGTCATGACAATCTACGTCTTTGCCTTCGTGTTCTTTGGAGCATTCCTCCTCAAGATAGGCGTGAGCGATTACATCACCGAGTTCATGATATCCCTCTTCGGTGCCCGCCCAGGTGGACCCGCAAAGGCAGCTGTTGTTTCAAGTGGACTTATGGGTACGGTGAGCGGTTCGAGTGTTGCTAACGTCCTAACAACCGGAACTTTTACAATCCCTCTAATGAAAAAAGCCGGCTATCCCAAAGAGATAGCAGGAGCGGTTGAGCCCGTTGCATCAACCGGAGGCCAACTAATGCCCCCAATCATGGGTGCGGCGGCATTCATTATGGCGGAGTTTTTAGGGGTGCCCTATAACAAACTCATCATCGCTGCGGTTTTGCCCGCTTTGGTATACTATGCAGGAGTTTATCTCTTCATAGACCTTGAAACAAAGCGCTTAGGATTAAAAGGAATGCCCAGAGAAAACTTTGCACCCCTGAGGTACTTTATGAGGAAGCTCTACATACTCTCACCAATACTGGTAATCACCGTGGCCTTGGTTTGGGGTATAGCCCCTCACATATCGGCAATCTCCTCCTTAGGAATAGCAATTTGGGTGTCATGGATTGCAAAGGACAAGATAGAAGGACATGAGATGTTCTACGTTGGTGTGGCGTTCCTTACAACGGTGCTTATGTTCACTGGAAGGGAAATAGGAAAGCCCGTAGCATTAATCCTGCTCCTGCTCGCTATCCTCCTCGTTGCCCTCTCATTCGTCTCAAACTTAACGAAGAGGAACGAAAAGCTCTACATAAGCTTACTCTTCATACTTTTCATCGCAATGACAAAATATCTGGGCATGAGGAAAGAGCAGATACTCTTAATGACTGGAGTCCTAGGAATAGTCTTCTCATTAATAGTGGGCTACTTTTCAAAGACTGAGGAAGGAAAAAAGATGTATTCTGCCACATACGAATCAATGATAGACGCTGGAAAGACAAGCTCAAGTGTTATGCTCGCAGCTGCAAGCGCGGGCTTAATACAGGGAGTTCTCACAATGACAGGACTAGTGACGAGCTTAGGATACCGCTTGGTTGACCTCACAGCCGGGAACTTATGGCTTTTGCTCGTGCTAACCATGATATTCAGCCTGATACTGGGCATGGGTGTTCCAACAACGGCAAACTATATTATTACCTCCCTCGTAGCAGCTCCAGCAATATACAATGCTGTTTTAGGCTTACAGCCCTACAGCTCTCCAGTGCCAGGATTTGCAACACCTATCGCTCTCTTAGCCGCCCACTTCTTCGTGTTCTACTTTGGGATACTTGCAGATATAACACCACCTGTAGCTTTGGCCTCTTATGCAGGTTCAGCTTTAGCTGGAGGAGACTTTTGGAAGACAGCCCTAAACGCGGTTAAGTACGCCTTAGCGGGATACATAGGACCTTACATCTACTTCACACACCCAGAGATGTTCTTAATAACGGTTGAAAACTGGACATTGAGCACTGCCCTCACAGTAATCTATGACCTAGCAGCAACGCTCCTCGTGATGTACATACTTGCAATAGCACTAACCGGATGGTTCAAGAAGAATCTAAGGACAGAGATTAGGGGAGTTTTAGTTATAGTGGGCATATTATCAGCCACACTTCACCCAATACCAGTAGCAGTAGGAGCTGCAATTGTAGTTGCGCTCAAAGTCTTTGGAGATAAAGTTTGAGTTTCCTCTTTTCTTACTTTCTTTAGCATTTTCTATCAATGAGGGTAGAGCTTTTAAGCAATGCTGACAAAAATATGGAGGTGGTTGCATGCGTGGTGTTCTTCCCCGTGAACCTGAATCAAGATACAAAGCTAAAGAAGTCGAGAGAAAACTCGCCATAATGAAGGCCCAGCAAGAGAGGGCACTTGGAGAAAAATATGAGAAGGTCTCATTATCCACAAGGATTAAGCGCTTTTTTGCCAGAATATTAAGAAAATGAAAAGTCAGTAGAGCATAACCTCAAAGCCGAGCTCGCTTAAAAGGTCTGCCAGCTCCTCACTGTCCACGTAGATTAAAAGGTGGTGGTTTCCTAAAGTGCCATCTATGAACTCCCTGGCGTCTTCTATCCTAAGCTTCATCTGCGTTCTGCACCTGTAGTTGCTCCTCTCCCTGTCCACAACTTCCACACCAGCAACTACCGCTTTTCTACCGTTAATCTTTAAGATGGACGCCCTACCTCTTGGAAGCTCGACTTCAACACCAACGCCTATACCGCTCTCAAAGTGAGACCTTAAAACATACGAAGATATCAACGGAGCTGTGCAGTGAGCTAAAATTATGTAATCTTCCCCATAATCTGCTATATTGCCCATAAAAGCCGGCTTGTTGAAGAATCTGCGCGCTATCACCATGCCCAAGAGCGAGTTTAGCTCACCCTCACACGCTGCAGGGATTCCCTGGGCGTTGAACATAGCCAAAGCCAAGCAAGGAGTACCCTTAATTTTACCTATAAGGTCAAAGCAACCAATCGCGAATCCATCAAGTTTGTAGTCATCAATTATGTTTTTCAATGCCACATAGATTCTCCCTGCTTTGATGAGGTCTTCTCTGCTGGGCTCTTTAATATTCCTAGCCCTAGCGACTATCTCCTCGACGACCTTCCACCCTTCTGCGTCGGTAACTCTATCGTAGTACTCGTAAAACTTCTTCAGGCTTATATGGACATAAGGGGGATTAAAGCTCTCGTTTATGAGCCAAGGCGAAGCGCGCCCAATGAGGCCTAAACGCATCTTCAAGAACTTTCCTAAGAGCTCCTTCATATCTTCGTAGCCGAGAAGAGCGGCCTTAAGCTCATCGAAGCTCTTAACCATCGTAGTAGGTATCAAATGCTCCCTAAAGTACTCCCTAAGCTCAACAGCAGCAGCTATGGAGTTGTTGAAAGCATCCCCAAAGAGAACAATGGGCTTTCTATAGATAGAGAATTCCTTTAGAGCATTTTCAGTCCCACCGGTCAAAGGATACAGGAGGAGAACATCAACTTTGTTAAAATCTATTCCTTCCTCTCTAGCATCCTTAACATCCTTCTTAATTGATACAAAAATGCCGCCTTCAACATCAAACTCATTAGCCAGTTCAGTTAAAAACTTTGAAGTCTTCTTCTCGAAATCCTTGGGATTTGCGAGTTCGCTGACTCCAAAAACGACTCCAACTTTCATAAGCATCACCAAGTATTTTAAACTTTAAAGCCCTAAATAATCTTGTGGTTGCAATGATTAGGTTTGTCCTCGATACGAGCATTTTCGTTAATCCCGACGTGAGAGCAAAGTTTGGGAAAAATCCAACAGAGGCGATGAAAACTTTCCTAAACTATGCTGAGAAGCTTTTTGGGAGCGTTGAATTCTACGTTTCTCCCGGCATTCATAGGGAGATTATGAACTTTGTTGAAGAGGAAGAAGTTTCTCCGGATATTGAGATTTATATAATCAAAAAGCCTCCAAACGTTCACGACATTAAAATCCCGGCATTTGTGGTTTACGAACTAATAGAAGACATTAGGAGGAGAATTGACAAAGGCCTTAGAGTAGCGGAAACTGCCGTTAGGGAAAGCGTAATCGATACAAGCAGTGTAGACAGAATTATCCAAAAACTAAGGCGCAACTATAGACGTGCTCTGAGAGAGGGGATAGTAGACAGCAAAGAAGACTTTGAGCTAATCCTTTTAGCCAAAGAGCTCGATGCAACGATTGTATCTGCCGATGTAGGCATTTTAACGTGGGCTCAAAAAATGGGGATTAAGTGGGTTGATGCTGTGAAGTTTAAGGAAGTTTTAGACGAGCTCGTTGAAAAATGGAGCTAATCAACGAAAGCATGCCCGTTCCAAAGTTCCCTCATCTCTTTTGTTGCATCAGGATAAACACGTTTGAATGTTATCCTCCAGTAACCATTGTCAAGAACTTCTATGTCGTCTATGTGAATTTTTAAGCGCAGTCTTTCGAAGTGAGTCACCATTTTATGAGCAGTTTCAAGCTTTTTGACCCGAACAGTGAAGAGTTCCGCTATTTCATCGTCACCGCTCGAAATATCCCATATGCTCTCGACAAAGGGCTCTAAGAGAACTTTTCCCAATGCTCTAGCGTACTCATCAAACTCTTCTCCTCTAATCTTCCTCTCGGCAAGGTAAAAAGCCAGCCTCTTAATACGTTGCATGAAGTAGCCGTGAGGCAAATCGAAGAAAATCCTCGCGCCAATTTTGATATCATTAATGTTTGCATAAGGAGTAACGTATTTGACGATTTTTTTCATGTCCGGACTCTTCATCACTATACCTTCTCTCTTCTCCTTGGTAAGCCGATCAATGAGCGCATGAAGCTCGTCTATCCTACTTAAATCATACAAACCAAAGACTTCAACGCTCGGAATTCCATACTCCTCGGCCAATTTTAATCGCTCCTCTACAGGAAGAGAGCGTCCTGTTTTCTTCTCTTGGATGTCAAAGAGGAAAAATTGAATGTCCTCTTTAACGTATGGAGGGCCTTCCACTAAATAGGGACTTTCAGGCCCTGCCATTTCACCGCATAACACCATGTTAGGATAATCCTTAAAGAAATCCAAAGTTATGAAGTCTTCAATACGCTCCGTCGTAAAGGGGCAAACGAATCCTCCCCTCGTAAACACCAAGATCTTTTCTCCAATTTTAGCAACCCTAACGTTGTAGCCATCAACTTTTTCCTCGACGTAGAAGGGTTTTCGTTTAAACGCCCTCCTTATGCCATTCTCAAGCTGAACAACCCGTTTTATATGAGGAAATCCTAAAATTATGTTGTGTTCATCAAAAACAACTGTGCCCCTTCGCAAACTCCTCGCAGAATCCTTAAGCCTGAGGTATCTCATTCCTTCAAACTCATCCTCTACTATACCCCCTTTATTTTCAAGAACTTCAATACGCTCCTCATCCAAGCCAAGATTGAGGAGAATGCCCTTAAAGTATGAACTCACCATCAGCGCCACCTAAATTTAATTGGTTTTCAAAGTTTATAACAATTGACGCATAGCTTTTGTAATGAACAACTTAGCGTTTAAATGAAAACTTAATAAGGATAGGAAAAAACTTAGTTTCAGGTGAGAGCTGTGAGAAGAGTACCAATTTTTAGAGACCTTAAGAGGATTGGTGAAGACAAAGTTTCGGCAATTGGACTTGGTACTTGGGGAATCGGGGGCTTTGAGAGCCCTGACTATTCACGAGATAGAGAGAGTATTGAAGCCCTGCGATATGGCCTCGACTTAGGGATAAACCTAATTGATACGGCCGAATTCTATGGCGCAGGTCACAGCGAAGAGCTCGTTGGTGAGGCAATAAAAGGGTATGAGCGGGAGGACATCTTCATCATAAGCAAAGTGTGGCCAACACACTTTGGCTATGGGAAAGCCAAAAAAGCTGCAAGGGCAAGCGTAAAGCGGTTGGGGACTTATATTGATTTATACCTCCTCCACTGGCCAAGAAATAGCTTTGAAAAAATAAAAGAAACACTATACGCTCTTGAAGAGCTGGTTGATGAAGGCATAATAAGGTACATAGGAGCGAGCAATTTTGATTTGGAACTGCTGAAGAGGTCTCAAGAAATCATGAAGCGGTATGAGATAGTGGCAAACGAGGTTAAGTATTCGCTCAAAGATAGGTGGGTGGAAGGAGGGCTTTTAGAGTATATGGCAAATGAGGATATGGCTTTAATCGCTTACACTCCCCTAGAAAAGGGAACACTAGCTAGAAATCAATGCTTAAGGGAAATAGGAAAGCGATACAATAGAACTGCCGCCCAGGTTGCCCTAAACTGGCTCATATGGAAGGAAAATGTGATAGCAATTCCAAAAGCCGGAAGCAAAGAGCACATAAGGGAAAACTTTGGAGCAATGGGGTGGCGGTTGAGCAGGGAGGACTACGAGAAATGCTTAGAGTGCCTTTGACAACGAGTGGAAAGAGAAAAGAAAATCACGCCTTCAAAAAGGCTTCCACTAAATTTCTAGCCTCGTTGAGGGCCTCCAAGGGTATGCCCTTTGGAAGTCCGCCGACTTCGCCCTTAACATCCTTTAACACGCCTTCTCCAGCCCCCAAAAACATTCCCTCGCTTGTTATGCCCCTAAAGTTGGCTGGCGGCAACAATGCTACAGCTACTCTATCGTTGTCTTTAACGCTCAAGTCATTCGTAACGACTGTAATTGCCCTCTCACCAATGTTGACATTGCATACAAGAAGCTTGTCAGCGTTGGGGTGCTTTCCTACACTCATAACTTCACCGACTTTGATGTCTATGCCTATTATCGGGTCGTTGATCTTGCCTAGAGCTAAGCGTTTGTCGAGGTTTAGTATTGTATTCAGGAAAAAGCGAATTTTAGCTATTGCTTCTTCCACATTCTCACGTTCATTTCTATCAGCAAGATCTAAAAAGCGGTGGTACCAATCCTCTCCTCCAAGGGCTTCAATTATTCCTTGAGCTTTCTCCTTGAGTGCTTTCATCTGCGGAGCTTCCACCAATGCACTTGGCTCAAGATAGGAGTACCTAAGAGCCTGAAGCTCTGGTATCATCTCCTTTCCAAGCCTCACGGCGTTCTTTTTATCCCATTTGCCTTTAAATTTAGCACCTTCAATTGTCTTGAGGAAGAGCTCTACCGACTTTTCGGCAACCAGTAAGCGGTAGTCCTTACTCGTATCCCACATCTTCACCACCCAACCTCTTTAACAGCTTTTTCTTAATTGCCTCATTTTGAATAGCCTCAGCAATGCTTAAGGCTTTGTTTTCATTTCCAAAGCGTGCGTAGGCCAACGCAATCTCAGAGAGTATCTTTGATGCCTCATCCACATCCTCAATAACACCCGCTACTGTCAAAGCTTCATCGAGAAGACCAATCTTAATAAACTTGTATGCAACTACGAACAGCTCCAAATCATTAGGCTTAATTTTTTTAATGAGCATAATATCAAAGACATCCGAGAGCAACGTCCTAGCTAAGTCCTCTCTTTCATGAAGGAAGAGCCAATAGGAGATATCTAAAAGAGCCGCGACCTTCTCCTCTGGGGACAGGTACTTAACAATTGCAATAGCCCTGTCAATATCCCCCTTTTCAAGAGCCCTTTTAACAGCTAAACTGCCCTCTTTGAAGGCCTCTTTCACCATGTGGATTTTTTCTTCAACTTGAGATGCACTGACGAATTTCTTCATTGACGTGTATATCTGTCTTGATAGTGAATAGAAGTCAATAGCTTCTTCAGTTTCCAGCGAGTCCCCAACTTCAAGCGATAGGTCAGCAATTAGCGACATAACTGGCAGAACAGCCGAATACACCTCATTTGACTTTTCAAGAGTCTCCAAAGCTATGTTAAAATAGTAAAATGCACTTTTTGTATCTCCGATAAGACCCAAGTAATAAGCTACATATGCCAAAGCTTCGGCTTTCCATATGGGATAGTATATCTTTTTAGCAACGCTCAGTGCTTCTTTAATGAACTTCTCGGCTTTTTTTTCATCGCCTGCACTAGCCAGAGCATAGCTCAACAAGGCCAAAGCCTTAACTTTATCTCTATCCTCTGCGAGGGAAGCTATTGTCGCTAAGCTCTCAGATAGCAGAATTGGATATTCTACATAATCCTCACCAAGCTCCTGAATCATATATGTGAGGAGCTCCATCTTTAGCATCCTATCTTTTAAGGAAAGCACCAGCTTAAGTGCCCCATCAACATCGCCCTTTCCCAAAAGAGCCTTAATATTATCCAACATCATTTTCCTCGCCCTACTCTCTTATCCCACTCCTCAAGCATAACATCTAGAGCAATGAGGTTGGTGAGCTTTAATTTAACCTTACCTCTCTCATAGTCTATGCTCCCTTTAAAGTCATTCAAGAGCTCAAAAACTCTGCTGGCTTCCTTCATATCCAAAGCCTTTCCATAAAACTCCTCCTCACAATGGGGGCACTTAAACACAAACTCACTGAGGGTACTTAAAAACGCGTCCTTGTCATCCAAAAGAGCTTTAAAATTATCCAGCACGATCATCTGCTCCATCAAATCCTCCCACTTCAGAGCCTCTCCGCATATTGGACATCTTGCCATACTACCACCTTAACTAAAGTTAGTCGTTCACCTTAAAAATCTAAAGCTTCCATGCACTAAGACAAGGCCTTTAAAAACTTCTCAATTTCACTGACCAAAAACTTCATAGCCTTATCAAGATTTTTCTTACCGTTAGCACCGGCAGCACCTGAGTGGCCGCCTCCAGAGCCCTCAATGATTGGGCCAACTTTCTCCATAAGCTTTCCCAAGTGAAGGCCTTTCTTAGTCAAATACTCCCTGGCCCTCGCAGATATCCTAACCCCCTCTTTATCGCTACCAACTATAGCTACATCTGCTCCAAGCTGAAGGAACGTTTTGCATGCCAGCGACTCATAGGCTGAGACTCTGGATGTGGCTATTATGTAGCGCTTGAACTTTTTAACCTCCATCCTCTGGCAGGCCTTTAGGATGGCCATCCTTTTAGCGGTGTCAATGTTTTCATCGCTCACTGGAGCTACAAGATTATATATTTCTCCCATAGGTATTTCAAAGGTGCTCTGAATCTCACTTAAAGTTTTGAATGTTTTTGCATTAGCAAATCTAAAGTTTGCGGTGTCGGTAACTATACCAGCCAAGAGGACCCTAGCAGCGGTTTCATCATAAAATTTTAGATACTTCAAAAGCTCCCAAATGATTTCAGCTGTGGACGTTCTTGAGGAATCCATTATACTTATGTCGGCTTTTATAGGATTTTCCTTCTCAATATGGTGATCTATGACTATTACAAACTTCTCCTTTCGCTTTGGAAGAGCTATCGGCTCCAACTGCTCAGCTGAAGACGTATCAAAAATTACCACAACATCTTCTTCAATTTGGGGGTTTTTCTCGACATCTGCAAACTTCAAAAGGCGCTTAGCATAGGAAGACACGCTCTGAGCAACCCCTATTCTATACTCTAACCCCACGCTTTCCAAATACCTAGAAAAAGCGATGGCACTACCCAATGCGTCAGGATCTGCATTGTGATGACACAGCAATAGAAAAGAGTACCTCTTATCTTTCGCTTCATTTAAAAAACGCTTGAGCTTTATTTTGCCTTTCATCAACACCACCAGAACTCCAAATAAAAATCAATCTTTCTTTGCAATTTCCCTCAACTTTTCCTCAACTCTTTGGTATGCCTCGTCAAGGGCATCCTCAATGAGCCTATCCACATCGACTTTAACAAAAATTGGCACCTCTATGTAAGCCTCAACCTCAAGGTCGAGCGTCTCGCCCTTGTTTATTCTCGTGGTAATCTCCAAATCCTTAACTTCACTCTTATGTAGAACACTGAATATGCGGCTTAAAACCACATCTTGGGCTAAGTCGCCGAGCTTTATTATCTCTTCCTCGCTCATCTCCGGAAGTCCAATGTGTATAACGCCCCTCTTTTCCATAAGACCACCTTTAAACGTTAAAGAAAAAGGAATCAGCCAGCAACGCCTGTGAGAGAGCTTTGTATCTTCTGGGTCAATGTCTTTATAGCTTCATTTATCTTCTGCTCCTGCCTTTCCAGGGCTTTGAGCCTAACTTCAAGGGTCTCAATTTTTTCCTTAAGTTCCTCAACCGCTTTGGCCTTCTCTGTCTTGACTATTAGCGTTCCAACAGTCTTATACATCGCTGTTCCCTCTTCAGCTTTCTCAATTTCCTCTAAAGCCTTTTTAGCATCATTCAAATCCAATTGAACCTTTTGCTTTTGTTGAACTACCAATTGGAGCTGCTGTTGGTAGCTCTCAAGCTGTCCCAACATCTGTTGAACTTGTGGTGGAATGTTTTGCATATCAACACCTCCATAATCGTAATTCCATGCCATAATTTGCTGGCGTGTTTAAATAGTTTTACCCGTCGCTGACGCCATTAAATCGTAAATGTTATATACTATGCAATGGTACCATGTAGGGTGATGTTATGGGAGAAAGGATTGAAGCACTCGTAAGATTGCCCTTAGCAATACTCTACAGCATTATCCTAGGGATATGGGGATTTGTCGTTGAGATTGTTGTTATATTCCACTGGTTTTACGCGTTGATCTTTGGAAAAAGAAGCAAAAGCCTAGCAGATTTTGCAAACACGTATGTGACATATCAATATGATGTCAACCGCTATCTCTATTTGGTCACAAATGAAAGGGCTTGGCCCGCTGGAAAAGAGTTAAGGACTCTCGAGCCAACAGATTTAGAGCAAAACGTTAAAGCTCCACAGCATCCATCGCAACTTTAATCCAGCGCAAATAGGAGTTGAGCGTCCCTCTTAAAGCAGAATTGTCTTCCGCAGTGAACTCTATCCTGATCTTTTTTCCTTCAAGCTCAAGCTTCGTTTTTGTTCTCCTATAAGGAACAGTTCTATCCTCAATGATGACGCTCTCATAAACCACTTTTGCAATATCCTCACTCGGGAACTCAATCTCAATCATGCCTTGTATTGGTGCTTTTTTCATTTTGTCCACCCCTCTCTCCTCCCTTCAAGATAGTTTATCACGCGTCCTATGCTTGCTGAGACAAAGATTCCCATTATGCTCGCAAGGGATGCTAGTGCATACATGTGCTGGCTTAGGACACCAAACTCATAGCCCACCTCTCCAACAAGCAAGCCTAAGACACCAAAGCTCGAAACCCCTGTAGACCTTAAAAGAGACGTCTTAATGTCGTCCTTCCAGACTAAGCCCATCGTTAGGAGAACCCTAATAAGGTATATCAGGACGAAGAAGTAAACAACCTCCAATGAGAATTCAGTCTCAAAGTTTATTCCCCTCCAAGCAAAAAACACTGGAGCGAATATTCCATAAGTGACACCTGAGATTATGGTGTGCACCCTTTCATACTGCTTAGTTCCCATTAAATCGCTGTGCAGCAGTAAACCAACAATAAACGCCCCAATGCTGAAGTGTAAGCCAATTTCCTCACTGATCAACGCTAAAGATGTCGCTAAAATCATTACAATGCCAAAGACCGCCTCATCACTTTGAAGCTTCCTAAGTGCCCTGATTATCCAGATTTTATGCTTAATGCTAATGAAGTAGTTAATCCCAAATACAATTCCTAAGAATGCCCCATCTTTCAACAGCTCAAAAAATAATCCCCAATAGCTCAAATGATAGAGCTCAAAGTTTATTAAAAGGTAAAGTATCACAAGAGCCCCTACTTCACTGATAACCGCATAGGATAGAGCAATATGGAGGAAGTCACTACCAAAGTACCTCGTTAGTCTGATCACAATTGGGGCAGATGCTACGGATAATATAGCGGCAACTATCAAATTATCCGTTAATATAGTGTAGTTTGTGAAGGGAAGTGTTAGGAATAGCATTGCCGCATAAGTGAAGATGTAAATAGGTATACTCTTCTTTCCGCCGATGTGAACCTCTTCAGGAGTGAGCTCTAAGCCAGCATACATCATAAGGAAAAATACTCCAAGCTCAGCTAAAAGGTTTAAATCTTCCCGGGGAAGCTCTTGTAGAAACACACCCAGCAATAAACCAGCCGATATCTCTCCAAGAAACCCAGGATAGCCTAAGCGCTCGAAGATTTCAGCAAAGACCCTAGCAATTGCAATTATTATGAAGACATAGCCAATGACATCAAATGGCAACGCTGCACCTCCAAGCATTTTAGCCATAGGCCCATTAAAAAATTTTTGTATGTGGGGCATTTTTGTGCAAAATTTGTTGTTGGCTTTTGCTAAATGTCCAGGAATGATTAGCAAGGCTTTTATTGATCTAGACAAAGATACAGTTGAGGGCTATGAGGCACTACGAAATCATTAAAATTAAGGAAAATGGGAGAGTAGAAATTCCACTAGAATATGCTTATGAGACCGGTCTAGTCAAGGACGCCTATTTCTTAGTTGAGATTGACACGGACCTAAAAGAGATACACCTGGAGAGGATAGCATTACCAGGAAAGAAGCTCGTAGAGGTAGAATTTGTGGTGGAGGACAAGCCGGGTGTTTTGGCAAATGTAAGCGGCCTTTTTGGAAAGCACAAAGTGAACATACTCTTCAATGAGAGCGAAGAGCTAAATGAGATAGGGTTAGCGGCAATAGTTGCGGTTGTAGATATGAGCAAATCAAACATCCCTCTCGAAAAACTAGAAAAAGAACTCCTTAGCATAAAAGAAGTAAAAGAGATCACCTTAAGGGAGCTAGAGTAAAAATAACACAAGGAAAAATGCGAACAGGGCAGAGTAGAAGTTCACTTCCACCCCAAGCCCTTTCATATTTTCCTCAAACTTTGGCTTTAGTTGAAGCTCAAAAACACCAAGCTTCTTTAGGGAGATAAAAACCACCAAAGCCCCAATGATCGCGACAAAGTCTTCCTTTAGAGCTAGACTCATTCCAAAATAGAGTCCAAACGCGAGGGTTAAGATTGCCATAGCGAAAGAGACCATCCGTCGAGGCAGTGTGCTCCATACTTCCCCGGGCTTCATCATGTAGTAATTGAGTTTCATGAATGAGATAAGCGTTCCAATTCCAGCAGCCTGGAAAAGATATGCCCAGCTCCTGCTTAAACCCACTAAAAGTTCCTTCTTGCTGAATGCACCTATAAAGGGCGATATCCCTCCAATGGCCAAGCTCAACATTAATATAGAGAGCATTAGCACTTTGTCACCTCTATAGCTCAGCTTATCTAAGTCCTTCGTTTTTTGGGCAGTTACTATAGTGCCAACGCTTAGAAAGAGTCCTCCTTTAAACAGAGCATGGGCAAAGGCATGGTAAATTGCACCATGGAAGTTGAGTGTTGCCATTCCAAGGAGAATATAGCCCATTTGGCTGACAGTGTGGTAAGCCAAAAGCTTTTTAGCGTTTTTCTGCAGGAGCGCCATCACAATGCCAAAGAACATGGAAAAGAATGCAATTACAAAGAGCATGGTCTTTAGAGCATGGTTTAGAGGAAAGGTCAATGCAAGAAGGAGCATGCCATAAATTGGAGCTTTAACTACAATTCCCGACAAGAGGGCGCTTATTGGAGTCGGAGCCTTTGAGTGGGCATCAGGAAGCCAGAAGTGGAGAGGAAAGATGCCCGCTTTTAAGAGCAAAGCAGTGAAAGCAACGCCTAACGCCGCACTTATTTCTTTTGACGGCGTAGCAATGTCTTTTATAAGCGTCACGTTTAGATAACCCGTTTTTAGATAGATTATGCCCACAGCAAATATAAAGAAATATGAAGCTATAAGGGAGAACATCAGATATTTATAGGCAGCCCTCTTCGCACCTTTTTCGCTTGAGAGTCCCACTAAGGCAAAGGCAGCGACGGAAGCTATCTCCAAGTAGATGTAATAGTTGAACAGATCGCGGCTTATAAACGCCCCTAAGAGGCCAGCATGCATTAAGAGGATTAGAGAGTATATCTTGTTTATGTCCCTGTGCTCAAAGTAACTTAAGGAGTACAGAGAGACAAGCGAAAATAGGATGAGCTCTGCCAAGATGAAATAAAAGTTGTAGGCATCCAATGCTACTTCAATGCCCGAAACTCTGCTCCATTGGCCCACAATCTCGCTTATAGGCATCTCCTTTGCACTTACAACAAAAAAGAGCCAAGGCGTAAAGATGCCTATCAAAAAAGCAGGCTTATTTAGCTTTCGCTGTAGTCTAAGGGCAGGAATTAGAGATACAACAAATGCAAAGAGGAGAGGAAAGGCAACTATCAAAGGAATCACGGAGTTTCCCTCCTAATCCGCATTATCAAAGCCAGTGCAAGGGATGTTATCGCAACATCAACAACTAGGGTAGTGAGCATTAAAGTTGAAGGCAACGGATCAACTACCTTCTCCTTCGGCAGTATAGGAATCTCACCGCCCTCGACGTATCCCGTCCCAACAAAGAACAAGACTAATCCTGTTGATACTATGTTTATTGCCAAAACTTGCTTAATCAGGTTCTCTTTTGTTATCAACCCGTAGAGTCCAATGAGCATGATTACTATTCCAGCAGTTTCCACGTTAATCACGTTCAACCCACCTCAGCAGTATGTAAAATAAAAACGTGAAAGCTGCCCCAACCTTTAGGGCAACGCTTATGTTAAAAAGAGGAACTATGCCTCCGCTAATTAAAGAACCAAACCGCCCGCCTTTGAGGAAATTGTAGAAAAAGCCTCCAAAAAGCGCACCTATAACTGCCAACGTTATTAAGAAGACGGCGGAAGCTCCTTCAATGAGCTGAACTTCCCAAAACTTGAAAGTCTTTTTAACCTTCTTATAGCCGTGCGATGTAGTGAGTAGTATAACACTCACAGCCAAGATAACTCCAGCTTGGAAACCCCCTCCAGGGCTTAAATGTCCGTAGACCATTAAATATGCCGCATACGTCACCAAAAATGGACTTATGAGCTTCGTCGTTGTCCTCACTACTGTAGTCATCTTCACTTCTTCTTCCCTCCCAAAAGGAGATAAAAGCCTACCACCGAAGTGAACAGGAGTGTGGCTTCACCCAAGCTATCGTATGCCCTCCAATCTGCTAAAACAGCCGTTACCAAGTTTGGAACTCCCACTTCCTCCCAATGAGAAACGTAATACTCATAACTCCCCTCTCGATCTTTAGAGTAGTCAAGCTGGAGCAGGGTCAATGCGAGGGCGAGGACAAGGAGGACTCCCAAGATGCGCTTCACTCCTCCACCTCCTTTATAGTGTAAAGGAAAATTCCAATTATAACAGCACCCACAACCACTGCAGAGAGGGCTACATCGGGAGCTTTAAGTTGGATCAGCACCAATACGAACACTAAGCTCATAAGTGCGTATTTAACAACAGCACTAACCAAATCCTCATCTTCAACCACAGATACTGCAATGAGTATCATAACCACAAGGAGGAGCTCATGGATTATCCCAAGCATACATATCCACCACTACTTCTGGTTTAATCCCATATTTATACGCACCTCTAGCTATCGCGTGGGAGACCATAGGGTTTATCATAGCTATCAGAAAAGCCAAGACAAGAAACTTTAGCTTTATTAAAGTAGAAGTATCTGCATATATCGCCAAAGCTATGAGTATATTCATTGCCCCACCCGTGTCGCACTTTGTCGCAGCGTGTAGCCTAGTGTAAACATCGGGAAATCGGAGGATTCCCAAGGCTCCAAACACCATTATAGCCTCACCTAACAGCAGAAATAGATACTCAATCATCTTTCTACCTCCATGTACTTCGCCAATATCAATCCGCCAACTGCGTTTACCATGAGGAGAACAATAGAGAGGTCTATCAGTGCATATTCCTCACTTATTACCGCCAAAATTGCGATTATTACAACAACTTTTGTGGTTATTGTGTTGAGGCCCACTATCCTATCAGCCAAAGTGGGGCCTCGAATAATCCTATACGTCAATAATAAGCTTGTAAGCATTAAAACCAGAACTCCCCATCCAAATGGAGTCACCAAAAGACTTTCTTTAACCATTCCTCTATATCCCCCTTTATGCTCTCCCCAGCTTTTTCCCTATTTAGGGTCTTCACATCAATCCAATGGACATAAAGATAAGCCTCTCCAAGCTTCCTATCAACATCAAGCGTTAAAGTTCCCGGGGTTAGTGTTATGGAGTTTGCTAAAATCGTTATTCCTGTGTCCGAGTGTAGATCAGTTTTTATCTTAACTATTCCCGGGTTTATGTCCATCAGCACTGCATGCTTAGCCACTTTAAAGTTGCTTTCTATAATTCGAAAAATCATTATGAATATGTACTGGGGCATGTAAAAGAACACTATGTAGAATATCTTCTCTACCAAATGGCCGCTGTGCCTTATATCGTCCGTCAGCATGTTGTACATAAAAGAGGAAATTATTAAAGTTGCCAGCCCCCCAATTAGTAAGTTTTCCAATACAATACTGCTGCTAACGATTATCCAAAATATAAAGAGCATCATCCACGTCAGCACAATTCGCTCCCATTTAGGAAGCTTTTGAGCTTCATAACTTTCAAGTAGAACCCTGTGCCTAATTTCTTTAATTCGCTCTTTAAGATAAAAGGAAATTCGGCTCATATAGAAATTTAGGTTTTCAAGGTTAAAAACCCTTTCGAAAAGACTATTCTCTCTTCTTGGATTTAACAAGTAAAGCCTCTTTATAGTCCCATCTTCTACCGTCTTCCATTATCCAAATCTTGACGCTTATTAATGGACCTACAGCCCTCTCTTTATCCACGTCAAGGCGGTGGAAGTTGATTGCCATTCCCCTAGGATGTCTCTCCACAACGCCTATAATATCCGTGTTGTGCTTGTCGGCTATCGTTTGGAGGCTCATATCCCTCCTTGGGACGAATTCTCCATTCGTTAGCTCAGCAAAAACTTGGGCAAATGAAACATGGTCCGGCCCTGTTCTCTTAGCAGTTGTTATAACAAAAGGCATATCCTCCCTAATAGGCCTTATTTCTCTAAACCCTATCTCTCTTTGGAGTTTAATACCGTGGAGGTAGAGATAGCCAAGATAGCCCCAATCATTTGGAGAAACTTTGATAAAAGTCATTTTAAGGGGATTCCCTTTCCAGACATTGATTATCAAAAGCCTCTCATAACCTCTCTCATACGCTTCCATGAGGAGGTCTTGGAGAGTCTTCTTTCCTCTCGTTAGATATGTAGAGTTGGGGAAGACCTTCTCTAAGTCATGTCCAAAACTTCTAGTTCTTCTTGTAGGCCTGTGTGAAGTCGTAATCAGCATCATCGCTTGCACCGCTTAAGTTTTGATTTAAACGAAAGCAAAACAACTAAGGCAATCAGATAGCCTTAACTCTTCTAGCTACCTTTGGCCTTGGTTTGTAGAGTATTTTGCTGCCGCAGTATGAACAGCGGACTTCCCTAACAGTTTCCAAATCAAGTTTAAACTCCTTTCCACATTTAGCACATCTATATACTGCCTCAACCATTTTTCTCACCAAAAAGAGTTTTTAGGGGATTAACCCCTTGCTTTGCTCTCTGTAACTCTCAAAGCAACCTTTCCAACAGGTGTTGATGGCAAGTAAGCACCGCCAGCAAAAGTTGCGCCGCACTTTTGGCATTGCCATATTCCAGTGCTTATTCTCTTTACACCCTTTCTTCCACAGACTGGGCAGATGTGCTTTTGCTTCATCCTTGCCTCAACGGCGGCAACTCTTCTCCTAATCTTGAGACCATACCTTGGACCAAACCTTCCAGCGGAACCAACCTTGCTTATCTTCCTTGTTTTCTTTTTAGCTTTAGCCATATGAGCATCACCTCTAATGATGATTATGCTGAAGACCAATATGCACAGGCCATTTAAAAGGCTTTTCCTTAAAATTTGAGTGGTTTTTATTTTTACGTCTTTAGGTCTAACCTGCCATTTATAAGCCTTTTGATGTAGCTCTCTTCTCAAAGGACAAGGTTTCCAAAAGAGATGGAAAAAAGGAAAGCTCACTCCTCTTTAATGGCATCGAGGACAACTTGTCTAATTTCGCCTGCCCTCTTTAGGGCGACGTCAATAGCATACATGATTTCCTCGAGCTTGAAGCTTCCACCCTCACTCTTCTGAACAGCAGAGATGTATCCATTCTCATCCGTTGTTATAGTTAGCTTTCCATCCATAACCTGCTCTTCCTCGAGGTTCGGGTCAACTAAGAGGTTGTCCCTTATCTTAACGAAGCTTACTGGAATTGGGATTTTTGTTACTGGGAGCGGTTCATATTCATCTAATTTAGTTATTTCTCCTGTTTCCTCATTATACTCGATTTTTGGAAGCTTCGTGCTCAAGAGAGCTGCTATTGCTCCAATTCCACATGCATCCACTAGATTTCCGTCATGGTCTAAAACGTGGATGTCTATGAACACGACCCTAACGAGCTTCCCTGGAACTATTACGAGCTTTTCTAAGTCTATAGTTTGGCTTTCTCTAATTCCTCTATCAACAACCCTCGCTAGCTCTATGGAGCGCTCGTCTGGTGGGCCTGGCTCAAAGGTTGGTGAAGCTAATGGAACAAGCTCAACGTTTGTAGTTATGACACCCATGTTGGGCAAATCTGGGAAAGGCTCTCCAACATCCGCCTTTATACCTACGAGAACTTGGGTATCTCCCAATCTCACCCATGCTGAACCTTCTGCTTTTTTAATTACATTAGTCTTAATCTCCAATGATCTGTAGTCCTCTAAGCCTCTTCCATCGACTCTCTTTCCTTCCTTAAGCAACTCCATAATATAATCCTTCATGATTGATGCTACAATCTCCATCTCTCATTCCTCCTCCTGAAGAACATTGAGGTATCTTTCCTTCAAAGCCTCTCTCTGCTTTTGGTACACTGCTTTTGCGCCCTTTATTGCTAATCTAACTGCTTCCAAAAACTCCTCCTTGGTCAAATAACCATCCATTTGGAGCAGAGTTATGTCGTTCTTGATTGGCATTATGGCAACTGGGACATCAGCGGTTCCATAGTTGTCCTCCTCCTTGTTCAGATCGAGGACTATTTCATCCTCTATCTTCCCTGCCGCACATGCGGAAACTAAATCCTTCATTGGAATTCCTGCATCGGCCAGCGCCAGAGAAGCTGCCACTATTCCAGCCACTCTAGTTCCAGCATCAGCTTGAAGAACCTCTATAAACACATCTATGGATGTTCTTGGGAAGAGCTCTAAAATTACAGCAGGCTCTAAGGCTCCTCTAATGACTTTGCTAATCTCAACGCTTCTCCTATCCGGCCCAGGCTTCTTTCTCTCCTCAACACTAAATGGTGCCATGTTGTACCTAACACGAAGAATGGCTCTATCGGGCCTTTGAAGGTGCTTTGGGTGAATTTCCCTAGGGCCATAAACTGCAGCCAAAATTTTATTTTTACCCCATTCTACGTAAGCTGAACCATTTGCATTCTTTAAAACTCCTACTTTCATATTGACTTTTCTAAGCTCGTACTTTTTCCTACCATCAATCCTATACCCATTCTCATCTATTAACTTCAATTCTTCAGGCTTTTCCATCATTGTTTTCTCCTCCCTTCACTTCAAATTGGGGGATCTCTTCAATTACTCCTTGCTCTTTCAAAGCTTCCAGCCTCTTGAGAAGGTAGTCCTTCACTCTATCTGTCAATCCTTGAGTGTGGCTTTCCCTGTTCACTTTTAGAATAGCCTCTATCGCTAAGTTCTCAAGCTCCTTCTTTCTTCCGCTCACCCATACCCAACCGTTCTGACCAACGATTATACGAGTGTTAGTTAGGCGTTTAATCATGTTTATCATTGAGCCGCCCTTTCCTATAAGACGGGGCACCTTCGAGGGAGTTATCTGCACTATCTGCCCTCCTCTAAGCGGGCCGCCGTTGAATGGCATTCCTTTGGTTGCAAGGTCTATTTGGTTGACTTCATTGAAGGCTTTGACCTTTGCATATATTATGTCTCCAATATCGAATATTTTCCTCAAGTCAGTTTTTGACAGGTCTACTCTCTCGTCAGTGACATCCTGTATTCTCAATCCCGCTTGATATGGGGCCCCAATATCAACGGCCCAGTTAGAGAATCTGACGTCCACAATCTTTCCTATTACGTTGTCCCCGACCTCTGGAATATAAGGTCCTTCTAATGGTATTACTCTTATCATATCTCCTCTAATTTCTACCAAGCCTATAACTGCCGCGTAAACTCTATTGCCCTCTCTAAATGTCCCTTTGCCTGGTTTGTATGGTCCCTGTGCTATTAGCGTCCCTGGAACCACTAACTCCTTACTATTAACAAAAACCTTCTTCATAGTCCCTTCCTCTCTATAAGTTTAGTCATAGCAGTGCCCTTTGTAAGGGCATTAAGCTTCTCATAAAACTCTTCCTCAACTCCACCGGGAATTTCGATTAAAAACATCCATGAGCCATCCTTTCCCCACTCTTCCTTTTTAATCGTACCGAACTTCCTAACTTCTCCAAATGCTCTTCCTGTGTAGTCAGAGGGTATTTTTACAGCTATTACTTTTGTCTCGATCTTTATTGGTAGGATTCTTCTTATGGCCTTTAAAATGCTGGGTACTTGAGCTTCAGCATCTTTGAAGATGTCCACATGAACCCCTGCCTCGTCCATAGCTTTTAGTATGCGCTCTGGTGGGTGTGGATAGCCCGTTCTCGGATCAACTCCATTCCTATGGATTATCGTGGCCACTTGTTTCCTCTTCTCCTCGAGCATCTCTCTTCTCTGTTGTGCTGTGAGCTGAACATCTCCTTTCCTCAAAATAACTTTGGCCACTTCATAGGGATCGCTTGTCCCAAAAATCTTTTCCATTTCGTGTTCGCTCGCCTTATCCCCCTTATGAGCATCCTTAAAAATGTAAGGGGTAGCGAGAATCTCATCTATTGGGACCTCTTTACCTTCCTTAAAGTCCCTTGCCAGATAAGGATCAACTAGTATCTCAAACGTCTCACCGTGAGTCTTCAACCGCGCAATTACTGCCTTATCAACGTCAATTGGCATAAACGCCACCTCAATAGTTGTTGTCTAAGTCAGAGTAATCCATATTTTCCTCTTCAACTTCTGCTTCCTCTGCTTCTTTAATAGCCTCTTCCAAACATTTAGCGATCTTCTCTGAGCTTACTTTCTCAAACCTCTTGTTCTCCAGAGTTATCACCGCAACCTCAATGCTCTCTGGAGTTGGGCTCTCCATTGTCTTAGCCAAAGCAAATATTGCCAGCTTTATGGCCTCATCCATGTCCATATCTTCACGGTACTTCTCCTCGAATATTGCCATAGCTATGTTTCTTCCACTTCCTATTGCAACAGCCTTCCACTCGAAGTAAGCGCCGCTCGGATCGGTCTCAAAGAGCTCGGGTTTTTCATTAACACCTGCCATCAGCAGGGCGGCACCAAAAGGTCTTACACCGCCGTATTGAGTGTGCATTTGCTTCAGGTCGCAGATCTTCTTAACGAGAACTGTTAGAGGAACAGGCTCACCATAGGTCAACCTGTAGATTTGAGCCTCTAAACGGGCTCTATCGACTAAAATCCTCGCATCGGCTATTATACCACTTGAAGCAGCAGCTATGTGCTCATCAATTTGGAAGATCTTCTCATAGCTCTCGGGTTCTATTAAACGGCTCGTTACTCTTTTTTCAACGGCCAAGACAACACCCTCTTTGCATTTAACACCGACGGCCGTTGCTCCCCTCTTGACGGCTTCTCTTGCATATTGTACTTGGAAAAGCCTCCCATCTGGGCTGAAGACTGTTATGGCCCTATCATATCCCGCTTGTGGTGGTACAAACGCCATTTTACATCACCTCATAAGTTATCGCAATCTTTTATAAACAAGCTTAATTTTTTGCCTTTATATACTCTCCGATAGATAGAATTGATGAGTTGATAATTAAGCTTTTCCCCCGGAGGCACGTTTCTGTTTTCATTTTGACATCCCTCTAATAGTAATGCAAAAAACTAAGAGACTACTTCAATCAAAATGAGCATGAATACGAGAATTAGCAGGACAGCTATGGTTCTCTTAGTGTACATCCTTGCCGCTCTCTTTTCGTAGTAGCTCCTTGGGCTGACATTCAAAATGTAGAGGGCCAAAATGGAGCCTGTGAGGAGTCCAACAACGTTTTCCAAAGTAAGTGTAAGAGAGCCCAGCAGAACTTCTCGCCATCCCATCACGAGAGACACTCCAATAACCGTAGTGGGAGGTACTAATGCTGCTGCTATTGCTATACCCGCGAGTATCTCAGGAATTTTACTCACTATGGCTACTACACCAGCGTAGCCCAGCAAAACTGCCATTAGGATAAAAATTATTCCAGTGTTTGCCCTAGCGAGTATCTCTCCCGTAGGCTCTACGGGAATTAAACTAAAGGCCTTCAATACTAAAGACATGAGCGTTGAGGTTAAGAAAATCGTTATTAAAAGCTTTAAAATTGAATACAAAGAAGAAAAAACCCATTTTTTCTTTCCCATTATTACGTTTATAGAAAATCCATAAAGCGGACTTAATATCGGAGAGAGGAGCATCGCAGAAATTATTAAAACGATGTTGTCGTTTACAAGTCCAATCAAGGCTATTATTGACGCAACAGCACCCAATGTAAGCTCTATAGGCCCCACTTTGGCTTTGGAAGCGGCGTCTTCCGTCAGCTTTTCAATTGTCTCTTTGCTCCAAGTTGATGAATATTTCTCTAAGCTTTTCTTGGACGTTTGGTACTTAATGGACTTTCCTGCACTAATTTTCTCCCAAACTATCGAATTTTTGCCCTTTCTTAAGTCTATTGAGCCTACCAAATCATTTACGAGCTCATTTATCACATAGTCAGGAGCGTAAATTTCAAGCTTGTACACATCTTCCTCCCCAAATAGCACTTTAGAAGAGTAAAAGAGTAAATCCCACTTATTCAAGGCATTTAAAACTTTCTCGTACTCTTCTTTGCCGCAATAAACTTCCACCCTAAACATGGCCATCCCTACTTCCAGCCGAAGTCTTTTAGAAACTTCATCTTAAGCCTTCTTATAGTCCCCGAAACTCCCAATGTTCTCACTATTGCCTTTGAACCGTTTATTTGAGTGAGCATAGTTAGGGCAAACCTCATCTCTTCCACGTACTTCCTATCACATCTCAAGATGCCCGTTTGACTTTTTTCGTCAAATTTTATGAACCATACTTTGGCTTTAGCCGTCCCAAGCTCTCCCAAAGTTTTAAGAGAAGCATCCCAAATAGCCCTTTTTATCTCATCTTTTTTAAACGCCCTCTCCCCAATAACTTGAAACGCTATATACCTCTGCTTGTCTCTTAAAGTTGGCGGAAGAGTTTTGGGTCTCTCACTCACTTTTCAAGCCTCCCTAAAATCCCTTCGGGATAAAAACTTAAAGAAGCCTTAGCCTGAGGAATATCCATCCCCAAAGCTATCCCTAGGCTCATCAAATCTCTTGGAGCCCTTATCTCCCACATATTCTCGGCAGATGTTGTAAGAAAGCGCGGAGCTTTGTACTTCTCAATCAAACGCCAGTTCCTCATCATAAACTTCAAGATATTAGCGCGCTCATAGGGATTAGCCCTCAAAAGGGGAGCGAGAGAAAAACCGATGGCAACGTTGTTTTTAGCTGCTAGCCTAGCAAGGATATGATCTAAGCCCGAATCCTTTCTCCCAAGCTCTGGACTTATTAAAGCATCAACCTTGCTCTCGAGAGCAAAGCGGTTTATCCTCAAGTTGCCTCCTTGGACATAAATTAAGGCCTTTAAATGCTTGTTCTTAACTTCCCTAATAAGCGAGGGCTTTTTTGTTATCAGAAGAAGGGCAACTTTTCCGTACTTTTCTCTGAGCTCTTTTAGCTCTGCCTTAAGCTTCCCATAGTCAGGACTCCTATCTAAAACAAGCTTCTTAGTAAAGACTACATCATCGTACCACTCTTTTGCTAATTCATAGGCTTTCTCATCCCTCACATCAAGCTCAATCATTCTCGTAACCACTCCTCAACGGCTTTAACTACGCTTTCTCTCCTCATTGGAAAAGCTTTAACCTTTATCTTGACTTGAATGACATCTTCACCTTCGCCAACTTCAACCTCGCCCAAATAAGCTTTCTGCTTGTTGAAGCGGATGTAAAATGTTCCCTCGTCATCAACTTTCTCATCAAGATGCTCCAAAAGATATTCCTTATCCTCGTCGCTTAAGAGAGCTTTTAAGTTCTCGAGAAAAGCCCTAACATTCCTGCTCCTCTTTAGCTCAGCGTTGACAACTTTAATCGGGTTCCCAAAGAAGCCTTCAGTATTGATTATTTCAAATTCTATATCCTCTTGAGAAATGCTTTCCGGAAATATTGTTTCCAAGGCCTCTAAAACCTTCTCAGGCTCTTCGGTTGCGTGAATGAAAGTACTTACCCTAATGTGATGAGCTTGAAGTTTTGCCATGTTAATCACCGTTTAAGAACTCAAAATTTAGGTTTAAAAGGTTGATGCAGAGAGAAAAGAAGGAAAAAATCACTTACCTCTTCTGCCGTTGGCCCTAATGCTTGGCCTAATCTTCTCAGCACCCTTACCCTTGTTTCTAAGACCTCTGCTCTTCTTGCCGGCTGAGGTAAGACCTCTAAAGACTCTACCCTTGTGGGCCCTTCCGGCAATCCAAGCGATCTTTGGATCGCTCTTAATAACAGGGTGGTGTGGGTCGACCAGTATAACTTCAAACCACTTGTACATTCCATCCTCGCCAACCCAGTAGGAGTTGAGAACCTCAAGGTTGGGGAACTTTCTCGCGGCCTTCTCTTCAGCAATCCATTGAAGGCTCTTCTTTGGTGAGTACTTAACTTGACCCATCTTACTTGGCTTTCTTCCGGCCCTCCACCTTGGCCTCTTTCTTCCTCCTCTCCTAACTCTAACTCTCACAACGACATAGCCTTGCTTTGCTTGATAGCCGAGGTTCCTAGCTCTATCCAATCTGGTTGGCCTCTCAATCCTAATAACACTTGGCTCCCTTCTCCACTTAATCATTCTAATTTTCAACAAGTCTTTAACATAGCTCTTCTTTGGAGCTTTCCAGGCTTCTCTTATGTATTTGTACATTCCCATCTTTTTCACCTCGTTTTTGCTGTTTATGGTTCTCCGCTTAGCGGAACATCCCGCGGGTTTCCCCCGCCTAGTCGTGGTGAGTTTAGAGTTCTAGTTTTTAAAGGTTGCGGAAGAGTTAATACATCCAAGAGATGAGGTATTTAGGTGGTCGAAATGAACAGGCTTGATAAGCTCGTTGGGCTTATGGACGATTATATGGGAGCACTGATAACGCCGGGCACGAACTTTTATTATTTGACGGGCTTAAATCCCTCTGCCACAGGCGAAAGGCTATTTTTATTAGCTCTAAACAGGGAGGGAGAAAGCGTTATCATAGCCCCCAAGCTCTATGAAAATGAAGTAAAAGAGAACTGGGAGGGAAGGGCTATTTTTTGGGGTGATGATGAAAATCCCTACCTCATTTTAAAAGGCGTTTTAGATGAGCTCAACTTGAGGAGGGGAAAAATTTTAGTGGAAGACACTATGCCAGCGATGATGCTCGTTAAGATTGAAAATATCCTCATGGACTACGAGCTCGGCCTTTTGAGTGCTCTAACGTCAAAGCTGAGGATAAAGAAGGACAGAGGAGAGCTCAAGCTAATGGAGAAAGCGGCACAAGCTGTGGATGAGGTATTCTATGAGCTCATCGAGAGAGACTTGGAGGGAATGAGCGAGAAGCAGGTGGCGGCGCTCATAGAATACCTCATAAATGAGAGAGCCGATGGAATATCATTCGAGCCAATTGTGGCAGCTGGTGAAAATGGAGCCAACCCACACCACACACCGAGCGATAGGAAGCTCAAGAAGGGGGATTTGGTAATTCTCGACTATGGAGCTAAGTACAAGGGCTACTGCTCCGACATAACGCGCACCATAGCGATTGGAAAACCTTCTGAGCTAGCTTTAGAAGTTTATGACGTCATTAAAGAAGCCCAAGAAAGAGCAGTCCAAGCTGTTAGGGAAGGAATCACTGCAAAAGAAATAGATGCTGTGGCAAGAGGGGAAATCACGAAAAAAGGTTATGGAAAGTACTTCATCCACAGAACCGGCCATGGCTTGGGCTTAGATGTGCATGAAGAACCATACATAGCGCAGCACAGCGAGACCATATTGGAAGAAGGCATGACGTTCACGATAGAGCCTGGTATTTATATTCCTGGCAAAGTTGGGGTTAGAATCGAGGATGACGTTGCTATAATCAATGGAAAAGGAAAGAGGCTCACAAAAGCAGGGAAGGAGTTAATAGTGCTTTGAGCCTTTGATTATTAAGCGCTCATTTTCCTTTACCGCCACTAAATATTCAATAACTCTAAAGAGGTGGTGGAAGCAAAACAAAAGTTATTGTACCAGTTAATATGCTAAAGGAATATGCCAGTAGCGTATTGCCAAGTTGTTCATTGATATTTTTGCTTAGCAGGTAATAGGAGAAAATCCATGCCATAATCACCAGAATCTGCTCAAAGATTCTACGATAATATAAAAAACCACCGAACATAAAATAGTCGAGTAATCTCAGGAAAAAAACTAACCAACCTCCAAAAGCTAACGGCATAAAATTAAATAGTTTACTGATATTCAGTTTTGATCCTGACTTTGGTATAGTAACAATTTTAAGCAATATTATCTCAATTGCAAACCATAACGTCACTCTAATAAAACCTCCTAGTAATAAAACAGATAACAGCTGAGTGTAACCTGCCATCAGAACTGAAAGGAGATAAGGCGCGTAGAGGCTTGCGGAAACAATAAAAAGTTTAACAACAACCGCGGAGAAATTAAGAGTGAAATACCCGAGTGCACATAGAAAAATCAAAATCCCTCCTTTTTGATAAATGTCTATATTCAACGCATATAAACCTGAAAAAATTGAGAATAGATAAAGCATGATAGTACTAAATATTACCGTATTGTAATAGCTGACACTCTTTTCCAAGGACATGTTAATTTCGAGATTGTTTTTTTGTTATTTTTTTGATCTCATTTTTATATTCTCTCCCTAAGAAAACAATAAGCGGCAATACAAGGTATGTATAAACAGAAAAATATGTAAAAAACAAGGGCAAAAGGTATAATATGAGGGTAGTAAGTTCAACTACCAAGAGGAGTCTGTTGCGACCAGTCCATCTCACGAATTTCCCTCCAAGTTTAGCTAAACTTCAGTTATCTTGACATAATCATAGCTTATTCCTGAACCTGCTAGAAGCCCTAAAATTGCACCTGCAACTCCCGCTACGATTGCTCCGATTAGTGTTGTGCCAGCATTTCCTATAAACGAGTCTATCTCATCATAGCTTTGAGCTCCAAGTAATAGAATCCCATAACTTTTGTCCTTTCCTACTGTAAACTTTATGGGAACACTGAATGATGACATCGCCCATCCGCTGTTTTGGATATCAAATTTGTGAAAAGTAATACCCCACTTTTTTGTAGTTCCTTCGTATTTTACAGGATTGGATCTCCATTGTAATCTTGATGGTTCAATCTGCAACTGATCTGGCACGGATATCCATACTTTATACCCTCCAATAGGCAGTTTTCCTATTCCCACTACAATAGATCCCCAAGTATTATGCTTCACTTTATAGTGTTTATAGTCGTAGAATATTAGATGGATAATTGTCTTATCAACAATATCCCCTGTGATATATGCCTCAAGAGCTGCTGCAACCACTGCCTGCGGTTCTATTGAGCTTTGCGATGGTTTTGCAGTTACCAATCCAGTACTCAAAACGAGTAGACTAAGCATCAATCCCAACAATTTCCTCCACACCGTAATCACCTCAATGCAACCAATTTTAGGTAAATTAATACAACTTAGACATATAAAATTTACTATTTTCCACAATAGAAAGTGGAATCATTAAACTTACAGAGACATGTACAAAAGGCAGAAAAGAGCGAGAGTAAAACTTCAAAATTCCTCTCCGCCCACGTAAGTGCCAAGCACCCTTATGCTCCTCAGCTCTTTTTCCTCCACCTCGAATGGATCTCTATCCACGACTATGAAGTCGGCCAGCTTACCTTCTTCCAACGTACCGAGTTCGCTTTCTTCTCCCAAAATGTAGGCCGAGCCATGTGTATAAGCGTGCAGAGCTTCCTCTAGTGTCAAAGCTTCATTTGGAGTGTGCTTATATAAGGGAACTTCTTCATACTTTCCACGCGTTACCGCGGCATAGACTGTCTCCCAGGGGTTAATAGACTCTATTGGAGAATCCGTGCTCAGGCCGAGCACAATGCCCTTTTTCAAAGCACTCTTAAATGGATATACCCACTTAGCTCTCTCCTCGCCAACGCGCTCTAAAACCCACCAGTCGGTTATGATAAAGTGGGGCTGCACTCCCAGAACAACGCCAAGCTTTGAAATGCGCTCAATTTGATCTTCCCTCAAAATAGAAGCATGCTCTATGCGGTGTCTCAACTTTTCTACATTTTCGAGGTGCTCGTACACATCGAGGATCATGTCCATTGTGGCATCTCCTATGGCATGAACCGCAACCTGGAGACCAGCCTCATGAGCCTCTTTAACGATGGTTTCAAGAGTTTCCCTGCTTATGTTTGGGTATCCCTCTGTTTGAGCATCGCTATAAGGTTTAGATAGCCAGGCAGTTCTCGCACCTAAGGAACCATCCGCCAGGATTTTGATGCCATTTAGTTTGAGCTTTTCCCCGCCAGAGCCCCTTCTAATCCCCAACTTTTTGAGAGCCTGGAGGATGTCAGTGTTGCCATACATGCCCCTTTCACTAACTTCCCTTCTCCCAGGGTCTAGATAAGCTCTAACCCTTATTGGGAGCCTTCCTTCGGCGTTTAATTCACCCAAAGCATTTATCGAGCTTTCCTCAACACTCACAAAGCCCACTGTGGTAACCCCATTTGAGAGGGCAAACTTAGCACCATCTTCAATAAAGCGCTTGTAGTCCTCCAAAGTCAGCGTTTCCTTAAACTTCTCCCTGGCGAGCTCAAAGGCTTCTTCCTTCACAACTCCGGTTGGTTCTCCCTCCTCGTTTCTCATGATGCCTGGAGAATCCAAATCCAAAAGCCCTGCCATTTCCATGGCCTTTGTGTTGAGAACAGCAGCATGAAGGCAAACACGTGAGAGCATTACGGGCTTGTCTCTAACCATTTCATCCAAGTCCCAGCGCGTGGGCCACCTTTTCTCTTCAAAAAGCTCTTGATCCCAGCCGTGGCCGAGAATCCACGTTGTGCTTGCATTGATGGCATACCCCTTAACCCTCTCCTTAAGCTCCTCTATGCTTCTAACGCCCCTCAAATCCACCATATTGAGAGACATGCCGAGCTCATCGAGGTGCATATGAGAATCAATGAACCCTGGAAGGACAACCTTACTTTGAAGATCAATGATCTCCCCACCGAGCTCTTGGGCAATTTTCTCCACTTTTTCACTGGAACCCACATAAAGAACTCTACCGAAAGCCACCAAAAGGGCTTCAGCGGTCCTCTTAGGATTAAATGAGACGTAGATTTTCCCATTCACGAATGCCCTAATCAACCCCTTCACCCCTCTTCTTATCCAAAAGGAGCTCACCATCAATGCCGACATTTTCGGGCGGATTCTCTTTTATTAGAACAGTAACATGGGGTATTTCATACACCTCTTTAATGACCTCTGTTATTCTCCTAACGAGCTCCCTCTTTTTCTCAACATCTATTTTTGGACCTTCAACAATAACCGTGGGCATGTGATCACCATTAAGATTTGCATCGAAAGGATATAAAAAGTTCACGAAGAAATCCAAAACTTTTAAATACTAAAACCTCAAAGTAAGGGCGATGCCTATGAGGGGGGAGGGAGTTCTCCAGAACTTGGCATTATTCTTATGCTGAACCCCCTAGTTATGATTATGGACTATTTTTTGAAAGTTTTGAAATCCCAACTCTTTTAAGTCCCCACTTTGACAAAATTGCGGAGGTTAGAGCATGGTAGATTGGAAAGCTGTTGAAGAAAAGTGGCAAAAGAAGTGGAGCGAAGAGAAGGTATTCGAACCTCAAATCGATGAAAGACCTAAGTTCTTCATAACCGTCGCATTTCCATACCTATCAGGGCACTTGCACGTTGGACACGCAAGGACTTACACAATCCCAGACGTTATCGCGCGCTTTAAGAGGATGCAGGGTTATAACGTATTGTTCCCAATGGGGTGGCACATAACAGGTTCTCCAATAGTTGGAATTGCAGAGCGCATTAAAAACCGCGATCCCAAGACCATTTGGATTTATAAAGACGTCTACAAGGTCCCAGAGGACATCCTATGGACATTCGAAGACCCAAAGAACATAGTTAAATACTTCATGAAGACCGCGAGGGAGACCTTTGAGAAGGCAGGCTTTTCTGTGGACTGGACGAGGGAGTTTCACACCACAAACCTGTTCCCACCATTCAGCAAGTTCATAGAGTGGCAGTTCCTAACGCTAAAGGAGAAGGGCTTAGTGGTAAGAGGAACGCACCGCGTTAGGTGGGACCCTGTTGTAGGAACAGCCCTAGGAGACCACGACATAATGGAAGGTGAGGATGTTCAAATCTTAGAGTATATTTTGATTAAGTTCATCCTTGAGGAGAATGGGGAAGAGGTTTACTTGCCTGCAGCCACTTTAAGACCCGAAACTGTTTACGGCGTAACCAACATGTGGTTGAACCCCGAAGCAACGTACGTTAAGGCCAAAGTAGATGGAGAAACGTGGATAATAAGCAAAGAGGCCGCTTATAAGCTAAGCTTCCAAGACAAGGAAATTGAGGTCATCGAGGAGTTCAAAGGGGAGAAGCTCATAGGAAAATGGGTGAAGAACCCAGTGACGGGCGATGAAGTAATAATATTCCCAGCAGCTTTTGTTGATCCCGATAATGCAACGGGCGTAGTTATGAGCGTTCCATCTCATGCCCCATTTGACCACGTTGCTTTGGAGGACTTGAAGAAGAACACCGAGCTTTTACTCAAGTATGACATAGACCCAAGGATTTTGGAGGAAATTGCTTATGTCTCGCTGGTAGAGCTCGAGGGCTACGGCGAGTTCCCAGCAGTTGAAGAGGTAGAAAAGCTTGGTGTTAAAGACCAAAAGGACGAAGAAAAACTTGAGCAGGCTACAAAGAACATCTACAAAGCGGAGTTCCACAAAGGAGTCTTCAAGATTGAGCCCTATAAGGGCAAACCTGTCAGGGAGGTTAAAGAGCTGATAGCCAAGGACATGAAGGAGAAGGGCATAGCTGATGTAATGCACGAGTTTGCCGAAAAGAACGTCATATCTAGGTTTGGAAATAGAGCCGTCATCAAGATACTCCACGACCAGTGGTTCATTGATTATGGAAATCCAGAGTGGAAGGAGAAAGCGAGGGAAGCTTTGGCAAACATGACGATTTATCCAGAGTCAAGGAGGAACCAATTCGAGGCCGTTATTGAGTGGCTCGACAAGAAAGCCTGTGCGAGAAAGGTTGGACTGGGAACTCCTCTCCCATGGGATAAAGAGTGGGTAATTGAGAGCTTGAGCGACTCAACCATCTACATGGCCTACTACACAATCTCGAGAGCTATAAACAAGCACGGCATTAAGGAAGAGCAGCTAATTCCAGAGGTCTTCGACTACATATTCCTCGAAGAGAGGAGCGAGGAAAAGGAGAGAGAGCTGAGCGAAAAGACGGGCATTCCAAAGGAAGTGCTAAGGGAGATGAAGGAGGAGTTTGAGTACTGGTATCCGCTCGACTGGAGATGCTCCGCCAAAGACCTGATTCCAAACCACCTGACGTTCTTCATATTCAACCATGTGGCCATCTTTAGGAAGGAGCACTGGCCAAAGGGCATAGCGGTGAACGGATTTGGAACCCTCGAAGGAACCAAGATGAGCAAGAGCAAGGGTAACGTGCTCAACTTCATAGATGCCATCGAGGAGAACGGCGCTGATGTCGTTAGGCTCTACATAATGGGATTAGCGGAGCACGACAGCGACTTTGATTGGAGGAGAGCAGAGGTAGGAAAGTTAAAGAAGCAGCTTGAGAGATTTTACGAACTCATAAGCGAGTTCGCCCAATATGAAGAAAAAGATGTTGAGCTGATGGACATTGACAAGTGGTTATTGCACAGGCTAAACAAAGCAATCCAAGAGAGCACGAAGGCCCTTGAAGAGTTTAGAACAAGGACTGCAGTGCAGTGGGCGTTCTACAACATTCAAAATGACCTGAAGTGGTATTTAAGGAGAACCGAAGGAAGGGACGATGAAGCAAAGCGCTCAACACTCAGAAAACTAGCGGAAATTTGGGTTAGACTAATGGCACCATTCACACCACACATAGCCGAGGAACTTTGGGAGAAGCTTGGAGGAGAGGGCTTCGTGAGTTTAGCAAAGTGGCCCGAGCCGAGAGAAGAGTGGTGGAACGAAACGATAGAGCTCGAGGAGAACCACATTAAAGCGCTGATAGAGGATATCAAAGAAATCATAAAGGTGGCGAAGCTTGAAGATGCAAAGAGGGCGTACATCTACACCGCCGAGGAGTGGAAGTGGAAAGTTGCCCAAGTGGTTGCGGAGAAGAGAGACTTCAAAGCCTCGATGAGTGAGATTATGAAAGACCCAGAGATGCGCAAGCGCGGTAAGGAGGTCTCAAAGCTAATCCAGAAGCTGATTAAGGACAGAGCCTTTGACTTCAAACGCATTGACGAGGAGAAGGCCCTAAAGCAGGCAAAGGACTTCATCGAGAGTGAAATAGGCTTGGAGATCATCATCAACCCAGATGAGGACAAAGGAGGAAAGAAGAGACAAGCTATGCCCATGAAGCCTGCGGTGTTTATTGAGTGAGTAGTCCTGTCCTTATCTTTATTCTTTTAACTTCAACATATGTAGTATTTCCTATCGCAACAGTTATATAACACTAACTAAAATTAGCATAATGGTGATTAGCATAATGAAAATTATTGAACGTCGCGAGCTTAGGGATGTTCTGGATGCAAAATGGTTGCTGGTGTATGGAAGAAGAAAAACGGGAAAGACCTTCTACATCAGGGAGAAGGCAGAATACTCTCATTATTTCATTGTAACGAGCGGTAGGGAGATATTTGAAGTAAAACGCGGTGAAATACTTTCATTCTCGGAGTTCATGCGGGTATTCTCACTCCTTCTGGGTCAGGGAAGAATAGTCATTGACGAGTTTCATAGACTTGGCGAGCCCTTCTTCTCAATCCTTCAGGGATTGTCGGGGAGGGGTGAGCTCACCCTCATAACTTCAACAAGGCACTATTTCAAGAAGTTTATAGGAAGCAACAGCCCTTTGCTGGGACTTTTCTATCTGAGAGAGCTGGGCTTGGTTGATCCAAAGGATGCCCTTAACTTTGTTAATGAGTTAGGCTATAGCGGAAAAGCCATGATAGAACTCGCCGTTCTTGTTCAAGAACCTTGGTTAGCTCCAGCCATTGAAAGTCTCGGCGTAAGCGTTTTTTCAACCTTTGGATCAACTTTGAAGGGGAACGTTCCCAGCTTAATTGGCGAGATATTCACAGAAGAGGAGAGAGAGTTAACAATGAGATACTCCGCAATACTTGAGACCGTTGCAGATGGGAAGTCAAGTTCGGGAGAGATAGCTAAGGAGCTGTATTCAAGGGGGCTCATAGAAAAGGAAACCCACAGTGCAGTTGCCCCTTACCTTGAGACACTTGTCAACATGGGAATCCTTGAGAGAATTCCACTCTTCGGAAAGAGGAAGAAGATATTCAAGTACAGACATTTGTCCCCTGTGGTGGATTTCGCATATTATCTGAACGCCAAATATGGGTTCTTTGAAACCGAACTTCCAGATGAAACCGTAGAAAGGGTTTTTAGGGAGAAAATGCCGCGCTACGTTGAGAGGTTCTTTGAAAGATTGCTGACAAAACATTACTCCCTCCAACCCGTCAGGATTGAGATGCCCGATTTAGAAGTAGATATTGCATTATTGAGAAATAAAAAGCTGCACTTGGTTGCCGAGGTTAAGTGGAAGGAGAAGGTTAAAGAGAAGGACATTAGGAATGTGGAAGAGAAATTTGAAAAACTTAACGCCAAGATAAAGCTCCTTATAGTTCCGGACAAAGAGGTCTTGCCAAGAGCTCCAGAAAATGCCGAAGTTCTTGACTGGAGGAATGTGATAAGGCTTTGCAAGACCCCGCCTTAGTTACGCTCTCTGTTGTATTTGTTGAGTATCTATCTTCTCCACCGATTTTATTCTTGTTTTTGTTTCCAATACAGAGCTCCTGCAGTAGTAAGGGCGAATATCCCGATGAAGAATCCTATAGCCCCAATAATATTCCCCATATCCTGAATTGTCGATAATTTAGGAAAGAGCATTTCAAATTTCTCCAATGCTGGCCCTGTAATCGGCAATTGAGAAGGATCACTAACGTTAGCCGCTTTTAGAAGCACTTGAAGCACGACACCAGTCACTATCATTAAAAATGGGATCATCACTCCCTTCATAATATCTTGAGACGATTCATTAAAATTACGGTTCATTAGCATCCCATAATTAATACGTTGCATCTGCTTAAAATCCTTCTTTTTTGTTGTCAACTTTGATGAAACTTTGCGCAGGCAAAGTTTCTTTGAAGCCCTTTTCGGGAAAAAGGATGACCTGCATTATCTTCCGCTGGAAAAGCTGGAAGAGTTGGTGGAGAAAGCCGGGGGACATATCATCAAAAGTGGAACCTTCGAGCCGGCTTTGCCGCACTACCTCGCATATATTCCAAGGGAGTATGTGGCACAGATAAAGGATGAGAAAAAACGTGTCGAACTCCTAGAACGCCGGGATAAAGCACATGAAAAGTGGAAGAGAGGAACAGAACATCCTCCCGTGGGATGGCTTTTAGTTAAACCCTAATACTCCCTCTCGACTATGAAGTCCGCCAAGAGCTCTAAGTTCTTCCTTGCTTCACTCTCTGGGAGGATTTTAAGAGCTTCCTTCGCTTCATTGGCTAAATCTTTGGCGAGCTTTGCAGCATAGTCAATGCTTCCATACTTTTTGAGGAGCTCTATAGCTTTCTCAACTTCTGCCTTAACATCTTCTTCAATGACTGCGTTGCCCTTTACATCGCCCGCATATTTTCCAAAGACCTTGAAGAACTCTGCCTTATCCTCTTCGCTTGCATGCTCAAGGAAGTGCGCCACAATTATAGTCCTCTTGCCCTTTCTTATGTCGCTTCCAACTGGCTTTCCAAGCTTTTCCTCATCAGCTATCAAGTCGAGAACGTCATCCCAAATTTGGAAGGCTATTCCCACGTTTCTTCCGTACTTTGAGAGCGCTTGTATATACTCCTCGTTGTCCGTTCCAATGATTGCCCCAATTGTAGCTGAACCGTCTATCAACGCTCCTGTTTTGCCGCTTATCATCGTCATGTACTCCTCTACAGTGACGTCGTTTCTCGTCTCAAAGTCTATGTCCATAGCTTGGCCTTCGCAAAGTTCGTTTGAAGTTGTGGCCATGACGTCGAGAATTCTAACTACTTTTTTAGCATCTACAGGGATCTTCGCTATCGCTTCAAAGACCTTTGAGAAAAGCAGGTCTCCGGCTAATATGCCCATGTTTACGCCCCATACCTTATGGACAGTTGGTTTGCCCCTTCTCTTTTCGTCCATGTCCATTATATCATCGTGCACGAGGGAGTAGTTGTGGAGCAATTCAACGGCCACTGCCCCGTAAAGAGCTTTTTGCCAATCTCCACCAACTGCCTCTGCAGCGCTTAAGACTACAAAGGGCCTTACCCTTTTTCCGCCTGCTAATGGGTAATGCCTTGCCGCATCATAAAGTTTCCTTGGCTCCTTTTCAGGGATAAGCTCAAATATGGCCTCATCAACAAACTTAGCCTTTTCCTTCATGGCTTTAAAGAGTGGGTCGAACTTCATGATACCACCTCATTTAATCTCAACCTTATATCCATTTCTTGATACAAATACATCCCTTCCAATTAAATAACCTTCCTCTTCAGCAAGCTCGGCATAGTGGGTGAGCATTCTAAACTCTCCATGAGCTGGGACAATGTTCTCGGGATTTAAGAGCTTAATTAAATAGCGGTGGTCTTCTCTTGATGCATGACCTGATACGTGTAAGTCCTTGACCAGTCTAACCCCTCTCATTCTAAGCTTTATCTCTAAAGCGTAGCGCTGCGCTATGTTGAGGGGATTTGGAATAACTCCAGCGGAGAATACAACGGTGTCTTCCTTTCCTATGTTGTAGAGCTCTCCGTTAGCCATTCTAGTTAAAACAGCGCCGGGCTCCCCTTGATGACCCGTGACGATAAGCAGATAGTTTTCCTTCGCTTGGGAAACTTCCTTTAACGTGTTTTTGACAGCATTTGGACTTCTAACAGCCTTTGCTCCCTTCATTTTAATGAGGCCAAGCTGCTTCGCTATTCCCGTGTATTTTGAGAGTGACCTACCAACTAAAACAGCTTGTCTGCCCATCTTGTTTGCAATCTCAATGAGTTCTTGCAAACGGGCGATGTGGGAAGCAAATGTCGTTGTAATTAGTCCCTTCTCCTCCATTCCTTCATAAAGGAAGAAGTCCTCCAAGAGAAGCTTTGCAGCGGCTTCGCTTGGTGTCTTCGTCTGTTCGGAAACACGCGTAGACTCAGGGACAAACACTTTAACTCCTTCTTTGCCAATCTCCCTCAGACGCTTGTAGTCGGGCTTTTCGCCAATGGGATTGTTGTTATCAAACTTGTAGTCGCAGGCATAAACTACAGCCCCTTCAGGTGTATGTATTACAACTATAGAAGACTGTGGAATTGAGTGAGTAATTTGGACAAACTCTATTGCGAGGTTCTCACTAACTTGGACTATCTCGCCGTAGTTCGTCTCGTACATAGGATTCTTTACCTCAAAGTACTGCTCACCCCTAACCTCATTTTTAGTGAGCTTTATCGTATATGGCGTCCCGTAGATAGGAACGTCTGGATAGTGGGGGGCTAATTTAGCAACAGCTCCAATGTGGTCTAAGTGTCCATGCGAGAGGGCAATTGCCACCACTTTCTTATTCCTAATCGCCTTATCATCGGGTATCGCACCCAACTTTCTAAGGTCTCTCGAACTCATCTTTTGAAAGTTCACATCCTCATGGATTAGAACACGATCGAGCCTTATTCCCATATCCACTATAACGACTTCACCGTTGTATTCCACAGCGGTCATGTTTTTGCCCACTTCTTCGTAGCCGCCTATTGTGTAGATTGTTATCATTTCCTTTCCTCCATTCATTTTATCGAGAGGCGGACTTTTCGTCGGCCTCGGCCCTTTAAGTGATGAGGCGGAACCTCATCGGGTTAATCTATACTTGTAGGAGAGGTTTAAAAAGGTGTGCATTATCAAATATAAGAAAAGTCAAAGGATCCTTCTCCTCTCCCTCAAAAACTCCCATAACTCTATCCTCTGCTCAAGCCACTCCCTCGCAAAGCCTGTAACCACGAGGGGCACTTTTCTAAGCTCGACCACATTCTTTGCACCAACGAGGAACATGGCATTCCTGAGCTCGTTTATGTAGCGCTCAAGAACCTTTATAACGCCTTCAACATCACCCTTTGCCGCAGGCTTTAAGAGAGGTAAAGCTACACCGGCCAAATTAGCTCCCAAGGCTAAGGCTTTGGCTATTTGAATGCCATCCCTAATGCCACCCGTTGAAATTATTGGCAAATCTGTTGCATACCTAACTTCTGCAACGCTGAGAGCTGTTGGAATGCCCCAGTCCCAGAACTTCAAAGCTAGATTTTTGCTCCTCTCATCTTTAGCTCTATAATACTCCACACCGCTCCATGAAGTCCCACCGAGGCCACCTACATCCACAGCATCAATCCCAATGCTCTCAAGCTTTACAGCAACTTCTTTGGAAACCCCTGCGCCCGTTTCCTTAGCTATTATTGGATAGGGAAACTCACTCTTAAGCTCAGCCAAAGCATTCAAAACGCCCCTGTATTGGGTATCTCCTTCTGGTTGGACACTCTCTTGGAGAGGATTCATGTGAAAGGCCAAAGCGTCAGCTTGAATTGTCTCGACAGCTTTGATGGCTTCCTCAATACCATAGCGATTGGGCATTGTTTCGGAAAACTGGGGTGCGCCTAGGTTGCCGACGAGAAAGACATCGGGAGCTACATCTCTAACGTAGTAGCTTTCCCAAGTCTCAGGCTTTCTAATCATTGCCCTTTGACTGCCAACACCCATTGGAATGTTGAGCTCTTGGGCAGCTTTAGCTAAGGTCTTGTTTATCTTCCCCGCAAGCTGCGAACCTTTAGTTCCTCCTGTCATTCCCGCAATCATTATCGGATAATCAAACTTCCTTCCGAGGAACTCTACACTTAGATCAATCTCCTCCTTGTCTATCTCAGGCAATGACATGTGGACAAAGTGTATATTCTCAAATTGAGCACTCACATGAGCTTCTACCTCTTTCTTTAAGCAGTGCTCTATGTGCTCGAACTTTCTAATAACCGTGAGCTCTTCCTTATCGAAATAATCCATAAGCACCACCAAAGAAAAAAGGGAAGAAGAGGTTAATAGGTTTTTGGATGGCGCAGTGATGTTGAGTTCATCATTGCTTTTGGTTAAGAAAAGCTATTAAAGCCCCCAAAAGTACGCTTGCTGAAGCGTATTGGTCAAAATAGAAGAGCAGTGCAACCCCTGTTATGAGAGAGGCCAATAAAGCGTAATTTACACGCTTGCTCATGTGAAAGCTTTCGGAGATTTCAAAGGCTCCTGAGCTGAATACTAGTGCAGAAACAACAGCGAGAGTTGAAAAGATGAGGGCCTTTCCGAGTTTTGCCGCGCCGATATATGTAGCTATTTCATAGAATAATGCACCTATAACAGCTGAAAGGAAGATTATCACAGCTAAATCAGCTATTAGCCCAAGGAAAATATTAGAAAAATCCAAAGAGTGTTTTTTTATACATAGCAACCACTACTAGTTAACTTATGAGTTAATCTATTTAAAGTTTTCTATTCACAGGAGTAGTTTATTATTTATCGTCTAGAGTTATCATTTGGCAGAATCTCCTTATCTTGTAGAATCAGTTTGCCAAAAAAGTCTGATAAAATAGGGATAAAAAATGAAAGGCCACAACCTAAGCTTTAATCCTCGTGCCAACCTTTTCCCCTTTAAGTGCTTTGGTCAGGTTACCCCTAACTTTCCCGTTTATGAAGTAAACCTCCGAATAGCTAGAAATCTTGAGGGCTTCGCGGAGCTTGTTTCCAATTCCACCCGTAACATCAATTCCTGAGGATTCTGAGCTTTTGAGGAGATGCTCAATCTCTTCACTGCTGAGCTCTTCTATAAGCTTAGCATCCTCTCCCTTTGGGTTTTTGTTGTAGATTCCGTCAACATCCATAAGGAATATAACTTTGCTCGACTTGAGCATCTTCGCTAGATAGCTGACTATCTGGTCTCCAGAGAGGATGTCTATCCCCTTGTCGAGAGCTATTGCTGTGTCTCCGAACAAAATTGGAATAAAGTCCTTCTCAAGGAGCTTCCTCAAAATCTCAAGCTCTCCGTAGACTATATCACCTTTTTCTATCAGGAATATCGAAGAAGACGAGACAGAGTAAGCGGGCAGTCCTTCTTCAAGGAAAACATTGATTATCAAGTCGTTGAGCTTCAGCATCGCTTGGTGGGTCTTTGAGAAGCCTATCCTCTTGCGCTTCACATCCTTAGTAAGGCCTTCCCTAATGCGATATTCTTTTGCATTAGGATGTCCAAAGCTGCCGCCGCCGTGAACAAGAATAAAGCCCTCCTCGGGATAAAAGCCGGCAATTTCTTTCGCTATTCCCTTAACGATGTCCTTGTTGAAGGAATAGGGAGTTTTCTTGTCACTTATTACGCTCCCACCGAGCTTGATAATTATCATTCGACGACCTCCTCAATCCTAACTCCTTCGCGGCTTATCTTAGTTATCATCGGCATTCCACCGACAATCCTTATGGCCGTTGCAACTTCACTCTGCTTCCCAGGTGCGAGGGCGTACATGCATCCTCCTCCACCAGCGCCAGTAATTTTGGCACCAATTGCTCCCGCCTCCCTCGAAGCATAAACGAGGTCACTTAAACCTTTAGTTGAGACCCCTATTGCATCTAAGAGACCGTGGTTGATGTTCATTAGCTTGCCAAGCAGCTCAAACTTGATTCTGCTGTCATAGTTGGCCAAAATAATCTCCTTCGCTCTCTCAACAACCTTCCCCATGGAGTCAATTATGGGCTGCATCACATCAGGCATGTCGTTGAGGTTCCGCCTGACCTTTGCTACGAGCTCCTTTGTTGAACCGCTCGTGCCGGTATAGCCCACAACCATAGGGAGCTCAACAACAGGCAGCTCTTCAAACGAGCCCTTTTGATAGTAAA
Source organism: Palaeococcus pacificus DY20341 (assembly GCF_000725425.1). NCBI lineage: Archaea > Methanobacteriati > Methanobacteriota > Thermococci > Thermococcales > Thermococcaceae > Palaeococcus > Palaeococcus pacificus. Next base: position 340,782 of record NZ_CP006019.1, on the reverse strand, counting down.
GAAAGCCCCCAACAGCTGAAACTGTGGGATCGATTCCACTAGAAGCGCCTTGGACGAGGAGTTCAACCTTATGACCGAGCTTTGCCACTTCTTCAGGTGTAAGCTCCAAACCAAAAAGCTTAGAAACCGCACCTATTGTGGCAACTGCCACAGCCGCTGATGAGCCCAGTCCAGCACCAACAGGTATTTGTGAAGTTATCGAAACGGTTATGCCCTTACCGTTTTTGTCTGCCTCATCTCTTACGATTTCAATAGCCTGCTTAACATAGCTCAAAACCTCAGCGGCTTTTCCATAGTCACTCTCAAAGTAAATCTCGTTTTCGGAAAATGAGACCGTCAAGCCAGGAACTTTAATATCCTTCGCCTCAATTTTAATAGCTCTTTTTTCATTAAATGATGCCCAAACGTAAGTCCTCAAGTCTATTGCCGCTGCAATAGCAGGCTTACCGTAAACAACGCTGTGTTCACCAAAGAGTATAATCTTAGCAGGTGCAGATGCAAGGACTTTCATTTTAGCTCCCTCCAAAAGTTAAAAGCCGAGAGAAGTTAAAATGTTTTGGCTATCTCCTCATTACAATCGAAGCATAACCTACTATTGCATCTGTGCTTCTGCTCACGTCAAAGCTCGTTGTGTAGTATAAAAGCTCTGCTTCAACAGCTTTAGCTAAGCGAGAGTAAACTATTGCAGTTGCAACTCCTCCAGGGCCGCACATCGTGTGATCCATCTCCTTAAGTTCTTTGAACATTTCTTTGTAATCCAAGTTTAGGATTTGTCTTATTATCCTGAAGTCCCACTCCTTTATCCTGCCGAGCAAATCATCCGCTCTCGCCCTAAAGGGCACATATCCGTAAACAGGGCCGTAGTGCATCATGTCCGTACTGGCTATGACAACGACATCCCTTCCCAACTCTTGAGAGGCTTCAAATATAGCTTTACCCAAATCCTCTGCAATTTCCTCATCTTGAAGCCCTAAAGTGATGGGCACTATTTTTACTTCACTTCCTGCTTTTTCTGCTATGTATTGAATGAAAGGTAATTGGACTTCAATTGAGTGTTCATACGTATGTGCCGTCTCATCTAGGTCTGCCATCTGAGAGTGTTTTGCTATTGTCTTGGCAAGTTCACTATCAACATTAATTTCCCCTAAAGGTGTTGCCCATTTTCCTTTAGGGTAAATTGCTATAGGTGAACCTAAACCCGTGTGATTTGGTCCAATTATCACGAACGTCTCAGGAAGGCCGTCTTCATAAATCGCTTTAAAAATTCTAGAGGCAGTGTAGCCGGAGAAGATATAGCCCGCGTGAGGTGAAACCCCAGCAGTTATTTTTCTCTCACTTCCAACCTCCCCCAAATCTCCAAAAAAGCTCTCAAGCATCTCTTTTAACTCTTCACCAACTGGATAAAAACTTCCCGCAACGGCTGGATACCTCATGGTCATCACCAAAAGAAATTAGCATTTGAAGTTTATAGACTTTAAGATAAAGTCAAAAATCTAAGAAGCAGAGAAAACAGAGAAAACGGGGATCATCCCCTAATAATCCTCATCTCGAAATCCTCAACTGTGACGTTAAAGTCTTCCCTGCTTTGGATTTCTCCTCTGTTGAAGAGAACTTCCCTAGCGAGTATCCAGTAGATTAAAGCTAAGGCCTTTCTACCCTTGTTGTTTGTTGGGATTGCCAAATCAACGAAGCTCAAGAGGTTCTCTGTATCAACAAGAGCAACTATTGGGATGCCTATTTCCTTGGCCTCTTTAACGGCTTGGTGGTCTGCTCTTGGATCTGTAACAATCAAAACATCTGGCTCGATGAAGTTCTTAACTTGTGGGTTTGTCATTGTTCCTGGGAGGAATCTTCCTGGGATAGACCTTGCACCTGTAACTTCACCAAACTTTTTAACGGGCTTTTGACCGTAGAGCCTAACGCTTACCGCTAAGATGCTTTCAGGGTCGAACTTAGCTAAGAACTTTCCTGCAGCCCTTAACCTCTCGTCTGTTTTCCTAACATCCAAAACGTAGAGGCCATCTTGTCTGACCCTGTATATAAAGCGCTTCATATCCTTCGTCTTTTGTTGAGTTCCTATGTGAATACCAGCTGCCAAATATTGGTCAAGTGGAACCAAATACTCTTCCATTTCTTTCACCCCTCAAATGTTATTATCCTTGCTCTTTCACCTAAATCCTCGGCAATTCTAATGAGCTCGTTCATTTTAACGAGCGAGTCTTTATTCAAGATGACCGCCGGGCTTTTAAGCCCTACGGCCAAGTGCACCAAAGCCTCATCAGCCGACTCAAAGGTGGCTTCCGCCATTATAGGCGTTATCTTCTCCGACTTAGCGTCGTTAACTATGTTGTAAACGTCGGTGAGCGTTCCAAAGTTGATTGGCTTTATGGAGAGCGCATTGTAGTAGCGCCTATCTAAAATATCCTTCGCTCTAAAGAGGTTTTCTCCATCTATGAATACCCCATGAGTTTCAGCCATAAGCTCGAGATAAACCTCCTCTTCGTCGCTCAAAGGCTTAATGTAAGCAACGTTGTTGTTTTCAACTATCCCCAAAAGCTCTTCCAATTCAAACGGTTTGAGCTGGACTAAACCCAATCCCACATCAATTCCAAGCTCTTCACTAGCCAGCTCTGATGCTTCTGATAGCTCTTCCAAAGTACATGTCTTTGCAAACTCCTCAATCTTCACTATTCCATCCAAAACGTCCCTTATTTCTGTGATATCCCTCACTACTGCCAAGTATCTAAAGTTCTCATCCCTTCCAAACTCCACCATAGGGACGGGGATTTCAGTGCTGAATGTTCCTCCAATGTAGCGGTAAAGCGGGATTCCCTTTGAGTTTGAGGCTGCTTTTGCAACTGCTATTGAGATTGCCAAAGCCGTATTTGCGCCAACGTGGCTGAAGTCTTCTGTTCCATCAATTTCCCATAGATAGCTGTCTATGAGCTCTTGATCTTGAGAATCAAAGCCTATTAGCTCGGGCCCTATAATCTCATCCACTTCGCTAACTCCTCTATATGCCTCAACCAGATAGAGCATTGGATCTGCTTCTAACGGTGAAGCAAATCTACCAAAGCCCGAAGGCGTTATGACATCTACTTCAATTGAGTATTTTCCGCCTTTGAGTATCGAAATCCTTGCAATTATGTTGTTTATCACTGTGTCCATAGCGTCACCTTCAGCTCGGTCTTATAACGGTTATTGGAATTACTCCTTTTTCAAACTCTAAGATAGCCGCATCCAAAGGGGTTATGTTCTTTGGGACGTCAATGAGGACTGGAGCACCCATGGCTATCTGCAAAGCCCTTGCCCCTATAACTCTCGCCTTTTCAAACCTCGTGTACCTAAACATTAGTCATCACCTTTGCAAATTTTGGTGGGGCCGCCGGGATTTGAACCCGGGTCTCCGGCACCCCAAGCCGAGAGGATGGACCAAGCTACCCCACGGCCCCAGCCAAGAAATGTGGTTTTTAATATATCCTGTAGTGCATCACATCGTCGATGAGTTCAACGTGACTTAGGATCATCCTTCTACAGCAGTATCTCTCTAACCCAAGGTCGTCCAAGACCTTCTCGGGGTCTTCCCCTTTCTCTACGCGCTCTTTGAATATATAATATTTGTCCCCTATGACTTTGCCACAGGTGAAGCACCTTACGGGTACTATCATGTTTACACCTTCCAAATTTTTAAATTAAACAAAGGAAAGGCTCAACGGTAACTCTTTTGCCTCTTTGCTCTTGGACCCTTTGTTGACCTGTTTGGCTTGTGTGGCTCTGTCCTTCTTGAGTCTCCAACGAGCATCGTTCTATCGTATTGCATATAAGTATCCTTCAAAGTCATGTCGTTTGTCCACTCTACTAAAGCCCTAGCTATAGCAACTCTAGCAGCCTCGGCTTGTCCCACTATTCCTCCACCTTGAACCTTGACGTCTATGTCAACCTTGTTAACGATTCCTTCACCAGCTAAGACTAATGGCTCGATGATAACAAACCTGATCATTTCAGGTTCGATTATCTCAACAGGTTTTCCGTTGATCCTAACCCTACCTTTTCCCTCTCTAATTGTAGCTCTCGCAATCGCGCTCTTCCTCTTTCCAGCAGTTTGAATAACCTTGGTCATTTATACCACCTCAGAACTTTCCACCCAAATACTTTGCTACTTCACCAACTGTAACGAACTTAGGTGTCTTGAGCCTTGATATGTGCGCTTCACTTATTGTTTCAAAGTCTTTGCCTTCGAATTCCTTTGGAACGCCAGCGTAAACCTTCAACTTTCTAAATGCCTTCCTTCCTTTGTCTGTCTTCCATGGAAGCATTCCCCTAACTGTTCTCCTAACAATCTCATCGCTCCTCTTTGGATAAAATGGACCTTTTTGTGGGTTTGAGATTGATCTGAACTCTGTTTTGCGCTTGTACTTGGCAAAAATGTACTCCCTGTTGCCAGTGATGATAGCTTTATCAGCGTTAACTATGATGATGTCCTCACCTTCAAGGAGCATCTTGGCAATCTTTGAAGCCATCCTACCCAATATGAGACCTTCAGCGTTAATAATCCTCATGGCTCATCACTCCATTATAATTACTCCACTACCTTTGGGGTTTCTCTCAATCAACTCTTCGATCTTGATGGCCTCTCCACCAGCCTCTGCTATCTTCTTCTTTGCCTCTTCGCTAAAGCTCCATGCTGCAACTATTACTTTGTGGTTAATGCTTCCTGCACCGAGCACCTTACCTGGGACAATAACAAAATCGCCCTCTTTGGTGTACCTGTTGATTTTGCTAACGTTAACTTCTGCTCTTTGCCTTCTTGGCCTCTCTAAGCGCCAGGCAACGTCTTTCCAAATATTTACGTTTTCTTCATTAGACTTTTTCTTTAAATACCTTATGAGCCTTCTCAAATTAATGTCAGTTGGGCCTGTTCTCTTCATGAACATTCCTCCATAACAGTTTTTTCATTCTCGCACCGAGGGACGGGGTGATCATGATGGTGCGGGGGACGGGATTTGAACCCGCGAACCCCTACGGGACGGGACCCTAAATCCCGCGCCTTTGGCCAGGCTCGGCAACCCCCGCGTGGCTATTCCGCTAATCTATGAAGTTCGCTTATAAATTTATCGCCTTTTCTCATGAGCAACTTTAAGGCAATGCTGATGATTTCTTCTACAGGAAGTTCGCCATTGCTCTCGACAGTAAACACAAAGGTGTTTGGAACTACCTTTTCAACTATTAGGTTGCCAATGTACTCATCGAATTCTCTTGGCAAATAAAATGCCTTTTCAGTTTTAATGATCAATTCATTTTTGTTCTCCTCAACTGGCAAACCCCTCTTCTCAGCAAGATCTTTTATCTTTTCCCAATTAGGAACTTCTTTGCTAACATGGATTTTGGTTAGGTACTTATAGTATGCCAATCCGGGTTGCCATTTTGCGTGGTCTTTTCCTCTACCAAGCCTCGCATATGCATTAAAGACGAGCCTCTGTCCTTCGGCAAGCTTAACTATAGGGATGTTTGGATTAGCGGGCTTAATATCCGGATCATCACTCTTTAAATCGCCGGAGTAAATTACTCCAGGTCCTTCAGCCTCTAAAGAGAGTGTTACCGTATAATCATCCAACTCCAAAGCATCGAGCTCAAACCTATCCGCAGGTGTGGTTAGTGGTATCAAACCTAGACGGTGGGATATCATCTCATCAAACAAAGCAGAGTTGTTTTCGTAAAACTCTACCTCATCCACCGCAAATGTTGGAACTTCGCTGATAACAGTTCTCCTTAGGGCGTTTGCAAAGGCTATATCAACGCCTTCAATTATGAAGCGAATCGCATCCTCTCTCTTTTCAAGAATTTTAATTTTCATTGCTCTCACCAAAAAAAGAAGTTGTAAAGAGAGTCAAACCCTTCTGCCTCTCCTACCGCCCTTTGGCCTTGTTCCATCGTGCGGTATTGGAGTTGCATCTTCAACTCTTCCTATCCTAAGGCCTGCTCTAGCCAAAGCTCTAATAGCTGCTTGAGCACCTGGCCCTGGAGTTTTGCTCTTGCTTCCTCCTGGTGCTCTGACTTTAATGTGAACACCTGTGATGCCTTTCTCCAAAGCCTCTTCCGCAACTCTCTTAGCAGCGACCATAGCTGCGTATGGAGAGGGTTCATCTCTATCGGCCTTGACTACCATACCACCGCTGCACTTAGCGATGGTTTCAGCACCGGTTAAATCCGTGATGTGGATTATTGTGTTGTTGTATGAGGAGTAGATGTGGGCAACTCCCCACTTCTCCTTCTTTTTAATGTTAACCTCATTACTCATTGTGCCTCACCCTTTTGAGCTTGTTCAATAACCATCCTCTCCGGGTGTTGGGAGTTAGCAAATGGGGAGTTCTTGGTGTATGTTATTGTCTCTTCCTCCTCCTTGAGCACGAGGTAGCTTGGGGATCTTATGAGCTGACCGTTCACTTCAATGTGACCGTGGACAATCAACTGCCTAGCTTGTCTTGGAGTCCTAGCCAGACCTCTCTTGAAGACAATTGTTTGAAGTCTCCTCTCTAAAATGTCCTCGATGACAAGTGAAAGAACGTCATCAAGGTGAGCGTTCTCTGGGAGGATTCCAAGCCTCTTTAATCTTTGGAGCAATTGCTCCCTCTCTACCTCAGCTTGCTTACCTCTAGCTGCGAGCAATCTTCTTGCCCTTCTTCTAAAGTTTCTAAGCTGAGTCTCGTGCTTCCAAAGCTCCTTCTTGTTCTTCAAAGCATACTTTTGCACCAATACCTTTTCTCTCTCAATTCTCTCCTTAATCCATGGGTGAGAGGGAGTCTCATACCTCTTCCTTTGCCTCTTAGGGTCTCCCATTTATACCACCTCACTTCTTCCTCCTGCTAACACCCAATGTAGCGCCGTGCCTGAAGTGTGCTTTAGTTCTTTGCCCTCTAACAGGCAATCCAAGCTCGTGTCTGATACCTCTGTATGACCTTAGTCTCCTTAGCCTGTTGAAGTCCTCTCTCCAGTACATAGCCAACTTGGCACCAATGAGGTGCAAGTTTCTTCCTGTCTCGTAGTCCTTTGGCCTGTTTACTGCCCACTCAGGAATACCGTGAGCTAGTGGGTTCTCTAAGACAGCTTCTATCTTTTTAATTGACTCCTCGTCCATGTAACCGAGTTTTTGGAATGGGTCAATACCAGCTGCTCTGCACACCATTGTTGCAAAGTTTATTCCAATACCTTTGATACCTGTTAATGCCCACCTAATTTGTTTATTTCCGTCTAAATCCGTTCCAGCGATACGCACTATGTGCCTAAAGTCTGCCATTATAAGTACACCTCCAAAGAGTTAATCCTTCAAGAGGATTTTGGCGCCGGGACGGGGATTTGAACCCCGGCGGGCAAACGCCCACGGGCTCTCAAGGCCCGCGCCATCCCAGGCTAGGCTATCCCGGCATACACTCTATACCCGCTACCCTTCGATAGCTCCCGCACATCTTTAAAGGTTTGCTCCATCAAACCCTTAATATATTTTGCGCCTTGATTTGTGCGAATGACGAGTTGAAGTAAACCTCCATCGTAGAGATGCTTGGGAGCATTTATAACTATTTCCCTCAGCACTTCTTTGCCTGCATGCACGGGAGGGTTGGTTATTATGGTGTGGAACCTCTTACCCTCAACTGGTTCGTAGAGGCTCCCCCACCTCACCTCAGCATTCTCCACGTTGTTGATTTTTAAATTTTTCTTCGCTATACTTACAGCCCTCTTATTGATGTCTACCATGACAACGCGCTTAACGAAACGTGAGGCAACAATTCCAATCACACCGTAGCCACAGCCCAAATCTAAAACTTCCCAATCCTTATCTAATATGACACTCTCAATCAAGAGCTTAGTTCCTAAATCAAGCTTTCCAAAGGAAAAAACTCCGCTCGCTGTGATAAATTTAAAGCGCTCTCCTCTAAGCACTACCTCAATGGTCTTTGTCCTTAGTGGTGTGCTTGGGCTCTCGGAGTAGTAATGACTCATGGGTTATGCTTTGGGGAAGGGGTTTAAAAAGGTTCTCAGATTATGACCGAAATGAAAGACCGGCAAATGCTCTTTTTCAATGACATTCACTCCCTAATTATACATTTGAAGTAAGATTAAACACTTGTAACGGATTTTTACCGTATTTTGTGTCTGAAATGCGTCAAAAAAGAGTGAATCCAAAATTGATGTACTTGTTCACGAAATTCCACACAAATTGGCAAGTAAAAAAAGAATGCCATTAAAGATGTAAAATGAAGGAGTTAACCCATTTCCGCCGGCGCTTGCGTCAGCAAGCAATTTGCAAGGCAAAGTTTGATCAAAGGGTAAACTTCCCAAAAAGACCAGAGCGAGTTTGCATGTCTTCTTCAAGTTGAATCTTTGAATTGGATTTCCAACTTCAAGTCCCTTTTGGAAGTTGTTTTTGCCTTTTTAACACCCAAAGGACGCTGATGAGAGTAAAATAATGTAAAAAATAGCCAAAAGAAATCCACTGAAAAACAGCTAAATTTAAAGGGACATGTAAACCTTGATCAAACTTCGCGAAGGCGAAGTTTGCTACCACATCTTTGGATACCAATCCCTAGGCATGAACACCTTCTCCACATCGACCGCTATACCCTTCTTTTCGTTGAGCATCTCGCCGCTTGTCATAATAGCTTTGCCCAACGCGACAAGCTCATCTTTGAGCGTCATTATGGCCACGAGGTCACCGCGCTTAATGCCTTTATGAAGCTTAACGATTCCGGGAACTGCTAGGTCTGCCCCATAGGTTACGGCAGCAACCGCTGAGTCCCTAATCCACACCTTGGGCAAGTGCTCAACCGCTTTCTCCATCGGTTGGATTGCTTTTCTAAAGTAATCCTCTATTCCATCGTCCTTCCAAAAGTGATAGGCATCAATCAAATCGTGAAGCGTTACGAGGGTTTCATCCTCCTTGAAGGGTCCGCTCCTCGTCCTCCTAAGCTCGGCCATGTGAGCGCCTACTCCCAATGCTAAGCCTATATGGTGGATGAGCGACCTTATGTAAGTCCCAGCCTCAACACCAACTCTAAAAAGGACATCCCTACCATCAATCTCCAAAACATCAATGTAGTAAACCTTTCTGGTTCTCAATCTCCTTTTAACAGCACTTCTCAAAGGCGGCCTCTGAATTATCTCACCTTCAAACTCGCTCATTACTTGAAGTATTTTCTCCTTCTTAACATCACCGTGAAGATGCATTAAAGCCACATACTCTTTTCCCGCTGGCAAAAGAGCTTGAACTACTCTCGTAGCATTTTCCAAAGCTGTTGGAAGGATACCGCTCACCTTAGGGTCAAGGGTTCCACCGTGGCCCGCCTTATTTAAGTTTAAAATTCTCTTAACCCACGCAACAACCTCATGGGAAGTAGGTCCCGGAGGCTTGTCCAAATTGATAACCCCATACTTTATGTGCAAATCTATTGGCCTTTCATATGGAGAAAAGCCCCACTTAGGATTCGTTTCGGCCTTATCATCTTTTATCACAATCTCTCTCTTAGTATCCGCAGGCAAAAGGTACTTTCTCTCCCTCTTTTTCTTCTTTACCATAGCTATCACCTAGCGAGCGTTATATTGGAGAGTTCACTGCGAAGCTTATAAAGGTTTAGAAATGTCAAAGCATGTAGAGGATGTCATAAGAACTCGTTGGATAGGAGTAATAGCGGTGCTTTAGGTCTTGAGCAGTTAATCCTAGTTGGATTGCTAAAGCAAATATGTTTATCACTTCATCAGCGTTGTGCCCCAACAAGTGGGCGCCTAGTATTTTTCCTGTCTCTTTTTCTATCAATATCTTGAATGCAGAGTGTTTGAGGTTTATCCTCTTAGAGGTATACCATCTCGATGTGTCCCCTTGTTTTACAGTGAAGTTTAGACTATCTCTCTTAGCATCTTCTTCTCTCAAACCAACTGAAGCCATAGGAGGTATTGTAAAAACTGCTGTAGGGATTCCCTTGTAGTTTATTTTCCTATTGTTGCCTTTTATAATGTTGCTCGTGGCTATACTTGCCTCGACAGCAGCAACAGGAGTTAAAGGTAAACCTCCCTTGGCAACATCGCCTGCAGCATAAACCCTTGGATTAGAAATGCTTTGCATGTATTCGTTCACTATAATGCCCCTACTATCGTGCTCGATATTAGCATTTTCTAAGCCAAGACCATCGATGTTTGGCACTCTCCCTGCTCCATGAACAACTAAGTCAGCTTCAAATTGTGCTTCATTTTGAGCCGTATTGACAATGAACCTGTTCCCTTTCTTCTCGACTCCCACCACGGGGGTGTTTAAAATAACTTCTATCCCCTTCTCTCTTGTCGCCTCTAAAAGTTTCTCCACCAAGTAGGGTTCAAAGTTCTTTAAAGGCCTCTCACTGCGATGGAGTATCTTAACCTTAGCACCTGCACGCGAAGCTATGTGTGCAAGCTCAAAGGAGATATATCCTCCACCAACAAAGATAATCTCTTCGGGAAGATTATCAAGCTCCAAAAACTGGTCGCTCGTTATAACATATTCTTCTCCGAGAATATTAAGCGTTCTCGGCCTTGCTCCCGTTGCAATTAAAAAGAACCTCGCTTCAAGCTTTTCCCCATCTACTTCAAGAGTTCTTTCATCTAAAAAGCGCGCATGAGCATGAAAAGTCTCTATGCCTGCCTTCTCAAAGCCTTGTTCAATCCTTTTTGACATCTCCTCAGTAAATTTCCTCTTAAACTTCATTAGTTCCTTCCAGTCTATTTTTATTTCTCCGTCTATTCCATTTCCTTTCATTCTCCTTGCCCAATCCACAAGCTCAGCCGCACCGACCAAAATCTTCTTTGGATCGCAGCCCCTTAATGCACAGGTACCTCCAAAAGGGCGCTCATCGACTACAGCAACATTCAAACCTGCCTGCTTAGCCTTGTGAGCGGCTAAAGTCCCAGCCACACCACTCCCAATTACGACTAAATCAAAATATCTCACCACAGTTAATCCCTCATTCATCTATTATTTCCACTCCTTTCCAAAAAGCCACGTAGCCTTTTATGTGCTTTGCAGCATCTTTAGGTTCAGGATAATACCAAGCAGCATCTTTATTCACCTTGCCATTAACGACAATATCATAATAGCTCGCTTCCCCTTTCCAAGGGCATGTTGAATGAATATCGCTTTCCTTGAGGTATTTTTTATTCACTGAGTCAGGTGGGAAATAAACGTTTCCTTCCAAAAGGATGAGTCTCTTTTTCTCAACTTCTGCAAGAACAGCTCCATTCCAAACTGCTTTAACCATAAAACTCATCCCCAAATGCTCTATACAAATTACGCATTGAAAAGCTAAATAGTTATTGATTTTCAAAATGAAAAGTGAAATCCAAAAAAGTTTGCATTATTTAAATAAAATTCAGGGATAGAATAAGGGGCTAAGCCCCTCACCGCAAGCGTGCGCTTATTTAAAGAGTTCATTCAAGTGTTATGCCGGCAGCTTCAAGGGCTTGCTTAACTTCCTCGTCGCTGGCTCCCCTTTGAATGTCAATCTTTTCGGGGAGTGGCTCGATGTGCTTGATGTTCATCCTTCTCCTCTTAACACCGTTCCCAGCGCCTGTAACGAGGACGAAGTTCCTGTCTATAACGTCAACGACGACGACTTTCTTACCAGCCCTTCTACCTGCAAGGATAACACCAATCCTTCCAACATCCATAGCTACCATTCATTCCACCTCCTTAGTTTTTCCCGCTCCCGAGTCACCTTCGGGAGCAAGGTGGTCGATGGCTGCCTTCACAATAGCGAAGACGCCATCAGGCTTCCATTTTGAAGTGTTTATGACCAAATCATAAATTGAAAGGTCATCTATGTCGATACTATAGAGGTTTAAATATCTTTTCCTATTCTGCTTCTCCCTCTCGACAGTCTCCATGAAGGCAATATCGTAGGGCTTCTTTTCCCTACGGGCAACACGCTCAACCCTTACTCTCAAGGGAGCGTCGAGCCAAATCTTTAAGTCAGCGTCTTTAACCATCCATCCAGCCAAACGACCCTCAATAATAACGTTCCCCTCTTTTGCAGCTTCGATTTGTCTCCTGTCCACTTCCCTATCCACTTCGGGATGGAGCTCTGCATACTCTTGAAATTCGTTTAGAGTCATGCCCATTTCTTGGGCCATTTGGCGGAATATCAAACCCGCATAGATATGCTTAAAGCCATAGTGCTTCGCTATATTTTTGCACAGGGTAGTTGTCCCACTACCTGCCAAGCCGCTCACTGTTATTACTAGTCCTCTCTTTGTCATTTTCATCCGCCAAGATGATTTTTTCAGAGGGCAATTTGAGCTCTAACTTGGGCTTTCATGACCTTCCTCATGCAGCTTGGGCAGAGGTGTGGCATTGGTCTCTCCGGCCTCTTTTGGGTCTTTGCAAGCTTCCTAATCTCGCTTGGCCTTCCCCTTGGAACACCGTTCAATGGCCTTCCGCACATTGCACAGTGGGCTATCTTTGGCTTCTTCCTCTCAAAGTGTATGGTCACCCTTCCTCCAGGTGTCCTAACGTACTTTCTTCTCCATGACCTTGATCTATACATTGGTTTCATTCACAACACCTCCTGCTAAGCTTTGTTTTGCCAATGGCTTTTTAAATTTTAGCTTTAGCTCATGCCATGTCAAGTATCTTCCTCAATATCGAACCAACTATGTATGTGGTTAGGAAATACCAGCCAAGGAATCCCAACTCGTTTGCTTGGAGAGATGAGTGGTACATTCCGTGGAACCAGTCAACAAGGAAGAAGTTAAAGGGTATTTTAACTATTGCGGTCTCAACGTAATACCTCGCAAGCCATCCATAGAAGATTATGAACATTGGAAAACTTATGAGCATTGGCTTGAACATTGAATCCTTCATAACCTCGTTTTGAAGCTTTAACATCTCTATCTGCTTTTGTTGGAGCTTCTTCATCTTCTTCTCATCTTTATTTTTTTGAGCCTCTTTCCATTCCTTTTGGAACTGCTTGTTCATTTCTTGGAGCTTCTTCATCTTCTCCTGATCAACAAATTTGCGGTTTACCAAAGTGTAGAACACACCCATTATCGCTCCAAATATTGTAGCCACCCATATGGGTTGAAGACTTAAAATGATGCCTCCAAATGCGGCATCAAGTGCATTATGGATTACTTCAATCATTTTCCCTCACCGCCAGATCGAGTATTTTAACCAACTCTTCAACAGCTTCTTCTAAACCTTTATCCTCATGATTCTCAATGATTTTTATTAAAGCGTTTGAGTACATTGCATAAACAATTGCAGCCGCCCTATTTAAATCTTGGTGTCTCTTTATCTGCTCTTCAGTCTCAACATCCCTGTCTCTCTTTAAGTCTCTAAGTCTCCTTCCAAGAATTTCACTCGGAAATGCTTCTATTATAACGACAAAGTTTGGACTTATTGTTTCTATGACATCTCTTGGGAGACCTAACAGATATCCAAGGGGAGTTTTAATCGTACAGTGAGTATCCAGTAAAATCGGTTCCCTCTTCGCTAGATCCGCTATCTTTTGTGCTGCCTTTAGCTGGAGCTTTTTTTGGGTTTGTAAGCTGAGTTTTCTCATCTCATCCCTATGCCTGACTAAGCCTATTCTCACAGCCTCCTCGAACATCAGGTCTCCAAAGTTTAGTAACCTAAACTTTGCCCTCGTCCTCTTTAGGGCAAGCCTTGTTATTGTACTCTTCCCAACTCCAGGAATACCAGTGATAACGACTACAAATGGCATTAAACTCACCTAAGAGCAGTCATTGAAAATGACTATATTTTACACTTGTCAACAGATTTGAAGAAAGCATGCTTTTAAAAGTTTTCTATCAAAAGTTGGGAAAACAAGAGAAAAAGAAAAGCCGTCACTGGAAGAGTTTACGTAGCATTGGGAACATTTCGCTTACTTGTTCTCTTGCTATTTCCTCGTAGAACCTATAGAGGATACCTACCGTCAGCAATATACCTGTTCCCGTACCTAAAGCACCGAGTAGGTCTGCAAGTACTGCAATCGATGCAACAGCGAAAGAGCCCATTACTGTGACGTATGGGATGTACTTGTTCAAGACACGTTCAAGGATTCTCGGGTCTCTTCTAAATCCAGGTATTTGCATTCCAGCTCTCTGGAGTTGCCTTGCTATGCTCTTAGCATCTAAGCCTGTAAGCTCAACCCAAAGCCATCCAAAGAGCAGGCTGAAGCCTATGGTCATTAGTGCATATCCAAATAAGTGCGACCAGCTTGCTATGCTGAAGATATCCCTTGGTGGTCTCGTAAACATGATGAATCCACTAACAGGAGCCCCTGTATTTGGATCAAACGTTCCAAGCCATGGGTGCCCAATTCTTACTAACAACCTAGCCCAAAGTTGGAAGTTTGCATAGAGGGCGAATGTCAAGATGATTGGTATGTTCGAAACGTAAAGGAATCTAATTGGATACCTTCCTCTCACTGTAACTCTTCCATAGCTCAACGGTATCTCTACACGCATGCTCTCGAGATAGACGACTATTACAAATACTATGAGCGTCGCCAACACGTTCCATATAGCTGGCAAGCTGCCCCTATAAAATGCTCCTCTAATGTCGCCGTTCATTAGGTACTGGAAGAACGCTGGTATGGCACCTATGAATGCCTCCTCTTGGGTTCCTGGAAGGAAGTAGCCTGGTGCTCTTAATGGGTTGAAAGTTTGGGTAATCACTTGCTGTGAGACTCCGGCAGCGATGAAGAGACTTATACCACTGCCTATTCCCCACTTGCTCACAAGTTCGTCCATTATCATGAGCATTATCCCACCGAAGGCTAATTGGAAGAGCAACAATATCGCTATGCTCATGGATATATCGACGCCTACTTTACCGAATGCTCCTGCGAAGACGTAAATAGCAGCCTCAAAGAAGCACATGAATACGGCGAACACTTTTTGGAGTGCTTGATAAAATCTTCTATCATCTGGATTTGAAAGATCCAAGTTCACAATCTCAGAACCGACCAACAATTGCATAATGATACCAGCGGTGACAATTGGACCTATACCCAATGTTAGAATTGAACCGCTTCTACCAGCCAAGACAACCCTCAAGGATTCAAAGTAGTCTTGTATTTGTGCTGGCAATCCAAAAAGAGGTATCTCTGCCAATATGAAGTATAGCAACAAAACAACTCCGGTCCATGCAAGCTTTTCCTTTAAAGGTACGTGCCTTTTAGGCCTATCAATTTCTGGAAACGCCCTCTCGATGGCATAGATTATATCCCTTGCACCCATAGGTTACACCTCAAAAATTGTTGAAAAAGGAAATCAAGTGAGGAGAGCCTCTCCCCCAGCGGCTTCAATTCTCTCTTGAGCCTTAGGGGAGAAGGCTTTTGCCTTCACAACTAAAGGCTTTGTGAGCTTTCCAGTTCCCAAAACCTTGTCGGCAAATTGGGTTGTGTCAACAATTATCTTTCCTTCTTCCTCGTATGCGATGCCCATTTGCATGAGCTCATCTAAGTGCTCGTCAATGAACTTTAAGTTAACAGCTATGACTTCCCTTTGAACGGCCTTTGGCCTGTGGAAGCCGTGCTTTCCGAGGTGGTCTGGCATGTACTTGATGACCCAAGTCCACTTGGCTTTGCTTCTCTTACCAGTTCCAGCCATACCTCTACCGCCCTTGTGACCGCCGCCGCGGTGCTTCTTCTTACATCCCCATCCGTGAGTGTGAGAGCCTCTAAGCTTCCTCACCTTTTTCTTTTTCCTGATCATCTTTAGCACCTCACAACATTCTCTCTATAAGCTCATTAATCTTCTCGCCTCTATAACCCAAGGCTCCGCCGTCCTTGAATGGCCTCTTTATTGTCTTGTGGCCTCCCCTTGGTGGGTGGAGTCTAAAGACAGGCTTTAAGCCTTCGAGGTCTTTTAAGCTCTTCTCACCGTTGATGACTGCTTGGGCAAACTCTTCAATGCTCATGCCGAGCTTCTCTTGAACATATTCTTCTGTAAGCTTCTTGTTGCCTGTGAGTCTTCCCCTCTTTTTGAGGAGCTTTGCGAGGGTTTCAGCATCGATTTCTCCCCAAGTGATGTAGTCCTTAGCCTTTTGTATCATGCCCTTGTATGATGGTGTGTCGTCAATTATGACCAGGTGGTTAACTTTGTGGAGCCTAAGCATTGCGAGAGTGTCCTTCACTTCTCTTCTAACGCCAACTCTTCCCCTAACTCTAATTATAGCCATCTTTGCCATCTTTGCTCACCTCAAAGCTCAAAGTTTTGCGGCATCTCCCTTCCCACTATAATACCATACCTCTCAATCATATCTGGCTGGACTGCAACCCTGTTCGTGTTGTAGAGTGCGTCAAAGACTGCATGGGCGAAGTTCACTGTTGTTCTTGTCTCACCCAATGTTTGTGACCAAACGTCCTTAACTCCTGCAAGTGTGAGTATCTTCTTACCAACGTCACCTATGACCAATCCCAAACCTCTTGGTCCTGGCATTAGCTTAACTTTAACGCTTCCAGCCTTTCCTTCAACAGCGAATGGAATTGAGTGTGGCCTCCTGCACCTGCACTCCCAAGAGCCACAGCCTCTCTTGATTTCGATGATGTTCATCTTAGCATAGTTGATAGCCTTCCTAATGGCAATACCAACTTCTTTACCGTGCCCTATTCCAAGACCTACGTAACCATCTCTGTTTCCGACAGCGGCTAAAACCCTAAACCTAATTCTCCTACCGCTGTCAGTCATTCTAACGGTCAAAGCTATGTCGAGGACTTCTTGGTTTTGTCTGTCGTTGACTTCTGGTAAGAGGACATCAACTATCTCGGGCTCCTTGATTTGGTAACCCTTTCTAAAGACTTCGCTAATGTCTGTGATTTGTCCTTCCTTGACGAGCATACCCAACTTGGTCTTGGGTTGCCATTCCTCTAAAACTCTTTGAGCGTACTCCTTCCAGTTTTGGCTCATCTCTCATCACTCTCCAAACTTTTCCTCTATTCTCGCTTTTACCTCATCAAAGTGCTCTGGGAGCTTTTCGGGTTCTAAACCCTTAACGATGTAACCGCTAAACTGCTTCCTGTACTTCTCTTCGCCCTCCTCCCTGAGAGCCTTTGCGTACTCGGCTATTACTTCTCCTCTAATCCTCTCGTCGCTTGGGTATATCTCCTCACTGTGTGGTATCTCCAATCCAGCGTCAATTGCACCCTTAAGCACTGCGAATATGCTTGAACCCTTTGTGGGTGGGTGAAGTCCTATGTCAAGGATAGCCTCTTCAATGCCCGCTTTCTTAGCTTTGTAGCCTATGAGCAAACCGAGGAGGTATGCACTTGGAGTGTTTCCGCAGTGACCCTTCCACCCAAAGTCTCTCACTAGCTCCCTTGTGTGAGCTGAAACGAGTGTTTTATCGCCGTTTGGATCATAAACTACGATTTGGGCAACGTGATGGTTTAATGTTTTTCTCACAACTAATCTTGGCTTGCCTGACTTGAGTAATGCAAGCCTCTTGTGATAGTTAGTCTTACCACTTCTTCTCCTCCTAAAGGGAACCCTATATCTTGGTCCGTGAGCCATCTATATCACCTCTTTAATATTCCCTTCTCTTCCATGAAGAGGTACAATTGGTGCTTGCTCTTGAATTGTCCACCCTTTGCCCTGATGTACAAGCGGCGGTAGGTGTGTGCGTCAAGCTTACCCTCTGCTTTGAGCTTCCTAAGCTCCTTTCTCAAAGCCCTTATTGTCATCATCCATCTCTCTTTCTTACCCATCCTTGCAGTCTTCTTACCCTTCCTGCTACCGTGTCCCCTGTGTCTTCCCTTCTTCCTTGCTTCCTTCCTTATCTTAGCCCTGTATGAGCTTTGTCCTTTAATGGCTTTCTTCTTAATGACTCCCTCATCTATGAGCCTTCTTATGTCCTCCCTTGTGATTGCAGCCTCGACGTCTTCAATTCTCTCTGGGTCTATCCAGACCCTGTTCTCGCCACACTTTAAAAGCTCGGCAGCAATTCTCTTTTGCATCTTAAGCATAGCTCATCACACCCTCGCATTCAATACTTTAATTCCCAATTCTTTAGCTCTCTCAATAATCATGATCCTCTTCTTCTTACCGACAGCGGCTGCGATTCTAGCTGCTTGTCTCTCTGGGTTCAAAGCTTCGAGTTCCTTGACGTTGTGGACTAACACTTCTTCATATCCGCTTGGGTGCAAGCCTCTGACGAGCTTTGGTGACCTCCAGCCTATTGATACCACGGCTGGCTTGCCCTTCCACCTCATCCTCATTTTGCTGTCGATTCCCTTTGGCCTTCTCCACTTTGGATTGTTCTTAAAGCGTGGGTACCTCCACCACTCTTGCCTGTAAAAGTCAGGCTTTTTCCTCTTGATCCTAGCCCTTAATCTTAAGAGTCTCGCTTTTTCGTTCATCTCTCACACCTCAGAGTTTTATAGGTTTACCAGCCTTATCAACTATGTAAATACCATCTTGGAAGACTCTTCTATCTCTACCCTTAACTCTCGTGGCTTGCTCAATGTTTGCCGCTGTTTGTCCGGCTTTTTCTTTGTCAATGCTCTCAACGATTATTTCTGATCCCATGACTTTAACGGTAACACCTGGGAGTATTTTGGCCTTTCTTGGAGCTTTTTCACCGAGGAAGTTCTCGATTAGGACTGTATCTCCTTGAACTTTAACAGTCATTGGGAAGTGGCTGTAAACTACCTTGAGTTTGTAGGTGAAGCCTTCTGTAACGCCCTTTATCATGTTGTTCAAGTGAGCCTTGTAAGTTCTTGCGATTGCAATGTCCTTCCTCCTTGGGAACTCCTTGTAGACTATTAGCTTTCCATCCTCTTCGAGGATCTTAACTCCAGGATAATCAAAGACCCTCTCGAGCTCTCCCTTTGGACCTTTAACCTTCACGAGGTTACCGTTAATCTCGACAGTTACTCCCTCTGGAATCTCAACCTCTTCCTTTACCCATGCATCAACTGGCATTTTTCTCACCTCAGTAGACGTAGGCTATCAACCTTCCACCAATGCCCTTTTCTCTAGCTTCTTTGTGAGTCATAATACCTTGAGATGTGGAGACAATGAGTATACCGAAGTCGAATGCTGGCAAAAAGCGCTTCTCCCACTTCTCATACTCCTTCGCCTTAACTGGGAATCTTGGCTTTATAGCTCCAGTCTTGTTTATCTTACCTTTCAATTGAACCCTGTATATTCCAGCCCTTCCATCATCGATGAATTCAAATTCACCGATGTAGCCGTTCTGCTGCATAACTCTAAGGACTTCTCCAATAAGTTTTGAGGCAGGCTTTATGTAAACCTCACCCTTTCCAACCTTCTCGCTGTTCGTCATATGTGATAATGCATTTGCCAATGGGTCAAGTAAAGTCATCTTTTACCACCTCACTCGTACTTCTTAAAGCCCAACTTAGGAGCCATCTCTCTAAAGCAGTGCCTGCACAACATCAAGCCTTGAATTCTAATAACTGGGCCAAATTGGCCGCACCTAACACATCTTCTCGCGCCCTTACCAAACTTTCTGGGTTTCCTCTTGTTGTAGTCTGCCTTAGCCATCTATCATCCCTCCACAACCTGGACGCCAAACTCCTCTTCTATGAAAACAATCCCTTCATCCTTTGTGAGCTTGTGCCTTGTTGGAATGTGGTGCCTTCTCCTTCTCCTCTTTGCAACCCTGAATCCTGGTCTTTCAAGTGTTACACACACGTCCATACCAAAGATACCAATCTCTGGGTCGTATTCGACACCGGGTATGTTTATGTGCTCGTTGACACCGAAGCATAAGTTTCCGTGGTTGTCAAAGTTTGAAGCCTTTACTTTGTTATCAACTGCTGCAAAAAGCCTCTTTAGCATCTCTCTAGCCTTCTCGCCTCTAAGGGTGACCTTAACAGCGATTGGCTCTCCTCTCCTAATTCCGAAGTCCCTGTTGGTTTGCTTGGCCCTTCTCCTAATTGGCTTTTGGCCGACTAAGTCTTCAAGCATTTTCTCGGCTTTAGTTAAGCGCTCTCCGCTCTCGCCAACACCTATGTTTATGGTAACTTTAGCCACTTTGGGCCTCCTCATTGGATGAGCTTCCCAGTCCTTTAAAATTGCCTCTCTATTCATCTCGCTTCACCTCATGGTAACGAAATCTTTGGTGACTCCTTTCCAATAACGATTGCATACTCCTTCAATGTATCGAAGAGCTCTCCCTCTTCATCCTCGATTGTGATGACATCTGGCCATCCCATTGGGAAGTGCCTCACTTCAACTATCTTACCCTTCCTTGCGACGTTCTTACCTTGGGTAACGAAGACATAGGTTCCAACTTCAAAGGGGATGACCTCAACGATCTCCCTCTCAGGCACTTTCATGAGGATTGTGTCGAACGTCCTAAAGCGATCCTTTGTCTCATCTGTTAGTGAGCTGAGCTTGATGAGGTGGTTGCTTCCGTCGTGAAGGTTCAATTGGAGGTTTCCTCCCTTAACCATGCGCTTGTTGTTGATCTTCAATGGCTTAACCTTAGCCTCTTCCTCGCTTATCTTGTGGAGAATGAGCTTTCCAAGCCTGTTTGGTATTACTCTATAGTGCTCGCCTAATGCTGGGATTGAGACAACGTCCATAATACCAACTGGGAACCTGTAGTCCTTTCTTATCTTTCCATCAACGAGAACTTTGCCTTCGTTGAGGATCTTCTTAGCTTCTCTTCCTGTCTTTGCATAGCCCAAGTAGTCTCTAACGATGTACAGCAGAGGAATTGAAGTCCTCATGTTGTGTGGACCCGGAGATGGTCTCACAGCCCACTTGTATGCCTTTCTCTCAATATACCATTGAGTTGGAGCGGCTAATCTCTTAAGATGTCTCCTTGCTCCTTTCTTAGCCATATTCAAGCCCTCCTCTCAATTATTCTTTCTCTTCTCTCATCTTCCAAATTAAGCTCAATTATCATAACGTTTGAGGGGTGTATTGGATAGAAAACCTCTGTTCCGTTAACTTTCTTTTGTGTTGCGCCTTCAACATGAATTCTGTAGCGTTTCAAGTCGATCTCCACGATCTTTCCTTCATGTCCCTTGAAGTCTCCCCTCATGATTTTGACTTTATCGCCTTTCCTAACTGGCATTGTCCTGAAGCCGTACTTCTTCCTGAGCTCGCTTGAAAGCGTTGCACTCATTATCTTTTGTCTCAAGTGTAGAGGAGCGTTATACAAAAACTTCCTCTGCTTCTTTGGTTGCTTACTCTTAATCTTCATTCTTCTCACCTCACAATATCGTGCTCGCTATACTTCCCAACCTAACCCACTTCTCAGCAGCTTCCCTCGCAACTGGGCCTCTAATTTCAGTTCCTCTTGGAACACCTTCTTCGGTTGTCACCACAGCAGCGTTGTCCTCGAACTTTACACGCATGCCATCCAAGCGCTTGTATTCCTTTCTTTGCCTAACGATAACAGCCCTAACAACTTGGTGCCTTATGTCTGGCCTTCCTTTCTTGACCCTCGCTATAACCATGTCTCCCACGCCTGCTGAAGCAAGCCTTCTCCTAGTTCCCTTGTAGCCAACAACACCTATAATCTGCAATATCTTAGCACCTGAGTTGTCGGCGCACTTGAGGTAGGCACCAATTGGGAGAGCCCTTGTTGGCCTGATTGGGCTTAATCCTCTCGTAGCACCAGCACCCTTCTTTGCCATTCTTATCACCTCTCACCGGCTTTTTGTGTTATGGCCACTACAACAAAGTTCTTCGTCTTGCTCAATGGCCTTGTCTCTGCAATCAAAACCTTGTCGCCGGTTTTTGCGTCAATGCACTCTGGATTGTATGCGTGTATTCTGCTCTTTCTAAGCTCGTAACGCTCGTACTTCTTAAGGTAGCGATAGTGCTGCATCTCAACTGTCACGCTCTTCTTTGCCTTGTCGCTTACGACTATTCCCTCGAATACTCTACCGTGAATCCTTAACTTTCCATGCCATGGGCATTTTGGATCATTGCAAGTTTGTTCTGGGGGCTTTACACCCAATCCAATGTCTCTCATCTTCTCCACCTCTTTTTCAATCTCATCTCGGGTCTTCCAATCAACTCCTTCCCATCAACTATGACTTTTTTATCGCCGATCTCAAACTCAATCTCAACTTGATCCTTGGGGATTATGTAGAGCTTATCCCCCAAGATTTTGAGGGTGTTCTTTGTCTCGTCAATCACGTATCCCTCTATATGCATAAACCCCTGATGAGGGCTTTTTATGATTTTTGCTTTCAGTCCTATGAGTTCATGCCATATTATGGTTTTCCTGGTCACTCGATTTCTATTAAGTCCCCTGAAAATCCAAGATCTACCAACAATTTCTTGACCTTGTCCCTGTGATCTCCTTGAAGCTCTATCCTTCCGTTTTTTGCTGTTCCTCCGCATGCCAGCTTACCCTTTAGTTTTTTTGCAATTTGGTCGAGATCAAACTCCCTCTCATCTATGCCATCGATTATTGTTTTGAGCTTTCCATAGCGCCCTTTCTCAAGGTAAACCTTAATCCTCTGTTGCTCTTTAACGACCTCCTTAAAGAGCATCTCATCTATGGGGTTTACAATTCTCGGCATTATCTACCTCACCTTTTTCCTCTAACCTTCTCATTTCTGATTGTAAGCAGCCTGGCTAAATCCCTCTTAAGGGATCTAATCTTCATGGGGTTCTCCAAGGAGGTCCCCATGGTAAGCATACCCCTCTCCTTAGCAAGTTCCATTCTGATTTCCTTGATTTTTGCGTCTATCTCTTCTAAGCTCATCTCTCTAATTTCACTTGGCCTCATTGCTCGCTCACCTCTTCAACAATCTCTTCTTGCTTGTCAACAATTTCAATTTCATCTGGGAGCTTTGCGTCTGGTGGAAGTATGCTAACCTTCACACCCATGACACCGAGCTTGAGGATTGCTTGAGCATAGCCCTTTGAGACTAGTGTTTCAGCTGGGTTTCCAACCTTAGCGAGATAGCCTTGGTAGAACCTTACGCTCTTAGCTCTCTCTCCTGTTAGCTTTCCGCTGATCCTAATCTCGACACCTCTCGCGCCGCCCCTGTTCATTATAGCCCTTATAGCTGAGTATGCAGCCCTTCTAAAGTGTATACCCCTCTCCAAGGCTTGAGCTAACCTTACAGCTTGGACTTTAGCGTTTAAGTAGGGGTTCTTAATTTCCTCAACCTCAATTTGTGGGTTCTCCAAATTAAATCTTCTCTCGAGGATTCTTGTAAGCTGTCTTATCTTTCTTCCACCCCTGCCGATGACGTAACCTGGATTAGCGGCAAATATGATGACCTTTGTTCCTAAGGGTGTCTTTTTGATGTCCAAACCTCCGTAGCCAGCTCTCCTTAATTCTTTTTCTAGGTATTCATCGATGAGCATTTCCTTAACTGCTTCCTTAACGAAATATCTCTCTATTGCCATTCACTCACCCCCTAATCTCCTCAACTACAACTTCAAGGTGTGTTGTTTGCTCATTGAATGGTGTAGCCCTACCGAAAGCTCTTGGGATGTATCCTGGGAGCTTTGGTCCTCTATCAGCCTTTATGTGAACTATCTTAAGCCTGTCTGGGTCAAGGCCCTTTTGCTCAGCGTTGTTCTTAACGTTGTGGAGGAGCTTTAGTACGGCCTTTGAGACCTTAACTGGATATCTACCTGGACCAAAGCCTTTACCCCTCTTGTGTCCTTGTGAGTCGTGGAATCTCCTAAGTGGAACAGGTCTCTTTAGCTCGATGACTTCCTCAAGGAACCTGATTGCATCATTGAGCATCATACCCTTAATAGCATTGCACACCTCAATTGAGAGCTTGGGTGACATCCTAAGATCTCTAGCTTGAGCCTTTGCCATCCTCTCTGGATCAAAATTTTGGAAAGAGTAGTAGCGCTTAACCATCTCCACTCACCTCACTTGACCGCTACGAACATTGATGACCTCGTAGCACCCATACCAGGTGAACCGTGTTGGACTATCTTTCTCGTTAGGGCAAACTCTCCCAAGTAGTGCCCTATCATCTCAGGCTTAATCTCGATTGGGACGAACTCTTTACCGTTGTGGACGTGGATTGTCATTCCAACCATCTCTGGGAGGATAACCATGTCCCTGCTGTGGGTTCTAATTGGCTTTTTATACTTACCCTTCTTAGCAAGTCTAATTTTTCTAATGAGTTTCTTCTGGTCTTGGGTAAAGCCCCTCTTAAGGCTCCTCCTCTGCCTTGAGGGAAAGAGCTCAGCTACTTTGTCAAGGGGCATGTTCAAAAGTTCCTCAAGCTTGTAACCGCGATAAACAAATTCCTTCTTGACCATTTTCTACCACCTCACTTCCTCACTCCAGTTCTTCTCGCAGCTATATGACCAACCTTTTGACCTGGGGCAGCTCTCCTTGCAACTGTGCTTGGCCTTCCAATGTGGTGCTCCTTACCACCGTGTGGGTGGTTGACTGCGTTCATCTTGACACCTCTTGGCTTTGGCCAGAACCTGTTTCTAGCCTTCATGATGTAGTAGGCCTTACCGGCTTTAACTATTGGCTTCTCTAACCTTCCACCGCCAGCAACAATACCTATTGTTGCCCTACAGTTTGGCTTGAAGTGCTTGAGCTCACCACTTGGAAGTTGGACTATTACCCTATCGGCTTCCCTTGAGACTACTAGAGCGTATGTTCCTCCAGCCCTCACATACTTTCCTCCATCACCTGGGACGCCCTCAATGTCGTAAACGTAAGTTCCCTCTGGTATCATAGCCAATGGAAGTGTATTTCCTATCTTAACCGGAGCGTTTGGCCCAATGTAGACCTCTTCTCCAACCAAGAGGCCCTCTGAAGCTATTATTAGCTTCTCCATGCCGTTCTCAAACTTAACCCTTGCAACTGGAGCTGTCCTTCCAGGGTCGTGGAGTATCTCAACTACCTTGCCTACCAAGGTCTTTTCCTTGGTTATGTTGAATGGGATGTACCTAATCTTTCCCCTATACCTGTGAGATGGAGCTCTAAATGTTGGGCTTCCTTTACCTCTCCTTTGTTGAATCAAACTCTTACCCATTCTCACTCACCTCAGAATAATCCTATCCTTGCGGCAATTTCACTTGCGTTGTATTCAGGCTTCAACTTAACGTAAGCCTTCTTTTCTCCTTTCATTGTGATTAGTGTGTTTATCTTGTCTACCTTGACACCGTAAATTTCTTCCACGGCTTTCTTGATGTCGCTCTTTGTAGCTCTTCTGTCGACTATAAATGTGAGCTTGTTCTCGGTTTCGATTAGTGAAACCGCCTTTTCTGTAACTACAGGTCTTACAATAACCTTATATGGGTCCATTTATCTCACCTCAGCCGTAAATTTCTCTCAACCTCTCTATGGCACCCTTAGTCCAGATTGTCAACCTTCCTGGGTGTGTACCTGGAGCTAGGAACTCAACACCTAAGTTGTCCACTAATACGACATCAACACCTGGGTGGTTCCTTGCACCTTGTATGATTCCCTCGTTCTTTGCAACAACGATGAGTGGTCCCTTACCCTTCTTGTATCTCCTTCCTCTCATCTTACCCTTACCAGCTCTTATCTTGGTGTTCTTCTTTGCCCTCTCTATGTCCTCCCAAACGCCGAGCTTCTTGAATATCTCTCTTGTTTGAGCAGTCTTGAAGACCTTCTCAAGCTCATCATCAACTACTAGTGGAACTTGAGGAAGGCCGTCTATGATGTGACCCCTTGCCTTGACGAGGTCTGCATTAGCTGTTGCTGCTATAGCACTCATCAAAGCCAATCTTCTCTCCTTCTTGTTTATCTCTTCCCTAATGATTTTCTCAACCTTTGGTGGGTGAGCCCTTCTACCGCCCCTAGCGAATGGGACGAATGCAGCGAACCTTGGGGCTGTCTTCATCCTCTTAACTCTAGCCATTCCATGGCCCTTTCCTATTGACTCAGCGCTTGTTCTCTTACCTGCCATTGGGTCGGTTCCCCATGGTTGAATCCTGTGAGTCCATGAAGCTATTACAGCCCTCCTAATCAAATCGGGCCTGAATGGTGTTTGGAAGACCTTTGGAAGCTCTATCTCCTCAATTGGCTCGCCATTTAAAGAGTAAACGTGAACTTTCATTATCCCTCACCTCATTGCTTTGACTCCCTACTAACGTAGGTGATTTGTGGAGCTTCAACAGGTGGCTTTCTTGCAGGTGGCCTAATAGCTGGCCTAAACCTAATTATTCTCTTTATTGATCCCGGAAGTGTTCCTGCAACCATCAAGAAGTCACTCCTAATGATTCCGTAGTGTGGGAAGCCACCCTTTGGTGTAATCTCTATCTCCTCGTCGCCGAGCTTGAGAACGCCATTCTCACCTATTCTCAAGAGCCTCTTGTTGTACTCTGTTCTTGTGTGGAATCCCATTTGACCTGGCATTGGAACTGTCCACATGACCCTAGTTGGGTGCCATGGACCTATTGAAGCGACCTTCCTTCTTGCCTTGCTGTCCTTGTGTGACCTGAGCTTGACGCCAAACCTCTTGATAACGCCTTGGAATCCCTTACCCTTAGTAACGGCTATAGCATCAAGGAGCTCTCCTTCCTTGAGGACTTCGCTAGCCCTTATTTCGTTGCCTATCTTCTCCTTGAGATAGGCAAACTTCTCCTCAACACTGCTTCCTCCAACGGCGTACTCCATGACGTCTGGCTTCTTCTTGAGCTTGATGAGCCTTGGTTGGGTGTGAACCAAAGCCCTGACCTCGACTATTTCTCCCTCTTTAATCATGTCCTCGAGCTCTCCAAGCTTTTGTTGGAATGCTTCCTCATTGTAGTTCTTTGGAAGAGTCTTTATCCTTCTCTTGAGGTCGCCGTTTAGGTTTGGAGCCCAAACCTCAGTAGCTGTCTCTAAGCCAAGGTAGCCTTGCTTGTAGGCCCTAATTCCATAGACCACCATTGGTGGGACTTCCACTACAGTCACTGGAACGAATATCTCCTTGCCGTTGGTGAGCCTTCCTGGCCAGTCGTCAATCATTAAGACGTGGGTCATTCCGGCTTTGTAGCCTGCAAATCCTAATATTCTGGTCTCATCTGTTTGTGGCCAACTCTTAATCCTTGGGACTATCTTCTTTGCTCTTTTCCTTGGAGCATAGCCCAATGAACCTCTCCTTGGTCTACTAATTTTTCCCATCTCAATCCCTCCTTATGAAATTAAACACCGCCAAAGTTGCCAGCACGGCTTCTTCCGTTCTAACGGTTTGTGTTTTTTGATTGGGAATTGTATTGAGGATTAAATCAAACTCGTAATCCTCATTAAAGTCTCTCAATATTTCTAACACACCCTTTCTGGGGGATCCAAACACGAAGCCTATATTTCCTTCAAACTCGGGGAGTTTTACTCTCCTCACATCCTCCCCTTTACGGGAAGTTGCTATTGCAACATCAAGCCTTGCCTTTTTAAGTGTTTTTGCAAGGCTTTTTTTAGTTAGATGGACTTTATACCCCCAGTACTCCTCTGGTTGTGCCAAGACAACCTTTAAAGGCTTCGTGGAGACAATTCTAAAAGTATGCCTTCCTTTCAATCCCTTGCCGTCCTCCACAACGGCAAGTTCATCGAGACCAATGTCCGCGTACATTCTTCCCTTTTTAACTATTACGCCTTCGCGAATTTCGCCGACTTTTGGTTTGCTCTTGAGCTTGTGGTGAGGTGTTCTGAGTGGAGGTATGACCCCAGCGTATCTAAGCTCGTCCCTGAGGGGGAAAAGGTGCCTTCTTAGGTACTGAGGCGTTTCCGCGTACTCAAGGATTAGCTTTATGAACTTCCCATCTTTTCCGCCTGCCCTGTAAATCCAGATGTGTTCGACGCCAAATATTGAAGCTGCCCTAGCTATCTGCCCTATTTTGTAGGTTCTAATTTTTTGGTCTTTGCTCTCCTCGAGGAGCGAATCGGGGATGAATATGTGCCATGTCATCACTGGTCACTACTTACTCTATTATCAAAGCTGATGTTGAGTAAAAAAGATTGCTTTAAAAGGCTTTCGAACTTTTCCACCCTCACAGCCTTTCCACACCATACAAAATTTTTGCAATGTGTAACCCTTGCTTGTAAACTCAGGTAAACTATAAAACACAAAACCACAAAAGCATTAAAAACATAAAAAGAGCACAGAATTAAAGCTTTAGCCAAAAAATGCTCCCATCATATCCATCTGCTCTTCACTGAAGCCCTTGACCTTAAACTCGGGCATCTTCTCAATCAAAGCCTCGTACTCATCCAATTCAATCTTCCTAGTCTTTCCGTCTTTAACATGGAATGCCTTTGTTATCTCCTCGCTTTTGTATGCTATGAGAAACTCCTTGCTCTCAATGTTTTCAAACTTTACAAATATGGCATTTCCACCCGTGTAGGGCTTTTTGCACTTGAATGGAAAGCTTGCAGAGTTGAGCATCGCATCGCCTAAAACTAGGTTGGCTTTCTTCCCATTTACCTCTGTCCAAAACTTGGTTCCCTCAAAATCGCCTTCAACGACGATAAGGAATCTCTCACCGCTGAGCTCCGCCACTGGAGCGCCTTTATCCTCCAAAAGCTTGAAGAGCTCCCCTATACTTTCCGCATTTCTCAAACTTGCAACAAATCCTTCAACTTTCATTCCAAAGCCTCCAACCTTCACTTCGAGCTTTGGCTTAAAAAGTTGGCGATTTTTGTTTTTGCCTCTCCTATGTCCTTTGGAACATCCAAACCCAGACTTAAAAAGAGCTCAATTAGGGGAGGAACGTCCAGATTATGTGATTTTAAAAGCTCCGCATTGCCGAAGACTTCCTTCGGAGTGCCAACAGCTATTACCTTCCCACCGTCCATTAGAGCAACCCTGTCGCACATGGTCAGGTACTCAGCTTCATGCGACGCTAAAATTATGGTTCTTTCACCTCTAAAGCGCTCGATTAACTCTCTAAGCTTTCTTTTCCCCTTAAAGTCCAAGTTTGCAAAGGGCTCGTCAAATACCAAAACCTCGGGCTCCATCGCTAAAACCGTTGCTATGGCAATCCTCTTCTTCTCACCAAAGCTGAGCCTCTTTACGTCCCTATCTGCATAACTTTCCATGCCCACGAGCTTTAACGCTTTAAAGACTCTCTCCTTAAGCTCTTCTCCTCTAAGCCCGAGGTTATAGGGACCAAAGGCAACGTCCTCAAACACCGTAGGGGAAAATAATTGGTCATTTGGGTCTTGGAATACTATACCCACTTTTTTCCTCACTTCTCTGGGGCTCCTAGCAGCATCAATGCCATTCACTAAGACTTTACCTTTTTGAGGCCTCAAAACACCATTTAGGTGCATTATTAAAGTGGATTTACCTGCCCCATTGGGGCCCAATAGGCCAAAAACTTCTCCCTGCTCAATTCCAAGAGTTATACCCTTTAAGACCTCTCTGCCGCTATAGGAAAAGTGAACATCTATGAGCTCAATCATATCAAAACACCCAGCAGGGTCACTAAAGCGAGAGCGAAAGGCGTTAAGCTTATCTCCTCCTCAAGCTTCGGAAACTCTCCAAATCCCCTTGAGAGCATCGCCATATAAATCTTTTCATTCCTTAAATATGCTCTGACGAAGATTTCACTTATCAAAGCCCCAAGCTTTTTGTAGTACTCTCTCTTGCCAATCCCAAAAGTCCTAGAGTCCAAAGCCCGCTTCATCCTGAGTGCCTCATCCTTAAACAAGTCCAAGTAGCGGTAGGTAAACGCTAATGTCAGCACTAAAATGCGAGGGAATTTTAAAGCTTCCATCTCCGCCAAAATCCGCGGAAAGCCGATGGAGTTTGATACAACTACGACAGCGGAAGAAGCTAAAAACGCCCTCGAGAATAGGAGCACAAAGGAGTAAACTCCCTCTCGAGTTACAACTCCAAAGGGAGTATTCAAAATGGGCTGTCCTGGATTGAATAGTGCTAGTACAAACAAGAGGCCCTCAAAGCCGAGCAGAAAGCCCAAGTGCTTGAAAATACTCCTCTTTGGCTTGAGTATAATGATTAACCCAATTAAAATTATTCCAAAGTAAGCCAGCTCCATTAAACTTCTCCTAGTCGCCACCAAAAAAGTGTAAACTAAAATGAAAGGGAGGTACAAACTCAAACCCCCTTGAAAACCTTTGTCAGACCGTAGCTAAGGGCGAAAACTAAAACTATACCCAACATTCCCATGACCAAGCTCTGTCCCCATGTTTCGCCGTAGTCCAGGGGAGCTTCATAAAATGCATGCTCCTCAAGGCCCACTTTTTCCATCGTAGCCTCTAAGCCGTCGGGGTTTTCTGATGCGAATGGAAGTGCAATGGCAAGTAATACTATAATAATGATTAAGCCCTTTAGTATAGCCCTCATGCAGGCACACCCCCCACCTCAGGAAGCCTCGTCCTAACGGCTTGTACGATAATTACGGTCAATATGGCCTCTCCAATTCCTATTATGGCATGATAACCGGCCATTAAGGATATGACTTTTCCAAAGGGAAGGCTTTTGCTCAACCCTATCTCCACCGCAGTCAAAAGCGCTCCAGTGAAGACAGAAAGCCATGACGCAATTGCTATTGCAAGGGCCTCATTGGTCTTTTTAAGCTTTGTGTAGACTGCATATCCCAAAAATGCTCCAACGATACCCATGTTCAAGATGTTTGCTCCTATGGCAGTAACTCCACCATCCCCGAAGAGGAGCGTTTGAACTAAGAGGACTGCAGTCATCACAAGAACAGCTGCGTATGGCCCTAGTAGGATAGCTACGAGCGTTGCCCCTAAGAGGTGTCCGCTAACTCCACCTATAATCGGGAAGTTCACCATTTGAGCTGCGAAAACTCCCGCTGCAAAAAGTCCCAAGAGTGGGATTTTATCCTCCGGGAAGTCCTTAAGCTTCCTTGTGGAGTATACTACTCCGAGGAGAGTAATCAAATAGGTCACCGCTATCATAGGCGTGCTCAACAATCCATCAGGTATGTGCAACTTTCTTCACCTCCATTGCTAAATGATGCTATCGAATTTTGATCAAGTAGCACCATATAAAAGGGTTTTCAAAACAACTTTTTTGCAACCAATGGTTAATTACAACCCTGCACTTGAAACTTAGAGTCATTACAAAATTACAGAAATCTTATATATAATTGAAACATATCTAAAGATAGTAGAATTTCTTAATTTGGAGGTGAACACATATGCGATTTGATAGGGTTCTTGTAACAATAATGATCTTTTTATTAGTGGTTTCATTAGCCGGCATTAGCAATGCCGCACCCTTAGAAAAAGTCCGCGTGATAATAACAATTGATAGAGGGAACTTCAACGAAAACTCGGTTAGAACACTTGGAGGAAAAGTTTTAGCAAAAGGCAGGCTCTTTCCAATAGTCATTGCAGAACTTCCAGCTCCCGCAGTAGAGCATTTGAAGAAAGCCAAGGGAGTCGTGAGAGTAGAGTATGATGCAGAAGCACAAATCTTGGGTAAGCCCCCGGGCAAAGGAAAGCCCAAGCGGCCCCAACCACCACAGGAAATTCCTTGGGGGATTGAGAGAATAAACGCAACAAATGCTTGGAGTATTACAACTGGTTCAAGCGGTGGAGTTATAGAAGTTGCCGTTCTAGATACTGGGATAGACTACGACCATCCAGATTTGGCTCAAAACATCGCTTGGGGAGTTAGCACTCTTAGAGGCAAAGTTTCAACTAATCCAAGAGATTACAAAGATAAAAATGGCCACGGTACACATGTAGCGGGGAGTATAGCAGCATTAAACAACGACATCGGCGTCGTTGGTGTCGCGCCTAACGTGGAGATTTACGCTATTAAAGTTTTAGGCAACGGTGGAACCGGTTTCTACAGCGACATAATATTAGGAATTGAGCAGGCTTTGCTCGGTCCCGACGGAATCCTCGATGCAGACAATGATACGATTGTTGTAGGCGACCCTGATGACGACACTGCCGAAGTAATCTCAATGAGCCTCGGTGGCTCAAGCGACGTTCAAGCCCTTCATGATGTCATTATACAAGCTTATGACTATGGCGTCGTCATAGTTGCTGCATCCGGAAATGAAGGTTCTTCGAGTCCAATTTATCCGGCGGCTTACCCAGAGGTAATAGCCGTTGGGGCAATGGACAGCAACGATCAAGTGCCATGGTGGAGCAACAGAAATCCGGAAATAGCCGCTCCGGGAGTAGACATACTAAGCACTTACCCTGATGACACTTACGAGACCCTAAGCGGTACTTCAATGGCCACACCACATGTTAGTGGAGTCGTTGCATTAATTCAAGCCGCTCACTACAACGAATATGGAACCGTTATTTCCGTGGGTACTTTCAACGACACCGAACCAAATACAGTTAGAGGAATACTTCACTCAACAGCTGATGATAAAGGAAGTTCAGGATACGACATCTTCTATGGATATGGCATAGTTAGAGCAGATTCAGCGGTGCAAGTAGCGAGCTAAAACTTTAAATCTTTCTCTTTTTAAATTTTTTAGGTGATCGCCATATCAAGAGAAAAGTTTGTTCTTAATATATCTCGTTTTATTGTTTTCATCGGCTTAATAAGCGGCCTCATGTATTGGCGCATAGACCACATCTATCGTTGTTTGGTGGCCTTAATTGGTCTCTATATCCCTGATATAGTCCAAAATAAGTTTCCACACCCACCAGATAAGCTTAAACATATCTTAAAGCCCATCTACAACGATAAAACAATGGCGGTTTTAGGAGTTTTTATAGCAGTTCATGTTTCTCTTGTAAATGTACCCTTCACAACCATAGATCTCTTTCACAAGGAATGGAGAGATGCTGACATGATAAGCCACTTTTTGGGTGGCCTGACCGTTTGGCTCATCACAGCTGAGGTAGTAAATGAGTTTTCAAATCACCTCAGCTTAAAAAAGCGTCAATTTATCCTTTACTCCTTCCTGCTTTTCTTCACTCTCGGAATAGGATGGGAGATAGCAGAAAAGCTTAGTGAAGGTGAGATTTCTTTTATTCGAGAAACAGCAGGCAATAAAGTAAGAGACATAATCATGGACACGCTAGGTGCCCTTTTTGGCTTATATCTTGTAGAAGAGAAGAGATTTCCATTTAGGCTAAAACTTAATAATGGATAAAAGCATACGTTTGAACATGAAGTGGGAGACCACGAAGTACATTAAAAAGTGGGCAGTAGTTCTGAGCTTTTCAGCTGTTGCAGGGATAGTTGGAGGACTAGGAGCAGTTCTCTTCAGGGAGTTAATAAAGTACACCCACTCGATTTTCTTTGAGATGGTTCTACCGATAATAACCTTTGAGTTCCACGGCTACAACCTTGGCTACATTTTCCTCCCTGCCCTCGGGAGCATCATAGTTATTCCGATCATAAAAAAGTGTCCGGAACTTAAAGGGAATGGGATTCCAGAAGTCATAGAAGCCGTGATATTTAAAGAGGGCATTATTAAGAAAAAGTTTGCAGTTTTAAAAGTTATAGCCACCTCAATAACTATTGGCTCCGGCGGGAGTGTAGGTAGGGAAGGCCCTATAGGATTTATTGGAGCTTCATTAGCCTCCATGCTGACTCAAAAGTTTAAACTTTCCCCCGAGATGAGAAAACTCCTGACCACATGTGGGCTTGCCGCGGGAATAGCAGGAACTTTTAATACTCCTCTCTCTGGGGCCATGTTTGCCCTTGAAGTGATATATATGGGTGCTTTTTCAATAAATCTCGTTCCTATTGTCATAGCTGCGGTTGTAGGAAATGCTGTAACACTACTCATGCTAAAAAGAGCATTTGAAGTATCAATCCCCTTAAACACCGGACATGCCTTGGTTGAGCTGCCCTTCTTCTTTGCTATGGGACTGCTCTTTGGAGTTTTAGCTGCAGCCTACGCGAAGTTCATTTACCTGCTGACCGATGTATTTGAAAAACAAGCTAGAGCATGGAACTTAGTTCTTGGAGGACTTGGAGTTGGTTTGATAGGAATGCTCTTTCCAAAGTACGGCATTTTTGGGGTTGGCTACAGCGGAATGGAGATGGCTGTAAGCGGACTCCTTCCAATAGGCCTTTTGATATCACTTGGACTCGCCAAGATGCTCGCAACATCTTTAACAATATCTTCAGGACACAGCGGTGGGATATTCGCCCCAAGCCTTTATATAGGAACCATGTTTGGAACAGCTTTTGGACTAATTTTAAGTGTCCTCTTTCCGGACTTGGGGATTAACCCCTCTTCTTATGCACTAGCTGGAATGGCAGCATTCTTCAGCGGGTTAACACAAGCACCAATAACACAGATACTTATGGTAACAGAGTTAACAAAGAGCTATGCTCTCCTCCCTGCAGTAATGACCTCCTCCACCGTGGGCTTTTTAACAGCAAGGTTCTTCCTCAAAGGCTCTTCAATATACACATTGAAGCTTGAGAAAAAAGGAATCCACATAAGAACAGGAAAGCCAATAGTCTTGGAAATGATATCTGTCAAGGAAATAATGAACAAGGAGCCTGTCTTCGTGTATGAAGACACGCCACTCATAGATGTGGAGCACTTGGTAGCTGAAACAGGTCACGACTGCTTCCCCGTTGTTGATAAAGACTTTAGGGTCTTGGGTATTATTGGAGTAAAGGACTTCTTAAAGCGCTCCTCAAGGATTAAAGCCCTCCCGGTGAAGCGTTTTCTCAACAGGCCCTTTGCCATCGCATGCTTAAATGAAACCGCCCAAAGTGCCTTTGAAAAGCTAGTTGAGTATGATCAAAACCTTTTGCCTATCGTTGAGGACTTAGAGAGTAAAAAGCTCGTTGGAGTTGTGACTAAGAGGGACATCTATAAAGCATACTACAAGGGGCTTGAGGGGATGTATATAGAGTGAAGGAAGAAGTGTTCAAAAGATAAAAATTAAGGCTTCCCAAACTTTTCCATCATGCCGATGAAGTAGAAGAGGAGCTTTGCACCTGTAAGGGCAGTAACATCACCAATCTCCATCCCTGCGACTTCCATTATATCGAAGCCCACTATTCTCTTGTTTTTAACAAGCCACTCCAGTGCCTCTATGACCTCCCAAAATCTTAAGCCACCTGCCTCTGGGGTACCGGTGCTTGGCACCATGGAGAGATCGAATGCATCTATATCGATTGAGACGTAGACTGGCTCCGGCAAGTCTTTCACCACTTCCTTAAAGCGCTCAACGCTGTATTCCCTTGCGTGGACCCAAGTTATGCCCTTCTCCTTGGCATATTCTACTTCTTCTCTTATGCCGCTCCTTATGCCGAACTCAGCAATTTCAACGCCAAGCTCTGAAATCCTGCGCGCAACGCAAGCGTGGTTCCATGGGTTACTTTCATACTCATCCCTTAAGTCGAGGTGGGCATCAAAGACGACGTAGCTCTTTGGCATTAATGCCTTCACAGGGGCGTAGGTCATTGAGTGCTCACCGCCCAATATTATTGGAATAACATTCGGGTTGGCCTCTTTGAGCTCTCTTATGGTCTCAATGCCCATCTTTACTGTCTGCAAGGGATTGCCGGCTACGACCTCAAGGTCTCCAATGTCCGCTATGTTAAGCTCTGCTAAGTCTATATCATAATCTAATATATAGCTCTCGAGGTTCACTGTACCCTGCCTAATGAGCGTTGGGCCGAACCTTGCCCCGGGCTTATACGAGGTCGTACCGTCAAAAGGAATACCCAATATCGCGAATTTTGCATTCTCAACATCAACTAAAGGTAAAGCCGTCTCTATGCTCTTGTAAGTGTAAAAGAATTCCACACTCTCACCTCAAGGAGAGTGTTGAGCTCAAAGTTATAAAAATTGCGAAAGTGAACTACCCCGCCCTTACGGACAGGGCTATATGATAATTTCCCAATTTCTAAGAATTAAAAACAAAGGAAGGCTTCAGCTGCTTTCTCCTTTGAGCTTCATTATCTTAATCCTACCTAATGTCTCCCAGTACTCAACGTTTATTCCTTCGGTAAGCTTGTCTTTAATTTCGTCGTCAACACCTGTGGCTCTTGGAACGTCGAATATCTCGTAGGTCTCCATATCCATAATTTGCACTGTATCTGGGGTCATAGAGATTATTTGTCCGGTTCTTTTGTCAATTATTGGGACATCAATTTCCGCGCTCGTTGGCTTAACAATGCTCCTAGCCTTCCCATCGAAAATACCCACTGCAGTGATCCTAGCTTTAGCTGAACCGTGCTTTCCTGGTGAAGATACCGTAATGTTGGCAATTCTGCATGGCTCATCATCTATGAGAACATACCTTCCGGGTTTAAGCTTACTTACCTGAATCTTTGTCTTATCTCCCATTTTCATGCCCCCTTTTAATGCTCATTTCACATTTCGAAAAATCATTTATTAGGTTTTTGTTGCTCACCCTTTCGGCTTGAGTAGCAGGTTGTTGAATGCTATGGGTATAAGCAGTATCAAACCTATCACTGCCCCAAGCTTTACATACAGTGTTCCCTTTATGAATGCAAAATAAAGCCCAAACAATCCGAGGAGTAAAAACAAGCCAAAGAGGATTTCCACTAATCCCCTAACTGATTCATCAAAGACTCTTCTCGAGGTTATTATGGGTAAAGCCTCCATCGCAGCCATTATCAAAATAATGCTAAAGGGTACTCCCAATATAACTGCCTTTATGGGCTGTATGTACATTAAAGCAACTAACAACATGCTCAAGAGAGAGATGGCAAATATGCCCCTTTTCCTTCCAAGCTGCATGATCTCAGAGGCAGCGTGGCTTCCAATTTCCATTAAAGGAATTATCGTCGTCAATCCAGCGAAGTATATCGATAGCATTAGGAGCCATATAATTTTCGAAGCCCCCTCTATCCCACCTTCTTTCAGGATAATAGGAATGCTGTAAATTGCGTTAATCGACTCCAACGGCGTAGCAGTGCTATTCCTTGTGTAAACCAAAAGCATGTTGAACTGCCTGTACATCTCAAAAGATTTCTCTGGAGACTCTGCTAGGTTTGTAAAGCTCGCCCTATAACTTTGATGGGCAAAGCCAAGAGAGTAAACCACAATCAAAGCAGCCACAAAGCTCAAAAGCACCTGCAAAACCAATACACCAGCGATAACTTTCTTTGTATCCATGTCTTCAGGTATAAAGCTTCCTAAAACATAGTAAAAGCCCGCACCCAAACCGAAGCCCACTAGCGTAATTAAAAGCAACTGAACAATGCTTGCAAAGGTCATTTTATGGTCAAACGACTTTAATGACTCCATAGTCTGAGTTAAGTATAGAAGAGAATCCTTATTTGTAATTTGTGCTGTAGCTTCGCTTCTAATCAAAATAACTGTCACGATGGAGAATATTATGAAAAGCACTGAAACTGCAGATATAAACTCCAAAGTCTTCCCTTTAGCTATTAAAAGCAGCAATGCAGACGCTAAGAGCGTCAAAATTGCCAAGAGAACTATATAAAATTGCCCCAAGCCAGCAGCTCGCGATATGGCAAAGCTTGAGTAGTAGGCCGTTACACTGAGCATTATTGTCAAAAACAGTAACAATGTCAACGCAACGCCTGGAGTTCTCGACGCTTTAACAAAGAACTCATACATGAGGTATTTTGTTCTCTTTGTGCTCTCCATTTCAAAGTATATCAAAGCCAATGCAAGTGCCATTGGAATGAGAGATACTATCAGCCCCTTCATTCCAAAAACTATTATGTATTTTGGAGTTAGTATGAAGTTCCATATGCTCAGCATATATCCCACGATTAAAAACGCTATGAGTACATGCACTCTCCTCATTGATAACCCTCCTGATTGCGCTCTAAAAAATTAAGAAGCCATGCTATAAAAAACTAATTGTGGGCTGTAAGTGTTTAAATGCGGAATTGTTAAATATTAAAAAAGGGCAAATCTCTCGTAGTTTACGAGAACTTCACTAACAACTGCCCATGCTGTGAGAGAAGCGCGATAAATGCTAATCTTCTCCCCCTTAAGGCTGCTCTTAAAGTCTCCGTGGGGAAAACCTCCTACTATAACCGCAGGATTTTCGTATTGAGCAAGCACTTCCCCAAATTTTGGCGGTGTTAACTGCATCCCATCCTCGTGCATTATAAAAGTTTTATCAGCGCCTACCTCTTCCAAGAGCACGCTTAACGGCTTTTCCTTCAACTGCAGCAGCTTCAAGCCTTTTGGAATTGCTTTTTTCTCAAAGAGATCCTCTATCAAACCTATAAACCGATTGTAGTTCTTTGGAATCCTCGTCTCAGGCTTTATGTAAATCACCTTATTATTCCGCGTGTGCACGTAAACCCTGAGTTTACCCTCTTTATTCAATATGCTCTCTAAAGCATTTATGAGGCAAAAATGCACTATATCAGGTCTTCCCCTTCTTTCACCATCTTCAATCCTTCTCAGAGCCCTGTAATGATAAGTGGCATCTAAGATAACCTGCTCCGGCCGCTTTTTTCTCCTCTTTGCATAGCCAACAACATCCGGATGATTGGTTATCTCCTTTGGAACGAGCTCGAGCTCACTGTCCGCTATTATGAGGTGGAGCATGCTCACACCTCTTTCACTATCCTCCGGCTTTCCTCTATGTGTATTCCCCGCTTTTTAAGCTCACTCACTACGTACTCAAATGTATCTTTTCTCATGCCTACAATCTCAGGCGGGATTACTCCAAATGTGCACGTCCCCTCCGCCACCAAGCGGGCCATCACAGCCGCTGTGAAGCCAGTAACCCTTGCCATAGATGAGAATTCCTTAGCTTCATCATACATTATGTACTCAATTTCCTCAGTAACCCCATCTTTAGTACCTCTTCCATAAACCTGCATTATAGAAAAGTCTTCGCTTTCATACTGCATCAGAGGTGCGATAACGTTCAAAGTGAAATCGATGTTCTCTTTTTCAAAAAAGCCTAGCTCCCTAAGGACTTTCATCTTTTCAAGATGTCCCCTCCACCTCAATGTCCGTTCTTCCAATGTCTTTGCCTTTATTGTCTCCAAAAGTGTTCTTAAACCATCGCTTGGAAATTCCTCAAGCTCGAAATTCTTCAGTTTCACCACGTTAATCTCGCTCAGAGGGTCTATCTCAACGAGCTCGCCATCTCTAACCAAGCGTGCCGGTCGGGTATACTCTTCTATTAAATCATAAGGCGACCATGTGATTTTATAATAGAGCGGCGGCTTCGGCTCCTTTGGAAGCCCCCCTACCCTCACCACACCTTCCTCGAGAATGTCAAGCTCTTGATAAATCCTCCCAAGCAAAACGTTGCTCAGTCCAGGGGCAAATCCAGCATCAACGATTATAGTAACTCCCGCATCCTCAGCCTCTTCATGAAGAACCATAGGGTTCTCAGGCATAAAAGAGATATCCACCAAATCTTTTTGGGCTTTTATGGCAGCTTGGAGTGTTTTAAACCCAAACCTTCCGGGGAGAGCTCCAATTATAAGGTCAAACTTCCCCATAACTTCCACGAGCTCACCCATATTTGAAGCATCAACTTCGATAGGGCTTGCAAACTCCTTTATATCCTCGAGTCTTTCTTTGCTTTTATCACCTACCCAAACTTCAAAATCCCTACTCAAATCGTAGGCAATAGCTTTCCCAACGTTTCCAGCACCTAACACAAGAACTTTCATATTACCACCTGCGTTATTTCATCCAAACTTATATAAAGAATTTTTGAAAAAGATACATTAATGGTATCGTTCAACATCTCTAGGTTCTTTAGAAAACGCCACATCCCAGATGAGCTTTTAAAAAGCGGAGAAGCTAAGCTAATGCACATCAGCGACACCCCCGACAACATATACCCCTTCATCCTGAATATCATAGAGAAGATTGAGCCAGAATACATAATTCACACGGGGGACTTAGTGGATAATATAAAACTCGAAAGAAAGCCCGAATTAAGGTATAAATATGAGAACTCATTAAGGCATCTTTTGAACATCTTGGAAAACTCGGACGCTAAAATTTACATTATTCCTGGAAATGAAGATGATATAGACATTCTAAAAAAGATCACCACAAAAAGCCGGATTTTAAGGCCTAGGAGTATTTTAGAGATTGAAGGCCTTAAACTAGCACTCGCCCATGAGCCGAAAGACTTGCTGGAGCTCAACGATGTGGATCTAAAGCTCTACGGCCACAGCTTTAAAATAATCCCTAAAGGATTAAATGGCCTCTTGAATGTTAATTTCATACTCCTTCCCAGCAGAAAGATTTTGAAGGTTAAATATCCCGACGGCACAAACTTTGAAAGAGGATATAAACTTATGAGGGGATTGTAATGAGATTAATACGTTTTGGACCTTCACTTGTGTTTCTTAGAGTATCCAATGTGGAGCAGGGAGAAGAGTTTTTGAGCAATCTCTTCGGAGTTCAAAAACTTTCTGTGAATGACGCAATGGCCAAAAGCGAAGAATTTCACACAATAGTATTTGTGACACCCCCGGAAGAGTGGAAAACCACGTTGAATCTTAAAAGAGGGGCCTTTTTGGTAAGTATGCGCTGTGACAGCGTTTTAAAGGAACTTCTAAACTCAAAGGCCCCTGTTGAAAGGGTTAACTTGGGCCCCCATATCCTAGTGCTCAGGCTTCCCAAAGGTGCAGAAAGTGCTTCGTTGATTATCTCAAATAGGTATGGTGGTCAAGAAACAAGCTTTGCCAGAGGAGTTAACGAAGGAGAGGAAAATGATACCCTGCTATTAATTACCGATAAAAAATTAAGCAACCCCATTGGGCTGAGCGATTTAAAGGGAGCATTTTTAATTCAAAGGGACTTCATTGACTTTTACAGAACGCTTAGTCTGGATTTGCCCGTTTTGCTTTACAAAACACTTCCAAAAGGATGGGAAGAAGTGGTAATTAGAATCTACGACACAGAAAAAAGATACGAAGAAAATATAGAGCGCTTGCTGCTCGTTTTGGAGGACTTGGACTTGGGTTTTGTTGTGAGTGAAGGCTGGGACTGGGACTACCCGAGACCCTTTATGAGAATAAAAGTTTACAAAGTGAAGCTCATAACTTGGGAAGACCCTCTAAAAATCAAGTTTCTGCTCAAAGGTCTGGAGTATAGAGGGTACAAGCGCTTTGCTGACATAGATGTGTTCATCGAAGGGAAGAAGATATCTTGGGCAAAAGTCGCAGAGGGCTTCGATTCTAAGTTTGAGGTTGCAGAAGCGGCAAGAAAAGAGCTTGAAAGCCTTTTAAGCGAAGAAGCAAAGGAAAAACTGCATGAAATAGAAGCTGCCCTTTTGGAAAGAGAAAAAACATCTTAGAGTTTGCCTAAAGAGTCCACCAAAAATTACTCATTCTTTTTAATTTTCACAACAAAAAAGCCGCTTGTCTCATGCTTATCAGGGAAAAACCTTCTCGCCTTTGCTATCTCCTCACTCAGCTCAATTCCAAAGGGCTTAGTTAGAGCAGGCTCGCCGTACCTTAAGGGCAAAATCTCCACATTAAAGTTATCTAAAATCCACTGGACGACGAATTCATTTTCCTCCGGCTCAAGTGAGCAAGTTGAATAAACAAGAATTCCCCCTTTCTTCAGGTTTTCTAACGCTACTTTAACCATCTGCATTTGGAGGTTTTGACAGAATTTCACGTCCTCCATTGTTCTGCTCGATTTTCTCTCTGGGTTTTTGTGTATCGTCCCGCTCCCAGTACAGGGGGCATCGAGGAGAATTTTATCAAATTCAATGCCAAGCTCGTCCATATAGAGGGAGCTCTTATGGAAGATTATTGTGTTTGTAACGCCTAGGCGCGAGATGTTTAGGCGCATTTCTTTAAGCCTTTCTCCCCCAACATCGAAAGCATAGATTATGCCCTTATTCTCCATGAGCTGGGCCAAATAAGAAGTCTTTCCACCTGGAGCGGCGGCCATATCGGCAACAACCTCACCAGGCTTTGGCTCTAAGGCCACCGGGGGATACATGGACGATGCTTCTTGGATATAAAGAAGGCCGCTTAAGTACTCGGGCGTTGAGGTTATAGAAAACGGCTCCCTCGTTAAGCAAAAGCCCTCCCTCGCCCAGGGGATTCTTTTAAACTGAAAGCCTTTCTTATTTAGAATTTTGGTAAGCTTAGGAACTTCAACCCTAAGCGTGTTCACCCGAAAGCATCTTGGAAGGGGCTTTTCCATAGCTTCAGCTATCCTTAAGGCTCTCTCACCCCAGAGCTGGTAATAGCGCTCGGCAAAGTCTTTTGCATAACCTAAGCTAAAGAGTTTTTCAAGCATGACTTAAGCTACTCAAAGAGGATTTTAAAGTTTGCCAAAGGTTTACCCTATGACTTTTTCAAACACCCGCTCAAAGTTCTTAAACTTCACAGCATCAAGCTCCTTTTTGCTCATTCTCTCTCCGAGAACTTCTATAAGATTTGGAATTTTGCTCTCATCTTCAAAAAAACTCTCTACTCTTTTGTCCCTCCCTCCACCAAGGTAGTAAACGAAGTCAAAGCCAAAGCCTACATGCTCATATCCAGCTAAATCCACCATGTAAAGAATGTGCTCTACCATCTTCCCCAAGGTCGGCTTCTCCTTGTCGACAAAGATTGGAATTGCGTTTATGCCTATGACCCCTCCTCGCTCGGCTATGGCCTTAATCTGCTCGTCCTTTAAGTTGCGCGGGTTGTCGCAGAGAGCGTAGGCATTAGAGTGAGAAGCAATTAGAGGAAAGGCAGTCGTATTGATGGCATCCCAAAAGCCTGCCTCATTTATGTGGCTCAAGTCTACCAGTATGCCCAACTCCTCACACTTCCCTAAAACCTCGACACCGAAGTTCGTTAGGCCCCCGTTTGTTCTTTCAAAGACGCCGTCACCTATGGCATTCCTGAGGCTCCACGTTAAAGTTAGCACTCTAAGGCCGAGCTTATAGAACACCTCTAAGAGGTCTAAGCTATCCTCGATGGGCTCCCCTCCCTCAAGGCCAAGCCAAAGTGCTACTCTTCCGCTTTTTATTGCCTTTCTCATGCCATCAACACTCGTTACTATAGAAAAGCTCTCGCTCTCCGACACGTCCTTGTAAAAGGCGTTCAAAACTTCGAGGGCATATCTTAAGGCGATTGATCTTTTATCTGCCCTAGTCCAAATTGCCATTACTCTGCTAGTCACAACGTTGCCAAAGAACTTCTCAAAATTCTCCTCAAGAACCTGATTTTTGCCTTTTTTCCTCATGTCGTAGATGTAGGTTGGCAAATCTGAGTGTGCATCAAATATCATGGCTATCCCGCAGAAATAAAGGAAAAAAGAATATTTAAACTTTTACCGGCTCAGGATTATTTTCTTTAATTCATTCATAGCTTCATTTCTAATATCGGGATCTGGTATTTCCTTTATTATTCTTTCAGCCTCTATAAATTGTCCATTCCCTGCAAGAGCTAATGCTATCCCTTTAAACGCCTCACTCTGCTTCTCCACATTGGATATATTTACCGCTAATTTCAAAGCATGTTTTAGTTTGCCCAGCTCAGTTAGGAGTGTTGCAACATGCTCTAATTCCTCACCAGACAACTCTGAGATGTCCATTAACTTCAAAGCTTCTTCTACCGTATCCTTATATGTAAGAATATTCATCTTTTTAAGCCAGAGTGCAATTTCTAAAAGAGCTATCAGCTTATCTTTGTTTGACATGTCCGATTGTAGCACTTTGGTTGTTATATACGCATATCTACCCTCTTTAAGAGCTTTTCTAACTTCAGGAGTGCCGGAATAAGGAAGGGTTCTGCATAGGTATATCTTCTTTTCAACGTCCGCAGCCCTATCACTCACACGCAATTTATCAAACAAATCATAAGCCCGTTCATAAAAGTACAAAGCTTCCTTTGATTGTAAGTAGTCCCCGCTATTAACCATCAAATCCCCGAGCTTTATAAGCAAGTCCAATTTCTGGACATATTCTATCTTCGAGTTTACTATTAAATCAAAGGCTTCCTCAAAGTATTCGATGGCATCCTCTATCATCCCAGCCATTCCTAAATACTGAGCCACAATTCCCAGAACTTCTCCCTTCTCTGCCATCTTGTCCAGCTTGTCCACATTATCAAGTGCCCGGAGAAATAACTCCCCAGCACTTTCATAATCTCCAAAGAGAGAATAGGCAAAGCCCAAATTTGCGTAAGCTATGGCCTTTCTAGCGGGCGCTTTTATTTTGTT
Source organism: Palaeococcus pacificus DY20341 (assembly GCF_000725425.1). Classification (NCBI taxonomy): domain Archaea; kingdom Methanobacteriati; phylum Methanobacteriota; class Thermococci; order Thermococcales; family Thermococcaceae; genus Palaeococcus; species Palaeococcus pacificus. Next base: position 296,781 of record NZ_CP006019.1, on the reverse strand, counting down.
GGAATAGTATTCCGCATCCCCAAGGATTTGAAGCGCACCTTCAAGATCACCATGATGTGAATACAGCTCAGTGCCGATAAAAATTAGAACTTGCACCTTATCTAAGTTATTCTCCAGCTTAGCAACTCTAGAAAGAGCTTCATCCCACAGTCCCTTCTTAATGAGCGTTATCATCTCATCTAAATCGGTCATGGATTTAGATTAGCCTCCATTCTATATAACCTTTTTTTAAAATGTGAATCTTAATACTAGGGCCACTCCAAGAGGTACGGTAAAATTATCAAACGCCCCGAACTTCCCAACGCTCAGCAGCTCAAAAATAGTCCCTGAAATTGAAGATAGGAGAGCTACGCTGAGTACGTCATTTATGGAAGAGGACGTGAAGTAAGCCCAAAGTGTATAGCTAAGTGTAACTCCCAAGAGAGAAAAGAGTAAAAACGCTAAGCTCCCCTCCAAGGTCTTACCATTGATAATTCTTCTTTTTCCAAATTTTCTACCCATCAATGCAGCAAAACCATCCCCCCACGCCATTACAAATGTGGCCACTATAGGGATAAAGCTCTTCGTCCCAAAAATCCCTACAAGTATCCCAATGCTTATTATGTAGTAAACTGGGCCATAGGCATGAAGAGGATCATCTCCCTCTGGAACCATAGCATGTTTAATAGGAAGGCCAAGCATAAATGCCACCAAAACGATAACAGCTAATCCCAATGGAATAGTCAAAACCCACTTCAAAGAAGCGAAGAGAGGAAGAACAACGATTATATCACCCGCCAAAATATGCACTATTCTCCTAGTCGTATCGGCGGAATATCCCTTCCTCAAATACTGTCCAAGCCAAATAACGGAGAATACATAAATGTAAACTATCAAAACTAAATCCCACGTGCCCCTCATTGCAACACCGCATTATTTAGGAGTTTTTGGCTTATAAATCATTCTCTTCTGCTCTCTCCGCACATAACGGCACTTGCTACCATGTGTGCAAGCCTTAACGGCTCTGGAATCAAAGAGCTCTTTTGGGTGACTTTTATCACCTCCTCTGCCTGCCCATAGTCCATGTTGAAAGTTTGATAATAAAGCTTCCCTTCAATGAGCACCCTTACTTCGCCAGCTTTTTTGAGGAGCTCAATTCTCTCATCTGCATCAGAGAAGTGCTTCCTTAAAGCACTCTCCATGGCTTTTAAATCAGGCCTCTTCCTTATCACAACTATTACAGGCAAACCTGTCTCCTCGCTGAGCCTTTGAATATCAACTATATTGAAACCGGCGTAGGTTATCCCCTTAAGCATTATAACTCTCAAATCTTTAAAACGGCTATTATTTATGGCATCGATCATTTTATCCGTCGCATCCTTTCCATCCACATCAATCCAGCGGGTAAGAACACCTAAGACATCTTTATTTCCCTTCATGACCACTCCAACGAGAATAGTCCTCCCTCGCCCTTTAAAGCGGAAAGTCCCATCATCAAACCCTATAACCCTAATTTGGGGCTTTATTTTGTAGAACCTCACTTAAATTCCCCCAAAATAAAAAAATCATGTGACATCGATCAGCCATTGGAGGTACTCTTCGTTGACCTTATCCACATCAATCCTAACTATCACAGGCACATCATATGGATGCATTTCCTTAATAACCTCCTTCACCTTCTTCCAGTGGTCTATCCTAGTCTTTAGGACAGCCCCAACTTCACTATCCTCCTGAATTTCTCCTTTCCACCAGTAAAAGGCTTTATGCTCCCTCAAGTTTGCACATGCAATCAGCTTTTCTTTTAAGAGGTGCTTTGTTATCCTCTCCGCACTCTCCCAATCCGGAAAAGTTGTGTATATCAATACCATCTCGCTCATAGATACCACCATGAAAATTTCAGCCGAGAAGAGTTTAAACCTTTCGAAAGTGTGAAACCTTTGGTTTAAGCCTCTCAGTTTAAAATTTCTTCTTTAGTTGTTAACTTTTGGTTTTGGAAAGGTATAAATGCCTTTCTTCAGATTTAAGGGTAGGTGAGAGGATGAAAGCATATCATATTCATGTTGAAGGAATCGTTCAAGGGGTTGGATTTAGACCCTTCGTCTACAGAATCGCCCATGAACACGATCTCAAGGGTTATGTGAAAAATCTTGGCGATGCCGGTGTAGAAATAGTAGTTGAGGGAAAGGAGAGAGATATAAATGCTTTTCTCCATGACCTGAAGTACAAAACACCTCCTCTATCTAAAGTAGAGCGGATTAAAAAGAAAGAAATTCCTCTCCAAGGGTTTGATACATTTTACATAGAAAAGAGCTCAGCAGGCGGAGGCGGCGGAGACTCTATCATTCCTCCAGATGTGAGCATATGTGAGGATTGCATTAAAGAGCTCTTCGACCCAAATGACAAACGCTACATGTATCCTTTTATAGTCTGCACCAACTGCGGACCGAGGTTTACAATAATTGAGGATTTGCCCTACGATAGAGTCAACACCACCATGAAAGAATTTGATATGTGCGATTTCTGTGAAAGCGAGTACACAGATCCATTGAATAGAAGGTACCACGCAGAGCCAGTATGCTGTCCCGTATGTGGTCCAAGGTATATGCTCTTTGACCGCGATGGGAGAGAGTTAAGCGGAGACCCAATAAAGAGAACCGCTGAACTCATAGACAAAGGATACATAGTTGCAATTAAGGGAATAGGAGGAATCCACATAGCCTGCGATGCGACAAACGAAGAAGCAGTGGAGGAGCTTAGGAGAAGGATATTAAGACCTCAACAGCCCTTTGCACTAATGGCAAAAGATCTAGAGACAATAGAGCAGTTTGCAGTTGTTAGAGAAGATGAGAAAGAGGAGCTTTTAAGCTACCGCAAGCCTATAGTCGCTCTCCAAAAGAAGGAACCTTTCACGCTTCCTGAGAGCCTAGCTCCAAACCTGCACACAATAGGAGTTATGCTCCCCTATTCAGGCATCCACTATTTATTGTTCCACTACTCAAAAAGCCCTGTTTATGTCATGACCTCCGCGAACTACCCCGGACTACCTATGGTTAAAGACAATGATAAAGCCTTCGAGGAGCTTAAAGATTTAGCCGATTACTTTTTGCTTCACAACAGGAAGATACTCAACAGAACCGATGATAGCGTCATAAGGTTTGTAGACGGGAAGAGAGCGGTAATTAGGAGGAGCAGAGGCTTCGTGCCTTTACCTATTGATATCCCATTCGAGTTTAATGGTCTGGCTTTGGGTGCAGAGCTCTTAAACGCTTTTGGCTTTGCAAAGAACGGAAGAATTTACCCAAGCCAGTACATAGGAAATACATCAAAGCTTGAGATTTTGGAGTTCATGCGCCAAGCAATAGCTCACTTCAAGAAGCTCCTCAGAGTTAAAAGCCTAGAACTGGTTATAGCTGACCTCCACCCACTCTACAATACGACAAAATTAGCTATGGAGATAGCAAATGAAGAAAACGTCGAGCTCCTCCAAGTCCAACACCACTACGCACACATAGCATCAGTAATGGCTGAAAATAAGCTCGATGAAATTGTAGGGATAGCTTTAGATGGGGTAGGCTATGGTGTTGATGGAAAGACATGGGGTGGAGAGATAATATACATGAGCTACGAGGATGTTGAGAGATTAGCGCATATTGATTACTACCCCCTCCCAGGTGGTGATTTAGCGAGCTACTACCCATTGAGAGCTCTAATGGGAATTTTAAGCAAGGTCTACGATACGGGAGAACTGAGGAGTATCATAGAGAAGTGCTGTCCAAAAGCTATCGAGAGCTTAAAATACGGTGAGGTAGAGTTTAACGTTGCATTGAATCAGCTCGTAAGAGATATAAACGTGAGCTATGCCTCGTCAACGGGAAGAGTGCTTGATGCAATGGCTGTTATGCTCAACGTTGCATATAGGAGAACCTACGAAGGAGAGCCCGCTATGAAGCTCGAAAGCTTAGCGATGAGAGGAAAGCACGATTTAGACTTTAGGATTGAGCACAACGGAGAGAACATAATGGTAGAATCCCTCTTCACGCAGGCACTTGAGAGCAAAGCTAATCCAGCGGATATAGCATACTCCACGCATTTGGCGTTGGGAAGGGCCTTTGGTGAGTTAGCTGTGGAGAAGGCTAAGGACTTTGGAGTAAAAAACGTCGGAATAAGCGGTGGTGTTGCATACAACGAGTTAATTGTTAAAACGATAAGGAAAATAGTGGAAGCCAGCGGTCTGAAGTTCTATGTAACTCAAGAAGTCCCAAGAGGAGATAATGGAATAAATGTCGGGCAGGCTTTCCTAGGAGGCCTCTACTTAGAAGGCTACCTGAGCAGAGAAGACTTAACGATGTAGCTGGGGGCACAATTCTGGTTCTTTTCTGACATCATCCGTGCCCCCTAAGTTACCCCCTTAATCAGCATTCTCTCAGTTGTGTTCAGAGAACACTCTGAATACACATTTTCGGATTGTTTTCTGTTGTCTTGAAAACTGCTGAAAGGATGAGAACTTGGGGGAGCTCTGAAGGAAGACAGGGGAAAACAGAACAACGCTCCCAGCTAGGGGACACAATTCTGATGTTTTTATATCATCTTTCGTGCCCCCCAAGTTTTTTCAGTCTGCTGTTGTGAGTGCGGAAAACCTAATAAAAAGAAACGCCCAGATTTTATTGGGGAGTGGTATGGAGAAAGTTAGGGCACGCCTTAAAATTTACGGCAGGGTTCAGGGAGTGGGTTATAGGTGGAGCATGCAACGGGAGGCTAGAAAGCTTGGCGTAAGCGGGTGGGTGAGAAACCTACCGGATGGGACTGTGGAGGCCGTAGTTGAAGGGGATAGAGAAAGGGTAGAGGCCCTAATAGGGTGGGCTCATCAGGGGCCAATAATGGCAAGGGTAACAAAAGTTGAGGTAAAATGGGAAGAGCCCCAAGGGGAGAGGGGCTTTAGAGTGACGCACTAAATAGCGCTTCACTGGACTGTCATTTTTTCAAATAAGACCCGCTTTGGACAATATCGAACCTCACAGTAGGAGCACACTAAGTTCTCTTTTCTTTTCTCTGGCGTGTGGAGTATCAATCGTTTAAATCCTGGTATCTCTTTGAGCCTGACAAAAACATCTACAGGTATCGTGCCATCTATGATGATGTAGGCACGCGCTTCTTCATAGGAAAGATTTTTGCTGAAAATCTCCATTATGGGTATCTTGTTCTCCGTTAGGAGCACTATAAGGGCTGAAAGTGCTGGGCCGTAGAGATGCTTCTCCAGTTCAAGCTCGAGAACCTCCCATCCCATTATTGGGGCCACTTTAACGAGGCTCGGGAAAGGCTGGAGATTCTCAAAGATAAGCTTTAGCGGAGGCGTCTTCTCTATGTATTCTATGGTGTGATAGACTATCTTTCTGTTGACACCGATTACTCTAGAAAGTTCACTTATTGGAATCTCAGCGCTCTTTAGGTATATTTTACCGTTTTTAACGCTTAAGCCATTCTCAAATAAAAACTCCGCAACTTTCTTCCTTGCGGGATAGTTCTTAAAATATTCTTCCAGTATGAGCATCATTTTTGCCACCTCTTATACAAATATGAGTAAAAGTGGATATTTAAGTCTTTCGATAAAGGCTTTTAAAGTCTTGCTCCGTTTAAACATGGGGTGAGAAGATGAGGTGCAAGTTCTGCGAGAGTGAAGCGTACATAAGATTGCACTATCCAAAGATGCTCCTCTGCAGGGAGCACTTCATTGAGTACTTCGAACGAAAGGTCAAGCGCACGATAGAGAGATATAAACTGCTAAAACCAGATGAAAAAATATTAATTGTCATCAGCGGAGGAAAGGACTCGGCTGTAACAGCTTACGTCCTCAAAAAGCTCGGCTACAACATAGAGTGCCTCCACATAAACCTCGGCATAGGAAAGTATTCAGAGGAGAGCGAAGCCTATGCAAAAAGGCAGTGCGAGCTCATCGGGGCAAAGCTCCACATTGTTAGGGTTAGAGAACTCTTGGGAGCAGGGATAGGCGAGCTTAAGACGCGTAGACCAACCTGCTCCTACTGCGGCATAACGAAACGCTACATCTTCAACAAGTTTGCCTATGAGAACGGCTTTGACGCTATAGCAACAGGACACAACTTGGACGATGAGGTTTCTTTCATCTTCAGCAACATAATGCACTGGAACACGGATTATTTGGGCAAGCAGGGACCACTTTTACCAGGTGAAGGCAAGTTCGTGAAGAAGGTTAAACCATTATACGAGCTCACCGAGAGAGAAGTAGTTTACTATGCTCTGGCCGTTGGTCTGGAGTACATCGTCCACGAGTGCCCACATGCGAGAGGAGCAACGACCATAGAGTACAAGGAAATCCTAAACGCCATGGAAGAGAAAAAGCCAGGCACAAAGATAAACTTCATAAAGGGCTTTTTGAGGAAGAAGCACCTCTTCGAGCGCGAACTTAAGGAGGCCCCTCTTGGAGAGTGCAAAGTGTGTGGAATGCCCGCTCAAGGAGAGAAATGCTCCTTCTGCAGAGTTTGGGGGCTAGAAGAGGCTGTGGGGCTGAAGATTAAGTAAGTGTTTATTCTTTTATTTCAAATTTGAATGCTGTCGAAAATCTCCTTGAATGTATAGTCCCACATGACTCAACATGGAAAATTCCATCAGTTGCTCTCTCATCAGTGAAAAAATTTTAAAATAACTACAACCAATAGTTCTATAAAAACCTCTGAGGGAAAGTTTATGAGACGGTTGACAATACTCCTCATCATTGTCCTGTGCATTGCGGCGTTCTTGTATTGGGCCCCAATAGACCAGCATACACTCATCATAGAGAATATCACTTATGAAAAAACAGATGATGTCCTCAAAGTCCACAAGGACGACCTTCCGGAGCCAGAGGGCTTGCTTTACAATATCACAATGAACATTAGCTTAAAAGGGGAATTACTCTCAATAGATGCCATAGAAGAGATAAAAATAAGAAGCAATCGAACGATTACCAATCTCTTAATATTCAAGAACACCAGCGTAGCTCAAAAGCACATAGAAAGGATTGTCGTGGAAAGTGCCTCTGCAGATGTCCGAGCATTTTATGACAGCTCACTCTACGCGGTCCTGCTTAACATGACCCCCGAGAGTGAGTGGATGAGTGTGAAAATATACTACCACTCCACTTATGACCCGCTTCAAGATAAGCCGCAGACATACATTGAAAACCATTTGAATCAAAACCCTGCGGATTTCTACTACCTTCCACTTCGAGCTTACGTGATAGATGATATGCTGCCATCGAAGAATCAGAGCGTACTCATTACCATAAACCCCCCCGCGAACTATACTCTGGCAGTACTGGAGGAGGTCAATGCGTTCTGGAGTTATAGAGCCATCTTACCAGAAAATGGTGCATTCAAGACAGATGGCCACAAACCCTTCTATATCCTCCTGAGCAGGAAGAAACTATACAACACCACCATCAGGATTGGAAATAAGACCGTGTCCATAAGAGCTTTAACCGACGAGCCATATGCAGCCAATAAACTCAAGGACATTATTGAGTTTTACTCACATGTTTTCATGCCATACCCCTATGAAGACTTCACGTACATTAAAATCAAGGGGAGGCGCAGCAACTACAAAGGGCATGGACTGTACGGGGGCATAATTGCGAGCCAATTTAAAACAGGTCTAATCGCCCATGAAACCGCCCACAACTGGTTTGGGATATATGCAAACTTTGGAGCCCTCAACGAACCCCTCGCCACGTATGCGGACATACTCTATGAAAATAATTCACGGATTATTGACCTCCTTGAGGTGCAGTGTATATCCTCAAAGGACAGGACTCCCATAGCGAGTATAGATATGAACAATGGCAAACACTACACCAACCTGTACTTAAGGGGTGCATTCATATTCCGCTCTCTCCAGTTCACAATAGGGGACGACGCATTTTTCGATGGCATTAAAGAGCTTTTAAGAGAGTGCAGAACGCTCAACTGCTATACCACAACGTCAAAAACCATTAAGATTATGCAACGCGTTTTTGAGGAAACCTCAAACCAAAGCCTCGGCTGGTTCTTCGATGAGTGGTTCTATAGGAGCGATTATCCTAAATTCGTGGTTACAAACGCCACAATAAAAGAAAAAGGAGACATGTACATCCTCACCCTCAATATCACGGAAGAAAACGGTTTCATGATGCCTCTTGAAGTGATGGTGGAGGACGAACGTGGCAGCACTTTATTGAAAAAGGTTTTTGTAAACGGAAGTGCATCAATAAGATTTGAACTCAAAGGCAAACCCAAAAGGATAATCCTAGATCCCAACGACTGGATTGCGAACAAAATAAGTGATGGAAACACCACAAACCAGGGATTGTCGATAAAAGAAAAAGGATATTATGTCAACGGGATATTCGTGCTCATCAATTGATTTTTTCTTTTTCTCATGCAGAATGGAGAGCAATATGGGTAGCTTTTTCATGTTAATCCCAAAGTAACTTTCACAACTGAATGTATCATTTTTGTAAGTTTACTCAGATGATACTAAAAAGATAAAGAAGAAATGCTCAAAGTTTAATGCCACCCATGACCAAAGCCATAGCGGCCTTTTGAGCGTGGAGCCTGTTTTCAGCCTCGTCGAAGACGACGCTGTTTGGTGAGTCGACGACATCGTCGGTGACTTCCTCGCCCCTGTGGGCTGGGAGGCAGTGCATGAAGATGTAGTTTGGCTTTGCGTGCTTAACTAAGTCCTTGTTGACTTGGAATGGAGCGAATATCTTTCTCCTCTCCTCTGCCTCAGCCTCTTGACCCATTGAGGCCCAAACGTCCGTGTAGATGACATCGGCATCTTTAACGGCCTTGATTGGGTCGTGAAGGAGCTCGAAGCTTCCTCCACTCTCAGCAGCATTAGCTTCGGCCCACTTGATAACCTTCTCGTCCGGCTCGAAGCCTTCTGGTGTGGCAACAACGACATGAGCTCCAAGCTTAGTTCCCGCAATCATGAGGGAGTGGGCGACGTTGTTTCCATCGCCGACATAAACGACCTTAAGCCCCTCAATTTTGCCCTTCTTCTCCTTGATTGTCATGTAGTCAGCCAAGGCTTGACATGGGTGTGAGAAGTCGCTAAGTCCGTTGATGACTGGGACGCTTGCGTATTTAGCGAGGTCTTCAACATCCTTGTGGGCATAAACTCTCGCCATAATACCGTCCACATAGCGGCTCAAAACTCTTGCAGTGTCGGCTATTGTCTCTCCTCTCCTAAGTTGGAGGTCTTGAGCGTTCAAATAGAGACCATAGCCACCGAGTTGATATATACCTACCTCAAAGCTTATCCTCGTCCTTGTGGAGGGCTTTTGGAAAATCATGGCCAAAGTCTTACCCTCGAGAACGCGGTGTGGCTTGCCTATTTTGTTCCAAATCTTCATCATTTCAGCTGTCTTAAGAATTGTCTCAATCTCTTCCCTCGTAAAGTCTTGAAGGCACAAAATATCCCTTCCAGCTAAGCTAACTACCATGTGCATCACCGTCTAAAGCTTGACGTTGGTTTTAATAACTATTTCGCCGCTGAAAAATAGGTTTTAGCGAAAGTTTTCGAAGATTTCGAGAAAAAGACTTTGCAAATATAAAATTTTAAGGGTTTTTAATTTGCTTAACTTTTCGAGTAAGGCTAATAAGGAAGGTAAGCCTTCAAATGTTGGGGATTCTCAATGGATGGAATAAAAGTTAAGCTCATAAACTACACAAAGAGACCGTTGGAAACAATAACATGGGCAGCTCTAATAAGCTATTGGGACGAATGGGAAAGTGAGGCCTTTGAGAGGACAACGATGAGTGATGTGGAAAAGCATTTGCCGAGGGTTCTCGGCTATGGACATGAAAGCATTTTAGAGCATGCGGTTTTTACTTTCGCGATAGAAGGCATATCTCGAATTGCATCGCACCAGCTTGTTCGCCACAGGATAGCAAGCTATACCCAGCAGTCACAACGCTATATCAAGTTAAACCTTCAGGATGTTGAGGAAACCTTCGTCATTCCTGATGAGATAAAGGAAGACCCCGAGCTTTTTGAAGAATGGCGGGAAGTTATGAAAAAAACTATTGAGCTCTATAAAAAGAGCATTGAGAAAGGTGTCCACCAGGAAAACGCACGCTTCATTCTCCCCCAGGCTGTCCGCACAAAAATCGTCGTTACCATGAATCTAAGAGAGCTTAAACACTTCTTCAAGCTTAGGGCGTGTGAAAGGGCCCAGTGGGAAATAAACTACATCGCCTGGAAGATGCTTGAAGAAATAGCAAAAATTGATGAACTCAGACCAATAATAAGGTGGGCTAAGCTCGGACCCTCATGCATAGGGCTCGGCTACTGTCCAGAAAGGGAGCTAATGCCAACGGGATGCTTAAAGAAGACAAAGGAGGAGTGGAAGAAGGTAGCAGAAGGGTGAAAAATTCCAATTTTAAAATTCTTTTAAACCGGATGGATCAGCTTTTAGTAGGTGGAAACATATGAGTGAGGAGAAGAAAAGTATAACAGACATTATACGGGATGAAATAATGAGAAGGCCATTTGTAAAGGAATGCATGAGCCTAGGGATTATTAACTACAGCGCCCTCGCAAGGCTCCTTATCGAGGAGCTCAGCCTGAACTCCTCAACTCCCGCTATTAAAATGGCACTAATAAGGCTTAGCGAAGAGCTCAAAAGAGAAAAATCCTTTCTAGAAGGTCGAGTGAGAGATGTTATCGGGGACAGCATTATAGAGCTGCAGTCTGATGTGAGCGTAATAACGATTTCAAAGGAGCGTATTGCTAAAGTAATGAAAAATATCCCCGGGATAATGAGCGAATCCAGGTTTTTTCAGCTGACTCAGGGGAGGGAAACATTTACGATTGTTATTGCAAGTGAGGATGAAGAAAAAGTACTCGATCTTGCAAAAGAAGCCGTCAGCATACTGCGGGATCAGACAGCGGTTACTATAATAAGCCCAGAAGAGATAATCGAAACTCCCGGCGTAGTGGCTTTCATGACCTCAGCACTCTCCTCAAACGGGATAAATATAACTCAGGTAATTTCCTGCTACAAAGACACAATCTTTGTAATTAATCGGAAAAATGCCCCCAAGGCATACCAAATTCTCGAAGAACTGATAAGAAGGATGCGGTAAATTGTTCCATTTGGAACAAAACTTAGCTATTTTGATATATTTGTTACAAAAAACATAAAAACGTTCTAGTTATTCCTCCCCAGGGGTGCTTCCATTTCAGGAACACACCACCCACAGTAAAACAAATGGTTGTTAATAATATACGGAGGGATAATCATGTCAGACTTTGGTGCACTATCCCTTTTGCCACCTCTAGTGGCTATAGGCTTGGCAATACTCACCAAAAGAGTTCTGTTTGCTTTGTTTTTTGGAGTTTGGGTTGGGGGTCTTTTAGTTGCAGGAGGAAATCCAATAGGTGCAACGACGCAGACTTTAAAGTGGATAGTTTTTAATATTGCCTCTGCTTGGGAGGAAAACGGCCAAATAATGACTGATCTGTGGAATACAAGGATACTTCTCTTTGATGCACTCATAGGTGCGGGTGTAGCTTTAATATATAAAGCAGGCGGGATGAACGCCATTGCAAAGGCAGTTACAAAGAAAATTAAAACGAGCAGGGCTGCATCCATTATGGCGGCCATCTTTGGGACAATAATCTTCTTTGATGACTACACCAACACCATTATCGTCGGAAATACTATGAGGCCAATTACAGATAGAGCAAGAGTTTCCAGAGAATTCTTAGCCTATGCAGATGACTCTACAGCCGCTCCAGTAGCGGTTTTAGCTGTGGTCTCAACATGGATAGGTTACGAGCTTGGCCTCCTCAAGGATGCTATTGCAAGCATTGGTGGAAATATAAGCGCATACTCTGCTTGGTTTGCGAGCTGGCCGTACAGGTTCTACCCAATACTTGCGGTGCTCTTGGTTTACATCGTGGCCATTACAAACAGACACTACGGCCCAATGCTAAAAGCGGAGTACAGAGCAAGAAAAGAAGGCAAAGTGATTGGAGATGGTGCACACCCAATGATGACCACAGAGACTGACGTTGGAATGCCAATAGAAGGGAAAGAGAGTGTTTGGGTATTTATATTACCCGTGCTTGCTCTCGTAGCGGTAACATTCTTAGGACTTTGGATTACCGGAGGAGGAAGCGCAACTTACGTCGAAGGGGGTATTCAAGAAGTTCTTTCAAACGCCGATTCAACTTGGGCTCTCGTTTGGGGCTCATTTGCCATGGTTGTAGTTGCAATGGCATTAGTTATTGGTATGAAAATTATGGATTTAAAAGACGTTGAAGAAACAGTAGTATCAGGAATGAAGCAGATGCACTTTGCTATGATGATCCTCATCCTCGCTTGGAGCATTAAAAGCGCCAGTGATGCTGTTGGAACTGCAGAATATGTTGTAAGAGTCGCATCAAAAGTACTGACTCCCGGGTTGGTTCCATTTGTGATCTTCATAATCGCAGCGTTCATATCGTTCACAACAGGAACCTCATGGGGAACCTTTGCCATAATGATGCCAATAGCGGTGCCTTTAGCTTATGAATTGAGCGGAAGCTTCGGTCCAGTAGTCTATGCGAGCATAGCCTCCGTATTTGCTGGAGGTGTCTTTGGCGACCACTGCTCCCCAATTAGTGATACAACGATTATGAGTTCAATGTTCTCCGGCTGTGATCACATGGATCACGTAAGCACTCAAGTGCCATATGCATTAACAGCTGCAATAGTAGGGGCTCTAATGTTGCTCCTATTTGCCGTTGGCTTAACCAGCGGATGGATACTGCTTATAATGGCAATACCTCTGCTCATAGGAATCCACTACCTCCTCAGCGAATGGTACGGCAGAAAGGAAGGAATTCCTCATGGAAAAGTGCCTATTTACGTTGTCGAAAGCGAATGGAGAGCAAAAGGAGGAGCAGTTCCTCGTGGTGTGGCGCTAACTGAGGAATGATTTTTATTTTTCTCTTTTAAGATCCTTCGGCAGAGCTTTAAATTGGTGCATTCAAAATTACTATATTGTCAATAAGGATTTTTTCATAATTTTATATATCTCCAATATTGAATGAAAGTTTTATTCTTTTGTTGCTAACATTAGCAAGTTATTTAAACTTGAAAGTAGGAACATATTTGGGTGAAGTTATGCAGTTTCACAAATTAATTGAGAGCCTAAAACCCGGTGAGACTGTACTTATTGAGTATGACTCCAAGACGTTTCCTATTTACGAATTGTACAGCGCTGTTAAGTATGCCAGGGAAAAAGGATTTAAAATACTCATAGACGACTATCTCGATACGCTTTATATCTATAATGTCCACCTCGAACTCTCAAAGCTGGACACATCCATTTTTGATAACGTGAGCGTAATAAAAATCGGAGGCCATAGAGGAGTTGGAAATGTTTTAGAGAGTATAAGTCTTCGCAGTGGCCCTATAATCAAGAAAGAGTATGAAAAGGCATATAAAAAAGCGATAAAAGAAAATGAAGGAATATTTTTAAACCCTGTTCTAGGACTGGAAAAGTTTCTGCTGCTGAGCGAATCAAAGCTGGATATACTTGAAGAAATAGGGGATATATCCCTCTATGTTGGAGATAAAAGAAGGATAGCTATCTATTTCATTAACAAACACGTTTTAGAAGGATTAGAATTCAATCCCCTCCCAATACTCGAAGCCATAGCAACAACAGTAATAAATATCAAAAAGAAAGGGCGAATACATCAATTCAACGTCATAAAGTCAATAAATCCTGAAATCGACGACAAGGCCTTTGACTATGACTTAGATAGTTTAGAGGAGTAAGCTACTCCTCATTCAAAACTTCTCTTAGAGCCTTCTTGAGCTCATCGTAGCTCTCTTGTATGGCTTGAGGAATCACTTTCGTATCGCCTATAACTGGCATGAAGTTTGTATCCCCGTTCCACCTCGGCACTATGTGCAAATGGACGTGACTGTCTATTCCAGCTCCCGCCACTCTTCCCAAGTTAACACCCATGTTGAATCCGTCTGGATTCATAGCTCTCTTTAGAGCCTTAATCATTAGTTGAGAAAGCTTCATTATCTCCAAGAGTTCTTCATCATTCAGTTCCTCCCACTTCCCAACGTGTCTGTATGGAGCTATCATGACGTGTCCAGGGTTGTATGGATAATTGTTCATTATTATGAAAGCGTGCTCTCCCCTATGGAGAATTAGCCTATCTTTATCATTATTCTCCTTTGGAAAGTCGCAGAAAATACACCCATCATGCTTCGGTGAGCGTATATACTCGATGCGCCATGGTGCCCACAGTGTTCTCATTCTACCACCTCTATTCTAATCCCTTTCTGTTTCAGTCTCTCTGAGAGCCTCTTCATTAAGTCCTCCATTATTAAGTTTACTGTTTTATCAACCTCTATGTTTTCTATAATAGGCACCCCCTTTTCCCTTGCTCTCTCAACTATGAACTCCTGAAGTCCCATAATTTCATCCAAGTGATCCGTATAATAATTGGCAGGCCTCAAACTCTGCAGACCCCTCGCATAAAACCTAGCTCTCAGAGCCTCTTTACTTTCCACAGTAATGATATACATGAAGCTCATGTCCGTGAGGCTTATATATCCCGGAACTAGGTGAATGCCCTCAAGTATTGCATTAAATCCCTCTTTCGTAGCTCTCTCAATCAGAGCGTTTATACCAACGGCTACATGACTAACCTGTCTCTCAAAACCGTAGATTAAAGGAGAAATGCCCTTTAAGGGTGCGTTAATTGCTTTCCAGGCTAGAAACGAAGAGGCATGTATTGTCGGCAAGAGTTCTTTACTAATCATCTTCCTCATTACTTCTCTAATTGTATCCGTGCCTATAACACTTCTAATGCCCATTCTAAAGGCTAATTCCGTTGCTATGGTTGATTTTCCAACGCCCGTAGTACCTCCTAAGAGCAGCATCATAGGAATGCCCTTTCGTCTAATCTCACTCCAGAAGATATACCTTCTCGCTGCCGTTTTATAACCATGCTCAAGGAGCTTCCTATAAGTTGTTTCCCTAATTTCATCTTTAGAAACGATTCGTTTCTTCTTTTTTTGAAGATCCTTCATAACTTCAGCAGCTATGGAATAAGCAACACCAACATCTACACCTGCGGAAGTTATGGAGCGAGTAAGTATGCCGCGTGAGAATGGAAGCCTCATATTGCCGTCTTCAACAATAATCATCACACCACCAATAAAAGTTCACAGAGAAAAGGTATAAAGTTTATGGAAAAGAAAATGGCTCAAAGCCTTGAGAGAACTTTAGTTGTAACGTCATTTCCTTCCTTGTCGTATATCCTAAAGTAGGTCTTTGCTGGAACCTTCATGTTGGCCCTTCTCATAGCTTGGAGAGCAAACTTCAAGTGCTGCTTGTTGAGCCTTACTGTCAAGAGCTTTTGATCCTTCTTTAATCTCGCAGCAAGCCCGATTGGCTTTCCAAAGGGCCTTCTCATACCGTTACCGTAACGGTCAGCCTTTCTTCCTGTAGCCATTGGGTTCTCCCTAAGGACTTGGAATGGGTAAACCCTAATCTTAAAGTGGAAGTTTGCTCTACCAACGTTCTTTGTGAGGTATCTGTTGAGCTGCTGTCTTATGGCCTCGAGAGCGTTTTGTCTAACTTGGACTGGTTCTCCAACGTGTAAGCTTACCTCATACTCAAAATCTCCAGCTGGGTTTCCCATATCGAAGATCGTAATCCTTGGACCAGGAGCACCCCTAATGTACTCTCTCCTAGTGTAAGCGGGCTTCTTAACCTTCCTGTCAATCTTAGCTGGTCTTAATCCCATCTAACTCACCTCCAAATGAGCATGATATCTATGCTTTAACAAATTCCCATGACTTATAAAAGTTTTGGGATTCAAGCATTTAGGTTTGGAGCGGGGGATTTTATAAAGATTGCCCTTTCTCTCGCTTCCTGCCAAAAACCTTTAATTCTCATGGTGAGAAGAAAGGGAGGGCGATTGTAATGATTAAACACTTGTTCCCAGCTCTAAAAAAGTTTAAGGCATATTTAAATACGGCCAGCATGGGACTAATGCCGTTAACGGCCATGCAGAGTGCCAATGAACTCCTTTCAAAAGTCATCAATTTTGAGGGTGAAGTTAATTCCGTTGATTTTATGGATCCACAGTTTTTAGAGGGCACCCTAGGCGAAGGCGCTAGACTCATGGGGGTTAAAAAAGAGAACATTGGGCTGAGCATTCAAACGACGGAAGGGCTTAAGCGAATTCTCCTCTCCCTCGAGCCAAAGAAAGGGATGAATATAGTCTCACTTGACATGGAGTTTCCAACACTCTCAGCACTTTTAAAGAGCTATGCTAAAAGGTTTGGCCTCAAAATTCGCGTGGTGAGGAATAGGAATGGGCTCTACCATCTTGAGGATATTGAAAAGACCGTGGACGATAATACTTTCGCCATAGTATGCAGCACTGTCCAATGGGTCTCTGGACAAAGGCTAAACCTCAAAGAACTCTCGAGAATAGCCCACGAGAGAGGAGCCTATTTAATAGTCGATGCTGCTCAACATCTAGGCTCTTTAAAGCTAGATCCAAAGAAAGAAGGCGTAGATGCCTTATCTGCTGGCGGAGAAAAGTGGCTCTTAAGTCCAAACACAGGAGCAGGGCTTATCTATTTATCTGACGAGCTTATAGAAGAGGCTTCGCCAATCACGGGAATACTAAACTTGGAGCCTCCAACAGGAGAATGGGGAGCTTGGTGGGGGCTTCCTGAAAAAGACCCTTGGGGCGAATATAAAGCGAGGAGGGATGCAAGAAAGCTCGACTTTGGAGGAGGGCCTCCATACCTCATAGCAGCTGCATTCAAAGCTTCCCTTGCACTCATAAACGATATAGGCATTGATGAAATAGAGAGGCACAATATAAAGCTCGTGGAAAGAATTAGAGACGAGGTTTTAAGCGTCGGACTCAGCGTTATAGCAGACAACTCGTCGATAATAACGATAAAAACCGGGCTGAACTATGAAGAAGAGGAAAAAGTAGTGAAAGCACTAACTGAAAAGGGCATATCAATAAGCCACCGCGGAGTGCTCGGCCACTACGGAATACGGGTTTCACCACACCTCTACAATACAAAGGAAGAGGTAGAACTATTTTTAGAGGAGCTCTTTTCAATTTTGGGAGCTAAAAGCGGTTGAAGTGAATCCTATCCCTCATTACTTCATCCTTTTTGTGCTCTTCCTTTTTCTCCGCTGGGTAGCCTATCCCGATGACGCATAAAATCCTTATGTGCTCTGGAATTCCTAAGAGCTCTCTTATGTATTCCTCGGCACTCTTCTTCTCATTATGCGCTCTATCGAGCACGTGGCCCCAGCAGGCACCAAGTCCCAAAGCAGCGGCCGCCAATTGTATGTGTTCAGCGGCTATTGATGCATCGAAGACCCATGCGGAGCTTATGCTCTCATCACCGCACACGACTATAGCGAGAGGTGCGGTCTCCAAAAACCTCAAAGCCGGCCTCGTCTTTGCTAATGCTTTAATGAGAGCCCTATCATCAACAACTACGAAGTGCCAAGGCCTCCTGTTCCTCGAGCTCGGTGAATAGAAAGCTGCCTCAAGGATTTTCTCGATGTATTCACGAGGAACTTCTTTCTCCTGGAATTTCCTAATACTCCTCCTCTTTTTAACCACATCAAAAAACTCCATGCTCTCACCTCAAAAACAAAAAGAGGTCAAAGGAATAAAAGCTCTTCTACATCAACCTTGAACTCCCTTGCCTTTCCGACTCTCAGCTCCATGTTGAAAACATTTATCACAGTGCCCTCCTTTTCGGCCCAAGCCTTATAGGGGATTATTAAGTTGCCCTCTCCTTCACCGAGCACTATTGTAAAGCCATCGAGCTTCTCCTTTAAGCGGCCGATTACTAAGTAAGTCTCCGCTTTAGGAATGCCTTTGATACCTAGCTTTAGCAAGCCTACTTCGTTGACACCCTCATGTAGGATTAGCGTTGGAACGTCGAGGGGTTCAGCCGGGGCTTCTAAAATAGCCATGTCATAATTCTCCTCCACAAGCTCCTTGCCATTTAGGAGAACCTTTAGGTATGGATACTTGTTCAAATCAGCCTTCACTAAAACGCGCTTGGCTTTCCTTAAGTCTTCAAGGGTTGCTGTTGAAATACCTTCCTTAACTAAAGCGCCGAGCTTGAGATTGTGCTTCTCTGCTAGCTCCTTGAAGTAGAGCGCTTCTTCTTGAGTAACCTCAGGAGTTAGGACAATTGCCAAATTGCATAGCTTCTCCTTTATTACTGCTTTCGCTTCTTCCCAAGTTATTTCCCGTCCATTAAGGATGGGCTTCTCAAGTTTTTGATCCCAGAGACGCTCAAATCTTCCCTTATCACATATATGGCCGTTGTTCCATGAGAGAAGCTTTGATGATGCCCTAACGAGCATGTCCCCATAAACTTCAATATTCATCTCACAACCTAAGCCACAGCCGTTGCACACCGTTGCCACCGGCGTGGTTTTCCATGGACCTGGCTTAACGAATGGAAGCTTTTCGCTGATAGCCCCAGTAGGACAAACATCTATCATGTCCCCAATAAATTGGCCCTCCATGTCCGAAAGCTTCGTGCCCAACGGCGGTGAAATCATGGTCTTAAAGCCTCTAAAAGTATAGTCCAAAACGCCTTCGCCAATTACTTCTTGGGTTAAATTAACGCATCTTCCGCACAAAACACACTTGTTGTTGTCTAAGACAACGCTTGGATGGCTTTCATCAAGCTCAAAGGCGTTTTGTTCACCTACAAAGGCATATTGCTTAGCATCATAGAGCGTTGCGTACTCCCTAAGCTTACACCTAAAGACCTCCATACATCCGCAGGACATGCATCTCTGAGCTTCTTTAAGCACTTCCTCTTCGCTCAGCGTTAGCTCGACTTCCTCAAAGCTCTTAGCTCTCTCCCCAGCATCCTTAAGCTTGGCCTTAACCCTTGGAATCCTCTCCACGTGCGCGTAGTCCTCCTCACTAACGTCTTTCCAGTGGTTGTATGGCTTCAAGTCGAAGAGCACTCTGTACAAGTCCTCATCGTCCACAATCTCCATTATGCGCTTTGATGGCTCTAAGAGTGCCTTCTCGGCCTTTTCGAGCTTACCTTTAAGGTATAGGTCTATCATTATTGCCGCTCTTCTTCCAGTGGCTATGGACTCTATCACCGTTGAGGGGCCCAAAACGAGGTCACCAGCCGCAAAGACACCCTCAATACTCGTTTGAAGCGTCACATCGTCCACCAAAGCTTTACCTCTCTTCGCCTCGATTCCCAAACTCTTCAAGAACTCCTCATCGCAGTACTGTCCGATGGCTAAAATCACGTTGTCCGCTTCAACCGTAAAGTTTGAGCCTTCTATTGGTATAGGCCTCCTCCTTCCGCTTGCATCTGGTTCCCCAAGCTTCATTTTAATTAGCTCTACCTTCTCGACTTTTCTTTCCCCAAGTATCCTGACTGGGTTTGTGAGGAACATGAATTTAACGCCCTCTTCCTCAGCCTCTTCCACCTCGCGCTCGTTGGCAGGCATCTCTTCCCTTGAACGCCTGTAAACAACGGTAACCTCGGCACCAAGCCTTAGAGCTGTTCTTGCTACATCCATAGCAGTATTTCCACCGCCTACGACTATAACCCGCTTTCCAAGCTCAACCTTCTCGCCCATGTTGACTTTTCTAAGGAACTCTATGCCGTGCATCACTCCCTCCAAATCTTCGCCTTCAATGCCCATCTTTCTGCTCTTCCAAGCTCCAACACCTAAAAAGACCGCGTCATATTTTTCTCTAAGCTCCTCTAATGTGACGTCTTTACCAAGGGCACAGCTAGTCTTGACCTCTATGCCAGTGTCTATTACCGTGGCTATGTCTTTATCCAAAACATCCCTTGGAAGCCTGTAAGGAGGAATTCCATAGCGCATCATTCCTCCAAGCTTAGGCATAGCCTCAAATATAGTCACATCATGTCCCATTGTCCTCAAATAGTAAGCACAAGCTAATCCAGCTGGTCCTCCCCCAACAACAGCCACTTTCTTACCCGTTGAAGGCGGAATTTCTGGCATCCACGGCCCGTGCTCTAGGTCATAATCTGCCGCATACCTCTTTAGCTGCCTTATCGCGAGGGGTTCTTCAACCAGATTGCGCCTGCACTCATCCTCACAAAAAGCAGGACAAACCCTTCCAAGGACTGCGGGGAGGATATACTTTTCTTTCATGAGCTTCACAGCTTCGTGGTACTTACCCATAGCTATCAAAGCTAAATAACCTTGAACATCACTGTGGGCAGGACATCCCTTCTGGCAGGGCCCGATACAATCGCCATAGTGGTCGGAGAGCATAAGTTCAAGAGCAGTTCTCCGCATCTCGACGATTCTATCGTTAAGTGTCTCAATGGCGAGACCTTCCATAGGCTTAAGAGTACATGAAGTTGTCAAACCTCTGGGTGTTTCGACGAGGCAGAGGCGGCAAGAGCCGTAAGGGTCTATTTCATCGTCGTAACACAGACCCGGAATGTGCTCGCCCTTTTCCCTAAGAATCTTAAGGAGGGTTTTATCATCAGGAACTTCCATCTCCTTGCCATTAATTATAACCTTCACCATTTTAATCACCCTCATGAGCGTCCATTATTTTTATGGCGTTGAATCTACAAACATCATAGCAAGTTCCGCACTTTATGCACTCTGCCTGATTTATCACGTGAGGCTTCCCCCTTTCGCCGCTTATGGCTTTAGTTGGACACATTATGGCACATGCCGTACATCCCGTACAGTTCTCCGCGATTATGACGTACTTTATAAGAGGTTTACAAACCTTGGCAGGACACGTCTTTTTCTCAACGTGGGCTAAGTATTCATCTTTAAAGTATCTAAGAGTCGTTAGAACCGGATTTGGGGCGGTTTGTCCAAGACCACAGAGAGAGCCAGTCTTCACCTGAGGTGCGAGCTTTTCGAGTACTTCTATATCCTCAAGGGTCCCTTCTCCATTGGTTATCTTGTCCAGAATTTCCCACATTCTCTTAGTTCCTAAGCGGCAGAAAGTACACTTTCCGCACGATTCCTTAACGGTGAAGTCTAGGAAGAACTTTGCAACATCGACCATACAAGTATCTTCGTCCATAACGACCATTCCACCGCTTCCCATGATAGCACCTGTGGCGTTGACAGACTCGTAATCAACGGGCGTATCAAAGAGATATTCTGGAATACAACCCCCAGAAGGTCCTCCTAATTGAACGGCCTTAATTTTTTTGCCGGTTTTAGTCCCACCGCCAATCTCATAGAGTATTTCTCTCAAAGTCATTCCCATCGGAACCTCGACGTTTCCACCCCTGGCTATTTTTCCGGCCAAAGCGAAGACCTTAGTGCCCTTGCTCTTTTCGGTTCCAAGCTTCGCATACTCTTCCCAGCCGTGTTTTATTATCCACGGAACGTTTGCCCACGTCTCAACGTTATTTATGTTTGTGGGCTTGCCCCAGAGACCTTTTTGAGCTGGATAAGGCGGCCTTGGCCTAGGCATTCCCCTCTTACCCTCAATGGAAGCTATCAAAGCCGTCTCTTCTCCACAAACGAAAGCTCCAGCACCTTCCTTAATCTTTATATCAAAGGAGAAGCCGCTTCCTAAGATGTTCTCCCCTAAAAAGCCTCTTTCCCTTGCTTGCTTTAGGGCTATCTTAAGTCTTCTTATTGCAAGGGGATACTCAGCTCTCACATAAATAAAGCCTTTAGTAGCTCCTATAGCATAGGCTCCAATTATCATTCCCTCTATGACACGGTGAGGATCTCCTTCGAGGACGTTCCTATCCATGAATGCTCCGGGGTCTCCTTCATCAGCATTACAAATTATGTACTTCTCATCTCCCTTTGCCTGCCTTGCGAACTTCCATTTAAGTCCCGTTGGAAAGCCAGCTCCTCCTCTTCCTCTAAGGCCAGACTTCGTGATTACATCAATTATCTCCTCGGGCTTCATTTGGAGAGCCTTTTTGAGAGCCTCATAGCCCCCAGCTTGAATGTACTCATCAATGCTCTCAGGGTCTATATAACCACTGTTTTCTAGAACTATCTTCTTCTGCTTAGCAAAATATCCGTCAACGTCCCATGTCTTTCTTATGCCGTTCTCATACCAATCCTTCTTCACTATCCACTCTTCGATAGGCTTCCCATTAATAACGTGCTCCTCAATAATTCTCGACACTTTTTGAGGGGTAACGTGGCCGTAGGTGATGATTTCATTCTCGGTTATTATATCTACGAGCGGCTCCCTATAACACATTCCAACGCAGCCAACGACTTTTAATGGGATATCAATGCCTCTCTCTTTCAGCTCCTTCTTAATGGCTTCATAAGTTTCTTTAGCACCCGCTGCTATTCCACAAGAGTTCATTCCAACAGCTATAGCTTTAATCATCTAGCTCACCTTTTTTGAGCTTTTTCATAAGCTTCCTAACTTTATCTGGCGTAAGCTTTCCGTAAACTTTCTCATTTATCATTATAACAGGTGCTAGGCTACAGCAGCCGAGACAAGCAACCCTTTCAAGTGTAACTAGACCATCTTCTGTTGTTTGGCCTTCTTCAATGCCAAACTCTTCTTTAATGGCTTGAGAAATGTTCACAGCACCGTTTACGTGACACGCGGTCCCATGGCATATTTTTATGACATACTTTCCAAGAGGCTCAAAGCGGAACTGCGCGTAGAAAGTAGCTACGCCGTAAACTCTGCTTAAAGGAACGCCAAGATGGGCAGAAATCTTCTGAAGGGCCTCTCTAGGGAGATAGCCAAATTTTTCCTGGGTTTTCTGTAGCAGTGGAATTAAAGAGCTCGGGCTTTTTTCATATTCATAGATATAACTAAAAGCGGCTTCCATTTTAATCACCATCAATAATGTTCCCTGCATAAATTTTTGTCATGAATGTTTATAAAAGTGCACTAAAGTACATGTTTTGAACCTAAAGTTGAACACTCATCGTTTAAAAAATCCTTAAATCGGGGGTGTTTACAAATATAAAAATAGAAAGCATTAGAGGTCGGTGGTCGTATTGAGATATGTAAAACTCCCCGAGGAGAATTTTGAGGAGTTCTTCAACTCGCTGAAAAAGTGGGGAAACGTCTACGCTCCAACAAAGCAGGGAAATATCTACTCTTTTAAGAAGGTGGAAGAGCTAAGCGAAGTTTCTTTGGACTACAATAGAACCATGCTGCCTCCAAAGAAGTTTTTCGTAAGGCCCAAAGATGAGATGCTGAAGCTTAAAGGCAAAAAGTGGGAAGAGTGCAATGGTGTTGAAAAAATAGTCCTCTTTGGAATCCATTCCTGCGACATACATGGACTCCAGATACTCGATAAAGTCTATCTAGAAGAGCCTGCAGACCCCTACTACAAGAAAAGACGCGAAAATTCAATAATAATTGGAATCAGCTGTATGCCGGATGAGTACTGCTTCTGCAAGAGTTTAGGTACCGATTTTGCCATGAGCGGCTTTGACTTGTTCCTTCACGAACTTCCAGATGGCTACTTGGTTAGAGTTGGAAGCGTGAAGGGGCACGAAATTGCTTGGGAAAATGAGAACCTCTTTGAGGATGTGAGTGAAGAAGACCTAAAGAACTTCAGGGCTTTTGAGGAAGAGAGAGCAAAGGCGTTTAAAAAGGCATTAAACAAAGAAGGATTAGCCGATATGCTGGATTTAGCCTTCAACAGTCCAGTATGGAAGAAATACGAAAAGATTTGCCTTGGTTGTGGAAGCTGTAACATGGTGTGTCCCACTTGCAGGTGCTACGAAGTCTGCGACCTTTGGACGAACGCTTATGAGTCAGTGAGGATTAGACGCTATGACTCATGCTTCATGGAAAGCCATGGTCTAGTTGCCGGTGGCCACAACTTTAGACCTACGCGCTTAGATAGGTTCAGGCACCGCTACTACTGCAAGAGCTATTTTGATCCCTCAGCAGGCTTCAACTGTGTTGGCTGTGGAAGGTGTGATGAGTTCTGCCCAGCTAAAATAGAGCATGTTAAAGTTTTAGATGAAGTGAGGGAGGCTTTAGAATGAGCACGTTTCAAACTCACGACGCGAGGATTTTGGAGGTAAAAGAGCTCACATCAAGAGAAAAGCTGTTCACCCTGCGCTTCGTTGATCCAGAAATCAACAGGAACTTCAAATATAAACCCGGACAGTTTGTAATTGTTGACATTAGAGGCTTTGGAGAGTTCCCAATTAGCTTATGCTCCACTCCAACGAGGGAAGGCTACTTCCAGCTGTGCATTAGAAGGGTAGGAAGGATGACCAAATACGTGCATGAGCTGAAAGAGGGGGATATAGTTGGAATCCGCGGCCCTTATGGAAATGGCTTCCCAATGGAAACCATGGAGGGCTCAAACTTAGTTCTCGTTGCTGGTGGTTTAGGAATGGCACCACTGCGCTCCGTGCTTTGGTACGCCCTTGACAGCGGAAAATACCAGCACATATACCTCTTCTACGGAACAAAGAGCTATGAAGACATACTCTTTAGGGATGAGATAACCCATCTCTTGAAGCATGGAGAAGCAATGAACTGTACTGTAAAGCTCGCATATGAGGTTGAAAGCCCATCGTGTATCTACTTAGAGAAAGGCTTCGCTCCTAAAGTGTGCAAAGGTGTTGTCACGGACTTATTCAGAGGAGAGGAGTTTGACGTTACCAACACCTACGCCCTAATTTGTGGACCCCCAGTGATGTATAAGTTCGTCATAAGGGAGCTCTTGGACAGAAAGCTTTCACCAGGAAGAATTTACATGACACTAGAGAGAAGAATGCGCTGTGGCGTCGGTAAATGCGGGCACTGCATTGTTGGAACGAGCACTTCAATAAAATACGTGTGCAAAGATGGACCCGTCTTCACATATTGGGATGCTCTATCCACGAGGGGGTTGATTTAAATGCTCAAGCTTGGTGTTTTTGAGCTTACGGACTGTGGAGGCTGTGCGCTCAACATACTCTTCCTCTATGAGAAGCTCTTTGATGTGCTGAAGTTCTATGAGATTAAAGAATTTCACATGGCTTCAAGCTTTAAGGAGCACGATCACTTGGATGTTGCCATAGTTACGGGAACTGTATCAACACAGAGGGATTTAGCACTCTTAAAGCACGCAAGGAACCATTCAAAGTATTTAATAGCTTTGGGGACATGTGCAACACATGGAGATGTACAGGGAAGCGTCGAAGGCAAAATTAGGGAAAAGCTTGAGAAGGTCTACGGGACGAAAGCAAATCCCATGAAAGCTTTAGACTCAAAGCCAATTGTAGAGTACGTTGCTGTCGATTACGCACTCCCAGGATGTCCCTACGACAAGGATGAAATTTACCAAGTGCTCATGAACATAGCAAAAGGTGTTGAACCGCCCAAAAAAGATTATCCTGTCTGTATAGAGTGTAAACTCAACGAATACGAATGCATTCTTGTTAAAAGGGAAATCCCATGTTTAGGGCCCATAACCCTCGGTGGATGCGATGCCATCTGCATAAAGTCTGGTATCGGATGCATCGGATGCAGAGGGCCGTTACCAAAGGAAGCGAACCCAGCTGGAGAATTTGAGATTCTCAAAGAGTTGGGATACGATGAGGAATACATTAGGAGGAAGTTCAAGACGTTTGCACGGGGGGAGCTTAGATGGTGAGCATAGAGATAGATGCATTCACAAGAGTTGAGGGAAACGGTGGTGCTGAGATAATAATAGAGGACGGTGAAGTCAAAGAGGTAAGGGTTAAAATCTTCGAGGGGCCGAGATTCTTTGAAATCCTAACCTTGGGGCGGCACTACTACGATGTGCCAGATTTAGAGGCTAGAATATGCGCTATTTGCTATCTATCCCACTCGGTAGCGTCAGTGCTTGGAATTGAGAGAGCCTTTGGTGTCGAGGTTCCTAAGGAGATAATGCTCCTGAGAGAGCTCGGATTAATAGGCGAATTTATTGAGAGCCACGCTCTCCACCTATACCTCCTAGTAGCACCCGACTTATTTGGGTACGCCGATGCTATAAGAATGGCGAGCAAGCATGGAGAGGTAGTGAATGAAGGTCTGACAATAAAAGCCTTCGGCAACTATATTCGCGAAGTAATCGGTGGAAGGGAAATCCATGGCATAAACGTTAAACCCGGAGGATTTGGAAGATATCCAAGCATAGAAGAGCTTGAAAAGATTGAGAAAAACAGCGAAGCACTGATAAAGTTTGCAAAAAGGGCTGTAGGAATATTCGCGTCCCAAGAACCTTTTGGTGCTAAAGCTGAGCACTACATCGCGACCAATGACTATCTATATGGCAATAAGCTAATAGCATGCGACAAGGAAAGCTTTGATTACTTTGAACACATTGAAGAGAAATCTCTTCCCTACAGCTTTGCAAAGCAAAGCAGGTACAAGGATAAGATATTCATGGTAGGATCCCTACCTAGAGTGATGCTCAAAGCCGAAAAGCTGACTCCCCTCGCTAAGAGGCTCTTTGAGGAGTATAAGGAAAGGCTTTCCAAAGGCTATGTGAGCTTAAACAACCTAGCTCAAGCCATTGAGCTTGTTTATGGTCTTGAGAGAGCCAGTGAGATAGCAAAAGAGCTCTTAGATAAAGGAGTCGAAGGAGAAAACATTTCAGTAGAGCCCCAAGAGGGCGAAGGCATAGGTTATGTAGAAGCGCCGAGAGGTGTCCTAGTTCACCACTATCGCATAGATGAGAAGGGCAACATAGCCTACTCTAACATAATAACACCCACGGCCTTCAACCACGCTCTAATGGAGCTAAGCCTTTATGAAGAGGCCAAGAGGCACTACGGGACATTGGATGAAAAAACCCTCATTCAAAAGCTTGAAGAAACTGTTAGAGCATTTGACCCGTGCATTTCTTGTTCCGTGCACTTAGTAAAGCTCTGATGCGAAAGATATTTATTTAATGCCTTTTAATTTTTATTTAGGTGATACTCATGAATAGGCTCAATAAAGTATTCCAACTAATTGATAACATAAAATTCGGAGAAACTGTTCTCATTGAGTATGGCCCCTCGTATGCAGCTGAGTTTATAACTTTAGCACTGGTAAAATACGCCCGAATGAGGGGGTATCCCATAGTAATAGACGATAATTTCGATTCTCTTCATATTGTAAGAGAGCACTTGAAGTTATTTGGAATTAAAGAGAATTTTGAAGATGCCCTTGTTGTGAAGACAGGCGGAATGATAAATGTGGGTAATGTGGTTAATAGAATATCTCTAGAAAGTGACCCTGTGATATATGAAAAGCACTATGAGAGAGTCGGAGAGGAGATTTATTCAAATGCTAATAATGTTATAAATATAGTGCTCGGTATTGAAAAATTGTTCGCATTTGTTGAAAATATAAATCACTTTTACACATGGATTATAGGTATTCAAAGCTTTCTTGGCAATAACAAGAGAAAATCATTCTACATAATTGACAAAAACGTTGCTTCAATCTTAAAGTACAATCCACTGCCAGAGCTTGAGAGAGTGGCGAGCATCGTGGTTGAGGTAACACCAGAAAAGGACAAAGGAGTGCTCTTATTTAAGAAAAGCTCAATGATAGATCTCATCGGACAGAAAATTAAAATTCCTGTATGTGAGTTACTGTAGATTTAATCAACTGACAAAAACTATATATCATTCAAATTCGTTTAATTTTATTAGGTGATGAGTGTGGGTAAAATTCCTGAGAAAATCTTTGAATTAATAGATAAGACTCACTTTGGCGATATGATTCTTATAGAGTATGAGCCGTTTTATGCTGCTGAATTAGTAACGATGATTCTTCTTGAATATGCAAGAAAAGGAGGGCTTTCAATAATAATAGACGATAATCTCGACTGCCTTCACATTGTAAAAGAGCACTTGAGGTTTTTAGGAATTGAAGAGGACTTCAAAGACGCGTTCGTAATAAAAACCGGCGGAAAGTTAAATATAGGTACTGTTGTTGGAAGGGTAAAAATCGAGAGTGAGCCGGCAATATACATAAAGCGTTATGAAGAAATAAGCTCAAAAACGTTTACAGAAGTTGATAGAGCCGTTAATATCGTCCTAGGTTTGGAAAGGCTCTTTGCCTTTGTACAAAATACCCGTGAGTTCTACACATTGATAGGCTCAATCCAAAGCTTTCTCGGTAATGAAAAGAGAAAGGCATTTTACATAATCGACAAAAACGTCGCACTGTCGCTAAAGTACAATCTCCTCCCCGAACTTGAGAGAATAGCAAGCACTGTGGTTTATATATCAGGAGAGCACGGAGAAGGAAAGGTCATATTTAAAAAGAGCCCATATTCCGACTTAGTAGGCCAAGAGTTCAAATTTTCACTTAAGGATTTAATTGGGTGATTTGATTGTCTTTTTTCAAAAGAATTTTTAAAAGAGATATACACAATGAAATAGCCTCAAGAAATCCCATTGGAAAGTTCAGAGTCAAAAAAGAGCTCAAAAGTGGAGAAAAGCAAGCTCTTCTTGGGGAAGTCCTTGAAGGGGTCATATACCCCGGCTACAAGCTCAAAGGAGATGGTGTGGCTTTAGTTAGGAGACTCAAACAGGGGGACAAAGAGATAGACTTTGCTGTAGAATACGACGAAGTCGTCATCCTTTTAGAAGGAAAGATAAGGGTTAAAGAAAACGATATCTTGGAGGTGTACCAATCTTAATCACTGCCCTGTCTCTTCGGGCTCTACAACAACGTAGGGCCCTTTGCTGAGGCTTTTGATTTCTTCTTCGCTTAAAAGCCTGCTCTTGACTTTCTCACCTATTAGTGCACTGTGCCCAAATGGATCCATGATTCTAACCGTGAGCGGCTTTTTGCCATCCCTCACATCTTCAATATATTCTAAAAGCTCATCAACCTTTTTTATGGCATCCTCGTCGTTTTCCTGCTCTTTGAAGTGTCTCGTCATTATAAGAGTGTCCTTAACTCTCTCGAGAAGTCCTTCAACGTTAGTTATAAATCCTTGGCTCGCCGGGCCAGGCTCTATCTTGACCCCAATTTCATCCAGCTCCACTGTGCCGCTCTTGCTCCTAACTACACGCGTAAAGAGGTCTTTCTCCTCCTCAATCTTCACAGTGTAGAGCCTCGGCTCCTTCTCCTCGAGCATCATGACATCCGCATTTCTGTATCCACATTTTTCACAAAATATCGTCGATTCCATAACCTTCCCAAAATAGGGAATATCATGGATGAAGTTTAGGGACTTTAAACTGTTTTTAGCACCGCAAATTGGACAGTCACCCAGCAAAATTTCTTGAATCTCACCTTTCATAATCTCACCCCAGACTAAAATAGAAAGGTGGGTGGTTTATAAATGCATGGTTTAGGATAAAAGAAATCAGGAGAATCACTTTGCAATTTTAATGTCTGACGGCGTTATTAATAGCTTTGTTTCACACTTTGAAATCTTAGCAATGCTACCATCTAAAGCCCTCACCATTCCGACTATCTGCTCCGCAACCTTCTCTAGTATCTCAGGCTTTGGTTCCAGTGGTGTAAGGTCCGCTATTATTATGTTGCCTGCTTGTATCTCACTGGAAATGACCTCCAAATCAGAGTAGCTGGTTACAACCACTTTTTTAACGTATCTAATTTGAGGCTTGATAATCTCCCTAGCCAATTCATCCTCTTCAAGTGGTATCACATCTACTCCAACTTTTTCACTTTTCTTTGGGATTACTTCCTTTTTAAGGCCACTCAATGCCTTCGCCCTCTTAGGCTCTTCTTTTTTAGTTATCTTGTCAAACAATCCCATCCCATTCACCTCATAAGAATTAAGCTACAAATATTTTTTAACTTGATGTTTATATTTCTTTCTCTCAGAGGGCACGCTTATGTTTCTTTTCAGCGTTAATCCCGTCCCTTAAGCTCAACATAAGGCCCGTAAATGAGAGTAAAAAGGAGACAATGAGCAATGAGATAAACATTAAAAATACTCTGAAGAAGGAAGTAGCTCCGCCTCAGCCCGAGAAACCCCACAAATGGAGCCGGCATCTTCATGAAGTTTGTTCATGTTTGGTTGTCTTTTCGCTCCACAAAATTATCTGTTCTATCACTATTCCCATGATAATTACAAAGACTACAGTTAAAAGGAGCCTCGTTATCATAAACTTCAGTCCAAGGAACTGGAGCTCTACCAGCTCTTGAGGAATCTTGATACATGCCCATGCTGAAAGAAAGGCAATAATATTAGAAATGCGAGCACCTTTTTTAAGTAAAGCCGCAGCTATGGGAAAAGCAACATAAAGAGGGCCTGTAGGAAATGCTCCCATAAGTATAGCAAGGAATATACCTTTTATTCCAGAACTTCTCCCCAAATACTTCACGATGACATCATTTGGAACAAACACCGCAAAAAGTCCCATCAGTATCATCACAGCGGGCAGTATCAAAATCATCTCCATAAGGAACCCTTTTGAGGATGAAATTACAGGTTCTTTCTTTTCAGGGAATATTAATAACAAAACTATCTCAATCACTAATGTAATCCCTAAAAAGAGTATGTCTTTTACGAACCCTCTTTTCTGTTTCTCTTTCGACATCTTTTTCATAATATCGCCCCCATAATGAGCCCAATGATAATCGCAATGATAAAGCTCAACCCATTCCTGAGCAATGCCAGCTTTTTCCCCAATATTCTTATTTCGAGAGGTAAAGTAACCATCCCAATCATTGTCAGTGTAGTTATAAAGACAGCAACTGAGGTAATCGAAGCTCCTCTTTCAAGGAGAGATGCTGCCAACGGGAAAGATATCAACGAAGGAATATGCAGTACTGCTCCCAAAAGTGCAACAGTAAGCACTCCTCTAAACCCTGCGTCTTCACCGACAATCTTGGAAATTTGACTTTCCGGCACAAAACCAGAAAGCAAGCCTATGATGATTATTATAGCAAGAACAGTGGGAGAGATTCTAAAGAATGAGATCACTGCCATCTTTAGTGCTTGTTTTGTTTTTGCACGGTCTTTTATTAAAGCAAAAACCAGACATACAACAGCTAAAGCATTTATAAATATAGCAGTCATATTCATTGAATTCCCCTCCGCAATATATGAAACAAGATTCGATAAAAGTTTTTGGTAGAATAAGAAAAGTTTGGAAAAATTAACCCTTCAAGGCCTCATCCAAAAGACCTAATCCCAAATCAAGGTATTCCTTCGCCTTCCTCTCATCCTTCGCCTCGCTGAAAATTCTGATTATCGGCTCCGTTCCGCTCGCCCTCACGAGCACCCAGCCGTCGTCAAAGAGTATCTTAGTCCCATCAGTTGTATCCAGTGTGTAATTTTCCCTAGCAATTTCCGCCACTCTTGCCACTATAGCCTTCCTATCTCCCTCTACATGCCTTTTCGTCTTGACCTGATAGAACTTGGGCAATTCATCTATAAGCTCGCTAAAGCGCATGCCGCTCTTGGCAAAAATCTCCACAATCTTTGCAACAGTCATTGCACCGTCTCTTCCCAAAACATGATCCGGGAAAATTACGCCACCATTTTCTTCCCCGCCAACAAGACCGTTATGCTCTAAAAGAGCTCTCGAAACTATTAGGTCTCCAACTTTGGTCTTCAAAACCTCGCCGCCGTAGGTCTTAGTGAGCTCATCAATTATGTGTGAAGTCGCTATTGTGGTAACAACTAAGCCACCTTTGTTCTCCTCAAGCATAGCCTTTACTACAAGGGCAAATGTCTTGTCACCTTGGACAAACTTTCCGTTCTCGTCTATGAAAACACTCCTATCGGCGTCCCCATCTTGAGCAACTCCAAAATCAGCTCCTAGTGCTTTGACTATTTTCATGAACCCTTTCAAGTTCTCCTCGTTCGGCTCGGGGTTTCTGGCCGGGAAGTGGCCGTCCGGGTGGGCGTTTACCGAGACTACCTTACAGCCAAGCTCACGCAGGAGGTAGGGAAGGGTCAGGCTGCCGGCGCCGTTTGATGTATCAACGACCACAAAAGGTCTTCTCTTCTTGATGGCCTCAACGTCCACTTTGGCTTTTATAGCGTCAATGTAGGGCCTTATGATATCCCTCTCCACAAGCTTTCCAATCTCATTCCACTTCGCTCTATGAAACTGCTCATTGAAGAAAAGGTCCTCAACTATGGCTTCACGTTCTTTTTTCAATCCTAATCCATTGGGCTCAAGGAGCTTTATTCCGTTATACTCCGGCGGGTTGTGTGAAGCAGTTATCGAAACACCTCCATCTGCACCAAAGTATCTACATGCAAATTGTATAGCTGGAGTGGGGGCAATCCCAACGTCAATTACATTCACTCCAACACTCAAAAGTCCGCTTATGAGTGCGTTTTTTAGCATTTCTCCGCTTACTCTAGTATCCATTCCAACAATGGTCCAAAGCTCTTTGTTTGGCTGTTCTCTCTTTAAAAGCGTCCCAAATGCCATCCCTATTTTCATGGCAAACTCTGGAGTTATCTCCTCATTCGTTATGCCCCTAACACCGAATGTTCCAAAGAGTTTCCCCATTTCAACCACCTTCATAGCTCTAGTTATCACTTTGAATGATACATAAATAAAAAGTTTTGGAAGTCAGCTCCTGCCGAAATCGTCTGCAAATCTTTCTATGTCGTCCTCTCCTAGATACTCACCTATCTGTGTCTCAATCACCTCAAGGACAACTTTTCCGGGATTCTCTAAGCGATGAATGACTCCTGCAGGAATGAAAGTGCTCTCTCCTGGTCTCAAAAGAAGTTCCTTATCCCCTACTCTGACTTTAGCGGTTCCTCTAACAACCACCCAGTGCTCGCTCCTATGGTAGTGCATCTGCACACTCAACCTCTTACCAGGGAGGACGGTTAAGCGCTTAATCTTATACCTCTC
Organism: Palaeococcus pacificus DY20341; assembly: GCF_000725425.1. Taxonomy (NCBI): domain Archaea; kingdom Methanobacteriati; phylum Methanobacteriota; class Thermococci; order Thermococcales; family Thermococcaceae; genus Palaeococcus; species Palaeococcus pacificus. The sequence continues at coordinate 263,962 of NZ_CP006019.1, read as the reverse complement.
TCCTTCCTCAAGGACTGTGTATGATCCCCAAGGCCTGTAAGCTGTCCTATGAACAATAGCCCTTTCGTCATTTCTCTCCGTAAGCATCTTGTATATCTGCTTGACCTTTTGTGCCTCTCCCCTATGTGCCACTAAGAGAGCATCACCTGTGTCTATGATTATCATGTCCTTAACGCCTACTGTAGCCGTCAATCTCTCGGTCATTATGAGGTTATTCTCAGAATCAACGCCCAAATATTCAGCTTTTTTACCCTTTGTCCTAAGGGCATTTCCGTTCTCATCCTTTTCAAATATCTCGTAGATAGCATCAAAGCTTCCCAAATCGTTCCAAAGCGTATTTAATGGCACCACTGCAGCTTTGTTTGTCTTCTCCATTATGCCGTAGTCCACTGATATCTCGGGGACAAGTTCATATGCTTCTTCAATAGTCTTGGCGCTCTTAAATGCCTCATAAACCTCAGGAGCTAACATCTTAACTTCTTCAATGAAGAGCTCGCTGTCGAACAAAAACATTCCGCTGTTCCAGTAGTAGCCATCCTCAACGTACTTCTTTGCAGTCCCAAGGTCTGGCTTCTCTTTAAACTCATCCACTCTATACCCGCCCTCAAGCTTCTCGCCAGGTTTTATGTAGCCGTAGCCCGTGTGAGGCTTCGTCGGCTTTATTCCAAATGTTATAAAGTAGTTATTGGCGAGCTTCTCAGCGCGTTCAAAAGCTTTGATATAGTTTTCATTTGTGTCTATTAGATGATCAGACGGAAGGACAGCCACTTTTGATTTTCCAAAGCTCTCGTGTATTGTCTTAATTCCCCAGTAAATTGCAGGGAGCGTATTTTTTCCAACTGGCTCCAAAAGGATGTTCTCTTCCGGAACTTCAATCCCCATTTCTCTTAAATCGTCTAAGATTCTAAACTTGTAATCCTTGTTCGTAACTACATAGATTTCTCTCGGTGTCGAAAATTTTAGTGCCCTTTCAACAGTTTTTTGGAACAAAGAAGAGTCGTCGAAAATTTTGATGAACTGCTTGGGCATTAGCTCCCTGCTCAATGGCCACAGCCGAGTTCCTTTTCCTCCGGCTAAAATCAACGTCTTCATTTCACCACCTCCATTATTTCTTCAAGAGAACTTATATTCTTAGCCCTCGGATGTTCAAGAGGCCCAATGATGAAAGCGAAATCTACAATGTCCAACATCGGAAAATCGTTCAAGCCGTCGCCAACGGCATAGCTCTCAACATCACCGAGCCTTCTATAGAGAGATAACAGCACTTCAGCCGCTTTACCTTTGTCTGTTTTTCCATGGATATTATAAAAGCGGCTTCCCCTAGACACATCGAGCCCCCTAGCTTTGAGAGCATTTTCAAAGTCTTCCTTCTCCCATCTGAATACTGTCTCGGAGTACTCGCGCTTCATTGCAAGCTTCGCTAACTCTTCCGGAAGCCCTGTAAACGCAATTATTTCTTCCAAAGTAGAGTTAGCATAATATTTAAGGCCAAATTCATCCCCCACTGCATTCAGTACTTCCCTAATCCGATCGTACTCTACACCCAAATCAATCACAAAATAATCGTCCACAGCTCTGCTGAAATTAAAGCTAAAGGGGAAGTAGTCCTTGGGAATATAAATACCGCTCCCGTTTTCGACTATGAACGGATCGCCAATTCCCAGCTCCTCCCTATAGTATTCCTGCTCTGCTCTCGTCTTTGACGAGTTGAAGACTATCCTAAATCCCCTTTTCTTCAGTTCTTCAACTATATCCCTTGCAGGCTCTGGAGAGTAGTCATCTCCTATGAGCGTTTTATCTAAATCGAGGAATATCACTTTCATACGAGTCACATTTCAAATTTTAATAGCGTTTCAGAGTTGTCCTCCACGACTTCCATCCATTTTTCTACATCAATGTCTTTTATGGGTGACATTGTTAGGGGCTTTGGAGGCTCCTCACCTTCGTTTAAAATTCCATGGAGCTTTAAGTCTTCTAAAATCCGAGTTTTAAGTCTATTCGAGGCGAGCTTTGAATGATAAATCGTCCCTAAAGAGCTTAGGATCATATCTGCTATATGCTCTCTGCCCTTCTCTTCATGGAGATGTGGATTTAGGGTCTCGATTTGGAAAATTTCAACTCCTTGATCATAAACTTCTTTGTACTCCTCCACATTCTCCCACGCACCAAAGCGCTCAAAGAGATATACGAGCTCAAAAGGCTCAATAGAGTAACCAGTTGAGAAAGGCATTATCTCAGCAAGCTTTATCGTCATAGCATGCTCTCCAGCGTTTCCAGTCACCACTATGTTAGTCTCAAAGTTGGTACCTTCGCCTATGAGATAGTTCATGTATCTGTTGGTTATCTCACTCACCCTTCCCCACTTTCTAAAGTACAGGCCGCGTTTGCCAACTTTTGGCTTGTGGCGCCAGCTTAAGCGAACCATGGAGTAATCGGTCTCGCTCATCAAAAAGCCTGCAGCATAGTCTTTGATGTATTCATTCACAGCCCCTGGGATGTAGTTGTCCGCATCCACAAAGCCCACGTACTTTGCACCAATGGCCTTAGCTAAAAGTATTCCAACGAGCATTCCTTCTCCCTTGCCGCTCCTAACAAAACCATCCTTATTTAGAATATCAGTGTATCCAAGCTCCTGAAAAGCCTTGGCAACTCCCCCATCTTTCTGGTGCACCATAATTATTTTAGAGTGGGTCAAGTTGTAGAAGTGCTTCACCAAATCCACTTCCTGCTTAAAGAGGTTTGGGCCTTCTCTTTTACTGTTTGAAACGAGAATAATCGGGCACTGATGAGGAATAGCTTTTAAAACACCATCAACGAGCTGAAGCTTCTCGTTTTTCATAGGAACTACAATGGCTATATCCTCCAGTATACGATATATATCCTCCCTCGGAACGTTTTTGACCGTAAAGCTTCCCACATCTTTCGTTTGAGTGTCGAGTTTTATAACTTTTTGAACCTCGTAAATCTCAACAGCTCCAAATAACTCCTTGTAAACAGGAGCTTCTAAAAGCATTATACCACCTCCAAAATCCTAAAAGCCTTCAAATTGCTGATTAAAAGCAATTCAAGCACAATTAATCCACATCTATTTAGTAACTTTGACTATATAAAATTTGCTAAAAGAAAAGAAAAAGTTAACCCATCAGTGCAAACTCTCCCACAAACGCAGAGCTTGAAATTGTGTCCCCTATACCAACAGTGCTCTTTGGGGAGGCCACTATTTTTGTGGGAACAAAGGCCAGCTGGCGGTCGGTCATGTCTATAACGCCGTCTTCCATACCAAACTCCTTCTCCAATGCTTCAATCAATGGAAAAGCCCTCTCATTCGTTGAAACGCTCAATGCATCCCTAATTTGGATCATTTTCTCCAAGTTTCCATACATTGCTTTACCTGCGGCCGCTAAAGCTGCAAAGAGAAGTGCATCCCTAACCTCATCACCGCTGTATTGAGTGAGCGCCATGTAATACCCGTAGGTGTGGAAGTGTATCCTTTCTATCCCTGTCTCGTCCATCAAGAGATGCATAGCATCTATAACGGCAAAAACATCTGCGTGGAGAACTTCCTGAGCCAAAGTATCGTCCCCTATTATCTGCATGAGCGAAGCTAGCTCAACCTCGTTTAAGCCTACGCTCGTAAACTTTGTAAGCATGCTTATTAAGTCCTCCCTAACAACCTCATTAGCCGTGTAGGCAAACTCAAAGTGGCTCTTTACACCAAGGCGGTTTAAGATGTTGAGCTGGGACTCAACACGGCTGAGGACATCTTTATAGGTAGTACCGTCAGGATAGTATTCCTTAAGAACTTGAAGGCCACTTATTACTGCCAGATCAACCCTCTCCGCTATTCTCTTGAAGTGTTCCCTAAACTCCTGCCTCATATAAACGCGGGCATTATAGTCGTCAGCGTTAGCGATGAAGCGGTTTTCTCTCGGTGCTTCAATGTCAAACACCTTGAACCCTCTAGGGAATTCGTAGATGTAGTGTATGAGATCTTCCTCACGTTCAATGGCCTCTTTTGGATGGAATAACTTCAACTCACCGTTTTCAAAAACAGGAACGTATATTGGTCCATCAACAAAGAGTTTAGCTTGGATCTCGGAGTTTTGAGGCACATGAACTATCGTTGGAATATTGTAGACCCCTCCAAGGAGGTTGGCCATTATACCTGCTTGACCTCCAATCCTAAGCTCATCCCATCCCCATTCCTTAAGATAAGCCCTTACCTCATTGTTCTCTACAAACCACTCCATAGCCTTTCCATATTTTATACTTCTCAAAATACCAGCAAAGAGTTCTTCAAGCGAGGAAACCTTCTCAGAAGGTTTTTCTATGAACTCAAAAACATTCTCTCTACCCACTTCTTCCACTCGCTTCTCTAAATCTTCCTTATCGAGATACTTGATGGCATCTATATTAGTGTTATACGCCAGCAAAACCCCTCTAACCTTTGGTAGAACATTTGTAGTCCTTTCAAATGCATCCACATACAGCCTCTTCCAAAGCCTTATCATTTCCTTATAGCTCTCTTTCATAGAGACCACCCGGCATTTATCAAAAAGTTTTGATATATCTTTGATCAATACCTATTTAAACTTTGTAAAAATTAAAGAGGATACTCACTCAGTCCACTTTGGATTGTCCTTCACAACAACCTCGCCATTCTCTTCGACCACTATCTTTGAGAATCCCTTCTCCTTAATTGTTCCATAGTCGTGACCAGCATCGGCTGGATAGAGGGCTAAGAATATAAATGGCTCGTCTCCAGTGTTTATCGTCCTGTGAGCCCAATAGGGTGGGACATAGACTATAGTTCCTGGCTCCATTGGAATCCATCTTGCTTCTCCTTCAGGCGTTTGAAGGAGCATTCCTCCCTTACCTTTCAAAGCAAAATAGACCTCAGCTCTATCGGCTTTTGAATGATAGTGTCCTTTCGTCATGAAAAACTCGCTCCCCACCTTGCCAGGATAGAGGACGGTTGTGGCGAAGTTCAAATCTCCATCCTTTTCCTCCTGCTCAACTGCATAGACTTCATATATTATGGGGTCCTCCTTTAGGAGCTTCTCATAGGCCTCCTCGTCGACATAGTAGCCCTTCATGTCGCTCAGCTTTCTAACGAGCTTTTTTGCATTCTCAATAATTCCACTTTCAAAATCAAGCTTAACTCCAAAAGGCTCTTTGTACTCCATCACCATCACCTCGTAGTCCTGCTATAAGTAGAGACTCGACTTATTTTAACTTTTCCCTCTTGTATCACCAAGAGTGAAAAATTATAGAAGGGACTGGAATATAAACGCCATTCCAATTGCCACAGCCCAATAGCCCGTGTTCCAGCGCAGGACTTTATAGCCGTCTAATGGCGGAACAGGAAGCAAGTTAAAGAAAGCTAACCAGAAGTTAACCATCGCCGTATAGTATAGAGCAATGCCGAGGGTAATAGGCAAACTCAGGAACTGCAGGAGCAGTAGAGCTATTAACCCCACAGCAAGATTTGTTGCGGGGCCGGCTATGCTTATTTTCCCATTCGCTTCTCTATCTTCCCAAGGCTGGTATGGGGCGTATATGTAAACTGCCCCGGTAGCCGCAAAGATGAAAGGCAAGCCTACAGTTTTCCGTAGAATCCCCAAGAGAAGAGCAAGCACTATTCCAGTATCCCACCGCTTATAGAATGCGGTATAGCCATAACCTCTAGCAACTTGCCTATGGGCTAGCTCGTGAAATATAAAAGCTGTGAATACCGCTAGAGCAACATAGGGAATTAACTTGAGCTCAAAGTTTGAGAAGATAAACGTTAGAACAATGAACGAGATTATTAAATCCTCTAGCTCCTGTGTTCGGAGATCCAACACCATTTTATCTACCTCTTATCTCAATCTTCTTGCCTAACACTAGCTCGGCTGCTTTTACCGCGCTTCCACCGCTTCCGACAGCAATTTTTACTTGTTCCTTCGGAACATAGACTACAATCTTATCCTCTTCCTCTTCCACCTCAAGTATCTCAACACGGAGCATTTGCCTTAGCCTATCTTCCATTACGACCACCTTTGAACCTGCACATTATTATAAAAGTCACATCCTTTTTTAACTTTATTGGACTATGCGGCAAAAGTTTTTATATGCATTCCTTGGAAAGCAGAAAAAAGAAAATGCTCAGCCCATTCAATCTTTGTAAGAGTTCAAAATCCTCTCTATACCTTTTTTATGCCCCAAACCGACAATAGCAACAATTTTAGGCTTTTTAATTCCCATGCGCTTTAAGTCATCAACGATGGCCTTTAAATTATGCGCCATTATCTCGTTGCGCTCCTCCACAAGAACATGGAAGAGGTATGGATAGCGGCGCTTAAATTGAAGCATCATAAATTTATACTCATCCATGAGGTTTGAAGCCTCTTCCCGCGAAGGCAAGAATGGTAAGAAAACCGCCAAGCTTTCCAAAAGGAGCATTATCTTCTCCCTAAGAGGAGCTTTTAACATCTTCGCGGTGATTATGCTTATGTTCTCGTCTATTACAGCTAGGGGTATTCCAAACCTCTGTGCCAGCGCTATAGCCTCCTTCATCTCACCGCCGGGCATCATACCAAACTCTTCACCGAGCTTCTCTTCGACTTTGGCGAGGATATACTGAACCAGTCCCCTCCTTCCAAACTTCAGCGCATCTTCAAAGCTTGGCCTTCGAGGGTTCTGCATGGCATAAAATCTCGTTCTATCCAGCTCAACCGCTATTGCATTGGGCTTCTCTTCCAAAATCGTCCGCCTAACCTCTTCCCTGCTTCTGGGGGAGACATGCATGGTTCCAATGAGCTTAACGTAGCGAAGATAACTCATATCCCTCACCGCTTATTCTGAGTCTATCCAAATCATTAGGCACTATAAAGTTATGGTTACATAATTCTCTCACTCCTTGAACGTATTCGTCATAGGTGTATCTGAAGGCCCTGTGGAAGAGTGCTAAAAGTTTAACCTTTGCTTTTTTAGCCATCTCACAGGCTTCACTCACAGTTGTGTGATAGCTGTCATCTCTGTCTTCATCGCTTAAATAAGTCGCCTCATGAATCAACAAATCGGCCTTCTCAGAGAAGAGCCTAATCCTTTCGCAAGGCGCTGTATCGCCCGTATATACTACTTTAATGCCTCTCCTTGGTTTCCCTGTGACGTCTTCCAAGTGAATGAGCTTTCCATTAACCTCGATTTTGCCCCTGCGCTCGAGCTCTTTCATCCAGGGACCGGGCCCCAAGCCAAGTTCCTCAATTTTCTTGAGATCAAAATTTCCTCTTTTGTCCTTCTCTTTGAATACATAACCCAGAGCTGGGATGCCGTGCTCTACCTTGAAGCTCCATATTTCGTAGTCGTTGAACTTTAACCTCGCCTCTCCCAGCTCATGAACGTGAACATCAAAGCTCGGTCTGAAAAAACCGCTCTTGAGATAGTTTTGAATGAACTCGAAGGTATATTTCGGGCCGTAGATGTGGAGAGGCTTTTCTCTATCCCAAAGAGTCATCGTTTGGAGTAAGCTCATAAGTCCGAGATAATGGTCACCGTGAAAATGGGTGATAAAAATTTTCTCTATCTTCATGGGGCTTATTCTAGCTATGCTGAGCTGTTTTAAAGTGCCCTCCCCCACATCCCACAATATAACCTCACCCTTATACCGCAAGGCTATTGCCGGGACGTTTCTCTCTTTGTTTGGCATTATACCTCCAGTGCCCAGAAATGTTATCTCAAGCATGATTAAAGATAGGAGAGAGAGTTAAAAAGGCTATCCATCTCAAAGGTTAAATATTCAAAGGCTCAACTATGTATGAGGGATTGAGATGGAGGAAATTATGAAAGCTTTGGAAATGAAAGATGCAGAAAAAGTTGCGGAGCTTCTCTACTACAAGGCAGACGAGCTCGAAGATGAAGAGCTTAAAGAAGTTTTAAAGAAGGCTGAAGAGTTAGCCAAAGAGAAAAAGCACCACGAGCTTTACAAACTTATAGCATACATCTATCAGGAGTTTTTGGGTGTAAATAAGATAAGTGAGTTTGAAGAGCTTGCATTTAGTGAAGACACCTTCGAGGCCAAGTTCCACTTAGCTGATTTATATGCCTTAACAGGGGAAATTGAGAAGGCTTTGGGGCTTTTCAGGGAGCTTTTGGAGGAAGAGACAGCTAAAGGCAACAAGGAGAACATTGCAAAGGTCTACTACAGCATGGCCCTAGCTCATGAAGAGCTCGCCGAGTATGACAAAGCCAAAGAGCTCATGGAAAAAGCCGCCAAAGCCTTTGAGGAGCTTGGAAAAGAGGAAGACTATATGCACGCACTCATATACCTGGCCTACCTCAAGTTTGAGAGCGGTGAAGTCAGCGAGGCCAAAGCTGATATAGCGAAGCTTTTACCAAGGATAAAGGACAAACCAACGCTGATGGCGCAGGTGCACCTGGTCTTTGAGGAGATATTTGAGGATGAGGAAAATTACGATGCGGCTTTACAGGAGTGCCTCTACGCAATGCTTGAGGCCAGAGAAGGAGAGTACCTTGACATAACCTTCGACGCGCTGATAGACGTCATCTGGCAGCTCATGCTGGAGGATAAGTTCGATGTAATCTACGAAAATATGGACATGTTCTCAAATGCCTTTGAAGATCTGAGAGAGTTTTTTGACGGCGTCAAAGCAATAGCACTGTTTAAAGACGGCAAGATTGACGCAGAAGAAGCCAAAAAAGCTCTAGGAAAGATAAAGGATCCAAGGCTATTAGATTTGGTGCAGCTCTTGGGAGAAGCAGAGTTCTGATTTTTATTCCCTCCTCTTTTGGTGATTTTTATGAAAATAAGGATGGCAAAACTCGAAGATGTAAGTGATATCACAGCCGTCCACTGCTCGGGCGTGGAGAAGTGGCGCCGCATAGATGGGAGTGAGGCTCCCTATGAGGAGCTGACGATTTGGGAGCGCTACAGGCACGGCGGTCCCTGGATGAGCGTTGAAAGCTGTGCCGCCCACCTGAACATTCTCCTCCTTGAAAAGCAAATTTCACTTGTGGCAGAACTTAATGGGAAAATAGTGGGGAACGCAGAGCTCTTAATAAGTGAAGAAAACGTAAACGGCAAAATAACGAGGATAGCCCACCTGGACGTTATTGAAGTGCACAAAGAGTTTAGAGGGAAAGGAGTGGGGAGAGCGATTGTAGAGTTTGCAGAAAAACTTGCAAAAGAGAAGAAATGCCAGCTGCTGACGGTTACACCCGATAAAAGCGCCCTCGGATTTTACTCAAAGCTCGGCATTAATGAGGTAATCCACACGGGAGTGCTCTACGCTTTTGACCTCTCGAAATTCCCAAAAAGAGATGCTCAGCCAGAGCTTAGAGAGTTCACTTGGAGGGAAATAAAGGAAAAAGAACTGCTGCTTGGAAAGTTCCAAAGCGCATACCACCACTGGTTCACGGCCTTCAAAGATAGAATCGCAGGGATAGATGACCGCGTTCACTTCGAGAGCGGGCACATAGGTGAAGGCTACTACGTACTCGAAGGGAGCTTTTTTGATGCGAAGACCGCCACGCTGTACTTTTGGGGCAAAAACTTAAGAGACGCACTTATATTAGCCGGAAACAGGGCAAACACGCTCGGATTCAAAGTCTTAAAGACAATCGTCCCTGCAGAGCACCATAAAGACGTTGAAGACCTTGGAGCAACCCCTCTAGAAAAGAACGTGATTCTGGCCAAGAAGCTGAGCACTCTTTAGATCACTTTTCTTATTTATGTTGAAGAGGCTCTCCCCGAATTCTGGGGGAAGGTTTTCAATTTCTATTTCGCAGAAATTTACACCCCTGATCGCCTGATTTAGGGAATATTCCTCCCTCTCAATAGCCTTCCTTAAAACCTCAGCGAAGTCCTTCGAGTAAGCCGCATGCAGAGGCTCCATATAGCCGTTCTCCCATACAGGGACGCACACCAGAGATTCGCTTTTATAAAACGTCCCGATTATTAAATCAACAAAACTAGGATTTATCCGGGGCATATCCCCAGCAACGACAAAAGCATCCCCCACCTCCTTAAGGGAGATATAAACCCCCCCAATTGGGCCTATTAATAGCTCATCAACCAGAACGCTAAAACCAAGATCTTCAAATTTTTCCCTCCGCTCCTTACTCGTCACAATCAGGACATCCTCCACAAGCCTAGCCTTTAAGAGTCTCTCAGTGGTGTGCAGGATAAGAGGCTTTCCATCCACTCTATAAAGGAGCTTATCTTCACCAAAACGCTTCGATTTTCCTCCTGCCAAAATAACTCCCATCATTCAGAGCACCTTAACCATCCTCTCAGCCCATGGAGACACCCTAACCCTAATGTAGCCTCTAAGCTTCTCATCAACTTCCTTATCGCCCGTGTAAACTCTAATTATGCCTCCTGCAATCTTCGATGGCGCCGCAACTACGATTATGTTCTCCTTAGGTATGTGCTTCAGCACTTCAGCGCTGAACTGTTGATTGCCGCGCCCAAAGAGGAAGTTGAGGCCTCCAATAATCGTTACGATTATCTTTGGGTGTTTATCCACAAACTTCAGCAAATCTTTTTCTTGGGCATCCTTTACCAAAAGCTTAACTTCCCCGTCCTTTATTTCAACAATATCAACGCCTAAGAGCGTCCCATCTATGCCCAGCTTATCTTTAAGCCTCTTAATCGTCGAACCCGCTCCTAAGAAGTATATCCCATCTTCAAGCTCTTCATGGATGGCCTCAATTATTGCCTCAATATCTTCGGCCTCATCCGTTTTGCTCGGTTCTTTTGCCCCTTGGACCAAAAGCTCGACATAGGGTGTCAAAGCTTCCCCATAGAACTTTGGCTTAACCTCATCGTGTCTGTAGGCATTTTCATCTAAGTCCACGACGCTGCGCTCCACGAGTTGGGCATCGCCTCTGGCGAACTCTATTAAAACCCTCGCAGCATTTTCAGGAGAAGCCGCAAATACCCCGGAGAACATCTTAACTCCAGTTGGGATCCCCAAAATGGGCTTTTTCTTATCGATAGCCAAATAAATGTCCCTAGCTGTTCCATCACCGCCAGCAAAGAGGATTATATCAACCTTATCAGCCATGAGCTCTGCAAGAATTTTTGTGTCCTCACTCGTCGTATCGGGGATTTTTATGCCCAAAATCTCCTTGTAGCCAACTTCGCGGTGTTTAATGACCCTAAATTTAAAGCCAAAGTCTTTTAGAGCATACTCTCCCATCTCCTTCGGCCCAGTTACAAATTCAAACTCACCTGACTCATTATAGTGAGATAGCTCGTGAAGGAAGAGCTTTGCCAAATCTAAAGCTACTGGTCTAGCTCCCCTTTTTATGGCTTCTTTAACAACCCCATCCGTCCCTTTTAAAGCCACTTTTCCTCCCATGCCTGCTATGGGGTTAACGATTAAACCAACCTTCAATTTTACCACCTTCTATGCTAACTACCCCTAAGCTCCATTTCCTCTTGTAGCTTTCTAATTCTGGCCTTTTCAACTGCTTCTTCATGCTCAATTTTACCCGCCATACCTTTAACTCTCTTTGAGAGGGCGAATATAACCTCCTCAGGCCCATAGCATACTAAAAGATCATTGGGAAGTATTTTTGTCTCACTACCCGGCGCTCCTATGAAGATATCCTTCCCATTGATCCTTCTATAGATTCCCAAGACCAAAACACCCTCCTTGTTAAGTTGGAGTTCTCCAAGGGTTTTATTTGCCAGCCAGCTCTTTTTCTTAACCATTATTTCCGCTATGGAATAGCCCTTACTCAAGCCAAGAAGCTGATGATAGTCATATATCTTAAGGGAAGTGAAGCGCGATAGCGCTTTTCGTATAATTTTTCTCATAATCCGCTCTATCAGTTTAGACCTTGAGAAGAAGAAAAGCACTATCAAACCCAAAGCAAGGAAGAGGACTGTCGTCTGAGCTTCCTCCGCACTCTTGCCAACGAAGGTTAAAACTAATGTTGCAATGGCCGAGGTTATACCCGCACTCCCAAGAAAGATTAGAGTCCTTATAATCCTTCTTCTAACAGGGTGAGAAACCACATATTCAGACTCAGATGTCGTAAATCCAGCACCTGAAAAAGCGGAGTGGGCTTGAAAAGACGCGACATCTCTGGACAATCCCGTCATCTCAAGAGCTACAGCTCCAATTCTCACGATTATTATTGAAAACAGAATGACAAGGAGGAAAGACATTAAAGCTATCATGCTCATCACCTCACAGCTTGAGATATTATAAGCGGATAATTAAAGGTTTCTACTTCTCATCCACAGATTCGTAAGGGTTTTTAATACCACATACCAATCATAAGAGGGTGAGAAGATGTTGGTAAAACTCTTCAAAAAGCCGGATGACTTTGATTTAAATGAAGCCGTTAGCAAAGCCTCTTCAAACCTCACAGGGGGAGTTGTGATATTCTTAGGAAAAGTCAGGGAAGAGAATCATGGGAGAAAGGTAAAAAAGCTCATTTATGAAGCCTATGAAGAGATGGCACTGGAAGAAATGGAGCGGATAAGGCAAGAAGCTCTAGAGAAGTTTCCAATCGAGGAAATGCTCATATGGCACCGCTACGGGGAGCTTGATGTAGGTGAGAACACCATACTAATCGTGGCTGCAGCGAAGCACCGTGGAGAAGCTTTCGATGCATGCAGATGGACTATAGATGAAGTGAAAAAGAGGGTTCCCATTTGGAAGAGGGAAATAACAGACGAAGGAGAGTTTTGGATAGAAGGGGATAAAGTCAAAAAGGCTTAGATGTGGAAGTACCTCTCGAGTTCCCACTCTATCACTTTCTTTGTATCCCCTGACAGCCCATTCTCCTCAATGTACGCCAAATAGCTTTCCCACTCCTTCTCTTTGTAGGCGATGAAATTGTCGTAGGCTTTTCCAAGGGCACTTCTAACAACCTTATCCTTCTTCAAGGCCTCTAATGCTTCCCCTAAGTTTGATGGAAGCGTTTCTATGCCGCGCTCCTCCCTTTTTGCCTCGCTCATTTTATAGACGTTTTCCTCGACGTAAGCGAAGGGCTCCTCTTTGCTCTTAACGCCATCCATTCCCGCCTTTATGATAGCTGCGAATGCAAAATAGGGGTTTGCGCTTGGGTCTGGACAGCGGTACTCAATTCTTGCACCCTTACCCCAAAAGGCAGGCACTCTAATTAGCGCACTCCTGTTCCTGTATCCCCAAGAGATGTAAACCGGCGCTTCGTATCCTGGGACTAAGCGCTTATATGAGTTCACGGTTGGGTTGGTTATAGCGGATAGGGCCTTTGCATGCTTTAATATGCCGCCAAGGAAGTGAAGGGCAAACTCACTCAGACCTTCTTCTCCAACAAACATGTTTTCGCCGTCCTTCCAAAGGCTTATGTGAAGGTGCATTCCGTTTCCTGGCATTCCAAATATTGGCTTTGGCATAAACGTGGCATACAAAGAGTGCATCTCAGCAACAGCCTTCACGATGTGTTTGAAGCTAACTATGTTGTCTGCAGTTTTTAGCGCTTCATCAAAGCGGAAGTCAATCTCATGCTGTCCAGCGCCGACCTCGTGGTGGAGCACCTCAGGAGTTAGGCCAAGGTATGGCATATAGTAGGCAATCTCCCTCTTTATTTCCCTTGCTTTGTCAAGATGTATCAGGTCGAAGTAACCGCCAGCATCGGGAAGTTTGAGCTCCCATGAACCGTTCTTCTTAAAGAGGTAAAACTCTGGCTCAGGCCCTATGTATGCGGTTAAACCTTCCTTAGCAAGCTCGTCGAGCGTAGCCTTCAGAACTCCCCTAGGATCAGCCCAATAGGGCTTATCGCCTTTGTAAATGTAACCATAAACTCTCGCTATCCCTTCCCAAGGGACTTCTGCATAAGTCTTGGGATCAGCTTTTAGTATTAAGTCGCTGTCTTCTATACCCTGAAATCCCGGGATGGATGAGCCATCGAAGGCTATACCATCCTCGACCGCTTCCTCATACCTTGAAATTGGCACTTCCATACCTTTTGGAACGCCATTTATGTCAACAAAAATTAGCTGTAAAAACTTGGGGTGCATTTTATCCTCACTCTGAATGCTTTTAACTTCGTTCATTTTTATCACCATTAAATAGTTATTTGTTCATCATGACCAATAATTGGTTGAACGAATTAAGAAATAAAAGCTTTTTCATTAAAAGTTTGTCATTTTGATAAAAGAAAAGCTCACCCGGAGTCATTTACATTTTTGTGTTAATTTTTTAAGTTAAAAACTGAAAAATTGACAAAAAAATGTAAGCAAGCACTACCGATGAACTCATGCAGAAGGTATGAACTACCGAAAGATTTATAAAGTCACTACAGCAATGCAATATCGACACAGCGCCCCGGTGGTGTAGCCCGGTCAATCATGCGGGACTCTCGATCCCGCGACCCGGGTTCAAATCCCGGCCGGGGCACCAGAATTCTCGCGGGCCCGTGGCTCAGCCTGGTCAGAGCGCCCGCCTGATAAGCGGGAGGTCCGGGGTTCGAAGCCCCGCGGGCCCACTAGAATTTTCTAAGAGCTCTCGAAAATTTTATTACAGAGTAAAGCTTCTTTTATACCCCCTTAATGTATTAGTGTGTTCCTCTTAAAGGCCCCTTTAACTTATCTAACTCGTTTCCCCTAACAAGCTCGCCCATTTAACGAATTCTTCAAAAAACTTTAGGCCTCCTCCATAATTTACTACTCCCAGATGAATGGATAGATAGAAGGGCACGCCTCTTTGGGAAGTATTGTAGTAATCCCGCTCAGCCAAGGCTAAACGCATTTCAACGTCATCCTTCTCTATGTACCACGTGTATTCATGGTTCCAAACCCTCTCAACGCTTCCATTCGGGAGGATGAAGTAGTCGGGCATGACAATGGTTAAATTGTATTCTCTAATTGCTTTTATCGATTCGTTATTTAACGCCCATGCAGGGGGCAAGAAAAAGGCAAAATTATCAAAGCCGACTTCGCTCATAAGGGCTGTGGCATTCTTCAGCTTTTCTTTAGCAACATCATATGAGCAGTTGAATTCGTGGTAAGTATGCTCATAGCCGTGGAGCTCTATTCTATAACCTCGCTTTTGAAGTCTACGCAGATATAAAACGAACTCCCTATTCTCTCTCAAATCCCACCTATTGCCATAGTGAGGAGGATCAAAACGGGGAATCACAAAAAGAACAGTTTTTGAGGAGTAGTTATAGAGATCGATGACTTGCACGACCTCTTTGAGCTCAGAGAAATAATAGGGAGTCACATCATGCACAAAAATCAAGGGCTTTTCATAATGCACCTTTGTTTCATTTATTGGATTTGAAGGCTTTCTGCTAGTTTTGAGAATTCTATTAGATTTATTCAGTCGAAGAAGAGACACTATGCTGATTTTTTCATTTAATGGGTCATATCCAACTGTCGTAAGGCTCGATACTTCCCTCTCAAAAGGCACACTCTTACGAGTATCCTCGCTTTTATGGACTAACCCAATTGAAAGCAGAACAGCGAGTATAATTAGTATAATAAACCACTTTTTTGGCAGGCGCATCATTATATGTTACACATCAAAGTTAAAAAATTTGCTCCTAATGCCGTTAGTGTTCAATTATCCTCTTCATCCATGAACCCTTTAGGAACCATAGGATGCCCACAGAAGCCGCTATGAAGTTGCTTAAACCCATACCTAAGAAGACCCCTTTAGAGGACATGAGGATGTAGTACCCAAAGAGGTAGCTTAACGGTATTCTAAGTCCCCACAGCCTGAGGATTCCCAAAAGCATCGACTTCTTAGTATGTCCTGCGCTCTGGAAAACGTTGTTAACCACCATGAATATACCGTTGAAAAATGGGACGGATATCAAAAAGTACTTCATAACCACTGCACTTTCCGCTATGACTGCAGGGTCGTCTAAGAAAACCTTAAACACCTGAACTCTGAAGACGCCTATCAAAATGATTGCAATGCTCGCTATTGTGAAGTTGACGATCATAGTTCTTTCGGTTATCTTTTTAGCTCTCTCATATTTTTCAGCACCCACATTTTGGGCTATCATAGTACCCATAGCCATGGAGATTCCCCTTGAGATGCTCGTGAGGAAGTTTACGAGGCGGGTGGTTATGGTGTAAGCTGCATAGGTAACATCACCAAATCCAAATATAATTCTCGTCAAGATTACAAAACCGAAGCTGTTCGCTGATTGGCCTATGCTCGAAGGCAATCCCACTCTGAAAATTTTCTTATAAAAGCTTAAATCAGGCCTAAGGGTCTCTCTCGTCAGATGGATGCCAACCCTACCTGTGAAGAGTAAGTAAGCCCCTATAAGTGAGCCCAAGCTGTTGGAGAATATCGTGGCTAAAGCCGCCCCCTTAACTGCAAGCTCTGGGAATCCAAAGAGTCCAAATATTAAGAGGGGATCAAGGACTATGTTAAGCGCAACGGTGAAGAGGTTGATTTTAACAGGCGTTTTAGTGTCTCCAACTGCCCTCATTAGAAAGCTGAAGGCAAAAGAAGTGAAAGAAAAGGGAATTCCAATAAAGATTATTCTCAAGTAGGCTAAAGCGTAAGGATAGACATTATCCGTCACCTTCATGAAGCCCAGAGCATATGGGGTGAGCAAATAACCTATGACACCTACCGCTGCAGAGAAAAACAGCATAAGCGAATACAAGGCTCCAGCAGCTTTGTTGGCCTTTTCATATTCACCAGCACCGATGTATTGACCAACAAAGGCAAAGCCAGCTGTAGCGAAGCCCATGCCAAGGCTCATTAATGTCCCTATCAACGGCCATGAAACACCGGGAGCGGATAGAGCTTCTCTCCCAAGCTTACCGAGCCAGAAAGTATCGGTTATGTTATAGAGCACTTGAACTAAGTTGCTGATGATTAAAGGATAAGCTAACTTGAGGAGTGTCTTCTCTATACTGCCCTCAAGTATCTCTTGCCTCATTTCTTGTATACGGGACATAGTAAATACCTATCGAAGCGTTAATATAAAAGCTTAATGGTCTATAATGCGCCTCATCCAACTGCCACGGAGGAACCAAGCGAGGGCTACCAAAGCAGTGAGAAGATTGCTCAATCCCATGCCAAGCCATACACCAACAGTACTGTTGAAAAAGAGGCCTAAGCTATATGCGAGAGGTATCCTTAGGGTCCAGAGCCTTAAAATTCCAAGGATCATAGCTTTCTTAGTATGTCCCGCACTCTGGAAAACGTTGCTCACTGCAGCCAATATCCCAAAGAACGGGAGTGAGAAGGCAAAGTACTTTATGAACCTCGCGCTCTCAGCCAGAACAGCTTCATCGTTTATGAAAAAGCTAAAGATTTGAGGCCTAAAAATAACCACAAGGGCTGTTCCAACACTTAAAATTATGAAGTTGGTGAACATTGCCTTTTCGGCTATCTCCTTTGCCCTCTCATACTTCTCTGCCCCAACGTTTTGGCCCACCATGGTTCCCATGGCCTGACTTATGCCGTTGGCAAAGGCGAACATGAAGTTCGTGAGGCGGTTGGCTATTGTGTAAGTTGCAAATGCCACGGTTCCATAGGCGTAGATGACCCTCGTGAGAACCACAAATCCAAGGGCATCCGTGGAGAAACCAACGCTTGAAGGCAGACCAACCCTAAAGATACGCTTGTAAAAGTCCCAGTCCGGCTTTAGAGTTTCGAGGGTGAGGTGTATCCCAACTCTGCCCTTGAAAAGCAAATATCCCCCAATTATGGAACCAATACTGTTCGAGAACATAGTCGCTACTGCAGCACCAACGACACCCATCCTCGGAAATCCAAACCATCCAAAGATTAGTATGGGGTCTAAAATTATGTTTAGAGCGATAGTAAATATGTTTATCTTGACAGGGGTTTTAGTGTCTCCAACAGCCCTAAGGAGGAAGTTGAAGGCAAACAGCGTGAAGGAGAAGGGAATCCCAATGAAGATTATCCTTATGTAGCTCAGGGCATAGGGATACACTTCGGATGTCACATTCATAAAGTCGAGCGCTAGGGGCGCTATTATTATACCAAAAAAGGCAACAAAGGCAGAGAAAAGCATCATCATTGAGTATAAGGCACCAGCAGACCTGTTGGCCTCTTCGTATTTCTTCGCCCCTATGTACTGACTAACAAAGGCAAAGCCAGCTGTAGCGAAGCCCATTCCTATACTCATGAAGAACCAAACGAGGGGCCAAGCAGTTCCAGGAGCGGAGAGCTCTTCCCTTCCAAGCCTGCCGAGCCAGAAAGTATCGGTTAAATTGTAAAGAACCTGAACCATGTTGTTGAGAATTAGAGGATAGGCTAGCTTAAGTAAAGTTCTCTCTATGTTGCCTCCTATAATTTCATCACGCATTGCTTGAATCTTCTCGCCATCCATAACAATCAAACCAAA
Source organism: Palaeococcus pacificus DY20341 (assembly GCF_000725425.1). Taxonomy (NCBI): domain Archaea; kingdom Methanobacteriati; phylum Methanobacteriota; class Thermococci; order Thermococcales; family Thermococcaceae; genus Palaeococcus; species Palaeococcus pacificus. Next base: position 245,614 of record NZ_CP006019.1, on the reverse strand, counting down.
ATCGAAACGTTAATATAAAAAGCTTATGATGGCTAAATTATCCCAGATTAGACAAAATATTCCTGCTTAAGCATCAAAACGTTTTATGAATCCATTAAATGCCAAAAAGCATCTAAGCTACGATTTCAGCAAAAGGAATAGAAATAAAAGTTAAGAGACCTCAGAAGAGGTCCTCTTCGTCCTTGAAGATGCTCTTCCTGGCGTGCTCAAGCATGAGCTTCCTCTCTTCTTGGGCAACGACCTTTCTTATGAGCTCAACTGCATCTGGGTTTGCTGAGAGGCTGTCAATTCCAAGCCTGACGAGCTTCTTAGCCATCTTTGGATCGCTTCCAGCTTGTCCACAGATGCTTGTCTCAACACCGTACTTCTTGCACACCTTGATGACGTGCTTGATGAGCTTAAGCACGGCTGGGTGCTTCTCGTCGTAGAGCTTGAAGACCCTCTCGTTGTCTCTGTCGATGGCGAGTGTGTATTGGGTGAGGTCGTTTGTACCGAAGCTGACGAAGTCAAGGCCTTCTTTGATGAGCTCCTCGATGATGAGGGCACTTGCTGGGGTCTCAATCATGACTCCCCACTCAACGTCCTTGTGTGGGACGAGGCCAACCTCAAGGGCAATCTCCTTGGCCCTTCTGACCTGCTCTGGGTGGCTGACGAGTGGGAGCATGACACCTATGTTGTCGAAGCCCTCGTCAACGAGCCTCTTGATGGCCTTGAACTCAGCCCTGAGAAGCTCTGGTTGGTCGATACCTCTTCTAATTCCTCTCCATCCGAGCATTGGGTTCCTCTCGACTGGCTCGTCCTCTCCACCTGGGAGCTCTCTGAACTCATTGGTTGGAGCGTCCAATGTTCTGTACCAGACCCTTCTTGGGTAGAATGCTGTGACGACTGTCCTGATACCCTCGACAAGCCTCTCAATGAGCTCCTCTTCCTTACCTTCCTTGAGGAACTTCATTGGGTGAGCGCCGATACCGAGGATCATGTGCTCTGCCCTGAGGAGACCGACACCGTCAGCGCCTGTAGCGGCGGCCCTCTCGGCAACCTCTGGCATTGAGACGTTTACCTTAATCTCTGTTCCAGTGACGAGTGGAGCACCGGCGACGACGACTTTGCCGCCCTCTTCCTTCTCCTCCTTCTTAACGAGGCTCTTAACGATACCCTCGTAAACGACACCTCTTGTACCGTCAACTGTTATCTGCATGCCGTCTTTGAGGACCTTTGTGGCCTCCTTAGTACCGACAACAGCTGGAATACCGAGCTCTCTTGAAACGATGGCGGCGTGGCATGTTCTTCCACCCTCGTCGGTAACGATAGCTGCGGCTCTCTTCATTGCTGGAACCATATCTGGGTTGGTCATTGTGGTAACAAGGATGTCTCCTTCCTTAACCTTGTCAATTTCATCAGCTTCAAATATGATGACAACTTTACCTGCACCGATACCTGGTGAAGCGCCAAGACCCTTGAGAAGAACCTTCATTTCCTCAGTCATCTCAGCTTCCTCCGTCTTAACCTCTTCCTTCAAGGTTGTGATTGGTCTTGATTGGACGATGTAGAGCTTACCATCATCCTTATCGTAAGCCCACTCAATATCTTGTGGCCAGCCGTAGTGCTCCTCAATCTTAGCACCAATCTTAGCGACCTCGATGATTTGTTCCTCTGTGAGGACTTGCTTCTCAACCCACTCTGGGCCGAGGTGGTCAGCAACCTTAACGTAAATAGTTCCCTTACCAGTCTCTGGGTTCCTAACGACCATAACTTCCTTCTTGGCAATATACTTCTCCTTAATCTTCCATGTGCCCTTCTCAACTATATACTCATCTGGTGAAACTGAACCGCTAACGACTGCCTCACCAAGTCCCCAAGCAGCGTTAATCATGATCTCGCTCCTATCGTTGGTGACTGGGTTGGCTGTGAACATGACACCGCTTGTCTCACTGTTGACCATCTTTTGGACAACAGCGCTCAAGTAAACCTTTGAGTGATCAAAACCTTGCTTAGCCCTATAGAAGGTAGCTCTTGCAGTCCAAAGTGAGGCCCAGCAGCGCTTGACCTTGTCAAGAACGTCCTCAACACCATAAACATCCAGGTATGTCTCTTGTTGGCCAGCGAATGAAGCTTCAGGCAAGTCTTCAGCTGTAGCTGAGCTCCTAACAGCAACATAAACAGCATCCTTGTTATACCTTTCACTCAACTTCTTGTATGCCTCTTCAATCTCCTTAGTAATTTCTGGAGGCATTGGGAGCTCAATAATCTTTTGTCTAATCTTGGCAGTGTTCTCTTGGAGTTGCTTTGAGTCATCAACGTTGGTTTCGCTTATGACACCCATAATCCAGTCTTGGAGAAGTGTTCCATCTTCAAGCTTAACGTTCTCAACAAAGTACTTGTATGCTTCGGCAGTAACACAGAATCCTGGTGGAACTGGAATGCCTGCATTTGTCATTTCTCCGAGGTTTGCACCCTTTCCACCGACAAGGGCTACATCGCTCTTTCTTAGGTCTTCAAACCACTTTATAAACTTGTATTCGCTCATTTCAATCCCTCCACTTTTAAAGTAACCGTGAGTGATATCCCAAGGAGGCTATTTAAAATTAACTGTTCAAATGTGGTTTTTATGAACATAAAATCTCTTCAAACGTCAAATTGTTTTTAAAAATGCTCCAAAAAAAGAAGGAGATGACAAAAATTTAATCTACCCTCACAAAAACATTATACCTACCTTCATAAAATTCTTTAATGAGTGTGTATTTCCCTGACTCTTTGATTTCCTCCCAAAGTAAGTCACCCTTTTTGTAGATAATCACATCGTAATATCCATTCAAGATCCCCCTCTTCATCTTCGGATATGCTATGAGCTGGTCAACTTCTGCTTCTGGGAAAAAGTAGCCCGCTATGGTGTACATACGGGGAGAGACCATTATTTTTTCTACATTATAGTTATCCTTGACATACTTTAGAACAGCTATCTCTTGATAACCAACTCTATCCCACTCTTCACGCTTGTATTCTATCGCGTTTGGTAGTTTTGGAGCTAAAAAGGCCAGCAAAATTAGCAAGAGTAAAGCAGCCTTTAACTTGTTGCTGGACTTGGGCCTCACTTTGAGCAATGTCTCGTATAGTAAATAAACACCTTCAGCCGCAAGAAGTGCCATTACTGGAGACAAAAACGTCAAAAACCTAACCTCCTTATGAACCACTGTTAAAATACCTATAAGCCCTATGAAGCTCCAGCTTAACAAGAGCCATCCTCTATCATCCTTGTTTTGCTTTGCAAAGCCCAAAAAGATGAGTGCCACGAAGGTAAGGCTCAGTGCTTTGATTACGAGCTTCAGATACTCAAAGGCCGAACTTGGGGTATCGAGTGTTACCACCCTTGAAGCTACGCTGAAAGTTCTAAAAGCACCCCCATAGTGGAGGTGCCCCATATAGAGCCAAGGTAGAAGAGTTAGACCAAAGAGCACAAATCCTATGTAGTATTCCTTCTTTCTAAGCCATTTCCAGTGATCCGCAAGGTAGAGGTAAGCTAAGAACACTCCTATAATCGAGAGTCCCGTATAACGGGTCAAAACAGCTATTCCTGCAGAGATAAACGCCAAGTAAATGTAGGATGCCTTGCTTTCCTTCCTACCTGTGTAGAGGAGGAAAAGTGCGAGAGTGTAAAAAAATGTGAATTCGCTGTGGACTAATGCCCTGCTCGCCATTGCAAAGGAGAGCGGATTAAAAATGTAGAACAGACTCGCTATCACTCCTTTTTTCTTATCATCGAAGAGCTTAAGGGCAAAAAAGTATACTAAAACCGCCGTCAATGCATAGAACATCGCGGAAATCAAGCGAGCTATAGCCAAATGGGAATCATAGCCAAAAAAGCGGTAGAAGAGCGAGAGGGTGTAAGGATAAATTGGAGGCCTGTACATCATGTAAACTCCCTGATAGGTAAAGCTCCCGATGTTTTTCGCAAGGCTCCTAGCTATGCATATATAAAGGGCCTCATCATACGTTAGGCTGTCAGCCGGTGGTGCCGAGAGAATGCTTAAAGCTAGAGCAAATGCAAATATATCTAGTGCGATTACGTATTTGGATAAGTCCCGTTTCATTATGCCTCACCTCTAAAACTGGCAAAATATGCAGAACCCATTAAAACTCCAAAGTTTAGGGCGTCAAACCCGTTTTCAACAGCTAAGATTAGGAAGACCAAGCTGAGGGCTTTAAACATGGATGCTTTTTCAGCATCCCTGAGTGCCATGCCCACAAAAAATGCCTCAAAGAGCCCAAAAACCCCCAAATCATAAGCAGGCTGTCCAAAGATCGTGTAGGTGTAGTTGTTTTCTCTGCCGAAGAGAGAAGCTACATATCCTCTCGCATCAGGACTGAGGATGAGCTTGAACTTCCCAAATGGCATTCCTAAGGAAAAGAGCTTTTCATAAACCATGTATGAAAATCCTGCCCTATAAACTAAACTTTGAACAAAGCCAAGCTTCCAAATGGGATATACACTCCTAGTCGCATAGAAGCGGACTACAAATGCCAGAACCACCAAAGGGACGCCGATTATTAAAAGTTTTTTGAGATCTCTTTTTTCGGCCCTAAACAAGTATGCCAAGAAAACTATGAGTGCGTTGCTTCTAAAAGTTGAGACCACTGCAAAAGCCTCAGCCACAAGAAAAAGTATAAGATTTGGCTTGTATGCAAGTAGGAGAGAAGCAAATATAGCAGAGGTTAAATAGAGGTCTTTTAAATCACTGTACCTCGTTTGAGGATTTAAAATCGGGATTATCCCCTTAGATATTGCTAAGAGCGGAAGAGCCACTACCAAAGTTGCTCCAGCATAATAAGCGTACTTTGCATACTTACCGCTACCTTCCTTTAAGAGAGCTGTACCACCCAAAAGAACGGCTAGGGCAACTAGGATTCCAAAAATTCCCGCCGCCGAGCTCACTAAGAGGCCGAAGGTTAAATAAATGTATGATCTCCAAGGAGGGAGATTAAATCTGCTTCCCGCATTGTAGCCTAAAAAAAGCACCAGGGAAAATGCCAGAGCATAAAGTAAAGCATTAAGACTAAGCTCGCCCAGATAGTTCTCGAATGCGAACTTCCCTAAGAGCACAAGAAATATGTAAGCGCCCAAAAAGAAACCAAAGATTCTGCCGCTATCCAACCTTCACCACCCTTATGGAGTATTTGCCCCTAATCAGCACGTAGAAGCCTATGAAGAAGAACACATAAACGGGCAAATCAAGAATACCCGTTTCAACACCAACTATACCATAGGCTAAAGTGGTATAGTAGATTACTCTTAAAAGTCTGTCCTTAGCTTTGCTTATCATTCCATAATACATCCCGAGCAAAAAGCCCTCCAATATTGAAAACAGCCCAAAATCCAAGTACATACCACCTAAAAGCGTTGGTGTTATTGAAACTCCCGTCTTCACGTATAAAAAGCGCGCAACCAGGTATCTCGGCGAAAAACCGCCCAGTATGTAGGATCTAATACCCGCCCACTGGAGGTAGCCATGGTAAAAACCGTGCCAGTGAGCCCTTCCTATTATAACGTCCAAAACGGAAGTTGTTGCTTGAACCCTAATGAGCTGTGTGCTTAATGCTTCTCCCCTTACGAGAGCAATCCCTACAAGTCCAGCCAATATCGGGAGTAAAAACACTGCTAAGTGCTTTAGCTTTATATCCTTTCCTTCAAAATAAGCGGCTCCAAAGGCCAAAAAGCTCACCAAAACTGGAGTTCGGTAACCATAGAGTGCCACGAGAAATGGATAAGCAAAGGAGTACTTCTTTCCTCTTGAAAAGAGATACACACTTGAAGGAACACCTAAAAAGTAAGTTAACGCTGTGAGGCGGGGATTTAAAAGATGTTTAGCCGACGAGTCCAGCAGCGGAATCTTCATAATCATAAGTATCTGGAGCACGATCAAAAGTAATGATATAAAAAAAGCCCAGGTCAGGTGTTTTTCCTGTATTATCCCGAGCTTTTTTTCTTCCCAAGAGGTAGTTTCACCCTTAAAAACCCCGTATGTAAAAGCCATCGCAAAAAGGGTGCCTACTATAATCGTCCTATAGGAAGCGGCACCCAATGCTATAAACACCATGAAGAGGAAGGGAATTATGAGGGGAAGCCTAAGCTTCATATGTTCTTCACCCCTAGCACTCTGAGGGGCAAATTGCGCTCCTCTGAGTTCACATAAAGGGTTCCATACATGTAAACCTCTTTATCTCCAATATATCTCTCCAAAATTTCAATTGGAACCATTCCAGCAGTTAAAATCACACCATCCTGGAAAGTCTGCTTTACATCAATTGAACCATATGTGAGGTAATCCACACTATACTTGAGCTTTCCTATCATTATCGGATCAGTAAGCCCCTTCACATAGATTATTCCAGAAAAGCGCTCGGAATAGGCATCTACCTTAAGGTCTTTAATAACATCCCTATACTTCCCACTCCTAGGAGGGAGCTCATACGTATAAACGCTTCCTCTAGCTTTAATTTCAATATGCTTTGCCTTTATATCCTCTTTTGTAGCTGATGGCCCTCCTACAGTGAGCCTCTTCCCATCCTTGACAATGTAAATCGTTGATCCATCTACGGAGAAAAGCTCTCCTTCTAAGGTCTTCCCGTCCACAGTTTCAATAACAACAGTTACGTTAAACCCCTGAGTGAGCAAAGAAAACCCCCTATTTGCAGCTTCATAAATCTCGCCGCCTTGGTAGTGGTCAAGATAACTGTTAACCACAATCCCTAATAAGGCTATTACAACTATCAGCGCAAAGGCTTTTTTATTGTTCACACTTACCACCTAGAGCTTTATTGGGGTTGAAAATTATAAAAGAGTTGCGCTTAGCAACGTATACCTCGTATAATGTCCTTGAGAAATTTCATGTTAATAAAACATATCTTTTAAATAATGAAAATGTCAACACTTCTCGGTGGTGCAGATGAAGAGAAAGGGAATTTTTATACTCGCCGATGGATTAGGGGATAGACCAATAAAAGAACTCGGTGGAAAAACACCTTTGGAATACGCTAATACGCCGAACTTAGATAGACTAGCAAAAACTGGAATTTGTGGAATGCAAGACCCTATTTTCCCAGGTCAGCCCGCTGGAAGTGATACCGCTCACCTCTCCATTTTGGGCTACGACCCCTACAAGACATACAGGGGAAGAGGCTACTATGAGGCATTAGGAGCGGGCATAGATGTTAGAGAAGACGACATAGCCTTTAGGGTAAACTTCGCCACATATGAAAACGGTCTAATTGTTGATAGAAGAGCCGGAAGAATAGCAACGGAGGAAGCACACGAATTGGCTAAAGCCATTCAAGAGCAAGTCAAGCTCCCCGTGGAGTTCATATTCAAAGGGGCCACCTCACACAGAGCGGTTTTAGTCCTTAGAGGTCTAGCAAAAGGGTACCGCGTTGGAGAAAATGATCCCCATGAAGCGGGCAAGCCACCGCACGAGTTCACCTATGAGGACGAAGAAAGTAAGAGAACCGCTGAAATCTTAGACGAGTTCGTGAGAAAAGCACATGAAGTCCTTGAGAAGCACCCAATAAATGAAAAGAGGAGAAAAGAAGGAAAGCCAGTTGCAAACTATCTTCTAATTAGGGGTGCCGGCACAGCTCCCGATATTCCAAAGAAGTTCCCAGAGCAGTGGAAAGTAAAAGCTGGTGCAATCGTTGCGGTTGCATTGGTTGGAGGAGTATTGAAAGCAGTTGGTTTTGAGTTAATTCCTGTCAATGGCATAACTGGAGAATACGATACGAACGAAATTACTAAGGCTAAAGCCGCCGTTAAAGCTTTAGAAGAATATGACTTCGTGTTCGTCCACTTCAAGCCAACTGATGCGGCTGGCCACGATGGAAATGCAATGAAGAAAGTTGAGATGATTGAGAAGCTCGACCGTCTCGTAGGATATATCTTAGACAACGTCAATCTCGAGAAGACGGTAATAACGCTAACAGGCGACCACTCCACACCTTGCGAAGTTAAGAACCACAGCGGAGACCCAGTGCCTCTAGTAATAGCCGGCGGAGGCGTTAGGACTGACGATGTAGAAGCAATAGGAGAGAGGCAATGCGCCAAAGGTGGCTTAGGAAGGATTAGGAGCAAATATATAGTGCCCATAATGATGGACTTGATGGGAAGAGCCGAGAAGTATGGAGCTTGAGCCGTTTAGATTTTCATCGAAAAGTTAATATCCCTCTTTTACCACTTTTCTTTGGTGGTGTTATGAATCCAGTTGAAGAAGCTTTGAAAATTAAAGACCAAATTGTAGCATGGCGTAGAGACTTTCACATGCACCCAGAGCTTGGTTATGAAGAGGAAAGGACTTCCAAAATTGTTGAGGAGCATTTGAAGGAGTGGGGTTACAAAATAAAGCGCGTTGGGACGGGTATAATAGCGGATATTGGTAGAGGAGAAAAAACTATAGCCCTAAGGGCAGATATGGATGCCCTGCCAGTTCAAGAGGAGAACGATGTTCCATATAAATCTCAAGTTCCTGGAAAAATGCACGCCTGTGGCCACGATGCCCACACAGCGATGCTCCTAGGAGCTGCAAAAATTTTAGCAGAGCATGAAGAAGAGCTTATGGGGAGGGTGAGGCTTATATTCCAGCCCGCTGAAGAAGGCGGCAACGGAGCACTTAAGATGATTAAAGCCGGGGCTTTAGAGGGAGTTGATGCCATCTTTGGCCTCCATGTATGGGGAACCCTACCTTCAGGAGTTTTTGGAATTAGAGAAGGGCCATTCTTAGCAGGAGCCGGAGAGTTTGAGGTTAAGATTAAAGGCAAAGGTGGCCATGGAGCATCTCCACATCAAACTATAGACCCCATCCCCATAGCAGCCCAAGCAGTCTTAGCATTCCAAACAATAGTCAGCAGAAACATTGACCCAATTGAAACAGCTGTGGTGAGCGTCACATCCATCCATGGAGGGAGCGCTTTTAACATAATCCCTGAAGAAGTTGAACTTAAAGGAACGTACCGCTTCTTTAGACCCGAGATACAAAAGCTCATCGAGAACAGGATGGGAGAGATTTTACAAGGTTTAACCCAAGCGCATGGTGCAAGTTATGAACACAGGATAATCGAGCTTACATCTCCGGTTGTGAACAATCCCAAGATGACCAAATTTGTCAAAGCTATTGTTCAAAAATATGGCTTAAGGCATGAAGAAGTTGCAGCGGATATGGGGGCTGAGGATTTTGCATATTATCTTCAAAAAGTGCCTGGCACATTCATAACCCTTGGAATAAGAAACGAAGAGAAGGGAATCGTTTATCCGCACCATCATCCTAAGTTTGATGTTGATGAGGACGTCCTTTATTTAGGAACAGCCTTGGAAGTAGGGCTTGTTGTGGAATTTACAAAGATATAGTGCATTCCTATTTAATTTATACATTTTTACACTACTCTTTTGTTGAGTTTTAAGGCATTAATTGGAACAACACCAGCATATTTATACAGAGATAGATTACACTTTAAGGCGTAATTTTAACACATGGATGTACTTTAATTGACTACATAGTAATTAAATGAGGCCTACTAACGAAATGCTTATATTTTTAACAAGCATAGTCTATTGATGAACATTTTAATACGGAGGTGTACACATGAATAAAAGAGCGTTGAGTGTTGTTATAACTCTCTTGATGATACTTGCAGTAGTGCCAGCAGCTTTCGCTTACAGTGCAACATCGACTTTGCCATCTTTCAAAGTGGCAGATTCAATAAGCAAAAGCAATGATTCTCCACTAAAAGAACAGCTTCAGAAAATATTAAACAGCGGAAAACAGGAGGTAAGGCTCATTATAGCGCCAAAAGATGGCTACGAGATGCAGGTATTTAATGAGTTGAAAAAAATAGGCAAAATAGACCCAATCAGCAAGCCAGAGTTTAAGTTCATAGTGATCACAGTATCAAAGGATAAACTAAGTGAATTAGAGAACATTAACGGGATTTTTAAAGTGTGGGAAGATAAGGAGATAAAACTCCCACCAGTATTCCATGACGAAGGGTACTCCATTAAAAAGGGTGTATCCGAACCAAACATGTTCATGAGCATTTTCACTATAAATGCATACAATACTTGGAATGACTACGGAGTCTATGGTGACAATGTAACGGTGGCAATAATTGACACTGGTGTGGATCCAATACACCCATTCCTCCAGCAGACATTAAATGGAGAGAAGAAAATTATTGATTGGAAAGACTTCACTGAAGAAGGCCATGTAGATACCAGTTACACAGCAACAATAGATAATGTTACAAATGGAATTCTCATTATAAAGCAAAACATCTCAGTAGACTGGGGAACATATGGGCTTGATGTGGATGCAGCAAGGGAAAATATAACAAGTTTCTATATCGAAAATGTTACCATAGGTAATATAACCTCAGCAAATGGAATCTATCACTTTGGTTTGCTCCCAGAGAGATACTTTGATTTGGACTTCGACCAGAACTTCAATGAAGCACACTTTGTTCTCGTCGTAAATTCTTCCGAATACTATGACACAGTATACATAGACACTGACGATGACCTCGATTTAACTGATGAAGTGCCCGCCCACATATACACCAAAAGCTACGATATCATAAGATTTGGCCCAGGACTGCTGGAGGAACCATTAGAGTACGACATTAACAATGAGCATATAAGGTACCCATACTATCCAATCTCATGGTTCTACAAAACAATTTATAATGCAGAAATTGGTGTTGTTATTGGAGATATAGACCCAAGTGGAGACGAAGTTTCCTTAGGATGGGATGGAGGACAGCACGGAACTCACGTAGCAGGTACAGTGGCTGGAGTAGGCCTCGCTGGAACCGACTTAGAAGGGATCTATGGTGTTGCACCAAACGCGAGAATAATGGCAATCAGGGCTTTAAGGAGTGTTGGATGGGGAGCAACTTCTGCAATAATAAATGCAATGATATATGCTGCAATATATGGTCCCGACAATGTAGCATTCAGCGGAGATGAAGCAGACGTAATTAATATGAGCTTGGGCGGCTTAGCAGAGTACAACGATGGCCTCGAAAGTCCAGAAAACTTCTATGTCAATTATCTAACCGAGCTAACTGGTGTTGTGTTCTCTATATCTGCAGGAAACAGCGGGCCAAGTACCAACACTGTCGGCTCTCCCGGTGACGCTGATTTTGCCATAACCGTCGGTAACTACTGGGAAGGCAATAGGTGGTACATGTTCTATGGATTCCCTGGAGTTATAGATGGCCCAGCTATGAGTTCCTCAAGAGGACCAAGAATGGATGGACTCCTCGACCCTGATGTTATGGCACCTGGAACAGATATAGTCTCATCCGTACCTGTATGGGACAACACGTACTCCATAAACTCCCCGTATGACTACTACAGTGGTACCTCTATGGCAGCACCACATGTTGCAGGTGCAGTTGCGTTGCTGATAGACTATGCTAAAAGAAATGGCATAGAATATAATCCATTCAAGATTAAAGAAGCCCTCATGCTCTCAGCAAAGAAGCTTGATGGAGCAACACTAATAGACCAAGGATTTGGATTAATCCAAGTTGATAAAGCTATTGAAGAACTTGAGAAGCTCAGCAGCGAACCCACCACGATGATATACGCCGGAACAACATTCACCGGATACAAGAACCCGATTGACAAGAAATTAATTCCAACTATAATGTTAAATGACTACTTCACATGGGCTTATGATGTACCATACCTCTACAAGGGTGTATATGCAAGAAATGTGCTCCCAATAGCAGTGCCAATATATGCGTATGTATTGAAGTGGGACGAAGACTATAACTACTTCTACGTGGGCAATGGAACATATAAAGTCAGCACAAACGTTGATTGGATCAAACCAAGTGTGGATGAAGTCACCATAACTGAAAACGGAACGATGTTCTACATAACCATTGATTACTCAAAGCTCCAAAAGCCAGGCACATATGTAGGACTGATTTATATCGACGATCCAAATACAGAATTCCTAGAGGGATATGTTCCAGTTACCATTACAATCCCAATTAACAAGAACGGTGAACTCGGAGGCAAGATAAGCGATACTGAAAAGCCGGGGCAGGCCAAGCACTACTACTTTGACGTTCCAAGGGGAACCCAAATGCTTGAAGTTACCATAAGAATCCCAACTGATGATGAAGGCAACCCATTAGGAAGAACAAGACTTGTTATAGCCAAACCAACAGGTGTACGTGTAATAAGTGGCAGTTATATGGGAGCCGGTGGATCAACGAATGAATACACTTACTACATCCAAAACCCTGATGAGGGAATGTGGGAGATAACCGCATACAGCAGTGTATCAACAGGTAACTATGGACTTAGTGAGGCACAATATGAAATCGAAGTTAAAGCATACAGTATAACAGTTGAACCAGCACTGATTAGGGCTGACTTTGACACACCCGGAGTCAAAGAGATCACAGCAGAGGCCACAAATACATATGAGACTGTTAACACAAGCATCATAGGCATTGGTGTTGGAAGACTCGATTTAACCTATGTATGGGTTGAAAATGTTTCACAAGATATGCTAAAAACCATGGATATTATTGAAGCTAATGAGAGCCTATATTACATGAACGTAGGCATTACTCAGCCAGAAGATCCAAGTGCTGACTTAGATCTGTATGTTTACTACTATAAGACTTGGGACCAACTTGCTAATGATATCAACGATGGGATAATTGACAACTACACCCGCAGGTATATTGATCAAATAGGCCCAACTTCAGATGAACATTTAGAACTTTTCATGCCTGCCCAGGGATATTACATGGTCATAGTGCATGGATATGACACCGTAGGTTATAACCCAATCCAGTTCATCTATTATGAGCAGATATTAACGGATAATGGAGACGTCAATGTAGATACAACTCCCTTCGAGTTTGCAAAAGGAGAGACAAAGACCATAACAGCCAATGTCAACCTCTCAGAAGAAGGAACATACTTAGGTGTGCTGGGAATTAAAGACGTTGAAAGTGGGGCTACACTAGGATACTCCCCGATGATACTCCAAGTAGGAAAACCAGAAATGTACGTCGCATTAATGGGTACTCCAACAATAGGAGAACCATCACTCCTCACACTTAAGATACTCGACAAAGCAACACTTGAACCAATCGAAGGAGAGACAAAAGTTATCATAAATGGACAAGAGTACTATGCTGAAGATGGGGAACTCAAGTTCTATTACACCCCAACATCACTAGACGCTGCTAAATTCAATGTCAAGGTAATAAGTGATGACTACAAAGACTTTGAGGGAGAGTTCGAGCTAACTCCAAAGGAGCCATTTACAGAATACCTTTACGAGAGCAATAGAGACTCAACAGTTATCAGCGGTGATGCAACAATAACAACCTTCGATACAAAGCACGGAGAAGTTGCAGTCACAGTTGAGGGAAATACCGGTGAAACAGCAGTTGTTATGATAACCCTACCGCTCGATGCCTACTTCATTGAGGTTACGGGCGAGCATGTAGTAAGCTACTACATTGAAAAAGGACAATACGCACAGTACATATTTGTCACAGTAAAGTTCGCTTCAGCAGCTGACATTAAGATAACATATAAGACAAGCGGAGACATAATAAGGACAATGGACGTTGTCTGGTACATGCTCTACAACAAATACAATGCTAAGTTCAATGAAACATATGCTAAGGCCCTAGAGCTTGGTGTCGATGATGAGACAATTCAAGAAGCCCAGAAGTATAAAGAACTTGCCGACCAATACTACAAAGATGCATGGCAATTCGGTCACCCACTCCAGGGTTACATACAAGCAGTGCCATACTTAAGGAAAGCATACATCAATATCAAGAATGCCTTGGATATCCTTAACAATGCTATAGAAGCCTTAGAGGCTTCTTAAACTTCTTCCTTTTCTTTAACTTTTGAGTTTTGATTAAACTTATGCGAAAAATTTATATTTTTGTTCTAACTAATCCTAGTTGAAAACCAAATATGTGGTGATGGTAATGGCTGCAGAAATTGCCATAGTTATACTCGGTGTGTTTTTGCTTTTGATGCTAGTTTTGAGTGTGAAGGTGATTAGACCATACCAAAAGGGTCTCGTAGAAAGGCTTGGAAAATTCAACCGCATTCTAGAGCCAGGAATACACTTCATAGTGCCATTTATGGAGACTGTTAAGAAAGTAGATATGAGGGAGCACGTCATCGATGTTCCACCCCAAGAGGTCATTTGTAAGGACAACGTTGTTGTGACAGTCGATGCTGTCGTTTACTACCAAGTCATGGATCCCGTAAAGGTGACATACAACGTGAGCAACTTCCTGATGGCAATCATCAAATTAGCACAGACAAACTTGAGGGCAATAATAGGTGAGATGGAGCTCGACGAAACCTTGAGCGGCAGAGATATTATTAACGCGCGCCTTAGGGAAGAGTTAGATAAAATCACGGACAGATGGGGTGTAAAGGTTACAAGAGTCGAGATACAGAGGATTGACCCACCAAGGGATATTCAAGAGGCAATGGCTAAGCAGATGACGGCGGAGAGGGAAAAGAGAGCAATGATTCTAATTGCAGAGGGTGAAAGGGAGAGCGCTATAAAGAAGGCAGAGGGTGAGAAACAAGCTGCCATATTAAGAGCAGAAGGTGAAAAGCAGAGGCAGATTTTGGTTGCCGAAGGTCAAGCAGAGGCCATTAGAAAAGTCCTTGAGGCCCTTAAGCTGGCAGATGAAAAATATCTGGCCCTCCAATACATTGAAAGGCTCCCCGAATTAGGAAAACAAGGAAACCTCATAGTGCCCTATGATACCGAGTCACTAATAGGTCTCCTGCGGGTTCTCCAAAAGGTGGGGGAGAGAAAAGATATAAGCTCAGAGAACAAAGAGTAAAGCGGTGAGCAACTATGGACTACCTCCCCATTTTACTTTTAATTTTGGGGCTTCTCATAATAGTGTTCGACATGATGGTTGCAGCATTTATAACGCCAATTGGAATGGCATTTGCCGCACTAGGTCTGCTGCTAGCGCTTAATATTGATTTTAACGTGGCATTCATAATCTCATTAATCGTTGCAGTCGTGAGCTACCAGCTCTTTGCGCGCTTCATAAGAAAAGAGACGAAAGACATTGGAAAGCCAAAATACACATTTGAGCTGAAGGGAAAGAGGGGAAAAGTCAGAGAGATAAAAGAAGATGAAGTGTGGGTGGAATTAGAAGGGGAAATTTGGCTCTCAAAGCCCCTAAATGAAGTCAAAGAAGGCGATGAAGTGGTTGTTGTCGATACGAACGGCATAAAGTTAATTGTCAGAAAACTTGATTAGCTTTTTAAACTTTCTCTGCTATTCTTAATCGGTGGTTAAATGAGGATTTACGTTAAGGTTTATCATGTCCAGGGAGAGGTTTTAGTGGCAGCGTGCGACGAGGAGCTCTTGGGCAAGACCTTTCGCGAAGGTGAACTCAAGCTCGAAGTAAAAGAGCGCTTTTATAAGGGAGAGCTAGTTGAAGCAGATGAGCTGGGAAAGCTTTTAGAAAAAGCCACCATAGTAAACCTAACTGGTGAGAGGTGTGTTGATAAAGCCATAGAGCTCGGCTATGTCGATGCAGATAGAGTTTTAAGGATTCAGGGAGTTCCCCATGCGCAGATAGCTAAAATGATATGGTGAGTAAGATGAGTGAGAGATTTTGTTACCGGTGTGGAATAAGCGAGAGTGAAGGAGGGCCTTTAATAGACGGCCTATGCCAAGTGTGCTTTAGGAAGGAAAACCCTGTGCTTTTGATGGAGAGCGAGATAAACACTGAACTGTGTCAGAACTGTGGGAGCTATAAAAAGAGAGGTGTTTGGGTTGACCCGGAGAGCTATGAATTGGATGAGCTTATTTTTGAAGTTGCAGATAACGCCCTTTTGGAAAACCTCCTCCTTGATGAGCGCATTAAAGGGGTGGAGATAGTAGAGAAAGAGGAGCTAGATGCTATTGAAGAAATTCCTGTGGGAAAAGCCTACGTAAGCTTTGAGCCTATAGACTGGCACGTGGAACACTTCCCAGCTATAGTGACCTACTATATTAGAGTTAAAGCCAAAATCCACGAGCTCCAAATAGAATTCCATGAAGAGAGTAAGGAAGTTGTGGTTTACGTGAGGCAGACCGTTTGCCCAAGGTGCCAAAAGTTCCTGGGAGGCTACTTTGAGGCCATTCTTCAAGTTAGGGCCGAGGGGAGAGAGCTGAGTAAAGAGGAAAGAGATGAAATAGCAAACCTCGTTCAGGAAAAGGTCGATGAGATAATGAAGAGAGATAGAATGGGCTTCATCCAGGATACTGTAGAGAAAGACGAAGGACTGGACTTCTATATGGGTTCAACTAAAGCAGCTAGAAAGCTTGCCCAAGCTATAAAGGACAGGTACGGCGGAAGCATAAGTGAAGCCTACCAACTCATAGGCCAAGATAGACTTAGGAGCAAGCCAGTTCAAAGGGCAAGCATTAGCATTAGACTCCCCAAGTTTGTAAAAGGGGACATAGTTGGGGATAAAAACGGAAATATCTACCGCGTTGAAGGGCTTGATGGAAGGGGAATTAACCTCATAAACTTAGCAACCCATAAGAGCGAGCACAAAGACTGGAAGAGCGTGAAGAGGGACGAAATGGATTTGGTTGAGCATGAAAAAAGCGAGGCCATGGTAACGAGCCTAACTCCGAATGAAGTCCAGTTTATGGACATGAAGAGCTATGAGACTTTTGAGATTGAGAAGCCAAAGCTCGAGCTTCAAGAGGGGGAGGTCTACAAGCTCCTGAAGATAAAAGGAAGATACTACGTTGAGGGTAAGAAAGAGTGAACTAAACCACATTTTTGTCCATCAACTTTTTTAACCTTTGGTTTTAAACCTATTCTTGGTGAAGAAAAATGAAGCGCGTAGTTATTATAGGTGGCGGTGCCGCTGGAATGAGCACCGCATCGAGGGTAAAAAAGCTGAAACCTGAGTGGGATGTCAAAGTTTTTGAAGCAACGGAGTGGGTTAGCCACGCTCCATGCGGCGTCCCCTATGTTGTCGAGGGGATTTCACCAAAGGAAAAGCTCATGCACTATCCACCAGAGTTCTTCATAAAGAAGCGCGGCATTGATTTGCACTTAAACGCTAAGGTAATAGAGGTTGAGCAGGGTAATATAGTGGTTCAGGAGAGCGATGGAGAGCACAAATACGAGTGGGACTACCTTGTCTTTGCTAATGGTGCATCACCAAAGGCACTGCCAATAGAAGGCGTTGACCTAAATGGAGTCTTCACTGCAGATCTACCACCCGATGCAGTCGCCATCCAAGAGTACATGCAAAAAAATGAAATCAAAGATGTTGTCGTCATTGGAACAGGTTATATAGCCTTAGAGATGGCCGAAGCTTTTGTTGCCCAAGGGAAAAACGTAACGCTCATTGGAAGGAGCGAGCGCGTTTTGAGGAAAACATTCGACAAAGAAATAACAGACGTTGTTGAAGAGAAGCTTAGGGAGCACTTAAACCTGAAGCTAAATGAGCATACGAGAGAGATTATTGGAGAAGAGAAAGTGGAAAAGGTTGCTACGGATAAGGGCGAATACAAAGCTGATCTCGTTATAATAGCCACAGGAATAAAACCAAACGTTGAACTGGCCAAGCAGCTTGGAGTTAAGATAGGGGAAACAGGCGCTATATGGACAAACGAGAGGATGCAAACGAGCGTTGAGAACGTCTATGCAGCTGGTGATGTAGCAGAGACAAAGCACTTCATAACAGGCAGGAGGGTGTGGCTCCCGCTGGCCCCGGCAGGCAATAAAATGGGCTACGTTGCTGGGACTAACATAGCGGGCCTAAGCTTAGAATTCCCAGGAGTCTTGGGGACGTCAATAACCAAATTCATGGACTTGGAGATAGGAAAAACTGGATTAACAGAAAGTGAAGCCAAAGAAGCGGGTTATAATGTTGAAACCGCATTCATAAAAGCTGGAACAAAGCCCCACTACTATCCTGGTGGAAAGAGGATATGGCTCAAAGGAGTCATTGACGGAGACACTAAAAAGCTCCTTGGAGTACAGGTCGCTGGCGGAGAGATTCTCGCAAGGGTTGACACGGCAGCAGTTGCAATCCAAGCAGGATTAACTACAAAAGACATCTTTTTTGCAGACTTAGCTTACGCACCACCCTTTGCTCCAGTCTGGGATCCCTTAATTGTTTTGGCTAGAGTCCTGAAGTTTTGATTCTTTTTTTATTTTTGAAGTTTAGCGCCTCCAGACGCTCCAAATAAGCCTCGCACCATCTGTAGGTTCCATTAGTGTATCGCGGGCAAGCCTTAGGATGAAGTCAAGAAAGGCAATCTTATCTATGAATGGCCTAGTTGGAAAGATGAAGCCGAATAGGTGCTTAATCCTAAAGTGGGGGACGTAGAGGAGGCGCATAGGGTTTATCAGAGCAATGTCCTCTCTAAATTTAACGCTAAAGGGGAAGTCGCTCATGACTATGTCCAGACCCCGTTCTTTTGCTTCTTTAATAAGAGCCTCTTCATTTGGCTCATAAATCCAGAGTTTATCCCCCTCAATGGGTTCGTATTCAATCTGCGGAAACGCGTATTTTATGCCGACCTTAACGGGCTCAAGTCCAAAGGCCTCGGCAAAGCCTAGAAGAGCTTTCGCGTAGATGCTTAAAAAAACTAAAGCTCGCCCATTATTTTGAAGCTTTGGCCACCTCATTGGAGGGTACTCGAGCTCGGCCTCGAGGATAGGCTTTAAAAATTCAACGTGCGTTCCTTCTATCAGCTTTAAGTGTTCCTCAATCTTCTTCCTCTTAATCAGCAAATCGAGCTTCGAATAAACAGTAATCTGCTTAACGCCCAAAGCCTCTTTGAGCTTTCCTATCACAAAGCTGTTCCCAATTATGGCACTCTTATCCGTCCTATCCTGCCCTATTATGAACAGCCTGTCATTTTCTTCATCATAAATTAGCTCTTCTATAACATAGGGCACTTTTTCAAACCCGTTCTCTTCCCTAATTCTATCGATAACTTCTCTAACATCCTCAATGTTAAACATCACATCACCTTATAGTCCTTCATGCACTCGTAGATTTCCTGGGCAATTTTTAAGGCTTCCTCTGCATCATCCGTGTCTTTCACAATAATTTTACCGCTCGGAAAGAGGCTTATGTCGTAGGTCTTCTTCACTAATGCTAGGAAGCGCGTAACCCTCTTGATTTGATAACCTTTTTCAGCTAAACACTCACAAAGCTCCTCTAAATCCACATCGAGCTTTTCCTCAGGAGTTATGTTTATCGCCTTCATGCTTGTGCACGGTTTTGCAATAAGCATAAGAAATCACCTCAAGTAATCATTTGAAAAAAGAGATAAAAAGATTTTCATTGCTTTTTCTTCATGTTGAAGATTGCTAAGCTCAAAAATAAAATTCCAAAGGTTATTAAAACAGCAACGTCATGCCACACCTTTTCTATTCCCCATCCTCTTATGATAACGGATCTCAGGGAATCTACGGCATAAGTTGGGGGTAGCAGATAGGAAAACGGCCTTAGGTACTTTGGTATCGCTTCAATTGGCCAGAATATTCCAGCTAAAAGGAAAGTTGGGAGGATTATTATTGGAATAAGTTGCACTGCTTGGCCTTCACTTCTTGTTACACTTGAGAGAAGCATTCCGAGGTTTACGCCGACTACTGCAAGCAGAGAAACTATGAAAAAAGCCAAAACTGGATTCCCGGTAATTTTGACGTTGAAGCCAAATATGCCCACAAGCATCATTATTGAAGCTTGAATTATTCCCAATACTCCGAATGCGATTGAGTAGCCGATAACAACTTCCTCTTCCTTTAAGGGGGTTGCTAAAGCTCTCTCCAGCGTTCCCATGTTTCTTTCACCAATGAAAGAGAGCACCGAAAGTATTGTGGAAAGCATGAATACGGCTAACGACATTATGCCCGGTAGGAACATATCCATAAACTTTGCCTCTTTTCCGTAAATCGCGCTGTAATCTATACTTATTGGGAATCTAAGTCCTTTTTCAATTAGAGTATCCATTAGAGCTTTGTTAACACCAGTCACTATAGTTTCCGCCACATTAACGTTGCTCTTATCAAGATACACCTCTACAGCGGCTTTTCCTAAAAGCACATTTTTGCTAAAGTCATCCGGAAAATACAGCACAGCCCAATATCTTCCTTCTTTAACCTCATTTATTGAAGATTGCAAATCACTACGCTCTTCAATGATAAATATCTCTTTGTCAAGATTTTTCACAATTTCTGATGCAAAATGTCCGTTATCCAGGTTCACAACTATTATATTAACATCCTTAATTTCACCTCCAAATGCGAAGCCAAAAACTGTCATAGCTATTATAGGAGCTATTAACGCAAAAGCTAACATCCTCCTATCATGTTTAAGTCTCCAAAAGATTCTTTTTGTAACAGCAGAAACTCTATACCACTTCATGCTCTCACCCCATAGAGTGTCAATTTTAGAAAAGCTTCCTCAAGATTCTCCGAATTTGTTTCTTTTACTATTTTATTTGGGTTATCGACCGTCACTATATTTCCTTCTGACACTATGGCAATCCTATCGCATTTCATAGCTTCATCCATGTAGTGAGTTGTGATTAAAATCGTCACGCCTCTTTTTGAAAGCTCTCTAAAATGCTCCCAAAAGTTAGCCCTTAAGTGAGGATCAACTCCTACGGTTGGTTCGTCTAAAATCAGGAACTCAGGTTCATGCAAAAGTGCACAAGCCAAAGAGACTCTTCTCTGCATACCCCCGCTTAGCTCGGCTATTAATTTGTTTTCAAAACCCTCTAACCCCACAAGCTTTAGGATTTTCTCCTTTTTATTTTCAAATTCTTCTTTTGTGAGCTCATATAAGCGAGCGTAGAACTTTAAGTTCTCCTCTATGGTTAGGTCTAAGTAAAGGGCAAGTTCCTGCGGCATGTAACCTACTTTTTTCAAAATCTCCTTATTAGGCATCTTCTTTCCAAGTATGTAAACCTCCCCAGCGTCTTTCTTTAGAAGTCCTAAAATGCTTTTTATTGTGGTGGTTTTCCCTGCACCGTTCGGCCCTAAAAGGCCGAAGATTTCACCCTCACTGACTTTAAAAGAGAGCCCATTAACAGCAACTAAATGTCCATAGCTCTTTTTCAAGTTTCTAACGATTAAAGCATCTCCACCCATTTCAATCACCTGAGTGCAGGTCTCGTAGAAAGATATATAAGATTGTTGTAACTAAGTGAGTTACAAAATTGAAGGTGACTAAAATGGTAATAGTTGATGAAGTAATTATTGAGAAGCTTAAGCTTCTTGGTCTTAGAGAGTATGAGGCAAGGATTTATGCAACTTTGGTGGTTTTGGGACCATCAAAGGCAAGTGAAATAGCCAAGGAGAGTGAAGTTCCAAGACCGAGGGTTTATGATGTCTTAAAAGAGCTTCATAAGAAAGGTTTCGTAGATATAAGCGAAGGAAATCCTACATACTTTAGAGCAGTGGAGCCCGAGAAAGTAATCGCTTCATTGAGGGATAAATACTTGAAATCCTCCGAAGAGGTCATAATTAAGTTGAAAAGCTATCAAAAGGAGCAAAGAGAAGAGTGGATGCCTGTTTGGTCTCTCCAAGGAGAGTGGAACATAAAAAGCAAAGTTGAAGATTTAGCGGACAGAGCTAAGAAAGAACTCATAATAGCTTTTGTGGATGGGAAGCTAGCTTTGAAATTTAAGAAAGCCTTTGAAAAGGTAAAGCATAGAGGATTAGATGTAAAGATTCTTCTTCTCGAGAAAAACAAGCGTTATCTTAATGCATTAAACCGATTTGGAGAGGCGAGGTGCATACAGCTTGAAAAGATTTTAGATAGAGAATCAGAAGACTTTAGGGAAGTACTCGCAGAAGCGTTGTTCTCAAATAAGACACCCTACAATGTAAAGGGAATTTTTGTTAGAGATGGAGAGGAATCCATTTTGATTTATGAGGAAGGGGGAATCCTTAAAGGCCTAATTATAACAATTCCGTTCATCCCAATGTTTCAGAGAAAAATGATGCTTCACTTTATTGAAAAAAGCAAAGAAAAGAGCTAACGCAAGCTCTTGACGAGCTCCTCCATGACGCTTAAGAAGGTCTCAACTTCCTCGAGGCTGTTGTAGACATGGAACGAAGCTCTAACAGTTCCGTTGATTCCTAAGCGCTTCATCACTGGAATAGCGCAGTGGTGGCCTGAGCGAACCATTATGTTGTGTTCATCCAAGACGGCAGCAACGTCGTGTGGGTGAAGCGGAGGAACGTTGAAGCTCACAACTCCAGCGTGCTTTTTGAGGTCTCTAGGACCATACCAAGGTACTTCCAACTCGCTTAAGCCTTCTGTGATTCTTTTAACGAGCTTGTGTTCCTGTTTTTCAATCTTGTCCAAGCCAATTTTTTGGATGTACTTGATTCCAGCTGCCAATCCTATTGCTCCACCTATGTTAGGGGTTCCTGCCTCATAGCGCTCTGGAGGCTGAGTAAGTGTATACTCCCCCAAGCTAACATCCTCAATTGTCCCGCCGCCTACTAGAGGGGAGTCAAATGTATCGAAGAACTCTTCCCTAATGTAGAGCACACCTATACCAGTGGGTCCCATTGGGCCTTTGTGACCTGAGAATGCCAAAAAGTCAGCATGGAGCTTGTTAACATTAACTTCCATGTGGCCGACGCTTTGAGCGGCATCTACGACGAATATGGCCCCCTCTTCTTTTGCCATCTTCCCAATCTCTTCTACCTCATGGATAACACCGAGAGCGTTGGAGACGTGCTGAATAGCGACGAGCTTAGCTCCTTTGATTTTCTTCTCTGCATCTGCCAAATCAAGGTTGCCTTCATCGTCGCCTTCGATTATCTCAAGCTTTGCTCCGTACTTCTTCGCAGCCTTCTGCCAAGGCAATAAGTCTGAGTGGTGCTCATATGGAGTTGTCACGATTTTATCGCCCTTCTTCCACTCCAAACCGAGGGCGACTAGGTTTAAGCTCTCGCTCGTGTTCTTTGTGAAAACTATCTCCTCAAACTTTGCACCAATGAAGTCTGCTGTCACTTTCCTCGCATTCTCATACTCATGGGTAGCCCTTTGGGAAAGGCGGTGCACTCCCCTGTGAACGTTGGCTCTGTACTTGAGGTAGTACTCGTCCATAGCTTCGATTACGGGGATTGGTGTTAGGGATGTAGCTGTGTTGTCGAAGTAGATTACCTCTTGAGTAAGCGGTATATCCTTTCTAATGTCCTCTGGGATTTTCATAAGAATCACCGTTCATGAATTTGATAAGTGGGTATATATCGTTTTCTGGACAGATTTAGGAAGTGCAATAACTCCAAACTTAAATACTATGAAAGCTAATCCATGAATATGGGGTATCGAAAAGTTGCGTATTTGGTGGTATTTATGGTAATCGTTTCGTCACTTCTAATTCTGTTTAAGCCATCTATTGAGCGCAAAAAAAGCGTCGAGTATTATGGGGAAGTTATAAAGCTTCCGGAACCGAGTTTTAAAGGAGAGATGAGCGTAGAAGAGGCGATAGCAAAAAGGAGGAGCATACGTTCATATAAAAACGAGCCCCTGACCTTAGAGCAACTCTCCCAGCTTTTGTGGGCCTCTCAGGGAATTACTGAAGAAAGGAGAAAGTTTAGAAGCGCTCCGAGTGCAGGGGCAACTTATCCCTTTGAGACCTATGTCGTGGTTGGAAATGTTGATGGCCTCACGCCGGGAGTTTACCACTACGACCCCTTTGAGCACAGCTTGACCTTAATCAAGGAAGGTGATTTTAGAGAAGATCTGAAGAAAGCAGCGCTAAACCAGGATTGGGTTGGAAAAGCTGCAATCAACATAGTTTTAGTAGCATTTTATGAGAGAACGACAAACTACTACGGCGAGAGAGGAGTTAGGTACGTCCACATGGAGGCGGGGCATATCGGGCAGAACATCTATTTGCAAGCGACGGCTTTGGGATTGGGAACTGTTGCGGTAGGGGCATTTCATGACGATGAAGTGGCCGAGGTTGTCGAAACTGAGGGAGCACCTCTATACATCTTCCCAGTCGGCATTCCGGGGTGAGGAAATGGTTGTAATTGATCACTACACCCTGGGCTATCTGACCTTCGCGTTTATGAGTTTAAGCATGCTCAGCGGGGCTTTTATCTTTTTATCAAAGAAAAGGGAAGCATGGGTTAAAGTCCACATCATCCTCAGCATACTGGCGTATATTCTGATGGTGCTGACGATCTGGTATGTAAGATAAAAAAGGAAAACTAAATCCCCTTTTCCTTTGCTTCTGGAGGCTCCTCTATTAAGTTGTCGCTGTACTTGTCGTAGTCCGCCAAGAGGAAATCTTCGCTCATTGCAAGGGCTTTTACTGCTTTTTCTTCTCCCGGGAACTTCTTGCCGGGGCAGACGTCTACACACAGGGCGCAGAACATACAGCGTGAGGCATAGTGTCGTATTTTTCTCAGCTCAGGTATCCATTCCATAGCATCTGCAGGACAAACTTTTATGCAGAGTCTGCAACCTATACAGCGCTCTGGATCGTAGTGTATCTTTCCCCTAAAATCTTCCGGAACAGGTACAGGAGGATGTATTTTAACTTCTCCCTTTTGTACCTTTTCAATGAGTTCTGTGACGTTCTTGGGAGCATGCTTAACAGGGAACGGGTTGGTGAAAGGCTTTTGAACGAGCTGCTTTAAGAGTAAAAACATCATTTTGGTTGGCATTCTTCACACCCCCACCCATACTAAAGCCAGTCCAAGGAGAGCTATGATGTTCACGTAAACCCAGAATATCTTCGATGCCTGGTCTATCTTGAATCTGCCGAATGAAGTCCTCACTATCGTTATTGCAAGGATATAGACTATAGCCACTTTAAAGAGGAACCATAGACCCTCAACTATGTAAAGAGTTGCTCCAGAGAGGTTGAGGCCAAAGATGTAGCTCAGTGTAAATGGTATGAAGAGCACTACTTCTATGGCAGCCATTGCAAAGCCCCTAACGGCATCTGAGAGGTAGAACAAAGCTAAGTTCCTTCCGCTGTACTCAGCGAGCATACCTTCACAGATTTCTGTCTCAGCCTCAGCTATGTCGAAGGGGAGCTTTGCTAATTCTGCAGGAGTGACCACCAAGAGAGCCACGAGCAGCAGTAAAACGCCAATTCCCGCTAAAGGTCCTACCATACTCCAAACAGGTGTCGAGGCTATTGTCGTGAGGGAGAAGCTCCTGTAGACTAGGGCAAAGCCGACGATTACTGTTGCTAACGGCAACTCATAGCTCATCATGAGCACCATTTCTCTCTGCGCACCAACTGATGAGAACGGACTTCCAGAGGCAAATCCTCCAATTGCCATTGCAAGTGACTGGAGTGTGAACAAGTAAAGTATAACCACCAAATCACCATATCCTTCAAGAGGAGCCTCAAGGACACCAAATGGTATGTAGAGGAGTAGCGTAAGTGAAGCCGCTAGTGATACTATAGGCATGGCATTAAAGAGCCACGCTACTGCATTTTCAGGGACTATCGTTTCTTTAAGCAGGAGCTTTCCAACATCCCAGAATGGCTGCCTTATTGGGGGTCCAATTCTAGAGGTCAGCCTAGCTGAAACTCTCCTATCCATACCCTTGTACACTAAACCTAGGAAAATTCCTAAAAGTGGAAAGCCAATGCTGTAAGCAAGAGTTTCGGGGGTCATTTTCTCACCCCCAGTTCTTTCTTAATTCTCATGGTCTTTTCAATCGCCTTCTTTCTAATAAGATCATAGGGAAGCACTTTTCCACTGCTGTCTTTAACAACGGCCATCCTATCGTTACAGCACATACATGGGTCAATATATGCCACAACTATTGGGATATCTGCCACCTCCGCTCCAAGAAGTGCAGGCCCCCAAGAGTTTATGTTGTTGTAGCTCGGAGCCACAACTTTCCAGACTGCGGGCCCATCTCTCGTGCCATCGTATTTGAAGTAGTGAATAACCTCTCCTCTCGGTGCTTCATGCATTCCAATGCCTTCTCCCTGTGTTTTCTTTATTTTGTTCAAAAGGGCAACATAATTTGGAATTGCCAAAATTTTGCCCTCTGGAAGGTTGTCAATACAATATTCAATTATGTCAAGGCTCTGCTCTATCTCATAAAGTCTGACCAAAGTTATGTCGTAGCCATCGCCGTAGACCTCTCCAACGATATCCTGAGGAACTATGGCCTTAACATCTATATCTGCATAAGCATCGTATGGAGTATCCTGTCTAACATCTATCCTAAGTCCGGCTGCCCTTGCAACTGGACCAACTACGTTAAGCTTTAATGCTAGTTCTTTTGAGAGCTGAGCAACTCCCCTCGTCCTCGCCTTATAAACGGGGTCCGATAGGAATATCTCCTTCATCTGCTCGGTGAACTTCCAATAGTAATCTATAGCCTCTCTTATCGCTTTAATGTGGCTCTCCTTTAGATCCCTTCTAACTCCTCCAATCATATACATAGAGTAGTTTATCCTGTTCCCCGTTATGAGCTCAAGCAAATCGAGTATCTTTTCCCTTCCCTTCCATGTCCAAAAGAGGAGCGAGTCAAAGCCCATTTCGTGAGCTATAACACCGAGCCAGAGTATGTGAGAGTGTATCCTCTCGAGTTCTGCTATAACTGTTCTTATGTACTGTGCTCTCGGAGGTGCTTCGATCCCCAAAGCCTTTTCGCTTCCCAAAACAAATGCGTAGGGGTGAGAAATTGAACAGATACCGCATATTCTCTCCGAGAGATAGAGTGTTTGTATGGCATTTCTCTTCATTCCCATGTATTCTATCCCTCTGTGGGCAAAGCCCCTCTTAACGTCAACTTTAACAATTTTCTCGCCTTCCACTTCGGCCTCTACCCTAATGGGCTCCTTTAGTGCGGGATGAATTGGCCCAACGGGGATGTAATAAGTTGATTTAGCCATGTTGCTCCCTCCTTATTTCTTTAACGCTCTTATGGGTGTGCTTAATCATGTCATCAACCCCATACTCGTCCTTTCTCCATGGATACTTACCCTCGGGCCAATCGTCAGGCAAGAAGAGGTGTCTCTTGTTCTTTAGGCCGTCGAACTCTATTCCAAGCATCTCCCTAATCTCCCTCTCGTTAGTCTCTGCTCCAATCATTAGGTCTGTAATCGAAGGAAGAACGAGCTCGCTCTTAGGGAGATCAATCTTCATCACTATGCTGAGCTGCTTCCATGGGATACCGTGGAAGAGTGCAAATGAGTATATGATCTCTATTATATCTCCTCCAGTATCTTCCCCTGTTATGAAGTGAAGGTGAGGGTAGTCAATGCTGAAAATCTTCTCAACAGCCTTTCTAAATGCTTTCCTGTCGATTTTAATCCATACCTCCTGATACTCCCTCTTTTTCTTTGTTCCAGCGGTGTATGTCCTTATCTCATGCTCGAGCAGTGCGTCCCCAAGGGAGCTCTTGAGCATCTCCAAGACTTCCTCTGCAGTTAAAGCGTTCATTCTTTCTTCCCCTCCAGCTGTTTTTCAAGCTTCTCAATTTTGAGCCACGCCTTAACAACCCCATCAATTATTGCCTCTGGCCTTGGCGGACATCCCGGGACATATACATCAACGGGGATTATTTCATCAATTGGACCGGCTATGTTGTAGGAGTCATAAAATACTCCTCCACTCGTGCCGCAGTTTCCAATTACTACAACTGCCTTTGGATCAGGCATCTGCTCGTATATGCGCCTGAGCTTATCGGCAAAGTCTCTTGGAATTGCACCTGTGACTAAGAGAACATCAGCATGCCTAGGTGAGCCTACTAACTTAATTCCAAACCTTTCAACATCGTACCTTGGTGTTAGAGCTGCAACTATTTCAATGTCACATGCATTGCATGAGCCCCCAGAGGCATGAAAAACCCAAAGGGAGCGCTTAAAGTTGTACAGCTTCCCCATTTTAGACACCTCCTATGAGGATGAAGATGATTATGGCACCTATCCCTAAATACCAGAGTATGTAGTCCCTAAGGTCGCCTGTATGCATCGCTTTTAGAACTTTGTAGTAGTCTTTCAATGCCTCCACGAATCCCCAATAGATATCCCCAGCTTTAACTTGTATTTTCTCTTTAGAAGGCTCAATGTTACCGCTCAAGTAAGGCTTCACCTGCTCTGTGTCCTTTTTGTAGCTCGGATTTCCCTTCGAATATATAATGTAGCCTATCAGGGTAAATAGGATTAGGAAAGCAAGCCAGAGCAGTGGATTCCAAAATCCTGAAGGTGAAGTTAGTGTAAGGCTCATGCTAAACCACCCCACGCTTGATATTGAGCCAATTTAAGCAAAGCATCGACAGCTGGATAGACGAGCTTGTCAAGGATGTATGTTGGGAACAGACCGAATAGTATACACAGCGCTGCTAGGATTATCATTGCAACAACCATTGGTTTTGGAACCTCTTTCGCATTTTCGAACTTCTCCAGCGGTGGCCCTAGGAACGCTGAAGCAAAGACTTTGACGAATGAAGCGAGTGTTAGAATGCTCGTCACCATAGCAAATACTGCCAAAAGCGGGTTGAGCTGATAGGAAGTCTCATAGATCAAGAACTTACTTGCAAAACCGTTGAAGGGTGGAATACCGGATATAGCCGCTGCTCCAACGATAAAGGCTATAGTCGTTATGGGCATCTTTCTCGCTAAGCCGCCCATTTCATTTAGATTTCTCGTTCCAGTCACATAGAAGAGAGCTCCAGCCGTCATTAGCAAGAGGCTCTTGTAAATTATGTGGTTTATTATGTGGAAAATACCACCAGCCATAGCATCTCTTCCAAATTCTGCTAGGGCCTTGGGATCGTGGAGAACTGTTAGTCCAACCCCAACACCTAAGAGCATGTAACCTGTCTGCGAGATGGCGTGATAGCTCATGAGCCTCTTCACATCTTTCTGCACGAGGGCCATTGTAACACCTATGAACATCGTAAGGACTCCTAGTATGCTCATGATCCATCCGACTCTAGCTAAATCCCATGTTATGTTGCCAAAGAGAGTGAAGCTCACTCTAAAGAGAGCATATAAGCTTGCATAGGTTGCCACAAGGAGTGGTGGGTTTATTCCCGCTGGAACTTCTGTGTAGGCATCAGGAACCCAGTAGTGCATCGGGACGGAACCGCATTTCATAGCAAACGAAGCGAAGAGCAGGCCGAGAGCAATCATGTCGAGAGTGTTGAAGCTTATCTGTCTGCTCAAATATGCCAAGTTTAAGTTTCCGTACTGTCCATAAAGGATTCCAATAGAGAACAATACCATCAATGAAGCAATTGCACTCACGATGAGGTACTTTATTCCCGCTTCGCTTGCCTCACCGCGATAGTTTCTAAAGCCGACTAACGCTGAACCCGCTATACCCGCTATTTCCAGGAACACGAAGAGGTTAAATAGATCTCCTGTGAGCACCATTCCAAGTATTCCAACCTCAAGGAGGAGCAGTAATGTGTAATACTTCTCTAAGCCGTTTTCATTGCTTACATGACTGTAGGAGTACAGCGCACCGATAAAGGCCATTAACGTAGCTGAGAGTGCCATAAATGCTCCAATAGCATCTACCTCAAATATAATCCTCACAGGAACTTTGTATCCTGAAGGTAATACTAATGTCGGCTTATCCGCACCAAAGACGTATACCATAAGCCCATTTGAAACGACGTGCTGCACTAGGAGGAGAGAGAGCACAACGGTTACGCCTGTAATTATCATGGCCCAAATTGATGCTAAGCTATAGCGCTTCTTGAAGAGTGGCGTTATGAATGCTCCAAAGAGGGGAACCGCAATCATTAACGCTGGTAAGTGCTCTATCATCCTCTCAACCTCCTAATCTTTGTGACATCGAGGGTTCCATAGTGTCTGTAGATGTTCACAGCAAATGCGAGCATTAGAGCAGAAACTGCCACTCCAATAACGATGCTCGTAAGTGTCAGGGCCTGTGGTGTAGGAAGAACCATGTTGTTGACGGATTCTTCGGGAGCGAGGGTGTAAATTGGAGCATAGCTTCCTTTTACATAGCCCAATGCAACTAAGAACATGTTCACTGCGCCTTCCAAAATTTCAATGCCTATTACAACCTTTATTAGATTCCTTTTGAAGCCGATTGTGTAGAATCCCAACGCCAAAAGCAGCGCTACGATGATAAAGGGAAGGTTAACCGCCACTAAATCACCATTCATCCTTCTCCCTCCTCATGATTAAGAAGAAGATTAGTACTATGCTCGTAAGGCCGGCTAAGACTTTTGTACCTACAAAGATGTTCATGTATGATAGCGTTCCACCAGTATTGAGATAGCCTGGGTTTATTCCAATTGGAGTTGGATCCCCAAAGATGAAGCCGCTGTTGGCTATAACGTTCTTAAAGAATGTATAGCCCATTAATCCCAAAAGGGCAGTTCCCAAGAAACCAAGAGCGCCTATGCTCTCCAGTGGACTTAATGGCACTTTTTCGAATGCTTTCTTAACGTTTTCATACTGATTGGCCACGATTAACAAAGCCAAGCCGCTTGCAAAAACCGCACCTCCCTGGAAGCCTCCACCCGGAGTTAAATGCCCATGAAGGATTATGTAAGCACCAAATACCAATATTAGAGGGGCTAAAATTCTCGTAGTAGTCTTAATAATTGTAGTCGTCATCGTTTCACCACCTTATAGTGTCTTAGAGCCATTAACACTCCCGAAACTGCAGTAAATAGGACGGTGGCTTCGCCAAGAGTATCAAAACCCCTGTAGTCAAAAACTACACTTGTAACGACGTTGTTTGCAGAGGCTTCCTCTTGAGCATGGGCTATAAAGTAGCTGTCCATTTCTGTGTGTGGAGGCTCTCCAAATGGCCTAATAGTCATCATAGCAGCCAAGAGGAAGAGTGTGAACCCCAAGAACGCAAAGAGCCCTAATGCTTTTCTCATTCTATCACCTCCTCATCGGTGGTGTTCTTTATCGCTAAGAGGTACATTGCTGTTGTAAGACAAGCCCCAACTCCTGCTTCCGCTATTGCAACGTCAGGCGCTTGTAGGACGTAGAACTCCAATGAGAGAATTAAGCTGAAGACGGCCATTGAGATTACAGCGGCAATTAGATTTTTGAATCTCACCGCGGCGATTGCACTCACCAAGAGCCCAATACCTATTAAAATCTGCAGTGCCCAAAAGAGCTCGCCGAAGTTCATAGCCTCCCCTCCAGTTCATCTATTACAGCCCCATAAGGCCTAATACCCGACTTTCTTGCTGCTCTACCAAGTGCATGCGCTCCTACGGGATTGGTTAGAACGAGGAATATCACAACCAGAGCTGAGTGAAGTCCTATTGTGATCCATCTTGGATCATGGTTTGGAAGCCAGTTGTAGATTGAGTAAACTATTGTTGCCAAGACTATGAAAATTGTTCCAAATGTAGTACATTTCGTTGCAGCATGTATTCTTGTATAGACATCTGGAAACCTAAGTATTCCTATGCTTGCTAAGAGGTTGAAAGCAACTCCAATGCCAAGAAGAACACCTACAACCCATTCGATCATGCTATCCCCACCTTCTTCTTTACTAGGTAGCGGGCTATGTAGAGTGTAGCTATATAGCTCAAAACCGCATAGACTAAAGCAACATCAATGAAAACTGCTTGTTTCGTTATTACCCCATAAATTACCATTGCACCTGCTGTTGTAGTAGTCATTGAATCAAGAGCCACAGCTCTGTCAGGAATCGTAGGTCCTAAGAGCAATCTAATTAGAGTCAGCATGGCCGAAAAGAGCAGTAGTACTAAAGCCCACATAAATACGCTTATAGCAGTCATTCTCCAATCCTCCTTGCCCATTTTGGAAGATAGCCACATAATTCCTCAGGGGTTGGCTTTTCCTTTCCTTCAGGGACATTAATCCAGTGAACGTAGAAGTTTCCCTCTTCATCGATTTCAAGTGTAAAAGTTCCTGGTGTTAGCGTTATAGAGTTTGCAAGCAGTGTTCTGCTCTCATCCCTCGTGAGTTCTGGAGATATTTTCACAATTCCGGGCCTAATTTTACCTGTTATAACCCTATACGCGACGTCAAAGTTTGCCTTTGCCATTGCATAAAAGAACGGCCCAATTGCATATATTATGAAAAGCACCCACCTCTTTGGATTGAAGAAGTAGTCGAGCTTTTCACTCATGACGTTTCTTGTGGCGTAGCCTATAACTGCTGCTATTACTATCCCTGCTATAAGTTCTTCTGGGCTCCATGCTAAAACGTTCCCGGAACCTGCTGTGAGTAATAAGTAAATAATCAAAGACCACAGGAAAGATGTTGCAAACGCCATTCTCCCACCTCAACTTTAAGTTTTAAACCTATTGGAGACGTGTTTTTCCTAAATCTCAACATATAGCTTGGCATAGACTTTATAAATACGTTTCTAAAACAAAAGGTTGTGAACCAAAAATTTTGACAAATATAAATGTTATTAATCTTTACAAATGAATTAACAAAAAAGTACATTAAAGCCCAAAAATTTTCATTATTGTTTATACTAATGCCTAAACGATGTTAAAATAAGTTACATGGTTTTAGACTAGACAATCGTAAAGTTGTTTTTAGATAAAAATTTAGAAGAGAGGGTTACTCTTCATACTCCTCTATTGCACCAAATCTACATACAGTGGCACACAAGCCGCAGCCAACACACTTTTTGGGGTCAATCTTATGTATCTTTCCTGGTGAGCCGCTGATAGCATCCTGTGGACACTTTCTAGCACATAGAGTACACCCTTTACATTTATCCTCAATTATGCGGTACTTTTTGACTTTCTTGCTCTTCTGCTCCTCAATCATCTTCTCGATCTCTTCGTTTTTAAGCCATCTAAGGTTGTCGTCGTACTTGTCATAGGTAGCCAAGAGGAATTCATCGCTCATCTCTAGGGCATTGACGGGACATACATCCACACACTGCTGACAAAAGACACATCTGCCCAACCAAAGGGTCACCTTCTTTATTTCTGGAACATACTCAAAGACACCTGCTGGACACACGGTTATACAGAGCCTACACCCTATACATTTGTCCTTATCATATAGGAGTTTTCCTCTAAAGCCCTCTGGTGTTGGGACTGGCTCGCTCTTTGGGAATTGGTTTGTGGCTGGTTTTTTGAGCAAGTTTCCAAGGACTACAGAGAGAGTTGGTGGAACTTTCATGCTATCACCTCCAAGATGTCAATTGCTATAAGCAATACTCCTATGATTGCTGCTGGAAGCATTCTAAGCCAAAATACTTGGACTGCCTGCGTGATCCTAAGCCTTCCTGTTACAGCCCTAAAGATGCTCATGCTTACGAAAAGCACTGCAAAGACCTTGAGTGTGTGGAAGATTAAGTCGGCTATTATAGCGCTTGTTCCTGTGAGACCTACTAAACCGCTTATGCCCCATGGGAAGAATATGGCCACGACTAAGCTTGCGCTTATAAACTCCTTCAAAGCGTTGCTGAGCTTGAACAAAGCCAAATGTCTTCCGCTGTATTCTGCCATTGGACCTTCAGCTAGTTCTTGCTCAGCCTCAGGGATGTTAAAGTATCCCGCTTCAATTTCACTTGCAAGCCATGCCAGGAAGACTAAGAGGAGTATTATCGTACCCATGAAAGCCAAAGGAGTTCCAATTTCCCAGATGTTGTGCTCGTAAAATGTTGCCAAGCTGAATGGCTTGCTAACGCCGAGCTTGCTTAAGCGCCAAAGTATTGCAAAGAGGCCAAGCATCATGGGCACTTCTCTTGAGACTAAGATTATCATTTCCCTCTGAGCACCTATTTGAGCGTAAGGTGAACCTGAGTTTATTGCCCCTACTACCCTAATGAAGGCGATTAAGGTGAGTAAATAAATAAACACAATGACATCGCCTTTGGTGTTAAAAAGTGGAGCAAAGCCGAAGGGCGTGTATGCTAGGAGAGCTATTGAAACTGTCAAGGCGAACACTGGTGCAAGCTCAAATATTTTGCCTGCGTGCCTTGGAATTATTGATTCCTTGCTCACAAGCTTTAGGAAGTCGTAAAAGGGCTGCAAGAGGGGAGGACCTACTCTCCTCTGCATTCTCGCCACGAGCTTCCTATCAAGGCCTTCCCAAAGCAGGGAAGCGAATGAAACGTAGATGTAAAGCCCAATTAAGCCTAATGTAGCGTAAATGAGGTTCATAGCAAATCACCCCTTGGGCAGCCGATACCAACTACCTCAGGTTTGGCACTAACTTTTGGGTTAATCTCTCTCGTCTTCTCGATTGAAGCTCTAAGAAGGTCTTTTTCCATTAAAATCTTCCTCTTTCCAGTTCTTGCATCTATAACCGCTACTCTATCCGTACAGCTCAAACATGGGTCAATTGATGCTATTGCAACTGGGACATCTGCTAGTTGTTCGCCAACCAAAGCCCTTGCAACTGCGAAGAGATTTGGAAATGTCGGCTCTCTTGCCTTCCACTTTGAGGGTATGTCCTTTCCAGGATTTGCCCTGACATAGTGAATAACCTCACCTCTCGGTGCTTCATACCTTCCTATTCCCTCTCCATCTGCTTTCTTCAGCTTGACTAGTGCGACGTTATCCTTGACAAAGGCCTTTATCTTCCCCTCAGGCATCTGGTCAAAGGCCCTCTCTATAAGCTCCATGCTCTGCCAGAGCTCGCCAACTCTAACGACCATTCTATCAAAAACGTCTCCCTTGATGACTCCTGTGAATTCTTTGGGTGTTATTGGCTTGACACCTAGGTCAGGATACACACCGAGCTTTTCATTGTATCTAACATCCTTTTTAATACCGCTTCCTCTCGCCGTAGGCCCTTGAGCACTGTACTCAATCGCTATCCTCTTTGGAATAACACCAGCATCCCTCAAACGAGCTTCAACTGTTGGGTCGTAGAGGAATATCTCCTCTATCTTGGGCATGATCTCGTTCTTGTAGTATGCTATCATGTCCAGAATGGCCCTCTTATGCTTCTCTTCAATGTCTCTTCTAACTCCTCCAATTGTGTTCATGGCGTAGTTAACTCTGTTTCCTCCTATGGCCTCTAGGATGTCCATAACCTTCTCTCTTGCAAGCCAGCTTAGATGGAGAACGGTGTCGTAGCCTATAGCGTGTCCAACGACTCCAAGGTTGAGCAGGTGAGAGTGGATTCTCTCAAGCTCACCCACGATTACCCTGATGTATTCCGCTCTCTCTGGCACTTCTATGCCAGCCATTTCCTCAACGGCCCTTGTATAGGTGTGGTTGTGGGAGAATGAACATATTCCACATATCCTCTCTGCCAAATACATGAGCTGTATGTAGTTCCTCCTCATTGCAATCCATTCAAGGCCCCTCAAGTTGTATCCGAGCTTTACGTCAACATTAATTATACGCTCTCCATCGAGGGTTATTATGAACTTCTCGGGCTCCTCTAAGGCAGGGTGAATGGGACCTATGGGTATTTTAACCCAATACTCAATCCTATTGTTCATTTTGAGCCCTCCTTTTTGATTTTGTATGGGTGACCTGCGTTCTTGACCATCTCAGGCTTTATTCCCTTATCATCAAGCCTCAATGGGTAAATTCCCTCTGGGAAGTCATCTGGAAGGAAGAGCCTTCTTGGATCGGGAATTCCTTCAAACTCGATTCCCAAGAATTCTTTGTTTTCACGCTCATAGGGCACTGAGCTTGGGAATACATCACCTAAGCTCGGTATTTTTGGGTCGTCCTTAGGGCATGCAGTTGCAACTATTACGGATAAGCTTGGCTCCTGCTCATAGAATAATTCTAGGTGGTATTCTGCGCTTAGATAATCTCCCCTGTCCTCGCCTATTATGATTGAGAACTGTGCGTGAGGATCAATCTCCTTTATGAACTTCATCAAGTCTTTGAACTTTGCTCTATCCACATTTATCCAAACCCTCTTCCTTGGGTGTGGCATCTTGTTCTCGGAAATGTGAGCGTCAACTTCAAACTTCTCCTTTATTCTCTCAATGAATTCCTCAGGAGTCATTCCTTCTCACCTTCTATCTTTTTTATAAGCTTCTCCAAAGCTAAAACAACACCATGTAGGATCGCTTCTGGCCTTGGTGGGCATCCTGGGATGAAGACATCTACAGGGATGTGCTTGTCTAAAGGTGCGTTGGTGAATGGACTCTCAAAGAAAACACTGCCACCAGTGGGGCACGCCCCAATTGCCATCACAACCTTTGGGTCTGGTGTTTGCTCATAGACTAACTTAACCCTCTCCAAGCTTTGGTCGGTAATTGGCCCTGTTACCAGCAAAATATCTGCGTGCCTTGGGGTTCCAACTAATTTCACACCAAACCTCTCCGCGTCATATCTTGGGGTTAGTGCCGCAATAATCTCGATATCACATCCGTTGCATGATCCGCTGTTAACGTGAAATACCCAAGGTGATCTTCCTATGTACTTGCATAGTTTTGCAATTCTCTTTTCTAATTCTCTCCTCTCTTCACTCATCTACTCACCCCCATATTACCAAAGCGCCTAGGACTACGGCCGTTGTTATCAGCAAATATGCCACATAGTCCGTCAGCAATCCTGTGTGCTCTCTCCTAAATATGAGGAACATTCTGTGTATTCCCCTAATCAAGCCCCACATAGTGTGTCTTCCTGTGTAATAGCCCTGAAAGTGTTCGAATTGTGGAATTACGTTGTCCTCATCCTCACCGCTGATAAATATCTTAGTACCGTCGCCGGTTCTCCTAGTCCCCATACTAGACCTTTCAGCCCACTTAAAGAGCATGTAAGCGATGATCATGCCTATCGCTAAAACATAGAGGAAGTAAAGGGCATCCCAATATCCAAACATCTCAAGCACCTCCTATAACTGCCACAACGTAGTGAAGCTGATCCTTAATCATGTCAACGGTTGGAAGCATTATTTTGTCGCTTATCTGCCATGGGAAGAGTCCCATTATGATTATTGCGAGTATTAATATCAGCATTGGAATTATCATTGCTTTTCCTGGCTCTTTTGCATTCTCCACTACTTCGCTCGGCCTTCCAAAGAACGTGAAGAGAACCCTAATGTAAGCTGCTGTACAGAAGGCTGTGCCCAACACTGCTATGGCCGCTAGGAATGGGTTGTACAGAGCAGAGCTCTCATAGATTAGCCACTTGCTTGCAAAGCCGTTCAAAGGTGGCAAACCTACTATTGCAGCAGCTCCAATAAGGAAGGCAAAGCTTGTGAGGGGCATCTTCTTAGCCAATCCGCTGAGCTCGTTGAGATTCTTAGTCCCAACTTGGTGGAGCACTGCACCAGCGACAAGGAAGAGGAGAGCCTTCATCAAGGCGTGGTTGATAATGTGGTATATTGCACCCGCCAATGCTATGTCTCCAACTTTCGTGCCGTAGGCTGTCAATCCAATGCCTATACCCAAGAGAATGTAGCCTATTTGACCGACACTTGAGAAAGCAAATAGTCTCTTCATATCCGTTTGAATAACTGCCATTGCATTTCCAACTATTAACGTCACGCATCCAAAGAAAATTATTATCCATCCAACTGTCTTTATGCTTATGCTCGTTGCGTAAATGCTGAAAGCAATTCTAGTTAAAGCGTAAACTCCACCCACCTTTATGACCAAACCAGAGAGCATAGCGCTAATTGAGCTCGGTGCTGCTGGGTGAGCATCTGATAGCCACATGTGAACTGGAACAGCACCGCTCTTAAACAAGAGCCCGCCTATGAAGAACCCTAAAGCCACTTTGCTTACTAAAGTTGGGTTTTGAGCTATCTTCACTGCAAGGTAGCTCATTGTTAGGGTTCCATACTGCCCGTATAGGAGTGCAATTCCTAAGAGGATGAATGAGCTCGCTAAGGAACCAACGAACATGTACTTAATACCCGCTTCAATGCCCTCCCATGTATCGTTCCTAAAGGCCACCAAAGCGTAGCTCGCTATGCTCATTATCTCAAGGAACACGTAGAAGTTGAACATATCCCCTGTAATTACTATACCAAGCATTCCGAGTTCCAAGACCAGGATTAAGGTGTAGTACTTCTCCAGTCCAGTGTCGTGCTTCATGTATTCGATGGAGTAGATTATGGCCATGAATCCCACGAAGGTTACTATAAGAGCCATTAGGGCCCCAAGTAAATCAACTTCCCAGAGGATTCTTATTGGGAAGTTCACGCCTTTTCCTAGTGGTGTGGTATCTCCCAAGGTATAGACTATCAGTTGCTTGGTGCTCCACACATCGTAGAACACCTTGGAGGCAACGCCTAAAGTTAATGCACTCACCAACATGGCCCAGGCGCTTCTCGCTTTCTCTCCGAATAAGCTGATGATGGGCATTGAAAATGCTCCTAAGAGAGGGATGATAATTAAGAATGGTAAAGCGCTCATCCTCTCAACCTCCTTAACTTGTTGATGTCTAAGCTTCCGTAGTGCCTGTAAGCGTTAATCGTCAATGCCATAGCCAGAGCGAGGATACAAACTCCAATGACAATTGATGTGAGCACCAAAGCTTGAGGAATTGGACCAACCATAGGCGTTCCTTTTAGCGTCTCATAGCCTGTGTAAATCGGCGCTGTGGGTAGTGTTCCATCTTCCAAGCGGTAGCCAAAGCTTATTAAAAGCAAGTGAATTCCTGCGTCGATAATGTTCAGGGCTAAGATGAGCTTAATCAAGTTACGCTTGTACAGGAAAGCGTAGAGCCCCATGAATACTAAGAGGAATGCAGTGATGAATTGAAGAGGAATCATTCCTTCCACCTCCTGTAGACGGCTATAGCCATCATGGCACTTACTAAACCAGCAAATACCTTTAATCCAACGGCTAGGTTCATTATGGGTAAGTATCCTGCTGATAAGAGAGTGCCTGGTTCTCCTGCAAAGGCTATGCCTTTTCTCCAAAGGGTGTTGTAGAAGAATGCTACGCTCAAACCCAGCATTGCTGCACCTAGAAAGACCAGCCCTCCAAGGCTCTCCAAAGCAGAGTAAACGTGATGATCATAGCGCTTCTTAGCCTCACTCAATCC
Organism: Palaeococcus pacificus DY20341; assembly: GCF_000725425.1. NCBI lineage: Archaea > Methanobacteriati > Methanobacteriota > Thermococci > Thermococcales > Thermococcaceae > Palaeococcus > Palaeococcus pacificus. Next base: position 206,649 of record NZ_CP006019.1, on the reverse strand, counting down.
AAAGGCTATTAAAAAGAGCACGCCCGCTCCCGCTATAGTAGCTCCTCCTTGGAAACCTCCTCCGGGTGTTAGGTGTCCGTGAGAGATTACGTAAGCTCCGAAGATTCCTATGAGGGGAATCGTAGCTCTCGCCATAGTTTTGACTATTAACCCCATGTCCTCACTCATCGTCCTCCCTCCACTTCCTCAACAAAGCAACAGCACCAGCTATTGAGGTGAAGAGAACTGTGGCCTCTCCAATAGTATCGTATCCTCTGTAGTCGAAGACTATATCCGTAACAATGTTGGTTCCACCCACTTCCTCAATACCGTGCTCAATGTAGTATTCGTCCGTATAGCGATAGGTTTGCCAATCTTTTCCGCCAAGGCCAAACTTTAGGCCATAATCTGGGTGAGCCACTATGAGCAGAACGCCGAGTATGAAGAGCAATGCCAAAGCTCCAAAAGTTCTCTTCATGGTGCCTCACGCTCCCATCTCTCAGTTTTAGCAATTCCATAGACTACTATAGCAGTAACAACACCCGCTCCTACCGCGGCTTCAGCTATTGCAACGTCCGGAGCGTGGAGTAGGTAAAACTCCAAGCTTAGGAGAAGGCTCATTGCCGCTGAGGCCAAAGCAGCGCTTAATAAGTCTCTAAAGGTTATTGTGAGATAAGCTGAAAGCAGTATACCAAGTAAGAGCCCGAACTGAAGAATCACATCAACACTTAAAACATTCATTGGGCTTCACCCCTAAGCTTTTCTTCATATGCATCGATAACCGCTTTAGCTGGCTTTACACCGCTCAAATGAGCCGCTTTTGCTAGTGCATGAGCTCCTGTCGGGTTGGTCAAAAGCAAAGCAACTAAAGCAACTATGCTGTGAAGGGCCATTTGGAGATATTTTGGATCATTTGTGACTTTCAACTGGTAAAGCGCGTGAACGATAACTGCTAAAACCGCAAATATGGTCCCAAATGTGGTACACTTCGTCGCACCGTGAAGCCTCGTATAGACATCAGGGAAGCGGTGAAGTGAAAAGCTCCCTAAGAGGTTGAAGATTATGTTAATCGCCAAGAAAGCATAAATTACGTATTCTATCACTCCAATCCCCCCTGCAGGTATCTCGCTATAGCTAGAGTGCCTATGTAGCTGAGCAGAGCGTAAACTATGGCAATGTCAATGTAAATTGTCCTGTCATAGGCCGCTCCAAGGAGTATCATTCCCGCAACGATGAGGGTGTTTAGCGTATCAACACCAACCACCCTATCAGGTACTGTAGGACCAAAGAGCACTCTCAACACTGATAAAAACGCTCCAATCATAACTATTAGTGCTGAATAGAAGAACACTGGTGCAATCATTTTCCTAACCTCCTTGCCCATTTTTCAAATGAGCCTGAAATTGGTTCGGAGCTCTCTGGGTGTTCGTCCGTCACATAAATCCAGTGCACATAGAGTGCCTTCTCATCAGGGCATGCATCAATGGTGAGGGTTCCAGGTGTTAGGGTAATTGAGTTGCTCAAAATAGTGTATTGAGCATCATTCTCCAAATCCACTGGAACTTTAACAATTCCAGGCTTTATCTTCCCTGTTATAACTCTATAAGCAACGTCAAAATTCGCTTTGACCATACCCCAAAATAGAGGACCTATTGAGTAAACTATAAAACCGACCCATCTTGCAGGATTTAAAAACCTGCCCGCTTTCTCTCCAATGATATCTCTAGTGGCGTATCCCACAATTAGGGAGAATACAACGCCCGCAGCTAACTCTTCCGCGCTCCACAGCATTCCTTTAGTGCCTGCCGTCAGTACTAACCAGAGCACGAATGACCACATGAATACAATAATGAAACTCATTGTTCCTCCCTCCACTTTTGGTTTAAAACCCCATCATAACTTTTTTTAGCTCAATCTGATTTATACTCCGTTTATCAGTTTTAAAAGCATTTTGTAAAGTTTACACTTTGCAACAAAGGTCAAAAACAAGATATTAAAAACATCAAATTAATAACCAAAGGTTGTTAGCCATAAGTGATAATACCCTCACTGGTAGACACTCAATAGAATTCAAAATTAAGTATAGATTCCCAAAAATTTAAAACTTCTTTGTTATGAGTGCTCCAAGAGCATTGATAAAACCTTGAATGTACTCAATATGTATGACTACTCATCATTCATTATCAATGATATCCGGAGGAATTATCATGGAAATTGAACTTCTTATGAAAAGAGCAGAAGAGCTGGCGAGAAAGTATGATATCAGCTATTATGAGGTGAGAATAGCTAAGATTAATGCTACATCATTGGCGATGCAGAACTCCCAGCTTGAAGAACTATCATCAAATACAGAAATTGGAATAGGAGTGAGAGCATTTAGCGGAGCGTGGGGATTTTCCTCAGCAAATGATATCAGGCGGGCCGAAAAAGCAATAGAAACCGCTATGAAGATAGCAAAGATAAACCGGGGGAGCTCGAAAGTCCATGAGGATGATCCAACTAGTGAGAAAGCATACATAAAGACAAAAAAGGACTTTGAAAATATTGACTTGGAAGAGAAGTTAAACCTCGTCAGGGAGATAGATAGACTTTTAAAGGGAGATAAAATTGTAAACAGGAAAATCATTTATGGAGAAGGGAAAAAATGGCAGTTCTACTTCAACTCACTTGGGAGTGAAATAGAGACACTGGTTCCAAAAATAAGGCTCTCATTTTCTGCAACGGCTAAAGAAGGAAACGACATGCAGAGCTATTGGAAGGTCTTTGGCGGAACGAGAGGATGGGAAGTTATAGAGAGAATAAATTTTGAAGAATGGACATCATTTGTGAAGGACAAAGCCAAAGCTCTCTTAAGAGCTCAACTCCCACCGTCGGGAGAATTTGATGTGATAATGGATCCTGAATTAGCGGGAGTTTTCATTCATGAAGCCCTCGGGCATGCGAGCGAGGGAGATGCAATAAAGAACGGTGAGAGCATATTAGGGGACAAACTTGGTGAGAAGATAGCGGTTGAAGAACTTACCGTTGTGGACGACCCAACTTTGAAAGGCAAATTTGGGAGTTATATCTATGACGACGAGGGAGTAAAGGCCAAGCGCGTAGAGATAATAAAAAACGGCGTTTTAAATGAATACCTCCTCGACAGAGAAACAGCTGCTTATTTAGAGCTAGAACCTAACGGACATGGAAGAGCGCAGAGCTACAACTATCAGCCGCTCGTGAGGATGAGCAACACATACATAGAGCCGAGAGACTGGAGCTTTGAGGAAATGCTCGGTGAAGTTAAGAGAGGTCTCTACCTCATAGGGGACAAAGGCGGTGAGGTTGATATAGCAAACGGGACTTTTATGTTTGGGGCTAAAGAAGGATACCTCATTGAAAATGGAGAGATTAAAGCACACATAAGAGATGTCGCACTCTCTGGCAAGATTCTAGATGTCTTGAAGAACATAAAGGCAATTGGCAAGGACTTGAAGATTGAGTTCCCTGGCTACTGCGGTAAAGGCCAATGGGTGTCCGTTGATGATGGCGGGCCGCATGTATTAACGAAGGCCTTAGTGGGGGGATTACTTTGATAGACGAGCTCATCAGGATCCTCAATCACAAAAACGTCGAGTGGGAGATTTATTGGGAAGCTGGGAGAGGGAGTTCATTTAAAATTGAGCGCGGGAGGTTAGAGAGAGCCCAAAGAAAGTATCACTCTGGGATAGGTCTTAGGATCGGTTACAAAGGCAGACAGGGCTTTTCTTATATAACTGGCTTAAACCATGATAGAGCCACGCTCGAAAAGTTTGTTAATAGAACTATAAAGCTGGCGAAAGTCAGCGAAGTCCCTTTTTTAGGCTTTGCCAAAGAGAGCAAATTTAAGCGTGTTAAAGGCCTACACGATAGGAAAATCGAAGAGCTAAGCTTCGAAGATGCCATTGAATATGCAAAAGTGCTTCTCGAGAAAGAGAAAGAGCTGAAAGAGGAGATAGGGAAAGCCTACACCCTATCAGGAAGCTTAGCCTTTGGACATGCAGTGGACGGGATTGCCAACTCCAATGGGGTTGAGAAGCAAGAGCCAAGCACAGCCATGAGCTTTGGTCTCTACATCATTAAGAGAGAAATGGGCAAAAATGGGAGCGGGAGCTACTACAAGGGTTTTAGAAACATTCCAGACTTCGAAGAGGAGCTCTCTAAAGGCCTAAAGAGCGCTCTAAGAGATGCCGATTTGAGCTTCAACGCCAAACAGGAAAGTGGTTTTGAGGGAGAAGTAGTTTTAGAGCCCCACACAGCTGTTTCAATCATTGGGATACTAATGAGCAATCTATACGCAGATAACGTTTATCACAAACGCTCCAGGTTCGAGAACCCCGGAGTGGATGTGGCGAACGAAGCGTTTACTCTAATAGATGACTCCACAATTGAAGGAAAGCTCGGGAGTTATTCTTTTGACGGCGAAGGAAATCCAAGCCAAAGGACAGTTCTAATTGAAGAAGGCATTTTGAAGAGCTTCCTCTTCGATGAGTACTACGCAAAGCTCATGAATGCTAAAAGCACAGGAAATGCTGTGAGAGATTTTAGGACCACCCCTCACATAGGCACGAGTAATTTAATCGTTGACGGTAGGAGAGAAGACTTAGAAGACCTCGATAATGCAGTAGTCATTAAAAAGGTATTTGGAGAGCACACAGCTAATCCGATAAGTGGAGACTTTTCTTTAACTGTAGAGCTTGGATACAAAATTGAAGATGGAGAACTCAAACCATTCAAGGACAACATGTTCGTAGGCAACGTCTTTGAGGTTATCAAATCCATAAACGCCCTTGGAAAAAAGGAAGAAGAACTAGGCGGATTCATCTCCCCAAGGATATTGACATTTGGAAAGATAGTTTAGAAAATTTTTTCCACATCCCACCAGCCATATGGACAAAGTTTTTATAAGTTAGTAGTGCTATGCATAATTTAGGTGAGGCCTAAGTGATATGTAATGAGCTGGAACTCATTTTTTCTAACTTAAAACCCGGAGAGACTGTGCTAATTGAGTACGATTCAATTTCTTCCCCAGAGCTTCTGTTGTATATAATAAGCAGATACTGCGAGAAAAGGGGAATTCAAGTTATCATAGACGATATAGGCGATACTTTAGCAGAGTTCATAACACGATTGGAGATCATAGGACTCCCCACAGATAAGCTTCTGAAAACAGATGTAATAAAAATAGGTGGATATAGAAAGCTTGGTAACGTTGTAGATAGGGTTGAAATCGATAAATACACATTGGACTTTAAATATTACGGAAAGATTTACGATAAATGGCGTGCTAACGAGAATATCTCCTTTAATCCCGTGTTAGGAATTCATAAGCTCTTTTTAGTGGCAGAAAACAATGAAGCGATAAGGCTCGTGAGAAATATATCAACCTTTGTTGGAAATAAAACCAGGATCGCCCTTTATTTCATAAATAAACAATCTATGGAAAGGAGAAATCCGGAAATAGTGCCATTATTAGAAGAAGTCGCTACAAGCGTATTAGAATGGAAGAAGACATGTAGAGGGACTATGCTGCGAGTTCTCAAAGCACCCAGTGAAGAAATATGCGAGAAGACCGTCGAACTTTCAATTGAGGAGCTCAGAGAGTACTGAATCACAATCAATTAGCAAAAAGATTATAACTTTCCCTTTTCTATCACTCTTGGTGATATAATGAGGAAGATCGCTTTAGTGTTTATGCTCCTGCTCATGATTCCCAACGCTTTAGCATATCAAATTCCCGAGAAAGGAGTTATCTATCAAATAATGGTCGACCGCTTTTACGATGGAAATAAAAGCAACAATGAGCCATTTTACGACTCTACGCACACCAACTACTACCTCTACTGGGGTGGAGATTTGGAGGGAATAATAGAGAAGCTTGACTACCTCCAAAGCCTCGGCGTTAGCATGATATGGCTCTCACCCATCAACGACAACATAAACAGGATGGCGGGGGCGAGTGCCCCGTACCACGGCTACTGGACGCGCGATTATAAAAGAATAGAGGAGCACTTTGGGGACTGGGAAACCTTTGAGCGCCTTGTAAAAGAGGCAAAAAAGAGAGACATATGTATAATAGTGGATTTTGTTCCCAATCACTCCAATCCAGCAACCGATGGAGAGTATGCATCGCTCTACGACAACGGCACTTTCATTACACACTACTACAAAGACAAGGAGAACGCAACGCTAAATCCCTACACTAGCAGTTTAGAGAACATTTATCGCCATAATGGGAACATAGAGAACTGGTACGGCTGGGAAATGAAATCAAAGAACCTCTTTGGATTGGCGGACTTCAACCACCTCAATCCTTGGGTTGATAGTTACCTAAAGGAGAGTCTCGATTTGTTCATTCAAGCCGGCGCCTGCGGCTTTAGAATAGATGCGGTAAAGCATATGGACCTGGGCTGGCTGACGAGCTTTTATGCTCACGCCTATCAAAAAGAGCCTCTCTTCATTTTCGGCGAATACTATAAGCTGAGCTATGCTACTGACGACGATATGTTCCACTTTTACCAGTACGCAAACGTTTCGCCGCTCTTAAGTATTCCCATAAGAGGGAACATCTTCACCACACTGGGCTTTGGTGGCAGCTTTGAAGACCTCGCCAAAGAGCTCGAGAAGTATTACTCTCAATTTATTTACCCCAACAAGGCTGTAAACTTCCTCGACAGCCATGACCTTCCAAGGTTTCTAAGCGAAAGCCGGAGCAAAGAAGGCTATCACATGGCTTTGGGCTTGATTATGACTTTGCCTGGCATCCCTGTGATTTACTACGGAGATGAGAGCTATTTGGTGAGCAAAGACGGCAAAGGTGACCCCTACAACAGGCCAATGATGATTTTTGACAACACCACCGAGGCGGCGAGGATAATAAGGACTTTAGCAGAGCTCAGGGAGGAGAATAATGCTTTAGCTTACGGGGATTTTAGGACATTGCACATGAGCTACACAACTTGGGCATTCGAGCGGAGCTTTGGCGGGGAGCGCGTTTTAGTGGTGCTCAATAAGAGGGAAGATAAGGCTTTGGAAATTCCGCTCAACTGGAGCGATGGGACTTATAGAGACGTTCTCTACGGTGTCGAGATGAGCGTTAAAAATGGCAGAGCTACTTTGGAGGCTCCAAAGAATAGAATTTTGGTGTTCTCATACCTCGGAAAGCAGGAAAAGCCGCTTATAGGTTCGGTTACTCCATACTTCGCTCAGCCTGGAGACAAAGTCCTCCTCGGAGGCGTTGCTTTTGGAAAGGGAGGAAAAGTCATAGTCAAGAGCGAAGAAGAGAAAAAAGACGCCGAGATTCTGGAGTGGAAAGAGGATATGATAGTCTTCGAGATGCCAAAAATCAAGACGAAAGAGGCATGGGTGAATGTAACCGTCGAGAACAATGGAGAAAGGAGCAACGCTATGAGAATAAGATATTTGAGCGGGGAGCAGACTCCAGCTCTACTCGTCATCAACGAGAGCTACATCAATACAACAGGGCAGCTCTGGATTAAAGGCGACATACCAGAGCTGGCTGAGCCAATACCTCTCTACAAATCCAGCACAGGTTACTACTTCCAAGTCGTCAGCCTTCCAAAGGGTGCCACTTTTGAAGTTCAGCTCTACAGAGGCTTGCCTTGGGGTGAGCTTGAGCCCTTAAACGTTACACTATACGGCAGAGCAAATACAACTGTAATTTTAAGCGAAGAACCCATTGAACATGAAACAATGAGCTCAGGCCAAATCTGCGGAGTAGGCGTGATTTTAGCAATCTCTCTAGTGGTTTTGCTCTTTAGGAGGAGCTAATCTTCATCCCAAATGCTCTTCCACTCAAATACATCTTCTTTTTGTTTTTCAGGCTCTTCTACCTCAATTTCAGCTTTTTGGCTTTCTCTAAGCCCAACTAAAGCTAACCAAAGAAAAGCGAACGGACCAGTAAGGATCAGCAAGATTAGAAAAATTACAATTTTCTTTTGCCTCTCATTCATGCTTTAATATTGGCTTTTCAAGTATATGAAAATTGTTATAAGTGAATACAAAAACTTTCTTTAGGTGGGAAAATGAGCGATCTCATTATTAGAAAAGCCCGAGAGTCAGATTTGCACGAAATTAAAAGCCTTATGGTAGAGCTCATTGAAACCCTCGAAAGCGAAGAGGGCATAAATAAAAATGCCATACTTGAGAACTGCAGGAAAATTCTAAAGGCCCCAAATGCGCATTTATTGGTCGCGGAATTAAACGGGAAAATAGTGGGAGCTCTTCACTTAAACATCCGCAGGACGATTCTCCACTCCGCACCTTCTGGGCTGATTGATGAGCTCGTTGTATCCAAGGAGCACAGAGGGATGGGAATAGGAGGAAATCTTATAGAGGCTGCTGTGGAGCTGTGCAGGGAGTTGGGATGCGTCGAGGTTGAAGTGAGCACGGAGATTAGCAACCTCAGAGCTAGGGAGTTCTACAAAAGCATGGGGTTCGAGGAGAGTGGAATTTTATTAGAAATGGATTTGGATTAAAAAAGCTCAAATCTGCTCCAAGAGCTTCTTTCTCTTTTCTTCGTACTCCTCCTGAGTTATCACACCCATATCATAGAGCTCTTTGAGCTTTTTGAGCTTCTCAAGCGGGTCCTCCGTTTTGGCTGTAAACCTTCTAGACTCCATTCTTATTGACCTGCTAACCACTTCCCTAGGCTTGTGGATAATCCACTCTTCGCTCATGAGGTGCTTCTTTCTTTCAATAGTCACAGGCTCAACAGCAATCTCATTTAAAGCATCCCTTATCGCTCCAATAGCATTCTTAGCCTCTTCTTTATCCATCCTTGAGAGCTTAATTTCCTCTCCATCCTCTTTCTTGATTATAAACTCTGAAGAGACCTTACCCACCTTTACATACACAAGCTCAAGCTTTTCATAGGGAATAGCTGTTAAGTCGTATCTGCCCAAAATCTTCTCATCAATGTAGAGAATCCTTAAATTTGTTACAACCAGCCATTTTGGCTTTGCTTCAAGGCTGAACTTCTTCTTAATTGCATACAGCACATCCTCATCGGGATAAAGGTTTTCAAGAATTCCTTTTGGAAGTTTTTCTTCGCTCATAGTCCCACCTATGATAGCTAGTGTTCACATGATATTTTAGGCTTGTGCTATATCACCACAAAGGCTTATATATTCCAAATAACAAAAAGCGCTGGAGGGTGTAAAAATGACAAAAAAGACTGAATGGGAAGACTTTTTTGATAGAGAAGCAAGTCACTACTTGAAAGAGCCGTTTACTAAATACACAAAAGAGGAAGTAGAGTTTTTATTAAATGAGTTTCAGCTGCCAGAAGGAGCCAAAATATTGGATGTTGGCTGTGGTGTCGGAAGGCACTCAATAGAGCTTGCAAAAAGAGGATACAGAGTAACAGGAATAGATCTTTCCCGAGGAATGCTTGAAGAAGCAAGAAAACGAGCTCAAAAAGAAGGTGTTGAAGTGGAGTTCATAAAAGCAGATGCTACGAAGTTTAAGCGTGAGGAGGAATTTGACGCTGCCATATGCCTCTGCGAAGGTGCTTTTTCGTTAATCGGTTCAAGTGACGACCCAATAGAGCACGACTTGGCGATACTCAAGAACATTTATGAGTCCTTAAAGCCCGGCGGAAAATTTATCTTGACCGCCTTAAGTGCTCTTTCAAGAATTAAAGGAGCATCAAACGAGGACATAGCCAAAGGAACCTTTGACCCAAACACCATGACGTTCTTTGAAGAAATTGAGGCACCTGATGGCACAAAAGTCCCGATTAGAGAACGTGTTTACGTCCCTACAGAGCTTTACTTGATGTTCAAAATGGTAGGGTTTGAAGTAAAAGCCATTTGGGGAGGCACTGCTGGAAGATGGGGAAAGAGGAAAGTAGATTTGGATGACATAGAGATTATGGTCATAGCAGAAAAACCTGCAGGCGGAGAAGTTTAATAGTCCCAGCCCATATTTTCCTTTGGTGATAAGATGAACTTTGAAAGAAAGCTCCTCATAGGTATGGTTCACCTCAAGCCTTTGCCGGGCTCTTACCTTTACGAAAAGAACTTTGATGAGGTCATAGACCATGCAGTAATCGAAGCTAAAAAGTTAGAAAAAGCGGGCTTTGATGCCATAATGGTTGAGAACTTCAATGATGTGCCGTTTCCAAAGACAGTCGAACCCATAACCATTGCTTCTTTAAGTGTTGTTGCAAAAGCTATTAAGGAGGAAATTTCCCTCCCGCTCGGCATTAACGTTTTAAGAAATGATGGGGTAGCGGCTTATTCAATAGCATATGCTGTGAAGGCAGACTTCATAAGAGTGAACGTTCTCAGTGGAGTGGCGTACACCGATCAGGGCATCATTGAAGGAATTGCCTATGAGCTGGCAAAGCTTAGAAAATCCTTACCGAGCAAAATCAAGGTTTTTGCTGATGTGCACGTTAAGCATGCGTATCACTTTGGAGACTTTGAGGAAGCCTTGAACGACACAATCGAGAGAGGTTTAGCTGATGCTGTAATTATAAGCGGAAAGAGGACAGGCGGTGAAGTTGACTCAGAAAAGCTTAAAAAAGCTAAAGAGCTCTCAAGCGTCCCTATTTTGGTTGGTTCAGGCACAACTTACGACAATCTACCGAAGCTCTGGAAGTATGCAGATGGCTTTATAGTGGGAACTTGGATTAAGAAGGAGGGAAAAACAAAAAATGACATCGATGTGGAGAGGGCTAAACGTTTGGTGGAGCTTGCTGAGGAGCTTAGGAAGAGTTTGTAGCGGTACCGGCTTCAGTATTTTGCTCTTCTCTTTCTCTGCCGCCACTTAAGCTCTCAATAACCCTCTCTATCTTTTCTTCCTCAGTTTCTCTCCCCCTATAGCCAAAGTAAAAGCCCACTATGGTGGATAGAACGCCTAAAAAGTAGTTTCTGAGCTCCGAGGGAATTAAAAGATATTGATTGCCCAATACGATTACTATGAACGTTGAAACCAGAGCTGCGGTAATTGCCCGCCGCATCTCACCTTTGTTAAGCTTTTGGTTGTTGCTCCAGCCGAGGAAGAGAACCACCAAGAACACCAAAAGAGGCAGGCAATGAGCGTTAGCTTCACATCAAAGTAGAGACCACTGAAGATCAACACCGCTAAGACTAAAACCGCAAAAATTGCCACCGCTTTTGAATAAGTGAACTTTTCACTCACAACATTCACCCAAAAAATTATATTCACAAGTAGTAGATAAGTGTTTAGTAGCAATGGGGGGCAGAAAAATGGGCAAGTATTTCGGTACGAGCGGAATAAGAGAAGTCGTGAACGAAAAGCTCACTCCAGAGCTGGCTTTAAAGGTCGGAAAAGCTTTGGGGACTTTTCTTGGAGAGGGTAAAGTCGTCGTTGGCATGGATACAAGGACGAGCGGTGAGATGCTTAAGAGTGCTCTCATAAGCGGGCTTTTGAGTACGGGAGTGGAAGTTATAGACATTGGGCTTTCTCCTACTCCGTTAACAGGCTTTGCGATTAAGCTCTATGAAGCAGATGCTGGAGTTACGATTACGGCTTCACACAATCCTCCTCAGTACAATGGAATAAAAGTATGGCAAAAGAATGGAATGGCCTACACGAATGAGATGGAAAACGAGCTTGAGCACATTCTAGAGAGCGAGAGCTTTAAGAAAGCCGCTTGGAACGAAATTGGAAAGCTCAGTTATGCTGACCCAAAGGAAGAATACATTAAAAAAGCCCTAGAAGTTGTTAATCTCGACGATTCTTACACAGTTGTCTTGGATGCGGGCAACGGTGCGGGCTCTATCCTAAGTCCTTACCTTCAAAGGAGACTCGGAAATAAAGTGATAAGCCTAAACGCAGACCCATCGGGCTATTTTGTTCGCGAATTAGAGCCAAACGCTAAGAGCCTTGAAGGGTTAGCAAAAACTGTGAGGGTTATGAAAGCCGATGTCGGAATTGCCCACGATGGTGACGCGGATAGAATTGGAGTCGTTGATGATGAGGGCCGCTTTGTTGAGTATGAGGTAATGCTTTCCTTAATAAGCGGCTACATGCTCCGCAAGTTTGGAAAAGGCAAGATCATAACGACGGTCGATGCAGGCTTCGCTTTGGACGATTACGTTAAGCCTTTAGGTGGAGAGGTTGTTAGAGTTAAGGTTGGTGATGTTGCTGTTGCAGAGGGAATCATGAGAGAGAATGCCATCTTTGGAGGAGAGCCAAGCGGCACTTGGATAATGCCTCAATGGAATCTAACTCCTGATGGAATCTTCGCTGGGGCATTGGTTTTGGAGATGATTGACAAGCTTGGGCCTTTGAGCGAGCTCGCGAAGGAAGTTCCACGCTACGTGACGCTTAGGGCAAAGATACCCTGTCCCAATGGGAAGAAGAAAAAAGCTATGGAGCTCATAGAAAAAGAAGCACTCAAGAGCTTCTCCTACAAGCGTTTGATTGACATTGATGGAGTAAGGATTGAGAACGACGAGTGGTGGATTCTCTTTAGGCCAAGCGGGACAGAGCCAATAATGCGCATTACTCTTGAGGCACACACGAAGGAGAAAGCGGAGGAGCTGATGAAGAAGGCCAAAGAAGTCGTGGAGAGGGCAATAAGGGAGGCTTGAATTTAGATTTTTTGTGCTCTTTTTTATGTATTTGTCACGAGAACATCAAGCTCATGGAAACAGAATTTCTTCCACCATGCCTTATAATATTAAACCTTGCATCAATCTTAACCAACAATCAAATAAAAAGAGCAATAGCGAAAGAGTTATATCTTATCATCCAATAAATTCGATAATCAGTTAAACTTCAAGAAATGCATGGATATGTAGCTTTGTTACCCTCCGTCCAAGCAATTATAAGTTTGCATAGTTATATGCAATCGGGCGGTGCGGTTTTAAAAAGATTAAAAGAGTTAAGAGGAGTTATCATGAGGAATATCGTTGGCGATATATTAAGGATACTAGCACTTACAGTAGTTTTTGTGGTAGGTATTATGGTGCCAACTTTGATAATACCAGTGTCTTCAGAGATTACATCAAGAGTAACAGAAGATATGCAAAATACTATTTTTGGATTGATGTTATTGGTTTCTCTACTTGGAGCAATTGCCCTAAGTATAAACGTGAAATTGTCAGAATGGGGTGGGATTAAATTAATCTTGGCTTTAGGTTTGAGTTTTTGGGGAATAGAATATTTCGTTGCGCAAATAGAAACGCTCTATTTTAGAGAAGCTTTTCCTTTTATGACAAATATGGAGATTTTAAATATTATGTTAAGAGGTGTGATAACAACCATAATAGTAGTTCCGCTTACAGTTATTATTTTAGGAAAACGAAAGGCCACGGAGAATATAATCATAAAAGAGGTCTTGGCAAAGATTGAAATAAAGAGTTGGGTGAAAAAAGCCCCTGTTTTTGCGTTACTTTACATAATAATATACCTATTTTTTGGCTATTATGTTGCTTGGCAGTTTGAAGCCGTCAGGTTGTTCTACTCTGGAACTACAGAACAATTGAATTTCATGAGTCAAATAATAGTGACAATAAAGGAGAGGCCGTTGTTTTTGCTTTATCACTTTATCAGAGGGTTATTGTGGATTGTATTCTCAGTACCAATTATATTGATGAACAGTAGCAGAATGAAGACAATGATAAGTCTAATGTTGCTGTTCATTTATCATGGCTTTCAAATAATAATGGCTCAGGGAATTTTCCCACCAGATGTTTTGATAGGGCACACAATAGAAACAACTATCTCCGCATGTATATATGGAGGATTAATAGGGTATATGTTCTATGTGCCAGATTCTAACATCCTATCGGATATCGGGAATTGAGAATTCAACTAATGTTACTGGGAGGGATTATAATGGTTATCACGGGGATAATGAGTTATTTGGCAAGTTGCTTCATTTTATTAATTCCGATATTTTTATGGAATGTTATATTTGCAAGTAAACTCCCAGAGCCATATCAAAGGAGCAACTTTTGGAGTAACATACCAAAATTTATCGGGATACCGGAAAAGACCCTAAGAGTAATTGTTTTCTTTCTCCCATTGCTTTTTAAATTAGAACTTAATGAGCCACAACAAAAAATTGGTTTTCTCCTATATGTACTTGGAATATGTGTATATTTTATGTCTTGGTTAATGCAGATATATTTTCCTGAATCTTCTTGGAGTCAAAGTGTATTTGGATTCATGGCTCCTGCATATACAACAATTATATGGTTTGTTGGAATAGGGCTCATTGGGAAATCTCTTTTTATAAAAATACCCTATCACTACTCTATTTATATTATTCTCTCAGTTTTTTTCGTTGTGTTTCATTCGATTCATTCTTTTATTGTGTATTCAAGATTTAGGGTGGAAAGGATGTAAATTTCTTTTCAACTCCTTGGCAAACCTCCTCGCTCTCTCTAAATCCTTCTCGTTTGGATGCCCCTTATTTATGCCGCCTATTTTGGCGAGCCAGCCGTTTGTGTCCCAGCCTCTGCATGAGAACTCTCCAACAATTTGAAAGCCTTTCTCTTTGAGCTCTCTCCTGAGGGCTCTGTGGTTGTACCACGGGATGTTCATTCCGGCTGTTGAGAAGATAAAAGCCTTCTTTCCTTCCATTCTTGGAAGATCCTCCACGAGTTTAAGGAGTGCCCAGTGATGTCTCCACCAGTAAATCCCCGAGCCAAAGCCTATCAAATCATACTTTTCGAGCTCCTCGGGATTAACCGCCCAGGGCTTGGCAAGCTCAGCGTTTAGAACCTCACCCATGGCCTTTGCGACTTTTTTGGTGTTCCCGTGATGGATGGAGAGGTAAACAATCAGCACTTTCATTCACATCACCTTAGGAAAAGTCCACATACCCGCCCATATCTTTGACGTGTTCAATTAACCTCCTGTACACTCCATTGTTCGAGAGCGTCTTTGAGTCGCCAACCATAATGAGCTTTCTCTTCGCCCTTGTTATGGCAACGTTCAAGCGCCTCAAATCCTTCAAAAATCCAATTTCGCCCCTATCATTTGAGCGCACAAATGAAATTACAATGACCTCCTTCTCACGCCCTTGATAGCCATCAACGCTCTTAATCTCAAGTCCATCTATTTTCCCAAGCTTTCGCCTGAGAACATCAACCTGGTCATCGTAGGGCGTGATTACTCCAATGTGCTCAGCTTTCAGCCCAATCTCAAGGAGCTTTCTAACGATCTCTTCCACGATGCGCGCTTCGCCCGGGTTTTCCCAAGAGGTTGAGCCTCTGCGCTTCCGCTCACGGCATTTTCCAAAAGTATCTATAAAAGATACTGGCTGCGCAGGGGTTAAAGATTTTTTAAGCCACTCATCAGCATCCTCTAAACCACTCAACTTAAGGTTAAAGTCCTCTAAAGTATGCCTCGCTACGCTTGGGTGAGCCATTAAAAGCCCGCCGTAGAATTCTTTGTTCGGAAATTCCATTATCTTCTCGTTCATCCTGTACTGAACCCTCAAAAGCTCCTTTATATTCTCGCCATAAACATCTAAGAGCCGCTCAAATAAAGTGTACTCCAGAGGCTTTGCCTTCTCGCTCAAAATTGTTGGGGGCAACTGCTTGTGGTCTCCAGCCATAACTATCTTCTTCCCTTTAGTTATGGGGATCAAGCAGGAAGGCTCAACCGCCTGTGTTGCTTCGTCAATGAAGACCACATCAAACTTTCGCCCAAATAAAATTTCACTCCCAGCCGTCGAGTTCGTAGAGCAGACCACTTGCGCACTATCGAGAATCTTCGAAACAGCGTTCATCTCCAACGCTCTCGCTTTCTTTACGAGAGCATTTATTCTCTCCTGGAGTTCAAGCCACCTAGCCATCTCTTGAAGTCTCCTTAAAGGAACTCCTCTCGAGCTCCTCCCACTTCTCGCAAGACTTTTTATTTGTTCGTCACTCAAGCCACGACGCCATTGTGGAGTAGGCTTCGTGTATTTTCTCTGCTCTTCCCTTAGCTTATCAATCTTCTCCCATATCTCCTCTGACTTCTTAAAAGACTCCTCATATTGGACCAAATAGTCCAAAGTGTGCTCTAAAAGGGATTTGCTAACTCTAGCAGGGTTTCCTATACGTACTACTTTGATACCGTAACCGGCGAGCTTCTCCACCAAATTATCGACGGCTACGTTTGAATCAGCCGCCGCTAGAACTTTGTAGCCCTTCCTAACATGCTGGATTATCGACTCCACCAATGTGGTTGTTTTGCCTGTTCCAGGAGGCCCGTGGATTAAAAAGAGCTCCTGAGCCTCAAGGGAGCGCTTAACAGCCATCTTTTGAGAGGGATTTAAATCTTTATTTAAAAATTCTATTTTTGACCGGAGAGGTCTAAAAGAGGGACTTTTTCCCCCTAAAATCACACCCCGAATTTTTGAAAACTCCTCTCGTTTAAATACCTTCAAAGCCTCGAGCATTCTTTGAAAAGTTATGTCGTTGGCATATAAATCGAGCCGCAGCTCTCGGCCATATACCCAACGAGGAGGCTTCTTATCAAAAGCTACTATGAGAAAATTCTTCCCTTTCTCCACCACAGTCCCCTGAGGATCATCCTTTTTTGGCTTTCCTCTACTCACAATTACCAAATCACCGATGCTTATTTCCGTCTCAGGGAAGCTCTTCCTTCCAAACTTAACTAGATAGCTTCCTCCTAAACCTCTGCCCACATCTTTTCCGTTTAAGTGAAGAACCGCTCTACCAAGCTTTTCCCTTTTCTCGCCACTTAGTTTCTCAATTTCCTCCCTATGTTGCTTCATCTCCTCTTCTCTCTCTAACTGGATGAGCTTAGAGAAGTGCCTTGAATACTCTTCATAGTTCCTAAACTTCATCATATGCATCACTTCAAAAATTGAAATCAGAAGACATAAACATTACCAGTGTTGGAGAACAAAGCTTTCTTTTCCTCCAATATCTCAAATTCCCTCAACAAGAGACCGTACTCTTTGTGCTCGTAGGCCTCTGGATCTATCGGCACCAAAATTATTGAATCATAGAGTATAGCGTAGTCTTTAAGAGTCGTTAAGAACTTGTATATTGCATCAAAGCCGTTCTCAAGCACGAGGTACTCTATGCCATCAAGCAGAACAAACCTCTTGCCCTCCCCGTTAATAAATTCAGTTATGTTGTATGTTAAAAATGGAAGCCGAGTAGGATGGATAACGTTTTCCCCCTCAACTTTTGTGAGCCACCAGCACTTTACTTGATCCTCAAATCCAAGCCTCTTTTTAAGCACTTCACATGGGTCTCTGCAAATGATCATGCTTGGAAATCTCTCCAAAAGAGATTTGGAGAAGTTTAGGCACGAATCCCTATCCTTACATAGATAGAGGCCAGACGCTATCCCTAGCCCTTTAACTTCCCCGTAGAATGTGGCACAGGATTCTATGCCCTCTACCAAGTTTTTAACCAGCTTCGTCCAGGAGAGACCAAATATCAAAAGTACAGCCAAAATAATGACATTTAAGAGCACATCTAAAGTTGTGTATGTCTTATTTATTTTATAGAATGCCAAAAGAATCCCTAGAAACACCATCATGAATCCTAGGAGAAAAGCGTCATAGATTCGTTTTAAGCTGTTAAATGATCTAAAAAACTTATTTCGATACTTAAGTCCATTATAAATTACAATCAAAATCCCAAATCCTCCAACCAGATTTAGTGGGATTAACATCTGACTAATTTCAGCCACTTCCCACACCGTCCTTAATATTTGATACTCCAAAGTTATAAAACTATTGTCGCACGGTACAAAATAATTAAAGGGTGCTCTTTAAAAGTTCCACAACTTTACTTTTGAGCTCCTCAAGCGTCCCATCATTTGACACCACAAAATCTGCTAGATGTTTGAGCTTGCTTGTATGGTAAAGTTCCTCCTCAGCTTCATCCATTTTGAGAAAGTCTTCATAGCTCTGAATTACCTTATCCTTGCTGGCATTTCTCTGCTTCAAACGCTCATACCTAACCTCAGAAGGGGCGTCCACATAGAGAACAATACCACTATGGCGCTTGACGGCCTCAATCTCTCCCCTTGAGCGCACTCCATCAATAACAACATTTTCACAGTGTCTTTTTTTATCGAGAGCAAGCCTGATGAGAATATCCTCCCCATACCTTTCCTTGAGGTATTTTCCATAATCAATCAGCTTATCCCTCGTAGGCTCAGCTTTTTCCGGAAGCTCAGGAACCCAAGAATACTCTTCAACATTGTGTGTTAGCAAATCGATGAGTGGATCGCTGCATGAGACTCTACAAAAGCCGAACTCCTCCAAAAACTTTGCTATCGTTGTTTTGCCTGCTGCTATTTTACCAACTACACCTATTATCATACTTCCACCGTCCAGATTTGGATCTCATTCAAGCTCAACAACTTCAAAGGCATTATGGGCCAAGTCAGCTATTAAAAGCTTGTTCATTAAGGGTTCTCCACAGCCAGTTAAAAGCTTAATCACTTCAACCGCCTGAATGCTTCCCACAGCACCAGCAGTAGCCCCTAAAATTGGAAACGATTCCTTCTTCTCTGGTGCTTTCGGAAATATCTCTCGTAAGCATTTGGTTTTTCCCGGAATTATGGTCGTTACTTGGCCATAGAGCCCCTCAACAGCCCCATGAACGAGAGGTATGCCCTTTTTGTGGGCGTATTCATCTAAAAGATAGCGCGTCTCGAAATTGTCCAAGCAGTCCACTATGACATCCACATTGCCTAAAACATCCTCAATATTATCTTCGCTCAAGCGCCCAACAAAAGTCTCGATCTCTATGTCTGGATTCAGCTTTTCAAGCTTCCATTTAGCGGAAAGCGGCTTGGGCTTCCCAAAGTCCTCTTCCCAGTGGAGAATTTGGCGGTTGAGATTGCTCAATTCAGGCTTTTGCTCATCTATCAGCAAAAGGTTAACACCAGCGGCCGCTAAATAGTAAGCTACAGGACTTCCAAGGCCACCAACACCAACAATTGCCACCCTTGCGTTTTTAAGCTTCTCCTGCCCTTCGATGCCAAAGATTTTAATCTGTCGATCATAGCGCTCGAGCTCTCTATCGCTCAGCATTTCAACCACCGCTCGTGGGAGGAAATAGAGCTACTATGTCCCCCTCCTGAAGAACCTCATCAAACTTAGCATAACGCCCGTTTCTTGAAACATTGACGTCTGCTTCTTCGTTCTGCTCAAACACTTCCTCACTAAATGCAGAGTGCTTCTCCTTTATGAGCTCAACAAGGTCTTTTATAGTCGCCCCTTCTTTAAGCTCAAGTTCCTCTTCAGAAGTTCCCGCAAGAGTTCTAAAGCGCGCAAAATACCTAACCTTCACCTTCATTTTCATCCCCCACTCACTTTTGCTCCGTCAAGTATAAAAGGCATTTGGCGAACTTAGGACGATGAGCCATGGACGAGTTAAAAAGCTATACAAATTTGCTCCTCTCAAAGATAGCCTACGCTGAAGAGCTTTACGGCATCAAGATAAACTATGTCCCTCTAATCGTTAGAAAGGAAGAAACTATAATTTTTGACAAGCGCGATGGAAAGATAAAGAATCTCAGTGAAAAGAGAGAGCTGAGCAGAGAAGAACTTGAAAAATTCAAGGAAGAGATAATCCAAAATATCAAGAACGGCACTGTTGAGCTATACTTAACGCTGACGTTTGGGGAGGACGTTGGCCTTTAACCACCGTAAACAACAGGGAGAAGCTTTAAAACGTCGCCATCTTTGAGTTTATAACTCTCATCAACTTTTCTCTCATTTACAAGGATGTGATGCTCTTCCACACTAATTTTAAGCTCCCTTAGGAGTTCTTTGACATCAGAACCCTCTCTAACCTCAAGCTCAAACTCAGGGGAGTGATTCAGTGCTAAGTCTCCATAAAGCTTAATTTTAACCCTCATCCTTCAACCCCTTCAAAAAGTGCTCAAACTTATCGTAAACTTCTTTTGGTGCTTCCTTCAGAGGCGAGACTTTTAATATGGGCTTCTCTAATCCGACTACCATCTTCTCAAAGAACTCCACCGCGTTTCTCATAGCCTCCTCTTCCGTCATCCCAGGCATAATATCGTTGTCAAAGTAGTACCAAACATCGTTTTCCTTGTCGTAGAGAGCTAAGCTCGGAAGCCACTCGCCACATTCACCGCCAATAGTAAGCTCAATTAGTATCTCATCATTTTCAAGAATTCCTTGCCTTAATTTTTCACGCCACATTTTGCTCACCAAAAGAAGCTCAGCAAAGAGATTTTAAAGATTTCCAAAACCAAAAGTTAAAAGAAAGTTAAACGCCTAAACGCTTCTTTATTTTCTCAACCGCTCTTTTCGCATCTCCTAAACCAAGCTCTTCCAGAACCTCCTCCTTTGGAATGCCGTTCTCATCGTAACCAACTTCTTCATAGTATTGTTCAGCTTTCTGCTTAATCTCCTCTCTCCGTGGGGCTTTGCCTTTTGCAATGCCGCTTGGAAGTGGTTCGTAGAACCTCGGCGGATTGTCATCATCCTTTCTTGGATCCCAATACGCATCTGGCCCTCCAAGGAGAAGGAGTATCCTCTGGAGGTGGATTATTCTAAGGCCGACCTCGTTAAGCCACTTTTCGGCCGTTAAGCTAAAGCCTGTAACTGCATTTCCAAACTCCAAGATGCGCTCGAATCCTGGCTTTGTTGTGAACATACATATTACAGCGGAGTCATAGAAAGTGTTAACGAGCTCGCCCTCATAGCTCCTCGCTGGAAGTCCTGCCGTTGCCGTGTGGTCTCCTCCTTGCACTGAAACGGCATAGCTTATATCCTTGGTATAGTCGAGGTCGCTCCTAACCCCGTGAGCTCCAACGCCAATGCCTTTGACGTGAACAGCATATTTAAGGACATCAACACCCTTCATTTCGCTTATCTTTAAAGCTGCTCTGTATGTTCCTTCCGCTAGAACCTCTCCAATGCCCTTCCTTTCCACAATGAGGTCAAGGAGCCTCGCAAAGGCTTTCTCATCTCCCCATTTCAGCTCAAAGCCAAGGTCTTCCTTTGTGAGAATGCCCCTTTGGTAGAGCTCAGCTGCAAATCCCAAGATGTTTCCAGCATTTATCCCATCTAAGCCCAGTTCATCCACTAGATATGAGAGATAGACGATCTTTTCAGGCTCGAAAATTCCTAAATTCGTTCCCATGTATGCCATGAGCTCGTAGTCGGGAGCATCTGTGATTGAGCCCTTATAGGGACCATACCTAAGGTAAGAAATCTTCATGCAGTTAACAGGACACCCATAGTCCGCCCAATACTTCTTTACCCATGCTCTGTTCTCAAAGTTAACAACACTTATCTCGTCATTATTGTGATACTCCTCTTGCCAGTTCTTTATAGGCTCACTTGAGCGGTCTTTACCAACGCTATAGCCACCAGCACCAGTGCCCCACTCCCTAAAAGTCGTCAACGTGAAAAGATCATTCCAAAACTCCCTAATCATGGCCTTAACTTTCTCCTTGTCGTAAACCTCGGGCAAAGCTTTGCTTCCCTTAACGAGAATCGCCTTCAAGTTCTTGCTTCCCATAACCGCGCCGTAGCCCCCATAGCCCGCAGCATGCATTAGTTTAGCCATTATCGAAGCAAACCTGACTTTATTCTCGCCTCCTTTTCCAATATACATCATTGCAGGCTCTTTTGGGACTCCCCTAAGTTTCTCCTTTCTTCTAAGCTCATCGTGAACTTCCTTTAGGAGGGTTTTATGGAGCTCAACTCCCCCCATTCCCCAGTATTTACTTGCATCCCTTATCTCAATGCTGTCGTCGTTTACCAACAGATATACAGGAGATTTTGCTTTTCCACGAATTATTATCCCATCGTAGCCTGAAGTCTTTAACTCAAGGCCTACTTCGCTGCTTAAAACACTCCCTACCACACCATTGCTCTCAGGAGACTTTGAGAGGACAGCTGTCTTTATGCCCGGATAATAACCCGTCAGTGGGCCTGTGAGAATTAATAGGATATTCTCTTCGCCGAGTGGGTCAATATCCTCCCAATTTTTGCCAAGCTCCTTCCAGAGCAGGTAGACCCCTAGTCCCCGGCCACCATAGAACTTCTTAAGAGCTTCCTCCTCAATCTCAACAACATTTACTTTCTCTTTACTCAAATCAACATCTATGAGCTTCCCCGTGTATCCGAACATTTTAATCACCTAAAACTCTCCACCAAAAACTTTCTTCGTTAAGTCTTCAGACTTCTCAAGAGGGTCTTTTGCAAAAGTTCTGTAAATTGAGCGATAGTTGCCCTTAACGAGCTTTAGAGCATCATGCCCTGCCTCATGACAAACTTCAACGCACTTTGGACTTCCTCCGCAGAGGTCGCATATTACAACACTGCCTTTTCCTAGGGGAATCCTTGGAATACTGCCAGGGCAGGCGTTTACACAAGCACCGCACTCTATGCATTTCTCCTCATTTACCAAAACAGCTCCAGTGCTTTCGTCGACACTTAAAGCGTTAGTTGGGCAAGATTCAACACACGGATAGTCTGGACACTGGACGCAGGTGTGAGGAACGTTTATACCCGGTAAGAGCTCAAAAATCCTTATGCGTGATGCCTCAGGCCATATTACCCCCTCGTGCTCTAAGGAGCATGCTATTTCGCACAGCCTGCAACCGCTGCACTTATCAGGGCTTATTAGTATCCACACTCTTTCAACTCCCTCTCCCATGACAAGCACCGGAGGTATCTTGGCGAATGGTTTATATAACATTTATGAAAAATGAAACGCTTAGATTGAGATTTTAAGACAGCTACAAATAGAGGGAATATCATGAAAAAAGCTGAGCTTATACTCCTCGGCATAACAGCGATTTGGGGCTTTACATTTCCGGCTATGAAAGTTAGCTTAAACTACATCTCGCCGATACTCTTTTTAGCATATAGATTCGGTATCGCCTCCCTCCTGATGCTCATACTCTTTAGGAGCAAGGTTCTCAAAAAGGAGACATTCTACGAAGGCCTGGTTTTAGGAGTTACGCTGTTTTTCGGCCACGGCTTCCAGATAGTGGGTCTCAAATACACTAGCGCCTCCAACTCAGCTTTCATAACCTCTCTTTATGTTGTATTTACACCTTTCATAGCCTACTTCCTACTCCATGACAAGCTCAAGCTGAGGGATTTCCTCTCTCTTGGAACAGCTGTGCTTGGGTTATACCTAATCTCGGGAGCCAGCTTAAATTTCAACAGGGGAGATTTGCTAACTGTTTTATGTGCCATATCATTTGCTTTCCAAATCGTTCTAGTGCAAAAGTTCGGGGAGAAGGATTATCTAAGCCTAGCCTTTTGGCAGATATTCTGGAACTTTCTATTCTCCCTCTCCTATGCAAGCATTCTCGAAGGCATAGCTTTCCCAAAAACCTGGGAGCCCTGGTTAGGGATACTCTACACAGGAATTTTCGCAACTGTAATAGCGTTTACACTCCAAGTGAAGTATCAAAGAGAAACTAAAGCCCATAAGGCGGCGCTGATTTATTCCTCCGAACCAATATTTGGACACATCTCTGCGTTCATAACAATAAAAGAAATCTTAAGTGCAAAGGGCTATTTGGGTGCCCTACTCATTCTGAGTGCCATTTGGAACGAGATAAGAAATGACAGAGACTAAGGAGTCGGAGTAGGACTCATGTTTGCACTTACTCCAACATTTGAAGCTTCTTCTCCCAACCCCAGTCTCATAGCCTCCTTGACCTGCTCCAAGTCAACTATAGTGTTTATGCATCCTGCTCTCAAGAGCGGAACTGCTTGAAGTGGAATCTTTAAAATAGAAAGCTTCTCGTTAGCCTCCGCAAGTTCTGGCCAGCAAGCTATACCCAAAGCGGCTTTTATTTCCCCCCTAGGCACCTTCTCCTTGAGCACTTTCTTAACCAAGCTCCCTCCGGGTGTGATGTAGAACTGCTTGTAGCCTAACTTTTCGCCATACTCAATTATATCTCCAATGGCACACTTCCCACACTTAGTGCACTCCCAGCCATATTTTCCAAACTCCGCTGGACATTCCTTCACATTCCTGAGACATTGGGGTATGAAAACAGCCCTTTTTTCAACGGGAACTCTCGAGAAGTCCTCCTTATATGCCTTATTTTTAATGGCAACGTAAATTTGATCTGTAAGATCCTCATCCTCGCTCACTAATGACAGTGCCATCCTTACAGCGTTCCTAGTACTCAAATCTGCTCCAATTGAGGCCAGTTTTGCTATGATGTTATCTAGGCTCATAACGCATCAGAACTCATAACTTCCAATCAAATATAAATTTTAGCATTCGATTTAATATCAAAGGAATTTATCCCAAGAGCCTCTTTAGCATCATCCACTCTCTTTCATCCCATGCGCTTGGATCGGTGACCAATATAATTGTGCCTCCATACAACATAGAGAAATCTTTTAATCCGCTTAGGAACTTCGCAAGTGCATTGAAATCGTTGTAGGTTAGCAAATACTCAAGGCAATCCAAGAGCACCACGCTACCTATTCCTCTCTTTGAGGCCTCTCTTAGATAGCCATGAACCAGTTCAACGATTTTTGCCAAGCTTGTAGGAGACACCGTTTTCAAATCCCCCTTAGCAGTTGTTACAAAGTAGACGTCCCACTCCTTAGGAACATTCTTAATATCTCTAATGAAAGCAAGAACAGGAGCCTCTTTTAGCTTTTCTTTCAGTTCATTGTACTCCTTTGGAGTAATTACCATAACTCCCCGTTTCAACTCAACTTCGACTTTGCCTCTTGTCCTTTTTAGGCTACGGAATTCTTCGGTAAAGATTAAACTGAGAACTGCAAAAGCACTTAAAATTGTGAAAAGAGCACCAAGGGAAAATCCTATTGGAGCAAACCACTCGACAGGCCTTAAAATAGGATAGTCCATCTCGTGAAGGCCGTAAAGAATCAGGGAAACTGCAAAGAACTTCGCTCTTCTTGCATAAAAGGGCACTAGACGGATAACGTTAACACCCGAGAAGAATATGAAAAGTCCGGAGATAGCATAAGGAAGACCCACAGCGAACATCCATCCATCAAAACCTACGAATATATTCAAAACAAGAAGATATGCTGTTAAGATGAGAGGAGTGCCCGACACAACCAAAAGCTCCTCAAAGATAGCGATAATTCCTTCCTCTTCAAGAGCTTTTAGAACACCATAAAAGAGCAGGGTGGCAAAAAAGGCCTCAAAAAAAGCATTTAGCTCGTCTAGTTGGAGAATATCAAAAAATATGGATACTGCAGCACTAACCCAAGCTATAGACAAATATAAAGCAGACCTCCTTTGGTGTCTACGGTAAACATGAAAGAGGAGTATAGAAGCTATGAGTTTTATTGAAAGGCTCAAGCCTCTACCCACATTTAATATCAACGGATTCAAACCACTTGCCATACTATAATAGTTTATACCTAAAATTTATAACAACTTCGGTTCATCCGGGCTGAGCTTCATCACAAGTCAGCTTTTCCGGAGTTCAATCATCACCGTACAGCCCCTTATTTATTCTAGGTATCATAGCCATAAGTACAGCCAATTTGTTGAGCTCCTTTCTTAATAACCTTCCTCTAGTTAAAAAACCTATGGCGCCGGTAGTCTTCTTAATGTTCTTATCGCCGCTGAGCTCTGCCATGGGGATTGCTACTTCAACGTTATCCCTCAAAACCTTCTCCACAACGTATGGAGGATATTCAAAACCTGGACCGTGTCCAATGGTTATCTTACCTCTCTTATCTATAATAGCGCAGAACTGCACATCCATATAGCCCGTAATCGTATGGGGAACCTCATAGAGGCCTGCTTCAATACCCACTCCCAAATCGGCATCAGCTTTCTTCAAAGCTTCTTTAGCCCTGTTTATAGCACCTTTTACAGTCTTTTCTATCCCAATTGGCTGATCTCCAACTCCACTGTCCACTTCTAAGGGAATGACTTCCACATCATCGTAAAACTCCCTCATTACTTCCTCCACAGCTTTAACCTTCGTTGGATTAGTTGAGCCCACAGCTATCCTCATTTCACCACCATTTAAAGCTCAGACACAGGGTTTAAAACTTTCACCACGAAATAAGTAAGGGGGTCATCTATGAATCCGAGAGCGGAAGCCGAGAGACTTGGTTATAAGATAGTTTATGTGCCCCACGAGGTTATTAAAGACTACAACGCCTGTTACCGCGTGATTTATGATGGAAAACTCATTTATCCCCCTGCTGCAGATAAGCTTGGAATACCACTAAACGAAATCTGGATATCTGAGCGCTTTAGAGAGTACGAGAGGTATATCCTCTTTCATGAGCTTCAGGAGATAAAGCACCGTGCAGAAGGACTGAGTGTTGAAGAAGCTCACAAAAAGGCCCTAAAAGATGAAATAGAGCTTTTTAGTGGAGACCCAATATGGGAACGGCTTAAGAGGGAGATAAATATAGTGAGCGAAGATGACTTAAGGAGCCTCCATGGAATCGGAAGAATATTGGCATGGCGTATAATGATAAGCAGGCCGTATGAGAGTATGGAGGAGCTTTTAAAAGTCCCGGGGATTGGAAAAAAGAGGTTTGAAGTCTTAAAAAGGAAGCTCTTTTGCATGGGAGATACACTAAAGAAGGAAGATGTAGCTAAGACCAATGAGAAATAGAGCCAACGCGGGAATTAGTAGTCTCTTATAAGCCATTTCAAGCTCCGCTTTGTAGTACTCAGAGGAAAAGACTAAGCAGAGATGCACCGGGCTGAAGAGCATTCCCATATAACCGCTTAAGTAAGCCAAGGCGATTTTATCAAAGCCTGTAAAGAACGGCACTAAGAGAGGGAACGTCATTCCGACGTAGGCGAAGCTTATACCAGTCATTAATCCCACCAAAAATGGCGTTATAGTTATTACAAGCACCACTGGAAGATTCAGCTCTAAGATAAGCTTTGGAAGGGCCTCAACAGCACCAGTAAGCTCGATGAGATATTTGAAATACATTACCGCAAAGAGCAGAAAAACTATCTTGGGCTGGAGAGCGTGCTTAGCTATTTCCCACTTATTAAGCCGCTTGAAATAGGGTATTAATGCAGAAAGAAGCCCCGTAAAAGCGCCATAAACCATATCGTATCCCAAAACTATGGAGACGAAGATTATCACAAAGATTGGGTACGTTGCCTTTAGGAAGAGCTTTGCTCCTTCTTTTCTATCCCTTGCAATAGCTTTTTCAGCATTTATTGGACGGAGTATTAGAGCGTAGCCAACTGCTATCATAATGAGCGTTAGGGGAAACATCTTTAGGCTGAACTCTCTCACGGCAACACCTGTGATAGCCGATGCTATAATTATAGCCTGATACATTGGCCAAGAGTGCTCCCAAACGTGCCTAAACCAGTAGTTTACGAGCGTTTTTTCCTCGGGCTTTAGGCTAAGCTTGTTGGCGACCTCCTCTATCATTGGGGCCGAGACTAATGCACCAGCAGGCATTGGCATTAGCCCTATCAAAGCCGGGAGCATAGCCAAGGAGTACTTAGGGCTTGGAAAGAGCTCTTTAACTGCCTTTTCCATGTCCTTGAGGTAGCCAATTTGAGCAAAGATTGATGTGAGGGCCATTATGAAGGATATTATCAGTATTAGCCTAATTGTCTCCCAAGCAGTTGCAGAGGCGTATAAGGCATTTACCATATCCCTAGGATCCAATCCAAAGAGAAAGCCCAAAATAATTGAGCCCATAAAAATAGAAACACCTACATTGACCTTAAGCCGTATTAAAACTATAACAGCTGCAAATGAAATTAGGAGGTAGAGGAGGGCATTCATACCTTTCACCAAAGTATTAATGTTTAGACGATGGTCTTAACGGGGCTTTATAAGTTTAACCCTAAGGCTTATAAGCGCTGAAGATAAAAATAACTTTTGGTGAGGAAAATGGTGCTGGAGTACCCTCACGAGAGGGGGATGAATTTTACGGAGGAGGAGAAAGAGAGGCGCTACAAGTATCTTGGAAAGGAAGTTATAGATGTGGACGACCCGGGTTTGGATAGCATTCCAGAGTTTTATGGAATTGCAAACGCTATTTGGCGTGATTGGAAAGATGGAAAAA
Source organism: Palaeococcus pacificus DY20341 (assembly GCF_000725425.1). NCBI lineage: Archaea > Methanobacteriati > Methanobacteriota > Thermococci > Thermococcales > Thermococcaceae > Palaeococcus > Palaeococcus pacificus. Next base: position 178,655 of record NZ_CP006019.1, on the reverse strand, counting down.
TAACCACAAAGACCGCTATCGGAAGGCTTTTGCTCCTAAAGAGGCTCTCCTATAAGAAGAACAACTTCAAAATTGCAGATCTTCCTGAAGATGAGCTCGAAGAAGTTAGAAAGTTCATAGATTATGTTATGCAAGCCATAAGAAACGGGAGCAAGAAGAAGGGCGAGTAATTGAGAGGTTGAGGGTTTCTGCTTTCTCTTTCCTTGTTTGGCTAAATGTGATAGAACAAACTAAAGCTCTTGTTATCCCCAAGTTTCTAATCACTGCATCAACTATTCTTTGTCTTCGTGAAGTTTGCCAAAAAGCTTATAAACAAAGTTCTACAATTTTGACCGATGCCCATGAGGGGGGATCGTTTTATCCTACGCTTTGCATTTTGCCCATGATTCCTCGGGCCCTTCTAATGACTTAGTCTATTCTATAAACTCTAGGAGGTTTTTGGCATGATAAAAGAGCCAGAGATGAGGGAGTATAATCCTCAAGTGCTAGAGGACAAAATAGAGAAGTTTTGGAAAGAGAACGACACCTATAACAAGGTTAAAAAGTCTAGAGAGAACGCTCCAAGCTACTACTTTTTAGACGGACCACCTTATGTTAGCGGTGCCATACATCTTGGAACAGCTTGGAACAAGATAATAAAGGATATGGTGATAAGGTTTAGGACCATGCAGGGCTACAACGTGAGGAGACAGCCCGGCTTCGACATGCACGGTCTTCCAATAGAGGTTAAAGTCGAGCAGGCTTTGGGCTTGAAGATAAAGAAGGACATAGAGGAGAAGATAGGCGTTGATGAGTTCATAAAGAAGTGTAAAGAGTTTGCTCTCAAGAACCTCAAGGTCATGACAGAGCAGTTCAAACTGCTCGGCGTATGGATGGACTGGGATAATCCTTACATGACGATAAAGAACGAATATATAGAAGCAGCTTGGTGGACGCTTAAGAGAGCGTGGGAAAAGGAGCTTTTGGAAAAGGACCAAAGGGTTCTCCACTGGTGTCCAAGGTGTGAAACAGCTCTGGCCGAGCACGAAGTTAGGGGAGAATACAAGATAAGAGAAGATCCGAGCGTATACGTCAAGTTCAGGCTCGAGGATAAAGAAAATGAATACCTCCTCGTTTGGACTACGACGCCTTGGACTTTGCCGGCTAATTTGGCGGTAGCGGTCCATGCGGAGTATGACTACGCTAAGGTTAAGGTCGAGCTTGAAGGTAAAGAAGAATATTGGATAATAGCCAAAGCCTTAGTTGAACGTGTTTTAAATGAGACCGGTGTTAAAGGCGAAGTAGTCGAGGAGTTCAAGGGAGAAGAACTCGAAGGCCTTAGATACGTTCACCCATTCTTAGATGAATACCCAAGACAGAAGGAGTTTAGAGAGAAATATGAATGGACCCACCGCGTCATACTGGGCGAGCACGTTACTTTAGGCGACGGTACAGGGCTTGTTCATACAGCTCCAGGTCATGGTGAGGAGGACTTTGAAATAGGAAGGGAATACGGATTGCCAGCTTACTCACCATTAGACGACGAAGGAAGATACGTAGAAGGCAAGTGGAAGGGAGTCTTCGTAAAAGACGCAGACCCAGAGATAATAGAGTACCTCAAAGAGAAGGGCATTCTCGTTAAAGCCGGCACTATAGAGCACAAATATCCACACTGCTGGCGCTGTAAGACTCCACTAATATTTAGAGCCACAGATCAGTGGTTCCTTAAGGTCAGCAAGGTCAAAGAGCAGATATTAAAGGAAAACGACGAAAAGGTCACTTGGTATCCGGATTGGGTTAAAGTGCGCTACGATAACGGTGTAATGAACTCAGGAGATTGGTGTATATCAAGACAGAGGTACTGGGGAATACCCCTGCCGTTCTGGGTGTGCGAGGAGTGCGGACACACACACGTCGTTGGCTCGTTTGAGGAGCTTAAAGAGATGAGCAAAGAGCCAATAGAGAAGAGCTTTGAAGAAGTTGACCTGCACAAGCCTTGGGTCGACACAGTTGTTTTGAAGTGTCCAAAATGTGGAGGAGACATGAAACGTGTCAAGGACGTTCTCGATGTGTGGTTCGACTCTGGAATTGCCTCATGGGCCTCCTTAGGCTACCCAAGGAACAAAGAGCTGTTTGAAAAGCTCTGGCCAGCAGAGTTTATAGTTGAGGGTCAAGACCAAGTTACAAAGTGGTTCTACTCCCAACAAGCAGCAAGTGTAATAGCTTTCGACACTGTGCCGTACAAGAAAGTCGCAATGCACGGCTACGTCCTTGATGAGAAAGGAGATAAGATGAGCAAGAGCTTGGGCAACATCATAAAGCCAGAAGAAGTCGTCCAAAAGGAAGGAAGAGATCCATTTAGGTTCTACATGCTGTGGGCAAACGTTCCTTGGGAGGACTTGAGGTTCAGCTGGACCGGCTTGGGCCAGGTTAAGAGAATGCTCAACATACTTTGGAACGTCTACATACTGAGCTCAACTTATATGAGCCTCGACGGCTTTGACCCAACTAAGCTCAACGTAGAAGAGCTTCCATTCAGGGAGGAAGACAAGTGGATACTCTCAAAGGTAAACAGCTTAATAGACACGGTTAGCGAGGGCATAGAGAACTTCTACCTCATAAAGGCTACCAGAGGAATATATGAGTTCGTGGTAGAGGACCTCAGCAGGTGGTATGTAAGGCTCATAAGGAAGAGACTCTGGGTGGAGAAGGACGACCCAGATAAACTGGCCGCGTATTGGACTCTCTGGAAGGTCTTCGATGTACTGCTTAGATTAATGGCGCCGTTTACACCATACATAGCTGAGGAGATATATCAAAACCTCATAAGGCCGTTCAGCGGAAAAGAGAGCGTTCACCTCGAAGACTGGCCAGCTAAGGACGAGAAATGGGTCGACGAGGATCTTGAGAAGGAGATGAGCATAATAAGGAAGATAGTCGAAGCAGGAGCTTCAGCAAGGCAAAAAGCAAGGATAAAGCTTAGATATCCAGTTAGGCAAATAATAATAGAGACCGAAGACGAGATGAGTAAGAAAGCAGTTGAGAGGCTCAACAGGCTTTTGAGAGATCAATTAAACGCAAAAGAGGTCAAAGTTGCTAAAGTGGAGAGGGCAATAATAGTCAAGCCGAACTACGCTAAGCTCGGCCCGCACTTCAAAGGAGATGCAAAGCTCGTCGCAAAGTGGATAATGAGCCAAGATGCAGGAGAGCTCTATGAGAAGCTCATGAAGGAGAAGCTCAAAGTCGAAATCGAAGGAAAAGAGTTCACCATAGAGAGGGAGCACATAACAATAGAAGAGGAACTCCCAGACTTCCTCGTTGCAGAGGAGTTCGACCACGGCAAGGTCTTCGTTGACAAGACACTAACAAGAGAACTAATGGCCGAAGGTTTGGCTAGGGAATTCGTAAGGAGAATACAAGAGATGAGGAAGCAGATGGACTTGGATGTCAACGACCGCATAAAGGTTTACATAGACACCACAGATGAGAACAAGGAGCTCTTGGAGGAGATGCTCGATTACATTAAGAGAGAAACTAGAGCAGTAGAGCTCGAGTTTACGAGCGATGTTAAAGGCTACATTGTCGATTGGGACGATGTTAAGGCAAAGATAGGCGTTGAGAAGGTTTGATTTCTCTTCCCAATTTTTGTTTTCCGACTTTTAAACTCTTTTAGCCCTACTCTATATACCTCAAAGCTTCCACTGGGCTTAAATCTGCCGCTTTCTTAGCGGGATAGACGCTTGAGAGAAGCCCAATTCCAAAGGTCACTGCCATGGCAAACAAAATCACGTTTAAGTCTATTATAGGAGAAGGGAGAAGCTGGCCCCTCTGCTCAAACACCCAAACCACTAAATTTGCTGCGCCAATTCCAAAGGCAAACCCCAAAATTCCTCCCACCGTGGTCAGGATGAGGCCTTCAATGAGTATCATCTTCAGGATAAAGCTCTTCCTAGCACCTATTGCCCTGTAAGTACCAATTTCCCTCGTTCTTTCCATGACAGAGGTTAAAAGGGTGTTCATAACTCCCAAAGCCCCAACAAAGAGAGCTATACTTCCAATGCCAATCAAAAGGTTGTGCATTATTTTTTGAATGTAAAGAACCATTTCAACGCTCTGCTTTGCCGAGATTACGGTTACTCCTCCTATCTCCTTCTCAATTTCCTTCCTAACCTCATCAACAAAGTATATGTCATCAACGTAGACTTCAACCATGCTCACCTTCCCTTCGTCACCAAAGATTTCTTGGGCTGTATCGAGGGGAATAGCAACCATCATGTCCACAAATCCCGCTAAAAAGGACTGTCCGCTCTCTTTAAAGTTGCCGACCACCTTGAACTCCCACACATTCCCCTCATCATCATAGAGATATATCTTTTCGCCGGGCCTTATGTCCCAGTTTACAACTTTTCCATTCGCACCAATGAACTTTCCATGAGCAATTAAATATCCTAAAACCGCTTTGTAGTGGTCTTCCTTCTTAAGAAAAACTCCCCTCTCCATTTGGAAGCCTACTAACTCATAATACTTCGCAGCCCTCTTTGGGTCAACCCCCATTATTGAGGTCTCTGCTATGTAATCCTCATAGTGGAAGCTCGATATCTTATAGAGGATAGGATTTACAGCTTTAACATGATTTATTTTCTCAATCTTATGGACTATACTCTCGTCCATTGAGCTCGTTGCCACTTTTATTATCGAAAGACCCGCGCCGGGAATTACCATTAAAACGTTGCTCGTCCTCTCGAGCTCTCCCTGAACAGCCTCTTTCGAACCTTCGGTTATAGATACTAGAGCCGTTATCGAGCCAACAGCAATAATAATGCCTAACATGGTGAAGAAAGTCCTCACTTTGCGCCTCGTTAAGTTCCTGACAGCGATTTTAAGGAGTTCATCAATCACTTCCTCTCCTCCATAAGAGGATTATTACAAATAACATCAGCGCCCCTCCAAGCACATACTCCCAAAGAGGCCTTGTTTTCTGCTCTATCAAGTTTTCGGGAATTCTTAAGGTTAAGTCCTCCTCAAAGCTCTTCTCTTGTCCCTTTTCGTCTTTATAGTAGACCTTTGCATGAATCCTGTATTCTCCCCTAGGAAGAGTTGAGTTCAAAATTTGATAAGTCACACTGTCGTAGTCCCTTCCGCTTATGCTGCCCACATAGCGCTGTCCAACTGGGAAGAGCTCTAAATCGTTAGAGCTAACCTCTAAAACAACACTCCTCGCAATATCTTTTCCTTCATTGACGACATAAACCTCAAAGTTGTACTTCCCACCGCTCTCCCATACGTTGCCTATGTACGTCGTTAAGAGGGGATAAGCTCCCACTTCAACCCCAAAAGTCATTTCTTCCTTATATGCTATGCCGTTTTCGTCTTCATAACTTATCACAACATAGAGGGGATAAATTCCTCTTGAAACGTCCTCAATCTTAAAATAAACCACTCCTTCTGATGTGTTGCTTATCTCATTGAAGTAGAGAGTGCTCTGCTTTTCTACGGGATAGATTTTTGGTGCCTCGGATGGCATTGGTTGGCCATAGGAACCAAAAGTTGATGGCTGCTCTTCACCGGGCTTCTCCACCAAGACATCAATCTTAACATGCTTTGCAGGCGCATTTCCAATATTTTTAAGCTTCATTTGAACTGTAAAGTTCGAGTCGGGATAAACTACACTTGGAATTACTTTAAACTCATCCAAAACTATCTTTGGCCTAATTCTATCAACTACCGGGATTCCTACTTGAATCTCTGTGCTCTTCTCGGCCCCTTCCTCATCCTTATACTCCAAGCGTATATAGAGGGGATATACATCCTCCCTAAGGTTCTTCGAGGAGATTAGGCTAAAGCTAAGACTAGCTGTTTTTCCGGGGACTAGGACTTCAACATATTTTATTGGACTTCCCTTGTACGCTGCAAAGGGGAGAGAAGATGTGACTTCCGGTAGAACAACCGTGGGTAAAAGCGTTTGCTGTCTTTGAGCCTCAACATTTACATTTTCTGTTGAGTACAGGTAGACACTTATAAATCGGGCCTCCTTATCTCCCACATTTTTTAAGGTTAAGTTTAAGGTAAACGGAGAGCCAATCTCAACTTCATCAAAGCTGACCTCTTCGATACTTATCTCAGCTCCTTTAACTATAGAAAATCTCACATATTTAGGAGCCTTTAGGCGTATAGTTGCACTCTTGTTCGCTATTTCGTCTATGCTTATCTGCAGCTCATGCCAATAGTAATTCCCAACGTTAAGATAGCGATAGTCAATTTCATCTCCCTTTAAATATCTCGCTAGAAGAGTTTCATTCTCTATTTCAACAATGCTGAATGAAATAGGGCCGTATCTAAAAATGTTCCTCTCATAAGCCTTCCCATAATATATATCCACGGGTTTAGAATATATCCTAATGACAGCCCTCGGGTTGTCTTCCAAAGTTGTGTATATCAGTTCCACCTTCACATCTTTGTATTCAAAGCTCTCCCCATCTCTCAAAGAGAATTCTTTTTCCTCAAAGACTGAATTATCCCTAATTTTAAAGAGAACTCTCTCATTTACGGCATTTGGATTTAAAACATCAATAAAGGTCAAAGTGTAGTTTCCAAAGGTTAAATTATCCCCTATCCCCAGATAGCCCTGAAAAGATGTCATATACTCTTCATTCCCCAGGGAAAATGAGGGAATCACTAAGAGCACAATTAAAATAAAGGCAAGCTTTCTCATGTTCCCACCTCAAACGTCTCCACTTCTTTAAGGAGACCATCTCTTATTTGAAAAATTCTATCTGCGTTGTCTGCCACTTCCGGATCATGCGTTACTACAACAAATGTTGTTCCTTTCTCCTTATTTATCTTTCTCAACAGCTGAATAATTTCTTCAGAAGTCTTTGTGTCCAAGTTCCCCGTTGGTTCATCAGCCAAAACTATGCTGGGGTTATTAGCTAAGGCTCTCGCTATTGCCACACGTTGCTGCTGACCACCGCTCATCTCTGTTGGCTTGTGATGAGCAAATTTCTCAAGCCCAACGGCCTTTAAGAGATCTTTAGCCCGTTTAATCCTCTTCTTCCTTGAAACCCCCGCTAATACCATAGGAAGCTCAACGTTTTCCAAAGCAGTTAAGATTGGCATTAAATTATAATATTGAAAGATGAAGCCGATTTTTCTAAGCCGTATCTCAGAAAGCTGGTTATCCCTCAAATTGCTTACATCTAAGCCATCTATGAATATCTTTCCTCCAGTAGGCCTATCTAACAGGCCAAGCATATTTAGGAGCGTTGTCTTACCGCTTCCGCTGGGGCCTATTATTGCTACAAACTCCCCCTCATATATTTTCAGGTCTATCCCTCTAAGAGCAGGCACGACTATCTTCCTTCCAATATAGTAGTTTTTGACTAAGTTTTGAGTTTCTAGAACAACTTTCCGCTCCATCATAATTAATGTTCTTTCTCATTTCTTAAATGTTTTCTGAAAAAGTTAAATAGGAAAAAAGCTTATCTTGTATTGAGGTGGGAAAGTGTTTGAGAAGATTTTATTCCCAACGGATTTTTCTGAGGTTTCTCTCCATGCTTTGAGGAGCTGTATCCCCTTGCTCTTCAAAATAGGAGCAAAGAAGCTTTATTTAATCCACGTGGTTGATATAACCGCTACTGATATTGAAGCCCTAGAGCTTATGAAGATTGACGAAGAGCATCTCAAAAAACTGGCTAATGAATTGAAGGAAAAAGGAATAGATGTCGAAAATGTTGTAAAGCTTGGCATACCATCCCTTGAAATAGCAGAAATAGCAAAAGAAAAAGATGTTGATTTAGTTGTGACTCCATCAAAGGGAGAAAATATATTGAGGCAGATGCTCCTCGGAAGCACGGCTTCTAACCTCGTTAGAACCACAAAAAAACCAGTCCTTCTGATAAAATACGAGTGGGATGAGGAGAAAAAAGAGATTACGTGCACCTGTGACTGTTCAAAAATATTCAAAAGACCTCTCATAGCCCTTGACTTCTCAAAGTGCTCTATAAAGATAATGGAAGCCATCAAAAAGTTCGAGGAGCTGGTAGAGGAGGGCATTTTGCTTCACACGGTTGATTATGGAAAAATGGAGGAACTAGAGGAAAATGCTCAGAGAGCAAAGGAAAGACTCGAAAAATATGCAAGAATCGTGAAGTTCCCTGTTGAAAAAGAAGTGAGCTTTGGTGTAGCTTCACAGAGCATAATTGGATTAAGTCTAACCAAAGAAGCTTCAATAATAGTCATAGGCAAAAAAGGAAGGAGTATCCTAAAGGACTTGCTCTTAGGAAGTACAGCAGAAAGGGTTGTTAGAGATTCAAAGACGCCCGTTTTGTTGGTGCCATGCGAATGACCTCAGACTGGAGCGACTTCTTCATCAATTTCAGTAGCTACCCTGCAAAGTCATCACCGGTCAAACTCATTTAAGCTGACCCACTTTTAAACTTTCCTTATTTTCCACATAGCAAAAACCCTCAGACAAACTTAAAAAGGATAAAAGAGAGTAGTTACTCCACTTTCACAGGCTCAATGATTATCCCACTGGTTACGTTTACTCTAACATAGTGGTAGAAGCCGCCTTCGTCAGGTTTTGCATATATGGGTGCGCCTCCACCTCCTGCCACAACGAACTCCACACCGTCCTTTTCACCATACCAGTACATGTGTATGTGACCAAAGAACCCAAAGGCATTATACTTTCTCATGAGCTCCATGAGCTTTTCTCCATCCGTGCTTTTCATTGCGTGGCTCTCGCCGGGCCTCGGGTCAACGGGGGGTGCGTGCATAATGATTATAGGCATTTTACCTGTTTCGTTTGCCTTCTGGAGCTCGCCCTCAAGCCAGCTCCACTGGGAGCTCGAGAGTGAGTAGCCTCTCTCAACGTTGTTCATAAATATGAAGTAGTAGTTTCCAAGGGCAAAGGAATAGTCTGTTGGACCGAAGAGCTTTTTATAAACATTTTTACCTTGTCCTTGGTACTCATGGTTCCCCACGGCAATGAAAACGGGCCTGTTGAAATCCCAAATTTTCATGAGTTCTCCCCACTCCTCAACTTTTCCTGAGAAGACTAAATCTCCCGTGTCTATGAAGAACACACCTTCGTCATTGTTCATCATGTCTTTTATCTTGAAGAAAACTTGGGGCTGCTTAGTTCCACTTCCCGGCCTGTGGTCACCAAAGACTAGGAACGTGTAGTTCTCTAAATCTTTTGCTCTAATTTCAAAATGCTCTTCATTGGTAGTGAATTTGACCCATGTGTCTCCAGCTTCTGCCCCCTCAGGGAGCTCCATTATCTTGGGGTTGATGTTTTCTATGACGTATGTGAGCGTTTCACCTTTTGGAGTCTCTATATTCACTTTAACATCAAAGCTCAGTGCCCTTATGTAAACAGTGGAGCCGTTTACGCTCCTTATGAATCCGCCACTCACAGTAACGTTCTCACCCTTTACAATGCGCCAGTTGAATATGAAAGGCTCATCAAAGGCAAAGTCCTTCACAATCCAGTATTCATCCTCATCTGGGATTCCATCCCAATCGTTGTCCCCTATTTCTTTGACGATAACTCCCTCAAAATCAGTTTTCTTTGTAACAAAGCTTGGATTTACCTTTTTCTTTCCTTCCTTGATATCCATAGCGTATTTCAAAGCCGCTCCAATTCCAGCTTTTCCATTCCCTGTAAAGATAAGCCTATCATTCCCGTCTTCTTTGTAAGCTATAATCATTCCTATGTCTTCTCCAATGAACTTGTAGCCAACTTTGTATGCGATGTAGCCAAAGTAACTGTTGATGGTGATAAGCATGGGCTTACCCCTCAAGAGCGCCCTGGCCTCTCCGGGGCTCAAAATGGCTACACCTCCGCTGAACTCATGAGAAGGCCTTATCTCGGCGTTTGGGAAGTAGTGTTTAGCTAAATCGACCAAATCAGCGCTGACATAAATTGTACCTGTGTCAAAAAGCTCATCCCAATTCCCTACTATCTCTCCCCTCTTGGCCTTTTTGAAGTCGATAGGGGCGTAGGTTTTAGTTGGTGTTGTTGTCATGGTTGTAATTGTTGTAGTTGGCGTTGAAGTGGTCGAAGTAGTAATTTCGGTTGTGCTGGTTGATGTTTGGGAAGTTGGGGTCGTAGATTCCTCTGTTGAGGTAGGAGTTGTCTCTTGGGTTTGGCTCACACATCCCGCTGAAAGGAGAATCAACCCAATTAAAAGGAGCGCAAGAATCTTCCTCATTTGGTTCACCTAAAAGTAGTATTGTCCAACATTCTTAAAGAGCTTTTGGAATAGAAAGCAATTGAAGATACATTTAAAAATTTCTTCAACCTAAATGGTACGGTGATGAAAGTGTACGTAAACCACTACTTGGATGTTGAAGAAAAGGAAGTTATAATGGAAGGTGCTAAGGACGTCACAATAAGATGGCTTGTAACACCAAAATTTGGGGCAGAAAACTTCGCTATGCGCTATTTTGTGGTTAAAAAAGGCGGTCACACTCCACTACACACTCACAACTACGAGCACGAGATATTCGTTGTTAAGGGCGAAGGCTACTTAACGGACGGAAAGAGAAAGATCAAGCTCGTACAGGGAAGCTTTGCATATGTTAAACCAAATGAGCTCCACCAATTCGTTAACGAAGACGCAGAGACTTTCGAATTCCTGTGCTTAATCCCAAACAAAAAATACAACATACCCGAAGAGGAGAGAGGAGCCTCAGACGAAGGGCACACCTGCTGATGCTTTGCTTCTTTTTAATTTCGTTTCATACTTCTGCTGGGAGCGTTATTCTGCTTTCTTCCTAGCATCTTTCGGCCTCCCTTTTACCCTTTTACTGCAAGATGTCAGAATAGAGGTTAACGTAAGGGGCACGAAGGAACGCTGAAAACTAACAGAAAAATGCCCCTCCACTGGGAGCATTGTTCTGTTTTCTTTCTGTCATCATTCAGAGCTCTCCAAGTTCCCCTCTCACCTCACACTCTCTCAGAACAATAGGAAATAACTGGAAATATGTATTCAGAGTACCCTGAAAGAACGCTGAATATGGAGGTAACTTAGGGGGCACGAGAGATGTCAGAAAAATAACAGAACCGTGCCCCCAGATGGAAAGGTTTTTAAACCAAAGTTGACACAGCTTGAGCGGGCTTTAATGAGCAATGGAATGAGAGTTGGAATCGAAGAGAAGGTTGAAATTAAAAAAGCTGTTCTTTTAGGACTTCAACACGTTTTAGCAATGTTTGGAGCAACAGTAACAGTGCCTCTCGTTGTTGGAACTGCGATAGGACTTCAAATGCACGAGATAGCGCTTTTAATACAAGTGGTGCTTTTAGCGATGGGCATTGCGACGCTCCTGCAGACTACAATAGGCTCCCGCTATCCTATAGTCCAAGGTTCGAGCTTTGCATTCATTCCCGGTCTGATAAGCATAGGCTCAAGCTTGGGGTTAGCAGCGGTAGAAGGGGCGCTAATAGTTGGCGGAATTATTGAGGCACTAATCGGCGGGCTTGGGATAATTGGGAAGGTTAAAAAGCTCTTTTCGCCGCTAGTTACTGGGGTTACAATAATGCTCATCGGATTCAGCCTAGCACATGTGGCTGTGAAATACACGTTCAACTTCTTCGCCGACCCAAGCGGGGCCAGCATTCCAAAAGCAACGCTAATAGCACTGATAACCTTTGCAACAACAATATACGTGGCTTTAAAAGGAAAAGGGACTTTAAGGGCAATGCCTGTCGTGGTCGGAGCGTTTGTGGGTTATGTAGTAAGCTTGGCACTTGGAATGGCAGATCTAAGCTTGGTTAAGGAGTTACCTCTTTTCAACTTACCCAAGCCATTGCCATGGGGAAGACCTGTCTTCGACGCAACTGCCGTGGTGACACTCCTCTTCGCATTTATAGTGAGCATTATTGAGAGCGTTGGTGATTATCACGCGATTTCAGCGATAAGCGAAGCCCCAATAACAAACCAAAATATCAACAGGGGAATCTTTAGCGAGGGGCTTTCATGTTCGATAGCCGGCCTTTTAGGGGCATGCGGCACAACGAGCTACTCCGAGAACATTGGACTGGTAGCACTCACAAAAGTAGCCAGCAGGCAGGTGGTTCAAATAGGCGGGATAGTTTTGGTGCTCTTTTCATTAATTCCAAAGTTTTCAGGGGTGTTAGCATCCATACCCGCACCGGTTTTAGGTGGGCTCACGATAGCCTTATATGGTATGATAAGCCTCACAGGGCTTAGGCTAATAAAGGATAAGGTAGAACTAAACGACAGAAACACTTTAATAATCGCAAGCGCTCTAATCCTCGGTCTGGGAGCACCTCAGCTGCCGCCAGAGTTTTTGGCGCAATTCCCCAAAATAGTGGGAAGCATTTTGGAATCTGGAATGGCGGTTGGGGCATTAACGGCTATAATCCTGGATCAAGTTTTGAGGTGAGGGAGATGATGGAAGATAAGAGGTGGAAAGGTGTTTACTCCTTTGAGGATTCGCCATTTATTATGGAAGTCTTGACAGAGCTCAGGGATAAAGAGACGGACAGCATATCATTTAGGAAAGGCCTAGTGAAGCTTGGAAGATACATGGGTTATGAGCTCACGAAAACTATGGAAGTTGAAAAGATTAAGGTCGAGACTCCACTAGAAGAAACTGAGGGTGTCGTAGTTAAAGACAGGAGAAACGTGGTAATAATAACGGTTTTGAGGGCAGCTATTCCTTTAATGGAAGGTCTCATAAAAGTGCTCGAGCATGCGCGCGTAGGAATAATCTCTGCCTCAAGAGGAAAAGCTCCGAAGTTCGAGATCGAGATGAACTACGTTAAAGTCCCACAAGTAAAGCCAGAAGACACCGTTATAATCACGGATCCAATGATAGCCACAGGCTCAACGTTGATCAAAGTCATTGAAGAGGTCAAGAAGTACGGAAGTCCAAAGAGGCTCATAGTGCTTGGAGTCCTGGCTGCTCCAGAAGGTATCTCAAGGATTAAGGAAGCTCATCCCGAAGTGGAGATATTCGTTACAAAAATCGATAGAGAGCTCAATGAAAAGGGATACATCCTTCCAGGGCTCGGGGATGCCGGAGACAGGGCTTTTGGAGCACCAATAAAGGTTTCAACGCTCCCACAGATGCACACTCTTGAGTGATTCTTTTTATTTTTTATAGCGAAGGATTTATTAGAGTTTAAAGCTCATCTTTTTTGAAGGATATGCCGGGGATAGACGAAATCGACGAGGCAATTTTGAAGGAGCTAAGAAAAAACGGTAGAGCTACTTTAACCGAGCTAGGGCAAAAGCTAGGGCTAACCCCCGCAAGCATCAAAAATAGGATGGAAAAACTGAAGAAGCTTGGAGCTATAAAAGGCTACACTGCAATAGTTGATCCGACGTTTTTGGATGAGTTTGTTCAAGCGATTATAGAGGTTGAAGTAACGAGCGAAGCCAATTTGGACAAGGCATTGGTTTCGTTAAGCATGAAAGACAACGTTTTAAGCGTCTACAGGAAGACGGGAGAATACCAAATCCTCATAAGAGCCAACTTCAAGAGCATGAAAGAGCTCAAGAACTTCATCAACATGCTGGCCTACAACGTTTTTAGGGCTAACATGCGGCGCTATAGAGTTTCCATAGTCCTGGATCAAATCAAAGATAGCGGTGTAATGGTCAAAAGAGTTCCAATGAAAGAAGAAAGAAGATATAGGAGAAGACGCTAACCCCTGCTATTAATTATCTCCTCGGCGCTCTTGCCTTCCACCATCAAAGCGGTCCACTCTTTTATCCACCTGTCAAAGTTCTCCGCTATGTACTTTGGATCGGGGTTGGCACTCTTCTCAGGCTTTGTGGCATACTCAAAGACCTCAGGAAGCTTAACGTTTGGATTAGCGGGATACATCCACTGGTTGGTTGGAATTGCGCTTTGGAACTCCTCCGTAAGCATAAATTCGATGAACTTCTTCGCGAGCTCTTTGTGCTTTGCACCCTTAATTATTCCCGCACCCTCAATCTGCATGTAGTTGCCTTCTGAGAAAGCTAAAGCTCCAAACATGGTCTTGTTCTCATAGTAAACTGCCGCCGCTGGGCTTGTTGCATAGCTCAACACGAGTGGGAATTCTCCAGCTGTAAAGGCATTCCATGCCTCTGTCCATCCCTTAACAATCTGCACATCGTTTTGCTTAAGCTTCTCCCAATAGTAGAGATACCCATCGTCACCGTAAACGGCAATTGTCCAAAGAAGGAACGCCGCTCCTGGAGAAGAAGTTCTTGGGTCCTCTATAACGAGCTTCCCTTTCCACTCGGGCTTTGTTAAGTCCTCAAGGCTCTGCGGTGGGTTTTGAACCATGTCCTTGCGGTAGTTTATGGCTATGTAGCCGTAATCATAGGGAATCAGGTGATATGTTGGGTCAAATAAAAGCTCCTTTGGAACTAAATCGATGTTGCTCGGTTTGTATGGCTCTAAGATGTCAGCGTCTATTGCTTTGGCTAAAAGGCTGTTGTCAATACCAACAACCACATCAGCCTGTGGGTTGTCCTTCTCCAAGATTAAACGGTTTAAAACTTCTCCGGCATCGCCTATCAAAACGAGCTCGACTTTAACGCCGTACTTCTCTTCGAACTTGGGTATGACTTCTTTTGCCAGGTACTCAAAGCTGTCGTAGGAATAAACGACAAGCTCGTTTTCTTCAGCCAAAGTTGATGTTTGTGTTGGAGTTTGCTCCTTTTGAGATATGCAGCCCAAAGCAGGAACTACAAGGAGCATTAAAGCCAACAATAATGGTAACTTTTTCATGCTCTCACCTCATAACTAATTTTTAAAGTTCCAAAATTAAGTTCTACGCTGGCTTTTAAAAGTTTACTGGACAGAGCTGACCCAAAGAAGGACAACATCAAAAAATATAAGTAGTTTCTAAGTAAAAAAGAATAGGGGTGATGCTATGCCACCTGAGCCCTTTGGCATGTTTGCCGCATTTGGGGCCATGGCAATTGTGATGTTTTTAGTGATGATAGCAGTAGATGCAGTGTTTCTTTGGCTCGGCGCAAGGTTCGCAAAAATTGAAGACGCGACCTTTGGGAAGGCTTTCATCGCAACGTTAGGAGGCTTAATTATATCCGCCATATTGGGAAGCATAATTCCCATCATAGGCGGAATACTTGGCTTAGCAGCATACCTATGGATCGTCAAAACGGTGTTCAACACGGATTGGGGAAAAGCAGTGATAGCATGGCTCTTCGCAATAGTGATAGCAATAGTCCTGATGGTGATCATTGGGATTATCGTGGGAATCTCCGTAATGGCTGCCCCTTGAACTTTTCTTTTTTCGTAAATTATAAATATCAAAATGGTTAAGTTTAGATGATGCGTATGTTCTTTAAACCAGTCCCCAAAGAGGAAGTTAAAATCGGATTGGTAGATGAGCTCTCCCCCTTAGTCGGTGAGCTAGAAAGCGGGAGTTTAGCCGCTGTAATAACGACAGACCTATTTTCTCAAGCCATAATTCAATATTCATCCATCTCAAACGCCCTTTCTCTAGAAAAGCCTGCTTATTATTTGGAGCCGACGAATGGATTTTCCCTCGAGCTTTTGAATAAATTTGGGGGAAAAGGAGACGTTCTTTTGGGTAAAATCTACACATTAGATGAGCTCTTGGATGCGTTTGAAGTCGTTGAAGATGAATCCTTTGTCTTTGTGTCAAATTTTGGAGTTTTGGAAGGCTTAGAAAAGGAAAAGCTTATTGACCTGAGAAAGCTTGTGGATAGGAAAGGGCTCTACGCGGTAATATCGCACAGCACTTTGGAGATAAACGAACTCAACTTAAATGCCGAGTTTAAGCACTTATTTTTGGTTCCAGAAATTTTTGAGTATTTGCTTGTCCTGAGAACTTCATCCTACCGTGGACACCACCGCCTAAACGTGAGTGTTCTAAAAGCTCCTCCTCTCTTCATAAAGAACCTCGGAGAGCACAGCATACCGATAGATAAGAAGGCGAAGCTCATCCTCTAATAAATTTTAATGTAGCCTATACCAAACTTATACCTAAAAATTACAGCCACCGCGAAGAGTAGGAGCACTAAGAGCAGTGCGATATAGTCCTTCTTTCCCATGCGAATCTCGTAGAGAAAAGTTCTCTTTTTTCCAGCCCCAAAAGCCCGGCTTTCAAGCGCTATGCTGAGCTCATGGGCAGTTTTTATAGAAGATATTATAAGCGGAACAAGAACCGGGACTGTGTTTTTAGCACGCTTTAGGAAGCTGCCCTTCTCTAGTTCCAAACCCCTCGACTTTTGGGCATCCATTATTGTCAGCGTGAGCGCGTAAAGTGTCGGGATATACCTTAGAGCTATCGTTAAAGTCAGACCAATCTCATAGGGCATTTTAAGCTTTATGAATCCCAAAATTAAATCCCTCTGCTTTGTTGTGAGCAAGAGGGAGAAAGTTATCAGTGCAAGCGAGCCGAGCCTCAGTGCATAGCCCAAGCCCACAAAAAGGCCAAAGAGAGGAGGCTTTAAAATGAAGGGCCATATTACCATCGTTATAACCATGAGGGGTGTGAGGGGCTTTAAGACCTTCCACTGCTCATTTAGGGTTATTTTGGCCAAGAATCGAAGAGAAATAACCAAGGAAAGGAATATTACAAGCAACGCAGATGGGCTGTTAAACAAGACCACTGCTACTATCCCCAAGAGGGAGGAGAATATTTTAACCCTCGGATCGAGTCTGTGCATTAGAGAATCGCGCTCAATGTACAGGTTATACATCATCGAGAACCACCCTCAAAAATTCTTCCACGTTCCTCACAAAGCCCACCTCGAGTGGCTTTGAAATTTTAAGAAGAGATGGCGTATCGAGAGAGTACTCCCTCAAAGGAAGTTCGAAGAACTCCTGAACACTTCCATCAAAAGCCTTCTCTCCGCTGTAAAGGAGGACTACACGGTCGGCAAGCTCTAAAACGAGCTCCATTTCATGGGTAATGAGCAAAATCCCATGACCCTTTTTGTAAAGGTTATTTATAATTCGTTTAACGCTCTCCGCGCTCTTTTCGTCCAATCCAGTAGTAGGCTCATCCAAAATTAAATACTTGGGCTTCATTGCCAGCATGCACGCAATAGCCACACGTTGCTTCTCACCGCCGCTGAGAGAGTATGGATGCCTCTCATCATAACCTTCTAAGTTCACTTGTTTTAGAGCCCATCTAACCCTCTTTTCAACCTCTTCCTCACTTAAGCCCAAATTTTTTGGCCCAAAAGCGACTTCATTAAAAACATTCTCCTCAAAGAACATGTTTTCAGGATTTTGAAAAACGTAACCAACTAATCGTGAAAGTTCAGCGACGCTATGCTCTTTTGTATTTTTTCCATCAACGATTACTTCACCCTTAGTTGGCTTTAAGAGACCGTTTAAATGCTTAGCTAGTGTTGTTTTTCCAGAGCCATTAGGGCCAACTAACGCCACTATTTCATTTCCCAGGGTTAGGTTTACACCCTTAAGGGCTACTTTCCTTCCTTCGTAGATATGCCAAAGGTTCCTGACCTCTATCATCGCTTTGAACTTCAAGTTTAAGCTTTAAAAAAGTGATGGAACAAAAAAGAAAAGATGCTAAGGAGCAATTCGCACTTCATAGTTTTTTGCTATTACTCATGTTCCCTCCAATATCTTAACTGCCTGTTTCAAGTGCATAACCGATTTTCTTAGAGCCATAAAGATAGTTATTCTTTGAAGGTTCGCTATTATTGGCCCATATTGCCCCGCCTGCTCATAGTATTCCTCAGCAATCATCTTATGATGCATTGCATCTTCCAGTGTCTCGTTGCTTATCCCGAGGTTTTCTGAATCCGCGTACATGGCGTTAAATTTCTCCATCGTCTTATTGTACTGCCTGTAATAGAAGAAGTTGAGCGCTATGAAGTTAACCCCTCTTTTCTCCACTGCAGGTGCGGGCTCTGGAGTGGTGTACTCTAAGTTTTCTACCAACAGCGATATGAAAAATGCCTTCCATTCTGGCCCTCTTCTCTTGACACTGTATTCTATGGTGAGGCCCGTCGCAAGAACCCTGCCCTTTCCAAAGGCATAAGCGATTGTGCTTGGCTTATTGTAGTCTGGAGTAACACTATCGCCTTGGACTGTTATGACCTCCGCTCCGGAAGGCACATTTATGAGGTAGCCGTGGCTCGCATAGGTGCTGTACAGCCATGTGGCGTTCTTCACTATATAATCATAGGCCGAATAACTCCGAACTATCTCCACCCCTCCAGGTAGAGCAGTCTTCCAACGTCCCCCATGCCATCCCCAGTTTGCTGCATGAACCTGCAGGACTTTTCCTGCTTTAATAAACTCCTCTATCTTGGCCATCTGTGGCTCCAGCTCGTCATAGAACGTTTGATCTTGGTCACTTGCAATCAATATCATATCATACGTACTTATAAGGTCTGAAGCGCTTAAAGAGCTGAACTGAGAAGAGGTCATGACCTCATAGGGCACACCCAATTCGCTTAACACTTCCTCATTGGACGTTGAACTCCATGCATCAACATTTTTAAGGATAAGGACCTTTTTGTCGGCATAACTACTCTGAGCCGAGACGAATCCAAAATTCCCTGTTCCAATAATACTAAATAAGAACAGGGAAGTTATAAAGAGACTTAAGATTTTCTTCATTTTTTAACCTCCAATTTTCGAAAAGTGCCCTAAAATAATAAACTTACAAGTAAGGGCACCATCATGGCAGCGAATATACATCTGTCATAGATGTACTCTCTGCGTCCTGATATATAGGAAATTCTAGCTTACCTTTGAGTAATGTGAAATTACTTTGATTTTTTACCTAACAGAAACAATAAACCCAGCTAAACCTGTCGGGCCCTCCTCATAGACGTTCATATCATCCCAGCCATCTCATCAGTGCATCAAACAGCGTTTTCGAAAACTTAAGGAGGCTCACTTCTTGGTTCAGTTCATTTTTAATGGACGTCGCAGCCACTCCTTTAGGGGGCGCGTTATTAACATTAACTCCGATACCCATAATGACAAAATCAACCAAATCCAGCTCACCCTCCGCCTCAACCAGTATCCCCGCGATTTTATTTTTGCCTATAAATACATCACCACGATGTACCTCCGCAGATAAGCCATACTCTTTGAGCGTCTCAGCTATTGCCTGTGAAGCGGGCTCCAAAAGTCCCCGCACTTCACTTAAGCTTATTTCAGGCCTTAAAATCACCGAAAAATATAGACCTCCTTTTTGGGACTCCCAGGAACGCTTTAACCTTCCTCTCCCATGTGTTTGCTCTTCCGCAATTATAAAAGTCCACTCTTCCTCCCCTTTTTCAGCAAGCTCTTTAGCAACGTTCATTGTGGAGTCAACCTTCAAGAAATAGTAAGCCTTAACATTTAGTTCCCATGGATAAGGTTTGTTTGGTTCTTTTAAAAGTTTATAGCCCTTTGGTGTTGATTCTATTTCATAACCAAGCCCAATAAGCTCTTTCACATGCTTCCACACAGCAACCCTCGAAATGCTTAGCTTTGATGCTATTGCATCGCCTGAAACTACTTCTCTTTCGCGGAGGGTTTTTAGGATTTCACGCTTTACTTTGCTGTCTTTTAGTGAACCTTTCAACATGTTTCTGACTCTGACTTTTAGAGGTTAAAGCTTTTCGTTAACCACAAAAATTTTAAAGTTAACCAAACACTAACAGATGTCCAAATAACTGGAGGTGCTGAAATGAGAGCAAAAGATATAGCTTACCCAGCTTTATTTGCCGCCTTAACAGCAGTTGGTGCCCAAATAAGCATTCCAATTGGAGAAGTCCCCATAACACTGCAGGTGCTCTTCATTCTGCTTAGTGGGTTAATTTTAGGCTCTCGTTTGGGATTTTTGAGCCAGATAATTTACCTCCTGATGGGTGCTATAGGACTACCAGTGTTTGCAGGCTTTAAAGGCGGCTTTGTCTACCTTTATGGGCCTACAGGGGGCTACTTAATAGCATTTCCAATAGCGGCCTTCTTGGTGGGCCTAATAAGTGAAAAGAAAGAAAACATAACGGGCTATGCAATCGCTTCGCTCGTTGGAATCTTAGCAATCTACCTCTTAGGCTGGTTCAGGCTGGGACTGTTTATGCACGACTTTGGAAAGGCCTTTAAAGTTGGTGTTGCACCGTTTATAGTCATTGACCTCCTAAAGGCAGTAATAGCGGTAGTTGTTGCAGATAGGGTGAAGAGAGCGGTAAGGATTTAACCTTTTATTTCAAATTTTTCTCAATGACTCTTCAGCAAACCTCAAATCAAAGGAGTTTCTAACTTTAAAGAAGCTCAGCGTTACCTTTGGGTTTTTGGAAGAGAGAGCTTCAATGCTCACCTTTTCGTAGTCGAGGTGCTTTGCTATGCAGCTAAGCTTTTTCTCGTTCTCAGCCAAACAGGTTTCCAGCGCTCTCTTTAAGGGCTTTACTTCATAAAAGGCATGTGTTACTTCAAGAGTTCCGTCGCGCCACGAAGGTATGAGTGCTTCGCTATCACTCTCTAAAAATAGGGTCGAGAGGTAATTCACTAAGAAGGGCATTATTAAAGGCATGTTGCCCTCCACCAAAAAGACCTCACCAGAGCTTGGAAGAGCTTTGTAGAGGGCCTCAAGCTTGTTTTTTGCTTTAACTTCAACGGGGTTCGATATGTGAAGTGAGTATCTTTTCAGCTGGCCCTTCTTAATTATTGTGAAAACATCGTCTATACGCTTTGCTTCCAAAAGCCTCCGCTCGACTATCCTTACCATCGGCTCTTCATCTACCGGCAAGAGGTAGTTTTCCCATCTCTTCTCTGGAAAGGCTAAAATAAACGCGAACATGAACTAGCATATAACAAGGAGAATTTAAAAAGCTTTTCAAAATATATTGTCATTTGTTCAAAAATTTTTCCAAAAAATTTAAATTATGCCATTTAATTTACTCTAGATTGGGACATATGATACCAAGAACAATGAGTACTCAACATCCTGACAACGTGTTTATTCCCTTCTTCGCTCAAGAACCCACCCTTGGTGGAGAGGATGAAGTAACGGAGGCATTTTATGCCTTCAGCGTCTTGGGGATAGAGGAGCAGATGTGGGACTTTGAGGGCAAAGAGGTGGACGAGTTTGTCGTCAAAAAGCTCCTCGAGAAGCACGGCTACTTTTTCAAAGAACGCAGACTTGGAAAGAGTTTTAGACTAACGCCGAGAGTACCAAATCCAAGTGTTGAAAAAACCGAAGCAAAGCTTTTGCTTGAAACTTTGGAGAGCATTCCACGTTCAGCGGATTATGCGAAGATCTTCTATGGTGAAGAGGTAATTCCGATATTTGAAGTTATTCTGCCTATGACCACATCTTCCGAGGAGATTGAGCGGGTTTATGAGCTCTACAAGCGCTACATCGCAGGAAAGCAGTACAAGAGAGTCTACGACGTGAAGATATACGAGTGGATAGGAGAGTTTTTTCCCAAAGAGATAAGCGTGATTCCTCTTTTCGAGACGAAGGAGGCCATCTTAAACGCTCACGAAATCCTCGAGGAGTACATAACGGGAAAGGACATTGAATACCAGCGCGTTTTCCTAGCGAGGAGCGATCCGGCTATGAACTACGGCCTAATAAGTGCAGTTCTTTATGACAAATATGCTCTATTTAAGCTCCAAGAGCTTGAAGAAGAGATGGGGATTGAGATATATCCTATCATTGGAGTTGGGGGAGCACCTTTTAGGGGGCACTTCACACCCGGGAACGTTAAAGGGGTTTTGGAGGAGTATAAAAGCGCCCAGACTTTCACCGTCCAGAGCTCATTTAAGTACGACAACACTCCAAAAGATGTCATAAAAGCCGTGGAAAAAATAAAATCCTCCAAGAGAGGAAAAGCTGAGGCAATAGGTGAGGAGATGTTTGAACTCCTTCCAAAATACGAGAGGGCGTATTCAGCGGAGCTCAGAGCTTTAGCGCCGCTTATAAGGGAGGTGGCAAAATACGTTCCTTCAAGGAGAAGAAGAAAGCTCCACATCGGCCTTTTTGGATACTCAAGAGAGGTTAACGGCATGGCTCTACCTAGGGCTATAAAGTTCACCGCATCGCTCTATTCAATTGGCGTTCCACCAGAGCTCTTAGGGCTGAGTGCTTTAAGTGAAAGCGAGCTTGAGAAGGTTAGCGAGTACTATAAAGGTCTTTACAGAGACCTGAGCTCTGCCCTGATGTATTTCAACCCAAGAGCGGCAGAGAAGTTCAAGTTCTTAAAACCTATCACCGATCTTCAAAAGGAGCTTGGAGTCGAACCTATGGAAGAGCACGAGGCGATAACCACGAGGATACTAAGCGGAGAGTTCGATGAGGGCTTAATCGTCGAAGCAGCGGGTTTGAGAGGGTTTTTGGGTTGATAGCCTATCACTGAGTCCATCTACCCAGAAATTAGGAATGTCTACCTGGAGCACATCGAGGAAGCGAAGTAAGTTTGGTATTGACAATGCTATCACTAAGAACAGTTTAGTAGCATTATTGCCTAGAGAACTCACTATCTAAGTGTTCCTCAATTTCTTTTTTTAGGTTTTCGTTAGTGTTTTTTGGGGCAAATATTTCCAAATAGAAACCAGGTTCGTTGTATTTATCAAGCTCTTCATTTACATCAACATCTTCATATCCTTTGAGTAGTCGGTCTATGGAAAAACCTAGATACTCAGCTAAGGGGATCTCTTTTCCCCTTCTATTTATTACTCGAATGCTTGCTTGGACATCTTTTGTGAATACTGGAGGCAATATATCTCTAGTAATTATAAAACTTAACTCGACATTTTTATTGTGTTCAATATCTTCCAATACCTTACGTATCCGGATAATTGTTTTTTTATCAATTTTAACAATCCCAAATTGCTCTAGGAGAATTTTATGGTATCTCTTGTGGAGTTCTCTTTTAAGGAACTTCTCTATCAGGGGCTTAACATTTAAGTTAAAATCTTTGGTGAAATGTCCTTCTTCTATTTCCGTTAATATTTTGAGAAACTGGTTATCCGTCCAGAATGCAAAACGTAATAATGTCTCTTCATCTTGCAGATTTGTACCACCAAATGGCAATACCAACCGTAAATTTTCCTTATCTAATATATCAAAAGAGTTTGCGAGAATCTTAATCAACAATGCATCAGTGATATTTCTCACATGATGCTTATACACATTCTTGTACATTTTATATCTTGCAAACCTTAGACTCCATGCCTCAATAGCCCCCTTTGGAGAAACTCCCAAGGTATAATCACTAGTAATACGAACATGTCTCCACAGTCTCTCTAGACCATAATTTCCATAGGTAACTCCACAGTGATAGGAATCTCTTAGCACATAGTCTCCTTTATCTACATCTATGACATTATCAATAATTGTTCTTAATATCTTTTGGATGGGAGATAGCTCACTTAAAGATATACTTTTGTTCAAAACAGCAAGTACGGTTTTGGCGACATCTTCTCGAAATCCTTCATCTTTTCCTCGGGTTCCTTTTGTATAATTCTTTAATATATGCTCAGATATCTTAAATCCAACTATCTCGTGATTGTACTCTATATCTTTTTGAGTATATTTAGTGGCATCCTCAAGTGTGTGGCTAAATGGTGCATGCCCAACATCGTGTAATAATCCCACTAATCCAGCTACTGTAACAAAGAACTTCCCCAATTTTTTAGATGGAATATGAGTCGTATTAGCATCGTCTTTGATTGCAGAGTAAATTCTCTTCTTGGAGATACCATCCTGCAGTAACGTTATTGCAGTTAGCATTGAAAGATACATTGTACCAAGGGAATGTTCAAACCTAGAATGCTGAGCTGAGGGATATACAAGCTGTTCTAGTGGAAGCTGACTTACCCATCTCAATCTTTGAAAGAGTTTATTGTCTATTACTGGTAAGAATTCAACAGGAACTTCAATAAAGCCATATATTGGGTCTCTAACTAATTTTAACCCGTCTAATAAAGAAAAATATTTAGAGATTGTGTGCACTCAGCACGCCCCCATTTGCATGTCCCTACAGACGCTTTGATTAAGATAAATCCCTAATTTCTTTCTGTAGTGTTCTTAGTTCCTGAAGTCGGTATTCAATAAGTCCATCTTTTCTAATGAGCTCGTCCCAACCAAGAGATATACTTTTTCTTTTTACTCTTTCTATATCACCTTTTGTATTCGTTAATAGAAAGTGCACCTTAGCTAACTGTGACAAGTGCGTTGTTGTTATTTTTTCGTCGTTTATAAATCTGATTAACTTATCAATTGCTTCTTTTATCTTAGCGTCATCCATTTCTTTCTCCCATATAAGAATATAAGAAGGATTATCTTCAAGATATTGAACTACCCTTTGAATTCCAGCACTATATGGACCGTAAAGATACGGAACAAACAATTCATTTCTCATCTCATTGGGGAGTGCAAAATATAAAATCTTCTGAACAAAGGTTCTTCTGTAAAGACCAGACTCTCTCAGCTTTTTAACAGTATATGCAATTACTCCTCTTAGCCCATTCATATACGTCCCCCCTAAGGAATAGACACCAGCAATTGCATCTTAGATCAACAAAATACTGCTTTAATCTATATTTTTCATCATGTGGTTATCGTATATAATCTTTTTTCATCTTACATTATTACATTAAATCATCCCTTCAACCACCTCTCCATCCACCCTGCTATGAGCTCCAACCTCTTAACCCTGTGCTTTGGCTTTCCGCTCCTCGAGAGATCATGGTTTTCACCCGGGAACAACGCGAGCTCAACTTCTTTGCCTAAATATTTGAGTGCTGTGTAGAACTGCAGGGCCTCCGGGAGCCAGCAGCGGTAGTCTTCTATTGAGTGTATTATGAGTAAAGGCGTTTCAACATTTGGCGCGTATTTGAGGGGGCTCTTCTCCCAGTAGCCATCGAGATTGCTCCATGGGTCTTTTCCAATTTGGTCTGGCGCAAAGAAGTAGCCTATATCCGTCGTTCCAAAGAAGCTTACCCAATTGGAGATTGATCTCTGGGTTACTGCAGCTTTAAACCTCTTAGTATGCCCTACAATCCAGTTCGTCATGAAGCCCCCGTAAGAACCTCCGGTAACGCCGATTCTTTCTTCATCAATGAAATCAAACCTCTTCAAAGCTTCATCAACGACCTCCATCAGGTCCTGATAGTCCCTCTCGCCGTAGTGCTCCCTAATGTCGGCGAACTCCTCCCCATAGCCGTCGCTTCCCCTCGGGTTGGAGAATATTACCACAAAGCCCTTAGCCGTTAAAACATGGAATTCGTGCATGAATGAGTAGCCATAAGCGGTCTTAGGTCCTCCGTGAATCTCAAGGATAGCGGGATACTTCTTTCCTTCCTTGAAGTCAAGGGGTTTCATTATCCAAGCGTCAATTTCCACGCCATCGGAAGCTTTAACCTTGAAGTGCTCAGGTTTTGAGAGCTTATACTCTTTAATCCAACCGTTGAAGTCGCTAACTTTCCTCTCTTTCCCGTCCCTGAAAACGTAGAGCTCCGTTGGGGTCGTGGCATCTTGAGCTATGAAGACTAAATAACTACCAATGCCAAATGTCTCAACGCTCCTATCTCCACCAATAACGCGCTCAATCTTACCTTCGAGGTTTACTCTAAAGAGGTTCGCCCTCGGACCGTCGGTGGCTATGTAGTATACCCAGCCATCTTTGTATATGAGCGGATTCCTCGATTTTCCTCTAACGTCGCAGTTGAGAGAATTGTAAGCACTCCTATCGAGTTCTGCGGTGAGCTTTTTAATTTCCTTCGTCTCGGCGTTAAAGAGGTAGATGTGAGTGTTCGTTGGAATTCCCCTCTCAAGAGTGCTCATTCTTAAAATAAATGTTGTTTCGTCGAGGACTACAAAGTCAGAGATGCGCCATTTGGATTCGGTAAGCTTCTCAATTTTCCTACTCTTTAAGTCCAAAACGAAGAGGTCGCTTATCATGGGCTCCTTTTCCTTGTTCTCTTCAGCTATGAAGTAGATTTTATCTCCACTGGAGCTCCATTTGAGTGTTTGAACATTAAGCTTGCCCTTCGTTAATTTTCGCTTTCTACCACTCTCGAGGTTTACGAGAAAGATGTGGCTCCTTTTTCCGTAAATCCAGCCGATACCATTGAACCAGAAGGGAATCTCTTTGATTAAGTGAACGTCTTCATCTTTCTTCTTCCTTCTTTCAATCTCTACAGGGGCTATTACCACCAATTGCTTCCCATCAGGAGAAAATTCATAGTCACTAATGCCAAACTTAAACTTCCTTAAAAGCCTAGCTTCTCCACCCGTTGTTGGAATTAGGTAAAGCTCAGCTTCCTTGCTCTCCTTATCGCGCTTTGATGTAAAAGCTATTAGCTTTCCGTCGGGAGAGAACTTTGGATTTGAGTCCTTTGGGCCGGATGTAAAGGGCTTAACCTTTCGCCCATCATAGAGGTAGATCTTTGAAAAATAGTCGTCCTTCTCGAGACTTATCTCCGCAACTGTAAAGGCCGTCTTGTTTTTGTAAACATCCAACCCTCCAAGGAGTCTAAACTTGCCGAGGTCTTTAATGTCGAGCTTCTTCATGGTATCACCGAACCAATTCGGCTTTTTTCATATAAAAGCTTAGCGTTCAGATGAATGTTTTAATGCCATCAACAAAGGTTTAAGCAACTTGGTGCTTAAGGTCAATAGAACTAGATATGAGATTCACCTAGTTTTTGACTGGTGATAAATCGAAGACACCAAAGGAAATTTGATTTTCACAAGAGATGACTTTTTAAATTCTCCCCACATTTTCTCTTACAGGGGGTGGAGAGATGACCGTAAAAGTGCGATTCAGCAAAGATGTGAGAGAGTACGCAAAGGGCGAGGGGGTTAAGGATAATCTCTTAAAGCTCACAGAGAGAGCCCTAAGCGAGGCATTAGAGAGCTTCCACAGAAGGATGATTGTTCTCCAAGGAGAGGGAATGGAAAAAGCAGCGTTAGCAGGAATTTTAGGGGGTGCTTCTGCTAGCATTCTCTCCTCAATCGTGAGCAAGCTTATAGAGAAAAAACTTAGAGATGAGAGTGAAGATAAAATCGAAGTTCTCTACGCCACGGATGCTTTAGGGCCCGAAACTTTTGGGAGAAAGAGGTATGAGGAATTTAGGAAGCACTTCGATATTTTAGCGGGAGAAAATGTTAACGTCACAGCTGTTCCCTTCAAATACACCAAAGACATTCTTGGAAGGACTTTTGATATGCTCATTCTGGATTTGAGCTACGACTTCTCTCCAAACGATTTAGGAAGGATTATAGAGACCATCAGAGGCGGAGGGTTAATTTTTGTCCTGACAAACCCATTCAAAAAGTGGAAAAAGATGTGGACAGGCTTTCACAAGAGCCTTGTTACCCCTCCATACACAATCGATGACGTGAAGAAGCGCTTTAATAGACGTCTTATTAGGAAGTTTGAGGAGCATAACGGCATTTACATAATAAAAGCAGAGAATCAAAAAGTGCTTAGGAAGCCAAAAAACAGCAAAGACCAAGCAAAGCTGCCGGATAGGGAAAAAGTGATAATGCCAGAGGAAGTCAAGTTCCCTAAGGAGCTCTATGAGTTGTGCTTAACCAAGGGTCAAGCTGAGGTTTTGAAGAGCATTGAAGAGCTCGCAGATAAAGATGGGATGGTCGTTTTGACAGCAGATAGAGGAAGAGGAAAGAGTGTGAGCGTTGGAATAAGCGTTATAGGGCTCGCAAAAGTTAGTGGAAAGAAGAAGTTTAGAGTCGTGGTGACTGCTCCAGAGCTGGAAAACGTTCAAAGCCTTTTCCGCTTCGCAAAGAAGAGCCTCGAAAAGCTCGGTTATAAAGTGAAAGTGGTTGAAGAAAAGGGATTAATCAAAGAGCTCTATGCAAAGGGAATAGGTTTGAGATATTATCCGCCAACCGAAGGCTACAAAAAGAAGGCGGACGTTTATGTTTTGGATGAAGCAGCAGGAATTCACGTACCGATTCTTCACAAATACTTGAACAAGCCCAAAGTAATTTACTCCTCAACTATCCACGGTTATGAAGGAGCTGGAAGAGGATTTTCTGTCAAGTTCTTAAAGAAGGCTAAAGAGAAGAGGGAGTTTAAGGAGATACACCTTTCAACGCCGATTAGATATGCCAGCGGAGACCCTATAGAAAACTGGCTCTTTGATATCCTCCTCCTCGATGCAGAGCCCACTGACCTAACAAAAGAAGACTATGAGCTCATAAAGCGCAAGGAAGTTAAGTTTGAAGAGCCGGATTTGGATGAGTGGTTCGAAGGAAAAGGCGAAGACGAGCTAAGGAACTTCGTTGGAATTTATGTTTTAGCACACTACAAGAACAGACCGAGCGATGTAGCACTTTTAGCAGACGCTCCCCACCATGAAGCTAGAGTTTTACGCTTGAGCAACGGCAAAATCGTTACAGCGGTCCAAATAGCAAAAGAGGGCGGAATTCCAAAGAAGGTAATTGATAAAATGGCCCAAGGATACAAACCGCGTGGTAATATAATCCCGGACATGATGGTCAAACACCACTATGCCAAGGAGTTTGCTAAGCTCAAAGGTTACCGTGTCGTTAGAATAGCGACGCACCCAGATGCAATGGATCGCGGTTTGGGAAGCAAAGCACTTGAGCTTTTAATTAAAGAGGCTCAAGAAAAGGGCTACGATTGGGTTGGTTCAGGTTTTGGAGCAAGCGAGGAATTAATTAGGTTCTGGGTGAGAAATGGATTTGCTCCCGTTCACTTGAGCCCCTCAAGAAACCCGGTTAGTGGTGAGTATACCGCCATAGTGATTAAGCCCATAAGTGAAAAAGCGAAAAAAATTGTAAAAGAGGCAAATGCAGAATTTAGGATTCGTCTATTGGAGTGGCTTGGAGATACTCATAAAGATTTAGAGCCAGAAATTGCAAGGTGGCTCCTTGAAAGCCCATTTGAAGAGGCAGTTGATTATCCAATACACCTGACAAAAGTACAAAAGAAGCGCTTAGAACTATTCACTGGCAAAGTGCTAACATATGATACCGTTTTAGATGCAGTTAAACCAATAGTAAAGCTCTACTTCCTCGACGGCTGGATGAAACCATATTTAGATGAGAGGCAGATACACCTGTTGATACACCGCGTTCTTCAAGCACACACGTGGGAAGAGAGCGCTGAATATATCGGGCGTTCCTTAACATTTACGATGATAGAGGTAAGGGACATAACACGCGGCCTTTGGTACTACTACAAGCACATCCTCAACAGCAAACGCTGACTGGCGAACCTTTTTATATTTTCAAGTCAAAAACTGAATTAGGCATTTCAATGATTAACTGCGGTGGTTATCATGCCCAGTAATTGGGAGAAGATTATGTCGATGACAAAAGAAGGAGTCAAGAGTATAGCAACCATAAAAAGCAGAATGCAGAGGGGTAAAAAAATAGCCCTTCTCATAGACGGTCCGAACATACTTAGGAAAGAATTTAACATACACCTTGAAGATATCGTCGAAGCACTGGAAAAAATAGGGAATATAAGAGTAGCAAAGGTTATTTTGAACCAATACGCACCTCAAGGCCTCATAGAAGCCGTGGCAAATCAAGGTTTTGAGCCTATAATCGTGCCCGGCGAAACAGGGGTTAAATTAGTGGTTGAAGCAATGAGGGAGATATACAACCCAAATATAGATATAATAGCTCTTGCAACGAGAAATGCCGAGTTTTTGCCATTAATCTTAAAGGCTAAGGAAAAAGGAAAAGAAACCGTAGTTATAGGTGCAGAACCCGGCTTCAGCTCTGCATTAAAACATGGTGCTGACTATGTAATACTCCTAACTCCTGAAGGTGAGAACATATGAAAAGGCGGCTGTTTAAGATATTTGGCAAGGAGATAGAAAAGGAAGAAAAGAAGGTAGAAAAAGAAGAAACACGCAAAAAAGAGAAAGTAGAGAAGAAAAAATCTATTGGTTTGATTATAGACGGTCCGAACATACTTAGGAAAGAGTTTGGACTTCATTTAGAGGATATAAAAGCAGCTCTCGAAAAAATTGGAAAATTGAGGGTTGCAAAGGTCGTTTTAAATCAATACGCACCCCAAGGCCTCATAGAGGCAATAGTAAACCAAGGCTTTGAGCCCATAATCGTAGCTGGAGATACAGATGTTAGAGTTGCCATAGAGGCTATGGAACTGATTTACAATTCAGATATGGAAGTAATAGCTCTTGCAACGAGAGATGCGGATTTTCTACCAATTATAAGTGAGGCAAAGAGAGTTGGAAAAGAAATGGTAATCATTGGAGTTGATCCCGGTTTTAGCATTGCCCTCCAAAATGCCGCCGACTATGTCATAAAGATGGAAGGCAAAAAAGGAAAACAAGAAGGATATGAGGATTAGATTTTTAAAGAGAAGTCCCCAAGGCTACAAGGGATGACCATGATAATCCAGATTGCAGCGTTCGTAGTGGGACTGATACTGCTAATCAAAGGGAGCGATAAGTTCGTTGAGTCCGCTTCTAGAGTGGCTAAAGGGTTTGGAGTCAGCGAGTTTTTAATAGCTCTTGTTTTGGCAAGCATTGCCACCACGCTCCCCGAAGTTACCGTTTCTGCTCTGGCCGCATTTGAAGGAAGGAGCGATATGGCCTTAGGAAATGCCGTGGGAAGCGCTTTGGCCAACATAGCGCTTATTCTGGGGATATGCTCCTTCATAATGCCTCTGAATGTTGATAAAGTCGCATGGAGAAACTCAACCTTCATGGTTTTTGTAACCGCCTATGCCTGGCTCTTGATGAGGGATGGGGTAATATCGAGGCTCGATGGGGCTAGTTTAATCATGATATATTTCGGCTTCCTTTACTACCTCTACAAAAAGCATATGATTCTCGAAGAGCCTCCTGAGGGAGGAGGGAACCCAAAGAGAGAAATTCTTATAATGCTCGCGAGCGGCTTGATAGTTGTTTTAGGAGCCAGGCTGGTGGTTGATAGCGCTGTTAGCCTCGCAAGGACATTTGGAGTTTCCGAAGTGGTAATAGCACTAACACTGGTCTCAATAGGAACCTCACTCCCAGAGTTCGCCAATGCCCTAACGGCAACCCTCAAAAAGATACCCAACATAAGCGTCGGCAATATAATAGGCGCAAATATCCTGGACATCCTTATGGTTATTGGAGTGGCATCCCTCATAAGACCCATAAAAGTTGATACTGGCATATTCCAAACCACCATGCCATTAACGCTCTTAGTAATGTTTGTTTTAACCATTTCCCTTCGCCTGAACAACCGCGTTGGAAGAAAGACGAGCATTACGCTGCTAGCGCTTTACGCATACTTCCTCTACACCCAGATGTGAGCTGAAGAGAGCAAAACTTTAAAAAGAAACGCCTAAATTTTGATGCAGAGTTAAGTTTATATCCTTCCTTTTTAAAAAGGCTATGAGGTGATTGAGATGAATCCGTTCCACGAATTGGAGCCAGGACCAGAAGTCCCAGAGGTTGTTTACGCATTGATTGAAATACCAAAGGGAAGCAGAAACAAGTATGAGCTCGATAAAAAGAGCGGCTTGATAAAGCTCGATAGAGTATTATACAGCCCATTCTTCTATCCAGTAGACTATGGAATTATTCCACAAACCTGGTACGACGATGATGACCCCTTTGATATTATGGTGATCATGAGGGAGCCAGTATATCCCGGAGTGCTCATTGAAGCAAGGCCAATAGGCCTCTTTAAGATGGTTGACAGCGGCGACAGGGACTACAAGATTTTAGCTGTCCCAGTGGAGGACCCATACTTCGACGACGTCAAGGACATAAGCGACGTTCCAAAGGCATTCCTCGACGAGATTGCCCACTTCTTCAGGAGGTATAAGGAACTACAGGGCAAGGAAGTCACCGTTGAGGGATGGGAAGGCGCTGACGTCGCCAAGAAGGAGATTCTCAGGGCCATAGAGCTCTACAAAGAGAAGTTTAAGAAATGATTTTCCTTTTCAAAAATTTTTGGAGGTAAAGACATGTACAAGCTGTTGACGGTTAAAGACGTAGTGAGAATTCCCCCAACAAAGTTCACAATGGATCCAAAGGAAGCAGCGAGAGAAGAGCTCAAGCTCATATATGAGGGCATCTACGATAAAGATGAAGGCGTGGTTTTGGCTGTATTGGATATAAAGGAGATTAGCGAAGGGATTATCGTCCCTGGGGATGGTGCCACATACCATGAGGCCATTTTTGACGTTCTGGTGTGGAAGCCCGAGCTCCACGAGGTCGTTGAGGGAGAGGTAGTTGATATAACCCAATACGGTGCTTTCATTAGGATTGGGCCTTTAGACGGTTTAGTTCACATCTCACAGTTAATGGACGATTACGTGGTTTATGATGAGAAGAACAAACAGTTTGTTGGAAAGGAGAGCAAGAACATATTAAAGCTCGGTGATAAAGCGAGAGCCAGGATAATCGCAATAAGCGCAAAGAGCAAAGTCGTTAGAGAGAACAAGATAGGCCTAACCATGAGGCAGCCAGGCCTTGGAAAGTTCGAGTGGATAGCGAAGCAAAAGAGAAAGCAAAGTGAGGGTGAGGCTCAATGATAAGAGCATGCAGACACTGCCACCACATAACAACAGAAGACCAGTGTCCTGTGTGTGGAAGTAGGGACTTGAGCAATGAGTGGTTTGATTTAGTGATAATCCTAGATCCGGAGAAGTCTAGGATAGCTGAAAGCCTGAAAGTGAGCGTGGAAGGAAAATACGCTATTAGGGTCAGGTGAAAATGGGCAAGTGCAAAGATTTTTATCTTAAACTCCCAATTTGGATGAGAGAAGAACTTAAAGAGCCTCTTGGCGAGCTTATTAAAGGTGAGATTCCTCAACCATATTTGGAATCCCTTGAGAAGTTTAAGTCAGCTCCCTATTTAATCACAGTTGGTGATGTAGTGACGGAAAACGTTGTAAACCTCGGTTTAGAACCGAACGTGGCAATTTATGATTATAAAACCGAAAGAGAAGCATATATGCCCAAAGTTGAAGGTAAGGCCATTGCAATGACAGTTCACAATCCCCCAGCAACAATAACGAAAGCTTTATTAAATGCCATTAAAAAATCAGTTGAGCTGATTAAAAGAGGGAGAGAAGTACACATAAAAGTTTGTGGAGAAGAAGATTTGGCTACAATTCCAGCTGTAATTTACGCTCCCCTCGGTTCATTGGTGATTTATGGACAGCCCAATGAAGGGGTAGTGCTTATAAAGGTCACACCCGAAAAAAAGCTTAGGTTCGCAAAGCTGCTTAGAAGGATGGAGGTGGTTTACGATGGAGATTAGGATTATTGAAACCAAGGAAAATCCACTCTTAGGAAGAAAGGAGATATACTTTGAGGTCATTCACGAAGGAGAACCAACACCCTCAAGGAAAGACGTCAAGGGTAAGCTCGTTGCTATGCTCGACTTAAACCCAGAGACAACTGTCATACAGTACATTCGCTCATACTTCGGTAGCAAAGTTTCAAAGGGCTACGCTAAGGCCTATGAGAGCAAGGAGAGGATGATGTACATCGAGCCTGAGTACATCTTAAAGAGAGACGGCCTAATACAAGAGCAGGAGGAGTGATGTAGATGGCTGGTAAAAAGAAGGCTACCCAAAAGTGGAAGTACTATGAGGTCAAGGGCGACAAGGTCGAGAGAAAGAAGAAGTTCTGCCCAAGGTGCGGCCCCGGAATATTTATGGCCGAACACAAGGATCGCTGGAGCTGCGGACGCTGCGGCTACACAGAGTGGAAGAGGAAGTGATTAAAGGAGGCATTTTTCTGTTTTATTTCTGACATCCTTCGTGCCTCCCTTTACCCTCCTTGTTCAGCAACTGTTCTGAGTTAGGATTATCCATCCAGATTGGTTTCATTTGTTGAACCATATTTAGCAAAGCACATTTTTTAAATCAAATTTTGCTGTGCAAAGTTTGCACGCAACCCTTTTAATGAATGTCGCCTCACCAATTATTGGTGATGCTCATGCATCGCTTGATGTATCCTATGCGTACTTACCTAATTGTGTCGGGCAAGGGAGAAGAGACCAATGTTATGGCAGCCGATTGGGTTACAATACTCTCTCACGACCCGCTGATGATTGGAGTAGCTGTTTCACCAAGACGCTATACCCACCGCTTAATTACCAAGTATAATGAGTTTGTTGTAAGCGTTCCAAGCTTAGACATGCTCCGAGATGTGTGGATAGCCGGAACAAAGAGCGGTCCAGCAAAGCTAAAAGAAATGAGCATAACTCTGGTTCCTTCAATGAAAATAGAAACGCCAAGCATACACGAAGCCCTCGCAAACATAGAGTGCAGAGTTGTGGATAACAAAGAATATGGAGACCACACGTTTTTTGTTGGCGAAGTCGTTGGCTGGAGCCACAAAAGAGAAGCGTTTAAGGATGGGAAGCCCAACTTAAAGGCCAAGTTTTTGGCACATGCAGCATGGACGGATTTTGTTACGTTTGAGGACAAGATCTATAAAACTGAGTAAAGCATTTAAGCCCTCGCCTCCTTCTTTCTTTATGCCCTACATAACCTACGAAGGACTTAAGATTAAGCTTCACCCTCAAGTTTACGAGCCTTTAGAGGACAGCTTTCTGTTAGCGAGAAATTTGAAGGTAAAAGAAGGGGATTTGGCTTTAGATGTTGGCACAGGCACTGGGATAATAGCTCTCATCATGGCAAAAAAAGCAGAGTTCGTTTTAGGTGTTGATGTTAATCCAATAGCCGTTGAGCTCGCTAGGGAAAATGCTAAGCTTAATGACATAAAAAACGTTGAGTTTAGGCAGAGTGACCTCTTTGAGGAGGTTGAAGGCAAATTTAACATAATCACATTTAATGCCCCCTATTTACCAGGAGAACCAGAAGAAGCCATAGATTTGGCTTTAGTCGGGGGAGCTAGCGGGAGAGAAGTTTTGGATAGGTTCATCGAAGAGGTAAAGGAATACTTAAAGCCAAAGGGCATAGTTCAGATAGTTCAGTCCTCAATAACTGGAATCGAAGAAACGCTTGAAAAGCTCAAATCTAAAGGCTTCAATGTAGAAATAACCGCCAGAGAACATTATTTTTTTGAGGATATTGTGGTTATAAGCGGTTATGCCAAGTGAACCCGCTTAATCTCCTGGACGAAGCGAACTTTTGGTCTTTCCTCAAATTCATCTTCCTCAAATATATCAATTTCAAATTCTCTAGCCTTTGTTTTAATAATTAAAGTTGGTTTTAACTCGCTAAACATAAAGCCCAATAAAATCTCTTGGTATTTAAGTTTTTTGTTGAACCACATATCGACAATAGGCAAAACACCCATATAATGGGATAAGCTAATGCCATATTGGGACTCAGAAATATTTGAGGGTATCTAGGAGACTACAACCAATATGGAGAATTTAGGGGGATTATTAAAAATGTGAAAAGCGTTTGCATAGATATTTTATGATCACCAAATAGTCCGATGCAAAATCTTTTAAAAGCATAGCTTCAACGAGGTTTAGGTGAGCCTAAATGAGTGATGCGAGATATAATATGCCTGAGGAAATTGCTAATTTATTTAAAAAGCAGCATTACGCTCTCGTTGGAAGACACAGTGGAGTTAAGCTTTGCCATTGGTTAAAGGAGAGTATAAAGCACAACCGTGTTTGCTACAAGCAGAAGTTTTATGGGATTCAATCCCACCGCTGCCTCCAAATGACACCCGTGCTAGCCTGGTGTACTCACAACTGCATTTTCTGCTGGCGCCCTATGGAAGGCTTTTTGGGTATTGAACTCCCTGAGCCATGGGATGATCCGGCCGCCCTC
Source organism: Palaeococcus pacificus DY20341 (assembly GCF_000725425.1). Taxonomy (NCBI): domain Archaea; kingdom Methanobacteriati; phylum Methanobacteriota; class Thermococci; order Thermococcales; family Thermococcaceae; genus Palaeococcus; species Palaeococcus pacificus. The sequence continues at coordinate 142,945 of NZ_CP006019.1, read as the reverse complement.
ATAGATGAGAGCATAAAAGCACAGAGAAAGCTCTTAAGCGGATATGGTGGAATAAAAGATCAAATAAATGCCAGAAAGCTTGATGAAGCGATGGAACCAAAACATGCTGCCATCAGCCTGTCCGGCGAGCCAATGCTCTACCCAAAGATAGGCGAATTGGTAGAGGAGTTCCACAAGAGGGGCATAACTACGTTCATAGTTACAAATGGAACTGAACCAGAGCGTTTAGAGGAGATGATCAAGGAAAACAAGCTACCAACACAGTTCTATGTCTCACTCACCGCCCCAGATGAGGAGACATACAACAAAGTGAATGTTCCGATGATCCCCGACGGATGGGAAAAGATAAACAAAACCCTCGAATTAATGAATGGCTTGCCAACAAGAACCGTCATTAGGCTTACTCTCGTTAAAGGCGAGAACATGCACAACCCAGAAGGATACGCAGAGCTGATTATGAAAGCAAGACCAATGTTCGTCGAGGCAAAAGCATACATGTTTGTGGGGTATTCAAGGAACAGACTCACTATAAACAATATGCCCAAACATGCAGAAATAAAAGCTTTTGCGGAAGAACTAGTCAAACACCTTCCAGGATATCACATAGAGGATGAATATGAGCCAAGCAGGGTAGTTTTAATAATGAGGGATGATATCAGCAAAGAAGAGCGTTTCATAAAGCTGTGACTGAGGTTTGGCCTTTTTAACCCTCTTTTGCTTTTCTAGTGTTTTCACTGCTTAGGAAAAACTTATTTATTGGGAGATACTTATTATAGAAATTAGGGAGGGTGAAAAATGAAGCGTATTTTATCATTAATGTTTATCGTTATGCTCCTGATTCCATACGCAAACGTAACAGCCAATCCAATATTAGACAAAGCCACTGATTTTATCAAAACTTCAAAAGACATATCTAGCGAAACGAGGGATATTAGTCTGGCCCTCATGGCAATAGTGGAATCTGAAGGAAAAGTTGGAGAAGACTTATCCCCCTATATCGACGAATATGTGGACTTACTTCTAAATGCCCAAAACCCAAATGGAGGATGGGGCTATAGGGAAGGACATGAGAGTGACGTTTTAAGCACAGCCTATGCTGTAATTGCACTATCCAATGCTCTTAACCATTATGAAATGGGAACCTCAAGGTTCACCACTGTCAGGAGAGCTACTGATTCAGGTGTCACGTTCATAAAAGATTCTTTTAATGGAGAGGCATGGGGATATGTTGAAGACACTCAAAGCGACTTTTACCCAAGTGTAATTGCAACTTGGGCTCTTGGGAGCAGATCATACTCATGGGAAAGCTCCTACATGTTGAAAAACGCAGTGGAATATCTGGAAAAAATAGAGAGCTATCCTGGACTTACTGAGAAAGAAATTGAAGCACTAAAGCTCATAGCATATTACAACATTGGATACACTCCAAAGGACTTAAGCGAGAGGATAGAAAAGTTGAGAGAGGCTCTCCTCAATGACTCACTCACTCAAAGAGAAAGGGCAATGGTAACGTATGTAGTGACCCTTTACGAGGGCGTGAGCTTCGATGTTGCGAAAGCTCTTCTTATTTTGGAAGATATCAAAAATGATGATCCCGTTTACTGGGCAAACCAACCTGCATTTTTAATGAAAAGCGCAGAAATCGTAGAAACCTCTTCTTATGCAACGCTGAGCTTTGCATTAGTAAGTGACAAGCTAAGCGAAACTCCGGAGAACCCCTTTGAAGAGTCATGTAAAGCTTTGAAAGCTCTGCAAAATGACGATGGGAGCTGGAGCTATATTTATGGGCTCTCATCAAATGAAAAAGCTACATATTATGCATTAAAAGCCCTAAAACTATGTTATTTTAGGGATGTAAGCATAGACAAGGGGCTAAATTGGACAGAGAACAGATTTGAAGCCCTCTCCCAAATTGCAAAGGAGAGAGGCCAGATTTATCCTGCGCACATCTATGCTCTACTGACGCTACTGGAGTTTAACCTCTTAAATGAGACTCAAAAGCAGGAGCAGATAACGCTCATCAAAAGCTTAAAGAGGAGCGACGGAAAGTGGGGAGCTTTCTTAGGACCTCAACCTTACGATACAGCTTTGGCAATTAAAGCACTACTCGCATTGGGCGTCTCTTCAGAAGACCCCGATGTGCAAAAAGCAAAAGAATGGTTGCTATCAATCTCCAGCAGTGGATGGGGAACATTCACAAAAACTAAATACTACTCTTATATGCTTTCAAAAGACGTCTCAACGACTTTAGAGGTTTTAGAAGCTCTTTACCCAATATCCAGCAGAGAGGAGCTTCAACCACATATAGAATGGCTCCTAGATCAGAGGACTGAAGATGGAGCATGGCCTATTGTGAAGGACAGCTACATAGCCAACGTGCTGATGTACCAAGGAAAACCGAGCATAGAGCTCACTATAAGAGCGACAGAACTGCTATACAAGCTAGGCTACAATTTAAGAGATGAGATATTAAAGTGGGTAGAGGATAAAGAGCCAGAGACAGTAGTAGATACATCCTTAAAAACGCTCTATTTGTCGAACTTTAAGTTTATACCTAGAACAGGTTTATACGATGTCATAAGGCTCCTTGGAGAGGAGAAGTTCACAATTAGCTATATAGATGATAGGAACGAAACAGCCTCAACAGTTAAGGATGCCGTAGATAAGCTATTCGGAGCAAATGTAAGCAGGGAAAAGTTCAAAGAGTTTAGTGATGGCAACTATATAGTCCTAGCAAACTACAGCACATTTAAGCTTGCGGACTACAACCCATATGTGAGCTTTGAAGTTGGAAGCACGGTAGTCACGATAGAAGGAAAGAGTTACCCGCTTGATAAAACGATTGTCCTAATCCCTGGAAAGTATGAAAAAGGAGTTATCCTATTTGTATTATACAAAGACGATTTGAGTGACGCCGTTAAAACACTATTCGACTCAGGATTGATTAGATATTTGAACGGAAAAGTATTGATAGTTCAATTTAATGATACAAACTACGACGGAAAGGCAAGCGTTGATGAGCTAAGCGCAGAGATAGTGAGGTGATTAAATAGATGAGAGCTCTAATCATTGGAATAGGTCAGTGCGGGACTAAGATAGCTGACCTATTCGCATTGGTCGACTTTGAGACCTTGGCTATAAACACATCCAAAGGAGATTTAGAGTACTTAAAGCACGTTCCCCATGAGAGGAGGATACTCATAGGAGACAGCATCGTTGGAGGAAAAGGAGTAAATGCAAATCCAATACTAGGCAGAGAGGCTATGAAGCGCGATTTGTCAATGATAATGCGCAAGATAGACTCAATAATGGGAAGAGAAGATATTGACATCTTCTTTTTAACTTTTGGTTTTGGAGGGGGAACGGGAGCAGGGGGAACACCCATACTAGCAGAGGCTTTAAAAAATGAGTATCCCGATTCACTGGTTGTCGCAATAGGCGCTCTGCCCTTGAAAGAAGAAGGAATAAGGCCCACAATAAACGCTGCCATAACTATAGATAAGCTCTCAAAAGTTGCAGATTCAATAGTGGCTATAGACAACAATAAGCTCAGAGAAAGCGGTGATGATATAAGTAAGGCCTATGAAAAGATAAATTATACAATTGTCGAGCGCATCGCATCACTTTTAGCGTTAATTGACATCCCAGGGGAGCAGACTCTTGATGGAAGCGACTTAAAGTTTGTGCTTAAAGCTTTTGGAAGCTTTGCAACCATCGGCTATGCAAAAGAAGATGCCTCAAAGCTAAAAAACCTATCCCGCTTAATTTTGAAGTCCTTTGAAAGCGAAGGGCTGTATTTAGAGGCAAACATAGAATCCGCTTTGTATGGGCTAATTGCCATTCATGGCCCACCAGAAGTGTTAAAGGCCAACGAAATTTTTGAGGCTTTGAACTATCTAACCCACAAGATAAAGGGAAAGCAAATCTTTAGGGGCTTTTATCCAGATCCCAGGGAAAGAGAAGTCGAAGTGGTGACACTGCTAAGCGGTATCTATGAAAGCAAGAGCATAGAGGACATAATAATTACTGCCAGGAATTATGCTCAATCATTTATGGAAGCCAAAGAAGAGGCAGAAACAAAGAAAAAAGAGCTTTTACAAGGTCTGCCAGACTTTGACGACATATACCCAGGTGAGGTGGAATGAAAGACTCAGTCGAGGTTGCTCTAGAGCTCAATGAGAAGGAGGTTTACTCCCACATCGCCCACGAGAGCGCGGAAGACATAATTAGGATAATCTCTTCACTCGATGCAGAGAGAGCAAAGAATAAAGGAGAGATTATATACTATCAAGATGACTGGGATGACTTGATAAGGCAGAGAATCCAAAAAGGGAAGAGGCATACGGCCTTTGATTTTTACAACCCGGCTCTGCTGGATATATGGGAAAGCAGAGTAAATCGGATGAAAGAAATAAGAAACAAGATAAAAATCACCACAATAGCTATTTTAAGCTTTGCTGGAATAACCGCGATTTTGAGTATCATTTACAGAGAAGCCCTGTTACTGGTCGGACTAAGCATGTTGCCCCTCCTTATATTCCTACGAGAGTACAAAAAGGAGTTCCTTGACTTTGGATACTACCAGCTGACTCAGTTTTTTATTGATGAGTTAAAAGAGCTTATAGCTAACCATCCACTCGACAAAGAGAAGTATGGTTTTAAGGTCTTTAACTATGACTATTTTGGTATAGACATCAAAAAGAGGGGAATAAACACGATTGCCACCGTAAAAGAGGAAGATGTGGCTGAAAATAAGTAACAACTGTTAAATAGTTTCGTAGTAATAGTATAGACATGGAAGTGAGAGTATGAAAAAGGGCCAAGTGTCATTAGAGTTCATGTTTGTCTTTGCAATATTCCTTGTCCTGCTAGTTTATTCTGTTAACAACATTACATTTACACAAAATTCCCAATCCGTTGATATCCTTAGGGTTCAAATTAGTTTAGAGGCTAAAAGCCTTTCTAATTCAATCTCAAACACAGTGTCTCAAGTCTATGCCCAAGGCCCAGGCTCCAAAGCAACCACGTATATTACTCTAAAGTACCTAAACGATGCTGACTTTATAGCAAAAGCGTTCAACATGAGTGGAACCCCTCAGCTGCTAATAGGATACCAAAATGGGACGTATATAGCCATTTTAGACAGCGCAAACAAGACGATATCCGCCAACGAGACCAGCACTGCAAAGAAAAACCTATTTTGGAGTCGAGCGATGTATGCAAAAAGCGTTACATCTTATTCACCTGCAGCTTCAGGTACATCACTTCCCGGGATTCTTATAAACGCCGGAAGCCTTCCTACAAGCATTAAAATTATTGTAGAGTGGAACCCAGATAGCACAGAGAGCTGGACACTTGATGCGAGCAAAGGTGAATTGAGAATAAATATCAATCCTGGTGGGTGAGATGAGGGGCCAGGTGAGCTTGGACATACTTTTTGCAATTTTGCTTATCACGCTAACCGTGGTGAACTTAACGTATTTAGCCACCAGTGAAGTGGGACATGCAGAGACTTTTGATACACTAGCGAGTGTTAAAACGCTCTCTATAACCATCAGAGACCATATAACAAAAGTTTATGCTGTGGGAGAGGGATTTAAAAAGAAGGAAGTTCTCCCATTTGAGCTCGACACTGGAGACAGCGTAAGAATACAGCTCGATGGGACTTCAAATCTGATTATCATAAACGTCACTATTGAAGGAAAGAGCTATACAATTACACAAAACTCAACAGTACCACTCACAACATCAAACGTGACCTTGACGAGCTCAAAAAGAGAGTTTTGGATAGTGGCGAATTATAACTCTACCGAGGAGATGCTATATGTTAAGGTTGAGCCGTAGAGGGCAGACCGCTCTCGAAACACTCTTCATAGTCGCTATCATAATGGCAGGAATAGCTTTTGTAGTGCCTAGCTATCTAAATGAAAATAGGAACATTTCCGTAATAGCTTATGTTAGAACATCTGCCTCCCATGCATGCGACTACTTAAATATGGGCGTTGAAATAAGCGAGAGCCCATATTCGCTCTTAAATCCTGCACTGGAGTCATTAAATGGTGAGAACTATCATTTTAGAGTGATGAACATAACCCAGGTCGATACAAACACTACAACAAGGATTCTAGTCACAATAAACACTCCTTTCCAAGTGGACAATACGACTATTGCAAACGGCATAAAGTCATTTATCATTGAAGACATAGCCAAAAACACGAACTTAGCAAAGAATAGTACGAATTTAGTGTATTCAGGTAGAATAATAGAGATTAGTGTGAGAGTGGTGAAAGGATGAAGAGGCGAGGTCAAATTTTATCTTTAGATGCCATGCTTTCACTTGTGATCATCATAATGATAGTAGGGGTAGTTGTAAATACCAATGACATAATAAAAGCGGAAGTTACAAATTTAATTGATTGGTATGATAGAGCAAACATCGCTGACAACATGCTTGACGTTCTAACTAAAAGTCCAGGCTATCCAAAGGGATGGGAGAACAATCCAAGTAGTGTTAAAGTTGTAGGCATAAGAAGTGAGGACTACTTCTTTGCTCTTGATTATGACAAGATTTTAGCTTTAAACTCTTCTATAATCAGTACAGTTACGAGGAACAGCTTGTTGAACCTAAGTAAATGGAAAGATTTTCAAATAGAACTCTATCTAACGACCAAAAATCTCAGTATCGCTGGAGATTTTCCGGGCCCACTTATAACATGGGACCTTTCCCAAGATAGCGGAAACTTTAGGATTTCTGACAAGGGAAATAGCCCGTTTGATGTTGAATGTGATAGTGTACTGCTCAATGGAGCGCCTGCACCTTTTGGAAATAACATTCAACTAGACTCCGGAGATGTCCTTGAATTCATTCCTTTGGAGGATATCGACGTGTACAGACAGGACACATATTATGGAAGTATCCCCTCAAACAGCTACGTTATAGTAGAAACCATCAATGCTATCTCAAACTTCAAATACTCCTTTAGTTCAGGAACTCCGTGCACACTTCACATTACCGGAATTGGCCAAGTTAGGGTTACTGTGGAAAGCTATGATAGAGGGAGTCTAAGCATCACGGCCACTTCTGTTTACCCAACCAACCTCACCACCCCAACTTATAGCTTTGCTATAATCAACGGTAGCTTAACTACAGATAGTGCCACAATCAACGCGTCGAAAGTTCGTTCGCCATGGATAGAGTATCAAGCGAGAAATTTCGTCGTTGCAAAGCTAATCTACAACGGGACTATTACCCTCACTCAAAATCAAAAAGAGGCAATCATTGTAGGCAACCTCAAGCAGAACCTTCCTGGCTATTCATATCTAGAGATTAGCGTGCCCCAAAACGAAGCTGGAAACTTAACATTTGCTATATTAGATGGAACATTATTAAAAGGCATTTTTATTGAGAAAGACGCTGCGGATTCAAATATTAAAGCCGTTGTGGCATGGCAAAACGACACAATGCAGCCAAAGTTTTATGAGGGAAACACTACTACTGTAAGGATACCCTGGAGTATGATTTTTGAAGAATTCACATCAGAAAACGGAGCAAAACCCGTAGAATTTTGGCTTTATGAAAAGAACTTCAGCGGAGATGTAGTTTTGAGAGACTTAGATAATCTGGGGATGTTATTAGAGCCAAAGTTTGAACCTGTTTTAATAAAACTTTGGGTGTGGGATGACAGATGAAGAGGAGAGGATTCGTCTTCACGCTCGATGCCTTGCTCTCACTCCTCTTAGTTACGATATTTGTGACAAGCATAATTGTAATGGAGAGCAACACTCAGGTTTACTCAACTTACATGAGGGGCCAAAATAAATACAAAGCCGAGGACACGCTCACGACCCTGAGAACCGTCGCATTGAAGGAGCTAGTTCCCCAAAACATAATCGAACAGTGGAAAAGCGATGGAACGCTTAATTTGAACTTAGTAGATGAAAATATGCCTCCCCTAGAAATAGCTGCAACTTATTGGGCTACCGAACCTCTTTACCCCTCAGAGAACCTAAAACATAAAGCGGAGATAATTTTAGGATACATATTAAACAGAACACTCAAAGACTACAATTATGAGTTCCTTATAAACAACTACACAAGCCCATATTTGAGGAAACTTGGCGCCAACTACTCAAAAGCTCAAGATGTTTCCCCAGCAACATTAGTTTTGAGCGGCTATGCATTCAATCAAACGCCGAGAGGATATATGGCGAGGGCATATTTGACCAAAGCGGAAGTTACAAGGGAAGATCTATACGGATGGATGAGAGTTTTGGCCGGAGCATTCTCAAGTGATGGCTACAGCAATACCCTCATTTTAACACGAAATATAACCTTACCGAACGATGCGAGTATCATAGAGGCAAATGGTAATTTTATTAAGAGGCTCAGCGAAACCCAAGACGTATATATAAACGGAAATTATGTCTCCCTACAAAACTCCTTGCCAAACGCCCCCGATATTTCAGGATACCTACAGCCTGGCACTAATACTTTTAGAATAGTGTATCACGACGCGTATTATTCATATAGGTACGTACAAGATGGAATAGGCGCAGGAAGCGGAACCACAGTATACATCAAGTACAGGAGCAGCAGCCTAAGCACTAAAAATCCGGGAGTAATAAAGATATACAATATCAATTCTCAGTATACTGGATTCTTTTACCTGCTTGAGAACTTCGTCCCAGGGAACATCACTTCGATTAACATGAGATTTAAAGTGAAAAATGTAAAGTACGTCCGCCTTTATTATGGTCTTGGGGGTGATTTAACACTTCTTCTTACAAAAAATGCCAGTGAATCGGGAGTAACGACTGTAGAGTTTACAGACAATGAGATTAAAACTGCATTGCAGAATATAGGGGTATCCTATGACAACCTAAGCAAGATGGTCTTTGATTTTGTAGTTGCCTTTGATGCAGTATTTGTGGACACAGGAGACGCGGGATATTTCACATATGGTGGCGCAGGTTATGGTTATGGATGTTCTGTTTCTGAATGTGGTGGGGTAGCCAACAGAATTTTATATGGCTATCCTGATTCGGAGGTAAGAATTAACTACATATCTAAAACACTAATAACCCAATACAGCATCCCGCTCTCGATATATATCGACTACCAAGACCCAAAAATCAGCTACAGCGGTGATTATACTTACGCATGTGGTGTCGACACTTATTCACAGATGAGTGTGAACTATGACCTGCCGCCGGAGAGTGATCCGTGGTATGCTGACTACTGGGTAGGTTACTGCTTTAGCTCTTCAACTACCCAAAGACTGAATGAGAATTTGAATAATGGGGGAGGACAGTTCTATGCAGGCCCCAATGGTCTTTATGCTATAAGGGTTTCATATTCAAAGCTTTATAACTGGATGATGGTACCAGGTCAGGCAAATACATTTCTGGCACAGCTTGATACAAGTGTAGGCAATGGAGGAACATCATACAGATATCAACAGACGAGGGGTATCATAAAATACTTCATCCAAGGCTACGCAGGTTATGGAGATGTGTTTCCCAGACTACTCCAAGACTATCCAACATACAAGGGATACAACTTAACATACTACTACAATGATGGCTCAACTACCTACACGCGCTCGATTTTAGTTGGAGATGCTCCCTACAAGGCAATAAGTATAGACAACCTAGATCCCACCACTTATGCCGTTGATGACGCAATTTTGAGGCTCTTTGATAAGTTAAACTATGAAAATGATGCTAATCCTGAAGAATGGGAAGATAGTCCCTACGATGGAGCACAAACCAATCCAATTGATGTGGATTTACCAGCTGGAGTTCAAATAGTGTTTGCAAACATGGGCAACATTCCCGGATTATTTGAGCCCATAACAATAACCCTCAGAGTGTGGAGGGAAGACTGATGAGGAGAAGAGGATTTCTATTAAACTCACTCGTTCTCGTACTTTTAATCCCTCTGCTGCTGCTCTTAGCGACTTATGAGGACGTGTCTTCTCAAATAGTCCAAGCGCAGAGCGAGAGAACCCAAGTTGAGAGAAGCTATAGGACTATTTCATACTTAGACTTGGACTTTCAAAAGGCGTTAGAGATTTCTGGAAAAAGAGCTATAGTGGCTGTAGTCGATTATGTTTCTGTTACTGGCAACTTCATAACATCCAAAATGGCAAACGAGACCATAAAAGACCTAATCCTCACAGGTAGCTCTCCAGCTATAAGTGGATATGATGTTAACAGAATAATGCAAGGACAAACAATCCAAAAGTGGCTCACAAATATTAGCCAAGACTTAAGAGAACAAGGATTTGAGATTTCCCCAAACGTAAGTGTGATAGCAAACAGTATGGAACTCACTGTAGCGCCTTTAGATTCTTTTAGAATCGTTATAAAAGCTAGAATCCCAAACATAACGATTACAGACATGTCCGGAAAAATAGTTTACAGTGGCTCAATACCAAAAAGCGGAAATTACACTTACTCAATAGTGGATATACGCAACTTAGAAGACCCAATATTCTCGGCAATTACCGGGGGTAGGTACTACCGTTCAATAAAAGCCTGTGATTACACATTCCCAGAGCTTATTGAGAAGCCAATAAAAGTTCTGGCAGGTAATGGAAGTAGCAGTGAGTCTCACGTCATTGAAAAACTATCTAAGGGCGTAGATACTGATAAGATACACTTTGGAGATGTCTATCCTGGAGACGGAGCAAAAGGTTACGTCCTGCTAAACGGCTCAATAAATATCACTGCTCCAATTATCGTCAACACGACTTTAAGTGGAGTAAGAACCTCCCCAAGAGATGTTTTCAATGAAGGAGACATGGGTGTTATGGTGTTTGATAATATAAATGGTGGTAGTGGCTGGTGTTCCCTCTTAAAATACAGATTAAACATGACAATACAAAACAATATGGCTCAGGATTTAACGAATTTCCAAGTTCCAATTACTATTGACAGCACAACTCTCCCAAATCCCACCTTGACAACATTTTTCAACACTGCAGACAACGATGATGACAATGTACCAGTTATTGAAATCTACGATGAAAATTGTAATCCTGTCAACTTTTGGGTTGAAAGCTGGGATACCACTAACAAACAAGCTCTAATTTGGGTAAATATTACAATTCCAGCAAATTCTCAAATAAAACTTAGTATACAATTTGATTCAAGTGGCACAGAAACATTAGGAAATCCAAATGAAGTGTTTGACTTCTATGATGATTTTAATGAGATCACATTGAATAGTACCAAGTGGGAGCAGTATAATGCCCAAGTATCCCTTATTAACGGAGTACTAAGAATTACCAATGATTACGCAGGCATATACACAAAAAAGACTTTTACTCCCCCAGTTATAATTGAGTTCTACCAGAATATTAAGAACAGCTGGGCGGAACTTTATATTGCCGTTAGACAAACTTCCTATCCCTGGGGTCCTTTATGGTGGGTAAGAAGTAATCAGGTACAGCCCGGAGAATGGTCTTATTTAGATGACTATGCTTGGGGGAATTATCATAATGAATATCCAAATCTTCCTGCAGGGTGGCATAAAGGAACAATATATTGGTTTACGTATAATTCAAGATTAGAATGGGATACCGGAGCAATAATATACAATACATATAATGCCTACCAAAATTACAATGGAGCAATTGCATTGGGGACATGGGATAAAAATCAAGAATGGGATTGGATACGCGTCCGCAAATATGCATCGACTTCTCCAACAGTCTCAATATCTAATCAAATAGAACAAAAGCCAGCACCAACCATACAAACAACAACAGCGAGAGTCTACGACATCCAACCGTTCCGAGAGTGTATCAATGAACAAGAGGGGGATATCATGTACTTTGGGCTATCTAGTGGATGGTCCTTCTTCGAGCGTCTCGAAGGGAGCAATACGAACCATGATGCATACGTGAACCTGGCTCATCAAATGCAAGATGAGCTTGGAGTTAAATTTGGAAACCAGTATTATCCAATCGGTCTGGTAAGCTTCATGGTGCCTCATAAACCCTATGATGAAAAACTCTCCAACCTCTTCGATACATTGGGAATAGTACCAGAGGAAGGACAATCCAGTGTGGATTATTACTTCTTAAACTACTACTTTAAAGGAGGTTCAAAAACCTCGGGATACAGGGTATGGGGAATTTCTTATGGAAACGCATCAAGCGGAGATTTAAGCAGCATTCCCTTCTTCCTTGATAATCAAACGGCTGTGGCACTCTTTGGTACCCAAGGGGCCCAAGATTTACTGAACACGGGGTGAAATCATGAACGTTGAGGAAGCTTTATACAAAGTGGGCGAGTTAGTAGAATCAGCTGGAAGAGCATTAAAGAAATCGCTCAATCCTCAGCCTCAAGAAAATCCCCCAACTTTCAAATTTTTGAAGAAACTCGTCAGGAGAAAAGTCACCATACACGAGATGCTAAGCCTAAAGCTTCAGCTTTCTTTTATAGCCTACCTCATCCTAGCTCTGCTGATAGTGGTATTCACCCAAAGTGAGGTCTATTTATTGAGTATAACTGTGATTTTTGCTCTGTATTTAAGAGCTCTCCTAATAAGAAATCAAAGCTTTTTCATTGAGTATGAACCCTACAGGACATTCTACTACGGCCTAACATCCATAGCATTTGTTTCCTTTTTAGGTTACCTAATATTGAGGAAGATAGCGGTGAACATCTACTACCTCTACGCATACCTAATCGCAATCTTTGCTTTAGTTCTAGCATTCAGGCACCTCTTTAGGGCCAAGTACAAGAGAGATTGGACTTACGGAGTTGTCGAAGAAGTAAGGGGAGAGCTCGTTAAAGTGAGCGTCCATGACGATATAAGGGCAAATATTAAGCCAGGGGAGTACTGGATTGACAAAAGTGAGGAAGTAGAGGTAGGAAGCGTTGTTAAGGTATTGGTCGAGGAGAGGACTCTAAAAGGAGCTGTGCCGAAAAAGATAATGGAGGTCTACAAAACAAAACCCTCATCATCGAACAGTTCCACAGAGCCAAAAGAAGAGAGCGAGAGCAATATCAGCTTGTAGAGAGAAGTGTAAGGCTCTTTTTTATATGTTTTTGAAAAACTCCACTCCCCACTTTTAATTATTAGCGGCTCGATACAAGTGCACTTGGGGATTATTACAATAGCACTGCCTTTCTTTTCAATTTGAAGCCCAAGTCCAGTACACACTTCTTCCAGCACTCTTAAGGCTTTCTTCTCGTCAACGAACACTACTCTGTAGTATATAGTGTAACCCATAAGCGCACCCCTTTATACTCTAAAGATTAGTAATATACAAAACGTTAAAAAGTTTTCCATTTTACACTTCGAGATTGTAAAAATGAGAAGTAGAAAAAGATTACTCAAGCTCGCCGCAGAGCCTTGCAAAGTTTTTATAGATCTCGCTTCCCCTTTCGGTGTGTGCAACTTCCGGATGGAATTGCACCCCATAAATTGGCAATTCCTTATGTTTCATAGCTTCAATGGGGCAGAAATCACTCCTAGCTAAAAGCTCAAAGTCCTCGGGGAGCGCTTTAACCTCATCCATGTGACTCTCCCAGACTTTGAGACGCTTTGGAAGGCCCTTAAATATGTCATCTTCGTCTAAGATTTCCACCTCAACGAGGCTGTACTCCGCCTTCTCACCACGCCCAACCTTGCCCCCAAAGTGCTTAGCTATGAGCTGGTGACCGAGGCAGATGCCCAAAATAGGCACGTTGAACTCATCATAGCGCTCTAAAATTGCGCCGCAGTTTCCAGTTCTCTCAATATCTGGCCCACCTGAGAAGATTATGCCCTTTGGCTCCATGGCTTTAATTTCCTCTAAGGGGATAGTGTTTGGAACTATCTTTGCCTCAACTCCCAAATACCTCAAAGTGCGCCAAATCCTGTGCACATATTGCCCGTGGTTGTCCATTATGATTATCATTTTTGATCCCTCACTCAAACTCAATCGTCGCTGGAGGCTTGTTTGTTATGTCGTAGAGCACTCTCCCCACTTGAGGAACCTCGCTCGTTATCCTAAAGGCTATCCTTTGGAGAACATCAAAAGGCACATTCATAGCGTTGGCTGTCATTCCATCGAGGCTCTCCACTACACGGACGGCTATTGTTTCTTTGTAAGCCCTTATGTCTCCCTGCACGCCAACGGTCTTAACTCCCAAGAGGACGGCAAAGGCCTGCCACGGCTTTAGCTTAGCCTTCTCAATTTCTTCCTCCACTATTGCGTTGGCCTCTCTAACGATTGCAACCTTCTCGGGCGTGACTTCACCCAACACGCGGACGGCTAAGCCCGGCCCAGGGAATGGCATTCTATTGTATATCCTCTCTGGAAGACCAAGCTCTTTAGCGACTTCCCTAACCTCATCTTTGTATAAATCCCTCAGCGGCTCGATTAGCTCTAAGTTGAGCCTCTCAGGCAAACCACCGACATTGTGGTGGCTCTTTATCTTTCCTTGGCTTTCAATCCAATCCGGAGCTATGGTGCCTTGAATTAAGAAGTCAGCATTTATTTCATTGGCAACCTCTTCAAAGACGTCTATGAAAACTTTCCCGATTATCTTGCGTTTCTCCTCTGGATCTGTCACTCCCTTCAACGCTTCAAAGAAGCGCTCCTGAGCGTCGATGTAGATGAGGTTTAAGCCAAACTCGTCCCTAAATGTCTTTATGACGAACTCTGGCTCTCCCTTCCTCAAGAAGCCAGTATTAACGAAGACGGCATAGAGCTTATCACCGATAGCTTTGTGCGCTAAAATTGCACATGTTGAGCTGTCAACTCCTCCTGAGAGTGCTATAATAGCTTTTCCATCCCCAACCTTTTCCCTAACTTCATTTACCTTTTCATCTATGAAGCTCTCCCACATGCCAATCACCTTTACTTTCTTCTGCATAAAATTTAACCATTTATAAGGCTATTTATCATGTTTATGTCAAAATATCATCTAACCTATCTTCTTCTATAGCCTGCTTTATTTCCCTCGCAATTCTCCGCCCCGTGCTCATGGGGAAATCATAGCGGAGCCAAGTGTATGGCGAACCGTTAACGAATGGATTCGTCCCCGCGACTATTCTAGCGGAAATCTCAAAGACGATAAACTCCATTTCGTCTGTGAGTATGGTTTCCAAGCAAAATGGACCCCAAAGGCCGCCCATAATCTCTTCAGCTGCTTTAACAGTCCTCTCTCCCATCTCTATAACTTCCATAAGAAGGCTCTCTCTCAGGACTATGGGAATGTTGCCAACTACAACGTACGAGTTTTCAAAGTCAAGCTCGAGCTGGTCTTTAGCTGAGATTCTCCCGATGCCATCTACATTGGTCTCATATCGCCTATCAATACTCATCAGCTCAAGCTCGCCATTAAGCTTTGAATAGAAGTAGTGCGGATAGACCGGAACTCCAAGAATATACTCCTGAATCTGCACACCTTTAAGGTCATCCTTACTATTAATGCCCACCTTTTGAGCCTTCCTCCAAAAGTCTCTCGAATCTTTGGCCAAGAAGTAGCCCTTACCACCTTTAGCACCGTGAAACTTCACGATGACGGGCTTATCTATGTCGTCTGGGTCTTCATAAACTTGTGGAACCTTAAGATTGGCCTTTTGGAGCCATTTTCTCTCTAAACTCCTATCGCTCTCCCACCTAAGGACAGCTTTGTTACCGTAGTACGGGACTTTCATGGATTCAACCCTTTCAACACCCAAATGGGCTACAAATGAGCCATGTGGGACTATTATGACTTTCTTTTCTAAAAGCTCTCTCTCAGGATATTCACCAACTAAAAACTCATCGGCAACTGGAAAGTATTTTGTGTAGAGCGGCTTAACTCTCTCCTTTCCAAAGATCACAGTCTGAAAGCCTTCATCCTTAGCTCCTTTGAGAATCTGAAGGGCAGAGTGAGAAGCATAAGTGCCTATTTTCCACTCCATTTCATCACCAAGAAAATGTTAAAAATTAGAATTTAAAAGTTTTGTTTTTACAAAAAAATGTAAAAAATCAGAGGGCTTTTCTCAGGAAGTATTCGTGCAGCCTCGTGTCGTCTGTAAGCTCAGGGTGAAAAGTTAAGCCAATTAAGCCGTCCTGCTCGACTCCAACGACCTCATTCCTGCAATAAGCCAAAGGTTTTGCCTTTCCAAAGACTTCAACGATGCGCGGGGCCCTTATGAAAACGCCCAAAAATGGCTCTTCATCGAAGGTTAGTCTTAGTGGAGCCTCGAAGGAGTCCACCTGACGACCGTAGGCGTTCCTGTTAACCTTAATGTCCAAAAGCTCAAGGAATCTCTGTTCCTCAATGGCCCCATCAACTTCCTTGGCAAGCATTATCAACCCTGCACATGTCCCTATTATTGGAAGCCCACTTTCGCCAAGCTCCCTGACTTTATCAAGGAGGCCGTTCTTCACCATGAGCCTTGAAATTGTTGTGCTCTCTCCACCAGGAATTATTATTGCGTCAATGCTCTCAAGCTGCTCTGGCTTTTTAAGCCAAAAGACCTTCCCGCTAACGCCGAGCTTTTCCATCGCTTTCTTAGCGGCTTCAATGTGCTCACTTACAGCTCCTTGAACCCCAATAACGCCGACCTTCATACTCCCCTCTCCTCTAAGCGAACCTCGAGCTTCTCGAGCTCAAGTCCATGCATTGGCTCACCTAAGTCCTTGCTTATTTCCGCCACTACATCGGGCTCATCGTAGTGGTTTACAGCCTCAACTATTGCCTTCGCCATCATTGCTGGGTTTGAGCTCTTGAATATCCCACTACCAACGAATACTCCGTCCATTCCCATTTGCATCATTAAAGCAGCATCAGCAGGTGTTGCAACACCTCCAGCGGCGAAATTGACCACCGGAAGTCTTCCTAAGTCCTTAATCTCGAGGAGAATCTTATACAGGCCATTTACTATATCCTGGTAAGTGTATTCTTCGTAAATTGGCTCGTTCTCCAATATTCTTGGATCGAGACCGCTTATTTCCCTAATCTCCTTGGCGAGCCTCAAGTATGGCTCAGCAAACTTCTTAGCTATTCCATAAATCTGCTCATCCCCTAAGCGCTTGAGGAGCTTTATATTGTCATCAACGAGGCGAACATGCCTAACCGCTTCAATAATGTTCCCAGTTCCCGCTTCACCCTTGGTTCTAATCATTGCGGAGCCTTCCCAAATTCTCCTAACTGCCTCTCCAAGGTTTCTTGCGCCGCAAACAAATGGCACTTTGAATTTGCGCTTATCTACATGGAAGTACGGATCGGCTGGTGTTAGAACCTCGCTCTCGTCTATCATATCAACGCCCAAAGCCTCCAAAGCAAGAGCTTCGGCATAGTGACCTATCCTAATCTTTGCCATCACGGGAATAGTAACGGCATCCATAATCTCTTCAATCTTTTTGGGATCGGCCATTCTTGCAACACCGCCCGCTTTTCTTATATCGGCGGGCACCTTTTCCAAAGCCATGACTGCAACAGCTCCAGCTTCTTCGGCTATTTGAGCCTGCTCAGCGTTTGTAACGTCCATTATAACGCCGCCCTTAACCATCTTGGCAAATCCTCTCTTCAGTCTTTCAGTTCCCTTTTGTTCGATAACCTTCAGCTTCATTTCCAACACCTCAAGGATAACTTTCAATTTATCTCAAGCTAAAACTTGAATATAAATATTTCCCAAAACCCTTTTAACCACTATGTTAAAACATAGTTTTGTAAATTAATAACTTGGTGATAAAAATGACCCAAATGGAAGACGCCAAAAAAGGAATAATAACGGAAGAGATGAAGTTCATCGCTGAAAGAGAAGGGATAAAAGCAGAAGAGCTTAGAAAAAACGTTGCTAAAGGTTATACTGTCATTTTTAGAAACCTCGTTCATGATTGGGTAAAGCCAGTCGCCGTAGGTAGAGGAGTGAGGGTAAAGATTAATGCAAACATCGGAACCTCAAGGGACATAGTGAACGTTGAAGAAGAGATTGAGAAGGCCAAGATAGCCATGAAGTACGGGGCCGACACGATAATGGACTTGTCAACGGGCGGTGATTTGGACAAGATAAGGAAGAAAATCATGAGGGCTGTTGATGTGCCCATTGGAACGGTGCCCATATATCAAGCTGCTGAGGAAATGCTCGTCAACGGGAAGGCCATCATCGAGATGAGCGAAGATGACATGTGGAACGCTGTTGAGAAACACTTTAAGGATGGTATTGATTATGCAACTATTCACGTCGGCGTTACTAAAGAGGTTGTCGAAAAGATGAAGCGCACTACGAGACTCGTGGGAATGGTCTCGAGGGGAGGCACATTCTTGGCGGCTTGGATACTCCATTGGGAAAAAGAGAACCCGTTCTACAAAGACTACGACTACCTTTTGGAGCTTGCCAAGGAATATGACGTGGTTTTGAGCTTAGGCGATGGTCTTAGACCCGGCGGTCTGCCAGACGCTGGAGACGAGCTCCAAATGAGTGAGCTCTATACATTAGGGCGCTTGGTAAGAAGGGCGAGAGAATTTGGAGTTCAAACGATGGTTGAAGGGCCCGGGCATGTGCCAATAGACCAAATCCCAATGCAGATAAAAATAGCAAAGGTCGCGACGGACAACGCTCCCTTCTACGTACTTGGTCCCTTAGTTACGGACATTTTCCCAGGCTACGACCACATAGCTGGGGCTATTGGGGGAGCAATAGCCGCTTTGAATGGAGCGGACTTCCTTTGTTATGTTACACCAGCCGAGCACTTAGGTTTGCCGACTAAGGAGCACGTTCGCCTCGGCGTGATAGCTACAAAGCTGGCAGCCCATGCCGTAAACCTAACGCGCTTCGAGGAAGACTACAAAAAAGACTACAGAATGAGCCTAGCAAGAGGAGGCCTCAACTGGAGGAAGCAGTTTGAGCTCGCAATGGACAAAGAGCGCTTTGATGAGATAAGAGAAGATAGGCCAACCTCAACCGAGGCCTGCTCAATGTGTGGAGATCTGTGTGCGATACGCCTCATAAACGACATGCTCAAACGGTGAGAGATATGAGGCTGATTTATAGAGGAAAGACCAAGGATGTCTATGAAGACGGCGAACACTTGATTTTTCACTTCAAGGACAGCATTTTAGGGTTCAAAGGTAAAGAGGACACGGGAGGCAACGAAGTAATAGGTGCGAGGAAAGGCAAGGGAAATACTGTTCTTCAGCAGACAGCGTTCTTCTTTTCTCTTCTTGAGGAGCATGGAATAAAAACGCACTTCGTTGAGCGGATTGATGAGAGAAATGCCAAATTCCTCAAAGCAGAGAAAATTCCTCTCGAGGTTATCTACCGCTTCAAAGCCTACGGGAGTTTTTTGAGGCGCTATGGGGAACATAGGGCGCTCCAAGAGCTCAATATTGTGGAGTTCACGCTTAAAGATGATGCCCTTGGGGACCCCCTAATCTGCGATGAAGCTGTGGAAAAGCTTGGCATAGCCTCAAAGGGAGAAATCGAAGAAATGAAGAGGATAACAAGAAAAGTTGCCCAAATTTTGAAGGAATTCTTTGAGAGTAGGGGGCTTGAAATAATCGACTTTAAACTTGAGTTTGGGAGAAAGAACGGAGAACTTTTGGTAATTGATGAGATAAGCGGCGACACGATGAGAGTTATGAAAGACGGGCAAGTTTTGAAGCAGGAAGAGATTTTGGAGGTGATTGAATGATAATCTCAACCATAGCCTCCCATTCCTCACTCCAAATCATTTTAGGGGCTAATAGAGAAGGATTCAAAACTCGCCTTTATGCCTCTCCAAAGCGGAAAAACTTTTACGCTTCGCTTCCGGTTGTCGATGAGCTCATAGTAGCGGACGACCTGAAGGAGATCCTAAGCGATGAGGGAATCATCATCCCGCACGGCTCCTTCGTTGCATACTTAGGCCTTGATGCAATAGAAAACAGCGAAGCAAGGTTCTTTGGCAATAAGCGCTTCCTCAAGTGGGAAACAAAGTTCGAGCTTGTGGATAAAGCGCTCGAAAAGGCGGGAATTCCACAAGTGGAGAGCGTTGATTTGAGCGAGGTTAGGGATGATGAGCTATACTTCGTTAGAATGGAAGGCCCAAAAGGGGGAAGCGGTCACTTCATAGCCTACGGAAGAGAGCTCGAGGATAAACTCAAAAGTGTTAGCGAGCCTTATAGAATTGAGCGTTTCATTGATGGTGCCTACATCTACGTCCACTTCTTCTACTCACCGATTTTAAACCGCTTGGAGCTCCTCGGAGTCGATGAACGCTTAGTAATAGCAGACTCAAACAAGAGAAGGCCGTTCAAAGCCCTACCCTATACCATAGTTGGAAACAAGGCCGTTGCTCTTAGGGAATCCCTCCTCCCAAGGCTTTACGACTACGGTTTGGCCTTTGTTGAGGCAATGAGAAAGCTCGAGCCGCCTTTCATAGGGCCTTTCGCGCTCCACTTCGCCTACGATGGCGACTTCCACTGCATAGGCTTTGCCTCGAGAATTGACGGTGGGAGCAACGCGAAGCACTGGTATTCCGCCCTATACTGGGGCGAGGAGATGCTTATGGGTGAGAGGATTGCGCGTGAGATTAAACTTGCCCTTCAGGAGGACCGCTTAGAGGAGGTGGTAACATGAAAGGAGTTTACGTCGGGAGAATGGTTGGGGTAGGCCTGAACGACGGAAAGCCCTTCGCCTTCTACCGCTTAAGCTCTCGCTCATTCCCAAACAGGAAGGCCGTAATAAAGGGAGATGAAGTGTATATAGTCAACCTAACTGAAACGGACAACCCCTACGTGAGCTATCCTGTGGTTAAGCTCCTCCGTGAGTACGCGGTTGTGAGCAATGGGTCTCATACACCATTTATAGCCCAAGCCCTCGGGGAGGAGAGTCCTAAAAAAGCGCTGATTCACGTTTTAGACGCTATGGGGTACGAGCGCGATGATTATAACACGCCAAGAATTGCTGCGGTAGTTCAAAAGGAGGGCAATAAAGCTTGGCTCGGCTTCGTGGGGAAGGATGAGCTTTGGGTAAAAGAGGTGAAGCTTGAGGAAGGGAAAGCATTCTTCACCGCGACGTACAATGTTGATGGTGTTGAAACGCTAAGCTTAGACTTTAAAGATGAAAATGACCTAGCAGAGAGAGCTTTGAATCTTAGCTTTGCACATCCAGTGCTGGCTATTGGAGTTGTTGATTTTGGGGATAAATTTAAAATAGGAATAAGAGGAGTGAAGAACCTCTAAGGCACCTTCTTTAGTTTTTTCTTTAAATTCGCCATCTCTAAAGTCGCTAAAGCATATTCAAAGCCTTTATTTGACTTTATTCCAGCTCTGTCCAGCCCTTGAATTTCGTCATCAACGGTTATAACACCAAATATTACCGGAGTTTCGTATGTTAAGTTTATATGGGCTACTCCTTTAGCAACCTCATTGGCAACGAGTTCAAAGTGGTATGTTTCGCCCTTAACAACGGCTCCTAACGCTAAAATTGCGTCGTAGTTTTCCTTCTTCGCCAATTCTTTTGCGATAAATGGAATTTCAAAAGCTCCTGGAACTTTGAAGATGTCTATGTTCTCAACGCCATGTCGTTTAAAACAGTCTAATGCACCATCTAAAAGCTCCTTAGTGAGTAAATCGTTAAATCTACTTACAACTATTCCTATTTTTAGACCTTCGCCCTTATAATCCCCTTCGTAAATCATTCTTCTCCCTCCAAAAGCGGTTTTAAATTGTGTCCAAGCTTGAGCATCTTAGCCTCTAAATAAGGCCTGTTAACCTTGTTAACTTCTCCAAAAATCGGAATAACCTCAACAACCTCTATCCCAAACTCTTCCAAAGCTTTAACCTTCCCTGGATTGTTCGTCAAGAGCTTAACTTTTGAGACTCCTAAAGCTTTGAGCAGTTGATAGGCAACACTGAAATCCCTCTCATCTTCATTAAAGCCAAGCATTTTATTCGCTTCAACGGTGTCAAAGCCTTTATCTTGGAGTTCATAGGCTTTGATCTTGTTTTTTAATCCGATTCCTCTCCCTTCTTGCCTTAAATAAAGTAAAATTCCTCCCTCCTGGGCAATCATTTTTAATGCATTGGCTAATTGACTTCCACAGTCGCACTTTAGAGAAGCCAAGGTATCTCCTGTTAAGCACTCCGAGTGTATTCTAACCAAAGGCACATCATAGGGCTCTTTTATTATGGCTATATGCTCTTTAAAGTCAAGCTGGTTCTCAAAGGCGACTATCTTAAAGGCCCCGTATTTACTGGGTAGATTTGCTTCAGCAAAAACTCTAACGAAGTTCTTTCTCTTCACAACTTCTTTAAGCACTTCTTTAATTGTGATCACTGGTAACTCATGCTTTTCTGCAAAGTTCTGTATAAATTCAAAGTTGTGGGAGTTTCCTTCTTCATCTAAGAGCTCAATTATTAGGGCATATCTCTTAAACCCGAGCATTTCCATAAGCTCAAGGGAAGCTTCCGTGTGACCTTTCCTTCTATTTATGCCAACTCCCCCTAAAAGATGCAGATGACCTGGATAGCGAAAGTGCTCAATGCTTAGTCCTTCGGCAATCTTTTTAGCAGTTAAAGCCCTCTCTTCCGCGCTAATTCCTGTAAACGTTTCTTTATAATCAACGCTTATTAAAAAGTTCGTCTCATTGTCTTTTGAGGGAAGCTTAAAGAAGCCTCTCCTTAAAGCTTCTTCTTCATCCATAGCCAGACAGAGCATCCCTTTAGCTTGGAGCATGAAGTTTAATGTTTGGGGAGTTATTGTTTCAGCGGGATAAACCAAATCCGCTTCAACTTCCCTATCTTCGTCAATTAGAACTATTGGTTTACCCTCAAGAATGCTTTTCCTAAGCTTTTCCAAGTCCATATCTATCACCCAAAATACCCTTCAAATATCTCGCAACAACGTCTATCTCGTAGTTTACTTCCTCCCCAACCTTTAGGAACTTCAAGTTGGTGTTTTCCCAGGTGTAGGGGATTACCTGAACCCAGAATTGGCTCTTCTCAACTTTGGCAATCGTTAGGCTTATCCCATTCAGGGCTATGCTTCCCTTTTCCACTATGCCAAACCTTTCCTTGGGCATTTCAAAGGCCAGCCAGTAAGTATTTCCTCTCTTTAGAACTCTCCTCAGCTTTAGGGTTCCATCGACATGTCCAGTAACCAAATGTCCGTCAATTCTATCTCCAAACTTTAGGGCGCTTTCAAGGTTAACGAGCTTTGCTTTCGCTAAGTTAGTCCTCTTTAGCGTTTCCTCACCAACGTCAAAGACTATTTGATCCCTAATTTCACTCACCGTTAAGCATGCTCCATTAACGGCAACGCTGTCTCCTAAATTCACATCTAGAACCTTCTCCACGTAGAGCTTTCCCCTTGAGTAGCGTGCCTTTGCAACCTTCTCTATTATCCCTGAGAACATGGCCTTGCCTCCACGTAAAAGCTGTCCCCAAAGCTTTCAAACTTGAGAAACTCGACTTTAAGGGCATCACTAACTTTATCAACGTTTAAGCACTCAAATGGGGAAATTCCCTTCCCAAAGAGCTTGTTCCCATAAAATAAATGTAGCCTATCTGCAAAGGGTAAGAACTGGCATGCTATTC
Organism: Palaeococcus pacificus DY20341; assembly: GCF_000725425.1. NCBI lineage: Archaea > Methanobacteriati > Methanobacteriota > Thermococci > Thermococcales > Thermococcaceae > Palaeococcus > Palaeococcus pacificus. Next base: position 119,425 of record NZ_CP006019.1, on the reverse strand, counting down.
TTCCTCCCTCAATTAAAACGCTGTCTATTCCTTTTTCGCCAAGGATTTTTAGTATTCTCTCGGGATTTGTTTCCCTAATGACTTCTGCATTATCCCACTCTTTTTCGCTCTCAGTGAAGACTATCACTCTTCCGTCCTTAAAAGCCCTAAAATTTCCATTAGCAGTTAATCCATGCCTATCAAGGATTACTTTCACCTTTTCACTGCACCCTTCTATTCTGCAAGTCAGCCTTGGATTGTCTTTGAGAATTGTATTGGCCCCAACCATTATTGCCATATACTTTTTCCTAAGCTCTTGCACTTTTCTCCTTGCTTTTTCGCCGGTTATCCATTTTGAAGAGAAGCTTCTTGTTGCTATGAAACCATCCAAGGTCAAAGCAAGCTTTATGGCGACGAAAGGTGTTTTCGTGGTTATGTATTTTACAAAAACTTCATTGAGTGTTTTTGCCTCCTCCTCTAAGAGACCTACTTCAACCTTAACGCCCGCTTTTCTGAGCTTTTCTATTCCCCTTCCTCTTACGAACAGATTTGGATCCTCCACTGCAATGACAACTTTAGAAATGCCTTCTTCTATTATTCTATCTGCACAGGGTGGCTGCTTGCCCCAGTGAGAGCAGGGCTCCAAAGTGACATACATCGTCGCGCCTTCAACCGAGTAGCCTTTTCTCTTGGCATCCTCTATGGCGTTTACTTCAGCGTGCTTTTCCCCAAAGCGCTCGTGATAGCCTGTGCCAATGACTCTGCCGTCCTTAACTAATACCGCCCCCACCATAGGGTTTGGGTTAGTCTTTCCTTCCCCTTTCTTAGCGAGTTCTAAGGCAAGCCTCATGTACTCTTCGTCCATATGTCATCATAAACAATAGATGTTCCAAATTTAAAAAATTTTGTTCTAAATATGGAACAAATGCTTTTTAATCACACCCTTCAAGAATACTCGATGAGCCCATGCAGAAGCAAACTTTAGGCATAGCTCTACTCATAGCATCGGCATTCACAGGTACAATCGGCTTTAGACTAGCCACTCCAGCTGTAGCGTTTTATACACGCGATGTATTGAATGCTTCAATGATTTCAATCTCATTAATTTCCATAGCTTTTGTGCTCTCTCGAGCCTTTTCCTCCGTAGTTGGCGGCTCGCTCCTCGAGAAAAAGAAAAAGCTGGTCTTTTTAGGGGCTTTAGCGATGTTTGGGAACGCGTTCGTAATGCCCCTCTACGCCCTGACGAATTCCTGGGTGCAGGTCGTTGGAATTAAGCTTTTGAACGGTGTTTTTAACGGCCTCTCTTGGCCCATAGCTCAGTTTGTAATAGTCATCTCTTCACCCAAAGAGCTCAAAGGAAGAGTAACCGCTTTATACTTCCTCTTTGGGAACTTTGCCGCGTTCCTCGGAAACTACACCTACGCCCTCACCATAGGCTTGGGCATAAAAGCTCAAATGCTCCTTGCATCGCTGTCCTTCGTTGTAACCTCCCTGCTGATGCTCACAGCATATTATGCCCTTTATGAGTGGATTGTGCCTAAAAGAACCCAAAAGACCTCTGGCTCATTTGATGCAAAGAAAATCTTAGCTTTGAGCGGACTTTTCTTCTTCACGATAGCCTTCTCCTCCGGCGACATAACATACGTCTACGTTGCCGAGGCTTTGGGCATAGAAAAGGGAAGTGCCGCCACACTCATTGGGTTATCCTCGTTAATTGGTGCTCTCTTAGCATATGCTCCTTCATGGCTCGCCGATATTGGAAAAGAGGAGAGAGTGCTTAGATTTGCAGTGATTTTGGCAGCGCTTTCCCCAATTTTAGCCGCAATTAAAACTCCATATACTGTATTTCCAGCTCTGGTCATGGCCCTATTTGCTATACACACGTTTAGGCCTCTCGTAAGAAAGCTCTTAGCCATGAAGGCCTCAAGGGTCTCTGCATCCATTGGCGGGCTGAACGCTATCTCAAACTTAGGAACTACCCTCGGCCAGCTCCTCTTTGGCTTTGCCTATGGAATCCTTGGAGATGTGAAGATTGGAGAAATCTCAGTTAGACTGTCCCTCCTAATCTTTGCCCCATTCTCAGCGCTTTTGATTTTGCTGGAAAAGAAAAAGGACTAATGAAGAATCTCCAAGCTGACATCGAAGTTCTTCACGCTGTGCGTTAAAGCTCCGAGGCTTATAACATCAATGTCAAGCTTAGCATAATCCCCTATGTTCTCCTCAGTTATACCGCCGCTCACTTCAATCTTAACTCTATCCCTAAGCCCTTCACGCTTTAAAGCCTCAAGGACTTCTTCGATTTGCTCTGGCGTCATGTTATCGAGCATTATCACATCTGCACCAGCATTAGCGGCTTTTAGAGCATCTTCCAAGCTCTCCACCTCGACCTCAACAACCTTATAGACGCTGAAGGCCTTTGCACGCTTAATTGCCTCTTCAAGCGGAACGAGAGCAAGGTGATTGTCCTTTATGAGTATGGCGTCGCTCAAGGAAAAGCGGTGCATTTCTCCGCCGCCGAGCAGGAGGGCTTTCTTATCGAGGGGCTTTAACAGCGTCTTCCTCGTTCCGGCAACCCTTACATTTGGGTTAACAGCTCTAACTTTCTCCATAAGTCTTCTCACTTGAGTAGCTATGCCGCTCATCCTCCCCATGATGTTGAGAGCTGTCCTCTCCACCAGCAAAATTTTTCGTGCGTTGCCCTCGAGCTTTATAACTACTGCTCCCTTCTTCACTTCATCGCCGTCCTTAGCTTTAAGCTCAACTTTAACGCCGAAGTGCTCAAAAAGGGCTTTCGCCTCTTCCAGGCCCGCTATAATCCCATCTTGCTTTGCTATAATCACCGCTTCAGCTTCTAAATCCTCGGGAATAACAGCTTCGCTCGTGACATCGCCGAATGGGGCGTCTTCCTCCAGAAAGCGGAGAAGGTATGTAAGGGAAATCATATCATCACCACCTTGTCCAGTTAAGAAGTAAAGAAAATGGAAAGTTTACCTCTCTACTTAACTACTTGCTCATCTCCAGCATCCTCTCGATGGCCTTTTTGGCTTTTTCAGCAATTTCTTTGGGCACTTCAATTTCGTATTTCTCTTCTTTGAGGGACTCATAAATGTGCTTGAGCGTAATTGATTTCATTCCAATGCAGAAGGCTTCCTCCTTTGCAGGATAGAACTTTTTGTCAGGATAGAGCTTTTGCAAGCGGTAGCACATTTCCTTCTCCGTAAAGACAACCCACTCGTCGTGCTGACAAGCATTTCTAACCATTCCACCGGTTGAGACTATTAAATCGGCCTTCTCTTGGACTTCGGGATTGCACTCGGGGTGAACCATTAGCTTTGCATTTGGATACTCTTTCCTTGCTCTTTCAACGTCCTCAAGGGTGAACTTCTTGTGAACATAGCAGTGCCCGCCTTCTGGGATTGGTATAATCCTCTTGCCGGTTTTCTTTGCTACATAGTACGCTAAATTGTTATCAGGCCCAAAAATTATCGTATCGGCGTCAAGCTTTTCCACAATCTTGGCAGCATTTGCTGATGTAACGGTCACATCGGCGTAGGCTTTGGTTTCGGCGGTTGTGTTTACATAGAGAACGACGGGAGCATCGGGATACTTCTTTTTGGCTTCAAGGATGTGCTCGACCTTTAGCATGTTAGCCATCACGCACGTTGCTCTTCTTGTTGGAAGAAGCACTTTTTTAGTGGGATTTAGGATTTTGGCAGTCTCTGCCATGAAATCAACGCCTGCAAAGAGGATAATGTCAGCATCAACATCAACGGCTTTCCTCGCTAGTTCGAGGCTGTCTCCAAGGAAGTCAGCTATATCTTGAATTTCCGGAAGCTGGTAGTTGTGAGCCAAGATTATCGCGTTTTTCTCATCTTTCAACTTTAAAATCTCCTCAATGATATCCATATGAACACCTCACTTAATTTCATGCTTGAAAAATACTCCCAACTATATGCTTAAAAGTTTACGCCATAAAAGTGGGAAGCTAAAGATGGCAGGTTCCGTCAAATATGCTAAATCTCTCATACTCCTTCCTCATGAATGGATAGTCCCTGCGAAAGTGTGCGCCTCGGCTTTCTTTCCTAGCTAGGGCACACTCCAATATGCCCCTTGCTAAGAGCTTAATTCTACTGTCTGCTTCGATGCTCTCAATCTTTTTCAGGCCTTCTTTAAGTCCCTCTTGAGTCCTCACTATTCCAGCATGACTCCAAAGGATTTCCTTAATACCCCCAATCTCGCCGAGCTCTTGGGTAGTATCCTCTGGCTCTTTTTCTTCTTTAAACTTCGGCATATCTCTAAAAATCGTCCTTGCAACCTCCAGACCGCTCACAATGCACTCTAAAAGGGAGTTGCTCGCCAACCTATTAGCGCCGTGGAAGCCGTTATCCGCGGCCTCTCCTATGGCGTAGAGATGTTTAATGCTAGTTCTGTAGTGTAGATCAACCCTAAGCCCCCCTATTGAGTAGTGGGCTATTGGGGCTATTGGAATCAGATCCTCCTTTGGTGATATGCCCTCTTTAGTTAAAAAAGCATAAATTTGTGGGAATTTAGACTTAAAGTCTTCTATCCTTGTTGCATCTAGATAAACATCTTCCCCTTTCTCCATTTGGGCATAGATGGCTCTCGCAACAACGTCCCTCGGCTCGAGCTCGTTTACAAATCTTTCCCCACTTGAATTAACCAGCTTAGCCCCATGTCCCCTAACAGCCTCACTTATTAGTCCAACTCCCTTCTTTCCAATAAAGCCCGTGGGATGAAACTGAACAAACTCCAAATTGCTTGCCAAAGCTCCTTTCATAATGGCGTCCCCTACTAAGATCCCCAAATTCAAAGGAGAGCCCGAAGAGTACTTAAAGAGAGAGGTGTACCCTCCAACAGCTAAGATTGTGGCATCGAACTTTAAAAGCTCACCATCAATGAAAACACCGTAGCATTTGTTGTTTTTAATCGCCAAAGAGCCTGCAGTTTTCTCTACAAAGTGAACTCCCAGCTCCTTGGCCCTTAAGTAAAGAAGACTTGTCATGTGTTTTCCTGTCTCGTTCTTAATGGTGAAGACTCTCGGGAACGAATGTCCTCCTTCAATTTCATTCGCCTCAAATTCCAAGCCGAGAGATGTTAAGAAGTCGTAAGCTTCACTGCCCTTCGAGATGACACTCCAAACAGATTCCTCATCGTTTAGGTAGCGTCCTGCTTTAATTGTATCTAAAACGTGAGCTTTTATTGAATCCCCTTCAAGAACAGGAAAAGCAACTCCAGCCTGAGCTAAATAGGAGTTTGTGTTCTTTATTCCAGCGTGGATGAGCGTAACTTCAAACCCTCTCCTTGCTAAGGCTATTGAAGCCGTTAGGCCAGCGATTCCTCCGCCGATAATTCCTATCATCTACTCACCAAAGTTTGGTGAGAGAAAAGCCGTATAAAGTTTTTGCTTAAAAGTCGAAGGCATCTTTTGGATAAACCCCATTTAAACAAGCCAAGCATAAATCGTTCAATCCAACAGCCTTGACCAATCCATCTATGCTTAAATACCTCAAAGAATCAGCCCCAATTTCCTTCTCAATGCTTTTAACGCTCTTCCAAGAAGCTATAAGTTCATGCCTGCTCGGAATGTCTATTCCCATATAGCAAGGGTGTCTTATAGGTGGAGAGGCTATCCTAACGTGCACCTCTCTGGCACCCGCTTTTTTGAGCATAGCTACGATGCGCCTCATAGTTGTGCCCCTGACGATTGAATCATCGATTAAGATAACCCTCTTGCCTTTAATCACTCCCTCAACAGGGCTCAGCTTTAGCTGAACGTTTAAATCCCTTAGCTCCTGCTTCGGCATTATAAACGTTCTCCCTATGTAACGGTTTTTTATAAGCCCCTCTTCATAAGGAACGCCGCTCTCTGAAGAGTATCCTATCGCCGCCGCCCTTCCAGAGTCAGGCACCGCTATCACGACATCGGCCTCAACGTTATCCTCCCTCGCCAATTGACGCCCCATCTCAAGCCTGGCCTTGTAAATGCCTCTCCCTTCTATTACACTGTCTGGTCTCGCAAAGTAGATGTACTCAAAAACGCAGTGGGCATGTGGCTTTACACTTAAAACTTTGCTTTCAACATTTTCACCCACCACAAAAACTTCCCCTGGTTTTACATCCCTGATCTCAAGGTCAAACATCCTCAATGAGGAGCTTTCAGATGCAAAGTAATGACCGTCACCAAAGCCATAGCTCAAAGGCCTAAACCCTATTGGATCCCTAGCAACGAGTATTTTACCTTCAAAGAGAAAAGCAACAGAATATGCCCCTTTAACTTCCTCAAAAACCCTACTCATTGCATCAAACTCGTCTTTGCTCTCATAATAATGCCTCAAGAATGCGATCCCTAAAATCTCACTGTCAACAGATGTATTGAACTTAAAGCCTTCCCTTTCATATTTCTTGCGCAAAAGTGTGTAGTTGGTCAAAGTTCCATTGTGAACCAGAGCCAATCTAAGGCCGCAGCACTCAACTTCCAAAGGCTGTGCTTCGTTTAATCCGCCAAAAGTGGAATATCTAACGTGTCCAATTGCCAAGTTGGAGTTAAACTTATTCAGAACACCGTTTTTAAAAACTTCAGATACCAGGCCAAGCCCTTTGTGCGTCTTTAGTCCTTCTTGCCATGTGCTTATTCCTGCGCTTTCTTGACCTCTGTGCTGCAGCGCCAACAAAGAGTAATAAGCTTTTTTGCTGGCACTTCTTGTTTTTGCTGCAAATATGCCACACTTCTCCCTCATGCTATCACCCGTTGATAAGCATCAATATTAACACCAAAATGCTAAAATCCTCAGAGGTTTCGAGTAAAATTTTACATCATTAAGCTTAAAAGCTTTGCCCTTTAATTAACAAAATTTTGTTAAGAAAAGCCTTATAAATTAAAAATTTTAACATTTTTATGGTGAAGGTTATGGAGATCTATGAAGGAAAAGCCAAAAAGGTTATCCCGCTTGACGATGGAAAAGTGATTATGGAGTTTAAAGATGATGCTACTGCATTTAACGGTGGGAAGAAAGCACAGTTTAAGGGAAAAGGCTGGCTCAATGCCCAAATATCCGCAAAGCTCTTCCGCCTCCTTGAGGAAAACGGCATAAAGACCCACTTCATAGGAATAGCCGGAGAAAATAAGCTCATAGTCGAGCACTTAAAGATGTACCCACTCGAAGTCGTGGTTAGAAACGTCGTGGCAGGAAGCTTAAAGAAGAGGTTGCCCTTTAACGAAGGCACTCAGCTAAAAGAGCCAATAGTAGAGCTCTACTACAAAGAAGATGCCCTCAGCGACCCAATGATAAACTACTATCATGCGAGAGCCTTGGGAGTAAGTGAAGCCGAAATTAAGGAGATGGAGAACATTGCTCTAAAGGTGAACGAGATATTAAAAGAGTATTTTGAGAAGAAAGGCATTATTCTCGTTGATTTCAAGCTTGAATTTGGAAAGAATGCCAATGGAGAGATAGTCCTAGCGGACGAGATAAGCCCGGACACATGCCGCTTCTGGGATGCTGAGACCAAAGAGAGCCTTGACAAAGATGTCTTTAGGTTCAACAAAGGAGATTTAATTTCCGCTTACGAAGAACTCTACAACCGCTTAACTTAGCGCTCATATGTTGCACGAACAGTGTAGCAGCCTTTTTTGTCTTCTTCTATTTCTATCCTCTTCAATTCAATCCCGTACTCCCCAATAAGCTCTTCAACAACCTTTGGAAGCTCTTCAAGGAATGCTTTTCTCTTTAGTGTTATCTCCATCTCTACACCTCAACTCCCAAAACCCTCTTAAGCATACCCATCTCTTTTTCATCCCACGCAGTGCTGTCTATTACAAGGACAAGTGTACCCCCATAGACTGTTATATAGTCCTTGAGCGCACTTAAAAACTTTGCAATCGAAATAAACTCGTTATAAGCTCGTAAATATTCGATGCAGTCGAGAAGGATTACGCCGCTAATTCCCTTTTTCTTTGCTTCTATTAAGTACCTGCATGATAGTTCTACAATCTTCTCCGGCTCTGTGGGAGAAATGCTCCTATAGCCCGCCACTTTGGTTATAAAATAAACCTCCCAGTTCTCAGGAGCCTCTTTTACTTTTCTAAGAAAAGCTAAGACAGGGGCATCTCTTAAATGCTCTTTAATCTTTGGGTACTCTCTTGGACTTATTATCATGACCCCCTCTTTAAAATCCACTTGAGAGACTGGCCTGTTTAAATTCCGGAACTCATCTGAAGAGACCACAACAAGTACCAGAACTACCTCAAAAAGGGTAAACAGTGCACCTAAAATAAAACCTATAGGAGCAAACCATTCCACAGGCCTCAAAAATGGATAATCCATCTTATGTATACCATAAATCATAAATGCGGCAGCTAAATAAGTCCCTCTTTTCATGTATACGCCGTGAAGGCCGAAGAGCAGAGCTCCAGTGAAGAAGTGGAAAAAGCCTGCAATTCCATACATCAGCGCCAGCTCATCAAAACTAGGATTTGCACCTTCCTTGAGGGCATAATACGTAATTATATACAGAGTCAAGATTAAGGGAGCTAATCCAGCGATGTTCTTAATGTATGGCTGAGATGGGGACATGCCCTCTTCTTCAAGGAGAATAAACGCACCATAGAACAGTAGAGACACCGCAAGGGCCTGAAATATAGCAAGGCCATACTGTTCGCTAACAATATCTGAAACTATGGATAGGGCATCTACTAAAAATGCAAGAGACCAGAATAATGCAGATTTCCGTTTATAGCTTACATATGCATGGAGAAGGAGAACGAAAGCTGATAATTTTAAGAGAGTATTTATCCCCTGTCCCACAGCCAGTACAAGCGAATTCACGGTCATCCCTATTAAAACTATATCTATACACATATAAGAATATTTCTCCTTAAAAAGAGTAAAGGGGTCAGAGTGTTATCCCGTAATTCTCGACATTGACAGCAGGTGCGTTAACAACCATCCCAATTTCATGAGCGGGATAGTATCTATTAAGCACGTCAAGTGCTCCTTCCTTCTCCTCCTGAGCAACAACAACCACAAAACCTATACCCATGTTGAAAACGCGGAACATCTCCTCAAGAGGGACACCGCTCTCGTGAATTAGCTTAAATATTCCTTTTATCTCAGGCATCTCGAGGGAAAAGCCATATTCTGTAATCCTCTTGAGGTTCAAGAGCCCACCCCCCGTTATATGGGCTAATCCTTTTACCTCAACGCTCTCCAAAAGCTCCAAAATTGGCTTTACGTAGATCCTCGTAGGTTCGAGCAAGTGCTCCCAGAGCTCTCTCCCATCATATTCATAATGAAGGCCATATTTTGGAATCAAGAGCTTCCTAGCTAAAGTCAGCCCGTTTGAGTGTATCCCAGAGCTTTCAATGCCTATTACCGCATCTCCCGGTTTTATTTTCTTCCCAGTTATTACCTTCTCTTTCTCAACAACACCAATAGCAGTTCCCGCCAAGTCGAAGCCGTTTACAAGCTCAGGGAGGACAGCTGTCTCCCCTCCTACAATAGCTATACCACTTTGCTTTGCTCCTTCGTATATCCCTTTGGCGATTTCGGCAAAAACTTCATCATTGGGCTCTTTCACCGCTAAATAGTCCACTAGAGCTATCGGTTCGGCTCCAACGCAAATTAGGTCGTTAACGTTCATCGCTATCATGTCAATACCTATAGTGTCGTACTTTCCAACTGCCTCGGCCACCAAAATTTTCGTGCCTACCCCATCAGTCGTCATCGCGAGGTAGAATTCCTTGAAATCCATCAAAGCGGCATAGTGACCTATGTCCTCTTTAGGCTCGCCGAGCTTTCCTTTTCTAAACTCAAAAGATGCTTTTGCAAGAGAGATAATTCCCCTTAGGGCTTTCTGGGTTTTTTCATCATCAACACCAGCTTGAGCGTAAGTGAGCATAGCCATCACCAAAGTGGAGTCGCAGTAAGGCTTTAAAAATTTTGCCATTTTTATGTTCAAAAACGCTTAAATATTTGCAAATTTTAACATGATAATGTCAATCAATTGGGTGGTCAATATGGTCGGGATAAGAAATGAGATAGGAACTCCCTTAACGGATTCTGCTGTTAAGATCCTCCTCCTTGGAAGCGGCGAATTGGGAAAGGAGATAGCCATAGAGGCTCAAAGACTTGGTGTTGAGGTTATTGCAGTCGACAGATATCCAAATGCTCCAGCCATGCAGGTTGCTCATAAAAGCTATGTCGGCAATATGAAGGACAAAGACTTCCTTTGGAGCGTCGTTGAGAGGGAGCAACCCAATGCAATAGTTCCGGAGATTGAGGCCATAAACCTAGATGCACTCTTTGAGATTGAAAAAGAAGGCTACTTCGTTGTGCCGAACGCTAAAGCCACTTGGATAGCCATGCACAGAGAGAGGACTAGGGAAACACTGGCGAAAGAGGCAAAAGTCCCCACATCGAGATACGCATATGCTACAACCCTAGATGAGCTCTACGAGGCGTGCGAAAAGATTGGCTATCCCTGCCATACGAAAGCGATAATGAGCTCGAGCGGAAAGGGCTCTTACTTCGTTAAAGGCCCTGAAGACATTCCAAAGGCATGGGAGATAGCAAAGAAGAAAGCTCGCGGTAGTGCGGATAAAATAATCGTTGAAGAGCATATTGACTTTGATATTGAGATCACAGAGCTAGCTGTTAGGCACCTCGATGAGAACGGTAAAATAGTTACAACTTTTCCAAAGCCTGTCGGCCATTACCAAATTGACGGAGATTATCACTCAAGCTGGCAGCCTGCGGAGATAAGCGAAAAAGCTGAGCGCGAGGTTTACAGGATAGCAAAGAAAATTACCGATGCGCTTGGGGGGCTAGGACTTTTTGGAGTTGAGATGTTTGTTAAAGGCGACAAAGTCTGGGCAAATGAGGTTTCCCCGAGGCCCCACGACACAGGAATGGTAACCATGGCATCCCATCCAACGGGCTTCTCTGAGATGGGACTCCACGTTAGAGCGATTTTAGGGCTCCCGATACCCGCAATTGAAGAGAACGGTGTTAGGATGTTCCCACTTTTAACCCCTGCAGCAACCCACGTTATTCTATCGAATCAAGAGGGCTACGCTCCAAGGTTTAGGAACGTTTTCAATGCATTGAGCGTTCCGAACACAACAATTAGGTTCTTTGGAAAGCCTTCAGCATACAAGGGAAGACGCTTGGGCGTTGCTCTTGCTTGGGACAATGATGTGCAGAAAGCAAAGAAGAAGGCGGAGAAAGTTGCCCACATGATAGAGCTCAAAGCTAGGAGCGGAGAGTGGCAGAGTCAAGAGTTTATTAAAAAGAGGCACCTGCTCTGATTTTTTCTTCTCCAATTTTAAGAATTAAAAAATCAGTTCCATTTTGAAAAAGAAAGGATGGTAAACCAGCCTCTGAAGAGAGAACAGTTATGTTCGCATCTTCTCCCTGTATTCTTCAAGTTTTTTCTTTAAGTTTTCATCTTTTAAAGCCAAGATTTCTATGGCAAGCAATGCTGCATTTTTTCCATTGTCTATTCCCACTGTAGCAACGGGAATTCCAGGCGGCATTTGAGCAATGCTTAATAGGGAATCCAACCCGCCAAGCTTAGCCGAAACTGGAACTCCTATCACAGGCTTAGTTGTGTGAGAAGCTATAACCCCCGGCAGAGCAGCGCTTAAGCCCGCTATGGCTATGAAAACGTCGTAGTCTTTCTTTGCTAATTCCTCAACTTTTTTCGGGTTTCTGTGTGCAGAAGCAACTTCCACTTCGTGTTCAACACCAAACTCCTCTAAAACTTTAGTAACCTTCTCAGCGATGTGAGAATCACTCTTGCTCCCCATAACGACGAGTACCTTCACATCTACCACCAACTTAACAAAAGAATGTAAAAATTAATAAGCTTTTCGGAAAATTTAGACAAAAAATTGCTAATCAACGGACCATATTTCAATGCCCTTTTTGGTAAATTTGTATTCAAACCGCTTTACTTCGCCAAACTCTGGTGTTTTTATTACTAAAAGCTCTCTTCTAATTCCTCCATCAGTAATCTCACTCATTGTCCTTAAAACGTAATTGGACCTTCTGTAAATAGAGGGAAGCACTTTGCTTCCTTTTCCTGAGTATACCCATATATTGGTTCCTTTTGGGAATTTAATATAAGCTTCATGTCTCCGCCTAACGTCCGCTGAGACTTCAAGGTACCTCAATGTCTCATCTTTACTAAAGATTCTCTCATATTCTGACAGATCCATGACAACTCCCCAAAGCTCTCTCCCATCAAAGAGTCCAAGTTGAGCCCACTCCTCTTTTAGTGCTTTAACAACTTGTGCATACTTTACTGAGAGTAGTTCAAGCGAAACTGCCCCTTCTAAATACCAAACGTTCTCACAATTGTGTTTTAAACCGTAGATGCTCCCAAAAGTGTCTATTATTGAAAATCTTCTGCTCTCTAAATACTTTTTGAAGTCTATCCCATGCTTTTTGAATATTTTAAAGAGTACTGGGATGGGGTAGCTTATGTTGAAGAAGCCTACGAGGTTATCTTTCTCGAGCTTCCTCTTAATAAGTTCGAAGAGTAACTCCCTGCCTCTAGAGCGGGCATCCACTTCATGGAGAAGGATGTATGAAGTAGGTCTTATTTTGCCAATTTCCTTATCGAGAACTTCAAACTCCCAAGAATACATCGCTAGTCACCTCCGAATAAATCAAAAATAATCTCTTCGCCCCCTTTTGTAATTATTCCAACCTTCTGACCGTCCTTAAAGAACGTCTCAATAACAATGTCAGAATATGAGTAAATAATTCCCTCAAGCTCCGGGCATTCCCAACTGTTGTAAATTGCCACCGCCCGTATATCTTCAACACAATGCTTGCTCTCATACTTAGCCGACAATATAAGTTTATAGGTCTTTATAGGCTTTGAGAAAAGTTTACAGACACTTGAAGACAAATATGTAAAGAACCAGAGCTCTTTGGCATCATTTCTACCCTTCATGACATTAAGGAGCAACTCTCTAAACTTACTCACGAATACAGAATCATCTATGTATCCTTTGACTTGATAGACACCATCAAAATCACGCTCTATCCTGTGTATGCTTCCAAAAACATCAAAAACAAACAAATTCTTACCCAATACTCCCTCAAAGTCAACTCCGAGTATCTCCAAATTTTCCTTAAACACAAGAATAGGATCATATACAATTACAAAAACAGTTTTTCCCTCTTCTAAAAGTTTTTTAAGAAGCAAAAGACCAAACAGTTCTCCGTTAGATTCAAGGTCTCTCTCAATTATACTCAAAACACCATTTCTAGGTATTGACTTAAGCAGTTCATTGATGTTCATGCTTCTCCCCCCATGATAAAATTGTAACTTTGCAGTTTAAATAATTGCTGGAAGTGATAGGAAACGAATTTAACAAATTTTTGTTAAAACAAAACTTAAAAATATCAAATTTTAACAAAAATTTGGTGATGGTCATGAAAGTCCTTTTAGTAGGTGGTGGTGGAAGAGAAAATGCTATCGCTGAGGCACTGGTTAAAAGTGGTGCCGAGCTTTATGTGGTTGCTAAGCATGTTAATCCAGGCATTAAAAGGCTCTGTAAAAATTATGGGCTCGTAAAGGAAACCGACGTTCCTAAAGTGCTTGAACATGCTCTCAAGTGGGGCGTCGAGCTGGCGTTTATAGGTCCCGAAGCACCTTTGGAAAGAGGTATTGTAGACATTTTGGAGGGAAAAGGAATCCCAACAGTTGGCCCTTCAAAGGAAGCAGCTCAACTTGAGACCAATAAAGCATTTGCAAGACAGATAATGGAAAAATATGAAATCCCTGGAAGAAAAATGTTTAAAGTTTTCACCAATGTCGGAGAAATGAGAGAGTGGATAGACAATTTTGGAAAGCCCGTTGTTGTAAAGCCCCTAGGACTGACAGGCGGGAAAGGTGTTAAGGTTGTAGGCTATCAACTTAAGGATAATGAAGAGGCAAAGGAGTACGCAAAGGCGCTCATCGAAAAGGATGGGAGAGTTTTAGTCGAAGAAAGAACAGATGGGGTAGAGTTTACATTTCAAGTTTTCACGGATGGAAAGAAAGTAATACCCATGCCATTAGCCCAAGATTATCCTCATGCTTATGAAGGTGATGTTGGACCAATAACTGGAGGAATGGGGTCATATTCTTGTGAAAACCACCTATTACCATTTGTTAACAAGGAAGATTACGAAAAGGCCTTTGAAACTCTCAAAAAGATCATCGACGCGATGCGTAAAGAAGGGATTCCCTATAAAGGCATTCTCTACGGTCAGTTTATGCTTGCCAAAGATGAGCCAAAGATAATTGAGTTCAACGCCCGCTTTGGAGACCCAGAAGCAATGAACGTTCTTCCGATTCTAAAAACTTCTCTCCTTGAAATTACAGAGGGAATAGTTGATGGAGCACTCAAAAAAGCCGAATTTGAGAAGAAAGCCACCGTTGTGAAGTATCTCGCGCCAAAAGGCTATCCCACTGATCCAATAAAGGGAGTAAACGTTGAAATCAGCGAGGATAAAATCAGAGAAGAAGGAGCTAAAGTTTACTATGCATCAATAGACGAGAACTTCAGGATGCTCGGTTCGAGAGCTCTGGCAGTCGTTGGAATTGCCAATTCTTTGGAAGAGGCGGAAAAGATTGCATCCGCAGGAATAAAGCACGTCAGGGGCGAGATTTTCTACCGCGCTGATGTGGGAACCAAAGAAAGCGTCGAGAAGAGAGTTAGGATTATGAATGAGATTAGAGGTGAATGAAATGATTGAAAGAGAGCAAATTTTGGAAGTTTTGAAGAATTACGATAAGGGAAACATAATTATTGGAGCAATAGGGAGCCACTCTGCTCTGGATATAGCAGATGGTGCTAAAGAAGAGGGTTTTAAGACGCTCATCGTGTCTCAGAAAGGCAGGCACAAAACTTATGCAGAATACTTCAAGCTTAAGAAGACGAAGGACAGCCTAACAAAAGGCTTCATCGATGAGGTAATAATTTTGGAGAAGTTCGGCAAAATCATCGATATTCAAGAAGAGCTGAGGAAGAAAAACGTTATCTTCATTCCCAACCGCTCCTTTGTAGTTTATACTGGCACTGATAAAGTTGAAAACGACTTTTTGGTGCCGCTCTTTGGGAGCAGAAATCTCTTGAGGAGCGAGGAAAGGAGTGAGGAAAAGAGCTATTACTGGCTTTTGGAGAAAGCCGGCTTACCTTATCCAGAGCCAGTTGAAGACCCAAAGGACATAAACGAGCTTGTAATTGTTAAACTCCCTCACGCAAAGAAAAGGCTTGAGCGCGGCTTCTTCACCGCTGCGAGCTACAAAGAGTTTCGGGAAAAAGCGGAGAAGCTAATAAAGCATGGCGTAATCACGGAGGAAGACCTGACTAAAGCGAGGATTGAAAAGTACATCATCGGACCAGTCTTCAACTTTGACTTCTTCTACTCACCCATTGATGAAGAGATTGAGCTTTTGGGAATTGACTGGCGCTTTGAGACGAGCTTGGATGGACATGTTAGATTGCCCGCCTCTCAGCAATTAACTCTACAAGAGCACCAGTTTGAGCCTGAATACACCGTTTGCGGCCACGCGAGCTCCACTTTGAGGGAGTCCCTCCTTGAGAAGGTCTTCGACATGGCCGAGCGCTATGTGGAGGCTGCAAAGAAGTACTACTCGCCCGGTGTTATTGGACCATTCACACTCCAAACGGCTGTTGACAAAGATCTCAACTTCTACATCTACGACGTCGCTCCAAGGACGGGAGGAGGAACGAACATTCACATGGCGATGGGACACCCATATGGCAACGTCCTCTGGAGAAAGCCAATGAGCACTGGAAGGAGGATCGCTCTTGAAATTAAGAGGGCTATTGAGTTAGATGAGCTTGAGAAGGTTGTTACATGAGGTGATGCTCATGAAGTGGAAGGCTAGAATTATCGTTCGCTTAAAGGAAGGATTGAACGATCCTGAAGGGAGAGTTATTGGAAAGGCACTCAAAAATTTGGGCTATAAAATTGACGAGCTAAAAGTTCCAAAGTACTTCGAGGTTGTCTTTGAGAGCGATGAGCCGGAAAAGGAAGTGGAAGAGATGTGCAAACGCCTGCTCGCGAACCCTGTGATACATACATATGAATACGAGATAGAGTCTTTGGGTGAGTGACATGCCCAAATTCGCTGTTATAGTGTTTCCTGGAACAAACTGCGACTTTGAGACCGTCAGCGCCATAAAAAAAGCAGGAGGTAAAGCGGAGCGTGTTTGGTACAAACAAGGCCTCAAAGACTTTGACGGCGTTGTTTTGCCCGGTGGTTTCAGCTATGCCGATTATTTGAGAGCAGGGGCAATAAGCGCGAGGGCAGAGATAATGGAAGAGGTCAAAGCTCTCGCCGGTGAAGGCAAACCGGTTTTAGGAATTTGTAATGGCTTTCAAGTTTTAACCGAGAGCGGGCTTTTGTCCGGAGCACTGAGACCTAACAAAATCCCAAGATTCCTGTGCAGGTGGGTTTACCTTAAAGTCAGCGACACTCAAACCACGTTTACCAAATTCTATGAAGAAGGGGAAGTCATTAGAATGCCAATAGCCCATGCTGAAGGCAATTACTACGCTGATGACTTGGGTAAAGTAAAGATAGCCTTCCAGTACAGCGATGAAAAGGGCAACATAATTGAAGAAGCAAATCCAAACGGCTCGCTCTTGCACATAGCGGGAATAAGCAATGAAAAGGGTAACGTCTTGGGAATGATGCCCCATCCGGAGAGGGCGAGCGATAAATGGCTTGGAAGTGAGGATGGGCTAAAGGTGTTCAAATCGATGGTGGAGTATGCCAAGAGGTGATTCTCATGTTTCCTCACGAAGAAAAGCTCATTAGAGAAAGGCTCGGCAGAGAGCCGAACGAAGTTGAAAAGGCCATGCTTGAGGTAATGTGGAGTGAGCATGCATCATACAAATCAAGTAGAAAATGGCTTAAGCTTCTACCTACCAAGAACGAGCACGTGATTTTGGGCCCCGGAGAAGACGCTGGTGTTGTAAAGTTTGATGAGAACACCGCTATAGTTGTTGGAATAGAGAGTCACAACCATCCCTCGGCTGTTGAGCCTTATGGTGGAGCAGCCACAGGCGTTGGCGGAATTGTGAGGGATATACTTTGTATGGGCGCTCGCCCAATAGCGCTCCTCGACCCTATACGCTTCGGGCCCCTTGAGAAGGAGCGCAACCGCTATCTCTTCGAGTATGTTGTTAAGGGAATAGCTGATTATGGAAACAGAATCGGTGTCCCAACAGTTGGTGGGGAAACGGAATTTGATGAAAGCCTTGACAACTACACACTTGTGAATGTAGCATGCATAGGCCTAATGAGTCCCGAGGAACTGGTGCACAGCTATGTTGAGGAGAGTGGACTTCTCCTGGTTTTGGTGGGAAACAAAACGGGAAGAGATGGAATCCACGGCGTAACTTTTGCGAGCGAAGAGTTAAGCGAGAATGCAGAAGAGGAAGACCGCTCCGCGGTGCAAATTCCCGACCCGTTCACGGAGAAGCTTTTAATTGAGGCAACCCTTGAGGCACTGAAGACGGGCAAAGTTAAGGCACTTAAAGACCTTGGCGGCGGTGGATTGACGTGCGCTTCATCGGAGATGGCCGGGAAGAAAGGCTTCGGTGCAATAATTTACGCCGATAGAGTACCACAAAGAGAGCCAAACATGAATGCCATGGAAGTCATGATTTCAGAGAGCCAGGAGAGAATGCTCTTTGCAGTGAGGAAGGAGGACTTAAATGAAATCACAAAAATTTTTGAGAAGTATGAGCTTGAATGGGTTGTGGTTGGAGAGACTATCGAAGAACCGCGCTACATCGTCTATTGGGGCGATGAGAAGATAGCGGATTTGCCAATAGGCCTTCTGGCAGATGTTCCCATAATAGAGTGGGAAGCTAATCCCTATAGCATTGAAAAAGATGTAGAAACGCCGGAAATAAGCGTTGAAGAAGCTCTCATTAGGGTTCTCTCAAGTCCAAATGTAATAGACAAGGAGTGGGTGTATAGACAGTATGACCACGAAGTTCAGGGGAGGACTGTTCTAAAGCCCGGTTTAGATGCAGCAGTTTTAAAGATAAACGATGAGTATGGACTGGCTTTTGTGAGCGATGGAAATCCCTCCTACTCGTACCTAAACCCATACCACGGAGCCATGAGTGCCGTAGTTGAGGCCGTGAGGAACCTAGTGAGTGTGGGAGCAAGGCCTTTAGCTTTAGTGGATAACTTAAACTTCGCCTCTCCAGAAAGGCCCGAAGTTTACTGGAGCTTCATAGAGACTATTAAAGGCTTGAGGGATGCCGCTAAAGCCTTTAGCTTAGCTTATGTAAGTGGGAACGTGAGTTTTTACAACGAAGTCGGCAACAAACCGATAAAGCCAACCCCCGTTGTAGCTGCTCTCGGTAGAGTGAAGCTCGAGAACATCACTACAATGAACTTCAAGAGCGAAGGTGAGATGATAGGGATAGTTGGAATAACGAAGAAAGAGCTCGGCGGAAGTGAGCTCTACCGCGTTCTTGGCATTGATGGAGGAGTTGCTCCAAAGGTTGAGCTCGAGAGGGAGAAGAAGAACGCAGAGGGCATTTTAAAGGCAATAGAACTCGGTTTGGTGAAAGCGGTTCACGATGTGAGCAAAGGTGGAATAGCGGTGGCATTGACGGAGATGGCTCTCGCTGGGGGAGTGGGCTTTGAAGTTGACATAAGTAAAGTTCCAGTGGAAAGAGAACTCTCCCCGGTGGAAGTGCTCTTTTCAGAAAGCCAAGCTCGCTTTATAGTCAGCTTTAACAAGGAAAGCCTCGAAAAGCTCAGAGAGCTGTTTGACGAATTTGCTGTGATAGGGGAAGTGAAAGGAGAAGCACTGCTCTTTAAGAACAAGGAAGAAGAATTGACAAGGTTAAGCTTGGAGAAAGCTCAAGAAGTTTACAATTCACTCCCAAAGCTTTTGGGAGAGTAATTTTCTCTTCTTTTTAATCCAAAGAATGAAGAGAAAAAGGGCTCACTTGCCGACTGGGTAGTTTGGGGCTTCATTTGTGATGAATATATCGTGCGGGTGGCTCTCCTGATAGCCCGCTTGCGTGATTATAACGAATTCTCCCTTTTCTTTGAGCTCCTCTATATTTCTAGCCCCAACATAGCCCATTCCTGCCCTAAGGCCACCTATGAGCTGATATAAAACTTCTCCAAGGCTTCCCTTGTATGGAACAACGCCTTCAACGCCCTCAGGCACGAACTTCCTCGTTTTCATATGCCCTTTTTGATAGTATCTCTCTGCACCTCCTTTCATCATCGCCCCAAGGGAGCCCATTCCCCTGTACTGCTTGTACCTTCTTCCGTTTATGACAACTTCCTTGCCCGGCGCTTCTTTAGTTCCCGCCAAGAGTCCACCGAGCATTACAGCGTCAGCACCAGCTGCTATGGCCTTAACTATATCTCCGGAATACCTTATTCCTCCATCCGCTATGACTTTCATTCCATACTCTTGAGCTTTATCGGCAACCATTGATATGGCAGTTATTTGAGGAACACCAACTCCTGCCACCACCCTCGTTGTACAAATGCTTCCCGGCCCGATTCCCACTTTAACCGCATCTGCGAAAGTTAAATCATCAACAGCCTTTGGATTCGCAATATTTCCAACTATTAAATCTGCATCAACGTGCATCCTTATCTTCTTCATGGCTCTTATAGCCTTGAGATTGTGGGCGTGGGCTGTATCAATGACGATGACGTCAACGCCTGCTTTGTCGAGAGCTTTTGCTCTCTCGAGATCAAAGGGGCCTACAGCAGCAGCGACTATTAAATCACCGTTTTTGTCCCTAACGGCGTTTTTGTACTTCCTGCGCATCATAAGGTCGCTCATAGTTATGAGGCCTATAAGCCTGCCTTCTTTATCGACTACAGGCAATCTGTCAATCTTATTTTCAACCATTATGTGCATAGCCTCTTCAACGCTTATATCCTCGCCAACGGTGATTACCTCTTTGGTCATTATCTCGCTGACCTTTTGGCCTTCCTTTGCTGCTATGTCCTTTTTGGAGATAACTCCCACAACTCTACCCTCTTCAACGACTGGCAGACCATCGATGCCCTCGCGCTCCATTATGAACAATGCGTAGTCCACTGTTTCTTCAGGCCCTATGGTTATGACATCCTCCACTATCAAGCGCTCTGCCCTCTTTACGCGCTTTACCATCTCAACTTGTTCCTGAATGCCCATGTTCCTGTGTATAACACCTAAGCCTCCTTCGCGAGCCATAGCTACTGCCATCTCCCATTCTGTAACTGTGTCCATAGCTGCGCTTAAAATTGGAATGTTCAGCTTTATTTTGGGTGTAATCTGTGTAGAAACGTCCACATCCTTGGGCTCAACTTCAGTTGCCTGAGGCACCAACAAAACATCATCAAACGTGTATCCCCTAATTGCATTGACAAGTTTTTGCTCAAATTTTCCCATGATTCCTCTGCCTCCTCACCCTTTTTAACATAAACATGACAAGAGGTTTTTAAGGTTTGTGCTGGCAAACACCGAAGGTGGTTATAATGACAAGTGAATCCCACTTTTCCCAGATTTTTTAGTATCTATACAAATTTTGGCGAAGAATTCGCCATATCGACAAAAAAAGTTGAACAAAATTAATAAAGGTTAACACCTGCCTAGTACTGGTGATTGCTATGAGGAGGGAGTGGGAAACCAATCTCTAGGGAAAAATTTGAAAGAGTGGACTATTCTAAAGAAGGAGCTATTTTGGAAGAAATTTTGAAAGAAGGTGTTTACTGGGCTTTTATGGGAAGGCCTTTTGAAGTGCTGCCGTTTTTGAGGGGCAAGCTTTTGAGCGAAGTAGAAAAGCTCAATGGGAAAAGCAAAAACGCAGGAGCTGAGGTAGAACATCTTTTAAAAGAGCTTGAGGAACTCTACAAATCAATAAGTGCTTCAAGCAAAATACATGACGAGCAGGTTAAGCTTGTGCTCTCCTACAGAGGAAAGCTTTTGAAGTGCCTCAAATCATAGAGGAGTTTTATAAACTTCTTCTCCTTTCTTTTAGAAAAGAAATCTGTCTTAACGGCCAAAGGTAGAGAATACAATACCAACAGAAACTCATAGAAACGTATTAATAACTATCAAAAAGTACTAGAACAAGTCTATAGCCTTTAAAGGTTTCATGAAAAATTGCATAAACATTAAAAATGGTTAGGATATTTTTGCATAATGCCCAAAAAAGTTATATAAAAGTTAAGTTTAATATTTACTATTGAGGGGTGTCCTATGGACGTCATCCCCACAGGAGTTTCCGAAGTGGATGACGTTTTGGGAGGAGGCATAATAAATGGAGGCTTAGTGACCCTGATGTATAATGAGAACTCAATGGGCTGGGTGATAGGCATAAAAATTCTCAAAAAGCTTCTTGAAGAGGGAGGATTTGGAGTACTAATCAACACAAGCCTGCCATTAACAAAAACGTTCATAAGGCTGGAATATGTCGGATTAAATGCTGAAAAATACGCTGAAGAAGGTAAATTAATCATAATAGATCTCTTTGCTTCAAAATACAATATTAAAAGCGACAAATCCTACGTATACACAATAGAATGGAGGGAAGAAACTACCATATACAAGTTTATCGAACTCCTCACTAAGCTATATGAAAATGTTATTCCAAAGAATAAGGTCGTTGGAATATTTCTCGCTACCCTCGAAGGAGCTTATTACCATTTTGGTCCAAAAATTGGGGATAAAATAATTAAAACATTCCTTGTGGGACATAGTAGACTTATCAAGAGAAATCCCACCTCAAAATGGTTTATTATGATAATGCTAAACAAAGATGGTCTTGACAAGCGGGAAATATCCATTCTAAAGAGTTTCAGCGAGCAGATTATTGAAATTTCAACAGAGGTTACAAAAGAAGGTGTGGTGCAGGTTATCGCCGTTCCAAAATCATTGGTTAATGGATTTGTACCGAAGGCTAAATTGCTTAAAGTCTCCAATGTTGAACTTCTCGGTGTGTGGGACTATCTAGCAAGCATTGGCAAATGAAAGCAATTCTCAAAGCAACTTTTTGTATATGCTTCATAGACTTTTATTTTTGCACTTAAGAAGCAATACTTTAAAAACAGATAAAACAAGTTTTAAGTGGGATGATGACGGAGATTTCGACCGATAGATGAGGAAACTCGCATGGTCTGACCGCCCTCCAAAAGATTTTTTTACGCATAGAAAAGCCGAAGAATACAATTTTAGAAGTTCAACGTATAAACAGAATCAAAAGAAGGAAGAAAAAGGCTTCACTCAAAGTCTTCTCCACCGCCCATGTCGCCGCCCTTGTCTTTCTCGAGCTTGCTTGCAGCGATGACATCGTCGATTCTAAGTATCATTATTGCAGCTTCGCTGGCGCTCTTAATGGCCTGCTTCTTGACCCTAACTGGCTCAATGACGCCGCGCTCCATCATGTCGGCGTGGCCGCCCTCGAAGACGTCGACACCGACTGTTGGTCCCGTCTCCTTGTGTGCTGCTGTTACTTTAACGAGGGTCTCAATTGGGTCGAGACCGGCGTTCTCTGCAAGTGTCCTTGGGATTACCTTCAAGGCCTCGGCGAAGGCCTCGATGGCGAGTTGCTCCTTACCGCCAACTTCCTTAGCGAACTCGTCGAGCTTGATAGCCAATTCGATTTCAGTGGCACCGCCGCCTGCAATAATCTTGCCGTCCTCAACGATGTCCTTAACGACCTTGACAGCATCCTCTAAAGCTCTCTCGACCTCATCAATAACGTGCTCCGTTCCACCCCTAATGAGGATTGTCACAGCCTTGGGGTTCTTGCAGCCCTCAACGAAGATCATGTTCTCGCCGGCAATCTTCCTCTCCTCGACGAGCTCTGCCTCACCGAGGTCCTCGCTTGTGAGGTCCCTTATGTTGGTGACAATCTTTGCACCTGTGGCCTTTGCGAGCTTCTCCATGTCGCTCTTCTTAACTCTTCTAACGGCTAAGATGCCGGCCTTGGCAAGGTAGTGTTGAGCCAAGTCATCAATACCCTTTTGAACGAAGACGACGTTTGCACCGGTAGCAACAATCTTGTCAACCATTTCCTTGAGCATTCTCTCCTCTTGCTCGAGGAAGGCTTGGAGTTGCTCTGGGCTTGTAATTCTAATCTCAGCGTCTGTCTCAGTCTCCTTAACTTCGAGGGCCTCGTTTATGAGAGCGATCTTAGCTCCCTCGACCCTCTTTGGCATTCCTGGGTGGACTCTCTCTTTGTCAATGACAACGCCTTTGATTAGTTGGGTGTCCTTAACGCTTCCGCCCTCCTTCTTCTCGAACTTGATGTTATCGATGTCGACGTGCCACTTACCGTCAATCTTCTCGGCAACTTGCTTAACGGCATCAACAGCAACCTTTGCTAAGTATTCCCTCTCCTCCTCGGCGCTCTTTCCAGTGATTGAGGTTATGGCAGCCTTCAAGAGAGTTGCCTCGTCATCAACCTCAACGTCCTTGGCAATGCTGTCGATGATTTCTTGGGCCTTCTCAGCGGCCATTGTGTAACCCTTAACAATGATGCTTGGATGAATGTTTTGATCAAGCAATTCTTCAGCCTTTCTTAAGAGCTCCCCAGCAATAACGACAGCTGTTGTTGTACCATCACCAGCTTCCTTGTCCTGGGTCTTGGCGACCTCGACCATCATCTTAGCAGCTGGGTGTTGAATGTCCATCTCATCTAAGATTGTGGCACCATCGTTTGTGATGACGATGTCTCCGAGGCTGTCTACGAGCATTTTGTCCATTCCTTTTGGTCCGAGAGTTGTTCTAACTGTTTCAGCAATTATTCTTGCAGCAAGAATGTTCAACCTTTGGGCATCCCTACCAACATACCTTTGGGTTCCCTCTGGAAGAATAACAACTGGTTGTCCTGCGAGTTGGGCCATCTCGACCCACCTCCCTTTATTTTTTAAAATACATTATGAGGGGTTTTAGTTACTCTTTGTGTATCCATCAATAAGTTCCTTTGAATTATTTATAAATTTTACGCAAATAGATGCGTTTAACAAAAATCCATAGGTTTTTAACAGAGAGGATAAACTTTGAAGTGGTGAGAATAAATGGAAGAGTTTTCAAAAGCTTTGGAAGTAAAGGACTGTGAAAAGATACTCGAACTCCTGGATGATTATCTCCACACAGTGGAAAGAGAAGATCAGATTATAGAACTCCTCGAGAAACTTGAAGATGCTGCGGTAGAGTGTGAGAGCTATGATTTGGCGCATGAGATAGCTCACATCTACGCCCACTTAAACAAAGAGGAAAAGATAATCGAGCCGTATAAGCGCATTTTAGAAAAAGTCAAGGAGAATGAAGAGAAGTACATCCAAGCACTCTATCACTTGGCAGATGCTTACGAGCATTTTGGTTTCCTTGAGGAGGCCATAAACGCTTATGAGGAGCTTTTAAACCTTGAGAGAAAGAGAGGGGATGAAACAGAAGAGGCCCTAACACTAGCCCACTTGGCGCTTGCGCATGAAGAGCTCGAAGACTTGGAAAAAGCTATTGAGTTTATGGAACAAGCAAGGGAGAAGTTTCAGAAGCTTAACGATGAGCTCAATTACTTGATAAGCCTAGTGGATTTGGCCCACTTCTACTATGAGGCTGGAAAGGATGAAAAAGCCGAAGAACTCATCAGAGAGGTTCTCAAAAAGCCAAGGAGCGATGAGATTGAGGTCAACGCTCTCCTCGTGAAGTCTGAGATAGAGGCCGAGAGGGAGAACTACAGGGAAGCATTTAAAGATATAAGCAAGGCCATGCTCAAAGCATTGGAAACGGACGAAAATCTGTTTCTCTTTGCCTTTGAAACGCTCCAAAACTTTCTAGAGGCACTGTTCAATGAAAAGCTCTTCGAGGAGGTCTATGAAAACGTTGATGTCCTTGTGAATGCCTTCGATGATGTCAACAAGGACTACGCGAACTTTTTCAACGCTCTTGGAGAGCTTGCCAAGCTCAAAGAGGGCCAAGAAAAGGCCAAAGCTAGGTTTGAAGAGCTCTACACTTCAATAGAAAACGAAGAGCTTAGAGAAATTCTCAATGACTTCAAGGAAAAGGGAGTTAAGTTCCTAAACATAGGGCTTTAAGCCCTTTCTATTTTAAACCAAAACAAATTAAAAAGAAAGAGTTCAGATTCTTGAAACTGTTGTAACCTGAGCGCTCTCCACTTCTTCAATCTTCTCGAGTTCTTCGGCGACAGCATCGAAGGAATAGCCCTCAGCATCCTTTCCGAGGAGGTAAACGTTCAAAGCGACTAAACCAAAAGCTATTGGCTCCCTCTCAATCTTTTGGAAGCCGAACTTCTCTGGGATTGCACTCTTGATCTTCTCCTCAAGCTCGTCTAAGTTCACATCTGGGTCGGTTGGCATTACCTTAATAATTCCAACTAAGTTGAAATCGCTCATCTACACCACCTCAAGGTCCTTCCCATCCGCACTTGGGGCACTTGTAAGTGACGCCTAAAACGCGGCAGCTTTCACATCTCCAAATTACTTCCTCACCACAGTTGGGGCAGAGGAAGTGTGTGCTCTTTTCTCTTGGTGTTATCTCCTTTCCGCATGATGTGCACACAGGTACTTTAATTTCCATCTCCATTCCAAACCACCTCCAAGAAATGCGGTTCTTCAATTATCGTGAGATTCTTATTTGGGTTAAAGGCAATCGTTTATAAATCTTACCGTTGTGCATTTAAACGCTCAACTTCCCAATTTCATCCTCAAGCGTTCTAAGCTTTCTTTTGCTCCTCCTCAGCTGCCTATTGGCCATATCTACCACGCGTTCTAAGTAGTCTTCACTTACCCACATCTCGCCCTTTTCTCCAAGGGGGACATCGATGCGCTCTGTGGAGTAGATCTCAACGAGGAGCTTCTTATGGCTCACGCTCTTAATGTTGGAGTTCTTAAATCCACTCATAATGGCTAAGTTTAAGAGTGCAACTGCGTCTTCAAGCGTTTTGGATGCAACATGCAGAATCGGACTGTGGAGCATGAACCAGAGCATGCCATCATTGTGCTTAGCTATCGCTTCCTTGACTTCCTCGAGAGATACTTCACGGTGCCATTTGCCGAGCCATTTAGCATTTAATTTATCCCCAAAGTCCGGCATCTCCATAACAACTATTCTCCCGGAGCAGGAGGATGTTGTAAAATAGCTCTCGAGGGAGTTTATCTTCTCAAGGAGACTTATAATGTCTCTATCAACTAACCCTCTGTTTAAAGCTTCGTTTAACTTTTCCATCGCAAGCCTCTTCTGAAGTTCAAAGTTTTGGGTATACAGGTAGGGCATGATAGATGGGAGGAAAGCGGATTTAAAAAAGTTTGGGCGTAAGGTTTTTAAGGCATAGCCCTCTCATAGTTAGATGACCGCTCTTTAGAGCGGGGGTTGCCGAGCCTGGTCAAAGGCGGTGGACTCAAGATCCACTCCCGCAGGGGTTCGAGGGTTCAAATCCCTCCCCCCGCACCATAGATTTCCCAAAACTCTTTTATGAATGTATTTTTGTGGGATCTCTCTATGGAATTCTAAAGGATGTGTAAATTAAAAAAGAAACTATTCCCTAAGGGTGAGCCATTTCAAAGCTTTTGCAGCCCTTTCCGGTGTTGGAAAGTTCTTTATGCCGTGCTTCTCTAATAGTTCCACCCCACCTTTAACGAGCTCTCCGGCCATGAAGTTAACTATGATCGGCTTCTCGCACTCCGCGTCCATCACAGCTTTAGCTATCTCCTCACTTGGAATGAATATCGGCGGCACGCAGATTACCAGTATAGAATCCACATTCTCATCCTTTGCAACGACCTCTATAGTTCTCTTATAGCGCTCGTAATCAGCATCGGCAATTAAGTCTATTGGATTTTTAGTCGAACATTGAGGTGGCAAAAACGAGCGGAGTTCTTCTATTGTCCCTTTACTCAGCTCTGCAATCTCCAAGCCAAGCTTTTCTGCTTTATCCGTGGCTAAAACGCCAGGACCGCCAGAGTTGGTGATTATAGCCACCCTTTTACCTGCCTTAGCATACATTTCAAAAACTTTCGCCGCATCGAAGAGTTCTTCCATCTCTTCTACTTCTATTGCCCCGCTTTGAGTAAACGCAGCTTTATAAATTTCATAACTTCCCGCCAAAGAGCCGGTGTGGCTTTGCGCAGCTTTGCTTCCGCTTTTACTTTTACCCGCTTTCAAGATTATTACTGGCTTTTTCTGGGCAGCATACTTTAAAGCATCCATAAAGCGGCGTCCATCCCTAACGCCTTCAATGTAAAGAGCTATAGCCTTTGTGTTAGCATCATCAGCGAAGTATCTCAAAAAGTCGCTCTCATTTAGATCAGCGGCATTTCCATAGGAAACGAAGGCCGAAAAGCCTATTCCCTCCTCATTGCCCATCGCTAAAGCTGCCCCTCCAAAGGCACCGCTCTGTGAGATTAAAGCTAAACCCCCTTTATTAACACGAACCTCAAAGGAGCCGAAAAAGCTAGCATGAACTCCAAAGATGCCGGCACAGTTGGGGCCTATGATTCTAACCCCTTTTTCTTTTGCCTTCTCGAGGAGTTCCTTCTCAAGCTCAGCGTTGCCGACTTCAGAAAAACCAGCACTTATAACAACTGCACCTTTGATTTTATCCCCAATCTCCTCTATGAGTGGAGGAACAAAACGAGCGGGGATAGCTATTATCGCAACATCAACGCTTTTTTCCAGTGTTTTAAATATATCAATCCTATTTCCAGCGATCTCAACTTCGCCGCCCTTTGGATTTACCGGGATTATTTCACCCTCAAAGCCGCCTTCAAGGATGTTTCTCAAAATTTCGTAGGCTATCGCTCCTCTTTTGAATGAGCCAAATACTGCAACCGAAGAAGGATAAAAGAAAAAGTGCATAAATTCACCTCCTTCTCCTATAGAGTAGCAGAGGTATTAACGATATCCCTAAAATAGCTCCCGGGCCACATATGCTCTTCTTTTCGACGTAGAGGATGCTCACGCTTTTGCCATCGCTGCTCATAGCCGCGAAGGGGCCGCTTACGTGAACGCTGTCAAAGCGGAAAGGCAGTTCAACCGTCACGTTCCAGCTCTTCTTTGTGAAGCTCTCCTCGTATTTTATACTAGGTTTTGCCTCTCCCCAGATTACAAGCTTATTTCCATCCCTCTTTGAGCTTATGCTGTTGATGTCCATCGCCTTCTCAAACTCCTCCAGAACTTTCTTTTCGTGATATTCGCTCGGTTCTATCCCTTCAAACGTGGCGTTAAACTTTAGGAAGCCGCTCCAAGTGTCGTAGCTTAATGTTATGCTTTTCGTTGTGTTTGCTAAAAACTCTTCGAAAGGAACAAACGTTGTTTTGTTTTGAGTCTCCATCGTCTTGTTCATAGCCTGCTCGTAAACTGCAGAATCAAATGTTATAATTACAATCGGGAGGTAATCGCCGTTCTCCCATTTAGCCACGTTTTCTTCAAATTCTTCAGGAGCTGGGGCCAAATTCAGTACGTAAGCCTCTTTGGGGAGCACGAGGTAGAGGTTGTTCCACTTATAGCTAAGAACCCTATTTTTGTATATGAACCTCAATGGACCATAAAAGCCAGATTTTAGGGTTTTATTATCTTCCACAAGATAGTTGTACCACTTGAACTGAACCACAGCACTCCAGTTTTTTCCTACTTTGACAAGTCCATCAGCAGGGATTACTATTTGAGCATCTGGATACTTCTTTTTCACATCATCAACAAAGTTCCTGTAGATTAAAGAATAAAGCAGGTTTTCAAAGGCCTGATTTGCCTTTTCTTCTCCATCTTTTTTCAAAATGCTCTCAAGCTCAGCAATTTCGGTTGGGTCTTTCAACTTTGCATTTATCCTAAAAAGTGCCGAGCCTGATTCGGAAACGGTTATATACACGTTTAAGTCGAACAAGTGCTGCTCTTCATAAGCGAAAGCAAAGTTTGAGAATATAAGCATCCCCACAATTAAGAACAAGAGCCTCTTCATTCTCTCACCCCCAAGGTTTTTCTAATAAAAGATAAAAAAAGTTATTGGTTCCCATGTCTAAATTAGGTGGGGAAGGAAATGAAGAAATACAAAAAAGTAGTCGTTGGAGGAACGTTCGACAGGCTTCACCTTGGGCATAAGGCACTCTTAAGAAAAGCCTTTGAGGTGGGAAAATACGTTTATATAGGCTTAACAGCTGATGAAATGACAAAGAAGAAACCCTACGCTGAAAAAATACTTCCCTACAGGATTAGACTCAATGACTTGTTAAAGTTCTTTGAGGTTAACGGTTATAAAAATTACCGTATTATAAAAATTCACTCAGCTATAGGATTCACCGCAGAAATGAAGGAATTGGATGCCATTGTTGTGAGTGAAGAAACCTACAAAGGCGCCCTCTTGGTTAACAAAGCCCGGAGAGAAAAAGGGCTGAAGCCTCTAGAGATAGTAAAAATTGGAATCGTGAAAAGCAAGCTTGGAAATAAAATAAGCTCCTCACTCATAAGGGCAGGCTTGATAGACCCTTTTGGAAATCCCAGACACAGAAGGTGAAGCTAACCTTCGACAAATTTAATAAATTCCTCATGCACTCTTAATTTGGTGGAAAAGATGAAGAAAAAAGTGGTGACCGTTGGCGCTGGCCTTGGCGGACTACTAACAAGTGCATTCCTAGCGAAAGAAGGTTACGATGTTGTGGTCTTGGAAAAGGCCCCATACGTCGGAGGCCGCTTCACAAATCTCTCATACAAAGGCTTTCAGCTCTCAACAGGCGCTCTTCATATGGTTCCTCACGGAGCGGACGGACCTCTAGCTCATCTCCTCAAGCTCTTAAATGCTAAAGTTGAGATAGTGAACTCGAATCCAAAGGGTAAAATCTTCTATAATAGAGAGCTCTTCCACTACCGCGAAGGATGGAAGCGCTTAAGCCTCAAGGAGAAAGCAAAAGCAATGAAACTCCTTGCTGAGATTAAGGCAAATCGCCTCCCCAAGAAAAATGAGTATGAGAACGCAAAAGTTTGGATTGAGGATAAAATAGGAGAGAACGAGTTCGTTTTTGCTTTCTTAGAGAGCTTCGTTGGCTGGGCAATCAGCTTAACCCTTGAAGAAGTGCCGGCTTTAGAACTCGCAAAAGAGATAAAAGCGACCTTAAAGTGGGGAGGACCGGGGCTGATAAAAGGAGGATGTAAAGCTGTAACAGACGAACTTGCGAGAATAGTTCAAGAAAACGGAGGAAAAGTGCTTACTAGGAAGAGGGTTGTTGAAGTCGATGAGAACAAAATTATCACATCCGACGGGGAGGAATTTACCTACGATATCTTAATCTCGAACATTGGAATAAAAGAGACTGTAGAGCTTTTTGGAAGAGACAACTTCGATAGAGAATTTCTAAGAGAAATAGATGCTCTAAAACCTGCGGAAGGGATAAAATACAACATTGCTCTAAAAGGCGGCCCTAGAATAGGAAACACCGTTATTTTCACTCTCGACACAAAGAGAATAAACGGCTACAATGAGCCTTCCGCAATATCACCCGAGCTTACAAAAGAGGGCTACACACTTATAATGGCCCACCAGGCCATTAGGAGCAAGGACTTGAAGAGGGAGCGCGAGCTTGGAATTGAAGACTTATACACTCTCTTTCCAGAGCTGGATGAAGAAGGAGAAATTTTAATGGTGCAGAGCTACATGGAGAGCAACCCAGTAAATAGAGTCGCGTCCGGACAAAATCATCCAGACTTCCCAATGGAAAACGTCTACATAGTTGGGGATGCCAACAAAGGTGAGGGAGGAATCGAAGTAGAAGGAATCGCTCTGGGAGTTATGCAAACTCTCCAAAAGCTCGGATTAAGAGATTTCAGCTCCTGGTATTTGTAATTACTCCTCTTTTTCATAAAATCTAAGAATAAGAAAATGGGCATCAGCCCTTCAAAACTTTAACGACCTTTTCAGCGACCTCAACGCCAGCTCTCATTTGAGCCTCCACAGTGCTGGCTCCTATGTGTGGTGTAAGCACAACATTGTCGAGCTTCGTTAGCTCATGTCCGACTGGGAGGGGCTCTTCCTCAAAGACGTCCAAGCCAGCGCCGGCAATCCAGCCTTCCTTGAGTGCTTTAACGAGAGCATTCGTATCAATTATAGGGCCGCGGGCGGCGTTTATAAGGATGGCAGTTGGCTTCATGAGCTTCAATCTTTCCTCATTGATTAAGTGGTATGTGCTGTCTAAGAGCGGGACGTGGAGCGTAACGACATCACTTTCCTTTAAGAGTTCCTCAAGCTCAACAAACTTTCCTCCTACTTCTTTAGCCCTCTCCTCGTTTGGATATGGGTCGTAGAGGAGAATGCTCATGCCCATAGCTTTGGCTATCTTTGCGATATTATAACCAATCCTTCCAAAGCCTACTATTCCCAAGGTTTTACCCTCAAGTTCAAAGCCCATACACTGCTTCTTGGCCCAAACGCCTTCCCTCATCTTTCTATCGGCAAATGCTATTTTCCTTGCGACGTTGAACATTAGAGCTAAAGCAAGCTCGGCAACGCTTCTGCTTGAGGCACCAGGAGAGTTGACGACTTCAATGCCCCTCTCCTTTGCAGCATCCAAATCAATGTTATCAAGGCCAACACCAGCCCTTCCAATAACCTTGAGGTTTGGAGCGTTTTCTATGACTTTGCGCGTTACTTTGGGCTTGCTTCTAACGATTATAGCGTCAACATCCTTAGCTAGCTCCAAAAGCCTCTCCTCATTGGGATACTCTTCGTAAACTACCTCAAAACCAGCGTTCTTCAAAACATCAAACGCTTTTTCGTGCAGTGGTGCGGCAATCAAAACCTTCATGTCAACCCCTCCTTTTTATTGCTATGAGCATAACTTGGTCAGAGGCATCTTCAGCCCTATCGGCTATGTCGCCGATTTTGGTTATTATCTGATCCCAAATAAGCTTTGCATATGTGCTAATTTCTTCACTCTCGAATATTTTGCCCAATAGGTCATGTTCATATTTGTCCGACTCTTCTTCAAGCTCCTCAGTCTTCTTAGTGTACTCCAGCGCTTTATCAACATCCCTGTCTAAGAACACGACAGATTCTTCAAGCATGCGGTAAGTTTCTAAAGAGGCTTGGACTACTCTCACTATCTCATCAGCCAACTCCTTTGGAACCTTTGGCTTTGCGAGTATTAAAATGTGAGAAGCACTTTCAGCTGCATCAGCAACATTGTCTATACGCTCAACCAAGCGTGCATAATCTCCCCGGTTTACAGGTAAAAAAGCTCCTCTGTAGAGCATAGTTTCGATTCCTCTCCTCAGCCCATCCGCTTCCCTTTCAAATAGCTCAACTTCTTTTACTAGACTCTCAGCTTTTTCTAAATCTTCGTCGAGATAGGCTTCAACGAGCTCTTTAAACTTCTCCAATGTCTTCTCAACAGCTTTTAGGTGATCGTGCAAAACTTCAAAGACATTATTTTCTTTTCCACCGAATAGCCCCATGCCACTCCCCATCGATTATATCCGAAGACCCCTTTATTTAGTTTGCCCATGTTCTATCAGGAGTGAGATACCATAGAGCACCAAGAGCATAAGAGCTGCTATCATGGTAACCTCTAAGGGAGGCATTATAGGTGCTAGGAGCACAATCAACGCATAAGCCGGAAAAGTCAAAGATATCGCCAACGTAAGAATCAAGTAGTGTTCTTTTGGAGCACTGTGCCTATCCATTTGGGCACTCTCTATAAGGAGTAATGCTAAAGAAACAAGAGCAACACCATAAAAACCGCCTATGCGATAGTAAATCAAGAGGATAATAAACGGAATCAAAAACAGGACACCCAAAGTGTACGATAGAAAACTCCCAAATGAGAAAAGAGCTAGCTTGAAGAGAGGAGTGCCGTATGTCAGGAACAGCAGCAGAAAGAAAGGGATTATCGAGAACTTAACTTTGAATTTCATACTTTAATCACCTCTGAGACTGCGCTTTTCAAAGGCTTGTGAATATCCCAATCAACTATCAACGCATAGGCAGCCAGCTTGCTGAGCTTAACTTTTCTATTGAGAAGAAGAATTCTTTTAGCGAGCTCTTCCTCCTTGGTTTTTGGCTTTATGGTGGAGTAGGGGTTGGGGCTTATTACTATAACATTGTAGCCATAATGATAGAGCAGCTTGACTGCTTCCATACCTTCCTCAGTTATTAGAGGTGAAAAGTATAGTATTTGAGCCCTCGCCGGGAAGCGGGTCTTTATGATGTGCTCTACTTGATAGGCTATCATGTTGTTCTTGTCAGGCTTAGCTATGCTCAAGAAGTCTATGCACTTAAAAAAGTGCCTCTTTCCGTAGTCTATTCTTATCCACATAGGCACTTCCTCAGATATCAAAAGCCCAAAGCTCGTACCGTTGTTTAAAGCATCCAGCATAAAGGAAGCAGCGGCTCTCACCAAATGGTCAAAGACTTCTTTGCCCTTGTAGGTTGCATCAACGATTAAAACAACATCAATTTTCCTCTCACTCTCATACTCGTTGCTCATTATTTTACTCATCTTTGCGCTTGCCTTCCAGTTTATAATTTTTAGTGGGTCTCCAGGCTGATATTCGCGGATGGCGTGGAACTCAACGCCTTCGCCAACCCTTGGGGATGGGAGCGGCCCAACCGTTACCTTAGTTCCTTTGGTGGAGTAGGGAGTCACCACTTCCTCAAGCTTTGGAACACCCACGATTTCGTTGAAGTGCTCTATTGTTTTGGATATGAAAAAGAAGCCAAATGGGTCTTGATACTCAATCCTAACCTTTCCAAACTTGTGGATTCCTCTCTTTATCCTAACCTTGTAAGACAGCTCTTTTTCTTCACCTCTTCTCAATGAAACCACAAACTCTCGATTCCCTTCAACAAGCTCAAGGTCGTTAGGGATGTCCTCTATTATTCTCAAACTGGGTATCCTCTCTTTTGCTTTTAGTTTAAGCTTTATCTCAACTATATCCCCTTCAAGTATGCGCTCATTAGGAACCGTTCTCACCACTTCCACATCAAGGGAAGGTTTGAAGAAGATAACTGCCACAAAAAACAGCGTTATTATAGGGAGCGTTAAATAGGCCATCTCCCACCGAACAAGTCCAAAAGCAGCGATTATGCTAACCCAAAGTGCAAAAAGCAGGAGTGCAGCTTTAGACGTCGCCATAGGCTTCATATGCATCACTCAAACTTAGGCACTGGAACTTTTTCCAAAATCCTCTCC
Organism: Palaeococcus pacificus DY20341; assembly: GCF_000725425.1. Taxonomy (NCBI): domain Archaea; kingdom Methanobacteriati; phylum Methanobacteriota; class Thermococci; order Thermococcales; family Thermococcaceae; genus Palaeococcus; species Palaeococcus pacificus. Next base: position 85,216 of record NZ_CP006019.1, on the reverse strand, counting down.
ATGACTTTCTCTTGGGAAACGTGGAGGTACCAAAGCTCTCTCTTAAGTATAAGTCTGTGGCTTAATGCTGGAATCGCAACGGCTTTAACATCATCGGGGATAACATAGTCCCTGCCGTTCAGCGCAGCATATGCCCTAGAAAGCTTCATCAAAGCTAAGCTCCCTCTCGGAGAAGCCCCTATCTCCACGTTCTTCTTATCGCTCCGTGTGGCTTCTATTATATCAACTATGTAGTCCAAAATAGCGTCACTTATGTATACTTCCTCAATCCCCCTCCTCATCTCCACAACATCTTGGGGGGAAACCACAGGGTTTATCTCAACTTCATCCCTCTTTCTTTCAATTCTTCTCTTTAAAATCTCAATCTCCTGGCCTTTCGTTGGATAGCCCACTCTAAGCCTCACTAAGAACCTGTCCAGCTGGGCCTCGGGGAGGGGATAAGTTCCCTCTTGCTCTATGGGATTTTGCGTTGCTATAACTACAAAAGGAGCTTTTAGTGGATATGTTCTACCCTCGATTGTCACTTGTCTTTCCTGCATTGCCTCTAGCAAAGCACTCTGTGTTTTTGGAGGAGCACGGTTAATTTCATCCGCTAAAAGGATGTTTGTAAAAATCGGCCCCTTCTTGAACTCAAACTCGAGGGTCTTTTGGTTGAAGACGCTAACACCTAGTATATCCGAGGGGAGCAGATCTGGCGTAAATTGCACTCTCTTAAACTCCACTCCCAAAGCCTTAGCAAAGCTTTTCGCCATCAAAGTTTTTGCTAATCCAGGCAAGTCTTCAAGGAGTATATGGCCATCAGCTAGGATTGTTGTCAATATCAACCTCAAAACTTCCTCTTTTCCGACTATAGCCTTTTTAACCTCGTTTAGTATAAGATTGCCTTTCTCAGATACTTCTTCAACCCTCATTCAAATTCACCCCTAATCCTCTTTAAATCCTCCTCAATGAAGTCCAAGGCCTTCTCAAGGTTCTGCAAAAAGTCTCCTTCAGAGCGAAGAACTTCCAGAGCCCTGTTGGGACTCTTCCTAATATCTTGGAGGCTTTTCTCCTCTGCCAGTGCATATATCTCCACAATTTTATTTTCAATCAAGTTTTGAGCCGTTTTGCCCTTTTTAGCGAGCTTTACTAAATCGGTAAGCCTCTGAAACTCGCTCTTTCCTATCTGAACAAATTCTTTCTTTTTCTTTCTTTCCCCATAGTATACCTCCGCTTCGACTAGGAACGCAGTGAGCAGGATCAGAGATGCTATTAGCACGGAAAGCCATCTAAGGGGATAAGAACCCGCTACTCCAGCTACAATTAAAAAAGGAACCGCTAGCACCCAAAGGCTCCTAAACCTCAACATTTTCACCTCGAATTATCCTATAAAGATTATATGCCGTTTCAGCATCTTTCATTGTGACTCTCTCTGGAGCATATTTTGCTTTCTCAAAAAGTGAAGTTAGGTTTTTGAATGCTTCTCTCTTGTGCTTAACAAAACTATAGTGCTCCCAGTGAGTCCAACTAGCTTTGTATGGGACCCCCAAAACCTCAAGCCAAAGAACTGCTTTTTTATAAAGCTCAACTACAATATCCTCAGGCTTCCCTATGAATTTTATCCCCTCTTCTTCAATTTTCCTGTCAAAATTCTCCAGCTCCCTCTTCATTCGCTTTATCCTCATCGCTTTGTGGAGTCTGACTATCATTATTCCTGAAAAGACAATTATTGTCCCAAAGAGGAGAAATAAAGTGATGAGGCTTACCAAAGAGTCGCTCATAAAGGCCCTTTTAACCAACGGGGAATAGTTCACAGCTTTATTTGGGATGTAGCTCCCACTGAACGAGGAGGTTCCATTGAGGGCGGTTGCATTTTGAATGGGACGGAGCTTGGGCCTGCCGATTAAGAAGATGACCAAACCAAAGCCAAACACGACGGCGTAAGCTAGGAGGGTTAGCCAGGCGGAGCGGTCTTCTTTTGGCTTTTGTTGGAAGGGGTCACGCATAATCAGGAAGAGAAGCACCAAGAATATAGCGGCCAATATTACTGTTATAAGAAAAGCTGTTGTGCTTATAGTGCTGAAATCCCTGTGAACGCCCTCCTCTCCATAGCCAACTGTATGAGATGTTAAAGCCGACATAAGGATTATGAGTGCAATGAAGTAAAGTACTGCCTTAGTTCCCATTTTAATCCAGAGTCAATAGGCAGTCGAAACCTTAAATAGTTTTCGGAAATCAAATATCCTTTTTTCAGTTTATTTTAGGTATTTTTACGTCCTTTTCCAGCCCCAAAGTTTTGCCTAAAGTTTGAGCATTTATCTAAAAAGCTAAATACCCTCGGGATGTAGTTAAGGTGGGTGAGAAAGATGGAGAAGATGCCAATGCTATTTGTGGAAAAAAGCTACGATGAATGTTTTGAAGAAGAAAAGGCAAAAAACGAGTGCATTATTATTCAAGACAACATTGAAGTCAAGCTCTCAAAAGGGGATAAGCTACCAAATTTCATAGACAAGAACAAAGCAAAATTTTTAACAAAGGAGGTTTATGACAGGTTTCATTTATACGTAGACAAAAACGAAATGAAAATGCTTAGAGATGCAATAATTGTCTTACCAGGCAGGAGAACCCAAATCAAGCTCAAAAAAGGCGACAAATTAATGATACTCCCTGTTGAAGGCTTTGTGTCTACTCTCATAGCTGGCGTAGGAAACAGAGTCAGAAAGAGCGATGCTTTTGCAGCCGTAACAACAAAAAAAGGAGAAGTACACTATTTAAAACCACCTAAAAGCGGCGTAGTTGTCTACATAGATGAGTTCACAAACAGGCCCCACTATCTATACTACCTGCTTCCAGAGGAGTAAATCACTCTGTAAGCCCTTCTATCATTGATTTTATGTTGTCCCTTATCCTAAGCTTTAGTGTATCCATCCTATCCATTCCCTGTATCGTTCTCGTGTTTTTAGGGCTCGTAATTATGAGTGACCACAGGTAAACTCCACCCTTCTTCTCTTCACTTTGAAACATCGCTAGAAATCTCCAGTTTTCTGCTGAAACTTCCAAAATTTCCACACTTCTATTGCCAAGCTGGGTGGAGTAAATCTCATTCACCTTCAGATCCTTAAACTCCTCCCTAAGCATATCCAAAAAATATCCCATGTTTATATCACCAATTAAATATATTTTACTCCTCCTTTATATTCCTTTCCCAAAAATGTGTACTATTGACCAAAACCGTTATAAGGCTAAGCGCCAACTAAAGTTGAATATTTAAGTTGTGGTGAAAGAAATGAAAGTTGAGAAAGGAGATTTTGTAGTTTTTAACTACATTGGAAAGTTTGAAAACGGGGAAATTTTTGATACAAGTTACGAGGACATTGCCAAGGAAGCTGGCATCTTTTTAGAGGATAGGACGTACGGTCCACTTGGCGCTAACATTGGTGTTGGGGAGCTGATTCCCGGCCTAGATCAAGCTTTACTCGGAATGGAAATTGGTGAAAAGAAGACCGTTACAGTGCCACCGGAACTCGGATATGGCATGCCAAGGGAAGACTTAATCGTGGATGTCGCAAAGGGAGAGTTCGAACAAGTTGGACTGACTCCCGAAGTCGGCATGTATGTAATGACAGACAGTGGGATTGCGAAGATTAGTGAAATTAAAGAAGAGAGTGTTTCGCTCGACTTCAACCACCCATTAGCAGGGAAAACACTCATCTTCGAAGTTGAGATAGTCGATATCCAAAAAGAAAAAGCTGAAGAGGAGTGATTCCTCTTTTTAACTTTTCTACAGCCCTATATTTACCATGCCGACTAGCTCAAAGAAAAGAACCCCCATAACAGCTAAGCCCGCACTATACTTTAAACCAGCTGAGAATTTGCCCTCTCTTATTACCCCTATTCCCAGCCCCGATACTATTGCTTGAAGAGCTACAAAACCCATCAAGATGAGTTTTATTGAGTCTAAAGGCAATGTGAAAGTGTTTGCTGCTATCATTGCCTCTATAATCTGTGGAACAATACCTAGAATTATCGGACCTACCACCCCACTTGCCACCATAAAGAACATAGTCTGCATTCCTGTAGAGGATTTCCTCTCTCTTTGTATTCTTAATATTTCACGAACATCGTTAGCGACAGAAACGAGAACATCCGCCATTGGGGCACCTCTCTCAAAGGCTTCAATGACAATCATCATAGACCTGTAAAGAACTTTTGACTTCCGATTACGGAAAGCAAAAGCTTTCAAAGCATCTATAGTGGGCCTACCCTTTTTAATCTCCGAGACGGTTTTCTTAAATTCTTCAGTCAAGGCCCCAAATCTTGCAGTTGTCAACTCTTCTAAAGCTTCGCTAAATGAAATTCCTGCCCTCAGCGAGCTAGCCAAATAGAAAAAAGCATCAGGGATCATTTGTTCCATCTCTTCTATCCTCTTGGCAGTTCTCCAATAGGGATAGAAAAATCCTATTCCTCCAAACACTGCTACAAAAGCTCCAACCCCATACAGGGGATTAAATATGGCTAGAACTATTCCAGCTAGGATAGCGATCAAAATTGTAACTGTTAGATACTCCGCAGCCAAAAATCTAATGCCAGCAGCGTATAAATAGGCATCGTATTTTTTAATCCATTTCTCTGGAATTACTCTTCTCGTTACTTTAACTAAAGACAATAAAATTGATACTTTACGTGCCATAACCTATCACCTTGGCTCCCTACGCTTTATCATAATAACCATGAGCAGAGACATTGAGGGAAATCCAAAGAGTAAGAGCACTGCCATTCCTTGAACTGGGATTACTAGTGTTTTAGCCATCGCTGAAGCTGCCATTATTGCTACGATGAAAAGGGTAGGCATAACAACACTCAAGAACATGTAAATAAATGCAAATCCATTTATTTTTTGAACATAATCAAGAAGCTTCATCCGATATTCAAAGGAAAAGTCTTCAGCAAGTTTGTATAGGATGTCCGAGAGGTTTCCACCAAATTTAATTGCCCTAAGGATTTGTTTGACAACTCTACTTACACTCTCTGAAGCCATTTTTTGCTCAAATCTCGTCAATGCATCCTCAAAAGAAGCACCTGAGCGCATATCTCTTATAATAAGCTCAAACTCCTCTGAAATTGGGCCATAATCTGCTACCGACACGGAAAGCATAGCCTCAGCAATACCAACACCAGCACTCAGCAGAGAAGCCATGTGCCTCAATACATAAGGCAGAGCTTTTTCTACTTCATAGAGTCTAGCTCTAAAGACAAGCTTTGGGTAGTTCCTCATGTACAGAAATCCAAAGATAAAACCAAGTAATCCAATTAAAATCGATATATCAAGCGGCATCTCCATTAATATGGCAAAAATAAATGCAAAAATAGTCATTACAATTGATACAACTATCATTTGGGCCACAAATTTCTCCTGAGTTGTCCTAATATTAGCTCTGTATAAATCATAGTCAAGACCCTTAATATACTGGGTAAGAGACTCAACAGGGCCTCTAAAGTACTTTAAAAGCCCCTCCGCAAGTCTTGCACTAAATGGTTCTTGAACTTCCGTTTTTCTCCACTCTAATATTTTTTCAATTTCCTTCTCAGCTTTGCTCTCTTTTTCCTTCTCTACCTCCTTCTGCATTTGCTTAAGCAACTTTAGCCTCTCTTGTATAGTGGCTCGTTCTGGAATACGCCGCAATACCCTAGTCTCACTCACTTCTAGAGTCCTTTCTCCAATTTTCTCCAAAAAATGAATAAATTTATCGCCAAGTCCCATTTGATCACCCTAACTTAACTTTTGGGCCCTTTGAGCGAGCTCTACAGTACTATCTCTCTCTATCTTCTTTATTAGGTCTTCAGGACTTATGTAGAACTCTTTTATGTAATAGCCCACTTCCTCTATGTCCCTAATTCCTCTTTCAATCATCCAATCAAGAACCAGTTTTCTCTTCTCTTTTTCAATCTCAAGCTCAAGTGGCGTCATTCCTGTGTGCTGGGATAATATATTCATGAACCTGCTTGGGACGCCCGTAGGAACGAGTTCATCTTTAGCAGGATCGTACTTGTAGAGCTTGTTTAACTGGACGCTTTCTCCCTCAATTCCAGAAACTTCAGCAATCTCCGTAATCCTTCTAATGGTTCCCTTCTTTCTGCTGTGGAATCTAACTAGCATAAGTATAATGTCCAACGCGGGTATCATAATCCTAGGAACGTTCATCGGTGGGCTTTCAAGCCTAACGATGGTCTCTCTTGCGGAGTTTGCGTGGATAGTACCCATACAACCGTCATGCCCTGTGTTCATGGCTGTAAACATCGTTCTTGCCTCGGGACCTCTAACCTCACCCACTATAATTCTATCGGGACGCATACGCAAAGTGTTCTTAACTAGATCATCCATTGTGACTTCTCCCTTTCCTTCAATGTTTGGAGGTCTTGTCTCAAGCCTTACCCAGTGCTCGATTGGAAGTTGAAGCTCCGCCGTATCCTCTATACTTATAACTCTTTCACTTGGTGGGATAAACATTGCCAAGGAGTTGAGGAGTGTAGTTTTACCCGAACCAGTTCCACCAGAAACCAAAACGTTTGCTGGCTTTACTCCAAGCCCATCCACCATTATCCACAGCATAGCTGCTATATCCGTGTTCAGCGTACCGTATTTTATAAGGTCTATTACCGTCAAAGGATCTTTTTTGAATTTTCTAATTGTTATTGTGGGACCCTCTAAGCTTATTGGGGGAATAGTCGCGTTAACACGAGAGCCATCTGGTAAACGGGCATCTAAAAGCGGGCTCTGTTGGTCAATTCTCCTTCCAATTTCCCTTGCAATACGCTCTATTATGTTTAATATCTCCTTATCATCCTTGAAAACAATGTTCGTCTTACACATGTTAAATCTTCTATGCCACACGTAGACAGGTTTGTTAGTACCAATTACCATAACTTCCTCAAGGTTGTCGTCCCTAATTAGTGGATCCAATCTCCCATAACCAATCATGTTTTGGACAATAAGCTCGGTAATAACCTCTATTCTACCCTCCGAGAAAGTTGGAGCCATTTCTTTTACCATGGCCCTTACAGCCTTTAGAAAAATCCTTCTTCTTTCCTCCACATTTGGAATACTTTCAGGGTCAAGTTGGATCTCAACAATGGCCCTATCCCTTGCCATTTTAAGGAGCCTTTGTTCCTCGCTGCTTAGTTCTGGAATCCGAATTTCATAAATAGGTACAGGCTCTCCTTTAATTCTGATAATACGAACGTTTCCATACGCATCCAATACTTTAACTTCACCGGTAGTAGCAGAAGGTAGTTGAAAAGATTCAGTCTCTGGCTTTCCCAATAGTTCTTGTAAACTTAAGCCTCCCCTTTTAGTGGGAGAGGGTAGGGGAGGACCTGCTTTTGAAACATCAGTTTTTGCTTTTTTAGTTAATAATACTTCCTCTTTGCCGGGTTTTTCACTGCTTAATATATCAAATAAGCTGGAGGGTTTAGGTGGGAGCTCCTCTTTACTAACTTTAGGTTCCTCTCTTTTAATTAGCGTGTCTAAGGGAGTATTCTCACTACCTAATATCTCTTCTATCCAAGATAAACCAGATTTCTTTTTCTTTTTGTCCTCCAACAGGACTCACCTTCCCGCGGTTATTCCATTTAACACGATAGCTTATTTCAACTTTATCTCCTCCCAACCAAACGATCCATATGGGATAGTCAAAAGAAGGTACAGAACTTTGCTTAATTTGTGGAGGTTCATTCTTAACCGTTTTTCCAACTAATAAAGTGTTAGTTAAGGAATACATTTTGAATTTTTGGGCGGGTTTTTTCTGCTCTGTATCCATTTTCTGAGTAATCGGCTTCATATTGAAGTATTCCGGTAGGAAATCGTTTATATACTCTTTAAACATCATTGTGTAGTCTGGAGTAAAGTCATAGGTCTTTGCACCCTCAAATATTACAGGCATTCCAACGGCAAAGTACGTTCTAAAGATACTGCCATCCTCATTGGGAACATTTTTCAAAACTAGCGTGATTTTCCCCTCAAACTTAACTACATTTATGTATGCATCAATTTTGAAGATTTTATCTAACGTGTAGTATTTTTGTGGATAAACGATTATCTGCGGATATATTGTTTCATAGAAGATGCTCTCTTCGGGGCTTTGAAATAAAGCACTAAATACTGGAGTTTTATTATAGTAACCAGCAGAACGGTTACTATAAGCTATATCAGCAAAGTTTTGATAGTCTTCAACAGTTAAGTTAACTGGCCAAGCTTCAACAGCTTTAATATTCACCTTAACTGTTTCGTACGGTTCCATCCAAAATCCTAGATAATAATTAAGCATGTTTTTACTTAAGTTATAATCAATTAGTATCGAATCCCCAACAGAGCCAATTATTGCTAATGAGTCTCCTTCTTCTCGCATTATAGTGTAATTATAAGCAGGATTGACCAAAACAAACTTATCAAAAGGCCCTCTATTAATTAAAGTTACATTTAAATCCATCAGCACATAAGCTTGAATACCAATATTATTATACTGCCCTGGATTAGGAAGAGGATATACATCAGCAACTACAAATGGAGAGAGAAGTAAAAACACAAAAAAGAAAGAAAGTTTTTTCATTTTTCTCACCTCACCCAATCACTTTTGCTATGTACAGCTTATCCTTGTAGGTAAGTATATCTGAGACAAACTCTGAAGGAACTTCTATTATCACTAGCACGGGTGTACTTGGGTCTAATGCCAACATCTTCGTTGCTTGTTCTAGCTCCATAATCTTCCATCCATACATATCCAAGGATTCCTTAACTTCATCAGGTGCTACTATCTTATTAGCTGCAATGGCTTTTAGAATTTCCCCAAGATTTACGTTGTAGTTGTATGAAGCACTTGAGGATTCTGAAGATGTCTGCCCACTTGAATACTCTTCATTCTCCTCTGTCGATTGAGAATTTGATATAGTTGATGTTCCCGGTTTGTATGTGGTAGACTCTGAGGTGGTCTGGCTGTACTTAGTTGTAGACTGGCTCGTATAGGCGTTGGACTCAGATTGAGCCTCGCTCACAGAAATTGTACCGGCCTGTGTGGGTAGGAGCACAAGATCCACAAAACCCTCATCAACGATTTTCATATATATATTACTAGTGTTCTTTGCAAACACCTGTATTTTCTCACCCGGCTGGAGGTAGCCGCCCACAACGCTTTCTCTCGTAAGAACCAGAGCAATTTTAACCATCTCAGCTTTCTCAATTGTGTACTTTAAAAGCTCACTATAGTCAGTAATCTTGCTTATCTCATATTTTGCTTCGACTTTTGTGTATATACGCTTTTCTCCATTCCTTTTCAAGATAACTTTTTGAGATGGAGTAGAATCTATGATGTAGTAATAGTACTTCCTCCAAAGATCTACAAGATACGGAGTAGGATCAACTTCGCTTATCTCTTCTTTAGATTGAGCTTTATTTATACTGTCTTTTAAGGAGTTTAAAGTGGTTATAACTTCATTTTTCAAATCTTCTGGTAAAGGCTGGTTCAGTAGGGGACTAAATTCCAATTCCACTTCAGCAAGCTTCTCACTCTTGGCTTTATTAATCTCCTCCTGTGCTTTTCTTTGAGCTTCCAATTCTTGTTCTCTTTTGATTTCTGCAACTCTAGCTTCATATGCAGCTTTTACATCGATTTGAGCCAGCTCGTCTATACTTTGGGCAGCCTTAATCTTAACAATCAATTGGTTTTTCACAGGGTCATCACTCAAATTTCCTTTGAAGTAGGCATTAACCTCATTAAGCTTAGCATTTTTAGCAGCCTCTAACTCCCTAGCTGCCTTCCCTTGCATATACATATAAGCAGCGGCAATAGATATCAACAAGATTATAGTAACCACTGCGGCTCCTATCAAAATTCTCTTTCTTCTCTCCCTCTCTCTCAGGCTCCCAATCCTAGAAGGCTTTTTAGGGGGCCTTTTAGGTATCCTAGTAGGTTTTAAGGGGGGAGCTGAAGATTCAGGTTCCGCGGCAGCTTTACCTAGCTCCCTCAACCTTTTAATTTTTTCTTCTATATTCTCAGACACGTTACGCACCACCATGAGAGTTATCCCTAAATCAAAAATATTTGTACCAATCCTAAATTATTAATACTCCTACAAACCTTATTTAAGTTTCGGTGAATATCGTGGAAAAATTAATAATTAGGGTAGTAGAGATTAGAGGAAAATGCCCAGTTTTTAAAGTAGGGCATAAAATAGTTATAAAAGGTCCAACAATCATTTTAAAAGAGACCGATGCAGTATGCACTCATGCTTTTGCATCACTGCTACCATATATAGTGGCACTGCGTAAAGGTATTAATCCCCCCGAAATAGGGCTTGGAACGGGAGAGAAAGCTTATGTTCAATGTCTCGATCCTGGGCCGCCATACACAGAAGGTGGGACTGTGATATTTGAGATAACGCGAGAGAGTGATGGGGATGAAGCAGAAGAAAGCGTGGGGAGTAGTAAAGGAAGTAATAAATGAAGCTGACATTGTTATTGAAGTTGTTGACGCGAGAGATCCTATTGGAACGAGAAACGAAAAAGTGGAACGCTTAGTTAAAGAGAGCGGGAAAGAACTCTTAATAGTTATGAATAAAGCAGATTTAGTGCCCAAGGCGTGGGCGGAAGAGTACAAGAGAAAGCATAAAGATGTCTCAATAGTTTTCATAAGTGCAAGAGAACATCTCGGAACAGGAATACTGCGGAGAGAACTTAAAAAACTAGCTAAAAAACTTCCAAAAGGAGAAGAGGAGAGAGTGAAAGTTGCATTGGTGGGCTACCCAAACGTCGGGAAAAGCACAATAATAAACGTCCTAAAAGGGAAGAGAGCTGTAGGGACAGCACCGATCCCCGGCTACACCAAGGGCAAGCAGCTCATAAAGCTCTCAAAAAAGATTTGGTTAATAGATTCACCCGGTGTCGTGCCCATAGATGACTTTGACGAACTCGTTATTAGAGGGGGATTTCCAGCGGATAAGATAGAAAACCCCGTGAAGCCCGCATTAAAACTCATTAGAAGAATTTTAGAGACGAGAAAAGAAGCTCTAACTGAGAGATATGGAATAAAGGAGTTTAAGAGCGAAGAAGAGATTTTAGAAGGCATAGGGCGGAGAAAGGGCATAATAAGAACAGGTGGGGAAGTAGATTTAGAGGAAACAGCACGCTACTTCTTAAGAGAATGGCAAACGGGAAGATTCAACCTATTTGGGGGCGATGAGAGGAAAAAAGACGATATCATATACGACTTCGAGGATATATTGGATGAAGTAGAGAGGGAGCTTTTACTCGACCCAAGAAGAATCATTTGGAAGTTTAAGAATGAATTGGAGCCGAGTAAAGTTAAGAAAGTCGGTTTTAGAGAGGTAGAGGAGTTCATTGTGGGTATTGCAACAGGATTTAAGAAGTGCCACGGAGGAGTAAAGCTTTTGGAGGAGCTTACGGGTAAGAAGGTCATAGCGAGCGAGTGCTTTGGAGGAAAGTGGAAGGGAGTGGTGGCGATTCTGGGATGATGTTGTTAAATAAAAGCGTTTACATTTGTACAAAATGTTTATAAATCTTTTTTCCCACCTAGTGAGAGGTGAGCACGTTATGAATAAGAAGGTTGCAGTTTTTGCTGTCCTTTTGATTATTGGCGTGACGTTCGGGTGCATTGGGAGCTCTCCTCAGGAGACAGACACTTCCGAGAAGCCAAAAGTCTTAACAATTTCGACGACAACAAGCTTGTACGACACTGGAATCCTAGAGAATATTGTTGCACCGGCGTTTAAGGAAAAATACAACATCGAGCTGCGTTTCATACCTAAAGGGACAGGTGGAGCAATAATGGATGCAAAGAACGGGGCAAGTGATGCGATTTTAGTCCACGCGCTTTCCAAGGAGCAGGCGTTTATGGAAGAAGGTTACGGGGTCAACAGAAAGGTCTTCGCGTACAACTTCTTCGTAATCGTCGGGCCAAAGGACGACCCGGCAGGAATCAGGGGATTGAGCGTTACCGAGGCCCTTAAGAAGATAGCGGAGTATGGAAAAGCCCACCCAGACCAGCCCGTGTGGGTCTCAAGGGACGACGGTTCGGGTACCAATACAAAGGAGATAGCCCTGTGGAAAGCAGCAGGCTTTGACTTTGAGGAGCTCAAGAACGAGAAGTGGTTCGGAACAACAGGGTCAGGAATGGGGAACACCCTCCTCTACACCAGCGAGAGAAAGGCCTACACCCTCTCGGACATTGGAACATACCTCAAATATCAGAAAGAGGGCAAAATAGATCTGGACGTGCTCGTTGACAAAGGGGAGCAGCTCATAAACGTGTACGCCATAATCATAATAAACCCCGAGAAGATTGAAAGCAAGGACTTTGATGGTGCAATGCTCCTGGCCAAGTGGCTCACCTCCGAAGAGGGACAGAAAGCAATAGCTGAATACGGAAAGAAGGAGTTTGGAAGGGCCCTCTTTTACCCCGCGATTCCCGTGCTGGAGAAGAAGGAGGGAAACGTCTTTAAGTGGATGCTCAAATACGGCTTCATGAAGGACGGGGACAGCTACACGGAGTGCCCATCAAAGTTCCGCCACAACGCCGCATACGACTTCTTTGAGTTCCCGGCTACAGTGGTGGAGGGTTAATATTTTTATTTCCCCCATATTTATTGGGAGGACGCGGAATGGCATGGGACTACATACTTCAGGGATTTTCAGAGGCCCTCGGGCTTATAACCGAGCCTTACGTGGTAGAGATAGCCCTTAGGTCAATAAAGGTCTCGGGGATAGCCACAATAATGGCCGTTGCATGGTCACTTCCCCTCTCCATGCTGATAGGCCTTAAAAACTTCCGCGGAAAGTGGCTTGTTAAGACCTTTGTTAACGGACTTATGGGGGTACCTACTGTTATCTGGGGCTTGATACTCTATCTTTTCCTTGTGCCAAAGGGGCCTCTCGGGGGACTAGGGCTCCTCTACACCGAGATGGGAATAAGCTTCGGGCAGGCTTTACTCATAACCCCCATAATCATAAGCATAGTCGTGAACTCACTGGAGACCATTGAGGAGGAAATAAGGGAGCTCGCTCTGACCCTCGGCGCGGACGAGATAAGAGCGTCCCTCCAAGTGGTCTTTGAGAGTGCCGGAGGAATAATACTCGCGGTGATAGCCGGGTTCAACAGGGCTATTGCTGAACTCGGAATAGCACTGATGATAGGGGGAAACATCTACGTAAGGGGAGGCTACTACAACACGCGCGTCCTTACGACCGCAATCCAGATGTACACAGTGAGGGCTGAGATGAGCATAGCCATAGCCCTCGGAATAATCCTCATGGGCATAGTCTTGGGGGTGAACCTTCTCTCAAACCTCATCAGGAAGTGGCTGTCATGAGCTTCGTTAAGGTTGTTGGACTGACAAAGAGCTATAACAACTCAAAGGCCCTCGATAACGTGAGTCTGGAAATCGAGAGGGGCGAAATATTCTGCATAATGGGGCACAGCGGGGCCGGAAAGACCACACTTCTCAGAGTTCTCGCACTTCTGGAAAAGCCAGATTCCGGAGAGTATTATTTTGACGGGGAAGAGGTTGACTGGAACGACAGCCTCAGAAAGAGCATCACCATGGTCTTCCAGATACCCGTGATGTTCAACACAACGGTCTTTAAGAACGTCGCCTACGGGCTTAGGATAAGGGGATACCCAAAATTGGAAATAGAAAAGAAGGTGAGGGACGTCCTCAGGCTTGTTGGGCTTGAGGGCTATGAAAACCGGAAGGCAAAGTCCCTCTCCGGCGGAGAAAAACAGCGCGTGGCCATAGCGAGAGCGATAGTCCTTGAGCCCAAGCTACTGCTCATGGACGAGCCAACGGCAAACCTTGACCCCACAAACTCGGCAATAATCGAGGAGATAGTGAAGGAAATTGTTAGGGAAAATGAGACAACGATAGTCTTCTCCACACACAACCTCTTTCAGGCAAAGCGGCTGGCCCACAGAGTGGCCCACATCCACAGGGGTAGAGTTGTGGAGGTCGGAAACACAGAGGAAGTCTTTGAGAAACCAAAGAATGAGATAACGAGAAAGTTCATCAGCGGTGAGCTTTTCTGAGCTAAAGCTTATAACCCCTTACCCGGTATTCTGAAGCATGAAGCTCATGCTCACGACATCCAGAGGTATTGAAGATCTCGCCAGAAAGGAGGTCGAGGGACTGTTAAGGAAGAGGGGCGTTAAAGTCACAGTTAAGGAAAAGCCCCTCGAGGTAGAAGGAAGATTGTTGGCAGAGGTAGAGGAAAGCTTTTATATCGATGAAAAAGGAAAGAAGCGGACACTCGAGGTTGCGACACTTTTGAACGAGAGATCACGGCTTTTGCATAGAGTTATTATTCATATCGCTTCAGCTAAGCTGAAAACGCTCGAAGAGATTTATGATTTCGTCTACAACCTTCCTATCGAGAAGTATGTTAAGGTGAGCGAGAGTTTTGCCGTCAGAGGCTTTAGGAAAGGAGAGCATGAATTTACGAGCCTTGATATTGCGAGAAGTGTTGGGAGTGCAATCCATGATAGACTTTCAAGGTATGGAACGCCCAAAGTTAACTTGAACCACCCAAGCGTTATTTTTAGGGCTGAACTCGTGGGAGATGCCTTTTTCTTGGGAATTGACACTACAGGGGATTCTTCGCTCCACAAGAGGCCTTGGCGCGTTTATGATCACCCAGCGCATCTAAAAGCTTCTATAGCAAATGCAATGATTGAGCTTGCCGAGATTGATGAGAACGCTTCAGTGATTGACCCTATGTGCGGCAGTGGAACGATACTAATTGAACTCGCGCTTAAGGGGCATGAAGGGGCAATCATTGGAATCGATAAATACATGAAGCACTTGAAAGGAGCGGAAATGAACGCCCTAGCTGCTGGGATTCTTGACAAAATTAGGTTCATCCACGGCGACGCGACAAGGCTGAGTAAATATGTGGAGAGTGTTGACTTTGCGTTGAGCAATTTACCCTACGGCCTTAAAATTGGGCGCAAGAACCTAATTCCAGAGCTCTACATGGACTTCTTCGCCGAGCTCTCAAAGGTTTTGGAAAAGCGGGGGGTATTCTTAACTACCGAGAAAAAAGCGATAGAGGAAGCTTTTGAAGAGAACGGCTTTAAAGTAGAGCACCACCGCTTGGTCGGACATGGCGGCTTGAGAGTTCACCTCTATGTTATTAGTTAGCACAAAATGGAGCGCTCATTTAGCACCTCCTCTTTTAAAACGCCAATTCCCTCAATCCAGGCCTCCACAACATCGCCGTGCCTAAGAGGACCTACGCCTTCAGGAGTTCCCGTTGCTATTATATCTCCTTTTTCAAGCGTCATTATGCTCGAGACGTAGCTTATTATTTCGTCGATTTTGAAAATCATCTTGCTCGTCCTCGATAGTTGCCTGACCTCGCCGTTAACTTTTAGCCCAATCTCCAAATCGCTCACATCTATTTCGCGTTTATCCACTATTCTAGGTCCAATTGGGGCAAATGTGTCAAAACCCTTAGCCAAAGTCCAAGGAAGACCTTTCTTCTTCGCTTCCCACTGCAGGTCTCGAGCAGTTATGTCCATAAAAACTGTGTAGCCCAAAACGTAGTCCATTGCTTTGGTTTTTGGAATGTTTTTGCCCCTCTTGCCAATGATTACTGCTAATTCAACCTCATGATGAACCTCTTTGCTTTTTCTTGGGAGTATAATGGTCTTGTCTGGCCCAATTAGCGAAGAAGGTGGCTTTAAAAAAATTACGGGCTCTTGTGGCACTTCATGACCCAACTCTTTAGCATGCTCCTCATAGTTTCTTCCGAGACAGATTACCTTGCTCGGCCTGAGTTCATAAAAACCGTCCCTAAAGGGTAAGCGTATCATGCCATCACCAAAGGAAGAAAGGAAGGAAAGAATAAATGGTTTGCCCTCAGCTGACCTCCACTTCTCTCTACCTAAAGAACGCAGGCCTAAGCTTATAAGTTATGTAAAGTACCACAGGCATTATTATGAAGGCCATGAAATCGCCTGTGCTTCCCGCAGCTCCTAAAACCTCAACGAAGTCTCTAATTCCACCCATGTAGAGTGCCAATGGTGGAAGGACTGTTATGGCCCATGCGAGCTTTCTATTCATCTTTAAGTACTCTTCCATGTTGTCCAATTGAGCCAAGCCAAGGCCTATGTAGCTCGTTAGGATAGCAAAGATTGGGATTAAACTTCCAATGAGCATTCCTGTTCTTCCATAGAGCTGCTCGAGGGCTTGAGTCGCTATTTGGGGAGTATTCTCACCAAAGACTAAGAGGAATGAGGCCACGAAGAGTGAATACATTATGGCGGGAACTAAGGAGTGAATACATTATGGCGGGAACTAAGAAAGCCAAGAGCAACACTTTTTTGGCCTCTCTATAGTTCCCAAGCCCTTTGTAGATGTCTGGAACTATTGTGTGGCATCCGAATGCAAATATAGCAACTCCAAAGAGCGTTACGAGCCCTTCGCTCCCCATATAGAATGCATTTTCCACCTTTGCGTGGGGTATGGCCATTGCTGCAACTATCATGAAGAGAATCATTAAAACACCGCTCAAAATTAGCTCGCTCCTTCCTGACATCTCCAATCCTCTATAAATTATGAGGCTCGCAAAGGCCCAAAAGATTAATGCACCTATCTCCTCGTTTATGCCAAAGAGGTTCGCGAAAACACCTCCTCCACCAGAGATATAAGCTAATAGAGCACCATAGCTCATTAGAGAAACGCTTGCAAACATTATTACTCCTCCAGGCCTGCCAAGTATTTCCTTAGCTAACGTGGACATCTGCTTTCCGCCGTTCTTTGCTGAAAGCTCAAGGACAAAGAGAGCAGTTACGTACATGACGAGAGCGACAATGAACATGACACCTATGCTTGGGATTAGACCTATTTTTCTCGCCGCATAGGGCAAACCTAAAACACCAGCCCCGATTTGAGTTCCTATTGCTAACGCAAGTGCCTCGTTCCTACTCAACGCCATTTTACCACCTCCAGAAACATGAAAGCTTTTCGGAGGTAATAAGCCTTGCTCTATGTAAAGACAAGCCTTTAATGAAATAAAACAAACGTCCATCTGCACGCATGTACACAGGTGACAAAAAGGGGGGATCGAGGCATGAAAGAATTTTCAGAGAAAAGTCAAAAAAGCCGAAAATTGCATTCTACGCTTTTTTACCCCGTGACACAGCTTCAAACCCAAATACTAGGACATAGAGGAGCACGGAAACTATTACCGTCACAATGACAAAGACTAGGGAGACAAATAGGGCATAGCTCAGGCTCACAAGCCCCGCAATGCCCGCAAATATCACCATCAGAAATGGCAGCATGAGCAATAAGAACAGATAGCGCATCTTTTGGAGTGTTAAAGAGGATAGAAGCGCAAGGGCCCACAAAATAATTATCTTAGCAGACACTTGAAGTGAAGAGGGCCCGTCCTCAGAGATAAGAGCAAGAGGAATAAATACAACAAGAGACGCTGTTAGGCTCAAAGCTACGTCTCTACGCCTTATCCTTTTGAAGTTCAATGCAGGTATTAGAGCGTAAACCAAGAGCAGGAGAGGAAATATCCCGTCTTGGGTCACGATGCTGTCCCACAGGCTTACAGGGTTGAGTACACCGTAATAAATTTTTGCGGCCAGAAATATACCTCCCAAAGTGCCCGGCTTTTCACCGGAAGGAAGATAAATATGACCGTTCACTTCTGGAAAAAGATATTTAAAGATCCCTGCCTCTAAAATAGAAACCTCTGTAAACCTCTTTTCACTCGAAAACTTTAGGGCGGGGTCACCAAAGAGTACCACCTTTGGGCTAACTCCAATCTTCATGAAGTAGGCATTGTTTATCTGGACGAGCTTGCCGAGGGAGTAATTTGAGAGCCAGAGTTCTTGTGGTAGGTATGATACACCACCCATGTCTGTTGAAGCAACTACCGCCAAAGAGCCGCCCGCGAGTAAGTCCAAAACTAAGGGTTTGCCTGTTTTCCAAACTTCTCCAACACTGCACGACTCAAAAATAAATGCCTTTCCCTTTGGATTGCCCATGTGCTCCCTATCAAAGCGCCATGTGATTAAGTCCACACCGAGAGGGTCGCCGTGCCCATATATCCAGATAAGAGATGCATTTTGAGAGCGTGTTAGATACTCTCCATAACTCATTCCATCCCTCCTGACAAAGAGCGCCGCACCGGACATGGGGGAGGTTAAGCTCTTAACCCATGATTTGAATCCATCTTCACTATTTACGGGATAAAAACCTAAGATAGGGTTGTAAATTCCATCTCCATCAAAATCGAGGCTGTCATAAAGAGAATAGACAAAATCAGCGCTGAACTTTGAGTAATCCACTACAAATAAAGCGTAATCACCGTCTTGGAGAAAGCTCAGGTTTGAGAAGTCAGAGACTATTAGAGTGCCGTTGTGAAAGTCGGCAATTTTCTGAGCGTAAGGTTCTAAAGTGGCCAAATCTTCGTCCAAGATTACATAGTAGCCGGCTGAAGTGAGAGGGGAGAGAAGAAGGAGAGTTAAGAGAACCAAAACCCTCCTCATTCAACTATCACCTTTATCCCATTCACATCATATTCTTTGTTCTCATTCACCATCCATTCGTTTGGGTCGAGAATAATCCTCATAGGCTTGGCATCGAGCTTAAAGCTGACTTCAGCGCTTCCGTTAACCCATACAGTTTTGTCTATGAATCTGCCGTCCTCTGTGACGGTTCTTATCTCAAGAGGCATTATAAAGTTGCTGGTGTCGGTTATAGTGAACGTGAGGCTGTAGCTTCCGCTCTCGCTACTCAGCGTGAGGTTTTCAATCTTGTAGTCTGGCAACTTTGTGGAGTTGAACCACTCCTCAAAGAACCAGCCAAGATCTTGACCGCTGACGTTCTCGAAGACTACCTGAACAGTCGTGAGATCACAGTAAGTTCCTTGGCAATCTCTAAGCAGGTCTTCAAGGGCACGATCGAAGGTTTCCCTGCCCATAACCAGTTCCAACGAACGAAAGGCGAAGGCCGCCTTGTTGTAGATCATCGCAGTAACAGCCGGGTCAGAGTAACCCCTCGAACGCAAATCGAGGGCACTAGCTATGTTTATCCGGGAGTGATATCTAATAACCTCCTCTTCCACCTTTTGAAAGAAGTATTTTCTGTGGCCAAATACATCAAGCATTCTCCACTCAAGGTAAGTCGCAAATCCCTCATTCAGTCTGCCGAAGTTTGCGTAACCACCGAACCAGAGATGGGCGAGTTCGTGGTAGAATATGTTGATGTCAGAATTGACGAGCTTTGACATTCCTCCAACACAGTCGATAACAATCAGGCCATAGCGTCCCCAGGTAAGCCCTTTGAAGTCCCTCCCCACCGAACCAAGCCTAAGGAGTATATACACATCATTCACTAGCGTCACGTTGAGCCACTTGTAATAGTAGGTCAGCGTGCCAGTGATGTACATCTCTGCCGTGGGCCAGTAGAGGTCGCGATAACAGGCTTTGGGAATGAAAACATGAACGCTTATGTTGCTTGCAGTGAGATCTTTTCTCACGTAGAGACCACCGATGAAGAAAATATAGTTAGAGCGGGAGAAGTTGACGTTCTCAAGGCTAACTGAAGAGTTAAAGACACCTTCGTAGGGGACAAAGACCATACTTCCATTCGGGACATACAAAGTGACATTCAAAACATCGTCCAGTGGGGAAATGAACCACTGAGTAATCGGGCTCATTATATACTGGATTATTCCATTCGAGACGAAGTAACCGTAGTCGAGTTTATAAGCGAGCCTTCCGCGGAGAGTCTCCTTAGAACTCGTGAAGTTAAGGAAGTAAACCCGGTAGGCCCAACCTGTTCCGGAAAGGGTTCTCACGTAGTAGTGAGCCCTACTGAGATTAACTAAAACATCTTCAATCGTGAGGTTAAGCCAAAGGACACGACGATTGTTAGGGTAGGCAACAAAGACAAAGAGGGGGTTCTGTCTGGAGACGTTGCGCACAACAAAAGAGAAGTTTCCGGTAACGTAGTGCTCACCATCAAAGCTCACGCTAAGATTCCCGTCAATGCTGTAAGACGGGCGATATTTCTGGGTGATAAGGGTGTAGAGCTGTTCGATGGTTATCTCAAAGGCTCTCGGTTTTTCAGGATAGAGAAACTCCACAGATCCTTCATGTCCTTCCATGTAAGAGGAAGTAACGGACGTGATACTACTTTCTGTTGGAGAGCTTGATGTCACTGAAGTCGTTGAACTTGCCGGCGTATTGCCTTCACCCAAACAGGCACTCACAAGAACCACAGCGATCAGCATGAGAGCCAGAATTGGGGCTTTCTTCATTTTTACCCCCTGCAAGAATAAAACGTGCACAAATATAAAAAGTTTTCGAAAAGGGAGCAGAGGCCCGGAAATTAATCCCTCAAAGCCTCGGGAATGGATTTGTTCCACTGCTCCTGCGCGAGCTCGCCGGTGTACTTGAACTTCTCTATCTCCTCTTTGGCCTTTTCACGCCTTTTTTGGTGCTCCCTTAGGAAGTTTTGAACCCTTTCTATGAGATAGCGTTTGCACTGACCGCATAAAAGCTCTCCGCCCTTACAAGCATGGTAGCGCTCAATTAGTGCTTTGTCATCACTTTCAAAGAATATCTCGAGCCACTTAAAGACGACACACTTGTCTGGATTTCCTCCTTTTTCACGCTGCTCCTTTAAGGTGGGCTGACCCCCTGTTAAGGCGTACTTCCAAATCTTTTTTCCTGCTTCCTCTGGAGTATCCGTTAGATAAATAGCCGTTTCTGGCTTTGAAGCACTCATCTTTCCTTCCACACCCATTAAACCAGGCACGAATTTGGAGTGGATGGCAGCGGCTTTATAATAGCCGAGACTCTCGGCAAAATCCCTTTGAATCCTCCAATAGGGATCTTGATCTATTGCAGCTGGTATCAATGAACGTCTCTTCTCAAAGAACGTTGGTGCTGCTTGAATCGCGGGATAGAATATCATTCCAATTTTGCTCTGGTCTGTGAAGCCAAAGACCGCTTTGGCCATTGAGTAGTTAACTTTCTTGGCTATTGGGATGGCCATCTCATATATCTTCGTGAATTCGCTGTCTTGGAAGATGAACGTCTTATCTGGATCAAAGCCGACCGCTATTATGTCAAGTATATTTTCGTAAGCCCACCTCTTGGTCTCCTCAAATGTGAGCTTAGGCTTGAAGAGGAACTTCTCATCGTCTGTGATTTGAACGTAAAGGTTAACACCAAACTTCTCTTGGAGCCACTTTGTGGCGAAGAAAGGAATTATGTGACCTATGTGCATAGGACCCGAAGGACCTCTTCCTGTATAGAGGAAAAAGCCCTTGCCTTCTTCGTAGTCTTTGAGCACCAAGTTATAGTCTCTGTGGGAGAAAAAGAACTTCCTCCTGAAGTAGAGGGGAAGCTCACTCTTCGTAAGTTCCTTGGTTTTCTCTAAAAGTTCGTTCGTTAATGGAGTCGTCCCAAATTCCACTATTAGCTTGTCGTAGTCTACTAAACCCTCAACGTCCCATGGCGTAACTTTAAAATCCATTCAAAACACCTCCAAAGCCAATAAACACTAACCAAAAGAGAACAGCATTCAATTTACCAGAGCCAAAAACAATCACCGCACATGGGTTTAGGATGGGGGAAAGAACATTTAAAGTTTTCTATCGAAAAAGTTTTTAATAGTCACATCAATGTTAAATTAAGATGTTTAAATGCAGGTGTTTGCTATGAAGAGCTTCTTAACTGAACAGCAGATTAGAATTTTGCGCTTGAGGGCAAAAGGGTTGAAGCAGAGTGAGATAGCCGAGCTCTTAGGCACTACTAGGGCAAATGTAAGCATATTAGAACACAGAGCCCTCGAAAAAATTGAAAAAGCCAAAAATACGCTTCTCCTTTGGGAGCAGATAAACTCCAAAATAAGCGTTGACATAAAGAAGGGCGAGGACATATTTGACATCCCTCAAAAGCTCTTCAAAAAAGCCGATGATATGAAAGTCCACGTGCCCTACAGCACTGCAGAGATAATAGCTTTTCTGGTCGAGCACGCCCCCATAGATGATAGAATAGCAAAGAGAGATTTCACACTTTTCCTCGACAACCAAGACAAGCTCAAGGTGAGTGAGTGGCTACTTGAGGAGTTCGATTAAATAGGGAAGCACGAGAGATGTGAAGATACCATTTAAAGCCATTCCAAGACCGCTAACAGCACCGCTAAGCTCATCATCGAGTATTATGCGCGCGGTGCCAAGACCATGGGACGTGATTCCCATGGCTAATCCCCTCGCGACCCTATCTTTAATTCTTGCAAGATTTAAGAGCTCAACTCCCACAGCGTTGCCCAGGATTCCCGTCAAAATAACCAAAACCGCAGTTAAAGCCGGAATACCACCTATTTTCTCACTAACTCCTATCGCTATCGCTGTTGTGATGCTCTTGGGAGCTATGCTCAAGAGAACGTCCAAATTTGCACCAAGCCATTTGGCGATATAAAATGCGCTTGCTATAGCCAAAAGTCCTCCAAAGACGACTCCAACAGAGATTTCTTTTGCATATGTTTTCACGATATGCCGCTGCTTGTAGAGGGGAACAGCCAGACTAACAACAGCTGGGCCGAGTAGGAAGCTTATAAAGCGAGCACTCTCCATATAAGAGTCGTAGCTTATTTTAAAACCCTTCAAGATGAGTGATATCACAATTATCGACAGGAGAACCGGATTTAGGTAAAAAACTTTTCTCTTCTCGTAGAACTTTGAAAAAAGGTAAAACACAGCCAGCGTTAAAAAGATGCCAAAGCTGTTCATTTTTTCTCCCCCCGTAGAAGTTCAACGAATTTGGCCGTTAAGAGCAGAGTCAAGAGGAAGCTGACTATCAAAGCTCCAAAAATCGGAATTGCTTGGCTCTTAATTAGGCCCCAATACAAAACAATGCCCACGCCTGGAGGAATGAACATTACACTCATATTTCTAACAAAGAACTCCGCTTCCCTCTCCACATCCTCAAGCTTAACGATATTGGTTAAAAGTGCTAAAGTGAGGAGCATCATGCCTATGACGTTGCCTGGCACTGAAAGCTCAAAGATTTCCGCTATCGCCTCACCCATGAAGAGAAATCCAAAGATTATAGCCAGTCCCTTGTACATGGAAGAAGTTTAGAAAAAGAAAGTTATAAAAGGTTATCCTATCAGGGATTCACGTTCTTCCAGCTCATGCTGTTTTCTATGAGCTCTTCAAGAGTTAAGCGCTCCATACCTATCATATTCGCTCCATAAGGCTCGAAGAGCTTTAAAAGCTCCTCCTTTGAGAGTTTTTTCTCATCAAATACTATAACAGCGCTTTTGGCATATGGGTTTATGGACACCCTGTATGTGGCGAGGTTCTTTGAGAGCTCATACTGCAGAGTTTGCGCCTTCTCTGGAGGGATACTATTAAGATTGAGTTCTATTTTAACTAACTCTTTCATTTCTCTCACCTCACTCGAAGTAGTTCTTGAGCTCAAGATACGTCTTCCTGTAGAGCTCACTTCCCTTCATCTCCTCTATGAACTCCTTGGTTCTAATGTACTTGTCTTTCTTGTATTCCCAATTGGGGTGCAGCTTAAGCCACTCATCCCATGAGTAGCTGAACTGGGCCTGTGCCTTATCCCTATAAAGCTCTGGAATAACATTAAAGGCACAGAACGGAACGATTCTTCCATCTGGCATTGCGTAGTGGATTACGCACCTTTCTACCCTCTGCACATCATAGTTGTACTCATCCTGGAAGTGCATCATTCCAAGGAAAAGCGTTTTATAATGGAATTCTCCCAATGCATCGTAGGTTCCCTTAGCAAAGGCGTTCTTCATTATTTTGAGCACGTCAAAGCTCTTTGGAGCGTATTCCTCATCGTAGAAGCTCTTGAACTTAAGGAATATCTCTGCTCCAACCTTAAGCTTCTCAAGTTTCGGCAGGTGCTTCCACTTGTTGAGCTCCTCCGCCTTTTCTTCAAGGAATTCAACGAAGCCTTCAACGTCGAGGAATCTTGAGATTGGGATTACTCTATCCTCATCAAGGAAAACGTAGGTTGCAGCACCACAGCCAAAGTGAGAGGTCATGTAATATTTTCTATCGGTGAACTCCTCAAAGAATTTCGCTATGTGTCCGGCTATAGGTATCGGATACCAATCTTCTTTAGCTATCGCTCCATTGGTTTGCTCCTCAATTTTTGCTATTGCTCCGGGGATTGTTATTCTAAACATCTGCCTCTCCTTCTTTGGAACCCTCCCCACCATTGAGATGGGCTGGAAGTTGACTCCCCTAATTACATCAAGGTGGTTTAGTCCAAAGTTTATAATTGCCCCAAGCTCATGGTCGTTTACGTTCCTAATAGTTGTGGGCACGAGAACTACTCCTGGGCCGTCTGCTCTCCTAACGTTCTCCAAAATTAGAGGAATCTCCCAGTGGTTCTTCCAATTAGTCTGTGGAGTCATCCCATCGTAGCTTAGGTAGAGGGTGTTTACTCCAGCTTTTCTGATTCTCTTGACGAGTTCCGGCTCAAATGCAAGTCTAATACCATCCGTGTTTAGTTGGATGTGATCATACCCCTCCTCTCTGGCAATTTTAATTATTTCAATGAGATCATCCCTTATTGTTGGCTCTCCACCCGTGAACTGCACCGCATTGGCCCCCACGGGCTGCTCCTTCTTGGCGTTGCGGAGCATCATTCTAATCTGCTCTAAAGTTGGTTCGTAGATTGGTTGACCTTCTTTGGCGTAGAAGAAACAATACCAGCACGATAAGTTACATCTATTTGTCAAAACTATGTTCAAAAGGTTTGTATGTGAGCGATGTCTTGAGCACAAACCACAATCGAGAGGACAGTTAACACCAGTATTCTCAACGTTAAACGTGGTGAGCTTGAAGTCATAGCTCCACTTCATAAAGCGCTCAAACATCTCAACATCTTCATAATAAACATCGGTGAGCATTCCTTCAGGACACTTTTTAGTTATCCAAACTTTACCATCATTTTCCCAGACAAGAGCTTGAACTATGCTCCTCGTTTCTGGGCAAATTGAATATGTCTTGTAAGGTAATCCTTTCCCATAACCAAAAGGAGCATTTTTGAGAAGTTCTTTAAATTCTTCTTCAGTTATTTCAGGATATTCTATAAGTTCACGAATACGCTTAGTTGATTTGGCGAATTCCTTCTCGCCGCTTGGTGTCTCACCCACACTCTCCTCCATACTTATCACCTCTGGTAGATTATTACAAGTAGAAGGTATAAAAAGTTTTGCGTAAATATGCAGATTTAACTTCATAGATATGACCCAATTATATCTCAGTCCTGATTGTGATCATCATGATGCAACTTGTTGCAGTCTTAGGACTATTCCCGAACAAGTTAAATACCCTGAGGAAGTATGTAAAAGGGGTGAAAAGATGCCAGCGCGGGAAATGAGGATGGAAATGTTTGTGCGCTCTCTTCTCAGAAGAGACTTCAGCAGAGCCAAAACACACTTAGAAAAGCTTGAAAAAATTGTTGGAGAAGATGAATGGGGAAAGGGATACAGTAGAGCAATAGAAGGCTTTGTAAGTGCTCTAAAAGACAATGAGAGCGATGCATTGATATTCAAGCTCATAAATGAGTTCGACAGAGAGAAAGCTAAGGAGCTTTTAAAAAACTTTGAGAATATAGTCTCTCATGAGTTTAGAGATGACTATGAGAGAGGATATTACACAGCTTGGAAAGAACTCCTAACCGCATATTTAGCACAGCAAACTTTGGAGAGTGTGAGTCGTGGCAAAGGAAGAACAACTAAGAAAGCTTGAAGAAAAAATAAGGACATGCAAAAAGTGCCCTCTTGGTGAACTTAGAACGAATGCAGTTCCAGGAGCGGGGAGCTACAAAACCAAAGTGATGTTTGTTGGAGAAGCTCCAGGTTACTGGGAAGATCAAAAGGGCCTGCCTTTCGTTGGAAGAGCAGGAAAAGTGCTGGACGAACTTTTAGAGAGCATTGGCTTAAGAAGAGATGAGGTATATATAACGAACATAGTTAAGTGTAGGCCCCCAAACAACAGAGATCCAACTGATGATGAAATTAAAGCCTGCTCTCCTTACTTGGACATTCAAGTAGACATTATAAGACCCAAAGTTATAGTGCCTTTGGGAAGACACTCAATGAGCTACATCCTAAAGAAATTTGGATTTACTCCAGAGCCTATAAGCAAGATACACGGAAAAACATTTGAAGCTAGAACTCTCTTTGGCAAGATTGTCATAATGCCAATGTACCATCCAGCGGTAGCATTGTACCGACCGGTGCTAAAAGAAGAGCTCAAAAAAGATTTTCAGAAAATGAAGGAGATTATAAATAACGTTGTGTAACATTTTCCCACTTAAAATATTTATTGAATATGCATTCATCATCCGAATACTTTTTTGTGTTTAATCTCTATTCCACTACCTTTTTCTAGGATTTTAGGCTTGAAAACATAAGCTTTTTTGGGAAAGGTTTTTATGAAATAAAAGCGCATTAATGGACTTGATAGTACTATAAATAGCAAATACGTTCAAAAACACCAACTACAATACAGTAGCGATATTCGGTATATTGCCATGTTTGTAGAATAATCTTCAAAAATTGTCAGCATAACAAGAAAATCTCCGAAAGATTTATATAAATACCGAAGAAATGCGATTTGCAAAATTCATTCCCAAAAAGTTGGAGGTGTTAAATGATGGGTGATTTTGGTGTGCTCTCGTTGCTGCCGCCATTGGTAGCCATTATATTAGCTATCTGGACAAAGAGGGTTATACTAGCGCTATTTGCAGGTGTTTGGATTGGAGGAGTAATGGCTTCAGGATGGAACCCATTAGGCGGAACCACTCAGAGCTTGGAGTGGATTGTGGCTAATGCCACCGACGACTGGAACGCGAGAATTTTATTATTTGACTTCCTCATTGGAGCTGGTGTTGGACTTATCTACAAGTCCGGCGGTGCAATGGCAATTGGTAAAGCTCTAACAAAGAGGGTAAAAACCAGCAGGGCCGCTTCACTCATGGGCTGGCTCTTGGGTGTTTTGGTGTTCTTCGATGACTACACAAACACAATCATCGTTGGTAACACAATGAGGCCCATAACAGACAGAACAAGAGTTTCAAGAGAAATGCTCGCTTACATAGACGACTCCACAGCCGCTCCAGTAGCAGGTTTGGCCTTAGTCTCAACGTGGATAGGCTATGAGATTGGCCTTATTGGTGATTCATTCAAAGACTTGGGCGTTAACTATGGTGCGTATGCTGCATGGATGTCAAGCGTCCCCTACAGGTTCTACTCAATACTCGCGATAATTCTCGTGTTTATTATCGCTTACACCCAAAGGCACTATGGAGCCATGCTCCACGCCGAGTACAGAACGAGAACAGAAGGAAAAGTCCTCCGCGACGGTGCTAAGCCAATGATGACCACAGAGATTGACTTGGGAGCTCCAAAGGAAGGAGGAACCGTCCACTTCTTCATATGGCCAATCCTAGCCCTCGTGTTCATTACACTCTATGGAATGTGGTACACGGGTGGCGGTGGAGAAACATATGCCGCTGCAGGGAGCTTCAAAGATGGAATAATGGAAGTCCTCTCAAACTCTGATCCTGCCACAGCTTTGCTCTGGGGTTCATTCACCATGGTAGTCTTAGCGTTTGCCCTTGTCGTTGGAACAAGACACATGACAATTGAAGAAGCCGAAACAGCCATAGTTCAAGGTATGAAGCAGATGATTATCGCCAACACAATCTTAGTATTGGCATGGAGCATTAAGAGCGCCGCTGATGCTGTTGGAACCGCTCCATACGTAGTTGACTTAGCCAAGAGTGCTGGAATTACAGGAGGGCTTGTTCCACTAATCGTATTCCTCATCGCAATGTTCATCTCATTCACAACAGGAACTTCATGGGGTACATTCTCAATCATGATGCCAATAGCTATCCCATTAGCCTATGGAGTCACCGGAAGGGTCGGTCCAGAGGTCTTCGCAGCTATAGGTGCAGTCTTTGCTGGAGGTATCTTCGGAGACCACTGCTCACCAATAAGCGATACCACAATTATGAGTTCAATGTTCTCTGGAAGCGACCACATAGACCACGTCACAACGCAGGTGCCCTACGCAGTAACTGCTTCCTCAGTCGGCTTGATACTCTACATCCTCTTCGCAATAGGCATTAAAAGCTGGGTTGTACTCCTTCCACTCGGTATTGTACTCCTAGTAGGCGCTTGGTACTTCCTAAGCGAGTGGTACGGGAAGAAATACGGCATTCCACATGGAAAAGTGCCCACCTATGTAGTTGAGGAGTGACAAAAGTACTGTTGAACCACAAATTTTTCCTTTATTTTGTTTTCCCCCATTTTCACCAATTTTAAAAACCCAAACTCCAACTTTTCTTGGAGGTGAGTCAGATGATTAGAACATTTATTCCAGCTCACATAACAGCTTTCTTCGTTCCAAAGTTTAATGAAAATCCTCTATTAGCCGGTTCTTTAGGAGCAGGCGTTAATTTGAATAAAGGCGTGAACCTTTTTCTAAACTTGGAAGGTGGAGTAGAGAGGCACATTCATGTAGCATTCGACGGCAAGCCCGTGGGAAAGGAGAGTGCTAAAATAAGCTATTCCGTTGCAGATGAGATAATCCCAAAAGAAAACATTGGTGAAGTGGAGATTTGGCAGTACTTCGATTTTCCTAACGGATACGGCTTTGGGAATAGTGCCGGGGGAGCGTTAGGAACAGCCTTAGCCCTAGCCTATGTTTTTAAGAACAAAACTTTCCTCCAAGCAAGCCAAATAGCACACAAATACGAGGTTTTAAACAAAGGAGGCCTTGGCGATGTCATAGCTCAAGTACATGGGGGAATTGAGATAAGAGTTAAAGCTGGAGCCCCGGGTATTGGGGTTGTTGACAATATCTTCTTTGAGGATTACAAAATCTTAGCTGTCCCTCTTGGGCGCTTATCAACAAGGAATGTTTTGGATAGCGATGTAGTGAAAATTATAGAAGTGGAAGGGCAAAAGGCCTTAAGAGAGCTTTTAAAAGAGCCAAAAGTAGAGAATTTAATGCGCTTGTCGAGGAGCTTTGCCGAAAATACTGGGCTTTTAAGCGGTGAGCTCTTGGAGATAGCCAAAGAACTCGATAAAGTGCTAAAGCTTCCAAGTTCAATGGTTATGCTAGGAAAGAGCTTGTTTGCATTTTTGAAAGATGGGGAGATATCGAACGTGCAGGAGGTTCTTAAGGATCTTTCGATTGAAAGGTACGAGATATGTGATGTTTGGAGGGGAAGGCCAAAGGTGGAACGGTGGATAGGAGAATAATTTTTATTTCCCAACGCTAATTTTCTATTTAGGTGGGAGGAATGAAGTATAAAGAACTCGCTGAGCTTTATAGAAACTTAGAAAAAACCTCATCAAAGATACTAAAGACAAAGTTTGTAGCAGAGTTTTTAAAGAGCGTTGAAAAGCCCGAGCTCTTGGAGATAATCCCATATATGATTCTTGGAAAAGTCTTTCCCGACTGGGATGAACGCGAGCTTGGAGTCGGTGAAAAGCTCTTAATTAAAGCAGTTTCGATGGCTACAGGCATTGATGCCAAAGAGATTGAGGAATCAATTAAGGATACGGGCGATTTAGGAGAGAGTGTTGCTCTAGCCCTGAAGAAAAAGAAGCAGAAAAGCTTCTTTGCTCAGCCCTTAACCATAGAGCGCGTTTATAAAACGCTCGTTAAAGTTGCGGAAACGAGCGGAGAGAGAAGCCAAGATAGAAAGCTCAAGCTTTTAGCCAATCTCTTTATGGACGCTTCTCCCGAAGAAGGAAAGTATTTGGCGAGAACTATTCTAGCGACTATGAGAACGGGAGTTGCTGAAGGCCTTTTGAGAGATGCAATAAGCGAGGCCTTCAAAGTTAAAGTTGAGCTGGTCGAGAGAGCTTTCATGCTCACAAGCGACTTTGGATACGTGGCTAAGGTGGCAAAACTTGAAGGAAACGAAGGCCTCTCCAAAGTGCACATTCAAGTTGGAAAGCCAATACGACCAATGCTGGCTCAGCAGGCACCAAGCGTGAAAGATGCTCTACTCGAAATGGGCGGCAAAGTCGAGTTCGAGATAAAGTACGATGGGGCGAGGGTGCAGGTGCATAAAGACGGCAATGAAGTGGTGATATACTCAAGGAGACTGGAGAACGTTACCAAATCAATTCCCGAAGTTGTGGAGAGAGTTAGAAAGGCCATAAAGGCCGAGAGGGCAATAATTGAAGGCGAGCTTGTTGCTATAGGTGAGGAAGGAAGACCCAAACCGTTCCAATTCGTCTTAAGGCGTTTCAGGCGCAAATATAATATAGAGGAGATGATTGAAAAGATTCCTCTCGAGCTGAACCTCTTTGATGCCCTCTACATTGATGGGGAAGGATTGATAGATTTGCCTCTAAAGGAGCGTAGAACAAGGCTTGAGAGTATTGTAGAGGAGAGCGAAAGCATAAAGCTTGCTCAAAAGCTCGTAACACAAAATGTCGAAGAAGCTGAGCGCTTCTATAATGAGGCTCTAAAGATGGGGCATGAGGGCTTAATGGCCAAAAGGCTTGACTCAGTTTATGAGCCAGGAAACAGAGGTAAGAAGTGGCTTAAGATTAAACCGACGATGGAAAACCTTGATTTAGTAATTATCGGAGCAGAATGGGGCGAAGGAAGAAGGGCGCATGTGTTTGCATCCTATCTCCTTGGAGCCTACGACCCAGAGCGCGGAGACTTCGTCCCTGTCGGCAAGGTAGGGAGTGGCTTCACAGACGAAGACTTGTTGGAGTTCACGAAAATGCTTAAGCCCCTCATAATAAAAGAAGAAGGCAAAGAAGTTGTGATAGAGCCTAAAGTGGTCGTGGAGATAGCATATCAGGAGATTCAGAAGAGTCCGAAGTATGAGAGCGGCTTTGCATTGAGATTCCCGCGCTACGTAAGCCTCAGAGAAGACAAAAGCCCTGAGGAAGCCGATACCATAGAGAAAGTGGCACAGCTCTATGAACTCCAGGAGAGAATGAGGGGGAAATAACGAAAAAGGTATAAAGAAAGAGTGCACATAAAACTTGAGGCTTATGAAATTAGTGCCCAGTGTAGCTTATCTCCGCGTTTACAAGCAGGCCTTTGTAGGCTACTCAATGGCATTGGCTGGATGGATAGGAGAGTACTTGGTTAATCAAAGCTCTCTCCCAAAACCCATATTTTTCTCACGCGCTTTGAGGAAGCTTAATTTTAAGTTTATGGGCGAAGAGAGGGAAGAAGATGAGATAATCCAGTTCTTTGCGAACAAAAAAGTCGGTGTAACAGTTTCCCATGAGCCTTTTAATGACACACTTTTCCTTCAAATTTACCCATTAAAAAGGAGAATCTCCTCAGCTATGACAGTTAGAGCTCAATACATAGAGTTCTACGACCAGTTTGTAGTTTCCATAGAACCTGCCCAAAGACTCCCTAGGGGAGTTAGAAGCCTCGGCATAAATCCACTCATTTTGGAGGAGGACTATCCTCTAAGCATGCCCTATTGGGGCATGGTTCACGAGGATTGGGAGAATGATTTGAAGCTCTTGGTTATGCTCAACGAGATTTTTGATGAGCTCAATGATAAGGAATACCGCTGTCCGGTCTGCTTCTCTCCACTTAGAAGAGAAAGCTATTCTCTAAAATGTGACACTTGTGGGTTCACGTTCGTTGGAGAAGAGGACTTTGCTGAGGTTATTGAGCAAACGGGAGAAGAGGAATTTGCATTTTAGAAGGATTACTCACCCCCTATTTCAGGGAAAAGGTTATATTGCATAACGTTTAAACAACAATTAGAACGTTAAAATTGGGTGGTCGAGATGAATAGGAAGGTCAAAACTATTACTGATCCAAAGGTAATCAAGTTAATGCTTGAAGATACGAGAAGGCATATCTTAAGACTCCTGAGAGATAGAGAGATGACTATTTCTCAGCTTTCAGAGATATTAAAGAAAACACCTCAAACGATATATCACCACGTAGAAAAGCTAAAGGAAGCGGGATTAGTCGAGGTTAAGAGAACTGAGATGAAAGGCAATCTTGTGGAGAAGTACTACGGGAGGACAGCAGATGCTTTCTATATAAACCTCTATTTAGGTGACGAAGAGCTCCGCTACTTAGCAAGAACGAGGCTAAAAACGAAGCTTGAAATCTTCAAAGCTTTGGGCTTTAAGTTCGATGAGAATGAGCTCCTCAACATAATGGACAAAATTACCGAAAAAGAGCATGAGACCAAAATGAAGATATCTAAAATGATCGAAGAAAAAGAAGAGAATCTGAAGGAATTCTCAAACGAAGATATTATTGCCGCTATAGAATGGCTTGCTATGGCAGAGCTGAGCAGGAATGAAGAGTTCTTAGAGCTCTTCAAAAAGCTGGGCGAAATACTTAAAATCTGAGCTTAGATTTGAGTAGGGGGAAATTATGGCAAGAGGAATTAGGTTATTGGTATTAGACGTTTTAAAGCCTCATCAGCCAATGGTTACAGAGCTGGCATTAGGACTGAGCGAGCTCAGAGGAGTGGATGGTGTCAACATAACGCTCGTAGAAATTGACAAAGAAACAGAGAACATCAAAATAACAATAGTTGGGGATAACTTGGACTACGATGAGATAGTCAGGACGATTGAAGAATTCGGTGGGGTTGTGCACAGCATAGACATGGTAGCTGCAGGGAAGAGGATAATTGAGGAGAGCGAGACTCCTCAGGATAAGCTCGAAGAATTTTGAGGGTCTGCCATGAGAGATGTAATCGTAGTAACTGAGCCTGATATGATAAAGCTCTTAGCAGAGGAAACGCGTTTTAAAATCCTCAGTCAGCTGAGAGACCGACCAATGACAATAAGCGAGCTAAGCGAGCGTTTGAAAAGGGATAGATCTACAATCTACCGTCATGTTAAGGCACTGGAAGATGCGGGATTTTTAGAGAAGGTCGCCAAGGAAAGAAACGAAGTACTCTACGCAAGGAGTGCTAGAATCTTTTTAGTAAAGCCCTACGGAGAAGATGAAGAGGTAGTTGCTTTCAGAATTCAGTATTTACAAGTAGAAGCAGAGCGAATTTGTTCCATACTCAAAAGGGCAGGCTTTGAAATAAAAAACGAAGAAAAGACAGTAAACCTTATTCGAGACATCTTACGAGAAATAGAAGAGAAGGCGAGGGAGCCAATAAAAAAAGTTGAGAACGTTGAAATGAGCGAAATAGAGCTCTTTCATTTTTTAAATATTCTTGTCTTTCTTAACTCATGCGAATTCTGCGATAAGGCTAGGCAGCTGAAGAAGATGATAGGATTAGATGGGTACTGATGTTCATTTTTCTGTCCCGCCATAGCAATTCCGTAATTTTCCCAATACTGCTATGGCTGTCCGCAAGATAACATTTTCCACTATTTGTACCACAATGTCCAAAACTTTGCAACAATGCCCGAAAATAGAAAAATTTAAATATTTCACTGCCAGTGATATATTTTGAGCACGAAATATTTGCCGACCAGCAGGGGGAGGTGAAAGTGCGGACAGGTCTTAAAAAAGTTCTGGCCATTTTTGGCCTGCTCTTGATAGTGCTATCATTCACAGCAGAGCAAGCAATAGCACTATCCCCAGAAGAAGGCGGAGTAATGATGCAAGCGTTCTACTGGGACGTTCCGGAGGGTGGAATATGGTACGACACAATAAGGGCCAAAATTCCCGATTGGGCTGCTGCTGGAATAACTTCCATCTGGCTCCCGCCGCCATCCAAGGGCATGAGCGGAGGCTATTCGATGGGTTATGATCCCTACGACTACTTTGACCTCGGCGAATACTATCAGATGGGAACGGTAGAGACTCGCTTCGGTTCAAAGCAAGAGTTAATAGACCTCATAAACACTGCCCACTCCTATGGGCTTGAGGTCTACGCCGACATAGTAATAAACCACCGCGCCGGCGGCGATTTGGAGTGGAACCCCTTTGTGAACGACTACACATGGACGGACTTTTCTAAAGTTGCCTCGGGCAAGTACACCGCCAACTACCTCGACTTCCATCCCAACGAGCTTCACGCCAGTGATGCTGGAGCTTTCGGCGGCTATCCGGATATATGCCACGACAAGAGCTGGGATCAGTACTGGCTCTGGGCGAGCAGTGAGAGCTATGCGGCATATCTTAAAAGCGTCGGCTTCGATGGGTGGCGCTTCGATTACGTCAAGGGCTATGACCCGTGGGTCGTGAAGGACTGGCTCAGCTGGTGGGGCGGCTATGCAGTCGGAGAGTACTGGGACACCAACGTAAACCTCGTCTTGGACTGGATAAGAGGAAGCGGGGCCAATGCTTTTGACTTCGCGCTCTACTACAAGATGGATGAGGCCTTTGACAACACTAACATCCCCGCACTCGTCTCCGCCATACAGAACGGACAGGTTTTAGTTGCGGTTGATCCCTTCGATGCGGTAACCTTTGTGGCAAATCACGACACGGACATAATATGGAACAAGTACCCAGCATACGCATTCATTCTCACCTATGAGGGACAACCAACGATATTTTACCGGGACTACGAAGAGTGGCTCAACAAGGACAGGCTCACCAACTTAATCTGGATACACAACAACCTGGCGGGCGGAACCACGGAAATAGTTTACTACGACAGCGATGAGCTTATCTTTGTGAGGAATGGCTATGGAAGCAAGCCCGGACTGATAACATACATCAATCTCGGAAGCGGCTGGGCAGGAAGGTGGGTCTATGTTCCGAAGTTCGCCGGTTCAACGATACATGAATACACCGGCAACCTCGGGGGATGGGTCGATAAGTGGGTCGATTCAAACGGATGGGTATATCTTGAGGCGCCACCTCACGATCCGGCCAATGGTTATTATGGCTACTCCGTCTGGAGCTACGCGGGGATTGGCTGAACTCTTCATTCTTTTTTCGGCCCACACCCTTTTTCGTTTATTGTTACGACCTCGTCGGAGAGATACGTTCCCTCCACTTTCTCTGTTTGGCAGACAATCGTCCCGTTTGCTCCAGCAATCCTCACGAAAATTCCCCATGTCCTGCCGACGACCTCGACGGTGTCGCTGACGCACTCCGTTGTGTTGGAAGCCTTAAAGAGAAACCAGACTATGGACTTCCGCTCAACGGTGTGTCCGAGATAAGTACCATTAACACACGCCTGAAGGGTTATTTTTCTCGTTAAGGCAGCAGTAAGACTATCGGAGCAGTTCTCCCAATCTCGGACGATAAAGGTTCCGTTTTCCCAGTCGGCGCGACAGTAAAGCGTCTCCTCTTTGTCCTGAACCTCTGCTACCACATAATCCGGATTGATGTCGAAGGTTTTCTCAACACGAATGTAACGGGAACCATCAGGGGAGAGTTCGAATTTGAAGAGAGCAACGTGGGTAACCTCGTTCGGGTAGCTCATAAGCAGCTGAACCCCATTAAATTCCGCTGGTGTGCTGAAGTAAGCATCAACGATGATAGGGTATTTTTCCTCGGCCAGCCACTGAATGAAGAGCATGGAGGCAAAAAGAACCACAAAAAGAAAAACAAGGGCCTTCCCCAGTTTTTCCTATCCATAAAAACCCCTCAGAACTCCACCACCCACCTGATCGCGTGCGGGACTTTTTTAGCAACCTCCAGCGCAGTGAAGTTCTCCCCCATCTCTTCTTTTACCCTATCCCCCGCTAATCCATTAAGGAAAGCTCCGACTGAAGCCGCTCTAAATGGTGAATTTCCAATGGCAAGCAAAGCTCCAACAAGACCAGCTAAAACATCGCCAGTTCCTCCAGTAGTCATCCCTTTGTTGCCTGTTTTATTGTACTTCCAAGTCTTCCCATCGCTTATTATATCATAAGCTCCTTTGAGCAAGATTGTGCCGTTAATTTCTCTCGCCTTCTCGGTGACGAGCTTTGCTTTTTTCTCTAAGCTCCCCTCAGGCTTTTCACCAAAGAGAATCTTGAATTCCCCAGCATGTGGAGTTAAAACAAAAGTTTTATCCCTTAAAACGCTCAGGTCCTCAGCTATGACCTTGAGAGCGTCAGCATCAATTACCATTGGCTTCTTGCAGTGCTTAACGAATTCTCTTACAAATTCTTTAGTCTCCTCACTCAATCCAATCCCCATTCCAATTGCTATGGCATCAACCTTTTCTGCTAAAGCCAAGACTTCCTCCAGGTGCTCTTTTGAGAAGTTCTTACCTTTAACGGGTCTCAAGATTAAGTCTGGGTCGTTTATTCTCCTCGCACTTTCTTCAGGCATTGATAGATAAACGAGGTCAACTAAATAGGAAGCAGCTTTTGAAGCTAAATAAGGTGCCCCAAAGTAGTTCTCGCTTCCTCCGATTATCAAAACTTTGCCATTTTGACCCTTATACTCTCCTTTTTTCCTTAACGCAAACTTTGCATCCCCTGGACCAACTAAGTGGTAGAGCTCCTTTGGATAGCCAATCTTTGCTATTATCCTTTCAAAACCTTCGTATTCCTCTTTGTCCCATTGGAAAGTTACTGCAAAGTCGCAAGTTACCCTAACGCTCGAGGGATAACCGCTCGGCAGATCAACACTAACTATCTTAGCTTTTCCAGCATATTCATTGATTTTCTCAACAGCGCTCCTTATTGGCTCTCTCGGCTCTCCCTTAGTTCCCGCGCCGAGTAAAGCATCAACTATGACATCAAAACCTTTCAAATCCAGAGCTTTTATTTGACTTGAGTCTTTGAGAACTTTAATCTTTACAAAATCGAGCTTTTTGAGAATTTCCCAGTTGTGCTTTGCCTCTTCGCTCCTGA
Organism: Palaeococcus pacificus DY20341; assembly: GCF_000725425.1. NCBI lineage: Archaea > Methanobacteriati > Methanobacteriota > Thermococci > Thermococcales > Thermococcaceae > Palaeococcus > Palaeococcus pacificus. The sequence continues at coordinate 48,415 of NZ_CP006019.1, read as the reverse complement.
TTTTCACCTCATCGCCGACCAAAAAGAGAGTAACATTATTTTCAAAGCTCAAGTGCCTCGCTATTACAAAGCCGTCTCCGCCGTTGTTGCCTGTTCCGCAGAAAATCGCTACTTTTAAGTTTTTTCCAAACTTCTCTTCAATTATCCTCGCCACACCTGCCCCAGCATTTTCCATCAATTGAAAAGGTGAAATGCCGAGCCACTTAGCGTTTATATCCCATATGTAAACATCCTCAATTTTCATGAGCACCACCTCAAATTCAGCCTAAGATTTTCAAAGCCCTTTCAGCATCTTTCTTTGAATAAAGCACAAGATAAACTTCTTTAACACTCTCAGCTTCCCCTGAAAACTCTTCCACAACTTTAAGGAAAGTTTTAACGACCTCTCCCAATGGGCACCCATAGATGCCGGCACTTATGGCTGGAAATGCAATTGAAGAAATGTTTAGCTCTTCAGCCTTTCTCAAAGCTCCAAGAATAGCTTTCTTCAGCTTCTCCTTTAAGTTCTCATCCCATTTTCCACCACAATAAGGTCCAACCGTGTGGATAACATATTTTATTCCAAAGCGCTCCATGTTTAAAGCGGGCGTAACAACGACTTCACCGTGCTCAATGTGATTTCTCCCAATCTGCTCTCTCATAGCCTCTTTGCTAATTTTGATGTATTCATAAGGGTCTCCAGCTGCAGCTTTGGCAATGGCTAAAGCTACTCCCCCGCCATGCTCCAAATATTTGTTTGCTGCATTAACTATCGCTTCAGCTGGAAGCTTAGTTATGTCCCCTTGAGCGAGCTTAAAGGTTAAATTTCCAAAGGTAAGTTCTGTTAAATTCATAAAGCCATCACCTTGACAACAAATCTTCAGCCACCTTTTGAGCCTTATCCAACACCTTCTCTTCATCAAAGCTCAAAACTTCCCTATCAAGCATCAAAATTTTTCCATTAACTATTGTGGTCTCGACATCGCTTCCATTTGCAGAATAAACGAGGTGGCTTATAATATTGTGAATCGGTCTTAGGTGAGGCTTGTTGAAGTCAATTATAACCAAATCTGCCAAAGCGCCTTCTTTTATTACTCCAGTGTTCAGCTTTAGCGCTTTTGCTCCATTTTGGGTCGCCATCTTAAAGACCGTGTACGCATTGGCTATGGTTGGATCCAATGTGTGTACCTTGTGGAGGAGAGCAGCTAACTTCATCTCCTCAAGCATATCCAAGTTGTTGTTGCTCGCATCTCCATCTGTGGCGAGGGAAACATTCACCCCGGCTTCTAAAAGCTCCCTTAGAGGCATCACTCCACTCGCAAGCTTCATATTCGAAGCGGGATTGTGAGCCACTGTTACACCACGCTTTTTGAGAATACTGATGTCCTTTTCACTCAACCAGACCCCATGTGCAATAATCACATCGTCCCTCAAGAAACCAATCTCATCCAAAAGCTCGACTGGACTTTTGCCGTACTGCTCTTTAATTTGCTCAACTTCAGTTTTAGTTTCGCTAACGTGGATTGTGACCATTTTACCATGCTCATCGGCCAATTCCCTAATCCTTCTCAAAAATCCTGGGGAGCATGTGTAAGGTGCATGGGGCCCAAAAATGAATTCTATCCTATCAGAGTTGAGCTTTTGTATGAATTTTAAGGTTCTCAAAGCCTCTTTAATCTCACTCTCGGCCTTCTCCTCACTGCTTAAATCTACCACACCATAAGTCAAATAAGCTCTAAGTCCAGCCTCATTAACAGCGTTAGCAACTTCATCCATGTGAAAGTACATATCAACAAATGTAGTTGTCCCGCTCTTTATCATCTCCAAAGCCCCAAGGAGAGAACCCCAATAGATGTCCTTTGGAGTAAGCTTCCTTTCAAGTGGCCATATGTGGTTTTGGAGCCACTCCATTAAGGGCAGATCATCAGCTAGACCTCTAAAGAGCGTCATTGCTAAGTGCGTATGGGTGTTGATAAATCCCGGAGAAATAACTTTGCCCTTCGCATCTATCACCACATCAGCACTCTCTTTTAAGCCCTTTCCAACCTTCACAATTTTGTTACCCTCTACATAAACATCGGCATCCATAATTTCAAGGCTCTCACCGTAGATTACTCTCCCATTCTTAATCAAAATGCTCATCGCTCTCACCTTAAAATAAAAAGGGGACGGAAGGGAATATAAACCTTGCTAAACAAAAGCCGTCTTAAGCACATCAGCACAGCCGCACTTCCTCTCTTCAGGTATCTTAGGAACGCCCTCTTGAAGTATCTTTCTAATCTTCTCCTCGTTCTCTTTCATGACCCTAACGACTTCTTGGGCATCCACAGGCTTTTCAGCCCAAACGTCGTAGTCTGTAATTGCCGCTATGTTAACATAGCACATTCCGAGCTCCCTAGCGAGTACAATCTCTGGAACGAGCGTCATTCCAATTATGTGGGCATAACTCCTGAACATCATAGATTCAGCCCTCGTTGAAAAGCGCGGCCCCTCAATGCACACATAAGTGCCCTTCTCATGAGTGTCGTAGCCCAGGCCCTTAGAGGTCTCTATGAAAACTTTCCTCATCTCTGGGCAGAATGGGTCTGCCATGCTGAAGTGAGCCACTCTAGGCCCGTTGTAGAAGGTGTATTCCCTCTTTTTGGTGAAGTCTATAAACTGGTCGGTAATTACTATGTCTCCGGGCTTGTATTCTTCCCTGAGGGAACCTACAGCTGTAATACCTATTACACGCTCGACGCCGAGCTCATGGAGGGCCCAAATGTTCGCTCTATAGTTAACCTCGTGGGGTGGGATATCATGAGTTTTTCCATGCCTTGGGAGGAAAGCAATCTCAACACCGTTGATTTCGCCTATCTCCACTGGAGCTGAAGGTCTTCCGTAAGGTGTGTGCACTTTTATGCTTTCCTTGGGGTCAAAGACTCCGTAAACACCAGAACCACCAATTATCCCGATCTTTGGCATTGACATCACCTTGTTAATTTCTTAGAGTTGGTTTATTTAAGGTTATCCTAAGATAGCAAATCAACTGAAAAGAGTCCACATGTTCCAGAGCAGGAAATAAAGTTTAATAGTCATGAAAACTAATTTATTCTAGGGTGATCCCATGGAAAAGCCCGTCGAGCTGATTCTCCCAAAAATTGACAATCCCCTCTTCATAGAAGGTTATCCTGGAATTGGATTAGTTGGGCACATAGCGGCTAATTTTTTAGCAAAAGAGCTTGATATGAAGATGATAGGCTACATTGAGAGTCCTTTCATACCTCCTCTAACTTTAGTCCTCGAAGGGAAGCCAAATCCACCCCTGAGGTTCTATGGAAAAGACAACATTATCCTGGCCATCGCTGATATATACACGCCACCAACACTTGTTAATGAAATAGCGAGAGAAATAGTGGGATACCTCAAAGAAACCGGCGCCCAGAAAGTTATCTCTCTCGGAGGCATGGGGATAGGAGTTTTCAAAGAGGATATGAACGTTTGGGGTGTTGGAGGGAGCGAGGAAGAGAACAAAGAACTTGAAGAGCTGGGAGTTAAAATACTCAACTACGGCTCTATAACCGGAATGAGTGGAAAACTTCTTTGGGAAGCGAGCAAAGAAGGGTTAAAGAGCTACGTCCTTCTTGGAGAGACTTTTGGAGATAGGCCCGACCCGAGAGCAGCTGCAAATGTCATTGAAATCATCAAAAAGCTCATACCCATTGAAGTTTCGACAGAGCCCCTTTTAAAAGAAGCCCAGATGATTGAGGAGCAACTTAGGAGAATGCACGAGCAGATGGAGAAAGCGAGGAGGAGAGCCGAGAAAGAGTATGAAAGCGTCTATTTGTGAGGTGAGAGAATGGAGCTTATTGTCCTCGTCGGAATTTCACGCAGAGCTCTGGACTCCCTCTTAAGAAACCCATATAGGACGTTGGAGATAAGAAATGCAAGAAACATTGGAGCCCTTGAAAAACTCCAAGAGGGGCGCAAAGTTTTCCTAACCTACGAGACGTTCCAAGATATTACACGAAGCACGGAAGGGGTAATAGCTGAAATTTTAAGGATGGAGCGCATGGAGCAAAAAATCCTCTGGGAAGAGAGCGACGAGAGGGAGCAAATGGTGTGCAGAATTCAGCTGAGGCTCATAGGTTTGGGAAAGGTTTTGGAAGTAGGTGAAGAGGGAGGAGTTCTAAAGGCCAAGGTAAGAGAGATGATGCCCCACGAGATGGCTATGGGCTAGCTACAACATGTCGAGTGTTTTCTGCTTTCCCTTTCGAGCTTTTTCGCGCTTTGGAGGGTTTAGCTTTTTGAATTCCAAGCCTAAATCCTTCAAGAGCTTCTCTGCGCCAGAAGTTAGAGATGGCGCGACTAAAATTCCTCTAACACTCCCGTGCTCTTCTTTTAAGGCATCGACGTAGCGCTTGAGCTGGCTTACCGCATGCAAATCTGCTCTCCTGCGCTTGAGCTCTAAAACAACGATGTTTCCATCTCTGTCAACGCCGTAGATATCTATTATGCCGTGTTTTATTGGCTTCTCCTTTTGGAGTGCCTTAAATCCTTCTTCAATTATGCTGGGGTTTTGGAGGATTAGATCAGCCATCTCCGCCTCGCTCCCCATCAAATTAAGCGCTTCGTAATCCTCGGCTTGGAAGTATGAGATTAGGTAAACTTTCAAAAGCTCAACTTCCAAGATTTCCTTTGGTTTTCTTCTAACGCTCCGCAGCTTTATCTTCCCTTCCTCAATTTGAAAGCTCACAATACTCCCCGGCGGCTGCCAGTTGACAGGAACTCTTTTCTCCTTTTGGTGAATTAGAAAAGTACCGTCTGGTTTGATCATGATAACTCTATCCCCCGCCCCAAGCTCGCTCTTAGCACGTCCATCATAGAAGACACTACAGTGGGCGAAGAGGGTTATAATAGCCTCATTTGAGAGCCCCTCGCTCAAAATCTCAACAACTTCTTCAACGCTTGGATTCTCCTTAGATTTGACCTTCATGAGAGCTACTCCCATGGAGGCTTAATAAGCTTAGCGGGCGAAGGTTTATATCTTCATCGAAACATTTTATAGCGGTGATACTATGAAGAGGGTCCACATTTTTGACTGGCACAAAGAGAATGCAAAAAAAGTTGAAGAGTTCGCTGGCTGGGAGATGCCAATTTGGTACTCAAGCATAAAGGAAGAGCACCTCGCGGTAAGAAACGGCGTTGGAATCTTCGATGTTTCACACATGGGTGAAATCTTCTTTAGAGGTAAAGATGCCTTAAAGTTCCTCCAATACGTCACAACCAATGACATCTCAAGGCCCCCAGCAATAAGCGGAACCTACACGCTCGTTTTGAACGAGAGGGGTGCTGTGAAGGATGAGACACTCGTCTTCAACATGGGCAACGATACTTACATGATGGTGTGCGACAGCGATGCATTTGAAAAGCTCTACGCTTGGTTCATCTCAATCAAGAGGGCAATTGAGCAATACACTGAGCTCGACCTCGAGATTGAAAACAAAACTTATGACTACGTCATGTTCTCAATTCAAGGTCCAAAGGCGAGGGATTTGGCTAAAGACCTCTTCGGCATCGATATCAATGATTTATGGTGGTTCCAAGCTAAGGAAGTTGAGCTCGATGGAATAAAGATGCTCCTCTCAAGAAGCGGCTACACTGGCGAGAACGGATGGGAAGTTTACTTCGAAGATGCCAACCCATACCACCCAGACGAGAGCAAGCGCGGAAAGCCAGAGAAAGCTTTGTATGTATGGAACAAAATCCTCGAGGCCGGAGAGAAGTACGGCATAAAGCCAGCTGGCTTAGGTGCGAGAGATACCTTGAGGCTTGAAGCAGGTTACACACTCTACGGCAACGAGACGAAAGAGCTCCAGCTCCTCAGCACGGACGTTGATGAGGTAACCCCACTCCAAGCCAACCTCGACTTTGCCATCTTCTGGGACAAGGAGTTCATTGGAAAGGACGCTCTCTTAAAGCAGAGGGAGAGAGGACTTCCAAGGAAGGCCGTTCACATCAAGATGATTGACAAGGGTGTTCCTAGAGAAGGCTACAAGGTTTACAAGGATGGCGAGCTCATAGGTGAGGTAACGAGCGGTACATCTTCACCACTCCTCGGTATAGGTATTGGAATAGCCTTCGTCAAGCCAGAATTTGCTCAACCTGGCGTTGAGCTCGAAGTAGAGATTAGAGGCAAGATGAAGAAGGCCGTAACAGTGGCTCCACCATTCTATGACCCCAAGAAGTACGGAGCATTTAGAGAGGAGTGAAGCGACATTTGCTTTCTATCCTTTTCTCCCCATTATTATTCCTCCTACAATAAAGACCAATCCTAAAAGCGTTGATGCGAGTATCTCTTCCCCAACAATGAAATGTATGAGAATTAGGGATAAGAAAGGTGTCAAATAGATCAGGTTAGCCACTTGGGCCGTTGTTTCTGAGAGACTTAACGCTTTGTGCCACACTAAGAAAGTTATACCCATCTCAAAGAGGCCTACGTAGATGCTACCCACTAAGCCTTTGATGCCGAATTGAAGTTCTCCAAAGAGGAGAATGAAGAGAGCGATGTATATAAAGCCAAATGCGAAGTTTAGAAAGAGCCTCACGACATCGTCGCGCTCATCCTTTAGGTTGAGTATCCAGTAGGATGCCCAGATTATTGCACTCCCAAGGCCTAAAAGAGTTCCAAGGGGACTTCTAAAGTTCAAGGAAAGTAAGTCACCTCTAGTTGCGATTATTAAAACACCAAAGAAACTCATAAAAACTCCCAAAATTCTTTTGAGGCCGATTTTTTGCTTGAGGAATGGAATTGAGAGGAGTGCGAGCATTATGGGCCACGTGTAGTTTAAGGCCTGAGCCTCTTGGGCGGGAAGGAGCGAGTAGGCTTTGAAGAGAATCATGTAATAAAGGAAGGGATTTATCAAGCCCAAAAAAGCAGAGTTCCTTATACTCGATGAGCTTAACATAGAGAGCTTACCTTGATAGAGCAAAACAGAAAAGAGGACAATTAGAGAGGTTAGTGAAGCATAGAAAAGGAGGTTCAAATAGTTGAAGTATTTAAGAGAGAGCTTAAAGGCCGAAGCGACTGTTGACCACATGAACACTGCTAAGAGTGCGTAAGCGTAGGCGAGCTTTTGTCTTTCCATGAGTGAGAGATGTTCAGCAGAGCTTAAAACATTTGCCGTCGAATTTTGTCCAAATGCGGCCGCAAGGTTTAAATGTTTTTCATTCGTAAAACAATCGGTGGTTCTCATGATCGAAGTCGGAGAATATCAAGTTAAGGAAGGGCTTTACTACACCAAGGACCACGAGTGGGTCCAAGTCATGGATGATGGTACAGTTTTGGTTGGAATTAGCGACTATGCCCAAAAGGAGCTCGGCGATTTGGCCTATGTTGAGCTCCCAGAAGTCGGTGCAACTGTTGAAAAGGGCGACACGTTGTGCGAAGTCGAGAGCGTTAAGGCCGTTAGCGAAGTTTATGCTCCAATAAGCGGTGAAATAGTCGAAGTTAACGAAGAACTTGAAGATGCTCCAGAAAAAATTAACGAAGAGCCATACGAAGCATGGATTGCAAAGATTAAGCCAGAAAACCTTGAAGAGGAACTCGGAGAATTAATGGATGCAGAAGCTTACGTCAAATATTTGGAGAGCCTTTGAGCTTCTTTCTTTCCCCATTCACTTAGTATAGGTAAGGAACTAATTTTTTGGTTTTCTTCATGTACTCTATGTATTGCTCCCCAAACTTTTCAATTTATATTGAATGACGAATGTGTTTATGCTTGTGCTTTTGAGTGGTTTTAAGTCCGTGAAAATAATATTTTCCTAAGGTTCTTTTAGCAGCTCTACGCATGAGAACACCTGATGAAAAGAGGAGTAATCCAATGACATTCATTAAACTAAAGTGATAGCTCCCTAATCTCCATAAAATCCCAAAAGTAACAGCTAAGCCAGAGAAAAAGATTAAAGACGCTGGAATAATAAAAAACAGCAGTTACTTCATAGATAGTCCTCTCTAGGAGGAACAAAGAAATCTATTACTACAGAGTCTTCCAGTGCGTCAACGCTATGCTCCATGCCCACTGGTATTGAATAGCTATCCCCCGCTTCGAGAATTTCATCATATTCACCAAATCTCAATCGAATCCTTCCAGAAACAACATATCCGCTTTGTTCATTAGGGTGGCTGTGAAATGGCACGTGGTCGCCGGCCTTATAGTGCATCTTTGTAATCATCGATTTTTCACCAACAGCCAACACATCGAACAAAACTCCTTTAAACTCCCTCTTTTTTGCATCCTGCTTTTTTACTATCTTTCCATATAGCGCTCTCGGTTGTGTAGTCCCCTTTGCCTTATATCTATCCTTTTGGTTGAACAATGTTATATCCTTGTAGCCTTTCTTAATCTTCGCACTGTGCTTGACGCCTTTGGGAATAAAATATGTGTCGCCTTTTTTGAAAATGTATTTCCTGCCATCTATGGTTAATTCGATTTCACCATCCAAAATGACGCCCCACTGTGCCTCATGCGAATGTTCTGGAATTTCTACATCCTTTTCAAAGCTCATAAAAAGGATTTGTTGGTTTTCACCTTGAAAAAGGTACGCATGCAATCCTTCAATTGGAATATCCGCTTTTGGCAGATTTGTAATTATATCCGGAAAGAAGCTCTCTTTTGGCATTTTTACCCCTCCTGTTTTTTGTTGGCTCAAAGAGTATATAACATTGTTGTATTTGTGTCATTCATTTGTTTGCCCCTTTACGGTTTAGGCAGCTTTACAGCAATAACGATCTCTCCCGGCAGCCCAAATAATTTCACTTCTTCTTTGTACTTTATTTCGAATCCGGACTCTCTTATTGATTGTTCAACATAGATAGGTCTGCAGTCAACATATTGGGGAAGCTTTTCATGGAGCCACTCATAAAGCCTCAGCAAAACATTCCCACCTTCTTTTGACATGCTGACAATTCCAAGCCTTCCACCGGGTTTTAAGACCCTTTTAATTTCATTAAGAACTTTCGGAATTTCCGGTGTGTCAAAGAGTTCAAGGGTGAAGCTCATGAAAACAGCATCAAATTTATTATCCTCATAGGGCAATTTTGAGGCATCTCCACAGTACAGCTCGACTCTATCCAACAGCCCAGCTTTTTCAAGCCTCTTTTTACTAACTTCCAGCATCCCAGAAGAAATGTCAATACCGTAAACCTTTCCCTCTTCACCCACCAGTTCAGCCATTTTCTTCAAACAGTGTCCTGTTCCAAAGCCAATCTCTAACACAATTTCTCCTTTTTTAATGCCCAGCAACTCCAACGCTCTATTTCTATATTTTTTCTCAAAAACTCCTGCAAAATAATCGTAAAATCGGCTTATCCTGTCGTAGGCTTTTTTTGCCTGAGCCTTGGTTCTATATACCCGTGACACTTCATGATCTTTGGAATCCATTTTATTCGCCTTTTGTAGTTTGTATTTTAAATTATTTATAACTTGTCTCAAGCATCTGTGTTCATTTATTCCTTCTTGTGGGTATTCCAAAATACCTCGAGGTGCTCTCTTTGTATTTCAAATACTCCTCACCGAAGATACGCTCAAGATACGGCTCCTCAAGCTTAACGTTATACAAGTGAATCCCGATAATAAGTGCTATCGTGAGCAAAAGTGCGAGGAGTGAGCGTCCTGCAATTGATATCCCCAAGAGCGCTAAAAACCATCCAGTATACTGCGGATTTCTGCTGTACCTGTAGATTCCAGTGATTATGAGCTTTGAAGTGTCCATTCCCGACATCTTCTTGAATGAGTGAAATTCAAGCATTCCCACCAGCATTATGAAAAGTCCAACGCCACCCATGACCACCCCAATCACCAAAGCGACTGTCTTGTTAATGGATAATGGCCAAATGCCTTGTCTCGATGCTGAGAGCACTAATAGGAAGTGAACCGTGTCCGATATCCATATCGCAATTGAAACACGAAGAGGCAAAGTCTTTCCTTTTTCATAAGCTTTCTTTATCCCAAACCAACAGTAGATGCTCAAGAGCACAACAATCCCCAAACCAATGTAGAACAACACAATAATCCCCCCAAATCATTATTGCTTATTTGAACAATTGCTCAAATATCTATATAAACCTTATGCTTCATACACAGCTTTCCCTAAACATGACACCCCTAGAAAGCTTTTCTCATCTCATAACCGTACTAATGTTGTTGATTTTCCTGATCTATTTAAACCAGTCAATATATACTCAAAAGAACCGAAAATAACGCATTTCTGATGGCTCAGCTCCTGACCTTCATCATCTCTCAGATACCCTAGAGCTCTTCATCGCCTATATTCCATTCTCAAAAAAGTTGATAAACTTTTGTGAAAGCACCTACTTCTGCCTCAGAAGCTAACTTTTAGGTGGTTTAAAAAGCACTTCAAAAGTTAAAGAAAAAGAGGGTCAAGCACTTTCCTTCGCCTTCTTTTGGAGATATTCGTGGATTGCCTTTGCCGCTTTTCTTCCGTCCCCCATTGCCAAGATAACGGTTGCCTCCCCTCTTATAGCGTCTCCTCCAGCGAAGACGCCTGGGATTGAGGTCATTAAGTTTTCGTCTACCTTTATGACGCCTCCCTCGACTTCGAGGCCTGGTGTATTGACTATCAAACGGTTAGCGGTCTTTCCAATGGCTATGACCACTGTATCAGCCTCCAAGATTACTGTTTCCCCCGTCGGCTCTATCTTCCTCTTGCCCTTAGCATCCTTCTCCTCTAAGGCGCGCATCTTCATGAACTTGACTGCCTTAACACGGCCGCTCTCGTCACCTATGAATTCTATTGGGTTAAGGAAGAACTCAAATTTAACACCTTCCTCCTTGGCATGCTCCACTTCTTCTTCCCTCGCCGTAACGTCCTCCTCACCACGCCTGTAAGCTATTGTGACCTCAGCACCAAGTCTTCTCGCTGTTCTGGCAGCGTCCATAGCAGTGTTACCAGCCCCTATAACGATTACCTTCTCTCCAACTTTGATTGGAGTGTCATATTCAGGGAACCTGTAGGCGTTCATTAAGTTGATCCTCGTGAGGAACTCATTTGCGGTGTAGATACCGTTTAAATTGACACCTGGAGCATTAATGAGTCTTGGAGTCCCAGCGCCGGAGCCTATGAAGACAGCATCATACCTATTGAGGAGCTCTTCTATTGTGACGGTCTTTCCAACGATGTGGTCCACTTTAATTTCAACACCCAGCCTTTTGAGCTTCTCAAGCTCTTTTTCTACCACTTCATTTGGAAGCCTAAACTCTGGGATTCCATAGACGAGAACCCCACCCGGCTTGTGAAGAGCCTCAAAGACCGTCACGTGGTAGCCATCTTTAGCTAACTCAGCAGCGCATGTCAATCCAGCGGGCCCGGCACCGATAACGGCCACTCTCTGCTCCTTCTTCTCAATCTCCGGAAGCATCTCACCGAGGAGCTCATCGTCTATGCCCTTTTCCCTCGCGTAGTCAGCCACAAAGCGCTCAAGCTTGCCTATGTTGACCTTATCTCCCACTTTACCCATTACACAGTTCATCTCACACTGGTCTTCCTGGGGACAAACTCTACCAGTTGTTGCCGGTAAAGTGTTGCACGCCCATATGACTCTCAAAGCCTCTTTAACGGCCCTATCCGGCTCATCTTTATACTCAACGAGCTTGGCTATAAAACCTGGAATATCAATATGAACCGGACAGCCCTTGATACACGGAGCATATTCATAGGGGCACTGGAGGCATCTTTGAGCTTCTTGGACTGCTAACTCGAAGGTATAACCAAGGTTAACTTCCATGAAGCCCTTAAGCCTCTCCTCAACAGGCCTCTCAGGAGTGGGGATTCTTTCCTTAATGATTTTTCTCTTCACCATCATTGAGCACCTCCCTGGGCTTGAAGCTTCTCCATATAGAGCTGCATGGCTTTCATCTCGAGGTCCCTATAATAGCCGCTTCTCGCGATGAGCTCGTCCCAGTTAACGGTATAGGCATCGAAGCTCGGCCCATCAACACATGCAAACTTCACCTCGCCGTTGATGTGAACTCTACAGGCACCGCACATTCCAGTCCCATCAACCATTATTGGATGCAGGTCAACTTCCATGGGTATGTTATACTCTTTGACGACCTCAAAGATGGCCTTTTGGTCACCGACCGGACCTACCATAAAAACTAAATCTGGCTTTAGATTCTCAATCATCTCTCTGACCTTCTCCTTTGCTCTAGCCGTAACATTTTTCATATTCTCAGGGAAGCTCTTGTTTGGATCAATTGAAACTGTCTCAACAGTGTGCTTAAAAACGGCCTTCTCCAGCTCATCCTTTAGTATCACCATCGGTTCAAATGTGACGTGAAGAGTGTGGACCTCATTGCCGAGTTCCTGCCAAGCTTTAGCTATTGGGAAAACCTCAACTACCCCCGTGTAGAGTCCGATAGCCAATATTTTACCAAACTTTTCCATCGGGGCGGGATTTCCAAGGGGACCTGCTATGTTAAGGAAGCTGTCCCCTTCTTTGAGCTCTGTGTTTATCCGAAGCGTGGTCTTACCCCTCGTAAAGACTACCAGTCCTATCCATCCTTCCTCCTTGTCCCACATTACAGGAGTCAGAGGAATTCTTTCACCGTTTTCAAAGGCCCTAACAATCACGAACTGGCCGGGTTTAACTTTTTTAGCAATATGGGGTGCATGAACCTTATACCAGATGTTTCTCATGGCAATTTCCTTTTTTTCCAAAATTTTATACACAATGAACACCTCCGTACATGTGTTCGAATTTGAACATCTATTTTCGTTTAGAACATTTTGTGTTTATAAAAGTATTGTAAACCAAAGGTTAAAAACATTGAAAAATATTGGGCGAATACAACTGAGAATTAAAGCAATCCCAGCAAATTATAAAATACGCTGAAGACTGGATTGGACTCAAAAAAGTGACAAAAAGGATGAAATTACTCAGAGTTTTCTCATAAATGTTAAATAGCCAGTATGTGCAAGCATTCTCGTGCTTGGTCTAAAGCAATTTTCCTTAACTTCCTGCTCTCTAACCAAGCATTCTATAGTCTTTGGCCTTGAAAAGTGCCCTTTATACTCCTTAAGCTTAGCGTAAAAGCGGATTACTTGGTTTGCACAGGGAGTGTATGCAACGAAAAATCCTCCAGGCTTTAGAGCTTTAATAGCATGCTCTAAAACATTTTCAGGCTGAGGCAAATCTAAGATTATGTGGCTGACATTTTCCTCATCTATGCCGTCATAGATGTTCTTCAGCTTTATCTCAACCCTATCATCAAAGCCAGCCCACACTATATTCCTCCAAGCGAGCTTCGCAAAGTCTTCCCTTACTTCATAGCTTACAATTTTTCCTTCTTTTCCAACAATGTTGGCTAGAAATATTGTCAAAGCTCCACTTCCAACACCAGCTTCAATAATAAAATCGCCGGGAGAAATCCCTGCGTGCGCAACTATTTGTGCAGCATCCTTTGGGTGAATTGTTTGAGGACCACGCTTCATTTTAGCAAGAAAATCCACTATACTCGGCTTTAAAACCTTAAACTCTTTTTCTTTATGGGTCTTTATGCTCTGTCCAAACTCCATCCCAATTAGCTCACCGAGCTTAAGTATTCCCAAATCAGTGTGGAATTCCTCATCTCTCACAGTTAAGAGGTATCTCTTTCCCCTTGGATCAACTAAAAGCACCTTATCTCCTTCATTTATCATCAACATCACCGATTAAATCTTTTTCTTTAAGTTGACTTTAAACTCCTCTTCACCCGATATATCCACAACCCAAGAAGCGAGTTCCTCTAAAAGGGCCACAGCTTCTTTACCTAGCATATCTTTGTTTATTAAATAAATAGATGCCCAATCTTCAATTGGCAGGTAGCTCCTCGTTATTAAAAGGGTTTGGAGGGCTTTCTCTTTCCCAAAGTACAAATACTCCGAAATTCCAATGCTAATAAAGTATAGGGGCTTTGTTTGAGTCTTAGCCACTTTATTTATGGACATGTAATAATTGTTCAGGAAGTCATGAGTATCATAACTCACCGGTATCTCGTTTATAATCTCCCCATAGCTTGCCCTTCCAGGCCCGATCTTTACAACTTTTATTTTTTTGACTATTTTAAAGAAGCGTTTGTACTCAGAAGGAGATAATTTCCTCACATAATTTCTAAACATTAGGTCCCCTACTCCAAAAAAGTCATCAATCAGAACTAAACTACTCTCCGCAATTTCGGGGATAATCTCTCCCCAAACTAAATCCTCTATAGGATAGTTACTTGGATATTCAATAAGCAATACATCACCCATTTGAACATCCTTTTGAAACAGCTCTCTAATAGGGACCATGATCTCACCTATAATTTTTAGCATACATGCACACTTAAACCTTTTGAAACCAAAGCCTTTTTATTTTTGCCTTCGACTTCTATTTGGTGGGAGTATGAAGAAGTTTGTGATTTGGCCAAATGAGATTGATGCTAGGTTATCAAAAAAGTATGGCAGGCAAGTTTCAAAAACTTCAGCTGTTAGCACTCCAAAACTCAAAGAAATCGTGGATGCTATCAGATACATTGACGCTAAGATAATCGAGATTGACGAAAATAAGCTAAACCCCAGACTTTCAGGCCTTGATGAGGAGTTTAAGATAAGAGGAATGATAAAAGTCGAGAGCAGATATGGAAAATCAGAGACATTAAGACTAATAGCCGAAAAGATTAAGGAATTTAGAAAACCCAAGAAGAGAAGGTAATCACTCCTCTTCCAATTCTACCACTATTGCTGTTGTTGTGTCTATAACGCCGTCGATGTTGTGTATGTCATGCAGGATTTTTCTGGTCAGTTCTCCCAAATCTGCGGCCTCAATGTGAACTATTGCATCATAAGGGCCTGTCACTGCATCAGCTTTTATTACGCCTGGTATTGCATTGACCTCTTCAAGGACTTTTTCAACTTTTCCAATCTCTACCGTCAACAAAACATACGCTCTAACCATTTACACCACCAAATTTGGTTGTCAAATATCTCTCATCTTTTTTACAATTTAAGGTTTTCGTAATTTCAAGTAGCATTTTAATGAGCTCCTAACATCCCATTTCAACAATAAGCAACTTTAATATCACAATATGTTCATTAAAGAATGCTAAAGCAGTTCAATGCATATTAACCATTTTTAATGAATTCATATAATGTCACAGATTTCAACGAAAATATAACATGAGTCAAAAAATCCAACATTTAAACCTTGTTTTTGTGATGCAATGCATAAAAGAATCGAAAGTTTTATTACCAAACCCCCATATAAAAATAGATGCCCAATTTAATGGAGGGGTGTCAATGAAAAAACCAATGCTGGCTATATTGTTAATAGGCCTTATGGCCTTTGCAGTTGTTGCAAGTGGATGTATAGGTGGAGGAGGTCAAACTACAACAACTTCAACACCAAGCGAAACAACTCAAACAGAGACCACCGCTCAAAAAGCAATCCACAAGCAGGTTTTGTATGTAATCAACGATGATGCCATTGCAAGAATCAACTTGTTCCAAACAGGAACAGTTGATAACGTTGCAATTCCACCCGAGAGAATTAATGATGTTAAAGGATTAGAATTCCAAGGATACAACTCAGTAGTTAAAACTGACATATTGCAACCAATTTTGACATTTATCGTATTCAACACCCAAAGAGAGCCTTTCAATAACCCAAAAGTTAGGGAAGCCCTAGCCTACGCTATCCCCTACGATCAAATCATCCAAACTGTATATTCCGGCAATATGGAGAGGAACTGGGGTCCAATTCCAAAGCCATGGCCAGGCTACACAGAATTCGGAATTGAGAAGTACACCTATAACTTAGATAAAGCCAAGCAAATGCTCCAAGAAGCCGGAATAGACCCAACACAATACAAGATTGAGCTCATTTATAACGCTGGAAACTCAGCTCGTGAGAAGATCATGACATTCTTGCAAAACGTCTGGAGCCAACTCGGATTCCAAGTTACAGTATCAAGCTATGAGTGGCCAGTTTACTTAGGAAAGGTTAGCAAGGGTGACTTCGATGTTTATGTTGTTGGTTGGGTGCCAGACTATTTAGACTCAGACAACTGGGCAGGTCCATTCCTCTATGGAGCAACCAAGTTTAAGGAGCTCAACGTTAAGGTAGATGCAACCGCTGATGACATAAGCTCAATGATGAGTGAAGCTGAAGTCATTGAGACCGATGCAAGTGTTATCGTCGTTGGTTCAAAGGGAAGTGGCGCAAGCGTTAGCTTGCCAAGCGGAAAGAAAGTCATAGCTATAAGCTATGTTGTTGACGAAGAGAACACCCCATCAATTCAAGAGTTAATGGAAGCTGGCCAAGGCTTTGGTGCTATCAACCCAGCATTCTTCAGAGACACAAATGTCGATGCCTTAGTTGTCGCAGTTAGAAGAGAAACCTCTCCAGAAGTAAGAACTGAGCTCTTCAAGGCCCTCTACATCAAGGGCAACAAGTACGTTCCAGAGGTCATTATTGGACAAAACAAGCAAATGCGTGTCTACTGGGACTGGGTTAAGGGACGCTACTACCACCCAACATTTGCTGAGAGGTATGATCTCATCTGGGAAGATCCAAATGCACCAACAGTGGACATTGGTATTAAGGACTACAAGAACGATCCAAACACCTATGTTATAGGCACAATTGGATGGCCAGAGAGCTTTGACCCAGCAATGACCTATGAGACATTCGGATGGGAAATCTGGCATGAGATTGGCGACACACTAGTTACTTACTGGAAGGAGGAGACCGAAAAAGTAATACCAGACTTAGCTGTTGCTTGGGCACACAACGAGGACGGAACTGAGTGGTATTTCGTCATTAGAGGCGGCGTTAAGGCTTATGACCCATGGAACGACAAGACATACCCAATCGATGCAACAGATGTTGCCTTCACATTCTGGCGTGTCCAAAGATTGGGACACAGCGTCTCATGGATGGTAGCCGAGTTCATGGATGTTGAAAACTCACAAGCCCTAACAGAGCAAGAGTTTGAGGACGTATTGAAGAGTGGAAAGATAGTAGCTGAATACGATGGAAAGAGCATTGAAGTCAAATCAATGCAAGACTTGCTCAACCTCTTCGGCTACAGCGGAGAGACTGCAGGAGTCTATAAGCTCGTCATGCCAGCTCCATATGCTCCAATCCTCGGTGTTGTGGCTGATCCATTCCTCTCAGTGCTTCCAATGGAGTACCTCCTCGGAGACAAGTATGAGGAAGCACTAAAGGCTTCAAACAACGGTAAGAACCCAAGCGCCTGGGAGCCCTACGTCCAAGAGGGAGAAGAAGACCCAACACACCAATTAGTCCACAAGTATCCAGTCGGTACTGGTCCATACTATGTTAAAGAATACGAAGAGAACAGCTACATCGTCCTTGAATTGAACCCATACTACTGGAACAAAGACCTCTGGGAGAAGGAGTACGGCTACAAGCCTTGAAAACTTTTTCTCTTCTTTTCTTTTGTATTGCGCCCAATTCTTTGTAATTATGTTTAGTACTTTGGAGGTATCTTTGAGTACATTGATGATAAAATTTTTATATGCATGAAATATCATTATCAGCGGGGGGATAAAATTGGCAGAATTGAAGAAGTTTTTAATTAGAAGAATTCTGACATTTTTGCCCACTCTGATCGGAGTTACCCTTATAGTTTTCGTAATTGCCTATGTAATTCCAGCAGACCCAGCAAGAGCTTGGGCAGGAGGAGAAAAAGCATCCCCAGAGGCAATAGAAAGAATAAAGGAGCAATACCATCTCAATGATCCATGGTATGACCAGTATTGGTTCCTAGTTTCAGGGCTTGCAAAGAATGAGATAATTGACCCAAGGACTTCAAATCCAGTCATGGACGATGTTGGCCGGCGTTTTCCAATAACGTTTGAGCTGGCTCTGGTGGCGTTTTTCTTTGTGCTGATAATTGGAATTCCATTGGGAATACTCTCCGCCCTTAAGAGAAATACGTGGATTGATACTGTTGTTAGAATATTCGCTCTGCTTGGAGTGTCCACGCCGGTATTTTGGCTCGGATATATATTGATATTCATATTCTTTGTCAAGTTTAGAGTTATAAATTTAGCCGGTGTTCCTCCAGCTCCGTCTACTCAAATAACCCACATCCCCTTAATAGATGCTCTGCTAACGGGAGAGTTCACACTATTTAAGCAACACATCGGAAGATTTTGGCTCCCAGGCTTCGTTTTAGGATTCCTCGGCTCAGGTGTCGTGGCGAGGTTCGTGAGGAACTCCTTCCTAGAGGCCTTAAGCAGTGATTACATAGGTTTCCTAAAAGCTAAAGGTGTTCCAAAGCTTAGAGTTTACAGACACGCTTTGAAAAACGCACTGGTTCCAATTATCACGGTATTAGGTTTACAATTCGGCGGTCTATTAGCCGGTGCACCAATTACCGAGACAGTCTTTGGAATTCCAGGAATGGGACGTTATGCCATTCAAGCAATTCAAAACCTCGACTTCCCAGCAGTTATAGCGGTGACATTCATATTCGCATTGGTCTATGTTACTGCTAATCTTATCGTAGATATCCTCTATGCAGTGATTGATCCAAGAGTGAGGTACTAGGGGGGTTTAAAATGCAAGATGAGTATAGGAAAGGAATTTTAGATAGGCTTGCAGATGCAGTGGTTAGTTGTTTAGGCTCATTTATCAACTTGTTTAAAAAAGACTGGAAGAAGAAAAACAAGTCCAAAATGGAAGAGTGGCGCTTAATGCTCTATGCCTTAAACCGCTCTCCTCCAGGACTCATAGGATTAGCTTTGGTATTGATATTCATCTTCTTAGGCGTATTTGGTCCAAGGTTAGCTCCATGGCCATACAACTACTTCCCACTATTCGAAAATGGAACCGCCTATTTAGCATCACCAGGAACCCAAATTTACCTCCCACAACAGGGAACATCAATGACATTCTCTCTAGGTGCTGACCACTATGGAAGAGACTTACTAAGCCTCCTATTGGCCGGAGCTAGAACATCATTTGTAATCTCAATAATAGTCATTGTTTTGGGTGTGCCTTTGGGAATCATCTTAGGATTAACAGCAGGCTACTATGGAGGAAAAGTCGATGAGCTCGTAATGCGTATTACAGACATGTTCTTGGCATTCCCCGCATTGATATTAGCAATTGCACTCTCCGCAGTTTTGCCCGAGAGATTGCAAGCGTTCATCTCAAGTCACGCTCACCTTCAAGGCTTTGTTCTTTGGCTGTTTGCATTAGATGTTAGAGAAGCTGGAAACCTCGGAAGATTGTTATCGGTAATTTTAGCGATGATTATAGTTTGGTGGCCCGCTTACGCAAGAATAACCAGAGGTTCAACCCTAACGGAAAAGGAAAATCTCTATGTTGAAGCTGCCAGGGCTATAGGTCTAAGCTCTTGGACGATAATGTTCAAGCACATCCTACCCAACATCATAGGCCCAATATTGGTTTACATCACCTTAGACTTCGGTGGTGTCGTTTTGATGGAAGCTGGATTGAGCTTCCTTGGACTAGGTGCTACTCCACCAATAGCAGACTGGGGTAGAATAGTTTACGATGGTGCGCAGTTCTTCCCAAAAGCATGGTGGTTGATCGTATACCCAGGATTCATGGTTACGCTCGTTGCATTGGGCTGGAACCTATTGGGTGACACGCTGAGGGACATTCTCGATCCAAAGACGAGAAGGAGCATAGAATTCAAAGTTAAGAAGACGAAGCAAATGGAAGAAAAGGAAGGTGAGAGCAATGCCTGAGCCTATTTTAGAGGTTAGGGATTTAACGGTTCACTTTTACACCTATGCTGGAGTAGTTAAAGCCATTGAAAGCGTCTCTTTCGATGTTTATAAGGGAGAAACTTTTGCCCTCGTTGGAGAAACGGGGTGTGGAAAAAGCGTTACATCAAGGGCATTAACCCAACTAATCGAGAGCCCCGGAAGGATAGTAAAGGGTAGCGTAATATACCACTCAGACAACGGCCCAATTGATTTGCTAAAATTAAATGAAGAAGAGATAAGGGAGATTAGGGGGAAGGACATAGCCTACATTTTCCAAGACCCACACGCATCTTTAGATCCTCTCTACAACGTTGGATACCAAATAGCGGAAGCAATGGTGGTCCACAATACCGTTAAAGACTGGAAGGACGGATTTAAGAAGGCTTTAGACATATTAAAGAGAGTTTTAATTCCCGATCCAGAAAGCAGAATTAAGAATTACCCACACGAAATGAGCGGTGGAATGAAGCAGAGAGTTGTTATTGGAACTGGCCTAACCAATAATCCTAAGATACTCATAGCGGACGAGCCAACAACTGCATTAGATGTTACGGTTCAAGCTCAAATTTTAGAGTTGATGAACAAACTCAAGAGAGAATACAACACCACTGTTATCTTAATCACCCACAATATGGGTGTAGTTGCTGAAATGGCGGATAGAATTGCGGTAATGTACGCGGGTAAAATAGCGGAGATTGGAACTGCTAAGCAGATATTCAAGAACCCACTCCACCCATACACCCAAGGTCTACTTAGAGCAGTTCCAAACCCAATGACAAAAATCGAGCGTTTAGAAGCTATTCCCGGAACAGTACCCAACCTCATCAAGCCGCCAGGAGGATGTAGGTTCCATCCAAGGTGCCCATTTGCAAAGGAAATTTGCAAGCAAAAGGTGCCCGAATTGAAAGAGGTTGAAGACGGACACTTCGTGGCCTGCCACTTGTATTGAGGTGATGAAATTGGAGCCGATACTTCAAGTTAGACATCTAAAGAAATACTTCCCAGTTAAAGGATTGTTTTTCACGAAGGGATACGTCAAAGCTGTTGATGACATAAGCTTTGATATACGCAAAGGAGAGACATTTGGACTTGTAGGAGAGAGTGGCTGTGGAAAAACCACCACGGGAAGGACAATATTGAGACTAATTGAGCCAACAGATGGAGAGATAATCTTTGAAGGCAAGAACATCATGGAGCTGGATAAGGAGGGAATGAAGTGGTTTAGAAGAAAAGCACAAATCATGTTCCAGGATCCCTACTCCTCCTTAAATCCCAGACAAACTGTGTTTGAAGTTATAATGGAGCCCGTTAGATTCCACAAAATCCATATAGACGACCCCGAAGAATTCGTAATAAAGCTCTTAGAGAGTGTTGGATTAAACGAGATGCACCTTTACCGTTATCCCCACGAGTTCAGCGGTGGACAGAGACAGAGAATAGCTCTAGCAAGGCTCTTAGCAATGAAGCCGGAGTTCATAGTTTTGGATGAGCCAACATCCGCTCTAGATGTTTCAGTCCAAGCCAACATTCTCAACACGTTAAAAGACCTTCAGAAGGACTTTGGATTTACATACCTCTTCATATCCCACGATTTGGGAGTTGTCAAATATATGAGCCACAGAATGGGAGTTATGTACCTAGGAAAGCTCGTAGAGATTGGACCATCCGATGAAATCTTCGAAAACCCACTTCACCCATACACCCAACTCCTCCTCTCGGCAATACCTGTCCCAGACCCCGAGCTTGCGGCAGAGCTTAAAGCTAAGAGGCAAAAGATCGAAGGAGAACCGCCAAGCCCAATTAATCCACCAAAGGGATGCCGCTTCAACCCAAGATGCCCATTTGCAAAGGAAATCTGCAGAAAAGAAGAACCCCCATTAGTAGAAGCGGAAAAAGACCACTATGTAGCCTGCTGGCTCTACTCAAAGAAGTGAGCCATCCTCTCTATTTCTTTTTTGAAGCTCTCATCAATTTTTAGAAGCTGAGCGTAAATTTTGTCCTCTTTGCCCTTCTCGTTGTAGATGCTCTCCCCAATTTCCACTGCATAGTATCTGTAGCCCCTGACAAGTATATGGAGATTTTCAAGCTCTTTAGGGCTTTTAATACCTAAAACATTTTTTAGTATCGCAAGGGCCAGCAAGGCTTCTCTGTTTTCCTTTGCAAGCTCTTCTTCCTCCTTTAAGTGCCGTTTATATCCCGTAGGGAGCCCGAGAAGCCTAAAAATGTTCCACCGCCTCATGTGGCTCAAACGACTCTTGAGCTTCTCACCAGAAAGTTCGTAAACCTCTCTAAACACCTCTTTCAAAAAACCTTCCAAATCCTCTTCCTTAATTAAAGGCTCCAATGAGCCCTCGCACTCCCTCCTGAGGCTCCTATCGAAGGGCCGTATAAGGGCGCTTACCCTTTCTATTCGCTCAACCTTCTTTGAAAAGTAAGCATCTATCATATACTCCTTTCCCTTCACCTCAAAGATTAAATAAGGAATTGCAATTCTCATAACCCCACCACTCTAAACTTGGGGAAAGAGCTAAAAAACTTTGCTTAAAGTTATATGCCAGTGGAGTGATAGCATGAGAGTTGATGAACTGAAATCACTGGGTGTTGACGAGCGCATAATAAACGTTTTGAAGAGGAGAGGGATCGAAGAGCTATATCCTCCCCAGGCAGATGCATTAAAGAGTGGAGTTTTAAGTGGAGAAAACTTGCTTTTAGCAATCCCAACTGCTTCTGGAAAAACATTGGTGGCTGAAATAGTCATGCTCAACAAGCTTTTCAAAGAGGGGGGAAAAGCCGTTTACATTGTGCCCCTTAAAGCATTAGCTGAAGAGAAGTACAGGGAGTTTAAGGAATGGGAAAACTTTGGTGTGAGGGTTGCAATGACAACCGGAGACTATGACAGCGGTGATGAGTGGTTGGGGAGCTACGATATAATAATAGCCACATCGGAGAAATTTGACTCTCTCTTAAGGCACAAATCCAGATGGATAATGGATGTTAAGCTGGTAGTTGCCGATGAAATCCATCTCTTGGGATCTTTTGATAGAGGGGCAACTTTAGAGATGACCCTCTCACACCTGCTCGGCAAAGCGCAGATTTTGGGGTTGAGTGCTACAGTTGGAAATGCAGAAGAATTAGCGGAGTGGCTCAACGCAAAGCTTGTTGTAAGCGACTGGCGTCCTGTCCAGCTTAAAAAAGGAGTGTTCTACAATGGAGAGGTTATTTGGGAAGATGAGAGCATCCAGAGGTTTGGCGAGACTTGGGACTCCCTCGTTATAGACGCCATAAAGAGAGGAAAGCAAGCTTTGGTCTTCGTTAACACGAGAAGGAGTGCCGAGCGAGAGGCAATTAGGCTTGGAAAGAAAGTTAAACGTTTATTGACAAAGGCTGAGCAGAGAAGGCTCAAAACTCTGGTGGATGAGCTCGAGAGCAATCCGACTAATGAGAAGGTTAAAGAGGTATTGGTGAATGGAGTTACCTTTCACCATGCTGGTTTGGGGAGAAAAGAGAGGACTTTGATTGAAGATGCATTTAGGGAGGGTTTGATTAAGGTAATTACCGCGACTCCGACCTTAAGCGCTGGAGTAAATCTCCCCTCGTTCCGCGTTATCGTGAGAGACACTAAGAGATACTCCTCCTTTGGATGGACTAGTATTCCCGTTCTCGAGATACAACAGATGCTCGGTAGAGCTGGAAGGCCAAAGTACGACAAAGAAGGGGAGGCTATAATCGTTGCAAAGGAAAGCGAAGATCCAAGGGAAGTTTTCAAGAAATACATCCTCGGAAAACCCGAAAAGCTCTTCTCAATGCTCTCAAATGAATCCGCTTTTAGGAGCCAAGTTTTAGCTTTGATAACCAACTTTGGGGTTAAAGATTTCTTAGAGCTGGTTAGGTTTTTAGAGAAGACATTCTTCTACCATCAACGCAAGAATGTTGAGCTACTTGAAGAAAAAGCTAAAAAAATAGTCTACTTCTTCTTTGAAAACGGCTTCATCGACATAGATCTGGAAGACCGCTTCATACCCCTCCCATTTGGAATAAGAACCTCCCAGCTCTACATAGACCCTCTAACAGCAAAGCGCTTTAAAGATGCTCTTCCAAATCTGGAGGAAAATCCAAATCCTCTAGGTGTATTCCAGCTCTTGGCTTCCTCACCAGATCTCAACACCCTTAGGGCTAAACGAAAGGAGATGGATGACCTCTTTGACTATGCCTATGAAATGGAAGAGCACTTCTACACAGAGATACCCTACTATGAGGACTACGAGGTCCAAATATTCCTCGGCCAGGTGAAGACGGCTAAGCTTCTTCTCGATTGGATAAACGAGGTTAGAGAAGAGAAAATTTTGGAGAGCTATGGCATTGACAGCGGAGACTTGTATAGAGTTTTGGACTTAGCAGATTGGCTCCTCTACTCACTAATTGAGATTTACAAGCTTTTCGAGCCCAAAAAAGAAGTTCTACAGTTCCTCCAAGACTTAAGGCTCAGAGTAAAGCATGGCGTTAGAGAAGAGCTTTTAGAGCTAGTTAAGCTCCCAATGGTCGGAAGAAAGAGAGCAAGAGCCCTTTACTTAGCTGGATTTAAGAGCATTGAAGATATGGCAAATGCAAAACCCGCAGAACTCTTAAAGGTGGAGGGAATAGGTGTCGGAGTGCTAAAAGAGATTTACAAGGCACTAAACCTCGAGATGCCCAAAATTAAGGAGAAGAAAGCCAAGAAAGGGACGTTAGATGCATTTTTAAAATGAAAGTTAACTTTTTAAACCTTCTCCAATTATTTTGGTGTGGGCGAAGATGATAATATACGTTGTAGGAATGCCCGGTTCCGGCAAAGGAGAGGTAGTAAAGGTTTTTAGACGTTTTGGAGTTCCTCACGTTAACATGGGTGATATCGTTAGAGAGGAAGCAAATAAGCGAAACATACCAAAAACACCGGAAGGTATGGCAAAAGTCAGCATACAGCTTAGACAAGAGCTTGGAGATAACGCGGTGGCAAAACTCTGTATTCCTAGGGTGAAAGAGCTCTTAAAAGAGCACGATGCCATAATAATCGATGGTATTCGCTCATTAGGGGAAATACAAACTTTTAAAGAAGCTTTTCCAGAGGAAAAAACAGTGGTCATAGCTGTCCATTCATCACCAAAAAAGCGCTTTGAAAGACTGAGCAGGCGCGGTAGGAGTGATGATCCAGCGACATGGGAGGACTTTGAAGCGAGGGATTGGAAGGAATTACAGTTCGGCATTGGAAGTGTCATTGCATTGGCAGATTACCTCATAGTTAACGAAAACAGCTTAGATGACTATAGAATAGAAATATTAAAAATAGCAAGAAAGCTTGAACTGATTTAGCCGAGCATTGAGTCGAGGAACAGCATAACATAGAAGCCCAAAAAGAAGCCTGCTGTTATGAGAGTCTCATTTTTCTTTTTTGCATAAATCTCAGGTATCATCTCTTTTATAGTTACGTAGAGCATTGCTCCTCCTGCTAAGCCGAGCCCATAGGGGAGGAGCCACTTAAAAACGCCGAAAAACAGGGCCCCAATCAAAGCCATCACCATCTCCGCAACTCCACTCAAAACACCTATGGCTATTGGTTGAAACCTCTTCTTTTGGAGCACCGCTAAAGGTAAAGCCACGACAAGTCCTTCCGGAAAATCTTGGATTCCAATAGCTAGGGCTGTTACCAAACCTGTCTGGACATCGTAGATTATAGAAGTTCCTACAGCAAGGCCTTCGGGAAGATTGTGGATTATAACCGCCAAAACGATAAGCCAAACAACTCTAAGCTTGTCTTTGAATTCTTTTGGACCTTCATAGCCCTTAACTAAGTGCTCATGAGGAATTAGAGTGTCTACAGCGTAAATGAGAAGGATACCGAGAAAAATTCCTATTCCAGCAGGCAAAAATCTTCCCGTAGATTCTATGGCAGGTAGAATTAAGCTCGTAAAGCTCGCTACAAGCATAACACCAGCAGCGAATGATAGGCTAATATCGATACTCCATGTGGGCATTTGGTGAGCAAACAAAGCCATTAATGAGCCTAAACTAGTCATTAAAGCCACAAAAAGGCCTGCATAGAGAACAACGACCATAGTATTGCCTTCAGAAACAGTTAAGAGATAGTTGCTCAGTGCCGTAATGAAGTTCTCTAACATTTTTAGGACACCCTAATATTATTGATGCAATCCTTTATAAGCTTTCCTTTGTCAATTTAGTTAGTGATATCAATGGCAAAAATTTTAGTTGTTTTTTATTCACGGAGCGGCAACACCAAAAAAGTTGCCCAAGCACTTGCTAAAGCTTTGAACGCTGATCTTGAAGAGATAATAGATACAAAGAACCGTAAAGGACCATTCGGATTTTTGAGGTCAGGACTGGATGCAATGTTTAAGAGACTTACAAAAATCAATGAGATTGAAAAAGATCCAAGTGAATATGGCTTAGTGATAATAGGGACCCCCGTGTGGGTTGGTACGATCTCAGCGCCTATTAGGACGTATCTCCACCTTTACTCGGATAAGCTTAAAGATGTAGCATTTTTCTGCACATGTGATGATAGTAATGGTAATTCTTTTAAACACATGGAAGAGCTGTGCAAAGAAAAGCCAATAGCGACTTTGGAAGTCAAAGAAAAGGAAGTAGAGAACAGAGAGTTCACTAAAAAAGTTGAAGACTTTGTGAGAAAAATTCAAAAGGCATCATAAAGATGTTCAAAGGGGTGAGAGCATGTTTGAGGAAGTTGAAGTTGAGGCTCATGTTTATCCCACTGAGGATATTGAGAAGGTTAAGATAGCTATGCTCAATTTAGTGGCCGATTTAGAGTTCGATGCCTTTGATAAGGGTGATTACATTATACTAACAGGAAAGACAAAGAGCAAAAAAGCACTTCAAAGGCTCTATGAGCTATTTAGAGGACAGGCAATACTTGACACTGCCAGAATGATACTTGAGGAGGGTACTTTTGGAGAAGAGATTATATTCAAAGTGCACAAGCAAGTTGCCTACGCTGGAAAAGTCAACTTCAACGAGGAATCCCCTTTGGGCCCGATAACAATAATAATTCGTTCAAAGAACCCCTATAAGCTCATAAAGTGGCTCGCACCAAGGACTAAGGATGGAGTGCCGATTGAATGAGAGGTTTTTAGTGTGTTTTCTTCGAAGATTACCTGCTTTTTAGTTATTTCCACTCTTCATTCAAGTCCTGACATCCAAGAATCACAAACATTGATCAAGTTTGTGGTGGTTGATTTCTTCTTAATATGTGTTTTATCGTAGGATTCCTCTGGGTAGACGCTCGAAGAGCGTCAAAAAGAAAGCAAATCCCCTTTATGCTTTAGCTCTTCAAAGGGAAATTCAAATTAAAACTGTCGAGTAAAATGGAATGCCCACTTCAACTCACATTCTCAAGAACAGTAAACCATTTTCTGCCAGCGCTTTGCAAAGCAAAGTTTAATCAAAAGTCTGTGATTCCTCGTTAAATTGCTCCCCAATGGCATTTCAAGTGATTATAGTGTGATTCAACATTAAAACAGAGTTTAATTTTGCCCCTTGAGTAGATTCATGTTTTTTGAGCACCTTCAGGTGCCTGCTGGAGTGAATCTACGCAAATTAACTTGATCTAACTGTTTCTACGTGCAAAAGAGACATCCAGTGGGAAATGCACCCTTCATTCAAGTCCTAACATCTAAAAATCACGAACCTTGATCAAACTTCGCCTTCGCGAAGTTTGTTAGAATGGTGCGGTGGCCGGGATTTGAACCCGGGTCACCTGCTTGGGAGGCCGGTGTCCTAGACCAGGCTAGACTACCACCGCGCGATAGATAATAAGAAATAAAAGCCTTAAAAGCTTTATCCCCCAGAGTATTTAAAAATTAAACGTGAAAATCATTTAATCTTCTCCAATATTATAGCAGGGCAGACTTTTATAACACCCTCAAGCTTTCCAATCTTGGTGGAGATTATCTCCGCTAAATCTTCGCCGTCCTTTGCCCAAACTTCAGCCATTATCATGTGGTCACCGCTCGTGAGATACAGGTTCTTCACGAAGTCAAAGCTTTTGACCTTCTCTGCAACCTCAAATAGTTTTTCAGGCAAAGTATCTATTCCTGTCAAGCTTACCAACCCATAGCCTAACTTTGCGGGATCCACTTCAACTTTATAGCCTTTGATGACCCCTTTTTCCTCCAAGGATTTTACCCTCTTCCTCACCGCAGTTTCACTTATGCCCAAAACCTTCGCTATCTCTGTAAAAGGCGTCCTCGCGTCCTTGGAAAGTATATCAAGTATTATCCTATCTCTCTCATCGATTCCCATATCGTAACCCCCATGTAATTTGGGTTTTTAAAGTATTTTAACTTTTTGAACCTTTCGGTCTCGAACTTCAAACTTTCAATTTAAGCTTAACAACCATTTCTACGTGAGGAGTGTGGGGAAACATGTCTAAACCTACACCATCTTTTATTTCATAATGTTCAATTAGAGCATCTAAATTCTGTGCTAAGGTTTTAGGATTGCACGAAACATAAACCAAAGTTTCAGGTTTATCTTTTAAAATTTTCCTAATGAGCTTTGGATGCAATCCTGCTCTAGGCGGATCCACTATAACGGTGTCATAATCCGCCAAGCTCTCAACACTTTTGTCCTCCCCCACTCTAAACGTTGCATTAACACCGTTAAGTTCGGCGTTTTTGTTTGCCATTTCAACGGCAAAAGGATTAATCTCAACACCCTCAACATCAAAACCCCTTTTGGCAAGATAAACCCCAAAAGTCCCAACACCGGAATAAAGATCTAAGATTTTTTGACCCTCGGCGAGCTCTGCTACCTCTTTAACCAAATTCACCGCTTGATAGGAGTTTGTTTGGAAGAAACTGTTCGGATGGATGAGGTAAGTTACACCATCAAGCTCCTCAGTGATGAACTCTTTCTTCCAAAAGCGTCTTGGCTCACCATAGGAAACGTCGCTCTTAGTATTATTGACGCTCCAATAGAGTGAATCTGCAAAATCAAAGTAAGATTCAACTTCTTCAGGTAAATCTCCTTCATCTGTGACAATGTTGACCATAAATTCGCCCGTAAACTTTCCTTCTCTTAAAACAATGTATCTCAAAAAGCCCTCACTTTTCTCCAGATGCCATGGTTCGAGTTTGAAATCTTCGATAAACTCTCTTAAAGCATTTAAAGCTTTTTTACTGCGCTTACCAAAAACAGGGCACTCATCTATGTTTATCACATCCCACCAAGTCCCTCTACGCCTAAAGCCAATCCCGCTGGTTGTTATTGCCACGTCAATCCTGTTCCTATGACCATAGATTTCCGGTGAAGGAATAACATCGACTTCAAAGCCCAATATTTCCTCTAATTTAGATTTTTTGAACCTGAGCTGTTCTTCATAAGGTAAATGCTGGAGAAGACAACCACCACAGAGACCAAAATAGGAACATTTAGGCTCAACACGCTCTTTTGAATATTCGATGATTTCATAATCATGAGCAACTAGCTTCCTCCTCTCACGATGCCACTTATTAATCTCCACAACATCTCCTGGGGCTGTGAAAGGAACATGAATTTTTTTCTTCCCAACTTTTGCAATTCCAAAGCCTTCCTGGCTGAGCTTGGTTATTTCCACCCTCATGGATTGAATTTTATGCAATATGTTTATAAAGTTGAGTGGGGCAAATATGTACATTGACCATGATTTTTGGCATTATGGCAATGAATGTTCAGCAATGTTTATTAGTTTGCAACAACATAATTAAATACGGTGTTTCTATGCACGGCAAAGACATGATATACCACCTTTTGGTTGTAAAGAAAAAAGCCGTGAATCTTCAAAAGTTGAGTGAAGAACTCGAAACTCCAATGCCCCATCTGCTTAGAACAATTAAAAGCTTAGAATCTGATGGTCTTGTCGAGATTTTCTATGGTAAAGAAAAAGCAAATGTTATGGTCAGAGCAAGGACTATAGAGGATTATCTGGGCTGATTGTTTCTTTTATCCTTTACTACCCCCAGAAAATGTACTATATCTTGAAAACAAGCCCAAATGCGGTGGTCATAATGATCGATAAAGGATTGGTGGAGGATCTTATTAACATCCTCCGAAATTTAGAGCCTTGGGAGATTATAAGCTATTCTATAAGTGCCGAAACGGATAGCAACCGGATGTATCTAGATCTCGCTGAGAGAATTGAGAACAGTACACTTAGAGAGAGATTCAAATACCTGGCAGAGCAAGAAGCTAAGCACAAAGAAACACTAGAAAGATTATTTAAAATGCTTTATCCCGAGAAGGAGCCTCTTAAGTTTAATGCCTATCCTTTAGAGGCATTCTCTGTTTATGAGGATCTCAAAAAGGCAAAAGACGAGGTTCATGTTCTAGAGCTCGCAATGTTATCTGAAACGGTAGCATCTCAAGTTTATGACTACCTAGCGAGTGTTGTGGGGGATGAAGGAGCCAAGCAAGCATTTAAACAGCTCAGCTTAATGGAAAGAGGGCACTACGAGCTCCTCTATAAAGAATATGAAAATTTATAGCCCCCTCTTATTTTTATACTCAAAGAGCTCGCTCACTGTGACGAGAGGTATCAAAGTATAGCCTTCTTTCCCCAGACTTTCTATTGCGCCTTCCTCTCTATCAACGACGACCATTATTGCCTCGACTTTAGCGCCTTCACCCTCCAAAACTTTAGCGGCCCTTAAAACACTCCCACCGGTAGTCGTCACGTCCTCAACGAGAAGGATCCTATCCCCTGCTGTAATTTCCCCTTCTATCTGCTTTCCAGTGCCGTGGGATTTCTTCTTTTTGCGCACTATCAATAATGGCTTGTCGGTTTCCAAAGCTAAAGCAGTTGCTATTGGAACCGCTCCCAACTCTGGGCCAGCAACTTTATCAAAGGAAATCCCTCTCTTTTGTGCTTCATCATTCATAAGCTTTGCAATGAGCTTCAGTGCCTTGGGATTCGTTATGAGCTTCTTAACATCAATATAGTAATTGCTCTCTTTTCCGGATGTTAAAACAAAGTGCCCAAACTTTATGCACTCCTCATCAAAAATCATTTTTATAAGCTCGTCTTTCATCATCATCACCTTGTAAAATCCACAACATTTTTTGAAAGAAATAAACAAGAAAGAGTTTAAAAAATTAGCGAAGAGTTAGTATTGCTCCCTCATGGTTCTAATTGCAGGGTCGTGAATCATAGTTGATGTGATGCTGTCAACCATTCTATAAAATTCTTCTTTTCCCTTTTCAAGCTCCATGTTTTCAACTTTCATGAGCCTGCATTCCTGCCCTAGAATCCACCTTCCGAGCACTATTTTCTCCCTGCCATCTTGAGTTGCATCTATTCTAATTACGCCGTAGGGAACATCAGCAGTCCACCAATTTGCTTTAAACTCTACATTCCACCCAAGCTCTTCAATTAAGCTTACAAGCTTGTCTAAGGTCTCAACTGGACCATAGGGAGTTTTAAATGTAATAACAGTGAAGAGCTCTTCACCCTTCAAATAATCCACCAACTTGTCTCCAAACTTCATAATCTCACCTCCGATGTCATTGAGCCAGCTAAAAAGCTCAAAACTGCAAGTAAAATGGCGATTTTAAGCTTCTTTTGAGACTTCCCTGCAACATGCGGACGAGGATCTTTTAAAATGTCGTATGCTGCCTTTAGTACTAAAGCGTCAACGAGCAAAATAGGGACGTAGCCTATGCCAATTCCCACCCTGACTGGGAGGAAAGAAGATAAAATCGTTGCGAAAGCAAAGAAAGATGCTAAATATGCTGCCTTTTTCTCCCCCCAAATTATAGGAAGTGTTCTAGCACCTTCCGCTTTGTCCCCTTCCACATCCTCTATATCTTTCATAATCTCCCTCGAAACGTTGACCAAGAAAGCGCTTAAGGCCAAATATCCTGCGAAGCCTATTTTCTCGACTGCAATGGCACCGTAAATTGGAGTTATACCTGTCAAAAATGCCACCACCAAGTTCCCGATAAAGGGAAGGGGTTTAAGCTTCCAAGCATAGAGCACCATTAAGGAGTATGCCACTCCAGCAACGAGAAGTGCCTGGATGTTTATTTTATAAGCTAATATCAGCCCAACTGCAAAGAGAAAAATCGAATAAATGAGCGCCGTTTTTCTCGCCATAGCTCCCCTCGGCAAAGGTCTAGTGGGGCGGTTTATCTTGTCAATCTCATAATCAAAGTAGTCATTTATTGTGTTACCTCCAGAGCATCCCAAAAAAACGACTAAAAATACCAATATAGCCTTATCTACTGGAGGAAATTGCCCTATAGCCACCATAGCACCCAGTATTCCCACTAAGCCAGCCAAAATACAATTATGAGGCCTCATTATTTCAACAAACGCTTTAAGCTCCATTAGGTATCCCTAACCAAATAAAATAGGGGAGGATTAAAAAGTTTGTGTTGCTATTCAATGAGCTGATAATAGCCCACTTCTGGCTCAAAAATTTCCCCTTCTGCCAGGAGTTCGTGAATAGCATCTTCAATGGTTTCCTCATCAAATTTCTGCTGGAGCTTCTTGGTTATATACTTCTTCGACACCGGAGTTCCCTTCTTCCCCTTCAAAAGGGCAATTACTTCCTTTTTGACTTCTTCCAATTCCTCGTTTGGTGCTTCAAGTTCTTCAATGGGCTCCTCCAAAGCTTCCTCTAAGGCTTCCTCAGCTTGGCGCTCCATCATTATGGCATAGAGCTCATCTACCGTGTGCAAAAGCTCTTCGGTAACGCCTTTGTTTTTAGCTATAACCTTAGCTTTTGCAGTTATGCCATAGGTGTTGTATATTTCCAAGGCTATTTTGGCCTTCTTTATGTGCTCCACTTTATCTTTTAGTGTCTCGTAGCGGTGAAGTATCCAGGCATTTGGATGAACCTTGTAAACGCCTTCCACCAAAATTTGCTTATCCCCTCTCCATTCAGCAACTTTACCTATTATCTGGACCAAATCCCCCTTATTAACGAGCTTAATGAATCTGGTGTCGTCTCTAAAGCCCAAAACCCATATAACACCTGTCCCATCATCAAGCTGGAATTTTCCATATGTTTCATCCTCAGCAACTGCTGGCTCCCTAACAACTGTTCCAACTATTTTAGCGCGATAAACTTTTTTAGCATCCTTGGTTATTAGGTAGTTGGGCTCAAAATCTCCCTCACTCTTTATGTAGAATCCATCCAATATGTCTTTAACATAAACCCTAGTGGCAGGCAACCTCTTCTTCATTCAGACCACCACACTAAAGCATTCTCCAATCTAGGCAGAACTCTCCTCTCAAGCTCTTGAACTTCTTCTAAGTACTCCAACTTAGCGTCGCTGAAGTCCTGCACTACTTCTGCATAAATGTGCATCTCCTCGTTTCTAATAATCCTTCCAATTACCCTCACTATTTGTCCAATTTTTGGTAGAACGTTCTCCTCGCTCTCTATTATTGCAACGCCGGTGCCATCATCAATTGTAAACATGTAATCAAGCTTGTCAACTTTAATCACTTTACCAATTAGAGACACCCTTGTATCGCTCTCGGTTATCTCCCCTATTTTACGTTCAACTGCAGGTTTTCTACGCCTAATTTGGGGTTGAAGCTCCTCCATCTCACATTACCTCCTCTAGCTCTTTTTTAACTCTCTCTATCTCTCTCACATAGTCTACATCATCCCATGAAGATGCCCTGAGCAGAGTTCCTAAAAAGCGATCTTCAAAGACGTTTCCTCTTACTATAATTTCCCTGCCGACCAACGGATAAAACTCCTCCTCCACAAGCTTTTTACCCGCTTCTCTTGCCGTAAGACCTGAATTTGTTAGCTCTTCCATCTTTTCTTTTATGACCTGAGGATCAGCACCTAAGAGCTCTGTTGCGTTTTCCCCAAAGAGTGTAACTCTAATATAACCCGTTCCATCATCCAAACCAAAGTCAAGTATAATCATTGTAGTCGGTTCTACCTCGCCGTGCTCAGGACAAATCCAAACGTCCATTGATGGATCGTAATCCACCTTCCTCCTACACTGTGGACATGCATCGTAAACCGCAACGCGATAGAGCTTTGCTATTGTTCCTCTAACTTCAACAAACTTGTCTCCATCCATAAGCTCACCGATTGGCTTCCTCGTGTAAGAATAGCGCCTAACCTTTTGAAGCTCAGGAATTTCCTTAACTCTAGGATCGTCAGGATTAACAATTAATCTGCTCCTAAAATTGACGTGGAGCTCTATTCCACCCATTCCTTCCCTAACAACAGCGTCTATAACCTTTATAATGTCGCCTACCTGAACCTCGTTGAAATACTTATCCACTTGGGAGTCCCAAAGAACTATTCTCGCGTTCCCAGTGTTATCGTAGATTAATAAGCTCGCAACTTTCCCCTGACTACCATCCTTCTTTTTGTAGATTCTAGGCGAGAACTTTCTCATAACCCTACCGACAATATTTACCTCAACCATCCCAGGAACCAAGTCTTCAATGTGCATTAAAGAAGCGCCTTCTCCTAAATTAACTCCAAGTTCTTCAGCCAAAAGCAGTGCTGCAGCATGTTCAGAAATGCCGTCTCTTTGGGATATATTTCTAATTTTGGCCTCTATCTCCTTAACGCTGAGGCCTTTTTGCTTTCTAATGAGCTCAACAATCTGCTCCTTTGTCAGTACACTCATAACCACTCACCTAAATAGTAATTTACCCTTCGGGTATTTAAATTTTTGGCCTTCTAAAGCTCAAAAAAGAGATGAAAAGCCAAAATTTCTTATTTAAAAGAAAATAGTAGAACTTACGCCTTAAGAAATTACTCTATTCCCTTTTCCCCTAATTTGTCTCTTTCTATCTTTTCTATTAAATCCGCATATTCAGCGTGTATGACTTTTTTAAAGGATTCCTTTATGATTATAGGATCATTCTCTGGGAATCCATAGAGTTCAGCGAATTTAGGTGTTGTTCCCAAGAGTTTTGTTCGTTCATGAGGCTCAGCATATATCAAACCCATACTCACAAGGTGTTTTATGTGTTCATAAGCCTGACTTCCCCTGAGCTTTATTATTTTGCTCTGTTCAACTGGTTGGAGATACGCGATCAAAGCTAGTGTCTTTAATTCCCCAGTTCTTAAATCCGGTCTCGGCATTAAATGGACAACTCTTTGTGAATAGTCCTGCTTCAATTGAAGAACATACTTATCGCCAAGAACCCTAACGATTTCTATAGCACTTTTTCTCTCTGCATATTCAGCAGCTAAAAGCTCTATGAGCTTTTCCAAATAGTCGAGAGATTTTATGCCTAAGGCCTTAGAAAGCTCTTTAACGCTTAAAGGTCTTCCCGCAACGAAAAGAGCAGCTTCCACCAATGCCTTATCTTCTATTAATCCCATTATCACTCACCACTAAAAAATTAAGTAGGTAAGATGTTATTAAACTTGTCCCCTTTTTAGACCATTAAACCGCAAAGTTTATAAAGCAACCGTGTATGAGTATGTATCGGCACGGCGGTCACAGCGGCGGGGCCACACCCGGACTCGTTTCGACCCCGGAAGTTAAGCCCGCCAGCGATCCCGGTTGTACTGCCTTCCGAGAGGGGGCGGGAAGCCGGGGACGCCGCCGGCCACTAAAATGCCCGGGTGGTGTAGCCAGGCCCATCATACGGGACTGTCACTCCCGTGACTCGGGTTCAAATCCCGACCCGGGCGCCAGATTCTAAAATTAATTATTCTCTAGGGAAATTCTTACTACGGTTAATTCTCTTGTCAAAGAATTTTAAGTCCCACCATAAACTTTATAAAAGGATGTAGGTTAGTGCTATCCGAGGGCCGGTAGCTCAGCCTGGTTAGAGCACCGGGCTTTTAACCCGGTGGTCCCGGGTTCGAATCCCGGCCGGCCCGCCATCGTAACAAACTTCGCGAAGGTGAAGTTTGATCAAGGTTGGTATGTCTTTCTAAAATCGCAATTTTTGTAGTGAATTCCTAATTTGATGGCTATTTTGTGAGTGTTTCACTGTAATAGTCTCCTTCAAGGTACAAAGGACTAACGAAACAAACATGACCATATTTAGCTTCCAGAGCAAATTCGCAATTCACACGCCAATGAATTAAGACATTCAAACTCAAAGGCTGTCAGGCAAATGTTGAGGGATTAAATTTAAAAACTCAAGTTGATACTTTCTAGTGGATAGCCCCGTGGTGTAGCGGCCAAGCATCGGGGACTCTGGATCCCTGGACCGGGGTTCGAATCCCCGCGGGGCTACCATACAAATTTTGGCAGTTTTTGTTAAAGTATTCTTTTACTGAGAAGCTTGCTAGTTCTAAATGAAATAGTATCCCCTCCATAAGCTTCTATTGCTAAAATTCAGGAAAAATATAAAACATGGGATGTATTAATGGATAAAATATCCAATTCAGAAAATTTTATAAACGTAAAACTTCCAAAGAAAATCAAACTTCGACATATGTCAGTTCAGGTATAGACAATAGGCTTAGAAAGAGGTGGAAAAAATGAATTTAGACTTTTTATTCTATCCCAAGAGTGTTGCCGTTATTGGGGCTTCCAACAAAGAAGGAAAGATTGGGAATGCTATCATGAAAAACTTAGTAAATTACGGTTTTAAAGGAAAAATATATCCAATTAATGTCAAGGAAGAGCAGGTTCTTGGATTAAAAGCGTATAAAAGCATTTTAGATGTCCCAGAGAATGTCGATGTTGCAGTAATCGCGGTTCCTTCTAAATTCGTTCCCGATATCATAGATCAATGCGGACAAAAAGGGGTTAAGGGGGCAGTTGTCATAAGTGCAGGGTTTAAAGAGGCTGGAAAGGCCGATCTAGAGGAAGAATTAGTAAAAAGAGCGAGAAAGTGGGGAATAAGAGTAGTCGGGCCAAACTGTTTGGGGATTACAAACATTGAAGTTACATTTGATGTTACATTTAACCCTCCAGAAAGGCAAGCAAGGCCTGAATTTGGTGGCATCGCATTCATGAGCCAGAGCGGTGCCTTTGGAGCGGCTATTCTTGATTGGGCTGCGAGGCATGAAGTCGGAATGAGCAAGTTCATAAGCCTTGGAAACATGGCAGATTTAGATGAGAGCGACTTTATGGAGTACCTAAAGGATGATCCAAAAACAAAAGTCATTACGGCTTATCTGGAAGGTGTTAAAGACGGTAGAAAGTTTTTAAAAGCTGCAAATGCCGCCACGAGAAAGAAGCCTGTCATTGTCTTAAAGAGCGGAAGGACTGAAGCGGGTGCTAAAGCAGCCGCCTCTCACACGGGCTCTTTGGCTGGAAGTTACGCAATTTATGAAGCAGCCTTTGAGCAAACGGGAGTTTTAAACGCCAAATCAATGCGCCAGCTCTTCAATTATGCCAAAGTTTTGGCGATGCAAAAGCCTGCGAATGGAGACAGGGTTGCAATAGTAACCAACGGTGGCGGCGCTGGAGTCATGATGAGCGATGGGATAATAGAAAAAGGCATGAAAATGGCCGAGCTGAGCGAAGAGACAAAGCAAAAGTTCGCGAAGGCGATTGAAGAAGGCGTTTTGCCCCACCACATGAGCTACAGGAACCCAATAGATATCATAGGTGATGCTCCATCAACTAGATATGAATTAGCGATGAGATATGCTCTCGAGGATGAAAATGTCGATGTGCTCGTAGTTATCGCACTCTTCCAGAGCCCAGCGTTAGATGAAGGAATAGTGGAGAAACTTGCCAAGATGCAGGAGTATGGAAAACCAATAGTTTTCGTTGCTCCAGGTGGAAGGTATCCAGAAGAGATGGCAAGAAGAATTGAGAAAGTCGGTATCCCAGTTTTTGAGACGGTTGAAGATGGAGTAGAGGCCGTCTATGCATTAGTAAAATATGGAAAATATTTGAAGGAGCTTTAAGCTCCATTTTTAACTTTTAATTAAAAATCACAATGTTTCCAGTACAACATGAGTTATGGTCTCTTTCACACCATCGAGAGATGCTATCTCCTCCAGCACCTCATCGAGCTTGGTCTTATCCGCTTCAACTATTAAATCGATGTCCCCAGTTACTCTATGGATGCGCTTTAGTTTGAGCTTTTTGATGCTGTCGTAAACCTCTTTCCTCTTTGTTGGCTCAATTCTGACGAATATAAACACATCACCCTTCTTTTCACCTAAGAGCTCCAAAGCTTTTCCAGTTAAGTCAATGAACCCTCTTCCAGTTCTTATGTAATCAAACTCCTTCAAAACTTTAAGGTGATTGCTTAAAGCTTGTCTAGTTATACCAAGCTCCTCAGCAAGCTCATCTTGAGTTTTTTCAACAGTATGAACCTCAATAGTCTTTCCTTCTTTATACAACTTTTTGAGCAACTCAATCTGTCTTGTTGTTAATGAATGTTCCATTTCCACCAACTTAACACACCTCCTTCGAAAGTTTTACTAATTTTAAGTTATGGCTTGAACACATTAATAAAGTTTTTGGTGTTTGTAAACAACATTGTTTGCAAACATTCTCCAAACATCATGCGGCTCGAAGTTTGCATACGTCCATTGAGTGTGAGGTAATTTTAGAGTTACCTTTTTATGTTTTTTGCTTTGAATACAAAACATGAACAAAGCTAAGTATATTACGGATGTCCCTAAAGACCGAGAGGAGGCCATTGGAGTTATAGAATCAAAAAGACCAAAGATAATCTTTGTGCTCGGTGATATCGACACCGGAAAGAGTACTCTAATCACATATTTAGCAAACAAACTGATTGAGACGTTCAAAATCGGAATAATTGATGCTGATATAGGTCAAAAAGGCATTCTGCCCCCCACCACAATAAGTTTAACATTTCCAAGAGACAAATTTACTTCGTTCTCGGAGTTAAAGGCTGAAAAGAGCTATTTCATAGGAAGCACGACTCCAAATCAATTCTTCGGCGAAATGGTTGCAGGACTCAAACGTTTAGTAGATTTAAGCACTCAAAGAGCAGATATCATTTTGGTAGACCTGACAGGCTACGTCCATGGTCAAGGTGCTGAACTAAAGAGGTTAAAAATTGAAACTGTTAAGCCAGATTTAATACTCGCACTGCAGCGTAGGAATGAGCTCGAGAACATTTTAAAGCCGTTCAAAAATAAAATAGAGATAATCAATCTGGAAGTGAGTAAAGATGCCAAAATACATGAGCCGAGCGAGAGAAGAAGAATAAGGAGAGAAAAGTGGAAAGCATATTTCCAAAATTCAAAAACTTACCGGCTGAGCTTAAATGACTACATTATCTCAGGTACGCAGCTTTTCCAGGGGAGGGAGCTCACTAAAGAAGAACTGGAGATGCTGGGCAACTTATTCAAGTGGCTCGTCTTTTACGGCGAAAAGATGGGAGAAAAGTACATAGCTGTCAAGGCAGATCTAGAGCACTATTCAAGGCAGATAGACAAGAGAGTTCTCCACTACATCGACTTTGAAAAGCTAAGCAATCTTTTAGTAGGGCTAATAGACGAGGACGGCTTCTGTATTGGTGTGGGGATTCTAAAGCTCATAAACTTTAGAGAAAAATGGATTGAAGTTCTAGCCCCTCTAAGTGAAGAAGAGATGAAAAAGGTGAGAGAGATCCGCTTTGGAAGAATAAGAGTTAGGGAAGACGGAGAGGAGCTCGGGCTGATAGACAGGGGAGCTATTTAGTCCCAAAAAACTCATCCAATCCAATTACCTTCTTTCTCTTAGGCTTCTTTTCCTTCAGCTTTGGCGTCTCTTTCCTAGGCTCTTCCTTCTCAGGCCTACCGGCCTTTTTTAAGTGCTTTTTAAAGTCATTGCTTGGATTCCAAGATTTGCCGTTCCCATTCTTTTTAGGCTTCTCTCTCAAAACTCCTTTCCTTGTGAGCACCATCTTCTGACAAACATCGTCGGAAGTTCCAATTGGCAATAACGTTTGAACTTTTGGAAAGACGTTTGTGAACAGCGTGTCTATGTCCTTCTCGGTTATGCATATCCTCTGTCTTGTGTAATCAAGAACCTTAAACTCAGTAACGAGCATTTTCGCGGTCGATAGATACTTCTCAATTGCTCCTTTTGATACCGTCAGGACTATCTTTCCACCGCACTTAGGACACTTACCATTTAGAGGAGGCCTCCTATATTTCGTGTTGCACTTGACGCACCTAAACGTCTGTCTCGTGAAGCTCCTCAGGTTACCCCTCAAATCAGGGATTAAATGGGAGTTAATTATCGTCTCAGCAACGTGGTGCTCGTCAACAGCACGAATCTTTCTAGCTACTTCAAGCTGGAGTCTAACTTTCTCCTCCATATCTCCCAACTGTTTGTACATGCTTAGCTTAGGACCTAAAGCAATGTCATCACTGTCATGGGTGAACTTAATGCCCTCGTACATCTCAGGTTTTCCAAGCCTATCTTCAACGCGCTCTATAACTTTAACTTCCTTTGGAGATTTGAGCTCGTAGGTTGCTTCATAGAACTCTAAGGGGTAATAGCGCACAACATCCATGTTATGGACTTCACTGTCAACTTCCCTCGGGTCTAAGCGCGTGGTAACGACCAGCGGAGCGTCCATCTTACCACCGCGCTTCTCTGGGAGATAGTATTTGCTGAAGTTGAGGAGAGCGTCCAAAAGGAGCATGACAGCATCTTCGTCGCCGTCACATTGGTGTGTTACAATATTTTCATTAATTATAACATTATGGTATTTCTTTGCATTTAATGAAAACACAAATTCTTCCTCTGGTTTAATGTATTCAACACGCTTGACCTTAAGGAGCCATCCATTTTCAGTAAAGTACTTATCCTTAATGCGATTTCTGTTCTTGTGTAAGTCATAAACAGAGTTCTTACGCTCACTAGTGAAGCCAATCTCCCCAAAGAACTGGTCATAATATTCACCAGCTATGTTGAGAGCATACACCTTAGATATTGGCGGCTCGTTTCCGCGCTCAATATGATAGAGTCTTCCACGGGCGTTCCCTCTGTTGGCATTCTTGTCCATGGTGTAATATCCCCTGATACCAAACTTGGACAAGAGTAGTGTCTCAATATCTTCAAGGAGAGGCTTGTTGACACTATAAACAACTACACGAGCGGCTGTTTTTATAGCACTTCCATCCCCTTCAAAGTAGGCGCGAAGCAAGTGCCTAACCTTTTCCCTCGGGAGTTTAAAGACAAAGGATGGAACTCTTTTATCTCTAGCTCCGCTTCCAGCTTTTAAAACTCTAGTGAACAGTAAATAGATGATCCTTGAGCCAACAGTTATTTTCTCCCCACGCTCGTAGATTCCAAAGCCATCTCCAAAAGCTTCCCTAAGGGCACGTTTAATATCTTCTCTAGTCTCTTTATCCCCGTTTGAGAAGCTTATCTGATAAACGCTGTTGCTCTCCCTCGCGTAGCCCTCCGCAAGATAGTAGCCAATGAGCTTTAAGAGCGGCTTAATAGGGACGAAACGCCTAATCCTCACGCGATCGCGCTTCACTCCAAAGTAGGCCCCGCACGGGACATCCTTGATTGATAAGCTTTTCTCTTGAAGTATTTTCTTGAGCGTTGAAAGCGGAATTGAGTCTCTCCTTATGTAATCGTAGAGCTCTTTAGCTTGCTCTTTGGAGATAATTCCTTCAAGCCACTCAGCAATTCCACGAACCATTATCACATCTTGAAGCTCCTCAAACTTGGCAAACTCTTCCAGGAGATCAATTTCCTCTATATTCGGCTCTTCAAAATCAATCTTTGGCACCAATATGAAGTCGCCTTCCTTAACCTCGAAAGCTCTCTTTTCCTTGAATTCGCCGTTTTCATAGACCAAAACCGGATGATCAACCGTCGTTTCAAAGCTCCTCCCTGTCTCAAGCTCAAATTTTATTAGATGGTCAGTTGAAGGAGCCTTTATAACATCCTCGATGTCCGTTAAAACAACCCTTCCACTCTCTACGTCGAAAGAATAAACCTTAATATCCTTCTTAGGCTTTCTCTTAACGTAAACCATGTTCTCATAGTTCTCACCCTCATAGAGTTCGTAGAGTTCTTTAAGCGTAATTCTCATTGGCATGCGGTCGATATTAACTAAAATCCTCGTATCTCCTGGGAAGCAGTTCCTCCTCTTCGCTGCATGGTAATACGGGTGGGCGTAACCAACCAAAGCGTCAACGAAGCCCACTATACGCCCAATTATTCCTGCTGATGTATGCGGAGCTAAGCCTATAACAAGGTGACCAACCAAGTCCTCCATCTTCTCAGCATTATAAAACCTCTCAAGACCGTAAAACTTCTCGAGCAAGTCGTCTATAAAGTTGGCTACCCTAACCAAGTACTCACCGGCAGTCTTTGGGAGTATAACATCTTGAACCTTAAGCTCCAAAATCTGGTCTTCGCTCACCAAGGGCTTCCCTTCGAAGTCGTGGGTGTAGCCCAGCTCTCTCAATTTTTCAACGCTAACCCCAACTTCCCTCGGGCGGAAGTGAGTGATTGGAGCATCTGTAGCATCAAACCTAATCGTGCCGTCTTTGAACACGTAAACGTCGTTTTTAGCCCTAAGAATACCCTTCTCAAGGGGCTCGGCCAGCTTAAATGCCGAACTCATTCCCAAAACGCCTTTAAGCTTATCAAGAGTATTAACGCGCACGTTCCTCATTGCTGGAACTAGGTAATCGCTAACCTTGAAAGAGTATCTAGCATAGGGCCTCATGTCTATCCTACAGTTAGGGCAGACTTTTTCTTCCGTTGAGCTATGGCCGCACTTTGGACATGTGTAGAGATGCTCCGTCTTGGAGTTACAGCGGGGACATGTTGGAAAGATGTCCACGTGGCCGCACTCGGGACATTTAAAGTGGGCTATCTCAACCGTTGTTGATTTGCCTTCTTCATATGCCTTGTATATGTCTCTCGAGCTTCCTCCAGCCAAGCCTATTGGAAAGAGCACGTGAACGGGCGGTTTCATCTTTCTTTCCTTGGCCTTCTCGGGCCTCCCCATTCTTGCACCAATCCAGCTTATGCCCTTATCGCGGAGCTTTATTGAACTGACTTCGTTTATTAAATCTATTGGAGTGTAGAACTCCTTTGGCGTGAGCTTCTTCTCGAGGTTTAAGAGAGGAACTAAAAGCGCAGCACTCCAGGGATAATCAACGACTATAAAGCCGTCGTCTATATAGTGAGGTAGACCTAAAAGCTCAAGCGCCCTTTTAACACTGAACTCACCTATCAAAACCCTCTTAGCAAACTTAATTCCCCTAAAATCATCCCA
Source organism: Palaeococcus pacificus DY20341 (assembly GCF_000725425.1). Classification (NCBI taxonomy): domain Archaea; kingdom Methanobacteriati; phylum Methanobacteriota; class Thermococci; order Thermococcales; family Thermococcaceae; genus Palaeococcus; species Palaeococcus pacificus. The sequence goes on along the minus strand of NZ_CP006019.1, from coordinate 5,478 downwards.
TTCTATTTGAGCATTCACCAAAGCTTCTTGCAGCCTAATGAGCTCTTCAACACTTATTGTGTTCCAATAGAGAGTGTAGTAAGGGTGGAGAGGAATCCCCAAAACGCGAGAGAGGTGAATGGCCTCCTCCACCTTGGGCCTAACCCTAAGCGGATCGTAGAGGAGTTTAGCTAAAAACTCTTTTTCCAAATCTAAGTAGTCCGCTGCCTCTTCCAAAGCATCCTCGTCGTTTTCTGCGAAAGGCTCCAATTTAACTTCATAAATCTCTTCAACGGCTTTGACAAGCTCTTGAATCCACCACTCCTCTGCATAATTCGCAGGCAAAAGGGTTTGGTTGTTCTCCACGAAGTCGCCGAAGTTTACGAGGACATCCCCCAAATAGAGGATTTCATCAACATCATCCTTAACTTTCAAGGCAGTCTCATAATTCTCAATGCGGAGAACGCTTCCATCTTTGAGCTTGACTATAGGACCTTCAACCGTTGTGGCTGGTGTTACAATACACCCTTTTCCAGGTCTCTCAGTTTTCATTTGTGTTCCTACCGCTAAAAACTCGTCAACGAGGAGCATTGTTGCCGGATGGATTGACCACGTTGCAAAGCCGCTCGTCCTTGAGCGCCCGTACCTCAAGCGGAAGCCACCGTTTGTTGAAGGCTCCGCAAAGAGGGGCCTTCCCCCAATTATTTCCTTCGTGTACTTCTTATTTGGAGCGATTTTCTCCCTAAATGTTTCATATAACCCATAGTAGAAGCCCTTTTCGACTTTGACACTTATCTCTTCCTTGGCTTCCTCCAAAGGCTCGCTCTTCACGGCTTCGCTTTTCTTTCCACTCTCCTTACTCTCCACAAACTCCTTGAGCCACTCCCATCCCTCAACATTAAGCTTGTCAATGTACTTGAGGAGCTTTTTGGCCTTTTGAAGCACACCTTCGGCCAAAACTAAGATGGCTCCACCTCTAAGCTGGTTCGTTTCTACTCTAGGCAGGTTCCTATATCCGCTCACCTCAACTTGATCCGTAGCTTCACCCGTTATTTCCACTGGAATGTTCTTTATCGCCAACCTAACTTCATCCGCCGAAGGGTGGTATTGCAAGCGCGTAACTGCCCTGTGGTATAAGTCCACTTCCTCAACGTAGCGCTCTATCTCTTCATGAGTTGGCTTATACCCATCCAAGCCAAGCTTTTTCCTAACGTAGTCACCAACGAGAACACTCAGTGCTTGAGCTGTTCCACCGCTACTCCTAATAGGCCCAGCATAGTATAAGGCCAAGTACTTGCTGCCGTCCGGGTTCTCCCTTATTTTAACGTAAGCTATACCTTCGAGTGGAGCAGAAACTATGCCCTCAGTGAGAACAGCCAAAGCAGTCCTCACAGCTTGCTCAGCTATTTTCTCTTCGCTTCCCAAATCGCCGAATTTGCCCTCTATGATTTCATCAACGATTTTAAGAGAAGCCAACTCCTTACCGTATTCCTTTGCCAAAGCTCTAATCCTCTCAGCAACGCCTTTAGGACCAACTAGGCTTTCAACACGTCCTGCCATATCGGTAGCTTGAGGAACCTCAATCTCTCGCATAGGGTCTTTTCCCTGCTCACGCGCCTTTTGAGCAACTTCATAAGCCTTATCAATCTCCCTCTGGAGCATCTCAAAATAAGCTTTCATATTCTCACTGTAGAGTTCACTCATTTAAACCACCTCAAACATTGCACCATTTACTAAAATCAACTACGGTCTTCAATCGTGCTGTATCCACATCTATAATTGGAACTTTAGCGGGCGTAGGTACGATGTTCACCATCTTCTGGAACTCAGTTTGGGCTTGCCATGTGGCGCTGTTGAGCAAGAACACACCCCTATAAATTTGATAGTCCAAAACATGAACGTGTCCCATTTGAACAAAATCAGGAACATCTTCAATGACGAGCAAATCCTCTGGGTCAGGAGCTATTGGCACTTTTCCTCCAAACGTGGGGGCAAGGTGTCTAAGCTTCAAGAGCTCAACCATTGGCTTTGCAGGTTCATGGTGGCTCATTTTAGGAATAACACCCACTATGTCCTCTATACCCCTACCATGAGCTACTAAAAACTTTCTACCGTGAAGATCTATAACAGCGGGGTTGCTGATTATTGTAACATTTTTAAGCTTGTAGAGCGGATATGCATACTCATCGTAAAAGCCCGGTTGAGGAAGGGCTGTTCTTGCAGCATCGTGGTTCCCTGGCCCAATAAAAACTTCTATGTGCTTGGGAATGTTCTCTAAGAGGTTGGCCAAAGCTTCATACTGGTCAAATATGTCCGGAATCTCAAGCTCATTGTACTGGCCGGGATATATACCAACACCATCTACGACATCTCCAGCTATTATAATGTACTTCAGCCGGTCTAAAATATCTTCTTCGTCTTTACTCCCCGCGTAGCCATTTAACCATTCTAAAAACTTCATGAATGCTTTTTCACAGAATTGATCGCTTCCAACATGAATATCACTTATAAGCGCAGCATAAACCTTTTCTTCGAGAGGTGGCTTCTCACGCCTGTAAAGTGGAACATCCGGTAAAAAGAGCTTATTTGCAAAGAATAGGCCCCTTTTTGAATAGTGACCGCTGAAGGCAACCACACTATCTGGCAAAACTTCAAAAGACTTCCTATAGTCTTCCTTGTCCCTGCCAATAAAAACCCTAACGACACCTGTAGCATCCTCCACCTCAAATGTAAACCCCTTCGCAGTCTCTTTTTTCGAGTTGACCAGCCCTATAATCACAACTTCATCCTCATAGCCGCTCGTGTAGCTTAAACGGCCAATGTCAACTACACCTCTAAGCTCATGTGTTTCCCTCAAAATTCTCCTCATTTTCCTCAAGCGGCTCTTGAAAAACAGCTCATAGGATTTAATTACGATTTCACCTTCTTTTCCGTTGGCATTTTTTGCTTTAGGCGGAGAGAGCTTGACATTCTTTACATCAAACACCACTTTAGCTTTGGCTTCCATCTCCAATGCCTTCGGCTTAAATCCTTCTTTTGGAACAATTCTAAAGTCCTTGTAAGTGGAATAACTTTTTTCACCAACTTCCTCAGGAGGTTCTTCTTCCAAAGGAGTTAAAACCCCATATTCACCATAGGAAGCTTTGGCAGCTACACCATTTTCTCCATTATCCCCATTTCCATTGGAAACAAAGCTTTCTTCAAAGGTTTCTTCTCCAGTGGAAACAAAGCTCTGCTCGGCAACATCCTCATTAAGTATAAGCTCTTCCGAAATAATATCGCTCGAAGGACTCTCTTCAACAGCAACAGCATTTTCTTGGATTTTTTCAACATTTGAAGCAAGTTCAACAGAGTTTTCATCTTTAAAGGACAATTCATCCTTTTGTTCAACTAAAACTTCAGAAGAGCTTTCTTCAGGTTTGAGTTTTGTTTCCACTGGAGCAGAGGTGTATATTTCGAGTCCCGATGACACAATGCCTTTTGATTGGAGAAAAGCTCTCGCAATATTTTCATCTATTATAAAAGTGTTAAACTCATTCTTAGCAAACTTTATGAGCTCAGCCAAGGAAAACTCGTTGTTTTCATAGTAAGTGGAGAGCTGATAGTATGCGGGAGAGGTTATGAGGTAATTATTTTTAATCAGATCTTCAACGAGCTTTTTCATGCAAACAACCTCCTCTGCTTAAGGAAGTCCATAGCCAGCAAAGATTGGAGGTGATAATCTCTCCTAAACATGTTTTTGACCTTGAATGCTGGAATATTTAAGCGAATCTCCTTTGTTCTTCCATAACGTCCTTTGCTGACGACTTTTGCGTTTATGATGCCGAGCATGTCCAGCTCGTTTATTAAATCGCTGACCCTCCTCTGCGTCAGAGGTTCCACATCGAGGGCTTCACATATCTCCTTATACACCACATAGACTTCACCCGTATTAGCTGGCAAAGCATCGTTCTCATCCAAAACGACAACAGCGTAGAGAACAAGCTTCGAATGGAGGGGGAGCGTTTTTATAACCTCCTCCATCGTATCATGCTCAATCTTTTCTTGAGCCTTTCTTACATGCCTCTCAAGGACTTTCTCTGCACCTTCTCTCTCAGCTATCTCTCCACTCACTCTAAGCAAATCCAATGCTTTTCTAGCATCTCCATGCTCTTTAGCTGCCAAAGCGGCACATAATGGGATAACTGCCGCATCCAAAACTCCATCATTAAAAGCATACTTAGCCCTTTGTTCTAGGATATCTCTAAGTTGAGAAGCATCGTAAGGTGGAAAGACTACCTCCTCTTCACTTAAGCTCGATAAAACCCTAGCATCTAAGTATTCCTTAAAACGGAGATCGTTTGAAATTCCAATTATGCTTACTCTAGCATTCTGAAGCTCAGTATTTATACGTGTTAGATTGTAGAGAATGTCATCTCCATTCTTCTTTATGAGTTTGTCAATCTCATCCAGAATTATTATGACAAAGCGCTCCTTAGCATCTATAACTTCCTTAAGCCTTGAATAGACTTCATCCGTAGGCCACCCCACCAAAGGAACCTCAAAGCCACTTTCGTGCTTAAAATAGTTGACAATATTGGCCAAAACACGATATTGAGTATCTACAACTTCACAGTTAAGATAGATAACATCAACGGGGACGGAGTACTTTTTGGAAGCTTTTTTCAGTTCCTCCGTCACGAACTTTATAGTGACAGTCTTTCCAGTCCCAGTTTTTCCATAAACAAATATGTTTGATGGGGTTTCGCCTTTAAGAACTGGCACCAATATGTGAGCCAAAGTTTCAATTTGCTCTCTCCTGTGGGGGAGCTCTTTGGGGGTGTAACTATGCCTAAGGACCTCTTTGTGTTTGAATATTCTCTTTGCATGGAGATACTTCTCAAAAAGCGAATCTAAATAAGTCTGCTCATTGTTCATCTTTAACCCTCCACTGGAAATTAAACTTGCCTTTTAAAGGGACATATGATTTTATGGAGCTGTTTGTAACTTTATGTCTGTAAACTAGTTAAATTTTGGAACTTATTGAAACCTCAGTTAGCCATAAACATATCATGCCCAACAAGTTCCACACGAAGCAGTGGAACCACAGGAAGCACTAATAATAGAGGGTATTAAGGTTTATAGCTTTATTGGACAAGTTCTTGTAAATATATCACCCAACACTAAGTAGAATTGCTAAGGAACATAAAGAAAAAAGCACTTAAATGTAATCCATGCTAACTCCGGTCTCAGATTTAGATTTTATGACCTCCTCCAACAGCATTTCAGCTTCTTTCCTATCCAAACCAACTTTTTCCACTAAAAACGTAATTATATCTCCTTCCGAGGCCCCTTTGGATAGTCTGTCAAGTATCATCAAAGCAATCCTCTCGAATACCGTCTCTTGGAACTCTTCCTCCAGGTTTAACGCCGCTACCATTTCATTGAGCCCTATTAAAAGTGCAGTGAGTGCATCATTAAACTCAGCTTTACCCAGGCTGTTCCTGTCTAAATCAACCC